>NZ_JBLZOF010000001.1:0-1306146 GCF_049199085.1 Ochrobactrum sp. EDr1-4
AAAATCAGGAATCCTCGGGCTCAAAATGATCGACGAACTTCGGCGTTATGCACAAGTCTTGAGTAAAAAGCATTTCTGACTTTGACTCAAAAATAAAAGACCCCCCCAACAAATCTGCCCCGGTTACGGTCACTGGTTCGAATCCAGTCGGGTGCGCCAAAAACTCATCATAAAAAGCTTCGCATAATCTGGATTTGCAAAATCCAAGACCGATAATTGGTGAAAATGATTAGAAGTATCATGTTATTAATTGTCGGCGTGGGTGCCTTCGTTCAAGGCACATTTCGTCTTGGGAAACCAGCGCAAGCCGTTGAGCATTCTGGCTGGCTCTACCAACAATTTGGTGATGAGGGCGTTGCATGGGGTATGATTGCTCTCGGCGTAGTAGCCTTTATCATTGGTGCAGTTATGTTCAACAACACATGGGTTCGTTTGATCAAACAACGCCTGTCGCGTTGATCAGGCTATGATTCAGCAGAAATGATAAGACGGCACAAAACCGACCTCGAAACCACGCTCGTTTAAGGTCGCTCAATCTATCCGCTTTCTTTCATGCATTTGATACTATTTCAAAATCATCGCAAATTACTATCACTGAGCGATTAGTTTCAATTAACTACAAGTTTTTAGTAGTATTTCATTGACAGCTGGCAATCTGTCCTTAACTAGCTCATCATTGTTGATCGGCAACATAAAGGGACGGAAAATGCGTAAAATTGGATTTTGCCTGATTGCTTTGATGGCGATCTCGGGATGTACTTCAACTGAAAAAGACGTCAGCATTGGCACAGTAGCAGGTGCTGCAATTGGTGGAATTGCCGGCGGTGGCCGCGGCGCACTTATCGGTGCTGGTGCTGGTGCTGTAGGTGGCTTGCTGGTGCGCAATCTTCGCAATGGAAATTGTCAATACCGCAACAGCAAGGGCCATATTTACACGGCTCGTTGTCGCTAAGTTTAGTCAGGCGGGCATAAAGCCCGCCTTTCTTTTATCCCACATGCAGACCGGGGGCTTCCTGTCCGGTGCTTTCAACATATTCAGTATAACCGCCACCATATTGCTGAATGCCATCCGGTGTGAGTTCGAGCACGCGGTTGGAAAGTGCGGACAAAAAGCGGCGATCATGCGATACGAAAAGCATGGTGCCTTCATAGGCTGACAGCGCTTTGATCAGCATTTCCTTGGTGTCGAGATCCAGATGGTTCGTTGGCTCATCAAGTACGAGGAAGTTCGGCGGATCAAACAACATCGCCGCCATAACCAGACGGGCTTTCTCACCACCGGAAAGAACGCGACATTTCTTCTCAATGTCATCGCCCGAAAAGCCAAAGCAACCCGCAAGCGCACGCAGAGGTGCCTGCCCAGCTTTTGGAAAGCGCTGTTCCAGCCATTCAAGAATAGTGCTGTCACCATCCAGAATGTCCATGGCGTGCTGCGCGAAATAGCCGAGCTTTACGCTGGCACCAAGATTGACAATGCCCTGATCGGGTTCTGTCGTGCCGGTAACAAGCTTGAGAAGCGTTGACTTGCCAGCACCATTGACGCCCATGATGCACCAGCGTTCACGACGGCGGACCATAAAGTCCAGTCCGTCATATATGGTGCGGCTGCCATAAGACTTGTTCACGCCCTTGAGGCTAACCACATCTTCGCCGGATCTTGGCGCAGGCAGAAAGTCAAAGGCGACTGTCTGACGACGACGCGGTGGTTCCACGCGGTCGATTTTCTCAAGCTTTTTCACGCGGCTCTGCACCTGAGATGCATGGGATGCGCGTGCTTTAAAGCGTTCGATGAACTTGATTTCCTTGGCAAGCATGGCCTGCTGGCGTTCAAACTGTGCCTGCTGCTGCTTCTCATTGAGTGCACGCTGGCCTTCATAGAAGGCATAATCGCCGGAATAGCTTGTGAGCGAGCCTCCGTCGATTTCAATAATCTTGGTTACAATACGGTTCATGAACTCGCGATCATGCGAGGTCATCAGCAATGCGCCGTCATAGTTTTTGAGGAAGGATTCGAGCCAGATCAGGCTTTCAAGATCAAGGTGGTTGCTTGGTTCGTCAAGCAGCATAACGTCAGGACGCATGAGAAGAATGCGGGCAAGCGCCACGCGCATTTTCCAGCCGCCGGACAATTTGCCGACATCGCCGTCCATCATTTCCTGACTGAAGCTAAGACCGGCCAGCACTTCACGCGCACGACCGTCCAAACCATAACCATCAAGCTCTTCGTAACGCGCCTGCACTTCGCCATAGCGTTCGATAATTGCATCCATCTCATCAAGACGATCAGGATCGCACATGGCGCTTTCGAGTTCGCGCAGTTCGGCAGCAACAACGCTGACCGGCCCTGCCCCGTCCATAACTTCGGCGACAGCTGAACGTCCGCCCATTTCACCAACATTCTGGTTGAAATAGCCGATTGTCACGCCTTTTTCGACATTGACCTGCCCTTCATCGGGCAGTTCTTCGCCGGTGACCATACGGAAAAGCGTGGTTTTACCCGCACCATTTGGTCCAACCAGACCGATCTTCTCACCGCGATTCAACGCAGCAGAGGATTCGATGAAGAGGATACGATGGCTGTTAGACTTGCTGATATTATCGATGCGGATCATGGTCGTGGGAGGCCTTGTGAAAACGTGGCCTCCCTATGGCATGGCTTGTCCGCGCTGTCACGGGGCACAATGCCGATTAGCTCCGTTAAGGAATATGATGCAGCCATTCTTTGGTTGCGAATTTTTCTTCAACGAGCTTTTCAGCGGCAGCAAACTCTTCAGGAGTGATCGCTCCACTTACACCGCCATTCAGCGACACGAACATATCTTTCATGCGGTCTATAACTTCGCGGCGTGGCAAGCCTGTCTGGCTTCGAACTGGATCAACACGCTTGGCGGCACTCGCAGTACCTTTGTCTGAAAGCTTTTCCCGGCCAATGCGCAGCACTTTCACCATCTTTTCCGCATCCATGTCATAAGCCATCGTGACATGGTGCAGAACGGTTCCACCTGAATAGCGCTTTTGCGCTGCTCCACCGATCTTGCCTTTTGAGCTCGAAATATCGTTGAGCGGCTTATAGAAGGCGTCGATACCCAGAGAATTAAGCGATTTCAGCACCCATTCATCCAGAAATGCGTAAGAGTCGGCAAAGCTCATGTCACGGACAAGTTCACC
Organism: Ochrobactrum sp. EDr1-4; assembly: GCF_049199085.1. Classification (NCBI taxonomy): domain Bacteria; kingdom Pseudomonadati; phylum Pseudomonadota; class Alphaproteobacteria; order Hyphomicrobiales; family Brucellaceae; genus Ochrobactrum; species Ochrobactrum sp. EDr1-4. Next base: position 3,169 of record NZ_JBLZOF010000001.1, read on the forward strand.
CGGCGCATAGAGTGAATAGGTGATCGAGTTGCCCGGTTCTACAAACATTGCACCGCCGCCCGTGACACGGCGTACTGTCTCGACGCCCATTTCTTCAGTCGCTTCCATGTCAACTTCGTTACGCAGCGACTGGAAAGCACCGATGATAATCGATGGGCGCTCCCACTCCCAGAAACGCAAAGTGGGCGCGCGGCGTCCAGCTGCAACTTCGCGCGCCAGAACTTCATCTACCGCCAAATGCATTGTGGGCGTTAGCGGTGGAATATCGATAATCTGCCATTCATAGTCGCGCCACGTCCGCGCCACACCAAGCGCACGGCGAACAGCAATTGCAACGGCTTCAGGGCTGAAACCAATCATGAACGCATCAGGACGCAGTCCTTTGCGCACGGCGTCAGCGATCTCCTCGGCAGATGCAGTTGCTGGTAAGCCGTTCAAAGCATCGCGAATATCATCAAGGGCCTCAGCCGGTTCTAAGAAAAAATCACCTGCAACCTGAACCTGGTGCAGTTTATTATCTAGAACCTCCAGATCGAGAACAACCAGCTTACCACCGTGGACCTTATATTCACCATGCATTTTCATACGACCTTGCTGACGAGAAACATCTGGGCGCACTCTTGCGGATTCAAGGCAAAAAGGGAACTACGACACTGCCAATTTATGACATTTACGCTCAGATAAACGATAACTGCATCAAATTAAGATCATTAAAGACGTGGAGAGCCGTTCATTCTATATTCAATGTCTACCACGTATAGAATTAAGCATATTAACGCTCAAACAATGGTGTTCACCATGACAGCTTTTCTGTCTAACAAACTCAGCCTGATAGCAGGCGCATCAGCTTTCATCGCATCCATGTATATGCTTGCGCCAGCACCCGCAGAAGCGGCGCGTTTGCAACGCTGCGCTTCTGAAAAGGGTATTTGCCAATTACCTTACCCCACCGAAGTAGTTTATGGGGCTAATGGGCAAGCCACTTCAATGTTTGTAGACCGACCAGAAGTTCGTTGCTCGAATCAAGTTTTTGGCGATCCCGCACCCGGCAAAAGTAAAACATGCTCTTTTGTTGTCCGTGAACGCTATGAAGACAGACGGGATGACCGCCGCAATGATTGGCGCGACAACCGCCGCGATGACCGCCGGAACGATTGGCGTGACGACCGTCGTGATGATAGGCGCGGTGACTGGCAGCGATGTGCAAAAGAAAATGGTTTCTGCGATTTTTACGGCCGCAAAACCGTGCGTTACGGCGCGAAAGGTCGTTTTGTAGAACGCGTTGTCCGTGATGGCGTACGATGCGACAACCGTACATTCGGTGATCCAGCACGCGGTCAAGATAAAGCGTGCTACATTCAGAACTAAAACGAAAGGCGGGCAAAATGCCCGCCTTTTTATGAATAGTGTTCTATGCAACAGCTATTTAAAGTGCAGCCAATCGCGTTTCAGCTGTTTTGTCAGATGCCTTCTGCATTCCTGAATCGCGATCATAAACGTCGTTATAGAAACGCACCTTACCGCTCGCATCCGGCCAGGCGGTGAAATAAGCGATGTAGACGGGCACTGGATTGGCAACCTTAATGCCGCGCTCATCCTTGCCGAAATATTTTCCAAGCTCATCAACCTGCTTGCCAAGCACGGCGGCTGCCATATCACGCGGACGTTCTAAGCGAATGCAACCATGACTCAGCGCACGCATATCACGGCTGAAATAAGCTTTCGCCGGAGTATCATGCATGTAAATGTCATGCGCATTCGGGAACAGAATCTTCAATTCGCCCAATGCATTGTCGAGGCTTGGCTTCTGGCGAATACCCACATGTGCCTTACCTGCAGCAACAGCGCTCCAATTCACAGCACTTGCCGAAACCTTCTTACCACCGACATAGACTTCATAGCCATTGCGGTCGAGATAGCTGGTATCACGCATGACCTTTGGCAGCATTTCATTCAGAATAATCGAACGTGGCACCCCCCATGAAGGATTGAAAACAACGGTCTGAACCTTGTTATAAAAGAAATAGGTCTGATGTGTCGGCGAACCGATCACCACATTCATCGCCAATTTTTCTTTGCCATCTTCAAAATATTCTGCACGATAAGACGGCTGATTGACCATCACATAGCGCGAACCAAAATCATGTGGCAGCCAGCGAAGGCGCTCCATCGAATAGAGGATGCGATCACGCTTCACCGAACTCTGCTCACCTTGAAGGGCTGCAATCGTGTTCTTCCCGATGATGCCGTCCGGGGTGCTACCTGACAGTTTCTGATAATCCTTAATTGCCGCCGCAAGCTCCGGATCATAAATGGTTGCATCGGCATGTGCCTGTAACACATCACGATGCTCAGTCATGTATTTTTCAGGTGCGTGACGCGTAATAAGCGCAACAACCTTACCAAGCCCATCATTGGTATCACCCGGACGGATAGCCTTATCGAGCGAGATGCGGATTGGCTCTCTGGATGGTGCCTGCGTGTTCGCAAGTTCACGCTTCAACGTGGCATAAGCTTCGTTATTTGGCTGGAAGCTTTTCAAATAAGCAACCGGATCGCTTTCAGCGGCGAGCTTTTCAAGAACAGCTTTTGGATCAACGCGGTTTCGCGGAAGATCATAAAAGCCACTCAACCTATCTGCAACGATCCGTCCTTCGCCCGCATCAATTGCATAACGCAAAGCGCGCGCCGACATTTTAATTTCAAAGTCAGCGAGCTTCTGCTGATGTTCTGAAAGCTGTGTCACGTCGAAGTGTTCACCGGGAATAGCAACCGCATATTCTTCCGGGTTGAGACCATCTTCATCAGACTGAGCGAAGAAAGCCGCAACGTCCCGCGCTTTATCGAGCGCCTTGTTATCAGCAGACCAGATGAAACTACGCTGTTGCGAATAGAAGCTCACGATTGCTTCTGCGATCTGCTTCTCAGCCTGCACATCTGTTGTCTTCAGATAATCAGAAGTAGCATCGAATGCTAATTCGCCCCGCGTCTCGTTAGTCCTCTTAACCGGACCAATCGGTGACATACCCGAAGTCAGCGGATCAACCGACGACGGTTCAACAGCAGCAGTCACCTGCATATCGAGAGCGCTGAAATCAACTTTGATCAGTGCGTCGGGCTTGTAATTGTAAATCTGCGGACCTTTGACAGTCACGCGCTGCGCTGGCGGTACGGTGGCCCGTGGGATAGAAACGGTCTTTGTGCCGCTCTGCGCAGGCGTAGCAGGTATAGCCTGAACAGGTGGCTGAACTGGCTGAGCCTGTTGCTGACGACGCTGCTGGAAAAGCTCCAGCAAAGAATTTGCGGCCTGTGCCTGTGTGGCCGTGAAGAGTGTCGACGCTGCTAACGCAACTGCCAATGCACTACGAACATAAGGACCGCTTTTGCGATGATTATTCGTGTCGCGATAAAACTCTCTGGAGAACTGCATTCCAACCGCCAATTCAGTGCGACCACCTTTGAGTGAGGCCGCGTCAATCTTTGCCCATAGAATTGATGAATCTCGTATAGAATCTTTTAACGTTAACGCATCTTCCTATTTTTTTTTGCCAGGCTCCATCAATTTTTATTGAAAAGCGATTTCTCGGATACACTTTCGCGCGCTGTTTTCTGCGAGGTTGCGCAAAGTGCCGCAGTGGATTTCATCCCGCATCGCGTTACAAGCCCGACAGTTTATATACGGGCAAGCAAGCGAGGTACCACAATGGCAGAAGCAAGCGCCGCCAATCTCTTCCCTTTGGGCGAAGATAAGACCCCTTATCGCAAATTGACGTCTGACTATGTTTCTGTTGACACATTTAAGGGACAGGAAATTCTGAGCGTTGACGCTGAAGGATTGCGCATTCTGTCGGAAGCTGCCTTTGCAGATATCAACCACCTGCTGCGTCCCGGTCATTTGCAACAGCTCGCAAATATTATGAAAGACCCTGAAGCCACCGATAATGACCGCTTCGTGGCCTATGACCTCCTGAAAAATGCGAATATCGCCGCTGGTGGCGTCCTGCCTATGTGCCAAGATACCGGTACGGCGATTATTATGGGTAAAAAAGGCCGTCGCGTCTGGACCGAAGGCGGCGATGCCGATGCGCTCGGCGCTGGTGTTCTTGATGCTTATAACAAGAAAAACCTGCGCTATTCGCAGCTTGCGCCGCTCTCAATGTTCGAGGAAAAAAACACCAAGAACAATTTGCCCGCGCAAATCGACATTTATGAAGAAGGCGAAGACGCCTATAAATTCCTGTTTGTTGCCAAGGGCGGCGGTTCGGCAAATAAGACGTTTCTGTTTCAGGGCACGCCGTCGCTGATGACCCATGACCGGCTAATTGAGTTTCTGAAAGACAAGATTCTCAGCCTCGGCACTGCCGCCTGCCCGCCTTACCATCTGGCGATTGTTATCGGCGGCACATCTGCCGAAATGAACCTCAAGACCGTCAAGCTCGCGTCTACGCGTTATCTTGATGAACTCCCGACACACGGTTCGGAAACAGGTCATGCGTTCCGCGACCTTGAAATGGAAGCAGAAATTCACAAGCTGACGCAGTCGCTCGGCGTAGGCGCACAGTTTGGTGGCAAATACTTCTGCCATGATGTGCGTGTTATCCGCCTGCCCCGCCACGGTGCCTCACTGCCAATCGGTCTTGGTGTTTCCTGCTCGGCAGATCGTCAAGCAAAGGGTAAGATCACCAAAGAAGGCATCTTCCTTGAGAAGCTTGAAACCAATCCAGCGCAATATATGCCAGAGATTGACGAGGAAAAGCTGTCATCGCATGTGGTCAAAATCGACCTTAATCAGCCGATGGAAGACATTCTAAAGGAACTGTCGAAACACCCGGTCAAAACCCAGCTTTCTCTGACTGGATCGATTATCGTTGCACGCGATCTGGCGCATGCAAAGATCCGCGAGCGTCTGGAAAACGGCGAATCTATGCCGGATTATTTCAAGAACCATCCGATCTATTATGCTGGCCCAGCCAAGACACCAACCGGTTATGCTTCGGGTTCATTTGGCCCAACGACCGCTGGCCGTATGGATTCATACGTCGATCAGTTCCAGTCATTCGGCGGATCGATGGTGATGCTGGCAAAGGGCAATCGCTCGCGACAAGTTCGCGAAGCTTGCGGCAAGCATGGTGGCTTTTATCTCGGCTCCATTGGTGGACCTGCCGCCCGCCTTGCTCAGGATTGCATCAAGAAAGTTGAAGTCGTTGAATATCCAGAGCTAGGCATGGAAGCCATCTGGCGTATTGAAGTGGTTGATTTCCCGGCCTTCATCGTCATTGACGACAAGGGCAATGACTTCTTCAAAGAACTCAATCTAGGGTAATGTGAAGGGCGGGAAACCGCCCTTTTCTTCATCTGGGATCGCGTTTCAGACCTTTTTCAGCAAGCTCATCCAGATAGGTTTGCCAGAGCGTTTCTTTCTCTGTGCCTAACTTATGGAGATAGGTCCACGAGAACAGGCCCGTGTCGTGCATGTCGTCAAAGGTAATACGAACGGCATAATTACCCACCGGGTCCATCCGCATGATTTCGACATTGCGTTTGCCGCCAACGGTCACGCGCTGTTCCGGCGAATGGCCTTGCACTTCGGCAGAAGGCGACAAAACCCGCAATAATTCCGCCGTCAGTTCAAAGCGTTCGCCACCGTCAAAAGCCACCGTCAAAAGCTTGCGATCCTTTGAGACACGCAGTTCAGTGGGCCAGACATCACTCATATTCATTCTCCGTCGCTTCGAAAGCGTATGTTTCTTCAATAAACATGCCGTCCATTAGCGTCTATTCTTATTATTCGCATTTTGTTGAAGGTGGTTTGATTGAACACGAACTGGACAAACTTAAAGCGGAAAACTATCTCTATTCATAATTAGCGAGCAAACTTCGCGACACATGGGAACATATGGCAAATATTACGCAACGGCTCTTTCAACTGCCTGATGTTTCTCCGAATGGACCGATGATCGATCCGTTTGGACGCGCGGTTACCTATTTGCGTGTTTCTGTTACCGATCGTTGCGATTTCCGCTGCACCTATTGCATGGCAGAGCATATGACCTTTCTGCCGAAGAAAGACCTGCTCACACTCGAAGAACTCGACCGGATTTGCAGCGCCTTTATCGCTAAGGGCGTGCGCAAGTTGCGCCTGACTGGCGGTGAGCCGCTGGTCCGCAAAAATATCATGCACCTCATTCGCGGTCTTTCGAGGCATTTGCAAACTGGCGCGCTGGATGAGCTGACACTCACCACCAACGGGTCTCAACTTGCCCGCTATGCAGATGAATTGGCTGACTGTGGTGTGAAGCGCATCAATGTTTCCATCGATACTCTTGATCCGGAAAAGTTCCGCACGATCACCCGCTGGGGCGACGTCAATCGGGTTATTGAAGGAATTGATGCGGCGCAAAAAGCCGGCATCCGTGTCAAAATCAATGCAGTCGCGCTCAAAGAATTCAATGAGTTTGAAATACCAGAGCTGATCCGCTGGGCGCATAGCCGCGACATGGACATGACGCTCATTGAAACAATGCCGATGGGAGAAATCGAAGTTGACCGGACAGATCAATATCTTCCGCTCTCAAAGCTCCGTGCTGATCTTAGCCAGCAATTCACGCTCTCTGATATTCCTTATCAAACTGGTGGGCCTGCCCGTTATGTAAAGATTGCTGAAACGGGTGGTCGTCTTGGCTTCATCACTCCGCTGACGCATAACTTCTGTGAGAGCTGTAATCGCGTGCGTCTCACCTGTACGGGCATGCTTTATATGTGTCTTGGTCAGAATGATGAGGCCGATCTTCGTGCTGCGGTGCGTGCGAGCGAAAGCGATGGCGTGCTCAATGACGCGATTGATGAAGCTATCTCACGCAAGCCCAAAGGCCATGATTTCATTATTGATCGTGACCACAACCGCCCAGCGGTTGCACGTCATATGAGCCTCACGGGCGGATAAATAATTTGAATACGTTCACAACAAGTATCGATTGGACCGAATCCAAACGATAAGCTAGCGATATGAAACCATAAACCGGATTTCATATTGTGCCGCAGTCAGCAAATTTTCGTGCAAGCATGTTTATGCTTCTCGCCATGGGTACATTTACCATCGGCGATTCCATAACTAAATATTTGCTCGTCCATATGAACAGCGGTCAGTACATGTTTCTTCGTGGAATATTTGCCACGATAGCCATCGGGTTGCTGGCATGGCGCAACGGAGCGTTTCGCAACCTCTCACTCGATCCAATGACGATGCTTCGTGTGCTGGGCGAAGTGTTGGCGACAATCACTTATATCTACTCACTCGGCCACCTTTCTCAGGCATTCTGTTCAGCAGTTTTTCAGGTAACGCCGCTCGTTGTAACACTCGGCGCAGTGCTGTTCCTTAGTGAAAAAGTCGGCTGGCAGCGCTGGATGTGTATCTCAGTAGGACTTATCGGAGTCATTATAATTATCCGTCCCGGTGCAGACAGTGCCACTGACCTTGCAGTGGTTGGCGTTCTCTTATCCAGCGTATGCTTTACGGCCATGCGCGATATTGCAACGCGACGGATTCCAGCCAATATCCCGACGCTTTATCTCTCGACACTCACCGCCGGATCTATAATGATCACAGGCGGCGCGCTGATCGAGCCAATGGGTGGCTGGCAACCCGTTGGTCTTGAACCAATTATTCTGATGGCTTTAGCCGCAGGGCTTTTGCTGGTTGGCTATCACTTTATCATCATGGCAATGCGGGAAGGTGAAATCTCATTTGTGTCGCCATTCCGTTATTCGAGCCTGCTGTGGGCGATAATGCTAAGCACCGTCGTTTTCAATCAGGCACCAGATTCCTATACAATCGCCGGGTCGGTTCTTGTGGTAGGAAGTGGAATTTACATGGTCTACCGCGAAAACATCCGTAAAAAACGCGAACAGAAACTGCGTAAGCTGGAAACCATTTAATGCCTAAAGCAATGCAGATCGCAGGCGCTATTATTGCTGGAGGACAATCCAGTCGCATGCGTGCAGATGGCATTGCTCGTGATAAATTCCTGCAATTGCTGGGTTCTAAGTCAATTCTGGAACGGGTGGCCGCTCAGCTTTCACCACAGGTCGATCACCTGTTTATCAATACAAACACCGACAAGAGTGACCTTCCTGACTTGAGCTTACCGATAATTGCCGATGTTCAATCGCATTATGGCGGGCCGCTTATCGGCCTAAAAACGGCGTTCGAATACGCACAGAATTATTCATTTGTGCTCAGCGTTACCGGAGATTGCCCCTTCATTCCGTCCGACCTGATGGCGCGCCTCTATGAACGCCAACAAAAAAACGATGCGCGCATTGTTATGGCAAGTTCCAAGGGCCGGGTTCATCCAATTTTCGCTCTTTGGAAGCCAGATCTCCTACAGCCATTAAATGCGTGGTTGCAGCACACTGAAAAAGCCAGTGTACTGGCTTTCGCGCGAACCATCGGGTTTGAGACAGTTGATTTCCCGCTCCAAGCATTGCCGAAGACCACCGAAACCTTCGATCCATTTTTCAACATCAACACAGCCGAAGACCTGCACAACGCAAGAAAGCTCTATGAGGCGCTGCAATGACCGAAGCAAACATTGTTACCAAGAAAATATTCGGCATCACAGGTTGGAAAAACTCAGGTAAAACAACGCTCACTGAAAAGCTTGTGCAGGAATTTACCAAGCGCGGCTTCAATATCTCGACCGTGAAACACGCGCACCACAACTTCGACATTGATCACGTCGGCACAGATTCGTGGCGTCACAGAAACGCCGGTGCCGGTGAAGTGGCAATCGTCTCATCTGCGCGTTACGCGATCATGCATGAAAATCTGGGCGAAAAAGAACCTTCACTGGAAGAGATTGTCGCAAAACTCTCACCCTGTGATCTGATTCTCGTAGAAGGCTATAAACGCGAATCTCATTACAAAATTGAGCTGCGGCGTTCGGGCGGACATGAAGGTCCAGCACTTTCGGACGACGACCCAACCATCGTTGCTATCGCCAGTGATCACATCAACCACGACGCTAAATTACCCGTGTTTAATTTGGACGCGATTGCAGATATTGCAGACTTCGTGCAGCAAGTCATGAAGCTGTGAGGATTTCACTTATTTTTTCAGATTTGGTAGTGCTAAAATTGGAAACATTGCCATAAAACGCAAAAATCCCTTTTAAACCGCTATTCAACATGCACAATTAAATTACGTGGACCGTCTTGCAATCCACCGGGAATTGGTGGGATTATCAGCTTCTGGGTAGATGATTGGGCATTTACAAGAAAAAATATTGCGCGTTGTTATCTCCAGCATCTATTTGTAGTGAATGAGGGATCACTGTCAGACCTGCTAATGATAAACATGTCGACAGCATCCTTTTAAGCGGCTGAACCAGAAAAAGAATCAGGGAACCAGCCACAACGAAACGAGAGGACTAAGAATGCGCGTTATTCAGCGTATAGCTGCAGCAGCATCCGTTGCAGCACTTGCAATCACATTCGGCAGCATGACCGCCGGTATTGCCAATGCTCAGGAACCCCTGAAGCTTAAAATTGGTACGGAAGGTGCTTACCCTCCATTCAACTTCATCAAGCCAGATGGCACACTTTCGGGCTTCGACGTTGATATCGCCAAAGCGCTTTGCGACGAAATGAAAGCGGAATGTGAATTCGTTACGCAGGAATGGGACGGCGCGATCCCTGCCCTCCAGTCTGGCAAGTTTGATGCCTTCATTGCATCCATGTCAATCACTGACGAACGCAAGAAGCAGGTCGATTTCTCGAACAAATATTACAACACACCTCCCGGTGTTGCAGCGCCTAAGGACACCGACATCAAGGGCGTGACCAAGGAAGATCTCGCTGGCAAGACAATTGGCGTTCAGGTTTCGACCACGCATTCCAACTATTCTGAAAAGACCTTCACAGACAGCACAATCAAGGCTTATCCAACGGCGGAAGAATATCGCCTTGATCTGGCAAACGGTCGTCTTGATGCCGTTAACGACGATAGCGTGACCTTGGCTGAATGGCTAAAGTCGCCAGATGGCGCTTGCTGTAAGATGGTTGGCACCTTCCCGCCAGTGATTGAAATTCACGGTCCAGGTGCAGGCGTTGCCTTCAAAAAAGGAAACCCTGAGCTGATTGCAAAGTTTAATGACGCGATCAAGGCAATCCGCACGAACGGTAAATACAAAGAAATCAACGACAAATACTTTGATTTCGATGCATATGGTGCAGAAAACTAAGATAATTTAACTTTTATGCGCCGGTTTACTCCCAAGTAAACCGGCGCGACTATTTGGACTGTTCATAAATTTCAAGATCTGTAAAAGGCGCGAAGCCGCGACTTTAAAACAGGCGTAGCAAACAGATCCAAGGGAAGAGATTAGGCGCATGGAACATTACGCCACCTTATTGAGCTTTGGTCCGGAAGGATGGGGCCGAAGCATCGCCTGGGGACTTCTCGTCACCATTTCGCTTGCTCTGGCTACATTACCGCTAGGATTAGTTCTGGGATTTCTGGTTGCGATCGGAAAGCAATCCTCAGAACCCTCAATGCGACTTGCAAGCAATATTTACACGACCATTTTTCGCGGACTGCCAGAGCTTCTGACGCTGTTCTTGGTCTATTTTGGTGCTTCGCTTCTGCTTCAACAGTTGCTCGCTTATTTCGACATCAGCGCGAGAATTGAAATCAATGCGTTCGTGGCGGGTATGATCGCGCTGGGTTTTGTTTTTTCGTCTTATTCCAGTGAAGTCTTCCTATCTGCATTCCGTGCCATTCCGCGTGGACAATATGAAGGTGGCTATGCTGTAGGTCTTTCGCATTGGCAAACAATGCGCAAAGTCATCCTGCCGCAGCTCATCAAGATTGCTTTGCCCGGTCTCGCCAATCTCTGGCTTGTGCTCCTGAAAGACACCTCGCTGGTATCAGTCATTACGCTCTCCGACATTCTGCGTCAGACCTCGATTGCAGCGCGTGTAACGAAAGAGCCGTTCCTGTTCTTTGGCGTCGCTTGTCTGTTGTATCTCGCTCTTGCGATCATCTCCTCTTACTTCATCAACCGTATCGCTCGTTGGGCGGATGCCGGTAACAACGCATCGCGAGGAGCTTGATCATGAGTAATACCGCTCCATCAAACGTCGCAGAAGTGATTGCACCACCGCCAGTTGTGCGCACATGGACACGGACCCGCATTGCAGGTCATATCATTGTTGCAATATGGGCATTGCTCTTCATAGGCTTGGCACTCTACCTCTACAATACATGGCGCATCGATCTTTTCGAGACATACGGACCACGCTATTGGTCTGGCCTGCTCGTGACATTACAATTGGTTGCGGTTTCGATTGTGATTGGTGCGCTCTTATCGCTGCCAATCACCGCCGCGCGAATGTCAAAAAACCGTTGGCTGCGAAGTCTCGCGTTTGGCTATGTCTATTTCTTCCGTGGTACGCCGCTTCTGGCTCAGACCTTTCTGATCTATTATGGCTTTGGCACATTCCGGCCCTTCCTTGAGAGCATCGGTCTGTGGGTGTTTTTCCGCGATGCGTGGAACTGTGCGATCCTTGCCTTTTCACTCAACACAGCTGCTTATCAGGCAGAAATCCTGCGCGGCGCCATTCAAAGTGTAGCACTCGGCCAATGGGAAGGTGCTGCTGCCCTTGGTATCTCAAAGCGTGTCACCTTTTGGAAGGTCATTCTTCCACAAGCTTTGATTGTTGCACTTCGCCCTTATGGCAATGAGATCATTCTGATGATCAAGGGGTCGGCAATCGTTGCGATCATCACGGTCCTCGACCTGATGGGCGAAACACGCCGCGCTTATTCACGGACCTTCGACTTCCAGACCTATATCTGGGCGGCGGTTATCTACTTGCTTATCGTCGAGTGTTTGCGACACATCTGGGATTTCCTCGAAAGACGATTAACCAGACATTTGGTCCGCTAAATTAAAGAATAAAAGAAAACTAATCGCCCCCGGTAGCCTTGCAGCCACCGGGGGCGATCTGCTTTAAATGCACGGCTGATCTAAAGCGTCATGAACGCAATTCCATAGTAAGATGACAGGCCAAAAATGCTAAAAATCTGGGGTCGAATTAATTCAACCAACGTAAAAAAGGCGCTTTGGGCAGCCGAAGAACTTGGTCTCGCATACGAACAGATCGACGTCGGCGGGCAGTTTGGCGGGTTGCAGAATACCGATTTTCTAGCCCGTAATCCCAATGGACTCATTCCGCTTTTGGAAGATGGTGACACCACACTCTGGGAATCAAACGTCATCGTGCGTTATCTGGCGGCAAGCAACCCCAATGGTGGATTGTGGATCGAAAACCCAGCGCAGCGCGCTCAGGCGGAGAAGTGGATGGATTGGGCTTCGACGACGCTTTACAACGATTTTCGTGACATCATCATGCACCTGATCCGTTTGCCTGAAGACAAGCGTGATCCGGCGATTTTGCAGCGCGGTATTGATGGGCTTACGCGATCATTCAAAATTGTGGAGGAAATGCTTTCCACTCAACCATGGCTCTCAGGCGAAGCTTTTGGAATCGGTGATATACCGCTTGGCTGCTATGCCTATGCATGGTTCGAATTTCCGATGACGCGTCCTTCTTTGCCGCATTTTGAAGAATGGTATCAGCGCCTTACGCAACGCGATGCCTATCGCAAAGCCGTGATGACACCCCTCACCTGATCGCGACACTTTCATCCCTATTTCTAAGCATACAAATCCCCTCTGGAGGTATCAGACAATGACAGCAATTAAAGTGGCTTTTCTCGGCCTCGGCGTGATGGGCTATCCAATGGCTGGCCATCTGAAAGTTAAGGGCGGCTACGATGTCACCGTCTTCAATCGCACAGGTGCGAAAGCTGTCAAATGGGCTGAGCAATTCGGTGGCAAACATGCAGCTACTCCCGCTGAAGCTGCGCGTGATGCTGACTTTATATTCTGCTGCGTGGGCAATGATGATGATCTGCGTCAGGTAACAACGGGTCCAGATGGTGCTTTCTCAACAATGAAGAAAGATGCCGTGTTCATCGATAACACAACGGCTTCAGCTGAAGTTGCGCGTGAACTCGATGCGGAAGCTCAAAAGCGTGGCTTTCATTTCATTGATGCCCCGGTTTCGGGTGGACAGGCCGGCGCTGAAAATGGCGTCTTGACCGTGATGGTTGGCGCATCCGAAAGTGTATTTGAACGCGCGAAGCCTATCATTGAAGCTTACGCCCGTTCCGTAGGACTGATGGGGCCTGTTGGTTCAGGTCAGCTTGCAAAAATGGTCAATCAGATATGCATTGCGGGTCTGGTACAGGGACTTTCTGAAGGCATTCATTTTGGCAAGAAAGCTGGCCTTGATATCGAAAAGCTGATCGGCGTTATTTCTAAGGGCGCAGCAGGCTCATGGCAGATGGAAAATCGCCACAGCACTATGAATGAAAGCAAATATGAGTTCGGTTTTGCCGTTGACTGGATGCGCAAAGATCTTGGCATTTGCCTTGATGAAGCTGATCGAAACGGGGCATCACTGCCCGTAACGGCCCTTGTCGACCAGTTTTATAAGGAAGTGCAGAACATTGGCGGTGGCCGATGGGATACGTCATCTCTGCTAGCACGCCTCGAAAAGTAGTCTGCAGTCCAAAACGCGAAAAGCCCGGCAATGCCGGGCTTTTCTTTTTACGATTCCAAGATCAAAATTTGACTTTAGCAGTCAGTGACAATGCCCCAACAAAGTCATTGCCAAAGTCGCCTTTAGAACCACTAGGGTTTGCCACACCATTGATAACCGTGTCATCCATTTCGCCAGACGTCAGCCAACCTGCCGCACCAGCCAGGCGAACTTCGAAATTATCGGTCGCCTTATAATTGGTGCCAAGGCCAAACAGCCAAATATCGGTTTGTGATGTAAGACCTGTGGTGGTGCCACGATCCCAAGTCACAGTTCCGGCCGCCGACCATTGCTCGTTGAACTTGTGACCAATACCGCCACTCACTGTCCAGCCGTCCTGATAGTACATATTCAAATTGGTAATGTTTGCTCCCTTCGGAACCACCCTACCTGGTACAACTTGAACATTGGTGGACGCATTGAATGAAACACGTTCAATACTCGACCAGTCCGTCCATTTAATCGAACCAAAAGCCAGCCAATCAGGAGCTATGCCTGTCTGGAGCTTAAGCTCTACAGATTGCGGTGTCGCGACATCACTTTCAACCGGAATGGAAATAGCCTGATTGGTAAAAGGATTTACGGCGAGGTTGTCGATAGAGCCCGACAAATTGTATTTTACTTCTGACTGGTAAACTAAACTCGCTCGAATTGCATATTCAGGGAGTTCATAGGCAGCACCCAGGCGCCATCCGACAGCTTTGTCTTCTACATCAAGTGAAGCAATGCGACGTCCGCCAGGAAATGGGAAGTTAGTCGGGTTATTAAGCGGACTGATCCCAGGAATCATACGTGTCTGTTCACCCTTCAATTCCTGATAGCTCACACCACCAAGAATTCGAAAGAAGCCTTTTTCACCCGCTGAAAAACGGTACGAACAGTTCAAACCATAATCGTTTGATGAAATTTTCTGCTCAATCGCCGTGTACATTCGAACTGTATCAGTTCCGACGTCCGTATGAATGCCCCAAGGTTGACGATATTGGGCGGAGCATGCCAAATCATCTGTCAGATCGACTTTAGCCGAAAACTTAGGCACCCAATAACCTTTAGCCTCATCGACTTCTGTCGAATATGGCTGGTTCGTAACTGGATTGATACCACCAGTTCCATAAGGCGCGGGTAACGTTCCTACCGCGGAACCACGTATGTTCTTCAACTTACGCTGTGGAGATACAAAAGTACCCGTCGTATCAATGACAGTACCCTGCTCAAACAGAATATCAAAATCCTGCGAACTGCGCTCGAAGCCACCCGCATGTGCGCTGACCGCACTCCCCAGCAGAGCAGTGGCTATACCGGCGATTTTCAGGCTCTTAACCTTCATAAAATGTCCTCCCAAACACAATGTAGCGATCCCGATAATTTTTACTTTGACGCAAACGTAAATCAGGAATGTTTAAACCCGCAAGGTGCTTTAATTTATGTGTGATTGGGTAGCGAAACATGGATATGACGAAAATCCCAAAATGATAGGTACAATTTCTAAAACTTCTAAACTTCTAAGCTGACTTCACAAAATTTAAGCCGTTTTTCGCCGTTTTTCGGCCCAATTATCGTCTTGTTGCCAAAGCGCAACAACGTCAAAAAACAATCGAAACGCTGGTTCGATGAGTGCTAAAGTCTAAAAAACGCGATCCGAATACAACTCCAATAAATAAAGCATCCGCTGATGAAACCAGCGGATGCTTATGATTCGCGCAAAACCTGAAGCGGTTTTTAATTATCCGGCTTCACGAATACGTGCTTCAGCGGTCGCAACACGGGCAGCTGCTTCTTTCAGTTCGGCCAAACGCTCACGATCAGCCTGAACGACTTCTTCTTTTGCGTTCGCCACGAACTTTTCGTTTGAAAGCTTCTTCTCGATCTTTTCCATTTCAGCAGCGATTTTGCCTGCTTCCTTGGCCATGCGAGCAGCTTCGGCTTTGAGGTCAATCAAACTGCCTAAAGGCAAGCAGATTGTTGCTTCTCCATGGACGAGCTGAGCGGAGCCTTTTGGAGCTTCTTCAGCGAACGAAATTGTCTCAACGCGTGCCAAACGCTTGATTGCAGCATCGTGGCGCGCGAAACGATCAAGAGTTGCAGCATTAGCTTCAAGAACAACAATTGGAGCCACTGCACCGGCTGGAACATTCATTTCCGCACGAACGGAACGAATGCCCATAACGAGATCGACCAGCCAGTTGATGTCGGTCGCAGATTCTTCGTCCGCGAACGACAATTGCGGCCACTCTGCCAAAGCGAGAACCGTATCGCGCTTTGTGCCCTCACCTGCGGTCAGCGTCCAGAGCTCCTCGGTCATGAATGGCATGAATGGATGCAGCATCTTGTAGATTTCATCCAAACAATAAGCAGCGGTGGCCTGTGCTTCTGTCTTAGCAAGCTCATCTTCGCCCATGAAGATCGGCTTGAGTAGTTCCAGATACCAATCGCAGAACTGGTTCCAGACAAAGCGATAGGCAGCACTTGCCGCTTCGTTGAAACGGTAGTTAGCAATGCCGTCAGTCACTGCGCTGGTTGCCTTGGTGAGTTCTGTCAGAATCCAACGATTGACTGCAAGCTTGGCATCGTCCGGTTTGAAGTTCGGATCAAGCCTAACGCCATTCATCTGCGCAAAACGGGTCGCATTCCAGAGCTTGGTGCCGAAATTACGATAGCCAGCAATACGCGCTGGATCGAGCTTCACGTCGCGCCCCTGAGCCGCCATGATGGCAAGCGTGAAGCGAAGAGCATCCGCGCCATATTCATCCATCAACTCAAGCGGATCGATAACGTTGCCCTTGGATTTCGACATTTTCGCGCCGTGCTTATCGCGCACGAGCGCATGGAGATAAACCGTGTGGAACGGAATCTCTTCCATGACATGCATGCCCATCATCATCATGCGGGCAACCCAGAAGAACAGAATATCGAAGCCTGTTACCAGAACACTGGTTGGGTAATAAGCTGCAAGTTCCGGCGTCTTGTCCGGCCAGCCAAGTGTCGAGAATGGCCAAAGACCCGACGAAAACCAGGTATCCAGAACGTCGCTATCGCGTTCCAAAGCAACCTCTTTGCCGTAATGTGCAAGAGCCGCAGCCTTGGCTTCCTCTTCGCTCTTTTCAACAAACCACTCGCCATCTGGTCCATACCATGCCGGGATCTGATGACCCCACCAAAGCTGACGCGAAACGCACCAAGGCTGAATATTTTCCATCCACTCGAAATAGGTTTTTTCCCAGTTCTTCGGCACGATCTGCGTGCGATCATCGCGAACCGCAGCCATGGCAGGCTTTGCGAGTTCGGCTGCATTCACATACCACTGATCGGTCAGATATGGTTCAATCGGCACGCCGCCGCGATCACCATGTGGGACCGCATGTGTGTGATCTTCGATCTTTTCCAGATAGCCCTGCTCTTCAAGCGTTTCGACCAGACGCTTGCGCGCTGCAAAACGATCCAGACCCTCAAACTCTTTGATGAGTGCAGTGAGCTCGTGTGTAAGTTCCAGACCTTCAAGGAAATCAACGTTGTCTTTCAGCGTGATCGCCGCTTCTGGGGTCAGAATATTGATCACACGCAGATCATTGCGCTTGCCAACCTCAAAATCATTGAAGTCATGGGCAGGTGTGATCTTGACTGCACCCGAGCCTGCTTCTGGATCAGCATAATCATCTGCTACAATCGGAATACGGCGCCCAACGAGCGGCAGCACGATATTGTTGCCGATGGATGCATGATAACGCTCATCCTTCGGATTAACCGCAACGCCAGTATCGCCCAGCATCGTTTCGGGACGCGTTGTAGCGACAACGATAAAGGTGTGCGGGTTTTCAGGGTCGAAAGGCACGTTTTCCAGCGGATAACGCAGATGCCAAAGATGCCCCTTAATTTCACGGGACTCGACTTCGATATCAGAAATTGCGGTCAGCAGCTTGGGGTCCCAGTTGACCAGACGCTTGTCGCGATAAATCAGTCCCTGCTTGTGAAGCGAAACAAACACTTCCAGAACGGCGCGCGACAGACCTTCATCCATGGTGAAACGCTCACGCGACCAGTCGCATGATGCACCAAGACGACGAAGCTGATTAGAGATCAGCCCACCCGATTCCGACTTCCACTGCCAAATACGCTCAATGAACTTTTCACGGCCCATAGCATGACGGTTTGGCTCTTTGCGTTCAGCAAGCTGACGCTCAACAACCATCTGCGTTGCAATGCCCGCGTGGTCCATACCCGGTTGCCAAAGAACATTCTTGCCGCGCATACGCTCAAAACGGACCATAATGTCCTGAATCGTATTGTTGAGCGCGTGGCCCATATGCAGCGATCCGGTCACGTTCGGCGGAGGAATGACAACGGCAAATGGATCAGCGCCAGGTTTTGCACCTGCACCCGCTTTAAATGCGCCAGCCTCTTCCCAGCGTTCAGCGATTTTCGGCTCAACAGCCGCGGCGTCATAAGTCTTTTCAAGCATGGAACTATCCGGTCTGAATACGGAATGAATTGATTGACGGCTGAATAGCAACTAACAGCCAACAAATCACCCTAAAAGTGAAAACCCGCCTGCGAGACAGACGGGTCAAATGGTCCAATCTGGCACTTATCTATCAGCGTTCGCCACGCACCACACGTTCGATTTCTTCTCGAACAAGACGTTCAACGAGTGGCGGCAAATTGGTATCAAGCCAGTTTTGCAACATTGGGCGAAGTATCTCAGAAGCAATATCATCGAACGACCGGCGCGGCTCTAAGTGAACGGCGTGGTTCAAATCCTGAAACGCCGCTGATACTTTCCGCTCAGTACCCTCAGACAAAATATGATCTGTGCTGCTAGGTTTCAAGTTAACAGGCTCTTCCTTCGCAATAGTCGGTGCTTCTGCTGGCACGACAGCTACCTGCTCAGTCTGCGCTATATTCAACTCGCTGGCAATCTGCGTTTCAAGCGATGGCGCACTGTTTAACTCGGCGACAGGTTCTGAAACTTCGCTGAAATTATCATCGTTCTGAGCATTCAGAACGAAAAAATCTTCATCGTCTTCTTCAGTTTCCTCATCTGCAACCGGCACGTCAAGAGCAGGCTCGGAAACGGCGCCGCGCAACACTGGTTCTTCCTTGAAGACGACAGGTTTCAAAACAGGCTTTTCTTCTGCTTTCGGTGCCGCATCCTGAATATGAGTAGGCGCCCGGAACTTAGCTACATCACTACGCGCTTGAAAAGCGGACGCAGCAGGCATCGGATGACGTGAAACATCGCTGTCTTCAATAATCCGGCGAATGGAGGCGAGTATCTCTTCCATTGACGGTTCGCGTGCTGCGCTCGATGTTTGTGCCATAGCTGTCCGTCTTTCCCTTATTGCCAATAACTCACTCAGGCAGAGAATCATTGGTTCAAGGGTATCGGACATGCAGCGCTTTGAGAATCCCTGCACAGGCAAGTGTATTCCAAACCCACAGCTTTATCATTTTATTAAGAATTGATGCGCGACGCACGAATCAAACAAAAACGGCGCCAATGGCGCCGTTTTCAAAACTCTATGTCGATCAATTACCGACCATCAGGTGTACGCAGACCAAACCACTTGTCCTTAACAGCATTGTAGTGCTCTTCAGGCTTATACTGCGCAACCTGCAACTGCATGTCCTGCGCTGTCATACGACCGCTTGCAGCAAGAAGCGCATAGCTTGCGACGATTGAATCAGCTTCAGCCTGAACGAGCGCAATCTGGATAGTGACCAGACTATTCTGCGCATTCAAAACATCAAGCGTTGTACGCTGGCCAACTTTACGTTCTTCAATCACGCCGTCCAGAGCCAGCTGCGATGCAGAGATGCCATCACGGTTTGCCTTGACAGAAGCACGAGCAGATTCGAGCTGCGACCATGCCGAACCAATTGCCTGACGCACCTGATCCTGAATGACGTCGACTTCAATTCGTGCCTGTCCAAGCTGTTCTTTAGCCTGACGGACCTGAGCTGATGAGCGACCACCAGTATAAATCGGAATGCTTACGCCTAAGCCCACAGATGCCGAATTGCCATCACCAACACTCGTACCTGCATAGGTATCAAGATGACTCGCGCTTGCGGTCAAGCCAACGGTCGGCAACAAAGCACCTTCCTTAGCCTTGACGTTATAACCCTGCGCGTTAACTGCATATTGTGTAGCGAGAATGCCCGGATGAATATTAACCGCATTCGAATAAGCAGAATCTGGGCTCTTTGGCAGATTTCTAGCGGCAGGCGCCACCGCAAGCCTGTCTGGCTGCGTGCCAACAACTTGAACGAAAGAAGCTTCCGCCGACTTTACATCAGCACGCGCTGAATTGAGAGCGGCGATTGCTGTCGAGCGCTGTGCTTCTGACTGCGCAACATCCGTACGGGTGCCTTCACCAACATCAAGGCGCGCACGCGAGGCACGGACCTGCTCATTCATGGCAGCAAGGTTTTTTTCACGCAGAACAGCGATTTGCCGGAACTGATAAACATTCATATAGGCCTGAACAGCCGCAAAAAGTGTATTCTGTTCAGTATTACGGAGGTTTTCACGTTGCGCAAAAACGGTTGTTTCAGCGGCAGCTACATTATTCTTTGTTTGAAAACCATCGAACAACATCTGATTGAGTTCAATGCCATAGGTGCCAGTCGTCCGATAACCCGATGTCGGCGCTTTGCTGCGTCCAACATTGTAAGAGCCTGTCACCTGAGGGCGGTAACCCGACTTTGCAATCGCAACGTTTTCGTCTTCGATGCGAACGCCTGCGCGTGAAGAGTTCAAGGTTGAATTGTTCTTATAGGCTTTAACGAGCGCGCCGTTAAGCGTTTCCGACAAAGCAGCCTGACCCGATAAAACGGTGCCAGACAGGAGTATTGCCGCCGCCATAAGTCCTTTGCACGCTTTGAACACCGTATACCTCATATAAGAACAAACGAATCTCTAATCGAACCGATCAGTTCGGAAGGACTTAATAACGTGTAAATTTCGTTATTTCCATCTTTCCGCAGCCACTATCACAAACAATTTTAGTAGGGTTGCAGAATTGTCCCACGCACCAAATCAGAATTCGAACTGCTCAATACGCTCAAAGCCAGGCAGAGGACGAACTGCCGTATTGAAAACGCTACGACCGGAAGCCGTGCCATTTTCTTTTACGTAAAGTCGCGCAACTCCGGCATTTCCACGCCCTTCAACGACAACCAGACGGCCACCTTCTTTGAGCTGATTGAAAAGTACTTCGGGTACAAAATCAACTGCGCCTTCGATGAAAATCACGTCGTAAGGTGCTTCAGAAGCATAACCTGTATTCAAATCACCTGAAACGATCACAACATTGTCATGGCCGAGTTCCTGCAAACGAGCCGTTGCAACAGCCGCCAACGCGGAATCACTCTCCAAGCCAATGACCGATCCCGCAAGTTCTGAAAAGATTGCCGAAGAATAGCCCGTAGCGCAACCAATATCGAGAACGACGTCGTTTTTGTTCACCTTGGCAAGCTGTACGAGCTTAGCAAAAGGCGATGGCTCCATGATGTAGCGCGGTGCTTTACCTTCGCTCTCAAGCAGCTGATCTTCATCAATGTAAGCAAGAACCTGACGGTTTGCCGGAACAAAAGCTTCGCGTGGAACAGCCAGAAAAGCGTCAATGACGCTCAGGTCTGTTACATCCGTCGTACGGATCTGATTGTCGACCATCTTTGTGCGAAGATCTTGATAATCGGCTGACATAGCCATGCCCTACATCCTTCTATATCGCGCATAGGCGATTATTATGCTTTCGGCATCCCGGATAACAAGAACCATGACCATACGACAAAGCCGTGACAATCGCAGTTCACTGCCATTTTGGGCACCATAAACGAGATTTGCCGTTGATGTGGCAAAAATCGACCTTACAGTCAATCAGACACAGAAATTGCGAGCCCAACTGCAACACTTGGTCGCCTCTGCGTGACCCTCACATTTAATTTGCAAGCAAAAATGCCGGACGCATTCGCATCCGGCAATTAAGCTTTCAATAAATATCTTACAAGACAACTGCCATCAAAAGACAGAACACCCCGTTCACATTATTGCGTGATGGTCGCGGGATAGCCCGCAGCCGCAAGAGCAATAAGCGCATCAGCCTGTGAAGCTGAGCTATCAAACCTCACCTCTTTTTTATCGAGATCAATATCGACAATAGCGGCCTCATCAATCTTGTGCAGAGCATTCGTAACGCTCTGAGCGCAACCGCCGCATTTCATCTTGGGAACTGAAAACGTAACCATTAAACCACTCCTTACCTAAACTCTGCCAAGACCTTACAGCTTCCCATCGTGGTAAGGTCAAGCATGTTATGCGTTATGGAGCATCGCAGCTTTCTGGGACGCTTTTCTCGATGTCGAGGGGCGATTTTGTCAGTGAACCTGTCATAATCTCGATTGGCTTATAGGGAGGCACTTCCTGCATCGCAGGATTTGTAAGCCTTAGCGTGTAGCAGCCGGTATAGACTTGAGTTTTGCCATCATTGTCTTCTGATTCAATGGCAATAGGTAAACTCCAGTAAATCTGCCCTGCCCCCGGATCGGGTTCAGTTTTGCGAACAGCCACTTTCACACTCTTTGTGCCGTCGTAGCCTTTGGCAAAAGTCTTGAAATCGGGCTCCCGCCCCTCTTCCGAATAATAGCCATAAGCGCGGGAATATTCCTTGCGGTTGATGGCGTTGTAGTAAGATTCAATCAGCGCCTGCGGTGTTGACCGGTCATCGCGATAATCAGGAACAATCACACCATCAGCCGCATCTTGCGTCTGCTCAGACGGTTTTGTTTCCTCGACGGGTTTTGCCTCTTCTTGTGTCGCAGCAGCCTTTTTCGGAGCGTCTTGCGCACCGGCGGCAGACATCAAAACTATTGTACTGAATAAACCAGCAACACTTGCAAGCATCAAAGGCTTCATGCGCTCAATCGACATTCGCATCTCCTCTTCCAGCAATTCTTTTTTGCAATACCCAGAAATCTGCACAGCGGCTTTGGATGCGCTCTCGATTTGGTGTCTTGCAGTAATGATGTTACAACACTAACTATAGTAAAAACGTGGCAATCTCGCGAAAAAGCGATTGCTTTGAGCAGACTGAATGATTCTTCAGTCTCTGACCAGCAGAACACCGGAAGAGATGAAAATGGGCCGTTTCTCAGTCTTGACGCTTACCGATGCAGCCGCAGCGCGGGTGAGTGAAATCATGGCATCCAGAGAAGGTGCGCTCGGCATTCGCGTTGGCGTAAAAAAAGGCGGCTGTGCGGGTATGGAATATACGATTGATCTCGCCACAGAGCCAAAGGCTGGCGACGATTGCGTCGAAAAAGACGGTGCGAAGGTTTATATCGCGCCGGAAGCCGTTCTGTTTTTGCTTGGCACACAAATGGACTTTGAAGTCACAACGCTACGCACTGGTTTTGTTTTCAACAATCCCAATCAGACTTCTGCTTGTGGCTGCGGTGAATCGGTTGAACTAACTCCTGCCTCACCAGAAAGCCTTCGCCAGATGCAGGGTGCTGCTTAACCAATTGGCTTTCAGCAATGGATGACGAGACCCTACGAGAATTATTTGCGGGCTTAGGTGCAATCAGCATTCGCCGCATGTTCGGCGGCAAAGGTATTTATCATCAGGGCCTTATTATAGCGCTCGTCGTTGGAGATGAGTTGCTTTTAAAAGCTGATGCTCAAAGCGCGCCCGCTTTCATTGATGCTGGGTCGCGACAATGGGCTTATGATAGCAAAAAGAGCGGAAAGCCGGTTGCCATGCCTTATTGGAGTGTGCCGGATGATGCTTTTGATGATCCTGACATCATGACAGATTGGGCAAAACTTGCATTTGCAGCAAGTGTTCGCTCCACACCTCAAAAGTAAAAACCCGACCTGAATGTTCGGGTCGGGTTTTCTTTTCTTATGCCAGAACCCCTGTTGGGATCAGCATGAATGCTGGAATTTCGCTACCAAAGCCAACTGGTGCCGGACCATCATCATCATCGCGATCACGGCGACGCTTGTGATGATCGTGCTGTGGCTTATTACGACGCTCATCATTTGATGTGCGGATCGGGTCACGACGCTCTTTAATTTCGTGAATGATTGGCTGCGGTTCATCGGCCTGAACGATCACAGGTGCCTCGACCTTCTGTTTATCTTTCGATTTACCCTTGGCATCTTTGCCTTTGCCTCGGGCATTTCTGCCCTTGCGCGACGTATCGTCAGATTCGTCAGCTGCTGGCAAGGTTGAAAGATCGCCGTCATGCCATTCAATCTTTTCATTAATCAAAGATTCGACTGCCGAAAGATACTTTGCGTCGCCGGTCGTAACCAAAGTGAATGCCTGACCCGAACGGCCTGCACGACCAGTACGGCCAATGCGATGCACATAATCTTCAGCATGAATCGGAATATCATAATTGAAGACATGGCTCACATCAGGGATATCGAGACCGCGTGCGGCAACGTCAGATGCCACGAGAAGGCGCAACTTGCCTTCCTTAAAGTTCGCCAACATGGTCATGCGCGCACGCTGGTCCATGTCGCCGTGCAAAGCACCGGCGTCAAACTCGTGACGGACCAGTGAGCGGAACAGCTCCGATACGTCTTTCTTACGATTACAGAAGATAATCGCATTCTTAATCGCATCGCCTTCAGAACGGATCAAATCACGCAAAGCTGCGCGCTTGTCCCAATCCTTACGGCCCGATTTAACCAGACGCTGCGCGACAGTCTTTGCTGTCGAAGAAGCCTTAGCCACTTCAATCCGCGTTGGTGAATGCAGGAACTGTTCGGTTAGCTTGGTAATTTCCGGCGGCATGGTTGCCGAAAAGAACAATGTCTGACGGGTAAACGGTATCATCTTGCAGATGCGCTCAATGTCAGGAATGAAGCCCATATCAAGCATACGATCAGCTTCATCGATAACCAGAATTTCAACGCCAGTCAGAAGCAGCTTACCACGTTCGAAATGATCGAGAAGTCGACCAGGCGTCGCGATCAACACATCTGCGCCGCGCTCCAGCTTACGTTCCTGTTCATCAAAGGATACGCCGCCAATTAAAAGCGCCACGTTGACCTTATGATTAACGCCGTATTTTACAAAATTTTCTTCGACCTGCGCTGCGAGTTCGCGCGTTGGTTCAAGAATGAGCGTGCGCGGCATGCGAGCACGTGCACGGCCCTTTTCCAGAAGATGCAGCATCGGCAAAACGAAAGATGCAGTCTTACCCGTACCCGTCTGGGCGATACCAAGCACATCCTTGCGCTCAAGCGCAGGAGGAATAGCTCCAGCCTGAATAGGTGTAGGCGAGGCATATCCCGCAGCTTCAACGGCGGCGAGCACTTTCGGGGAAAGACCGAGTTCGGCAAATGTTGTCAATGGAGGCGCAGCTCTCTGTTTGGAAATGAATTCCACCCATCCTGTCATTGCCGCCACGTCATCAGGCGCAGGAACCAAGGCAGAAAAGGCGTCTGCAACGCAAAAAGCGTTTTCTTGCAGCATCGCCTACGTCTACATGGAACAAAAGTCAACTAAAATACGGTTGAGACATATAAAAACGCCTATTTATTTGTATTTTATTATCTTTCACATCTGTCTTACGTGAGGCTTTACTAAAAGCAAAGCCAACTAATGTCTGAATTGTTCTGTTAAAATTCGCTCATCCCAAGAATGATTTTGATCAAACAAGATGGCAACCTGACTATCGACCGCCTCACGCACAGTCACAGCCCGAACAGATTTCACTTCATTATTGTCTGCAACGGCATTCACTGGACGCTTCTCAATTTCAAGCAAATCCATGCGCACGGTCACATGCTTTGGCAAAAGTGCCCCACCCCAACGCCTTGGCCGAAACGGGCTAACCGGGGTCAAAGCCAGCAGAGGCGCTTCCAACGGCAAAATTGGCCCTTGAGCTGAGAGATTATAAGCAGTTGAACCTGCGGGCGTTGCCACCATTAAACCATCACAGACCAGCTCTTCAAGCCGCACCTTACCATCGATGGTTATACGAACCTTTGCGGCTTGATAGGATTGCCTAAAAAGCGAAACTTCATTGATCGCAAGCGCCTTGAAGGGAGCCATGTGCTCTGTTTCAGCAATCATCTCAAGCGGACGGATCACTTCTTTCTGAGCCGCACGAATTCTCGCGGGCAAATCATCAAGACTAAACTCATTCATAAGAAAGCCGACCGACCCACGGTTCATTCCATAAACGGGGATGCCACTGTTCATAAAATCGCGAAGCGCTTGCAACATCGTGCCATCACCACCGAGCGATACGACAACATCTGCGTCTTCGGCTGCTACATGACCATAACGCTTCACCAACTCCTTCTGAGCTGCGAGTGATTCCTCTGTTCCAGAAGAAAGGAAGTGAATCGCCAGGGATTTATCGTCCATATTATTCCATTCCAATGCGCCAGCCGGTGCAATTTCCACAGGCAAAATGGCTACCATATGCAAAACTTGCTTACCATTGCCGTTTTATGTGAATTTTCGCTTTACACAGCTGAAAATTATGCTAATTCCACGCCTGTGCTGCCCTTATAGCTCAGTTGGTAGAGCACCTGATTTGTAATCAGGGGGTCGGGAGTTCGAGTCTCTCTGGGGGCACCACTATTTATTTTGGTGCACGGCACAAAAAAACCAATCCTTACTTAAATAAAAGCGAACTTATTTTATAGATGCAATTCGGGTTGCATTTAATCATGCATCACAACTATTGTCTTCATAATTATTAAATATTAAGCTTGCATAATATATTAGATATATTTCTGGGCGCAATCTATCATGTCTCAACGGCGAATCTGCATTTCAGTTGCTACACGCAACAGACCAAACATGCTATGCATGTTGTTCTCGTCGCTTGCGACGATCAAAAAACCAAATAATGCTGATATTTCATTTTTAGTTGTCGAGAATAACGCTTCTCCAACACTTGAAACAACTATCAGCCAGTTCCGTTCAAATATGCCAAATGATAATATCGAATATGTTGTCGAAGAGGTATTGGGAATATCATCGGCACGTAATCGTGCGCTGAACCATTCGATTGAGCATGGCTTTGATTTTCTGGTTTATGTCGATGATGATGAATTCGTCGAGCAGGATTGGCTGGTCAATCTGTTAGCTGAACGGGATCGTCTTGATCTTGATATTGTTGGCTCGCCAGTCAGACCAAAACCTTTTGACGAAAATCTGACGCTCCTGCAAAAGCTCGTTTGGTCGGGTATTGAGCGCAGTGGCTATAAATCGGAACGCAAGTGCCGGCTTAAATGTGAGGCCGGACGCAGCGATTCTATCAAGGTGGCTACGGGTAGCTGGATGGGGAAACTAGATTTCTTCCGCTACACCGGCTTACGGTTTGATTCCCAGTTTGGACTAACAGGCGGCGAAGACTGGAATCTGTGGGCCAAGGCAAAATCGCTTGGAGCGAAAACTGGCTGGGCCTGTGATGCGATTGTTTATGAAACAGTGCCCTCATCCAGATTGACGCTGAGTTATCATTATCGCCGTAACCGTGATCATAACATTACAGAATTTGGCGCCCGTTATCGGGAGAACCCTAACAAAACACTGAAAAAGCTGCCTGTAAAGATTGTAGGACGTGCGATTAAATTTATCGGTGCTAGCCTTTCCATTCCATTCCGTGGCGGTCAGGGCCTTGTTTCCTCCGCAACAGCACTCGGCGGATTGGTTGGTCTTTTACAAGGCTGCTTTGGCAAAAATTCCATGCATTATGCCAATACCACCGGCCACTAAATAAAAAGCCCCGCAATGCGGGGCTTTTTTTTTAATACCAGCCGACAGCGACCTGCGCCTCTTCCGACATACGGTCGGCAGACCATGGCGGATCAAAGGTCATAGATACTTCGACCATGGAAACGCCCTCGACTGTGCCAACGGCATTTTCAACCCAGCCCGGCATTTCGCCAGCAACTGGGCAACCAGGAGCCGTTAGCGTCATCTCGATTTTGACCGTGCGATCATCTTCGATGTCGATCTTGTAAATCAGACCAAGCTCGTAAATATCCGCTGGGATTTCGGGATCATACACCGTCTTCAATGCACTGATGATGTCATCAGTCAGTCGAAGCAATTCTTCCTGAGGAATAGCAGAGGCGGAGAAAACTGACTTTCCTTCCGCAGATGCACTTGCATCGTCCGTCTTGGTTTCAGTCTGTTCCTGAACTTTTTGTTCGATCTCGGTCATCCGAAAAACTTCCTTGCCTTTTCCAAGGCTTCTGCCAATGCATCGACTTCAGCGCGTGTATTATATAGTGCGAATGAAGCACGGCATGTAGAGGTGACGCCAAAACGTTTCAAGAGCGGCTGTGCGCAATGCGTGCCTGCACGCACCGCAACCCCTGCCCGATCAATCACCATCGAAACGTCATGCGCGTGAATGCCTTCTAACGCAAACGAAATAATAGCGCCCTTGTCCGGTGCATTGCCATAAATGCGCAAGCTGTTGATCTTGCCCAATTGCTCATGCGCATAGTCTCGCAAGTCTGCTTCGTGCGCAGCGATCGCGTGACGGCCGACTTTTTCCATATATTCAAGCGCAGCGCCAAGCCCAATCGCTTGAACGATTGGCGGCGTGCCAGCCTCAAAACGATGCGGCGGATGATTGTAAGTGACGTTTTCTTCGCTCACTTCTTCGATCATTTCGCCGCCGCCCTGAAACGGACGCATCTTTTCGAGCATTTCCGCACGACCATAAAGAACGCCAATGCCTGACGGACCATAGACTTTGTGACCGGTAAAGACATACCAATCACAGCCGAGATCCTGCACATCGACAGGCATATGCACAGCACCCTGACTGCCATCAACGAGAACTGGAATGCCGCGCGCATGGGCCAGCTCAACGATCTTTTTGATCGGCGTCACTGTGCCAAGTGCGTTGGACATATGGGTAATTGCTACGAGCTTGGTACGCTCGGTCAGACGCTTTTCGAATTCCTCGATATGGAACACGCCTTCGTCATCGACCGGTGTGAAGACAAGCTTTGCGCCCTGACGTTCGCGGATAAAATGCCATGGCACGATATTGGAATGATGTTCCATAATCGACAGAAGGATTTCATCACCCTCGCCGATATTCGGCATGCCGTAGCCATAAGCGACCGTATTGATCGCTTCGGTCGCATTTTTCGTGAAGACGATTTCGTCTACCGAACCGGCATTTAAAAAGCGGCGGACTGTTTCGCGCGATTTTTCGTAGGCGTCTGTGGCAGCATTGGAGAGAAAATGCAGACCACGATGCACATTGGCGTATTCATTTGAATAAGCATGGGTAATCGCGTCGATGACGCTTTGCGGCTTCTGGGCAGATGCGCCATTATCAAGGTAAACAAGCGGCTTGCCATGAACCTGTCGTGACAGGATGGGGAAATCTCTGCGGATCGCTTCGACATCATAGCGCGCTATAAGTGGATTCTTCTGATCCATGATCGTTCCTTCTACCATTGAGGCAGAAAAGGCGGAGTAAATCTTACTCCGCCTTGTTCAATCAAGCGTGGGCTGAAAGCCAGTTTGAAAGCACTTCTTCCAGTGCCTCAACCAGAGCTTCATTTTCCAGCTCTTCAATGATCTCGGCAATAAATGCCTTAATCAGCAGGCCGCGGGCTTCACTTTCAGGAACGCCGCGCGCCATCAGATAGAAGAGATAGTCTTTGGAAAGCTCAGTCACCGTTGCACCGTGACCGCAAGCCACGTCATCTGCAAAGATTTCCAGCTCAGGCTTTGCATCAAACTCGCCGTCATCAGACAGCAACAGCGTGTTACAGGCCATACGCGCATCGGTTTTCTGAGCGATCTGTGCGACACGGATCATGCCCTGAAAAACGCCGCGTGCGCGATCCTTGACCACGTTGCGGATGATCTGGGTCGAACGTGTGTTCTCAACCAGATGCGCAACAGTCATGGTGATGTCGGTGTGGGAATCATCTGCGAGCAGATTGAGACCACGGAGTTCGAAATCTGAATCCTCACCCGCAACGGTCAGATGCACTTCCTGACGGATCAGCTTGCCACCGGCATTGACGATGTAAAGCGTGAGCTTAGAGCCTGCGCCTATCGTTGCATTGAACTGCGCTAGCTGCGTCGAATGACCGAAATCGCGCAGGATTACCCAGATGACATCGGCACCATCACCGACGCTCACATGGCTTACCGAGGTCGAGAACGCATCGCCTTCGCCGCCAGTCTGACGCTCAATGATCGTCGCCTTGACGTTCGAACCGATTTCGACCGGAAAGCGTGTATGGCCCTGGCCCGACTTCTGGATGTTCTGAATTTCAAGCGGCGCTTCAAGCTCAACATCATCAGCAATCGAAACAGCCCAGCCATCGCTGACATAAGCAGCGTTGATCTGGCCAATAGTGTCGTCAGTGCCACGAACGCTAAGCTGTGGAACGAGCGAGCCATCAGCAAGTGCATCGCGCACAGCCGTCAGTGTCACGCCTTCAGGAGCTTTGGCAGCAAGTGCCGCGCCATTGCTTGCAGCAAGAACGGTCGAGCCTGCAAGCAGCGTTGGAAGCGCATTGGTGCCAACGGTCGGATTGAAATCCGGTACGCTTTTCAGCAGCGTCCGGAAATCCGTGTAATGCCAGCTTTCAATGCGGCGCGAAGGAAGACCATTGATCTTCAATTCTTCCAGCGCATTGTCACGCGCAATGACGACATCGCCATTGCCCGGCAGCTCGCCCATACGGGTGGCAAAGCTTTCGATCAGCGCGCTTTCAGCGGGTGTCCTTGGCTTTGAGGTCTGGATATTCATAATCCGCCTCCTTAGGCTACTTCGCCGATAATGTCAGCATAGCCATTTTCTTCAAGGTGATTTGCGAGTGTCTTGTCGCCCGACTTGATGACCTGTCCCTTGTAAAGAACATGGACGCTATCCGGCACGATATAATCAAGCAGACGCTGATAGTGAGTGATCACGATCACGGCGCGGTCTGGCGAACGCAGGGCATTCACACCGTCGGAAACGATCTTCAGCGCATCGATGTCGAGGCCAGAATCGGTTTCGTCGAGAACGCAAAGGCTTGGCTCAAGGAGCTGCATCTGAAGAATTTCAGCGCGTTTCTTTTCGCCGCCCGAAAAGCCAACATTCAGCGGACGCTTCAGCATAGCCATGTCGATGTTAAGACCGCCAGCAGCATCTTTAACGCGCTTGATGAATTCAGGAATCTTCAGTTCAGCTTCGCCGCGCGCCTTGCGCTGGCTGTTCATCGCAACCTTGAGGAATTCCATTGTGGCAACGCCTGGGATTTCCATCGGATACTGGAACGCAAGGAAGATGCCCTTGGCAGCGCGTTCAGCAGGATCCAGTTCGAGGATCGACTCGCCATTGTAAAGAATGTCGCCTTCGGTCACTTCGTAGTCAGAACGACCTGCAAGGATATAGGACAGTGTCGACTTGCCTGAACCGTTCGGGCCCATAATGGCGGCGACTTCGCCCTTGTTCACAGTCAGGTTCAGACCACGGATAATTTCAGTATCCGTGTCAGCGATCTTTGCATGAAGGTTGATGATCTCAAGCATGGGTATAAACCTTGTCTCTCAGCGCAGTCTTCGCGAAGAACTGCATAAGCCAGTTAAAGAGCTGGCCAGAAAATCGGATGCGATAAAGCAGTCAGGCAAGCGTCGGATTAACCGACGCTGCCTTCGAGCGAAATGCCAATCAACTTCTGCGCCTCAACGGCGAATTCCATTGGCAGTTCCTGGATGACTTCCTTCACGAAACCATTGACGATGAGGGCAATTGCCTCTTCTTGTGGAATACCGCGCTGCATAACGTAGAACAGCTGGTCGTCGGAAATCTTCGAGGTGGTTGCCTCGTGCTCAAACTGTGCCGTGGCGTTCTTCGCCTCGATATAAGGCACAGTATGCGCTCCGCAATCGTTGCCGATCAGGAGACTATCGCACTGGGTGAAGTTACGGGCATTGGTCGCCTTGCGATGGGCTGAAACCTGTCCGCGATAGGTATTGTTGGAGTTTCCTGCCGAAATACCCTTGGAGATGATGCGGCTCGACGTGTTTTTGCCGAGGTGAATCATCTTGGTGCCGCTGTCGATCTGCTGATAGCCGTTGGAAACAGCAATCGAGTAGAATTCGCCGCGTGAATCATCACCGCGAAGAATGCAGGACGGGTATTTCCAGGTAATAGCCGAGCCGGTTTCAACCTGTGTCCAGGAGATTTTGGAACGGTCGCCACGGCAATCGCCACGCTTAGTCACGAAGTTATAGATGCCGCCCTTACCGTTGACATCGCCGGGATACCAGTTCTGAACGGTCGAGTATTTGATCTCGGCATCATCAAGCGCGATCAGTTCAACAACCGCCGCGTGAAGCTGGTTTTCGTCGCGTTGTGGTGCAGTGCAACCTTCGAGATAGGAGACGTAAGCGCCCTCTTCCGCGATGATCAGCGTGCGTTCGAACTGGCCCGTATTCTTTTCATTGATACGGAAATAGGTCGAAAGCTCCATCGGGCAACGAACGCCCTTAGGCACGTAAACAAACGAACCATCTGTGAAGACGGCCGAATTTAGCGTCGCATAATAATTGTCCGAAACAGGAACCACCGAAGCGAGATACTTCTGAACCAGTTCAGGATGCTCGCGAATAGCTTCGGAGATCGAGCAGAAGATTACGCCAGCTTTGGCAAGCTCTGCCTTAAACGTGGTAACAACCGAAATACTGTCGAACACCGCATCAACAGCCACGCGGCCTGATGCATAGACATTGTCCGATGGATTGCCGTCGATTTCGCTTGGGTCGCCCTGCTTGCGCACGCCAGCAAGAATCTCCTGCTCACGCAAAGGAATGCCAAGCTTTTCATAGGTGCGAAGCAGTTCCGGGTCGACTTCATCCAGCGATTTCGGGCCGGTCTGATTCTTCGGTGCTGCGTAATAATAAAGATCCTGAAAGTCGATTTTGGGGTAATCGACGCGCGCCCATGTTGGCTCTTCCATAGTAAGCCAACGTTCATAGGCCTTGAGACGCCACTCCAGCATCCATTCCGGTTCGTCTTTTTTAGCGGAAATGAAGCGAATGATGTCTTCGTTCAGACCCTTCGGGGCCTTTTCGGATTCGATGGTTGTCTCAAATCCGTATTTATACTGGTCCACGTCCAAGCCGCGAACCTGATCAATGGTCTCCTGCACTGCAGGCATTGGCGTTCTCCATCCTCGTCGAATTCAAGGTTCGACAGTTGCAAACGTCAGGGCGATGATAGCCGTTATCGTCGCCACAATATAGTGTGCGTGACGCTTCTTTAAAACCTTTCTAAACTCAATTTCAAGCCCAGCTTTAAATTTGCTGATAAAATTATGAGGAAATTGGGAATCTTTATCGCCCCAGCGCGGATTGTCACCACAATCGCACCTACTACTCAGGTTCTTGGCATTATTTTCGTCTGGCAAACAGCCCATATTCACATTCATACCAACTGTGAGTGGCACTTAAATAAGTATCCATTGCAAACTTAGCTCAAAGTCAGTATCTGCCATTTTTGTGATGAGCATCTATATTAAGGCACCTTAATATAAGCCGAGACAGAATTATTATTGTTGATCAAAGATCAAGATATAAATGAGGCTGGAGAATTCAATTGAGCTGCCCGACTATAGCAACCCTCTCTTCAATACCTTCACGGTTTAATTTGCTTCAGCCAACACTCAAATCACTTTTGCGGCAAAGTCTGAAGTTTTCAGAGGTTAGGCTATACATTCCGACAAGCTATCGACGATTTCCTGATTGGGACGGAAAGCTTCCTGAGGTGCCAGAGGGCGTGACAATTCACCGTTGCGAGAAGGATTATGGGCCTGCAACAAAGGTACTCCCTGCAGCACAAGACCTTAAAGGCCAAGACGTCGACATTTTGTTTTGCGACGATGATAAAATATATGATCGCGGATGGCACCATCGGTTCAAAACTGAAGCTTCCCTGAAACCAAATACATGCATTATTGAAGTTGGAGAAACGTTTCCGGATATCTCGGATAGTTGTCGCCCAAAAGATAGACTGCCGCGAAGCCGGTGGAAAAATAAAGATCTAAACTATAGAATGAAGCGGATTCTAAGCCTTTTTCTGACAAAACCTAATCTTACTTCAAGCGGGTATGCTGATCAGATTTCCGGTTTTGCTGGCGTTTTAGTACGTCCGGAATGGTTTGACGATCTGTTCTATGAAATCCCTGACGTTATGTGGACCGTCGATGACCCCTGGATATCAGGTCATCTGGAGCGCGTGGGGATTGCGATATGGAACACCGGAAAGCGAAAAAATCTTCCTGAAAATGAAGGAAGTTCGGTCGACGCACTTTTGAACCTCGTTCAGGAAGGTCATGATCGAGTAGAGGCTGATTTGCTTGTGATCGATTACTTTCGTGAAAAATATAATATTTGGACCAAGTGCGGTCCGGTTGATCCGCAGACCTGTTTGAGAACGACTTCTATGCGAGAAATGCTCAGACGACATCAAGTGGAGTTGAGCTAGTTAAAGTAGCTGAATTCCCCGGCCTAATCCGGGGTCTTCAAAATCACACATGGCCATCAATTGTTTTAGCGCGCTCGTGACGGGCGACGATTTTGCGCAGAACGTCCAGGAACCGGTCAACGGAATCCGTCGAAGTTTCTGGCTCAATCGAAACGCGGATCGCGCCGGGGCCATCTTCCTGCCCCATAGCGGCCAACACGTGGCTCGGCCCCACTTTGCCTGAAGAGCAAGCTGACCCCGCCGACAATGCTATGCCGCCAAGATCGAATGCGATCTGCACTGTCTCGGCTTTTTGACCATCGAGCGAAAAAAAAGTGGTGTTCGGCAGGCGATCAACAGCTTTGCCGTGAATGGTTGCATCGGGTGTGATTTCCATAAGCCCGGCTTCCAGCCTGTCACGCGATTGCGAAGACCAGCCATCGCCATTCAATCGTTCTGCCGCAATGTCAGCAGCTTTCCCAAAACCAGCAATAAGGGGCAGCGCCTCGGTGCCAGCCCGATGACCTTTTTCCTGACCGCCACCGCGAACCAATGCTTTTGGCATCATCAGATCGGAAATCGCAATAACTGCACCGACCCCCTTCGGCCCACCAATCTTGTGTGATGAGATTATTAAGTAATCGCCGCAATTATCGGTAATATCTAATTTAATACGACCTGCGGCCTGTACCGCATCAACAACGAATATACCGCCCGACGCTTTGACAACTGCTGCAATATCGCGAATTGGTTGGATCACGCCAGTTTCATTGTTTGCGGCCTGAACGGCAACAAGCGGCAAGCCGGCGCTTTTGTCATGCGCTTTGAGCGCTTGTTCCAAAGCTTCAAGACGCAGAATACCGTTTTCATCAACGGGAATAACGGAGATGTTTTCCGGGGCAAACTGCCCACCAGCCAGCATGCATGGATGCTCGGTCGCACTTATATAGAGATGTGAAAGACGCACCGGCGAGCGACCCATCATGTAAACTGGCGTCAGAAGTGTGGATGCGGCTTCCGTAGCACCCGATGTGAAGAAGACATGATCCGACTTAGCATTCACAAGCGCTGCCACGCTGCGCCGCGCCGATTCGACGAGCGCACGTGCGGCTCGTCCTTCACGATGTACGGATGAAGGATTGCCGGTAATGCCTAATGCCTCGATGACCGCATTGCGTGCTTCATCGAGCAATGGCGCACTGGCATTATAGTCCAGATAGAGCCTCTTGCCGGTTCCGATCACCGATACTATCTCCTAAGCGAAGCCTTTAAGTGGCGATAAGCGCAATTTTCTTGAATTTTCAGTCAGGAAAAGCCTATTAAGCCACACTAGGTACTGAACTACGGTCCAGTCTAACGAAATTTCAAATCGGTTCTAGAAGCGGCGCACTGTTACGTCAAGTTCGCCAACCGAGAGCCGATCTTCCGATCACCAGCGGAGTACACATGCCAGAAGTCATTTTCAACGGCCCAGCCGGACGCCTTGAAGGCCGCTATCAGCCTTCACGCGAAAAGAACGCACCGATTGCGCTCATCCTGCACCCGCATCCGCAGTTCGGTGGAACCATGAACAACAAGATCGTTTATGATCTGTTTTACATGTTCCAGAGCCGCGGCTTTACCACGCTTCGCTTCAACTTCCGCGGCATCGGCCGCAGCCAAGGCGAGTTCGACCATGGCGCGGGCGAATTGTCCGATGCAGCAAGCGCGCTTGATTGGGTTCAGGCTTTGCATCCCGATTCCAAGAATTGCTGGGTTGCTGGTTATTCTTTCGGCTCATGGATCGGTATGCAGCTTTTGATGCGCCGCCCAGAAATCGAAGGCTTTATCTCGGTTGCACCGCAGCCAAATACCTATGACTTCGCGTTCCTTGCTCCTTGCCCATCGTCAGGCCTGATTATCCATGGCGATCAGGACAAGGTTGCACCGCCGAAGGACGTGCAGGTGCTCGTCGATAAGCTCAAGACGCAGAAGGGCATTACGATCACCCAGAACACAATGCCGGGTGCAAACCACTTCTTTACTGGGCAAGGTGATCTTCTGATCGACGAGTGCACCGAATATCTGGACCGCCGTCTTGCTGGCGAACTGGTTGAAGTGCGCCAGAAGCGCCTGCGTTAAACGCTCTATAAATTAGCTTTATGAAAGTCCGGTGCGTTTTGCTACCGGGCTTTTATTTTGGCGGAAAAACCAGAACGCCGCCCGACAGCGGCTGATTGCAGCCTGTTGTTGTAGGATATGTCAGTGGAAGCCCGCG
This sequence comes from Ochrobactrum sp. EDr1-4, assembly GCF_049199085.1. NCBI lineage: Bacteria > Pseudomonadati > Pseudomonadota > Alphaproteobacteria > Hyphomicrobiales > Brucellaceae > Ochrobactrum > Ochrobactrum sp. EDr1-4. Next base: position 39,569 of record NZ_JBLZOF010000001.1, read on the forward strand.
CATGGAACGCACAGCCAGATAGGCCCATGCTTCCGCTTCCATTGCGTCACCGTCGATACCCACATTATCCGCATCAACGACACGCGCGCCTTCGCGTTCAGCAAGCGCACTCAGCTCAGACATAATGGCCGCATTCTTACGCCCGCCACCGCTCACCACATAGGTTCGGGGCTGTGACGGCAAATGCGATGCAGAGCGCAGAATAGCCGCAGCACTCACATAGGCGAGCGTGCGTGCACCTGTCGCCAAATCCGTAGCGCCTTTTGCAGGAACAACGAAATCGCCACGATCAAGGGACCGACGGTGATTCCCTTTGAAAAACGCGTGATCGAGATAGCGAGCTGCCAGAGCGTCATCCACGACACCGCTCATGGCCGTTATGCCGCCGGCATCAAAACTGCCCTGCTCATTCAGTTCCATCCACTGATCAATCAGCATGTTGCCCGGCCCGCTATCATAAGCCATCAGCCTACCTGCTTCATCGACATAAGTGAGGTTGGAGATGCCACCAATGTTAACGAAGACGACCGGCCCTTCGAGACCTGAAGGCAAGTTGGCAGCGAGTGCCGCGTGATAGGCCGGGATCAATGGCGCGCCCTCGCCGCCATGTCGCATATCTTCAGCACGCATATCGTAGACGACTGGAATGCCGGTTTCTGCCGCAAGCAATGCTCCATCTCCAATCTGTACCGTGAGCGCCTCACGCGGGCGATGCAGCACGGTCTGACCATGAAACCCGATCACATCGATCTCTTCCGGCTTCAACGAATGTTCATAGAGAAAGTCTTGAACGGCAATCGCATGAAGAAGGGTTTGGTCGCGTTCAAGTTGCTTTAGAATACCGGGGCGCTCATTGCGATCACTGATACTACGCGCATCATTAAGAGCTGCCTTCAACCGTGCGCGAAATCCATCAGAATAAGACACAGCACTCGACGGTCCGCGTTCGACCAAATTCTCGCCATCAGTGGTCACAAGAGCAATATCGATACCATCCATCGAAGTACCGCTCATCAACCCAATTGCGCGTTTCAAATCGGCCATACCGGACTTTCCTTGTTATTCCCGCTTGAATGATGCTAAAGGCAAATTATCATAAGGCGGTAAGCACTTACTTACCGTTATTTCCATTCTCGCCTAATCAGTCAGGAAAAGGGCATGTCCGGTTTTAAATCCGATTTTCTTCGCACGCTTTCCGAGCGCGGCTTTATTCATCAAATGTCTGATGAAAGCGGCCTCGATGAATTGTTGGTCAAGGAAACCGTGACGGCCTATATTGGCTTTGATCCGACAGCGCCGAGCCTTCACGCTGGCGGTCTGATCCAGATCATGATGCTGCACTGGTTCCAGCAGACTGGCCATCGCGCCGTAGCCCTTATGGGCGGCGGCACCGGCATGGTTGGCGATCCATCCTTCAAGGATGAGGCACGCAAGCTGATGACCGAAGATACGATCGCGGATAATATCGCCGGTATTAAACGCGTCTTCGCAAACTACCTGACTTTCGGCGAAGGTCCGAAAGACGCGCTTATGGTCAATAATGCTGACTGGCTGCGCGATATTAATTATCTCGAATTCCTGCGCGATGTGGGCCGCCATTTCTCAGTCAACCGCATGTTGTCTTTTGATTCGGTCAAAACACGCCTTGATCGTGAACAGTCGCTTTCGTTCCTCGAATTCAACTACATGATCTTGCAGGCCTACGATTTCGTAGAACTCAGCAAGCGCTATGACATGCGCTTGCAGATGGGCGGTTCAGATCAATGGGGCAATATCATCAACGGTATCGATCTCGGTCACCGTATGGGTACGCCGCAGCTCTACGCCCTCACCTCGCCTTTGCTGACCACAGCTTCAGGCCAGAAAATGGGCAAGTCGCTGGGCGGTGCTATCTGGCTTAACGCCGATATGCTCAGTGCCTATGACTTCTGGCAATACTGGCGCAATACAGAAGACGCTGACGTAGAACGCTTCCTGAAGCTCTACACAACGCTGCCTTTGGATGAAATTGCAAAGCTTGCCGCTCTCGGCGGTTCAGAGATCAACGAAGCGAAGAAAATCCTCGCGACCGAGATTACCGCAATTCTGCATGGGCGTGACACTGCAGAAGAAGCTGCTGACACCGCTCGCAAGACTTTCGAAGACGGTGAACTGTCGGAAAACCTTCCAACCGTCGGCGTTCACAAGGCAACGCTTAATGATGGCATCGGTGTGCTTGCGTTAATGGTGCTTGCAGAACTCTGCGCCACCAATGGCGAAGCACGTCGTCACATTGAAGGCGGTGCAGTTCGCATTAACGATGAAATCGTGACCGACCCTCGTTTGTCGATCAATGCATCAGCGCTTAACGAACAAGGTGTTATCAAGGTTTCGCTTGGCAAGAAGCGCCACGTGCTAATCCGCCCTGCTTAATGCAGTAAAACAGTAATAAAAAAGCCCGGCTAAGCCGGGCTTTTTTATTATCCATCAAAACTCAAAGATCGAGCGGAAAATACCCGGCGCGATAATTGAAATCGGGTTGACAATCACTTGTGGTGCTTTAGCAGTGCCTTCAAGCTTGAACGTGATGCCTAAAAGACCACGATCACGTCCGTTGCCCAAAAGCGCACCAAAGATCGGCACTTCACCGAATATCCGGTTCACGCCATAGGCGGGCATAAATGTGCCGGTCATCGACATATTTCCCTGCGGATCATAAAGCGTGCCCTGAAAAGTTGCTCCGACAGTTGGCGACCGAAGCACGCCCTTCGAAAGCTTCAGATATCCCATACCTTTTTCTATCAGTGAGAAGCCGCGCTCCACATCAACGCGGGATACGTCAATATCACGCTTAACGGCCTGGTTAAGGCTTGTGCCACCTGTTGATGGCGAAGAAGAAACAATTTTTGCAAGGCGCGGCTCGTTGATGATCGAAAAGTTTCTGGCATCAATCTGACCGCTCAACGGACCATTGCCCTGCCCCGCCAAGCCAACGGTAATTTTTCCGCCGCGCATCTTATCGTAGAAATCGAAGAAGCGCAGGATTGCACCAGCATCATTGGACTGCAACGAAACAGAACGCGCATCGCCCTGTTCATTATTAGTTGCGACAAATGACTCCCCGGAAGACGTCTGGGCGTTTACGGACACACCAGAGATTTTGCTTCCTGCACTTTCATAAGAAACGGCAACATTGCGCAGGGCCTCGTCATTAAACCCTGTAACCTGATCAATCTGCGCACTCACAACAACGCGTGTAGTGTCGCCTTTGGAGCCACCAGTTTTCTTGCCAACATCAGAAAACTGCTTGATCAGCGAACGTGCATCAAACTTTGAACCGCTGACATTAACGCGGTATCCACCCGTCCCCTTAGTGGCTTTTATGGCAAGTCGATCAGAACGATTAAGCCGTACATCAGTTAAATCTGCCGACTGGAGATCACCACCAGCGATAGACAGGCTGCCTTTTGCGCCGAATGCATCACCAGTCAGCACGAGGTTGCGAATATCGATCTTGCCATCACTGCCAGCGCTTTTAACGAGGTCAAACTCCGCTTTTGAGGCAATACCGCTGCCTTTACGCCAACCTAGCCAAGGTAAATCAACCTGAGTCTTGTCAAGGTTCGCTACAACATGCCGTTTGCCATTTTCTTCCATTCCAAGATCAATCGAAATTGGTCCTGAGAAGACGTCCTTCAAGCCGGGCAGCAGTTTGTCACGCGACTTGTCGTCGATTTCCAATCGAACTTTCTGGTCACGCTTTGCAGGACCTGAACGATCAACTGGCTCTGTCATTGTAATTTTGGCCGGAATGCCATCAAGCTTTGCATCGGCAGTAATTATCGCAGCCGTCTGATCAACCTTTATACTGCCATCAGCATCAGTAACCTTCGAGCCGCCAACCGGCTTATCGATAGAAAGATTTTTGAAGCCAATATCAGCTTCCCACTTGAGGGTTCCGGGTGGCGGATCTTTCGACACTGCAAAACTGACTTTAACACGCGATTTTACGTCGCCAGTGACATCCTGCGGCATGAAAGGCACGTTTTTAAGAACATCAATCGGCTTTTTTCCGGCGATTTCCGCAATAGCTGCGGCTTGTCCTGACACAAGAAGATCAAGAGTTGCAATAACCGGACGTTGTGGGCCCCAAGGAATAATCAGCGTGCCTTCGGAAACATCTGCCTTCCGGTTGTCGGGCGTGTAAGCAACACCCTTATCAAGCTTGATGGTCGTATGTGCGCCGCGAACGCTCACAGTTCCATTGACATCGCGAACAGGCGGTAATTCACCAATGACATCAAAGCGCGTCTGTTCGACATTAAAATCAGCTTTTATTTCTTCGCCCGTGAGCGGTGGAGGAAGTCCGGGACCATTAAAGCGACCGCCCGCCAAGGATATGTCGATACGGCTATCTTTCAGGCGACCACCATACAAATTCTTCAATACCCAGGCACGTGCACCGTCAGCAACGTCGATAGGCCAAAGATGCTTTGCATCAGCGACAAGCATATCCGGAATGCGCAGCATGAAAATCATTTCGGGCGAACCGCTGCCAAAGCCAATACTTCCCTGACCGTAGAGTTCACCATTTTCGGTTTGAACATCGAGATTTGAGAACTGGATCCGCTGCTGTTTCGAAAAGAAACTTCCAGCAATACGCACTCCAAACGACAGCTGCGGGTCGTTCGACTCAGCTGGCATACTCGTCGCTGAAGTGGTCAGTATTTCAAAACGATAACTCGGGTCCGAAGCTGCATTTTCGGCCTGAAAATCTGGGCCGAAGGCACCATTGAACTGAGCCTGCAATCCACCCAACTGAACGCGCGACGGCAACACTTCAATCTTTTGACTACCAACGGAGTGTTCCAGCCTCAGCACAGCCGAGCCACGCACATCCTCAACACGTCCAAGCTGCATGTCGATACCATTAACGGCTAACTCAGCACCGATTGTATCTGGTTCCTCAGCATGAGCCGTTTTGCCAGAGAGCGAAAGACTGGCATTGCCTTTGAGTTCAAAGTGGGCAGGATTAACCCGATTGCCATCGATAATTGGCGCGACTTCAGCAGGTGAACCCAAGTCGAGGGGAATATTGCTAATAATGACCTTGAACGCATCAAGTTCATTATCTTGGCCCTTACGATCGATATTGCCATCAAGGGCAATTACCTTGCCGTTCCAGACAACAGTGCCATCCAGTTTAATGTGGCCTGCATCTTCAACCAGTCGCAGCTTTCTGATTTCGATGCTCTGCTGATTATCTCCAGCCTTAAACCGCACCGTTGTATTCATCAGGCTCAGGGCCTGTGTATTCTGGTCATGTAACAGTTCAAGATTTCGGCGCATCGCGGAAAAAAGATCATCGGAAAGCGCGTCAAAATCTACAAAACCGCGCTTGTCATAGGGTAGAGACTTCCAGAACCCTGCGCCTTCCTGTTCTGGCAAATCAAAAGCTGCGCCATCGATTTCCAATTCCGCAACCCGCACATTGCCGGTCAAAAGTGGAAGTGGTGCAAGCCCGAGGCGTACAGACTTAATATTCTGGATTTCAATGCGCTGCTTGGGATCAGAAATTGAGACATCACGAGCCTCTAAGGCCACCAGACTATTCTGATCAAGTGAAAGTCCAGCACTTCCAATTGAAGCAGATGCTTGATCACCGAGTACACGGGTCAAAGTTTTCTGAGCTTCTTCACGCAACATATTGCTGGTCACGCCGCCACGCAAAACAACAAAACCGACGCCGCCGATCAGAACAAGTACAATACACAGTGACAGAAATGCATGAGAGCACAAGGAAACGAATGAGCGTTTGCGACGTCCGATTACGAACACGCCTCCATCATCTCCGTCAGCTGCCAGACGCTCGATTCTCTTCATCTCGCGCTTGGAAAAGCGTATTTTGTGCTCTTTCTCAGTCAATATTCCAGCCGACCACCTGATTTCTCTATTTAAAACATCTCATAAAATGAATCATGAGAACTCAATAATATACTGTTTTTATTAACTTATATTCGATCAGTAGACCGATCTTGTGCTTCTTTAGCCTCTCCCAGAAGATAGACCGGTCGCTGCCTTAGTTTCGCTACGTTGCACAAGACTGATGCGAGTGCGATAGCTTTAAGTGTAACAGGCAGTTTACTCGTATATCTACAAAAGAAAGGCTTAGATATGGCTCGTCCCCAAATTGGAGATCTGGCACCGGACTTCACTTTGCCATCAGATAATGACAGCATTAGTCTGTCATCTCTCAAAGGCAATCCAGTCGTTCTTTATTTCTATCCAAAGGACGATACTTCTGGTTGTACAAAAGAAGCCATAGCTTTCTCTCAGCTCAAACCTGAGTTCGACAAGTTGAATGTACGTGTCATTGGTCTCTCGCCGGATAGCGCGGAAAAGCATGCTAAATTTCGCAAAAAGCACGAATTGACCGTCGATCTGGCGGCAGATGAAGACAAGACCGTGCTTGAAGCATACGGTGTCTGGCTCGAAAAGAGCATGTATGGCCGCAAATATATGGGTGTTGAAAGAACGACGTTTCTGATCGATGCAGAAGGTCGTATTGCGAAAATCTGGGAAAAAGTAAAAGTCGATGGCCATGCGCAAGCTGTATTAGAGGCTGCACGCGCGCTTTGATCCGACAATAAGGGCAATGCGTGTAAAAGGATTGCCCTTATAAATTCTCGTATATGCGAGTATTGCGAAAGCTTCGGAAAAGCTTTGTTAACCATGATAAGGTGCAATAGAATCAAATATCTGGGATGCAAAGACGACCAGCATGATAAAAAAGTGGAACAAGCCAGGAAACGACGGATGCATTGAGCATCTTAATGAACCGGCCGCCCGGCACTGGTCCACGAAATGGGTACGAACGTCAGTTTTTGGTGCTGTAGCTTTCGTTCTCGCTGTGGGTGGCGGCGTTTATACGACGTTTGAAAACCTCACTGAAAAATCACAACAATCAAATAGCAAGCTCGCATCGCTTTTTAAAAAGCCACTGGTGATGCAACCACTGCCTGAGATGCCATCGGAATCACCGCCCGGCATGTCCGTTCAGCCAGAGCGTTTATCACCGCAAGATGCGCTGACAATTCAGAAAATCGACACGATCATCACTGGCCCACGTACACACAAGCCACGCCCCATTGTAGAGCGCGCAGCGTCAAAAGACTCCTGAGTGATCCAAGAATAGGCTGCATAAAAAACCCGGCATATAGCCGGGTTTTTAGCATCTTTATCAACACGAAGATCAGTCAATGTCTTCGATAAGTTCAGCGCCACCATGAATACGGTGTGCAAGAGCGGCTTCCATGAACGGCGACACCGCACCATCCAAAACTTCTTGCGGGTTGGTGCTTTCAACGCCGGTACGCAGATCTTTGACCAGCTGGTAAGGCTGCAAAACATAAGAACGAATCTGATGTCCCCAGCCAATATCTGTCTTGCTGGCATTGGCTGCATCCGCCACAGCTTCGCGCTTTTTCAGCTCTTCTTCGTAAAGACGAGCGCGCAACATAGCCCAGGCTTTTTCACGGTTCTTATGCTGCGAACGTTCGGCCTGACACTGCACAACCACGCCACTGGCGATATGCGTAATGCGCACCGCTGAGTCCGTAGTATTAACGTGCTGACCACCAGCACCCGAAGCACGATACGTATCAATGCGAACATCGGCTTCTGTTACCTGAACATCGATATTATCATCCACGACAGGGTAAACCCAGATACTAGCAAACGATGTGTGGCGGCGCGCATTCGAATCGTAAGGCGAAATGCGCACCAGGCGATGAACGCCCGATTCCGTCTTTGCCATACCATAGGAATTATGGCCTTTAATCAGGATCGTCGCAGACTTGATGCCAGCTTCTTCGCCGTAATGCACTTCCATCACTTCGACCTTGCGCCCACTGCGCTCGGCCCAGCGTGTATACATACGCAAAAGCATTGACGCCCAATCCTGACTTTCGGTGCCGCCTGCGCCAGCATGGACTTCAAGATAGGTGTCATTCGCATCGGCTTCACCCGAAAGCAGCATGTCGATCTGGCGTCGATCAACATCCAACTTCAGCTCGCGAATGGTATTTTCCGCATCAGTGATGATCGACTTGTCACCTTCCTCTTCGCCCATGGCGATGAGTTCGATACTATCGTTCAGCGTCTGTCTCAGCGCATTGATGCCGTTTATGCTATCTTCCAATTGCTGACGCTCACGCATCAACTTCTGGGCTTCCTGTGCATCATTCCAAAGGGTCGGATCTTCAGCTCTCTGGTTCAGATAGCCCAGACGTTTGATTGCCTGATCCCAGTCAAAGATGCCTCCTCAGCAGGCTTATGGCCTGCTGGATTTCGTCAACCAGCGTCTCGATTTCCGCGCGCATGGGCAAATCGTTCCTTCAATTATTCCGCATATATGTGGAGAGAACCTAAGCCCTATCAGAGCAAGCCTCACACTTTTAAAAGGAGTGGCAAATAGCCATCCAAGCGCCGCGGACCATAGTTAGCACGCGACGCAGTGTAAAGAGGGAGAGGTCAGTAAAGTCCGCCCGAACCCGAATTGATTGCACGGGTTGCTTGTGGTGATTGTGGCTGAACGGGTGACCCCTCCCGGAACTGATCCATACCGATAACTGAATAGGTATCAGACGGCCCTGTTCCAGGCTTAAATGCTTCCATAATCAGGTTTGGATCACCCTGATTGGTGCGCATCCCTGTCTTCCGATTAATCGCAATCAGCGTCATGCCTTCCGGTACACGGAAATCAACCTTCGGAGTACCGGCCAGAGCTTGAGTCATAAAGTCTTTGAACACCGGGGCTGCCAAACCGCCGCCAGTACCACCACGACCCAGCGGCGTCGGCGTGTCATAGCCCATGAAGACACCAACAACGAGGTCTGGTGTAAAGCCTACAAACCACGCATCTTTTTCGTCGTTCGTGGTGCCGGTCTTGCCAGCAAGCGGGCGATCAAGACTCTTAAGCAACTGTGCTGTACCGCGCTGAACCACACCTTCCATCATCGACGTGATCTGGTAAGCAGTCATCGGATCAAGCACCTGATCGCGATTATCGATCAGTGTTGGTTCTTCCTGATTAGACCATTGCTGCGTATTGCAGCCCTCGCACTGACGACCGTCATGTTTGAAAACGGTTTTGCCGTAACGATCCTGAATACGATCGATCATCGAAGGTGTTATGCTCTGTCCGCCATTCGCGATGACCGAGTAAGCTGTCACCATTCGCAGAACGGTGGTTTCGCCAGCGCCCAACGACATCGACAGGACCGGGAGCATCTTGTCATAGACGCCAAAACGTTCCGCATATTCAGCGACCGTCTTCATGCCCATGTCCTGCGCAAGGCGCACGGTCATGACGTTGCGCGACTGCTCAATACCATAACGCAGTGTCGAAGGACCGGAGAACTTACCGGAGTAGTTCTTTGGTGCCCATACGCCGAGCGAACCGCCCTGATTGACTTCCAGCGGACCATCCAAAACAACGGATGCTGGTGTGTAGCCATTGTCGAGAGCCGCAGAATAAACAAAAGGTTTGAATGAGGAACCGGGCTGACGATAAGCCTGTGTTGCGCGGTTAAACTCTGATTGCCCATAGGAGAAACCGCCGACCATCGCGAGAACGCGGCCTGTATGCGGATCCATAGCAACCATTGCTCCCTGAAGTTTCGGAGGCTGTTGTAAGCGGAAACGAGATTCACCGTCTCCAGCTTTGGAAACATAAACAATATCTCCGGCCTTCAAGACACCTTCCGGCGACTTGGCGCTACCGCGCTTACCGTCGATATTCGTAACACGCATAGCCCACTTCATATCATCGGCAGCAATGAACGCCCGCGTACGCTCTTTTCCACGGAAACCGGAGCCACCGATAGCAGGCTGCAAACCAATATCTGCGCCAGCAGCAGAGACGTTGAGAACAACAGCCAACTGCCATTCAGGTACGTCTTCAAATGACTGCATGTCGCCAAATGCTGCCGCCCAGTCACTGCCAAGCTCTGCATGTTTCAAAGGACCGCGCCAGCCACGAGCTTCATCGTAGCGCAAAAGAGCAGTTTGCAGCGACTTACGTGCTTCGGTCTGCATCGTCGGATTGAGCGTCGTGCGAACAGACAGACCACCTTCATAAAGCGCATCAACACCGTATTTCTGGATAATCTGACGACGTACTTCTTCACTGAAATATTCAGATGCGAAGAGATAATGAGTAGCCGTCCGTGTGTTCACACCAAGCGGCTGCTTCTTGGCCTCTTCAGCTTCCTGCGTCGTAATATAGCCGTTCTCAGCCATGCGATCGATAACCCAGTTGCGGCGTTCCATCGCGCGGTCCGGGTAACGGAATGGATGATAATTGTTCGGCCCCTTTGGCAAAGCCGCCAGATAAGCTGCATCCGCAATGCTCAACTCACCAACCGACTTATCGAAATAGGTCAGCGCAGCACTGGCAATACCGTATGAACCGAGACCAAAGAAAATTTCATTGAGGTAAAGCTCAAGAATGCGGTCTTTCGAGTAAGCCTGCTCAATTCGCATCGCTAGAATTGCTTCTTTAATCTTACGATCGTAAGTCTGATTTGACGAAAGAAGGAAGTTCTTTGCAACCTGCTGCGTGATCGTCGAAGCACCAACCGGGCGACGACCAGATCCCAGATTCTTCACATTGGTAAGAACCGCACGAGCGAGACCACCAAAATCCAGACCGTGATGCTCATAGAAGGTTTTATCTTCGGCAGAAATAAAGGCTGCTTTCACACGGTTTGGCACCGCCTGAATTGGCAGATACATCCGGCGTTCGCGCGCATATTCTGCCATCAGACTACCGTCAGACGCGTGAACGCGTGTCATGACTGGTGGCTCGTATTTTGCGAGCACTTCGTAATCAGGCAATTCCTTAGTCACGCCCCCGATATAAACAGCCACTCCGCCGGCTACTATGAGCGCGAAAACTGTACCTATACCGAAGAAATATCCGATAAGCCTTACCATGAATCCGGATTCCCGCCTTCAGATCGTTCGAAAAACTAAAGAGCCACTAAAATTATGCTCATCAATCTGTGCCGTGTTGGCAATAACTGGTTTAGTGACCAGCAAATGCGTCAAAGGCAAGATCGTTTCCATGTTTTTACCGATTTAAAGTCATACAAACACGTACCGACCATAAAAATACGTAAAACTGTTGCATGCATGCATCTTATAAGCTGGGAGAAATATCAACCCCCACTAAACATTACATTATTTTAACCCCGGGACAAAGCCCCAGGGTGTTTTTGCATTTCAAAAGCCTTTATCGCCGTTGCAATGCGATCAGCGAGTTTACGGCGCCATTGCGGATTACTGATGAGCTTCTCATCTTCCGCGTTGGAAAGATAACCAATTTCAATCAACACCGATGGCACATCCGGTGCACGCAGCACCTGAAAACCCGCAAAACGATGCGGATTGTTGATCAGGTTAACCTCACCCTGCAAAGCGCCGATCACTTTTTCAGCAAAGCTCAGCGAAAACGTATGCGTTTCGCGACGTGTGAGATCGAGCAGAATATCAGCGACTTCAGGAAGTTCTTCAGGAGCAGCGCCACCGATGCTATCCGACTTGTTTTCACGCTCAGCCATAGCGCGCGCGACCGAGTCAGATGCCTTGTCAGAGATTGTATAAACAGTAGCGCCCCGAATATCACCCTGATTGATCGTATCTGCGTGGATGGAAATGAAAAGATCGGCTGAGTGCTGGCGCGCGAGGCGCACTCGCTCCGACAAGCGCAGGAAAGTGTCGTCATCTCGTGTCATCAAAACCTTGATGTTGCTTTCCTTAGCGAGACGATCACGCAGCTCCTGCCCGAAAGCGAGCGTCAAATCCTTTTCTTTAATACCGCTCAGGCTTTCAGCACCGCTATCAATGCCGCCATGCCCCGGATCAATCATCACGATAAAAGGGCGTGTTTCATTGTCTGTCGCAGGCGATACGGCTTTCACGCCAGTCGATCCAGTAACCTCGTGTGGTGCAGCAAGTTTCGCTTCAAATTGTTGATCTGAGGTCGCAACGATGTCTGCAACAAGACGATAACCTGAGGTCGTTTCGTTTTTGATTACCTGTACGTTTTCTACATCGAACGGCCCGCGCAATGTCAAAATGAGCCTTGAGCGGTTTTTGCCAACAGAACCATAGCGGACACGCGATACAATCCCCCTCGCCGCCAAGCTGTTTTCGTCGAAACCAAAGCGCGTTTCAGGAAGATCAAAAACCAAACGATGGGGATTGGCGAGAGTAAGCGTCGAAAACTTCGGCTCCTGATCAAACATAACGACAACGCGCATCCGCAGATCATCGCCCGCCATACGATACGTTAACGCCGACAGCGGCGCATCACTTGCAGCCTTTGCCGAACCGATGTGAAAGAACGCAGAACATAGTATCACCAGAAGCGCGAACATATTCCGCGCGTTCATTTTATTTCTGGCAATATTTTGCAGGCTCAGACAATGCATAGGTGTTCGCGATCTAAACATTAAAAATTCATCGAAAGTTGGCCGTTTAGGCCAAAGCATATGGATGCGTACATTTGATCAATCAAACCGTATCGAATTATGGTTAACAAAGGCTTTGATCCCGGCTTTTGACCGGCAGCACAGGCCATTGCCCTTTCTATAATCACCTTTCGGCAAAATTGCGATCACGGTGTCAACTGATATTCATACTTGTCATAGCGCGAACGACGCCATAAAAGCTTAAATAGGCTTTGGAATAGCTGTCAGAATCGTTTGCCGGTTTTCAATACGGATCGCGACGAAAGATAGCTAAAACAGTGGTGTATGGTATTCACTACCCCCTAGCCCGCACAGAATTCAGCGGAACACGGCATCCCCGCCGCCTCCGTTTTTTAATCGGCCGACTGCGCATGGATACGCGCTGTCGCCAGCGCTCTGAAAAGAGCAAACAGGTCGGCCCGGCTTTTTCGGGCCATATATGAGGTCGTTTCGAACGGAACAGCTATGGGTCAAGCAAGACTGACCATTGCAAGCCTGAAGACCGTGATCGCCAATTGGCCATCGCGCGCAGACACAGCAGCTTTTGTTCCGACGAACCCATTATCATCCGGCAGATGCTCCCCAGCCAGGACGACAGCCTTCAGGGTTTCGTCCGGCGCACGCGGCTTGCGTCTTAGTGCCGGTAAGAAAGACAATTATGTCCAACAAAATGCTTATCGATGCCTCCCACCCGGAGGAGACGCGCGTTATCGTAACGCGCGGGAACAAAATTGAAGAATTCGACTTTGAGTCGGAACATAAGAAGCAGCTAAAGGGAAACATCTATCTCGCACGCGTCACCCGCGTCGAACCATCCCTTCAGGCTGCATTCGTGGAATATGGCGGCAATCGCCATGGCTTCCTCGCATTCTCTGAAATCCATCCTGATTATTATCAGATCCCGGTTGCTGATCGCCTTGCTCTTCTTGAAGCTGAAGCAAAGGCTGCGCGCGCCGAAGATGAGGACGAAGACGACGAACCAAAGGCGAAGAACAATGATCGTTCGCGCCGTAATCGTCGTCGTGGACGCCGCGACGGTCAGAACGGTGGACAGCCAGCAAACGTTGCAAGAAACGGCGTGCCTGCTGCAGAACCAGTCGGTCCGGCGTTCGTAAATTATGTCGCTGGTACACCTGCCATCGCTTTGATGAAGCAGGCCGGCGACGTTGTTTCAGAAGCTATTGAAGCCAACGATAGCGATGATGACGACGATAACGAAGTCGAAAACGAAGAAGACATGGTGGAATCGGTTGGTTCCGAAGACGCTATGGAAGAGCTTCCATCGCATGTTCGCACCAATCGTCGTCAGTACAACATTCAGGAAGTGATTAAGCGCCGCCAGATCATTCTGGTTCAGGTGGTTAAGGAAGAGCGCGGCAATAAGGGCGCAGCTCTCACGACCTATTTGTCACTTGCTGGTCGTTACTCGGTATTGATGCCGAACACTGCACGCGGTGGCGGTATTTCGCGCAAAATCACCAATATTCAGGATCGCAAGCGTCTTAAGGATATCGTCAAAGAACTCGAAGTGCCGCAGGGCATGGGCGTGATCTTGCGTACCGCTGGTGCCAATCGCACAAAGCAGGAAGTCAAGCGCGACTACGAATACCTGATGCGTATGTGGGAAAATGTCCGCACACTGACACTGCAATCAACGGCTCCTTCGCTCGTTTATGAAGAAGGCAGTCTGATCAAGCGCTCGATCCGTGATCTCTACAACAAGGAAATCTCGGAAATTCTCGTTGCGGGTGAGACCGGCTATCGCGAAGCAAAAGAGTTCATGCGTATGCTGATGCCAACGCACGCGAAGGTTGTTCAGCCGTACCGCGAACAGGTTCCGGTTTTCACGCGTTATGGTCTGGAAGCACAGCTTGATCGCATGCTCGTGCCACAGGTTACGCTGAAATCTGGCGGTTATCTGATTATCAATCAGACCGAAGCTCTGGTTGCAATCGATGTCAACTCCGGTCGCTCGACCCGTGAGCATTCGATTGAAGACACTGCACTCCAGACCAATCTGGAAGCGGCCGAAGAAGTTGCGCGTCAGCTTCGTCTACGCGATCTTGCCGGTCTGATTGTCGTCGACTTCATCGACATGGAAGAAAAGCGCAACAACCGCGCTGTCGAAAAGAAGATGAAGGATTGTCTGAAAGACGATCGCGCCCGTATTCAGGTTGGACGCATTTCGCATTTCGGCCTTCTCGAAATGTCGCGTCAGCGTATCCGTGCGTCAGTACTCGAAAGCACGATGCAGGTGTGCCAGCATTGCGGCGGAACCGGTCATGTTCGCTCCGACTCGTCCATGGCGCTGCATATCATTCGTGGCATTGAAGATTATCTCCTACGCCATTCAGGCTATGACATCACTGTTCGCACGCCGGTTGCTTCAGCGCTTTACGTACTGAACAATAAGCGCGAACTGCTGGCAGAGCTTGAAGGTCGTTTCGGCGCTTCAATCAGCATTGATGCCGACGATAGCGTGGGTCATCAGCATTTTGTCATCGATAAGGGTGCGCCATCGACGCGTCCGATCACCATTCATCCTGCTGCGCCAATCGTTTATGAAGACGATCTGAACGATCCGGAAATCCCGCTGGATGAGGATGAAGCTGAAGAAGAAATCACAGCTGAGTCACCTGCTCGCGAAGAAAGCAGCGAAGAAGGTGATCGCAAGCGCCGTAAGCGCCGCCGTCGTCGTGGTGGTCGCGATCGTGAAGGTGGCGAGCAGTCTGCACAGACGGATTCGGGTTCGGAAGCATCTGACGAAGATGATGATGAAGATACATCCGCACAGAGCAATGGCTCGCTGAGCGAAGAAGATCGTCGCAAAAAGCGTCGTCGTGGTCGCCGCGGAGGTCGCAAAAACCGTCGTGAGGACGACTTTCACGCTAAGAAAGTTCCTGATCCTGAGTTTGTTGGCTATACGCCTGTCATTCCTGCGCGTGTTGAAGAAAAGGCCGCTGAAGTCGTTGTCAGCGAAGTTGTGGCGGTCGAAGCCGTAACGGTTGAAGCGCCAGTCGCAGTTGAACCAACTGTTGTTGTCGAAGCAGACGACAAGGCCGCGAAGCCAGCACGTAAACCGCGTGGTCGTCGCACTGCGAAGACCGAAGAAGTTGCTTCTGATGATGTGGTCGCAAGCGAGACCGCAGAAGAGCAAGCCAAGCCTGCTCGTAAGCCACGTGGCCGTAAGAAGCTTACGGATGAAGAAGCGCCGGCAGAAGTGGCTGCTAGCGCTGAAAATGCGGAAGCCGATAAGCCGAAGCGCCGTGCACCTCGCAAGGCCGCAGTTAAGGCCGAAGTGGAAGAAACTGTTGCGGAAGTTGCAGCTAAACCAGTTGCTGAGCCACAAAAAGCAGCCGAGCCGCAGAAAGTTGCAGAGGCCGTGGTTACGTCAAGTGACACGGAAGATAAGAAGCCGAAGCGCGGCGGCTGGTGGCAGAAAAAGGGCTTTTTCTAAGCCCTGCCAAACTTTGATGTAAAATATGAGAAAACCGGCGGAAACGCCGGTTTTCTTTTTAGTTTAAAGCGTAACTCGAAAAGTGCGAAACGCTCTTTTGTTTTATGTTGAGGCCTTTTGCTGTGGCAGCCAAGCTTCAAGACGACGGACCACTTCCTCTATTTCCTCGATGCTGCCCGCATAGGAAAAGCGCATTGTCCGGTGACCGTCGATTGGATCGAAATCGCGCCCTGGTGTGGCTGCAATATTGGTTTCAGCAATCATGCGCTGCGCAAATTCCATGCTGTCATTGGTGAAGCGCGAAACATCGCAATAGGCGTAGAATGCGCCATCCATTGGTGCTGCAAGGTTCAACCCCATGACTGGCAAATGATCGAGTAGAATTCTACGGTTCTGACGGTAGCGATCTTTCACGCGCTCCAGTTCCGCAGTCGCATTGAATGCTTCAATTGCTGCGCGCTGTGACAGTTCGGGGGCTGAAATATAAAGGCTTTGACCGAGGCACTCGATTGCCCGCACATCAGCTTCCGGCAAAACCATCCAGCCAATGCGCCAGCCGGTCATGCAATAATATTTCGAGAATGAATTGATGATGGTCACATCATCAGAAATCTGCAATGCCGTCACATCTTCCGCTTCATAGGAAAGACGGTGATAAATCTCGTCCGAAATAACGCGAATGCCCAGTTCATGCGCTGTTTCAATGATTGCCTTGAGTTCTGGCTTGTCGATCACGGCGCCCGTTGGGTTTGCCGGGCTTGCAAAAAGCACACCTTTGAGTGGCCTTTCAGCATGCGCAGCAGCCAATGCTTGAGCAGTAAGCGCGCCTGATGCGCCGCCTTCATTGGCGATTTCCACCACTTCAAGGCCAAGCGCTGTCAGAATGTTGCGATAGGCCGGATAGCCCGGACGCGTAATTGCAACACGGTCGCCCGGATCGAAATAGACCAGAAATGCCAGATTAAAGGCAGCCGAAGAGCCCGTGGTAATCGCTATACGTTGCGGCGAAACAGATACGCCATAGCTCTGCGCATAATGTGCAGCAATCGCCTCACGCAGTTCGATGAGACCAAGTGCATCGGTATAGCCGATGCTACCATCTTTCAGGGCGCGTTCCGCAGCCAGCCGGACAATTTGCGGTGCAGGGTCTGCCGGCTGGCCCACTGCCATCGAAATAATCGGATGGCCCGCCGCACGACGACGATTGGCCTCAGCCAGAACATCCATGGCGTGAAACGGTTCGACCGCGCTTCGGTTTGAAAGAGTATTCAACTTAGTCTCCAAAATGCTGGAAATACAATGTACGTCCCTCGCCCTATAATCGCCGGATTGGTAAAGCAACAGCGGCTTTGGTAAAAACAGCAATGAAGATTGAGATAAAGCCCTTAAAGTAGATTTGACCTTTAAGATTCGCATCATTTTCTTTTAAGCAGGATGAGAGGCATAATGGGGAGCATGTCTGCAATTTTTCCGGCGGAAGCATTTTCTTTCCGCCGCCTGATGCGCCGTTCCGTGGCCGCATTTGCTGCTCTTGCTATTGGCGTTACTGGCGTATTGCCTGCACAGGCTCAGTCACGTGGCGGCGGCGTTCCGATTGTGCGCGACGCGGAAATTGAAGCGCTCGTCGCCGATTATGCTGGTCCAATCCTTAAAGCAGCGAACCTTGGTGGACGCGGTGTTCGCGTCATTCTCGTCAATTCGCAAAGCTTCAACGCCTTTGTTGATGGACGCCGTATTTTTATCAATACCGGCGCGATCATGCAGTCTGAAACACCGAATGAAATCATCGGCGTGATTGCGCATGAAACTGGCCATATCGCGGGCGGCCATCAGGACCGTTTACGCGAGCAATTGAGCCGTGCGCGCACCATGGCCGTTATCGGCATGTTGCTTGGCGTTGGCGTCGGTGTTGCGGGTGCTGCGTCAGGCAGCAGCGGCGCTGCGGGTGCTGGCGGTGGTATTGCCATGGGCAGCAATGAAATGGCAATGCGCAGCTTGTTAAGCTATCAGCGCACCGAAGAAATTACTGCCGACCGTCTTGCGGTGAATTATCTCAACGCAACCGGCCAATCCACCAAAGGAATGCTCGATACATTTCAGCGGTTTGCTTCCGCGCTTTCGCTTTCCGGTACGCAGATCGATCAGTATCGTATCAGCCATCCCTTGCCGCGCGAACGCATAGCCAATCTGGAAGAACTCGCAAAAAAGAGTCCGAATTATAACAAAACGGACTCAGCCGCTCTCCAACTCAGACATGATATGGCGCGTGCTAAAATCGCTGCCTATTCCAACAATATGGGCGCATTGCAACGCATGTTCAAAGCCAATCCCGGTGGCTTGCCAGCGCGCTATGGCAGTGCAATCACGACGTACCTGAACGGCTCGGCGCGTTCTGCAATTCCAAAGTTCGAAGCGCTAATTAAAGAACAGCCAAAGAACCCGTATTTCCATGAAATGATGGGCGAAGTGCTGATTAAAGCCAATGACGCGCAAGGCGCTGCAAAGGCCTTTCAGCGCGCCGTTGCATTGGATACGCGCAAGTCACCATTACTGCGGATGAGCTATGGTCGCGCTTTGATGCTGACTGGCACCAAAGCTAATATGCCTAATGCAATCAAGGAGCTAAAAGCAGGGATTGCAGCCGACCCCGAATTTCCCGGAGGATATGGCTATCTCGCACAGGCTTATGGCCAGTCTGGCGACATGGCGCGCGCTGATCTTGCAACGGCGGACATGAACTACTATTCCGGCAACCTACAGCAGGCTCAGATTTTTGCCATTCGCGCTCAAAAGCAGATGAAACGGGGAACGCCCGACTGGCTGCGCGCGCAAGACATCATCAACGCCAAAGCGAAGAAAAAATAATCCCTGGACATTCCAATTGAGAATGTTTGAGCGGTTTTTCAGAACGTAAGAAAGTGATCGATATGAAGAATGTGATTTTAGGTGGATTAGCGGGCGGCGTCATTGGTGCTGGAGCGCTCGCACTCGGCTATTATGCAGGGACAGAGCACCAGCCAGCACCCGTTGCTCCGATTGAGGCGGCTGCGGCTCCCGCGCTGAACCAACAAGCTATTGAGAGCATCGTTCGTAATTATCTGCTGCAGAACCCGGAAATTATGGTCGAAGTGCAGACTGCGCTTGAAACCAAGCAGGCGGATGCGGCTCAGGAACAGGTGAAGCAGGTTTTGGCTTCCAGTCAGGATCAACTTTTCAACCCTGCACATGACGCAGTTTTCGGTAATCCAGAAGGCGACGTCACAGTTTATGAGTTTTTCGATTATAATTGCGGCTATTGCAAACGCGCCCTGCCCGATATGGAAGCTATCCTCAAAAACGATAAGAATGTTCGTTTCGTTATGAAGGAATTCCCGATCCTTGGCCCGGATTCCATGCGTGCACATGTGGTGGCACAGGCGTTCAAAGCTTTGATGCCAGAAAAATATGTCGAGTATCATGAAGTTCTCTTGGGCGCACAGGAGCGCGCAACCGAGGCTTCGGCAATTGCAGACGCGGTCAAGCTTGGTGCGGATGAAGCCCAGCTGCGCGAGAAGATGAAAGATCCTGCAATCACCAAGGCTTTTCAGGAAACCTATCAGCTCGCTCAAAAGCTTAACATCACTGGAACGCCGTCTTACATCATCGGAAATGATCTGGTTCCGGGTGCAATTGGTGCCGAAGGCTTGATCGAAAGAATCGCTGCTGCACGTACAGCAGACAAAGGCTGAACGGATTGAGAGCGCGCTCTGGTGATTTTCCATCAGAGCGTACTCAATTCATCAAAACAAATAAGTGACTATTTTTGCCACAAATTGCGTTCATTCCACAAAGAATAGCGGGAAAAACGCTGTGGTATAACATTAGCATTAATTTAGAGGGTTTCAGCTTGCGTCCAACCTCTCTATATGGAATGCGAAGTGTAATCGAAATTTCGTCATAGGCCCGTAATCCATAACGGATGAACATGGTAAAAACGGTTTTTGTTCTAAACGGCCCCAATCTCAATCTTCTTGGGAAGCGCGAGCCGGGCATCTACGGTGTGGCAACGCTCGATGATATCGAAGCGAGCTGCAAACGCGAGTCTGAACAACTGGGCCTTACTGTCGATTTTCGTCAGACGAATTACGAAGGCGATCTGGTGAGTTGGATTCAGGAAGCGGGCGATAAAAACGCTTATGTCCTGATCAATCCTGCTGCTTACAGTCATACTTCGGTTGCTATTCACGATGCCATCCGCTCGGCCAAGGTCACGGTCGTGGAAGTGCATCTGTCGAATATTCATGCGCGTGAAGCTTTCAGGCATCACTCCTATGTCTCCGCAGTCGCCAAAGGCGTTATCTGCGGCTTTGGCGCGGAAGGATACCTGCTCGGCCTGCGCGCACTCGCGGCAATTGCCAAAGAAGAAGAAAACAACGGGCAAGCGTAAAGGGGCCTTATATGTCCAGCAAAACTTCCGTCATCGATAAAGAAACAATTCGCGATCTTGCGAACATTCTCAATGAAACCGACCTGACCGACATCGAAGTCGAACATGGTGAACTCCGCATTCGCGTTTCGCGCAATGTAACGGTTCAGGCTGCGGCCACCGTCATGCAGGCGGCACCTGTTGCAGTTGCAGCACCTGTTGCGACTGTAGCAGCAGAGCCAACCAAGGCAGAACTCAGCAAAAATGCTGTTCCTTCGCCAATGGTCGGCACAGTGTATTTGGCCCCAGCACCCGGCGCACGCAACTTCATCGAAGTTGGCACGCAGGTAAAAGAAGGCCAAACTCTTCTGATCATCGAAGCCATGAAGACCATGAACCAGATTTCGGCACCACGCGCCGGTACGGTCAAGGCTATTCTGGTTGAAGATGCAGCGCCTGTAGAATTTGGCGAAGCGCTTGTCGTCATCGAATAAGATGACCATCTGGTCATTAGAGCGTGTCGCACCTGAAGCTTTCCACAACGCTCGCTCTATCTCTTTGTTTTTAAGCATGTCTTTATCCCAAAACCGGTTCCCACTTTTGGGAGACATGCTTTAGAATTTCGGCTTATTCAATGAACAGGCAGACAAGCGCAATGTTTCAAAAGATACTCATAGCCAATCGTGGCGAAATCGCTCTTCGTGTGCTCCGGGCTTGTAAAGAGCTCGGCATCAAGACGGTTGCAGTACACTCGACGGCAGATGCCGATGCGATGCATGTTCGCCTTGCGGACGAAAGCGTTTGCATTGGACCGCCTCCTTCACGCGACAGCTATCTGAATATTCATCAAATCGTTGCCGCTTGTGAAATCACCGGCGCGGATGCAATTCATCCGGGCTACGGCTTTCTTTCGGAAAATGCCAAATTTGCTGAAATTCTTGAAGCACACGGCATTACCTTCATCGGACCAACCTCCGCACATATCCGCACCATGGGCGACAAGATCGAAGCCAAGCGCACCGCAAAGCGCCTTGGCATTCCAGTCGTTCCAGGTTCAGACGGCGGCGTGACCGACGAAGGCGAAGCCAAGCGCATCGCAAAAGAAATCGGCTATCCGGTTATCATCAAGGCATCCGCCGGTGGTGGTGGTCGCGGCATGAAGGTTGCCAAGACCGAAGACGATCTGGCCGTAGCGCTCGCAACAGCGCGTACTGAAGCTGGTGCAGCCTTTGGTGATGATGCCGTTTACATCGAGAAGTATCTCGAAAAGCCACGTCACATTGAAGTTCAGGTCATGGGCGACGGTGCAGGCAATGCAATCCATCTGGGCGAACGTGACTGCTCGTTGCAGCGTCGTCACCAGAAGGTCTGGGAAGAAGCCAATTCGCCAGCGCTGAACGCAGAAGCACGCCACAAAATCGGTATGATCTGTGCCAATGCTGTTGCCGATATGGGCTATCGCGGTGCAGGCACGATCGAGTTTCTCTATGAAAACGGCGAGTTCTATTTCATCGAAATGAACACCCGTCTCCAGGTGGAGCATCCGGTCACCGAAGCTATCACCGGCATCGATCTTGTTCACGAGCAAATTCGTGTCGCAGCTGGTCTCGGTCTTTCGGTCAAACAGGATGACGTGCGTTTCTCTGGCCATGCCATTGAGTGCCGCATCAATGCTGAAGACCCGCGCAATTTCACGCCTTCACCGGGCCTGATCACCCATTACCACACACCAGGTGGCCTTGGCATTCGCGTGGATTCGGGCGTCTATTCCGGCTACCGCATTCCGCCTTACTATGACAGCCTTATCGGCAAGCTCATTGTTCATGGCCGCAACCGTGTTGAATGCATGATGCGTCTGCGTCGTGCGCTTGATGAATTTGTGGTTGATGGCGTCAAGACAACCCTGCCCCTGTTTCAGGACCTGATTTCCAATCAGGACATTGCAAATGGCGATTATGACATTCATTGGCTTGAAAAATATCTGGCCAAGCAGTCAGAAACCCCAAATGCATAAGAATATGGGTGCATAAATAAAGTGACCGCAGGAGCTTCCCCGGACGACTATACAATCGACCCGGAATTGCTCCTGCGTGCCTATGCCACCGGGGTTTTCCCAATGGCAGAAGAAGCAGACGATCCCGAGATTTTCTGGGTTCGACCTGATAAGCGCGGTATCATCCCGCTTGATGGCTTTCATGTTCCCAAAAGCCTGCAAAAAACCATCCGACAAGCCGTTTTTGAAATTAAGCTCGACAGTGATTTCGAGGGCGTTATCGACGGCTGCGCTAATGGCTCTGGGGAGCGTGCAAGGACATGGATCAACGCGCCAATTCGCGAGGCCTATGCTAAGCTTTTTGAAGTTGGTCACTGCCATACTGTTGAAGCATGGCATGAAGGTCAGCTCGTCGGCGGCCTTTATGGTGTGACACTCGGACGTGCATTCTTCGGTGAAAGCATGTTTACACGCAAGCGCGATGCATCAAAGGTCTGTCTTACATATCTGGTCGAGCATCTGAAGAAACAGGAATTTGTGCTGCTGGATACGCAATTTACGACAGCGCATCTGGAGCGTTTTGGCGCAATTGAAGTTAAGCGCAAAAAATATGAAGTTCTTCTTGATGAAGCGCTTCAGGGCAACGCGATATTCTGAAAGCTTGATTAGTTACGCTGGCTCGGCGGCGGAACATCAGATGCCTGCTTACAATTTTTAAGCCACACATCATAAATCGGGTGTTCGACGGCGTTCAAACCTGGACTATCCGCAAACATCCAGCCCGTAAAAATACGACGTATTTTACGATCAAGCGTGATTTCATCGACTTCGACAAAAGCATCTGTGCGCGGCGCTTCATTTTCTGTGCGCGAATAACAGACTTTCGGCGTCACCTGAAGCGCACCAAACTGCACGGTCTCATTAATATAGACATCGAATGACGTGATACGACCCGTGATCTTATCCAAACCAGAAAACTCTGCAACGGGATTTGAAATACGTTCTGCAAAGGCTGCGTTAAAGCTGAATGTACCGGCAAGAACTGTAAGAAAAGCCACTTTCGCTGCCTTCTTGATCCAGTTCTTTTCACGAATAGCAGTGCCGGGAGAGTACTTCGTCAAAACGGATATCCGTATCAATCTGGTTAATTATAGCGCCTTAGTAATTCCTAGGGATCAAATGTGACGATTCGTTGCCCAGTCGCAAGCAACAATGCCGTATCGTCGCACTCCAGAGGCAAATATCCTCACCCTTTTAAGAAAACCGCGCGCAACAAAAAACGGCATGAATGTTCATGCCGTTTTTTCTGCTTAATTAGTTGCCCGGTGTCCAGGCATCATATTCGCCCGTAACGCGTGGGCGTTCGCCCGGCGTAGTTCCAGGAATAGCAATCGAACCCTTTGGACGATAAGCCAGCGGTGAGCCGGTCAGGTTCTGCAAATGTGGCTTCTGCCAGTCACGCGGCTTGTAATCTTCTTTGGTCGGTGGTGTATCAACGCGGTGATGCATCCAGCCATGCCAGCCCGGAGGGATAGCACTTGCTTCTGCATAGCCATTGAAAATGACCCAACGACGAGTACGACCTTCAGAGTCTTTACCACCCTGATAGTAGATATTACCAAACTCATCTTCGCCAACCCGTTCGCCCTTGCGCCAGGTATGAAGGCGGGTGCCAAGCGTCTGGCTATTCCACCATGTGAAGACTTGCGTAATAAATGTTTTCATGACCTATCCAGATCCGTTATTGCCACAGGCAGAATAACTGCCGGGTTTTGAACGCTTATGGCCCCATCAAAGGCACAAGGCAAGGGGCAAGTTGCCGCTGTCACAAGAGTATGATGCAACAGCAAAGAGTTGCTACATGCTCCAGCCTTCGAGAGACTTTTCCATAATCAGCACAGGTTCTTTGCAATTGGGATCGCCCCAATCTTCGTTGCGGCCAACCTGCGCATAACCTTTACGCTCGTAAAAGCGAATAGACTTTGCATTGCGCTCGATAACTTCAAGCCGCATGGTGCTCACACCCGGAAAAGCCATTTCAATTTCAGCAAGCAACATCGTACCGATGCCCTGAACCTGCGCCTCAGGCCGAACGTAAAGCTGATGCAGCGACGCTTTGCCTTCTCCGGTCTGGCTTGCAAAAGCCATACCGTCGATACCGCCCTCGCCGTTGTCTGCAACGATGAATTCAGAATATGGCTTCTTGAGATTAGCTTTAAGAGCTGCAACCGAGTGCCATTTGCCAGTTACGGCATTCACCGTCTCCTGACCAAGAATATCATCAAAGGTCGCATGCCAGGTTAAAACCAGCAGCTCGTGCACGGCTTTCAGATCGGCTTCACTGGCGCTGCGAACCCACATTATTCTTCAATCCCAAGCTTGAATTTAACCAGATCATTAACAGCCTGCGGGTTGGCCTTGCCACCCGTTGCCTTCATGACCTGACCAACAAACCAACCAGCCATGCTTGGCTTTTCCTTGGCCTGCTGGGCCTTTTCGGGGTTGGCTGCTATGATGTCGTCAACAGCTTTTTCAATCGCTCCGGTATCGGTAACCTGCTTCATGCCGCGTTCTTCAACGAGGCTTTTCGGGTCACCGCCTTCGTTCCAGACAATCTCGAACAGTTCCTTGGCGATTTTGCCGGAAATTGTCCCGTCTTTGATCAAATCAATAATCGCACCGAGCTGCGCAGGCGAAACAGGCGATTCTTCAATGTCCTTGCCTGCTTTGTTCAGCGCGCCAAGAAGATCGTTGATGACCCAGTTTGCAGCTAGCTTGCCGTCACGACCATCACAAACGACTTCGTAATAGTCGGCAATCGCCTTTTCACTCACCAGAATCGACGCATCGTAAACCGAGATGCCGAGCTTTTCGACAAAACGGTCTTTCTTGACGTCTGGCAGTTCCGGCAGATCAGCAGCAAGTGCATCAACGAATGCCTGATCGAATTCAAGCGGCAGCAGATCAGGATCCGGGAAATAACGATAATCGTGCGCTTCTTCCTTAGAGCGCATCGAACGGGTTTCACCCTTCACCGGATCAAATAGACGTGTTTCCTGATCGATAGAGCCACCATCTTCCAGAATAGCAATCTGGCGACGTGCTTCATATTCAATCGACTGACCAACGAAACGGATCGAGTTGACGTTCTTGATTTCGCAACGCGTGCCAAATTCACCACCCGGACGACGAACCGAAACGTTCACGTCAGCGCGCATCGAGCCTTCGTCCATGTTGCCGTCACACGTACCGAGATAGCGGACGATCGTGCGCAACTTGGTCAGATAAGCACGCGCTTCGTCAGACGAACGCAGGTCTGGCTTGGAGACGATTTCCATCAGTGCTACGCCAGAACGATTCAAATCGACATAGGACATGGTCGGATGCTGATCATGGATCGACTTGCCCGCATCCTGTTCCAGATGGAGACGTTCAATACCAATCTCAACGTCTTCGAACTGACCCTTATTGTCGGGGCCGACCGAGATCATGATCTTGCCTTCGCCAATAATCGGCTGCTTGAACTGCGAAATCTGATAGCCCTGCGGCAAATCAGGATAGAAGTAGTTCTTACGGTCGAAAACCGACTTCAGATTGACCTGCGCGTTAAGGCCAATGCCGGTACGAACTGCCTGTTTGACGCATTCAATATTGATAACCGGCAACATGCCCGGCATAGCCGCATCGACCAACGACACATTAGCATTCGGCTCTGCACCGAACGATGTGGAAGCACCGGAGAAGAGCTTCGATTCGGATGTGACCTGTGCGTGGACTTCCATGCCAATGACGACTTCCCAGTCGCCAGTGGCGCCAGAGATAAAGCGTTTCGGTTCTGGTGTGCGCGTATCAATAAGGGTCATGCTGGCTCGCAAATATTCGGATTGAGCTAAAAACTGATTGATTACTGGCTAGAGCAAACCCCCATAGGATGCAAGCTTTTCGGCCAGTCAATCAGCCGTGGTCAAACAGAAAAGGCCGCGCAATGCGCGGCCAATTCCATATTCATATCAAAGAGAGAATTAAGCCTCGTCGGACTTTTCTTCTGCCTTCTTCTTAGGAGCAGCCTTCTTCTTGGCTGCTGCCTTCTTGGCTGGCTTTGCTTCCAGACCGTCTTCGTCTTCTGCAGTCAGCTCTTCCTTCGAGACCTTCTTATCGGTCACGTTGATGTTTGCGAGCAGATGGTCAACGACCTTTTCTTCGAAGATCGGTGCACGAAGGTTAGCAACTGCATCCGGCGTCTTGCGCAGGAATTCGTAGATTTCCTTTTCCTGACCTGGATAGCGACGTACCTGATCGTAAACTGCGCGCTGCAATTCTTCTTCAGTTACTTCTACACCAGCCTTTTCGCCGATTTCGGAGAGTACCAGACCGAGACGAACGCGGCGTTCAGCAAGCTTGCGATATTCTTCGCGAGCAGCTTCTTCAGTTGTTTCTTCGTCTTCAAACGTACGACCAGCCTGCTGCAGGTCGAAGTTGATCTGCTGCCAGATGTTGTTGAATTCGGCTTCAACCAGCTTTTCAGGGGTTTCGAAAGCATAATCGCCATCGAGCGCGTCGAGAATCTGACGCTTTACCTTCTGACGGGTGATCTGGCCGTACTGGCTTTCAATCTGCTCACGAACGACCTGACGCAGACGCTCAAGCGACTCGATACCGAGCTTCTTTGCAGTTTCGTCGTCGAGAACAAGTTCTCCAGCCTTTTCAACGCCCTTAACAGTGATGTCGAAGGTCGCTTCTTTGCCAGCAAGATGAGCTGCGCCGTATTCAGCAGGGAAAGTTACGTTGATAACCTTCTCATCGCCAGCCTTCAGGCCAACGAGCTGTTCTTCGAAGCCAGGAATGAACTGGTTCGAACCGAGAACGAGCTGCGCATCTGTGTCCGCGCCGCCTTCAAATGCTTCGCCGTCGAGCTTGCCGAGATAGTCGATCGTTACACGATCTTCGTTTTCAGCTTTGCCCTTCTTCGCTTCATAAGTACGGGTCGATGAAGCAATGCGCTTAACCTGTTCGTCAACTTCTTCTTCCGAAATATCGACAACTTCACGGGTTACAGCGATCTTGCTGAAATCCTTGACTTCGATCTTTGGCAGAACTTCGTAGGTCAGCGAGAAAACGAAATCGGCCTTGCCGTCCAGAACCTTTTCAGCTTCTTTTTCGTCTTCCGACATCGAAACAACTGGCTGCGTAGCCGATTTTTCGTTGCGGTCAGCAAGAATCGAACGCGACGAATCGTTGAGGATTTCGTTCACGATCTCAGCCATGAAGGACTTGCCGTAGGTCTTACGCAGGTGCGATGTTGGCACCTTACCTGGACGGAAACCGTTGATCTTAGCGCGACCACGCGAAGTTTCGAGCCGCTCAGAGAGCTTAGCTTCAAGATCTTGGGCCGGAACCACGACTTTAATCTCGCGCTTCAGTCCTTCATTAAGCGTTTCGGTAACCTGCATGTTCAAACCTTCACTTCTATCATTGTCCCGCCGTTACTGGCGTTTGTGCCTCGTTGCGGGAGAGAAATTCTTTTGCCTAGAGGCAGATGGTGCGGATAGAGAGCAGCCGCACCCAACCCCTCGTCTTGATTTCGTTACACAATATCTACCTAAAAGGCATTACTGTATCCCATTTTGTGTCACATTGCGTGACGCACATCAGGCGCTGCAAAATCACACGTTGCGGCACCTACTACAATTACAACGACCAAAAGACAAGATCGTAATCAAACAGAGCGTTTTCAACCCCGATTTTTCACTACATAAGAGTGCCATAAATCACACTTCCGGCTACGTAGAATTACCGGATCATACCATAGCTTCAGACGTCCCAAAGATTCTGACGTTGCTGACGTTGCCCCAAGTTTTATACAGTTTTGTGTTCGCTCCAGCGGTTTTGGGTTGCTGTATTCGGGGCGGTAGCGGCGGGATGCGGTGCGGAGCCGTTCCGGCTGCGCAGCACCGCATCACGTCGCGGGTTGATTGTCTGAGCGAACTCGGCAGGCGTCATCCAGCCGAGTCCAGAGTGTGGTCGATGATCGTTGTAATCGCTGCGCCAGTTTAAAAGCGCTAATCGTGCATGGTGAGTGACGAGAAGTGCGTTTCATTCAGGAGCTTGTGTCGTAGCCGTCCATCGAAGCTTTCGATGAAGGATTTCTGGATCGGTTTGCCATGCAAAAGCCAAAATCTATTACAAATAATCTGATGCTATGAGAACTAAGTGGATGATTAAAGATGATTAAATCTATTGTTCTTAACAATGCCTTTTCAGTTACGTTGATAGGGTATTATATATCTATGCTCCTCAATATCAGTCAAACAGAACGTATGACCATTGACCTGCGACCAAGATACCAACGCATCGTTAGCACACTGGTAAGATTGTCTCCAGTTGGCCTGACAATAAGTGCCGTTCTTGGCATCATCATTGTTATTGCGCGCCTTGTTCAATTGCCGTCATAAGTACTGGCACACTATGTGTGCAAGTAAATTTTCAATCGGAGCCGTACAGGTCTCGTGTATAAACTTTATCAGCTACATCCCTAATATCGTCAGCCCATCTATTTGCTACGATAATTTCCGAGCGCTCTTTGAAAGTTGCTAGCTGCTCAATCACCTCAGAACCAAAAAAAGATGAACTACTGAGCGTAGGTTCATAAACTATCACTTTGATACCCTTGGCTTTAAGCCTTTTCATTACTCCCTGAACGCTCGAAACTCTAAAGTTGTCAGAGTTTGCTTTCATAGTGAGCCGATAAATTCCCACAACCCTAGGGTTTCGCGCAATTATTTCGTTTGCAATAAATTCCTTGCGTGTTGTGTTCGCCGATACAATAGCTTCGATTAGGCTTTGCGGCACGTTAGCATAATTGGCTAGTAACTGCTTGGTATCCTTCGGTAGACAGTATCCGCCATACCCAAATGATGGGTTATTATAGAAATTGCCAACGCGGGCGTCCTGACCTACGCCCTCTATTATTTGCTGTGCATTTAATCCGTGAACGGCCGAGTAAGTATCCAACTCGTTAAAGAAAGCGACACGCATTGCAAGATACGTGTTTGCAAACAACTTAATTGCTTCGGCCTCGCTCGTGCCCGTTACGATGATAGGCGCATTTCGATTAACCGATCCGCCTAACAACAAACTTGCAAACGCCTCCGCCTCGTCTGAAGGTGGCCCTACAATTATGCGCGATGGATATAAATTGTCATGGAGAGCCTTACCTTCTCGGAGAAACTCGGGAGAAAATAATATTTTTAACGTAGGATATCGCTTTGATATTTCGTTTGTATAGCCTACAGGAACCGTAGATTTTATAACGACGGTAGATAACGGATTTATTGACTGAACATCGTCAAGCACCTGTTCAATCGAGCTAGTATCGAAAAACTGCGTTTCAATATCGTAATCGGTAGGCGTGGCCACGACAACAAAACTCGCACCTTGATATGCATCGACCTTGTCGTTAGTTGCCCGAATATCAAGGATTTTGGTTGTCAAAAAATCGGCGGCATCAGCGTCGACGATAGGTAGTTGCTTATGATTAATCAAAGCAACTTTACTATCAACAGGATCATAAGCCACCACTTCATCGTTCTGAGACAATATCAGAGCATTAGATAGCCCCACATACCCCAAACCGGCCACGGCAATTTTCATAACAATTTCCCATTTGACTTGCTTTGGAACGCAGTGCTTCCAGCAATAGAAAGTATGACTATAACGAATCACTCAATCGCGTGAATTCCGTTATTGCATAGAAATAAAATTGAATCATACTACCAGTCAAAACTGATATTCGTGTCACATTACGTACGAAAAATTGAAAAACCTTAAATGATTTAGCCAATCGGGGTTCGAGTGCATTAAAATGACCATCGTTTGTTCCTTGCCAGTTATGTTTCAGTAGCCTATAGGGACAGCTCTCATCGGAACGTTTGACGATCTATTCCAAATAACTTCTGCTGGAATAATTGGAACTTGGGGTTACCTATGGATCTTTCTATCATTATACCAATGTATAACGTGGAGTTATACCTGCGCGAATGTTTAGATAGTGTTGCAAATTCATTAAAACCTGACTTCAGAGCAGAAGTTATTTGCATCAACGACGGAAGCACCGATAGTACACGGCAGATTGCTGAACAATATTCGGCCCAGTACCCACAATTTAGATTAATAAATCAAAGGAACGGTGGCTACGGGAAAGCGATTAACACAGGACTAAATGCAGCCGCGGGATCTCTATTTACAATTGTAGAATCCGACGACGTGATTTTAGATAACGCATATACCAAGTTGGTTGAGATTCTACGTAATGATCACTCAGTCGATTTTGTTAAAACGCCCTACCAGCCATTCACAGATTTGGGCAAGAACCCGATAATTGCTGCACCACGCATTAATTTATCCGCATCAGACGTTTTGAATGATAAATCGAAATCAATTAAGCCAACCGACTTTCTCCACGATGAGCTTTGTTTCACACCACCAGCGATTTGGGCGGGCGTCTATCGACGATCATCTTTTGAGCAACTGAAAATTCGGTTACCCGAAACACCTGGCGCAGCATATCAAGATACATGTTTTTCGACATTGTCATTTCTCAATGGACTTCGATACTATTGGCTAAATGATCATTACTATATGTATCGCATCGACAGAGAGGACGCGTCGAGACATGTTAAGAATCGAAGAAATGAGATAGTTGATATCTTCGAATTCATTAAAGATAACCTTGTTCGTAATAATAACTTCGATGATGAGTCGAAACCTTATTTTTATGCGCTCTATTTCCGGAGGCTTGTTTGGTTCCTAAAGCGCGTCCGGGAAGATTATCAATTTACGCTTTTCATAAATTTATACCGTTCTTTTGATGAAGTATGGGGCAAAGAAGGCCTGCGGGCAAACGTCAAATCTCTATTACCAGGCTTCGAAGCTGAATTATTCGACAAGTTTTATAATGGTCGGCATGCAGAACTCTACATTTGAATAACCTGGAAAACCTATGTCACTTACAATAATTGTTCCCTCGCGAAATCCAGAGACATACTTTATCGGTCAGATCAATCGACTGCTTGTTTCAGGCAGAGATTGGAAAGTGATAATCATTGATGATGGCTCTAAAACACCCATTCAGGATTTTTTTGCAGAACACAGCAACCTGAAGATTTTAAGAAACTCATCACCAAAAGGCGCAGGTGCCAGCCGAAATATTGGGTCCAAGCTGCTCGAAACAGAATACGCTCTGTATTTGGATGATGACGATTTTATGGATTGGGGTGTCGTCGATCAGTTGATAAAGCTTCTTGATGCTGCTCCATCGGCAGATCTCGCAGTCTCATTGTATGATGTTCAACAGGACGGTGTAAGAATTGGTGCAAACCCTAAAGACATACACATCATCAGTCGGATTCTGAGCGGAAAAACGCACAGTTTGGTCGGGATAGATGGCAACGAGACGTTATTGAGATTTACCAACTATCCTTGGAACAAGATTTATCGAACGGACTATATAAAACGCCTGGGATTACGGTTTTCACACACTGCGACGCAGAATGATATTTACGGACACTGGCAATCATTGCTCGGTGCGAATCGTATTTTGGTAAGCAAATTTATTCAATGTACAAAAGTACAGCATAGTAAGGGTCGGCGGATCAGCAACACAGGAGATAAAAGACGGCTCGAAGCCTTCACCGCCCTCCGTGAGACATTTGAATTGGTGGAGCAACATCCATCTAAATGTGTAAAAGATACATTTTGGGCATTCTATTATGATGTCTCACATTGGATGTTGAGGATCGCTTCTCCAAACGCTTACTCTTCTCTTTTGCGCGAACATGTCAAATTCATTGGTATGATAAAACCGGGCGCGGCGTGCATTGAACCAAATACCGGCGTGCAAACATGGAAATTGTGGGACACACCAACAATGAGTAAAGAACCTAATTCAAATCCGATACAGAATAACAATCAGGATATCGATACTGACTTGGGATACTGCCTGACAGAAATTTCGAGGCTCAAACGTCTCAGCATCGAACTCAGATATGATAATGAAAAACAGCGCTCTGATAATGTAAAACTGCGTTCTGATAATGAAAAGCTACGCACTGAACGCGACCGTATTTTGCGGTTGCAAGATGAATATCTTCGTCAGCTTAATTCAAAAGCGGCGAGATGGGCGTTTGGCATCCGGGCAAAATTCCGAAAGTACGTGAAGTAATGGAGGCTGCATTGCATCATAAAGAGATAATTGCTCTACAAGCTGTAATCGTAGCTGTAGAACGCGCTTCCACAGAGTATAAACATCTGTACCGGTTTGAGAAGGAATTCTCATCTCAACCTCACGGGATCAGCGTAATTGTTCCAGTCCACAACGGCGCTCAAGAATTAGAAGATCTTTTGATCTCACTGCGCAATCAATCGATCGATAAATCTCTATATGAGGCTATATTTGCGCTTAATGGATGTAACGATGAATCGCTAAATCTAATTGAGGAATTTTCCGCTAAAAGTGGCGTTAGTACAAAAATTATTAACAGCACTTTCGCTAATGTTGCGAAAGCTCGGAACTCGGCAATTCAGCTAGCATCCTTTCGTTTTTGCACATTCATCGATCATGATGATTTTATCTCCCGTAATTATCTTGAAGAGTTCCTTGTTCTTGGCGACTACCGCTCTGTAGTAGTGTCCAACATCGTAAAAATGATTGATCATCTTCCACATGAAGATTATGCGCAGCGCGTTATTCAAGCTGGATTTAAGGATTCTTTAGTTCATAGTGCAGATGATATCTCTATTTGCTATCGTGCATACACCCTAAACGCCATCAAATCGGCGCCTACCTATATGTTGAAACGTGTAAAATTTGAGGAGGATCTTCCTCATAGTGAAGATTTACAATTTTGGCGCCGCGTTTTTAATGAATTTATGCCTATAACAGTTAAAACCCCCTCCCTAACTGATATATATTATAGAAGAGTCTTAGATTCATCGCTAAGTAGAAAATCTGAAAACTTTTATCAAAGAGCCAAACCAAGGTTAGCCATCCTTGACAGTATAGATCGGGAAGCGAAGCAGCATTTGTGCGACTCGCCTCAGAGCAAGTTCGACTCACAGATTAAAGCACTTCTTTTGGAGACGCTTTATAATATCGGCAGACAGTGAAGGTTAACATTTGTCAAAGAGTTTGAACACATCCTAGTCACCTTTGAGTAAACCTTATTAGGAACACTATCGGGGAAAATGCAGGTGCCTTCTCTACTATCCCCCTCGATTCGCCTTCTAAATTGACCTTTCGTACTTTTATTAAATCCTAATTAAGAGCGAATGAGGTGTAACAATCAATCCAACTCAGCGCCCAGTGCTGCCCCACCGCACATATGAAAAAACCCCGCCTAATTGAGGTGTCTTTATTTTTGGATGTAGCTGATCAGCTTCACTGTATTTTCATAGAGCGTCACCACGCCCAGCATGATGGCGAGAATGCCAAGGATCAACCACCGCATAAAGCGGCCAATCGTGCGTAACGAACGGATTAGATCGAGGCCGTCTTTCATCAGCACGATATCATCCTTGCCGAGCTGCGAGAGGAACTCGCGGGTTTCTTCTGGAAGCTCGATCATCTTGGCTACAACAGGTGCTTCAGGATCCATTGACATCACCTCACTCCCCTGGATACACCTTCGTAGAATTCAATACATCGATCTGTACGCGCATTCTGTCGATCCAGAGCCTGCCGTTCACGCTTCAGGATTGAGCGAATTTCAACACCGTCAGATAATGGCGCGTGAGCTTCCTTTGTCCGGCAGTCATCCGGATAAACTGGCAGCGACCTATCAGCCAAAGCTTGCCCTTGCTGTTGTGCAGCCTCATGCAAAAGCCTAATACTTGCGCAGGAACTCAATATCATCGCGATCAAGCAGGCAAACCCGCCCCGCATCAGCAAGCCGCTTTTCATAATCCACTATCTCCTGTTCAGTTTGCTCAATGCGTGCGGCTTCAGCTGCGCGAGCATTGCGCAACTGGGCTTGGTAAGATTCGATAACTAGTGAATTTGCACGGCGCTGTTGTACGTCAGCGTCGAACTGGGCTTGCAGAGCGTTGATCTGAAACTCTCGCACCAAGCCTTTTTTCGCCTGCCCCTCGAAGGCAACGCCGACAACCGGAATATCTTTGAGCCACGGAACGCCGTTGTAATAGATTGAGGCAAAAACGATTCCGATTGCGATACCGGCTGCCACTTTAATGGCGTCAAATATCTGGGTCATTTCAGACCAGCCATACAAAGCTCAAGCTCACCGATGCGTTGTACATCGCCCATCTCACGACGCTTGCGCAAACCTTCCACAACCCTGCCGCCAGCGCGGTTAAATGCGGTCATAGCATTGCAAGCGAGACGCCATTGCTTATCAGCCAGTCGCTTCGCAGCGGTAGACTTACAAGCAGCGCCTGTTCCTATATTGTAGGAGAGATCGAGCATCGAGGCTTGAACACTGATGGGAGCCTGATCAAAGGTCCGTATGCACTTGCGGAGAGGTTGTCTAAAGTCAGCTTCGAGACGCTTGATCAGCATTTGCCGGCATTGCTTATCAGTATAGCTATCGCCTTTTTTGACACCTTTGGTTTCCCCCAGGCACACGGTCCATACCTTGCCAAGCTTGTCGTAATAGGCATGATTTTCCATGCCTTCCCATGGCTCCGTCAGATATGTGGCGGTTAATGCAACCAGACCAAGACCGGACGCCAAAGCCGCCTTTGCACGTTTACTCATTGCGAAAAACCTTCTGTGATGTAATGCGCACGACAAAGGCCAACACCGTCACAATGAAAGTGAGGGCTGCAAATGCGCCAGTTGGGATAGGGAAAAAGTCGCCCAGATAGGGCAACACCACTTCGAAGCCGGACAAAATTGCAGCAGCCAGCAATAAGCGGATGCTCCACGCATAGCGAAGCACCCGCCTCCAGTCAGAGACAAGTTTCATGGTGTGAAATGCCATTTAAAAACCGCCATAAAGGCGGTTTTGGTTACTCAGATTTTGCTCAAGTTAACTGTTTCAATTCGCATTCGTGATATGGGAAAATGAGATTAAACGATAAGTGGCGTAAAATGACCAGAATCATGAGAGAATGGAGCGATACAGAGGAAAGAATTGCACAGAATACAGTTGATAAATTTCATAAGGTTCTGAATGCAATGTTAGTTGAAAAAAAAATGACACATGCTGATTTAGCTGCGTCTTTAGGAGTATCAAGGGTTCGCGCTACTCAGCTTCTTGGTCCTAACACTAACCCTTCCATTCGATACACAGCATTGGTTCTCCATCGTCTCGGTTACCAACTACAGATTAAGAAAATACCCGATCAAAATAAATAATTCAGTACTCTTATCTTGATGGTTGCAGGGTTTCAGCCCACTCGAACACTGGCAATTCAGCCAACAAGTCAGCGATACTTGGGTGAACGCGCTCACCCTTCTGCACTTTATCCAATTCAGCCAGCGCATATAGCCAGACAGCATCACGCCATGCGACAAACGCTTGTGCTTCCATTGCCCATTCTGGGATTGTCGAGTTGACATAGCTCGCCAAGGTTGCGCCGCTGTCGTATTGGCGTTCGTTTGCTTTAGCGTCAATCATCACCTGAATTTCAAGACGATAAACATCAACTGGATCAAGGCCGGGGTGACTGGTGACAGGTTCGCCTGCATTAACAGGAACGGTCTTCATGGGCAGCACTCGCCCGTGCGCTTCGGGATAACGCGGCATTCCTCTTCGTCCAATTGCCTGATTATCTACGATAACCTTTGTAGCTTCGCTCATATTGGTTACTCCGGCTTTTCAAATTCAATGATTAAGCGACCATCATCACCAGTGGAAAGACAGCCATTCCAACGAACATAAGGGTCATTGCGTCTAGCCATCACCAACCACGCCACATTGTCAGAACAGGTCTCGTCCTCGCAGATGATGTCAAATGTCGCTCCATTGACAGGAGACGGCCTGACACGGGCAAATCCATCCTGATTTTGCAGTGCGTGGACATGAGCATCAGCCCAAAGATTTTTAAATGTATTTGTCATTACACCGTAATGATCTTCGACGTTCACTGTCACCCGGCCATTTGTGAGCTTTGCAATACCGCGATACTCGACAAGCATCTCTGGTGCTTCCGTGGCGCAATGCCGAAGGTCGTAATTATCAGGGTCTACTGTGTGATCGATTTCGAAGTTCTTAGATGGAGCGTTAATCGATCCGGGCGAATGGAACGTGCCACCCGCTCTAAAAAACCAATAAAATGATGTTCCATATCCGTTAAGGTGGATCGCCGCCTCAGAGTAATTCTGAACTCGATCCTGAAAGAAGAACTCACTCCATGCGTTAACGCCAGTGAACCGTGATACAAATTTACCTGCTACACTATATTCCCCAGCGGGAACACTTTGATTGTTTCCCGATGCAACAAACGCCCACGCCCCCGGTTCGGTGGAAGGTGCGGTTCTGGTCACAATCCCTGTGAAAGTAGGTGAAGAGTTTAACGTCGCTTTAGTGTTCAGTGCCGTTTGTTGCGCTGTACTAACAGGCTTATTGGCGTCTGATGTATTATTAACGTTTCCCAACCCAACCGCAGATGCGTTTAATGTCTGCAATATTCCATCGGCGCGGACATATTGCGATGATGTACCGTTCGACAGAGCCAGTAGAGCGCGGCCAAGGGTTCCAAGGTCAACCAATTCAACGTCTTTGCTGGCATTAGTAACAAGCGCTTTGTTTGCGGTCAGATCGATAGCTTTTAATGCACCATTCTCATCTGTCTGCAATATCTGCCGTGCCGCCAACGTAAGCGCTGCCAGCTTCGCCAGACTGCCGTTAGGGTCTTGGATGCCGAATTCGGACGGGTCAACCAGATCAAAAGCACCGTTTCCTAAGAAACGGACAATCTTTTCTGCATCGCCAGCGAGTTTTGCCAGTGCAAACAAATTGCCGCCTGACATAAGGCGTCGTAACGCTGCCGTCTGCCCTGTATAGCGCGAATTATCCGACTGGTAGCGAATGCGCGTCTGGAAGGTTCCAGCAGCCTCTGGCGGGCATGGCGACGACAGAACCCCGTTATTATCGTCCGTGATGCTCTCAATGATCAGCATACGACCATCAGGCGAGATAATGAAATCACCTTGCTGAATACTGCCAAATGTCAGAAGCGCATTGGTTGCAGTAAAACCAGTTGAGTTGGCGGCAAGCGTCAACGTCCCGATCTGCCAGTCAGGAAGGAACTTATCAAAATTGTCAGCCATTGGTTTTCACCTTGGATCGCGAGACAGGAGAGGCCTGCGCGTTCTGGATTTCGATGATCTTGGCATTGGCAGATGCAAGGCGTTGAACGGTCTCGTCACGTTCTTTTGTGATCCGGTCTACCTCGTCAGCATAAGCTTTCGATTGATCGGCGATCTGCGCTTCAAGTTCGCGTATTTTGCCCATGAGCATCACCACGTCATTCGCGTTGCGCAAACTGCGGTCAGTCAGGAAGTCATTCATCGCGCGCGCCTCATTCGCCATTGCAATCGGGCTAATTTGGATAAGTTGAGGTTGCGCCGGTTGAGTTACCGTCGTTTCTGTCATGGCTAATTTTCCTGAGTGGTTAGATTTGGGTCGCGCCCAAGACGTAATATCGGACGCCGGTTGGATCAGGCATGGAGTACTCAAATCCAGTGTCGGCCCTAACGTCCGTAGGAGCGCCGGGAGACATGTGGATGACCATGCGGTTAGCTTCGACAACGGTTGTCATGCAATAATTCGATGTTCGCCATTGCACGACATTTGGCGGTCGCAGCGATCTGTAGTAGCCCTGCGCCATCATTTTCGGCCAGTTGCCGACAACCTTCGGAAACACAAACATACCCGCATGGTTCTCAAATGGAACGATGGCAGCATGTGTTCCGAATAGATTATTCAGACTATTGGCAGGAGAGAAAGCAGAGATTGGTATCCAATCTTGTTTTAATATCCTCACCGATGGGAAGCGGGTATCAAGCAGAATGTCATTACTGCTCGGATTAACATCATTCGAACCGGGACGCTTGATCTGCACGTCATTAAAGACACGTCGCAGCACCTGATTGCCGCCCGATGTATTGCCAGCAATGCTCGTGGCGTAGACCATGAATTTGCAGCCGACAGCGTAATTCCCTTCATTCCAGAACGTAATGCCATTCGGGTCGATCCGATAGTAAAAGCGACATTCCTTGCCTGATCTGCTGACAGAAGGATCAACAGGCGGGATCGAATATTCAAAGCCGTCATACTTCAGGAGCGGGTCAAGAAACATCGTCTCATGAAGCGGAATTGGCGATGTATTTGGATAATAGTAACTCGCTCCAGGCTGCATCACGGGCACAGTTCCCATCATGACGCACATGATTGGCGCTTTATTGGAATTGATCTGTAATCCACGCGGATTGGTGGTATCAACCGTCAGACCGCGCCGCGCGATCTTAACTTCACTTCCAGATATTCTGACAACTTCTTGCCCCGGTACAGGCGCTGCGTTGGGGAAAGGTAACGGCGCATTATTAGCAGGCAAATCCCACTGGCATGACAATAGTCGATAAGTGTCGCCTACATTGAGCACTACATAAGAGTTGGCCGGTCCGGAATAATTGGTAGCTCTCCCGCACCATCCAGTAAAATTAAAAGCGTTATGCAGTTTATTATAAGCGTTACCTGCGTAAACGGCGTTGTTATTCACCGGCTCCACGTAATTTATGACTGAGTTATACATGGTGCCGATTGAGAAAAGCCGCTTGTTGCCATCTGCACCGTCGAAATCAAAAATCTTAACTCGGCCATTTTGATCGATAAGTTTGATTTCAAAAATAGGGATTATACCGCCCAATTCTGGAAACCGCTCGAATATTTCGCAATAGCCCCAATTTCTTGACGAGCTAACAAACTGTACCGGCATACCAGTCACGCCACGTTTTGACGTTGCTAATGGATTGCCATCAATGGAATAAGCATTTCCTTGAACGCTTGACGACCCGACTGGGTAATCACTCTCATTGAATCCATTCGAAAAGAAATACTTATCAAAGATATAAGATAAATCTTGCCCTTCGGTGCTGATGAAGAATTTCGAGTAGTCTGTGACAGGTATCGCCGTCCATTCCGCGTTGTCGTCACGCACGACAGCGACCACCGGGCCGAAGCCCGGTTTAAGACCGATTGCAAGGTGGCTCATATTGTGAAAATCCGAATATCGCCGTAATTGTCATAACCCCGAAGCCACAAAGCTCCGTTGCGCGATCTGATGTTGTCCACGAATGCAGTGCCGATATTTGCGACCGTGAGTGTCAACTCACCATTAATGTAGGCCATTGGACGGTCACGAGCCGCCCCGTTCGTCCAATAAACCTCATCAGCATCAAAGATGGCACGGGATTTGCCATTCGACATGGCTTCAAGAAAGATAGCACCTTGAACGGCTACGCCGCCTTGAGAGGTCGAAACGCTTAGAACGATACGTGACAATGCGCCACTGCTGGCAGCTTCAGAATAAACCTGAAAATAGCCATTTGCCGAGACAGCACCGACTTGCGCCTGTGTCTGCGTGACTGTCTGTGAAATAGCTTCCACTTCGGTTGCAGTCGCCTGCGCAAACTCCTGCACATTGGCGATATTGCCCGCCAATTGAGCATCAAGCTCTTCAAGCCTTGTAACCTGCGCTTTTCGCTCGTTCGCTTCCACCAGCACAAGGCGCCGATAGTTTGCGCCCTGAACACCGATTTCCTCACGGATACCGGCCATTTCGAACTCACTGTCAGCCCCAAGATCAGATAGAGCCGTTGTCATACGCGTCACTTCATTTTCGACACGTCGAACATTCTCATTCTGATTGCGCCACAGATCCTGAAGGCTCTGATTGAACGCTGGAATATCGAATGGATAAAGATCTTTTGAACCGAGGCGAACATCAGGCGTTTTAACGGGTATCCATTCCGACCATTCCGTCTGACGACCAGAAAATGGCAGATAAATGCCCTGAACCAGGTATTCCTCGTCGTTCAGGAATACACCATTGAGAATTACAGACCGACTTGGATTGTCATAGTCTGGATCACCATAAGACAACTCCCCGTCAAAGGAGATTTGCTGAGTAGTAACGTGCTTTGCGACAACCCGGACCGCCCTCACGTCCGTAAAATTGGCTGCAAAAAACACCTCAATACTTGGTCGCCGTGAAGTTCCAGTTGCGTCTTTCAATTCTGCTGGCTGCGCATTCCAGCCAAACATCATCTGCGGCGCAGGCCAATTCGGAACAAGTGGACCGACCGACCAAGGCAACGTGTCACGATTGGCATTCCAATCATAATCCGAAGGGTCAACTTCGTTGATTGACGCCACCTGTGTGACATTCGGCTGATCATCTATCCCCATGATCTCGAAATGCTTGTTCTGATAGCCTTCTTTCGGGCTGGTCAGCGCAATCACGTCGAAAGGGTCAAGAACAGCAGCCCAAGGCGGCAATGTCACAATGTGCTTGCGGAAACGACGATTTGACTTTGCAAGCGCCATCATTAATCGCTGCACCTGATTTGCGAACGGTACAGCATTAAACTCCACATCAGCCAGCAGAATGCGGCCTTCGTCCTCAGCTTCATATTCAGGGAAACGACGCTGTGGCGCATCCTTCATTTCCCATGCAGCATCAGGGCTTGGCCATGTTCCGGTCACACCATTAAAGGTGTTTTCCAGACCGGGGAAAGCGTCAAACTCGCGCTCTTTCGTAATGACAAACTCGTCATCGCTCAGAAACGCTACCGGCAATGCGGGTGGACCGACGCGGACACTATAAATGCCACCACTTTCAGAGATACGGCCATTACAGGATTTAAGAAGCTCCTCGATCACGTCCATTGGATCTTGATCAAGAGTGCGGATTTCATAGCCGCAGCGGAATTGCTTTTCGAACTGGCCATTCTCGATCTGCACGAGAATATCGCATTCGTTCATTGCAGCCATCCAGCCGGATAGCGGCAAGCCCCAAAGCTTTACCGTTCCACCCCAGATGAACTCACCCTGATAATGAATGCCGCGCAGAATATTGTAGACGATAACAATAGGATTATCGGTCCACTCATATGTTGCTTCATTGCCCCAACGGTGTGAGCCGTTGCCACCCACGCGGCTATCCTTGCGCGGGTCATAAAGTTTGATGCCCTGCACTTCAAAACGAAAAGCAGGAATAGCCGTCATCAGGTGGCGCTCAAACTCAGCCGTTGCGATGACGTAGGCAACACCACGACCGACCATGTCTGAGAACCATGGACGCTCATCACCTGCAAACTTTGCGACAAGATTTGCGTCAGCCGTAGTCTGGTCACCCAAATAGTATTTGAGAAACGTAAACCACCAACGCGAATACTTATATTCCTTGATGGGGTAGCTGGTTGCGCCAAGCTTGGCAGCTTCCGAACTTGTAACAATGCTCGGATCACGATTGCATGTTTCGCCATTGACGAACACACGATTACCGATGCTCTGCACGGGCAAGTCAGAAAGCGTGATAACCTGCGTCAGAACAGCGTTTTCAACATCGTCGACTTTGCCAAAGGAATTGACATATTCCATATGACCGGCTGTGGCATAAGTCCCGACGATAAACGACAGCGACTTGTCGCCACCCATCTGGACCTGACCGACAATGCCGGGCTGCGTCTGCTTTTTTGCAGACATTTTCGCAAGCAGGCTCGAACCCAACTGAAACGCGATGCCGAACGCAAGCTTAATCAGGGTCGCAGCAATGCCACCAGCCTTGAGCAATCCGACTACCGCACCAACAGCGGCGGCAACCGGCCCCGCGTGAGCAGGCAGCATCATGCTCAGCGTGAGTGAAACCACCCACGCCGCAATGCGCAAGATTTTCATGCTGATTACCTGTCAGTTAAATGGAACGTGAAACGTCCGCTTGGCGTCTAAAAGCGCCACCGTGCCAATACCGGCTTGATCAGGGCGAAGCACATAAATGCGCTGCCCCTGCACCACGCCAAGCGCAACGCCCTGATCTGTCTCTATCGCAGCAAGATCGCCGACATGAGCGGATGAAGGGTGGCATTCATAAAAAAGCGATGCGGCCATAGCGGCATGATCGTCAAAACCTGATTGTTTAAGCTTGCGAAGCCCGCCTATGAGCGTTTTGTATTTTCCACGATAACCGGCTGCAAAATCCTCGCCGGTCATGGCCTCGACTGCACCAGCAGCAAACAAGGCACAATCATGCACACCCCATTGAAAAGGCTCATGTGCGATTTCATGAAGATAGACTGAGAGACGCGTGCGCCAGTCGTGATAACGCTTGATCGTCATTTCTTTGCCTCCCCCCAGAATATGTTTTGCAGCCATTCGCCAGCCACATCGGTATGCCTACGATACCGATCACCTTGGCGGCGCTTCTGTTGTTCATCTGACCGGCGCAGTGGATTGGTCTTTGTGAGCTGGCGCGTGTGAGACACACAGGTAAGCTCGATATTGCCCGAACCACCCGCAGCAGGCGTATTGATTTTCATATTATTGACCCAGCCAATAAACCGGGATCGAGCAGGAGCGACCGGACGCATGGTATCAACATCGAAATAGCCGCGATGGATTTGGATTGGTGCATGGCGCACTTCAAAACC
This sequence comes from Ochrobactrum sp. EDr1-4, assembly GCF_049199085.1. Classification (NCBI taxonomy): domain Bacteria; kingdom Pseudomonadati; phylum Pseudomonadota; class Alphaproteobacteria; order Hyphomicrobiales; family Brucellaceae; genus Ochrobactrum; species Ochrobactrum sp. EDr1-4. Next base: position 82,607 of record NZ_JBLZOF010000001.1, read on the forward strand.
GCGAACGGCCAACTGCGTGACAGCATCAACCTGACTAAGCAGAATGCGGATCGAGCGAATGGTCAAATCGCTTTCCTGCGGGATGGCAGGAATATCCAGTAATGAGCCTGCGCCGTAATAAGTCCGCACAATAGGCAGATTGGTTTCTGGATTGATTACGGTTACGTCTTGAACGTCCAAACCATTCCAGAAGCCAATTGCTTCAAGCCCACCATTGTCGCGGTTCTTGGCCTCAATCCACAGCAGATTAAACGGCGCGATTGCCTCACGGTTCTGCAAGGCCGTAAGTGTCGCCTGATCGTAAGCTTTCATGATTTAGACCTTCGGATGATCGACAAGCGCCTGAGACTCGCATTGATTGGCTGAGTTCAACAATGGGCGGCTGGAAATGAGCGAAAAAGAACCGTTCTTACATCTGCGTATTAAGCAGGATGTGCCGACATACAAAGCAATTAGCGCCGTTATGATTGATGCACTTCGCGTAACACTGCAGAAGGCATCAGAGGAACAAGGGGTCGAATGGCTCGATACCATTGGCAAAGAACTAATGTTTAACGCCAAGAGCTTCGTCACCGACGGCATATCCATTGAGACGGAGGCGGAAAGTTTTGGAGTCGCCATTCAGGTTCTTGAAGGCGTTATAGGCGCTACTCGCGCCAGCATCGTCGGCAAACAGTAAAACACTCGATTGGTCACCACAGCTCGCAATAACTGTGGTGCCACATTTCATGACGCTACTTTGCATCGACATATCCATACCGCTTCCTTTCATGGGCGTTGCACAACTTCAAATGTGATGGCTGGGAAGTTACCAGTCGAAGGCACCTGCAAAGTTCCCGGCGCAATGAACACCTTGGCGGCTGGCTTGATGAAATTCACAATCAGCCCAGATGTGATACCGGCAGGAAGATGAGGATAAATGCCGATTGGAGCCGTGGTGCCGTTTGCCGATGCTATGCCATCTGCTGTCAAACGACCGAGGTAACGGCGGACGGGCTGCGAACCATAATCAATTGCCAGCATATCACCCGCTGTCAGCTGATAGTGCGCAGGCAGGCTTTTAAACGACAATGATTTATTGTTTGTGCCGACAAGATCAATCGAGGGCTTTATTAAGCCAAGAATTGAACCACCAGAATCTTTCGCAGGGTAGAGATTGGTTGGGCTGGCAAAGTAAAAATTACCAATCGGCCCGCCCAAAGCCTCTAATCGAGCTTGCAAACTGCGAGCAACCAGACGGTTGACCGGCTGCAAGCTAACTTGAGCCGCCCATCTGCTTGGAGCAAGTTTTGCCGCTAACACTTCCCCTGTGCCAAGACCCGAATATTCCATCTGCTCTTGAATGACCCAAGGCGCGCTTAGCACTGGCAGATGATCGGCAAGCTCAGAAAGCTGTAGTGTATCTGCCATTTTAACCTACCGCATATGGATCTTGAGCGATTTGTTTAAAGCGTCGTGGCAGAATCTCTCGATCAAATTGAGTGAGACCTTCCTGAACGCCAGATGCCACCATTTCGCGAATTTCCGAGTTGCCGTTGGCACCCTTCACATCAACAATGATGGTGACGGGGCCGGATGATTGATTATTTGAAGAAGAATTATCGCGAATAGTCGGCAACTGAGATAGCCGCAAGTCGACAGGAATACTGCGGCCATCAGGCAAGGGAACAGCCGCTTCTGGACCAGCCTCACCAAAGATCGCAGGTTTGTCACTAATGCCACCATTGGCATAGAGGCCAATACCGCCATTCATGGCAATGGACTTCTGACCACCAAAACCGAACAGTCCGGCGACAATGCCACCAAGTCCTAAGCCACCACCACCGCTGCCACCAAATAAACCGTTGAAGAAATCGGCATAAGCGCCTTTACCTGTAAGAGCTGATTTCACAATCTCAATGGCCAGTTTCTTAAAGGCATCGGCGGCATCTTCAGTACGGGCAATCACGTTGCCAAGGGCGTCAACCGCATCGGAACCAAGTTGGTCAAGGCCATCGATAAAATCCTGCTGCGCTTTGTTAGAGCGCTCTTGTGCAGCCTTCTGCGCATCGATGACGGTGATCAATTCTGTAATGCGATCTTTTTGCTCTTGCGTGGCTCCGGCACCAAGTTTGCGCAGTTCATTTGAGAGCTTTTGCTGCTCTGTTGTCAGACCAATGATGGAAAGTTCATGTTCAAGAGACAGAATAAGCTCGTCTGCGGTCTTCTTTTGCCGTTCAGCGTCTGTAACTGCCGCCTTGCTGGCCTTGCTTTTCTTCTCCGGCGTTTCAATGGGATCAAATGTCAGCTTTCCAGAGGCTGGCTCCGGAGGCTTAACCGTTTCTTTCTTAGTTGCAATCAGCTTTTCAAGGGCTGCGATTTCCTCTTCAATGACCGGAATGCGCCCGCCATCGCGTCCTCGAGCCACAAAGCCGCGCAAGCCGCCTGCATCCATGGATTCGCGCTCACGCCGCTTTTCTGCAAGCTGCTGTTCAAGCGTGGAGATACTGCGATTTTCGATATTGTTAAATAGGTCGAGAATGTAGCGAACTTCAGACGCGACACTAACAACAGCCTGTTTAAGATTGTTGCCAACGGTCGTCACGACCGTATTAAATTCCTGATCAAGATCGGCGGCTTTTTTGACAAGCTCATCTTCAATCACAATTCCCAGATTATGCGCCTCTTGTATCGCTTGACGGATTCCATCTTCACCCTGCGCAATAAGTTCAACAAACCGCTCGCCAGCACTACCGCCAAAAAGCTCATCCATGATGCGGATCTGTGCGGCTTTGTTGAGCTGCTTTACACGCCCGATGATTTCAACAAACAACTCGGACGGTTCTTTCAGCCTTTTTGCAACATCGCTTGCATCAAAGCCTAAGCGATTAAACGCCTCTGACGCGGACCCTTTGCCGGTCACTGCAAACTCATCAGCGCGAAGACTTAATTCCTTCAAGCCATCGATCATCGCATCAACATCAATGCGATTTTTCTCAGCCACATATCGCATTTCCTGAAATGCTTTGATGGAGACGCCAGCGCGCCGGGCTTCACGATCAATCGAAGCAATATCGCTGATGACCTGCTGCGCGCCGGCCAAACTAATGCCGACACCTAATCCAGCAAGGGATGTTTTCAGGAAATTGAAACTGCGGTCCATTCCAGCGGAGAGACTTGCAAACTCGCGCTGTGTATCTTGCGCCGTGTCTTTGGCATCGCCCCGCACACGACGCATAGCATCGTGAAAGCCACGAGCATTCGCGCCGATAAAGGCCATAATATCGGCGCGTGTACTCATTGAGGCTTACTCCGGATAGATTTTGTAGGGGGATGGGAACGGGCAATTTCACGTGCCCGCTCTGGCGTAATGACATCATCGAATTTTCGACCTGTCCGCCCTTCAATTGCGGCCTGTACTTCAGGCCAAGTTGATCGCCAAAATGAGCGCGGCTCCCACCCAAGCTGGCCGGTAGCGATGCGCTCCATATGTCGTATGCGATCTTTTACACTGAAGGGCTTGGGGCGTTTCCCGGATCAAGGCTATCGAAAGCACGATCAAGATCAGCGATAGGGTTCGGTTCACCGCGGTTCTTACGACCTTCAGCAATATGACCAGACAGCGCCTTGGTAATTGCGTCTCGAAATGCTGGTTCGTCTGCGCCGCTCAACTGCTGCATGGCTTGATGGGCGAGCTTACGCGCTTCCTCATCCCCATCGACATGGGTGGTCAAAACGCGGATCGCAGCCATTACGGTTTTCGGGTGAAAGCCAATGAGACGCTTATAGAGCGTCTGCATGTCATCACAGTCAGCCAACTGGCAAAGCTGCGCTAGACGCGCAAATTCAACGACCATGACAATTTTTGTCATGCCGATCTGGCAAGATGCCTCACCGCGTGCCGGATTAAAAATTGGGTCCATCATACTGCCGCCGTAAAGCCAATTTCGCCTGTTGCGGACATCCGTCCCTGCGCCTGCAACTCGCCAGTCTTGTCACCAGAGAGTGTCATTGAGACAAGAAAATCTGCCTCAAAAGTACCAACACCCGGAACGACAATCTGATAAGCAGTGACGATCTGGTTGACTGCATCTGCGGTCATTGCCTTTTGTGCAGCGTTTCCCACATACGCGCCATCCAACTGCAAGCCGATGCTCTGCATGCCATACATTAACGAGCGAACAAGCTTACTGCCGGGATTTGCACAATCCGGCTTCGTAATATCGATCTCTTCGTTATTGATTTCGATGGAACGGGCTTCCGAAACACATACTGAAACAAATTCCTGATCGGCGTTCATGTATCTTTTGATGACAAGTTCACGCCCCATGTACTGAGCCATGGCAAATTCTCCTGTAAATTGAACGAGAAGTTTAGGCAGCCCGGTCGGGAATGCCCGCGAAGGTGCGATAAGTCACCTCAAAGACGACGCGCCCCGAACCAAGGCTCTGCGCAGTTTGCGGATCGATGAACATTTCGGAAGCGGTGGGCAGCATGTCGATCACCAGCCCACCCAGATGTGAGGGCGGCAACGCGGCTTCAACGAGCGCTGCCAGATCATCAAATTCGCGCTGCGGGTTGGATCGCCCTTTAAAGTGGATGATCACATTGACCATCAGACGACGGTTGATGCGTGCCAGTTCCTGACCCGTAATATCGTCGTAAATGACGCCATCAGGTGTCGAAGTTTCGCCGGTATGAATGACCGTGAAAAATGGCATATCCTCTTGCTCAACGGCATTGGAGCGCATGAGGGAGACTTTGCCAGCTTTACCCGCAACAACAGGGGTGAGATCGGTCTTAATCTTTTCAAGGATCTGATAGCGCAGGTGCATGGTCAGTAATTCCGTAAAAAGAAGCGCTTCATAGCGCGACCGTCATCAACATGACTGGCAATTTCGAACACGTCACCGATGTTCTTGCCGTCATCACTGGCAAGGATTTTAACCGTGTCGCCCTGCCGCACGTCGTCAATGCCATATCCTTCAAGGGCGAGCGTATAACGAATGCCTTCCGCCGCAACCCCTTCAAGGTCAAGAAGATCGGTGTCGCGAACCCGGCGAAATATACCTCGCATCGGTTCGCGTGCATCATCACCAATCGTCAGCTCGATATCGACGTTGCCGAGGGAGGCGACAAACGCGCCTCCCATACCGGCAAACACAGCGGGCCGAGACATCAGCCCTGCGCGTCCTGATACGCGTTTTCAGCTACATTGAGTGCCGCTTCCGCTGCCTCAAAAGCTTTCAGCTCATCATCACCCGCAGTTTCACTTTCTAATGCTGCCTTCGCAGCATCAAAGGTCTGCTGCGCCTGCTCGACTGCTTTGGCGAGCAGATCGATTTCGGAAGGCTTTTGCGAGGAAGACTGCGAACGGGCAGGTTTGACAGCCTCGTTCACAGCTTCAACGACGCCGAAGAGCTGCGCAATGCGGTTGGCTTCATCTTCTGGCAATGGCACTGGCGTGCCGGGAGCAATATCTTTGCCCCCAACAACGAGTGTCGCGCCATAAGCCTGCGTGATCAATTTCTTAGCCATGGAATTAATTCTCCGTTTGAGCTGGTTCGATTAACGAACCAAGGCGAACAAGGACGCATTCGCGTCGCCGGGAACCGGCAGCGGAGCGGCCTGTGTCATCAGCATCGTTGCCGATGGATCCTGCTGTTCCCACATTTTGGCAAAGCGTGAGAGCGGCGACAGGCGAGCACCAACATCCTGAATCGCACCGTGCGCCATGAAGCCCTGCAACTGAGAAGGCGAAATCACGCCAACACCAAGGCTCGGCCACACTTCAATGTCGTTCCCGGCGTCATCCTGAAACAGCTGCGTGTACTGCCAGTAATTGAACTGACCGACCGAGCCGAGATAAACCGCAACCATGTCTTCGCTGCCAGCCGCGATAGGACCAAGCTGCATGATGCCATCAGCCTGACGACGATTATCGAGCAGTTGGCGCATTTCTTCATCGGTCTGAAGCAATTCAGCGGCTTCCGCACCAAGGATAATTTCAGTTGCAGCGCCACCCGAAGCCTTAGCCACGCGCGTGCCCCAATCCCGAATGGATGTGCGGACTTTAACGCCGTTTTCGCCCCAACGGTTTGCACCAGTCAGAGCAACGGTCAATTCTGCCTTGCGAGCATAATCAATGACCTGCGTTTCATAGTCTTCACCGCTCACAGTGATCTTGCCGAGCTTCAGGGCTTCCGCTGCCATGATCTCTTCGCGACGGGTGATTTCATCATCCTGATCAAAGAGCGTATCGGTAACGGTCTGGAGGTAGCGATCCTCGGCGCTCATTTCGCCGCCGATACGCTCACCCGGACGGCGACGGAAACCTTCGCCTGGACGAATAGTATTTTTTGGCTTTACGTAAGCCGGTTTGAACGTTGTGGTCTGACGACCACGAATGGCGCGCTCACGGCCCGGCACCAGTGGCGAAACAAACGGCGCGACATTGCGACGGCGCTTGAGCTTATCGAATGCGATTTCTTCCGAATCTGACTGGAAGCCATTCGGAAAGAATGTATCGCGGATCCATGCGGTCGGACGGTCGCGGGATTCGATAACCGCAGTCAGCGCAACCGTGCTGAAAAGATAGTTTTCCATTCCGGAAATTCCTTGAAGTTAGCGTTCAAAAACGCATGTGGTGGATTACTGCGGTTAAGCGAGCTTGTGGGTGAAGAGCGGTGCCGATGCTTCGCGGAAAGCTTTCTCAACACTATCGACAGTGTGACCCGCACCCAGAATGAGTTTGGAGCTATCAAAACCGCCAGATGCATAAATGCGGGCCTGGACGGCACCAGCAGAGGTATCGACATCGACGGCGAGAACTGCTGACGGGACTTCAGATCCATCGTTTGCAGCAGATGCCGATAATTTGAATGTGCCAGCGGCATCACCCAAAACGGCACCACGTTTTAAAACCTGACCTGCACCAATTGTGGCCGTGCGCACAGCAACAGGATAATCGCCAACGAGCAGATCGCCCGGCGTGTAATTTTGGGTCTGCATTTGCAGCTCTCCCCTATGAATGTGTGAAAGGTAGCTCGGGCTTAGGCTTTATGCCTTGCGCGCCGCCGCCCGGTTCTTGGCAAAGGCCACAAGCTTCGCATCAGCGGTCTTTGGCTGGGTAACAACGCCGCCACTGCCAAGGGCTGGAACGCGTCCATTCATGCGCGAAGATAATGGAGCCTTTGCCGATGCAGCCGGGCCAGATGCCTTCAGCGTGGCAATCGCATTCTTAGCACTCATATTGGTGCTGAATGCGAGATGCGCAGCGAGCGAAGGATTGCCGTCCGCCTGCTCACAGCTCAAAATGGCAGACATGCGCTTGCGTTCAGCACGGCGACCGCGCGCAAACTCGCCTTCGTCTTTGTCTTCGTCCGCAACCGGTTCGTCTTCGTCGGCTTCAGGCTTTGTATCTTCATCGCCTTCCGCTGCCGGATCGTTGTTTTCGTCGCCTTCGGCTTCTTCCGGACGTTCATCGTCCTCAAGTTCCTCTGGCTTATCTTCTTCAAGACGTGATTTCAGGGAGCGGCCAGTGACGGCAGCCCGGATAGCGCGTGAAAGCGACATCGGCTCAATTCCTTATGTGATTGTAGGAGTGGGTCAGGCGTTGCGCTTACGCGCCTATCGCTTCCAGAAAAGCGTTGAAGGCATCTTTGGGCCGAGCAACAGCATCGACAATGCCAAGATCAACTGCTTTCTGGCCGCGAAACGTATCCGCCTCGGTTGCGAGTGCGGCATCAAGAGAAATGCGACCGCTGCGATATCGGGCAACGGTTTCGGCAAACAACACACGCATGGATTCCAGATCCTCAATTGCGGTGCTGTATTCTTCATCAGACATGGCTTCAAACATGCCGGGACGCGCTTTGCGCTCACCAGCTCGAAGTATCGTAACGCCAAGCCCCTGCTTTTTTGCCCATTCAGATGCATCAACATGCATCGAGATCACTCCGATAGAACCGGCGTAACCCGTGGCAGGGATTACAATCTGACGACAAGCGGAGGCGATCAGATAAGCGGCAGAACACGCATGATCAGTCAGAATGGCAATCGTCGGCTTTTTCTGCGACAGGAGATACAAATCCTCTGCACAGTTAAAGCATCCATCCACTTCGCCGCCAAAGCTGTCGATCTCAAACACAGCCCCTTTTATGTCATCGCGATCATGGCAATCTGCAATCTGAATGTTCAGACCTTCATAAGAGGTGACACCGGAGGACTTACCAACCCACGCACCCTTATTGACGAGAGAGCCTTCAGCTTCGATCACGGCGACTGAGCCGACCATCTTGGGGCCGTTATATGTTTTCTCACCAGTCCAGCCGTCGCGCAATTCACGCATGTCCTGTGTGAGAACGCCCATCTCAGGTGAAGCCCGCACATTCACCTCATTTCCGAGAACACGCGGACCAAAGGCCCGCGCTATGATGTTGGCTTTCCCCTCATGCAGCATAAGCGGCGTATTGAAGAGGCGCGCCGCAACTTCCGGCATCGCATATGGCATCATTTGTTTTCTTCCTCATCGCCTTCGCCCGGCTTGCTTGGGTCATTGACGAAACGCGAAACAACCCCCGCACTTGCGGCTTCGCCCGGCGTGACACCATGCTTACGAGCAAACCGAAGTTCTCGTGCACGCTGGATTGTATCTTCCTTCCAGTCGCGACCCTGTTCGGCTGATTCCGATTCCTGAGTGGTCAGTCCTGTTGCAAGGCGGATGGCTGCGGCCTTGGCTTCCTTCTCAGGATCAACCCAGCCACGACCACTACCAATCCATGCAGCACGCACCCAGCCAGCCGGATTGGCTTCAAATGAAACTGCGCGTGCCGGCAGACGAATGCGACCTTGATCAAACACCTCTTCCAGCCATGCCCAATAAATCGGCTGCATAAAGGAATGAGCGAAACTAGATTTCTCAGATGAAAGGCCGCGCCAGATCTCGAGCAACGCTGCACGCGCACTGGAATAATTAACCTTCGACCAGTCCATCGTGAGCTGCTCGTATGTTAGCCCCACACACGAGGCGATATTGCGAAGCCCAGCATTCACAAACACTTCAAAAGCAGCATTCGGATGCTCGGATTTCGTGAATACGACATCCTCACCGGGATTAAGGAAGTTGATCTGCGCACCCTTAAGCCGGATCGGATCAGCCGCATAAGCTGCTGCCTGCGCAGCACCCAGCGAATTGATAGACTTTCCGATATCGGAAGCACCCAGAGAATCCGCCAACTGGTCCATATCGAACGGCGTTTTGATGAATGCTGCCATCACAGCATTGAGCGATGCTGCCTGCAATTCATAATCGTTGTAATCCGACACCTGTTTCAGCTGCTGCAAGATTGGTGCCCATCGTGATGCACCACGGGTCATGCCTGCGCGGGTTGCCTCATAAGAATGTACCGCAAGTGGTCGCCCATATTCATCTTCACGTTCAATGTGATCCCAGATGAAGGTATCGCGCATGCGCCCAAAAACATCACCTGCGTGCGCCTTACGAACGTGATAGCCAATCGGCGCGCCATACTCGTCGAGTTCAACACCGTCGCGCAGCGTCTCGGTGTCCATTTGGCCAATCGGGTTTGACAAACGCGCTGGGTCAATCACATGCACGCATGTGCCGTAACCATTGCCGCCCATACGATAGGGTAGCACGGCGAAGGCTTCGCCATCCGTAAAGCGGTGTCGGGCAGCAAGACCAAGAATGCCTGAAACCGACTTTGTGCGCTCGGCATCAAACCAGTTACGGGGATCCGTTGCCACATCAGACCAGAGCGCCTCGATCTGGTCGCCAATCTCATCAGCCTCATCTTCTGTGAGATTGAGCGTCCGGGCGTTCGGCTTTGATGACAGGCGCCACCCAGAACCGACCACATTGTCAACCAGCCGCGTCACGCCAGCCGAAGCCCAGCCACTATTACGAACCGCGTCATTAATGCGATCAACAACAACATCACGGTTAAGGCCAAGGGCTGAATGACCGGAATATGTGCCGGGCCTCCATGCTGCCATGGATGCATGTTCGTTACTTGCTGCACTATAGGCAGCACTCATAGCATAACGCCTTCGGGCTGCGGTACGAACGGCTGCGGGCAATGGGTTGCCGTAACCATCCAGAATGACTGTTTCGCTCATCCGAACACCACCCTTCGCGCACGTGTGCGTGCAGGTGCAATACCCAGCTGTGCCTCAAGTTCTCTAATGTACCCACGCAGCTTGCCTTCATCGGCAGTGGTATAGGTGACGCTTTCACCCTGATAGCTCAGCTGCACGGTGGCGGTACCAGTCAGCAACCGATGCAACGCGTTCTGTGCCTCGGTGAGACGTTGCTGAATAATCTCACGACTGGCCATGACTTCTCCTGTCAGCCTCGGCGTGAGGCTCGTGCCCGCGCTCTGGCAATTGCTGCCGCTACAAGCGGGTTGTTTTCTTGAGTTACAGGCTTTGTTACAGACGGCGCTTGTGTCACCGGCTGAAACATCATTTCTTCAAGGTCGAGCTGCGCAGGTGGCGGCTCGTTAGCAAGGCGCTCTGCCAGTGCGTCCCATTCTTCCTCGGTCCAATAATTGATGCCGAGGCGAAGGGCTGCGGCCTGTGCCTGATTGATCATATCGAGTGCTTCGTTGCGGATGCCAGAAGGTAACTCCCATTCGTAATAGGGATGGCCAGCGCGGCTTTTACGCTGCACACGTCGCTCAGATGTTGCCTGCTGAAAGAAGTCATCGCCCAGACCTTTAGCAAACTCGAAATAGCCGGTCTGTTCCGGATCTTCCTTTTTGTAGGATCGATAGAGCGAAGCCTTCATCACCGACGCGTTGAAGTTAAAGAAGCGGCGCTGATACCGAAGCGGCTTGCCACGCTTGTCCTTTTCCTTCTTGACCTGTGCCAGCATGGGAGCCGCTTCGCGATTATCACCGCGCACCATGATGACATCAGTAATCGGATGCTTGCGCGCCCATTCCCAGACATCCTCAGTGTAGGCGTTGCCGTCGATAGCGGTCAGATCAGCGCGGCGCTTATTGCCCCATGAATCGGGCCATTCGCGCTGGATCAGTTTCGAGAGCGCATATTGCACCTGCGGCTCTGAGATATGACCGGAATGCGCAACATAGCCCGGTAATGACCGGCCTGCCGTGTCATCAAAAATGCCGCGATCAATAACAACGCGATATCGGTTTTTGCCATGGCCCAGAAGCTGCCACTCAACACGGTCGCCCTGAACATCAATGCCAATGGTGAGGATCAAAGCACGTGGCGGGATAACACCACGAATGACGCTGCCCAGTTCTGCACGGTCGCGCAGCAATTCCCAGCCAATCGCCTCGCCATCGGTTTCAAATGGCTGGCCTAGCCAGTCGTTGAAAAACACCTGCTCGGCACCGGATTTCTTGCCTTTATCATCAGGCCCACCGCGCTGCACATTGAGATATGCGCGTGCAAGTGCTTCCCAGCTTTCAAGCGGCGAATAAGCCACCCAGATATGAAACGAGCGATGATAACGCGCCCGCTCAGCATATTTAGCAACCCACTTTGCGCCATTGGCCGGATCAACCATCCAAGCGCGATGATGCTCTCTGATTTCCCCGCCGCATTTCGGGCAGAAGAAACCAGCTTTTTCTGGATGCTCGACATTGATATGATCGCGCATGTTCTCCCATTCGAGAGCATGCAGATGCGAACAATGCGGACATGGAACATGGTAACGTTCCTGCGTACCTTGTTCAAAGTTACTCGATATCCGACAGCCTGGAGCAATCAGTGGCGTTGAGATTTTAAGAATCTTCGCCGAGATAAAAGCCTTCGACCGGCTTTCGGCCTGACTTTCTGGATCGCCTGCTTCATTGTTCTGCCACTTAGACAGATCGTCCTGCACCTGCTTACGTGGCGAAATCATCGACAAGCCAGACGGCGAATTTGCACCCGCTGCCTGAATAGCCCCGCGACCGTCTGCGCGTTCCTTATAGTGGATCGAATTGCTGCCATCCCGGCTTTTTTCCGGGAAGAGTGCTGCAAGTGAAGTCGTTTCACGCAACAGCGGCATCAGCTTTTGCTTGGACCAACGTGAGGCGTTTTCCTCAGTTGGATGCACATATAGAAAATCGCACGGATCCATATCCATGGTGCCGAGCGTGAAGATATTTGCGAGAACCGTGCCGCCCACCTGCGCCGATTTTGAGATCGTCACCATACGGCAAGCATCTTCCGGCGAGAGTGCGCGAAGTATCTCCGAGAAGAACGGAAACAACGCTTCGTTATACGGTCCCGGAAACTGCGTGATACGATCTGAAAAGACGATATTACCTTTCGCCCATTTGAGATAATCAACGGGCGGCGGCGGTTCCGTCTGCTGCATCAGCACCTGATAGGTCAGCTGGCGCGGATTGCAGAGAAGTGTCATTCCTCATCCTCATCCGTTTCAGCGCCCCCATCAGACACATGGGCCGGTTCATTTTCAGCAGCCTCGCGAAAGCCTTGGGCAGCGCGGGCGCGCACATCGCGAAATGACCTCTGCAAATGATGCAGGATATCGCGTTGCGGCACCTCAAACTGACCAGCCAGATATGTTGCCATATCGGCCAGCCCGCCTTCCATCACCCGATAGGCCATCGCAACGGCACGTGTGATTTCTGCTTTCGCTTCGTCTGCATAAATGAACCGGCCCTCTGCAAGCGCTTCCTCGCGGCGTGCCCGCGCGGTTTGCATTTTCGCCTGCTCAAGTTTTTCGAGTGCAATCTGGTCCGCAACCGCATCTGTGCGAGGAAGCGTGACTGGTGGCGCACTTGAAAGATCAAGCTCCTGTTTCGGTTCTTCTGAAGGCGCAGCGCGTGTTGCGATCCCATTCAGACCAAGCCGCTGCGCAACGTCCAACCGACCATTCAGATGGCGGCGCGCCTTATCAACGATGATGCGCGCGCTGCGCCCTGTGCCATCCAAGGCATCCGGTCCGATCTGGCCCGAAGCAATGTACTGAGACACACGGCCCGGCGTGACATTGATCAATCGGGCAAACTCGCCCTTCGTCATCGTGGGCAACGATTGCGTTGCTGTCATTTCTCAACCTCGGGATAAAGCAGCGGCGGCGCTTGATCCCGCGCTCAATGTTCCAACTTTAGCGTTTGAGTTTAGGAGTTTAGCCTTGAGTTTAGGCTTTGTTTTCCGGCTCAGACTGACCCGATGCAGCCGTGCGAAATACCCGCAGTCAGACCCGGCGGGGAAGGACCCGAAACATTTTGAGGCTCAGATCGATTTCGGGTCGGTCATCGTCTCATCCGCTTGCCGATCTCTTCCGCCATGAACTGACCGAACCGCTTTTCGGCCACGCCCTTCACAACACCAAAGAAATCGATACGCTTCGCGTAAGGCCGCATTCGAACGAACAGGAATACCGCCTTGATACTGTTATCACGAGGATCCCGCTGCCAAATTCCGGGGTGGAGGTGCGAATTGCGATCAGCAACAAAGAAACGAGCGAAGCGATAGTTCCGATTGCGTTTCGTTGAAGCCTCACTGCGCTTGCGGTTATACCCCTCGGTTCTCGGCGTAACTCTCAGGTCCGCAAGTATGCGGACGATAAGGGCCACCCGAACATTGCCATATTGATCAAGCGGTGTTTCCCTTGCAGGGACAGCATATTCGCCAGCCTTGAGATAACCAGCTGATTGGAACTGACGCTCAAAGGATTTCAAGTTTCGCTGACCACCAAAGAATTGAGGCGTCAGGAAGTTTGCCGGAGGTGTCGCATTCTTTGATGCCCAAGATCGCCCGGAGATCATAACCGTAGCGGACAGCCGATCCTTACTTGCTCGCTCAAAGATGACGCCGCGCTTTGCAAAAGGCGTAACCCGGTCGAGCTTCAGCTCCATTTCTTCCTGCACTTGTAGCCGACCAACAGCTGCCACGCGATTGAGTGCGGCAACAGCAGCATTCGGCATCACCTCACGCTCTAGCGAAGTAAGCATCTCATCAAAGCTGCTCGTGTCGAAGTTCAGGAAGGCGGCAGACGAACTGCCCGGAGTACTAGAAACATCTAGCTTCATCGCCTCTACCCTACAGATACGGAAAGAGCGCCACATTGGGCGCTCAGTGTATTTAGTGAATTGCAAACATAGCTTACGCACTGGCCCTGAATCGGTGTCTCGCGATTGAGACTGTCAAAGCTGGGTCCGAGCGCGTCGCCTCGGGACTATGTCCCCACGTGCTACCGTGTAACGAGGTTCGCTGTACTAGCCGGATCATCCGTGGACAGATTACCGTCATAACCGAGAGAGAAATGCAAGAGGCATAATCATGGGAACAGGGCGACCAAATAAGTCAATCTCGATGACGGCAGTCCCCTTTCCTACCCCTATGCTGGAAACAACGTCACCAATCTTGCCCGCAAATGGGCCTTCGATAATCTTGACCTTTTTCACACCAACAAACAGTGTCGCCGGGCGTTCATGATCAAATTCACCTTTTTCAGCCTTCTCATTGAATTGCTTTGCTTTTTCAGCACTCATAAGAAATGGATTTTCATAACCACCAAGAATGGAAACCGTGCCCGTAAATGTAAGTAAACCCGCCAAAGCTTCAGCAACAATATTGCATCTGGCAAGTATGTAGCCAACCAAAACAGGCTCAGGTTGAGCTGGTATTTTTTCGTTCCTCCTGCGCCTTTCTTTCCCCATTTTCATGGGGACATTTACTTCAACGCCAGCAGCCAGCATCGCATCACGTATGGATAATTCATTTCCAGATACCCTGATGATCAGCCAAGGAGAATCATCGCTCATGCGAATCGCTGCTGCTGATCTCATGCGCTCGATGCGACGACGCTCTGCAAGCACCTTATCAATCGCCCGGCAATGCTCCTCACTGGGTGCAGATGCTATAGCGTGGTCGATCTGACGTTGATCAATTGCCATCATTTTCACCCAATCCCCTCAAAGCCGTTTCAAAATCATAAATTGATGAAGGTCCACCACGCGGACAGAATACAACCTGCATACGATCGAACTCAGAGGGCCATGGCCAAGCCCGGCGCTTGAACTCATCTTTCCACGCTGCAAGTATGATTGTTCCCTGCGGTACCGGCTCCATCAACTCACCAGCCAAATGCCACTGTTTTGGAAGCACAGCGCCTGATCGTTGCTGTTGAACGTCGCGGTACCGCATCAGTGCTGGCCATGCTTTTGCGAGCATTGAGCGCGGTAAGAATGAACTCTTCGCCAATACTGGATCAGTAGGCCCATCCAACAGAAGTGCAAACATCCTCGACATACCAACCGGACCATAACCAGCCGCCCAACCATCAGGTTTAGCTTCATCAGCACGAGCAGCTTGCGCCTTTGAACTTTCGGCCTTTTTCAGAATTTCTGGATCAAGAGCATTCCAAAGGCGATCACGGAAAAACGCACCCACCGGCTGCGGCTTCACTTTGCGCTCAGCAGCATCCAGCAAATAAGCATCTCGCCAGCGCTCAGCTTCCTTACGCTCTGCAACTGACAATCCAGAAAACTGCCGCTTGATCCAGTCCAGCGTCGTGTTGTTGTCCCATTTTGGCCAAATACCTGCATGGTAACCGACGCCATTGACGAAATGGATCACCCGTTTCTCGAATGCGGCTGTTTTCGGGTCATCATCCTGCGATGTCGAATTCAGATTTTCATTCCCATTCTCATTTTCGCTCGGGCGCTCTTTTTTCTCTTCGTTAGAAGGGGAAGTTAAATAAGGGTCGTTAATAGGTGCCGGTCCAGAGGCGGCAGGGGGTGCCGGTTCATGACCGGCAGGGGGTGCCGATATACCGGCAGGGGTGCCGATATACCGGCAGGGGGTATCAGCATCTTGAACCGATGAGACATCAGGATGTTTCGGATCGAGAATGACGCGATAGACATGCGCACTATCGCGCCCGCTGTCACTTTCCTGCTCGTGGCGCTCCAAATATCCAGCACCGATCAGGCGGTTGATGGCATCAAACACCGTAGCGCGACCGCAATTCATCTCAGTAGCCATTTTGACCTGACTGCGACGGCACCATCCATATTCGTCTGTATGACGGCCAAGGACGCATAGCACCTGCAAATCTCGCGGCTTCAAGGCGGAATCGGTAGCAGCTCGTGCAGGGATGATTGATAGGCGTGGATTACTCATCCCAAGCCTCCAATCCAGCGCAGCTGCGCACTCGATATAATACAAAAGGTAACGCTCATCGCCCCGCCCTCTTCCATGCTTCGAAAGCAGCGCGGAAATTCTGCCAGCGTTCAGCGGCAGCGCTGCTTTCGTTCAGTTCTTTTCTGGATTTGATATTGAGGATTGAGCGCAGCCGTTGTGCCACTCGATCCGATGTTAATGGCCGCTCAAGGCCGTGCTGTTCTTCGAGAAACGCCTTGAAAACAGCGTCTTCACATTTCATTGCCGCCTCAGCAGCAAAGTCACGCCTCTTGTTCTGGCGGCTCTGTCGCGGGGTGTTTTGTCGTGGTGTGCCCTGCTGTACAGCTACAATCGCGCGCTCCACCAGCTTGAGCATAAATGCCGCCATGCGCGGCGCGCCGACGACCATGTCAATCTCATCAGGCGTTGTGCCGGGATGAAACGTGGCGATCCTATTGAGTTCGCCGTCGCGCGTTTTCGCTTCCACAAACGACACATCGCCCTCACAGCACAGCTGCCAGTCATCGCCGTTTAGCGCTGCCAGTTTTTGCCGGATGCGGCGAAGTTCGGCCCCCTCTGCACTCATGACGACACCTCGCCACATAACAACAGCAAATTACCCTGCGCATGCGTCAACGCAGCACCCTTTACAGCGCCACGATGGCGTGTCTGGTGCATTGCCGCATAAAAACAGGTCAGATACTCACTGCCAGCTTTAAAGCCGTGCCGCTCGCAGGAGCTTTCCAGCACCTGCCGATATTTCAACATGATCGAAATCGGGCACGTCAGCAGAATTTCGGCGCGCTCGGCGTCGGTACCTGCGTCGTGCATGGCGCGAAGGATCGGCAACATAGTGTCAGTCATTCCGCAGCCTCCTCAACACAATCAAGGATAGGTGCGTCCGCCTCAATACAGTGCCGCGCCCGCAATGCTGCACACAATCCACGGGTAATATCGCGACCACTCGCATTCCAACGGAGTGCGGTAATCATCCCCTCGCAAGTGGGCCTCTTGCCGCTCTGAATATTCAAATTACGGCAAAGGGCTAGCAGCTCTGCGTGGTGAAGCATCCAAAGAGCACTGTCAGGCAACGGCTTTTGCAAGCTGGAAGCCAGATCCGGCCAACGTGCATGGCTGTCGTGGCCATCTTCATGCATGGCGCGGTTGCGTTGCGGATAAATCCAAGTGCGATGCATATGCCGGTACTCACCGGGCAGATCCATTTGATAGTAAGTGCCTTCGCTCTCGAAGTGTGCAGCCCACCGGTTCGTGACGTATTCTTGCGAGAGGAATTTTTCATGCAGAACTGCAATGGCATGTTGAGCAACGCCTTTCATGCCGTCCATCTGGTCGCGAAGGCGATCAAGCTTATCTTTCGCCGACTTGATTTCAAATGCGATTATTTCTGCACGATCAACAGCAAGTACGTCGATCCGCGTGCCGCCAAGTGACGTATTAATTTCATGGATAATTCGGGCATTAGGACGCTGTTTCCGGATATATTCCACAACAGCCTGACGCACTTCACCCTCAGCTTCAGAGCGATAAGCTGGCATTACGCAGCCCTCCCAGCAGCTTCATAGCCCCAAGCATCCCAACCCGGACGCGGATCACGGCAGAACATTTCCAGCTTTGGCAAATCGGGATAAATGCGTTCGAGTTGCTCCGCGAACCACGCAGGCTTTACCGAGTGCCGTCCCTTCTTTTCGGTGTAAAGGCTAGGCGGAGCTTCGCCGAGGAGTGGCGCAAATCCGCGTCCGCGCTTGGCGAACAACACAGTTTCATGCTGATCTCGGACCTGATAACCCGTACCAATATCGACTTTGTTCCAGATTTGCTCCGTTACGTATTCAAAGCCCCACGCTGGCAGCAACTCAGTCATGACACGGCCCTTCAAAGGCGTAGTCACCCAAAGATAGAGCATTGCATCGGGCGTAGCTGGATCGCCAATTTCCTTGAACAGACGACAAATGGCGTCAAATTCCATCGTCGGATAATGATTTTCCGCGCTCTTTTCGCCGCCAGTGATTTCCGAGTGGGTTTCAAACTTCCACGGAGGATCAGCATAGATGATCGGATAGAGCTTCTGGATCCTACCCGGTGCGGTCGCCCTGCCCCGCTTGGCAATCTCAACAGCGATTGTCATGCGGGTTGCATGCTTGATCTTCGCTTGATCAGAACGGATTGCCTTGGCCTTAGCGACAATCGCTTTCTTTTCTTCGCGAATGACCTTGGCTTGTTCCGAATGTTGCAGCTCCGAAATCGCCTCACCTGCGTGGATTGTCACCTTGCCAGCGCGGATCGCGTCAAGCAATTCCGGTGCACCCTTTTCATGGATGCGTTTGGCGGAATAAACGGCGCGTTCAGAGATCGACAGCTTTTCGGCGGCGCGCCGGGTCTGCAAATTTGCAGGCCCGGCAGTCGTCTGATTAACACCCCGCTCCCAATCGACAATTGCCGCCGCGATCATGGCGCGCTGGCTTTCCGTCAGGTGGCGGCGGTGCAGGTTTTTGGACAGAACATAATTAAGAGGATCGTTGCCAGCATATTGCTCATAGATCGGCTCAATTTCAGCGAACCCGCAGGCCCATTGACGATTGCGACCATCCAACACCATGCCATCAAGCAGAATAATGGGATCACGCTGCCCGTAGGTGACAATATCGTCGGCAAGCAGCTTCCGCTCCGCTTCAGGGATCATCGGAAACATATCAGCAAGGGGGTGCGCAGGATAACTCATAACCGCACCTCACTTTTCCGAACCTTGCGTGCAGATGAAGCAGCCTTGGCGCGATGGCTTTCAAGTAGAAGCACCGCCCTTTCCAAGGTCTCAGGCCCGACGCCATCTGCAATTGCAGTGGCAAAGCGGACATGCAGATCCAGTTCACGGTCTGATGTTGGTGCACCACGCTCCTGTCCGACGCGAGCAGCAAATGCGGCATCAAAAAGCATCTGCGCAAAAACGCTTGGTTTATAGCCCTTGCGCTCAGCCATTGCCGAAAGGCTGGCATATGCTTTGGCATTCATACGAACAGGGAGTTTAAAACTTGAGGTGTCCATATCAGCGAGCCTCCGCGAGCCAGACGACAGCAAAAAAAGGAGACGCCGCAGCCAGAACACAGACCACGGCGAGAAGGAGTGAGAAAAAGAGGTCGTGTTTAAGGATGAATTTTCTCATCGCCGCGCCTCAACTTTGCGCAACAGATCTTCCAAAGCGCGCAGCGCTTCACGTGCTTCTTTTGCGATGAGTTTTCGCTCGCCTGCATCAATGCGACCATCTTCAAGAGCCGTGAGTACTGCTTGCGAAACATCCATGGTTTCAGACATGACGCGGTGAGCATCCATCGCGGTCAATGCGTGGTTGTCGCCTCCGTCCTCACGCGCTGCCATCGGCACGAGTTCATATCCGAGAAGCTCAGCGGCCTGCTTTATGATTGTCGGCGACTTTGCCTTGCGCTCGACTTCGATCACCACATCCAAAGGCATGAAACTGTCGTGATGCTCATCATTGAATGATGCGTATTTTGACAGCGTGGAAGTCCCGACGCGGGTGAATGGAAGTATATTGCTGATACCGCCTGCCAACGCATATGCGCCATCAGTTGCAGACTTGAGCGAACGCTGTTCTTGCTCGGAAATAGTGCGCACGAAACACCCCCTGAAAGTTTCAAGGAAAAAATATCGACAAAGGATTCGGTGAAACTCTCAGGCCGCGCCGTTACAGCTTAGCCATCAACTCTAAAAGGGCGGACCGCAGGCCCAACGCACACGAGAGGCTTTAAACGATGAACTCATGGAGCCACCGCATTGCCGGAATTAGACGCTGGGGCGCAGCTAGCCGAAGAATGCCGCGCCCCAGCAACGCCTGATGGGAGGTAATCAGGCGATACAGATTCAGGTCGGAAAATCGCAACCGGCCAAACCAAACCATCAGGCCAATTAGTCGATAACCACCGCATCGCTGCATTAAGTCGCGAAACCGTAAGGTCTCCACCACTGCGAAGCGATGTAACTTTTTTGCTGTCGCCAAAAATACGACTGCTGACAGTTTTGTCCTGCAAGCCAATCGCGTTCTTATAGCCATCAATGAGGATCAGAAGGTGCTCGATTTCCAACATGAAAAGAAAATCGGTTATTTTACCGATAATGTCAACCAAGCTATTCGGTTTTCTTATCGATACCCTCAGGATCTGAAATTCGGTAATATTACCACTATGTTAGCAGAAGTTTTAAATCGTATCCAAAAAAGACTCGACGCTGTCGGGCTAAAAGAATCACGCGCTGCGACGATTGCAGGTCTAAGCGATTCAGCTATTCGGAACATGCGCAGAGCCGTCGAGGCTGGTAAGGACAGAGGCGCTTCCATCAAAACGCTTGAGAAGCTAGCGCCTGTCTTAGGAACAAACGTAACTTGGTTGTTAGAAGGAACCGGCAACGAAGAAGGTTCGGTCGAGCCGACATCAATTTCAGACGTGCCGATGATTTCATGGATTAGCGCAGGTGAGCTTACTCACCAAGATCCTGTCGGGCGTTTAGATGATCATCCAACTATTCCCGCAGTTAATTTGCCCGAAGGAGACTGGATAGCGCTGCGCGTTGACGGGCCGTCGATGAATAAGATCAGCCCACCGGATTCCATAATTTTTGTAAACATGAACGATAAGCGGCTAGTCGCTAACGGGTGCTACGTTATCTGCGATGAAAGTGGAAAAGCGACTTACAAACGATATCGCCCAAATGAAGACCCTCAGTTTCAGCCCGCTTCCTACGAAGAAATAGAACCGCCATATTTGGAAGGTGCAATTCGAATAATAGGCCGAGTTAAAAGATCGATTATTGATATGTGATCGATTTCAACAGCCATAAGCCCCGCCACGGCGGGGTTTTTTTTGACCGAATTTTCAAATCAGAACAATCAATTACAAATTTTCATCGCACGTTCTCGTTTTCTAATATCGGTTTTTTTACCGGATGCTATTGCATATCGGTTATTTTACCGATAACTATTTGCTTACCCCGAACAGATGGATGCGCTGATTGAGTTTTGAGTTACAGCGCATCCACTCCTGCCAATTTATGCACGATGGAGAGCAAGCCATGATTAAATTTAAACAGAAGCCTATTTCAAAACCTGCCCAGACTTGCCGCGATATCGTCGTCGTCAGAATGGCTGATGCGATGCGCGAAATGGCATATTCAGGCGAAAACGTCTCCCCCGATACATTGGCCAATTATGGCTTCACCCACGACATCGTGGAGAAGTTTGGCGAACGCGCTGTCGCACTCGCCCGCCGCCTTTCTGTGCGTCAGGTCGCCAGCCATGCATAACGAGATCCGTTTTCACACCGAAGTTGACGGCGGTTTCCACTTGCCAGCGGCCTACAAGTCACATGACGGACAGCTAAAGCAGATTTTGGCGATTGCCACTCTGTTTTCTGGCACCGCATGCGCTGCAATCTTAGCTGTCAATATTTTCGGCTGATCAAATCAAGTGTCAAAAAGGAAGGCTCTGCCCAATCTGAAGCAAGGCGTTTCAGACGATGTAAGGCAAGCACTTTTAGACACGATCTATCTGCAATGGCGTGATGCTCGCGAGGTCGAGCTAAAGCCAGAGCAAATCTTAGACGCCCTAATTGACGGCCTAATGAGAGCCACAGCGGATTTGATTACATACACCGTCGCGCCGAACAGACGCGAAGCAATCCCGCGAATAGCGGCAGACAGACTTATCCAGACATTCAAATCCACCCGCGAGAGGGAATTAAACCGTGATGACCAAGACATTGGCGTTCAAGGGCTTTGACGCTCAGCTTCAGTGCCTCAACTTCCAGTTTGAATTGAATAAAAGCTACACGCATAACGGTCAAGTCATCGCGTGCGAGCAAGGCTTTCACGCTTGCGAATATCCTCTTGATATTTTTGGATATTATCCACCTTCGACTAGTCGCTTTGGCGAGGTCGAGCTTTCGGGGGAAACGAGCAAAGAAGGCAGCGATACCAAGATCGCCACCGCAGAAATCACCATCAAGCGTGAGTTGAAAATCCCGGAGCTTGTCGCCGCTGCCGTCCGCTACATCATCGACCGGACGAAGCGCGTGGACGGCAATCATGCGACCGAAGAGCGCGAGCTTATCAAAGTGAGCGGCGACAGATCTATTGCGACCGTGACAAGTGAATGGAGCGCTGCCACCGCAACAGGCTACGAAGGCAAGGTGCGCGACAGGGAGGGCTGCGCACTATTCCTCGTCGAGCGTAACGACAGCACGGAAATCGTTTCCGTCTGGTCAGGCATGGTAGGCCGCGATGGCAACAAAGTAGACGCGTGCTACACGCTTAAGAGCGAACAGCCTGTCGAGACTGACTAATGGCTAGATCTCGCAAGAAACCTCCAATGACAGCAGACCGCGTGGAAAACGCGCTCGATATTCTCGCAAACATCATGGCCGGTGCGCGCAATGGTGAAGCGGCCCTCGGCGCCCCTCTTTGGCAAAGGCTGGAAAGCGAGCTGGAGGGACTGCGCGATGTTGACGACATAGTCACCAAAGCCCTCCAGCGTGTCAAATCACGAGCGCAAGCCTCAGAACAAGAAATGTAAGTAATGGATAATACATCTAAGCAACAGTATTTATGATGCTCGAATACCATCACGTATGGAATTCAATATATTAGAAACTGAGTTTCCATTGCTCGAAAGCCATAGCTTATTTTGCAATTGGTAGATTTCATGCTCATCATCAAATCCATTTTTCAATTTATATACCATTTCTTTTGCGTCGATGAACTTGGAAAACCTGTTCGTACCAAGCACTACGCGTTCGCCAATTTCATTAAACGGAACGTGGTCAGGTCTTTCCAGAAAAATTATTGGTTTTTGAAAAAACTGATATTCTGTCAAAAAGCTAATACCATCAGTAAGAAGAGCGTCAGAAGCGGCAAAAACTCCGGCGTAATTTCCCGGTTCAATAATTGCTGTATTTTCTAAATTAGACCAAGAATTTAGAAATTGGTCAAATTCGGAAGCAGGTAGCACGCCGCCGGGCTCGCGCAATTTTGCAAACGTGGCAGGATGAGCGCTCAACACAAAGTCTATCGACTTATCAAACTGAGCCCACTCTAACATCTCATTATAGATCTGGTGGAAAACTCCGAACCGACGCCATTTATTATCGACAGTATGGTGCGGTGACCAGATTAGCCTAAAGGCAGCTTCAGAACTTCTAGCCTCAATAGGCCAATGAGGATTTTCAACACCAACTCTGACAAGACGCTCAACCTTTGGGTGCCCGGTCACAACCACCCTGTTCTTCTCCGTTCGATTATAATATTGAAGTCTATTTTTTTCCTCTGATGAAGAAGTGAAATAACGCCAAACTGACCTATGCAGCATTGAATCGTTATTATGATCGGTATTGCTGCTTCTAGTCTCTATCGGGCTTAAGATCGCGTACGGTACGTAACATAATTTAGCAAAACGTAACTCGCGTACATGATATGCTGACGGAATATCATTATCCCATTGAGACTGGCGGAAAATTATATCAGGGGCGATTGCCTTCAGTATATCGAGGCCTTCGAAGTCATCATCCATAGAAAAACGAATATGATTGATACCAAATTGCGTCAATTTTTCATGAGTCTCTTCTTCAAAAGAGTATTCAGTATCCCCCGGAAAACGTCTCTTTATGCTAATTACTAAGGGTTCAAAATCTTCTGCAGAGAGCATGGCATCATAGACATCACTCAATGAATCCCATGCAGAGAAATTATGAATAAGAAAAACTACTTTAATCCTGCCCTCCGGTTTGCGGTTGGCAGCTATCATATTTACCGTTTGCTTGACTCTATCTATACTTGATTCAAAGTTAGAATTATTAGCAAAATTAATACTTTTTATTTCTCTTGATTCATCTGTAATCTGATCAATCTTACCGTTAACCTGATTAATGTAATTTAAAATTTCAGTATAATTAGCACTGTGACTGACATTTAAAGCATTAATTTGTTCAACAACGAAATCTAATTTAGGTATTACTTCATCGCGATAATGAGCGCCTCGATTGGCATTAAGATCATTTATCTTTTCGGCAACAAAATCCAATTTTTGCGTCACTTCATCCAGTCTATTTGGTTGCGCCGCAATTATCTCCGCCAACTTACGCAAGGTACGAATTTTACGCACAAAACGCTTTAACATAGCCCCCCCTTTTTTTATAATTGTTGGGTTTTTATACACAGACACCGATTTACCAAAACCAGCTAACTGCAATGTTTTATTTAAGTAAATAGACAAAGAAACTATTAAAACATCATTTAAAAATTATCCGATAAAATGCGAGTGTGCCTCAGAATATGTAAAGGTATATTTCCATTTCATTTTATGACGGCCTTTTGATGGCGTTAAACAATCATCGGGCTGAACAGCAGCGCAATTTTCTTCAACTCATCACGACGCCAATCGAGCGACCGGCCCGTGCCGTAGCGCGTGCGTTCTATTGTGTGTCCAATCATTATCCGGCGCAGCTCGTCATCTATCTTCGCCCCTTTCACAATACCCTTAAACGAATGGCGGATGGCGAGGAGGAAATGCCACGGCATCGGGTAATCGGAGCGCTGCCACCGCAACAGGTTACGAGGGCAAGGTGCGCGGCAAGGAAGGTTGCGCCCTGTTTTTGGTCGAGCGCAATGACACTATGGAAATTGTTTCCGTCTGGTCAGGCATTGTAGGCCGCGAAGGCATTAAAGCCGACACATACTACACGCTTAAAAGCGGACAGCCTGTCGAGACTGACTAATGGCCAGATCTCGTAAGAAACCAACAATGACAGCAGAGCGCGTGGAAAACGCGCTCGATATACTGGCAAACATCATGGCCGGTGCGCGCAATGGTGAAGCGGCCCTTGGTGCCCCACTTTGGCAAAGGCTGGAAAGCGAGCTGGAGGGATTGCGAGACGTAGATGACATCGTCGCAAAAGCTATCAAACGCGTTGAACGTCTTATTAAAAATGTTTAACTTATGTCAAAAATTAATCTAAGTAGAAATTCCTATAATAAATCCACCTATTACTCCCAGTACGCTAAAGACAATTCCAATAACTTCTCTACGTGCATTCAACCGATCCTCACTTCGGATAATATATAAGTGCAAACCAAGAGAACCCAATAAACCTGATAATATTACTGTAATACTAATCCAATTAAAAAAATATTCTCCATAATGTAATATTCTATAACATATATAGGATATAAATATTAAACTAGAAGCCAATAACACGGATGAGTAAAATAGTAATCTACTGTCTTTAATTCCCGTGAGGTTTATCAAAGATATGGCGCCACAAGTGAAGCTAAATGCAACAGATAACATTAATGCATAATTAAATTCCACCTCTTCAGTTAAGTAATAAAAGAAATAAGGCAGACATGAAATTAAAATCACCGAAGCAATGGTAAAAAACCACTTACACATATCGTTACTCAACAGTTGATATTCATAATGTGAGATTACTTTGCTGAGCAATCGTTGTGTCATATAGTTCTCGATAAAGTAGCGCAGAGCCACTTGACCCTGGCGGGAATCGGTCAGTTGTAAAATCATTATCATTCAAACTGGATTTTATTAATAAATTTAGAAACTCCCCCTTGCTGATGATAGTCGGCTTATCCGTAAGAACTAAATATGCATCCTTTAAAAATCTGATCAGAGCATTGAAGCCATTTGTGCGTGACAAAATTGCTCCCTTGTCACGAGAATCCCACGCATCTGGCCAACGCTCTCTAACAGCATCAAAATAGTTGATCACTACTGCCAGTATTTTATGGTCTTCATTATCTCGGAAGAATGGATAAAATATACGAGACCTAAAGTCTTTATCTCCACGCTCCGGCCAAATACCAAAACGCCGCCCCTGATCACGGTCCGCCATCGCGTCTCTTGTTATTAACGGCAGTATACCTTTTACCACAGTTGCCTGCGATAATGTTTCCCCATAAACACCTTCGGTAGCAGAACCAAGTCGTTTAATTTTCTGAAAGAATGGACTTTCATTTATATCGTTTAAATTAACAACGATTTCGTGACATGTCTTTTCGGGACTGCGATCACGATCTAGTGCAAATAGGTCATATACTAAGCTTTTATTAACTTTAGTTTGAGCCAAATTTACCTTCGAGAAGATCATGGCCTGTGTCCCCTCATCGATGCCGACAAAAATATTAACTGTTAAATCCCAATTAATAGAAAGTCCCTCGAATGCTTTAAGTCGATGTTGGCCATCGATAATGCGTGCAATTGAATCAAAAGCTACTTCCGTGGCAGAGGTATTATCATCAACATAAGCTGACAGTTCGAGCCGCCGAAGACCATCTGTTCCTACGATTTTAGCACATCTCTCATCGACGGAAATAACAATCGAGGTAGGGAAGCAAGCATCTTCAGTAGAAATATACTTTTGGATTTCACTGACACGGCTGTTATTGAGGGGCCTCTGAATTCCCAAAAACTCTTTAACGCCGTTGTTATCGTGAATTTGACGGAAATCAAATTGACATATTTCCAGTAACTCTTGTGCCTTAATAACGCAGGAGTAAAAGCGCCCAACATTCTGAGTAACCTCAACGAACTCAAGGTTTAAAGATTTCCTATTGGCCATTCTTGAGTTCCTCGTAATTGCTTCTCATTGTATTCTTATCTCGCTTGATGGAAGAACCAGGCTCAGGTGCATCTATCTTTGAAAAAAACAGAGACAAGTAGTATATAAATATAACAAAAGAATAATATACATAGCTTAAAGTAATAAAATTTGGATTTAACAAATTGTTAAATGCTGGATCAAATCCCATATAGCCTACAAGGGGCCAAACTATTATAACCATAATAACACCAATTGTTATTCGCGGACCGTGCCTTTTATTATCCCACTGGACAATAGTTAACCAGAATACTGTACCAAATAAACTGTATGCTAATAGAAATAATTGTCCTCTTCCAAAGAGGTCGTAAAATACTGGACTAAAAAATTCTTGCCTTTCTACTGCATTAGATAAATACAAAAAAATAAACGGCATTATTGAAAATAAAGTTGTAATGAGTACCTCTGTGAAGGCCTTTTTATGTTTATCAGGTTGCGAGAAAAAGACTTTTAACCAGTATATCATTGCAGCCTCACCAGCAGTTCAGTGGTACGACCTCGCGCATCTGATGTACCGCTAATCACAGAATGTCGACTTACTTCCAAATGTTCACCTAAATTTGCATATAATTCGGATATCGAGGCATGATTTGCATTACTAAGAATTACGCATGCACCCCTTGAGTGGGCAGCAGCCAGTGATGAACGAAGACGCAGTTGATCATCCCAAGTGAAAATTTTCTCATTATATTTCACAAAACCATTCATATTGTGAGCTACAGTATAAGGTGGGTCAACGAACAGTAAATCACCCTCTTTTGAACTATCTATCGTGGCTTGAAAATCACAGATATTTAAATCAGCTTCTTTCAGTAAATCTGATGCTCGGATAAAATTGTCAGAGGGCAATAGAACCGAAGTTTTCGTTCCAATAGGTACATTAAATTCACCCTTCATGTTCAATCGATAGAGACCATTCCAGCAAGTCCTATTTAAATACAACATACGAGCAGCACATGCGATTTTGTTGTCCGGAACAAGCTTTCGTACGGTATAAAAATGGTCTTTGCTATGCTTAGATTGATGGAAAGCTAACAGCTCCTCTATTCTGTCTGGATAATCTCGAACAACCTCGTATAGATTTATGAGTTCAGGATTAACGTCAGACAACAACGAACTCTTTGGTTCCAAAGCAAAGAAGCCCGCACCTCCACCAAGAAAGGGTTCCACATAACGATCAAATTTAGGAAGAGACGCTATAAACTCGCTGGTAAATAACCAACGCTTTCCACCAGCCCATTTTAAGAACGGTACCATTTTACCCCCATAGATATCAGATTAATTGAATAATATTCACAACGGGTCAACCCAATCATCAGGAGATGGTTAAATAATTAAAGGACTAAAAGGCAGCGCAATTTTCTTCAACTCATCACGACGCCAATCAAGCGAACCGCCCGTTCCGTAACGTGGGCGTTCTATTGTGTGCCCCATAAGTATCCGGCGCAATTCGTCATCGATGTTCGCCTCTTTCATGCGATCCTCAAAGGAATGGCGAAACGAATAAATCTTATGGTTTGGCGTTGGGAACAAACTGTTTTCCTTGAAATACTTATTCAAGGTCGCAGACAGGTCATTCTCGCGGTTCTTGTAACGCGGAAAACCTACTTTGTGCTTCTGGAACACAGCCAACGCCACGCCCACCAGTGGCACGATACGCTCCGATGATGAGGTTTTAATCTCACGTGGATCATCCGGATCATCACGCGGTTCAATGGCTATGTGAGGAACTTTATGCGACAGACGGATCGAGGAAGGCGACAAGTTTGCCAACTCACTTGGCCGTGCACCAGTTTCGATGAGCGCCAGCACAATACCCCTCGCCTCATCATTCAGTGTTTCGAGATTGCCTGGCTTCATAATCGTGTTGATCAACCATTCACGCGGGAAAGGAGGACGAGAACGCTTTTTCTTGTTCGAGAAGTTGAGACGCGCGAACGGATTCTGCTTTCCCTCCTCGCCAATGTAATTAAAATACGCATCATACAGCACGCGCATGTTACCAATGTCGCGATTTCCAGACGATGCAGAGTGCGTAATCTTGCCATCCTTCGGCGCGATCCGCTCCAGCCAGTGGCGATAGAGCTTCATGGCGTCATCGCGTGTGATGTCGGTCATAGCCTTGTCACTGACGATCTGTACGAAGTTATTCACCGCGCGGAGCTTTACCTTTTTCCACTGCGCTTTCTGCACAGCACTTTTATTGACCAGCTCATCCGGAACGATCTCATCACAATAAATTTCGAATGCCTTGCTAACGGTCACAAGCGGCACCGGCACCATACCGGCAACACCTTGCGCCAACTCCTGCGGCAACCTTTGTGAGACAACCATTTCCAATCGCGTCACAATCTCTTCCAGTGAAGAGTTTGCAGCCAGCGCATGCGATGAACGATATGTGAGGCCCAACGCCTCTATGCGGCGCATAGATGCCTCGTATCGTGCTCGCGCAGGGTCTCGCGGCTCATCGAGTATCATTGAGGCCCAAAGGATATTGTCGGCCTCTTCCATCAAATCGCGCTTCGAGCGAGCAAGAGCCAGATCATCAGTCTTCAGTGAAATGCGAATCGTTGGTGCGCGTTCGTCAACGTGAGCGATATTTCCGGGGACGCGACGGCGGTAATAATAGTTGCCAGTCCGCTCGAACAGGAACCGATCCGGATCCAGTTTACTCGTAATTCGCCCCATAAACGCACCCCAAAACAGTGTCAAAAAGCTCACCGTGTAGCACGCTATGTATCACAGTTTAGGGCAAGTTTGTAAATCACCAATGTGTCCATTGTTGATTTACGCTTTAATATCAATTGGTTAGTTAATTTTTACTTCAAGAATAATGGTGCGGATAGAGGGACTCGAACCCCCACGGTCTCCCGCCAGAACCTAAATCTGGTGCGTCTACCAATTTCGCCATATCCGCTTCTGAACCGAGGTGCACTCCACCGAATGCACAGTATCGTCTCAGATATTGAACCGCCTCTCGAAAGCGCGCGTCTCTATAACATTCAAATTTCCCGGTTCAAAGGAAAAAAGCCGTTTTAACTAGATTGATTTTCAGCTCTTTCGAGCCGAAGCGCTTTCGTGCTTTCCGCCCCTATATAGCGATCTTATCGCCTTAGCCAAGCTCTTTTTATTCAAAGTCTGATTAATAGAGTGGCTCTTGGTAAAGTTGCGTACCTTTGTCGCGCAAAGCCTTGATTACAGCGGTACCTGCATCATCCACAGCAACTACCGCGGTGATTTCTAAATCACGCTGGCTATCCTCAATCACACGCCCCTCACCTTCAGGCACATAATAGCGCTCTATGCCGTAACGCATATTGAGCGTGGCATCCGGATAATCAGTAATCGCGTAGGTCGATTCTCCGCGAATCTGAACTTCATCAGAAGCAAGGTCCGTGAAGGGGACGAAAGATGCACGCGCAACATGCCAAACGCCGCCATCACCGGGCTTCAAAGATACATAAACAGTGCGCGAACCATCGACGGGCGATCCGTTGATCAACTTGCGGTCAATCGACGTGATATCATAGCCAAGGATCACATAATCTCCGCGCATCAAGTCGCGAGGATCAATAGCGCGCGTTTGAAGCACGACCTCATGGCCGGAGCGCAGCACAGAAGCACGCTCCTCGATGCTCGCGTAAAGAATGCCAGTTTGAAGTACGGCTGCAACTACAGCACCGGCATAAAGCCACTTACTCTTTAATAAGCTCATAGCTTCAACTCCCCTTGGCGCTTTCGTCCGAACCTATTTTCCATGCGACGAACGAAGGCCGCCAGAAGAAGAACCAGAACGCCGGCAATCAGGAAGAAGCCAGATGTGCCGATCATTGAGCCGACGGTTGTGAAGGCCAGATAAAGTACTTCAAATGAAAAAGCCGCATAGGCAATCGAACGTAAACTGCCATTATCCCGCCCGCATAGTGCAAGCGCGCCGACGGAGAGCGCCAGAATGGTAATGCCAAAGACCACATCTTGCGTCACGTCCTTGTCGAAGATCGTTGAAAGCATGGTGTCGAGCTGGAGAATACCCAACGCCAGCAATGCAAGCAGTAGACCGTATGATGCCAATGGGTGCGCAAAGCGCGTAAGCTTCTGCACCGCTTGATGCGCAAAGGCGTCGGCAAGCATAAGCGCAACGCCGGAGGCCAACATCAAACCGAGGATCACACGGCTTTCATTTTCTGAATAGAGAAGCGTGGCCCAGCCCAAAACGAACAGGCACAGAATATGCGCCGCATGTCGGGATTGTGTGAAGCGTGCAGCAATAGCTCCCACCAGAACCAACAAAGGCCCGATCCAGCGATAGCTCAGACTGCCATAATCATTATCGAACATATAGGTTGAAAGATAGAAACAGGCGACTGCCGCACCAAAAGCCGTAAGCACCGATGAGCGGAGCAGGAAAGCCGCTGCAAAAACACCAACTGCCCAGACAACGGCCGCAGAATGCACATCGCCCGACATATGATACATCTGCCCAACAAGCGCGATACCGGCACCGAACGATGCTGCGGCAATTACATAGAGAGCCTGGGGCAAAACAGTATCACCACGGGTCTGCCGCCATGCACCACCGACATAGCAAACCCATATTAGCGCAAAGATCAGGCCGATACGTGCCATGCGGGGCATATCCTGCCAGTTCGCAGCCACCAGCATGATGACGGCTGCTCCCAGCAAAAGCCCACCCAGCGTTGCCAGAACCGAACCAAGGCTGAACCGGGGTCCACGTTTTTCGAGGTCAGCGTTGAGCCGTGATGCAGTCTCTGCATCGATAAGGCCTTCATGCTGCCAGCGCGCCACTAGGCGCTCTACTGAAACTGAAAACGACAAAACAACTCCCGAAGAATCTATCCGTTGACGGTATCAACCCACCAAGTGGCTGAGAACATATAGGAAACTCGCCAGCCGGCAAACAATTACCTTCGGGCGCTTTATGGCAATTTCGTGCCTTACTAGAGCGCCGTGCGTCCGAATGGACGCACAAAGGACGCTCTAGCTTTTTACTCTAAGCATCGTGCTTTCCAAAAATCAAAATCGATTTTTGGGCCGATGCTTTTCTAATCGATTTAGAGCGTCGTGCGGAACCCGCAAAGCAGCTATGCAAACTTGGGTCTGCAAGTAGTGAAAACAATGCGTTATATCATGGGCAGCAAACAAGATGAATTGATAATCAGTTCCTCAACGATGAAGGAATACCACCATGAACCTTATCCGCTCTTACAGCAATTGGCGCCGTTACCGCGATACAGTCAACGAGCTTAACCAGCTTTCGACTCGCGAACTCAACGACCTTGGCATTTCCCGCGCAGACATCCCATATGTAGCGCGTCAGTCTAAGGGTCGTTAAGCCCAACCGGCTCTAAAACGAATTCAAATTTGCTGGGCCTGAATCCTCCTCCCATCAGGCCCGGTTCGTCGCAAAGCACTCCTCCTCCCAAGCTTTGCGATACTATAGGACCGGACTCTCCTCCTCCCAATTCCGGTCTGACAATAATGGCATCCATCGCACCTCCTCCCGCGATGGATGCCATTAGTTTTTCTGGCACCTGTTTACCCTCTCGCGACGCTCTTCTCCCATTGAAGGCGGCATGCAAAGGAGGTAAGGGATTTGCCATGTCAAAAGATACAAATCTCTCCCCCGTACATGTCATCGGCGGCGGCCTCGCTGGCTCAGAAGCCGCTTGGCAGCTTGCGCAAGCTGGCGTGCCTGTTGTTCTGCATGAAATGCGTCCCGTTCGCGGCACAGATGCGCACAAGACAGATCATCTTGCAGAACTGGTTTGTTCAAACTCTTTCCGCTCGGACGATGCCGAAACCAATGCTGTTGGCGTGCTTCACGCAGAAATGCGCCTCGCAGGATCGCTGATCATGGCTTGCGCCGACGCTAATCAGGTTCCGGCTGGTGGTGCTTTGGCCGTTGATCGTGACGGCTTTTCGCAGGCAGTGACCGAAAAGCTTGAAGCGCATCCGCTCATCACCATAGAGCGCGAAGAAGTCACCGGCTTGCCGCCGGAAGAATGGGGTCAGGCGATTGTTGCAACTGGTCCTCTGACCGCGCCATCATTGGCTGAATCTATTCAGGCGCAAACCGGCGCGAATGCTTTGGCGTTTTTCGATGCCATCGCGCCGATCGTGCATTTTGATTCGATCAATATGGATGTCTGCTGGTTCCAGTCGCGTTATGACAAGGTTGGTCCCGGAGGCACCGGCAAGGATTACATCAACTGCCCTATGGACAAGGAGCAGTATGAGGCTTTCGTTGCGGCCCTCATCGAAGGCGACACGACAGATTTCAAGGAATGGGAAGGCACGCCCTATTTTGATGGCTGCCTGCCAATCGAAGTCATGGCAGAACGCGGTGCTGAAACATTGCGTCACGGCCCGATGAAGCCAATGGGCCTCACCAATGAGCATAATCCGACGGTCAAAGCCTATGCGGTCGTGCAGCTTCGTCAGGACAATGCGCTTGGCACGCTCTACAACATGGTCGGTTTCCAAACGAAGCTGAAATACGGTTCCCAGACTGGCATCTTCAAGATGATCCCCGGTCTTGAGAATGCAGAATTTGCACGTCTGGGCGGTTTGCATCGCAATACCTACCTCAATTCCCCAGTGCTGCTCGACAATGTGCTGCGTCTCAAATCACGCGAGAGCGTGCGCTTTGCGGGTCAGATCACCGGTTGCGAGGGCTATGTCGAATCATCGGCCATTGGTCTGCTGGCCGGACGTTTTACCGCTGCCGAAAAGCTAGGCAAAACGCCTGTTGCACCACCGCTAACCACTGCTTTTGGCGCACTGCTCGGCCACATCACTGGCGGTCACATCGTTGCTGATGATGCAGAGCCGGGCAAGCGTTCATTCCAGCCAATGAATGTGAATTTCGGCTTGTTCCCGCCGATTGAAGTCCCAAAAACCGAAGGTAAGCGTCTTCGCGGCAAAGAAAAGACGATTGCGAAAAAGCGCGCAATGTCTGCGCGTGCACTTGCTGATTTTCAGGAATGGCTGAGCAACAACGCTTAGTTTTAAAATATTGTAAAACAAAGAGATAAGGCGGCTTTCTCAATGAGGTTACCGCCTTATTTTTTAAAAACCAGCTCTAAACATCAGCCATTGTTTGCGTATAGCCGAAAGGTCTGCAACCTGATCGGCGGCTTTGCTGCCGAGCCGCTCAATGGCATTGAGATAGGCTGGAACAAGCGCCATCGGCAGAAATGCCGGACCGAGGCTTTTCGGCAAATCTTTCTTTGCTTTATCGAAAATCGCCAGATGTTCGCGCGCAAGCGCGATCATCACACTGACAACCCGTTCATGGGCAGATTTGTCATCATTGGCCAGAAATGCTTCACGCGACACGCCAACCGCCTGCAACATATCCGCGGGCACATAAAGCTGTCCACGACGACGATGGATCGGCAGAAGACGCAAAAGACCCGTCACCGCCTGAGCAACACCGGCGTGGCCGATCGTTTCTGTGTGCGCCTGTGCTGCATCACGATCAAGAATAAGCCCTGCAAGCTGGATCAGCGCAGAGGCCGTTTCGCCGCAATAGCCTTCCAGATCATTCCGGCTTGGCATCTGATCATCATAGAGATCGAAAATACGTGCTTCGCAGTAATTATCGAAAGCCGCGCGAGGTAGATCATATTTCGTAATCGTGTCGATCAGCGCGGCTGCTAATGGATGCGCTTCCGCACTTCCGCGCGCTTCACCATTGATAAGATCGCGCCACCATTGCAGACGAACTTCTCCAGGCAATGGTTCATGAACCAGATCACGGATACGCGCGATTTCGGTGTTAAAGGCGTAGAGGGCCGCCAATGCTCCGCGCTTGTCCTCCGGCGCATACAGCACTGAAAGATAGCGATCCCGGTCAGCCTCACGCAAAAGCGCCAGGCAATGTTCTTCATTCTGGTTCATAAGTTCAGTCTACCGCAAGCAGCGCCGCTGCAACCGCACGATCTTCCGCAAGCAGGACATTATAAGTGCGCACCGCAGCGCCGGTGCTCATCGGGTCGGACGAAATACGGTGTTCGCGCAGCATAGCGCGCACATCTTCCGGGATGCGGCGCAAATCCATGCCAGTTCCAACGAGCAGAATTTCGATATCACTCGCCTGTTCCAGAATAGCACCCAGATCATTGACCGAAATAATCGGCGGCGTCTTGGGCTCCCATCCATGAATCCCGGATGGCAGGCAAAGGATTGACCCGATATGCGACATATCGGCAAAGCGGAAACCACCATTGCCATAGGCATCAATCGGTGCGCGGCCCGGAAAATGGGCTTCGCGAATTTCTATACCCTTAGCCATGCCAGAGCTTTTCCAGTTTAGGTTGAGTCATTAGAAATGCTCTGTCCATTTTTGCGCACATCTTGTTCCGAAAACCGGTTCCCACTTTTCGGGATGTGCTCTAATTATCCAGATTGAGCGACTGCTCAAGATCATCACTCATTGCATCTTTGTCTGCTTCTCGCGGTTTGAGGCCGAACTGAACCAGCAAAGGTGCTGCGATAAATATCGAAGAATACGTCGCAACGATGATACCCACGCTCAGTGCCAGTGCGAACATTCGAATATCGGCACCACCAAACATATAGAGCGGAATATGCGCAATGAAAGTCACAAAGGCTGTCGGCAGGGTACGCGACAAGGTCTGGTTGATCGAGGCGTCGATAATCGCGGGCAATGGAGCACTGCTATAACGGCGCAGGTTTTCACGCACGCGGTCATAGATCACGATGGTATCGTTGAGCGAGTAACCGATGATCGTCAAAACCGCCGCAACACTCCACAGATTGAATTCCATTCGGAAGACGATGAACACGCCCGCCAGAATGATCACGTCGTGAAGTGTGGAAAGAACCGCACCCAACGCCAGTTGCCAACGGAATCTCACCCAGACATAGACGAAAATACCGGCGAGAGACAAAAACAGTGCCAGAAGCCCTGCCTGTGAAAGCTGCTCGGATACTGTCGGGCCGACCACTTCAACACGCTGGAACGAATAATCCTGCTCGAACTCGCCACGCAGTTTCACTGCAACGGTCTGCTCGGCATCGTCACCCACTTCCTGACTGCCGATGATAACAAGAGCTGAGCGTGGCGACTTTGCAGGCAGCACACGCGCGCTGTCGATGTTCAGCTCGCTCATGCGTTCTTCAATGTCTGGCAGATCTGCGTCACCGCTGCGCGCCTGCAATTCGACCATTGAGCCGCCACGGAAATCGATACCGTAGTTGAAGCCAATATTGACGAAGAGCGCGACAACGATTGCTGAAGCAAGGACTGAAATCGCAAGCGTTACGAATTGCAAACGCATAAACGGAATATGTGTAACCGTCGGCACCAGCTTCAGACGACGCTTTGGAATTTCCTTCGGCTTTGCAGTCCGCACCCATTGTGCGATCAGCAGACGCGTGAAAGTCAGCGTCGTGAACAGTGTCGTCAGAATACCAATTGTGACGGTAAGCGCAAAACCATGAACCGGGCCTGACCCCATCAGGAACAGCACGAGCGCTGCAATCATCGTGGTCAAGTTGGCGTCAACAATCGTGGAAAGCGCACGGTAGAAGCCCGATTCCATTGCCTGAACAACGGAATAGCCCTTGCGCCGATCTTCACGAACGCGTTCATAAATCAGAATATTGGCGTCAACCGCCATACCGATAATAAGGACGATACCCGCAACACTCGCAAGCGTTATGGATGCCCCGATCAGCGATATCACCGCAACGAGAATGACCATATTGACGACAAGCGCCACCATGGCAATCACGCCGAGGACGCCATAGGACAGGATCATAAACAGGCCGACGAGCACCATTGCGAGCAATGCTGCGGAAACTGCAGCACTCGCATAATCGTCACCCAATGCAGATGCGATTGTGCGTTCTTCCAGAACTGTAACGGCCTTGGGCAGAGCACCTGAACGCAGAACGACCGACATATTGTTGGCCGATTGCAAATCGAAGGCACCCGAAATCTGCAATTCATCGGTATCAAGCGGCTCGTCAACGACAGGTGCAGAAACGACCTGATTATCGACGACGATAGCAAAAGTCTTATCGGTGACCTGAGCGGTCGCGGCTGCGAGCGCACTGCGCCCCTTCTCATCCAGTGTCAGAGTGATGACAGGTTCATTGTCATCGCCACCAAGCGTCGCTTTTGCATCGACAACGTCCGCTCCTGTGAAAATTGGCTGCTTTTTAACGAGATAGCCAACGGGCGGATCGTCAGAAGAATAAATAATCGAACTATCCGTCGGCGAAGCACCACCGCGAATCACATCATCGGGCGACATGCTATCATCAACAGCAAGGAACGACAGTTCGCCTCGAATGCTGAGAATATCTTTTAGAAGCTGCGCGTCATAAAGCCCCGGAACTTCAACACGAATACGATTGCGGCCTTCTTCATCAACAATCGGGTTGCCATAACCCAATTCCTCAAGACGCTGACGCATAACGTCTTTGGTGCGGTCGACATCGCCTCGGCCAGGGTTTTGCACCTGAAGGACAAGGCGGGAACCACCCGACAGATCAAGCCCGAGAGCGACCTGTTTTGTGGGTAGAAAGCCGGGCAGATTAGCCAGAGTTTCACGCGAGAAAAAATTGGGCGATGCAATGATGAAGCTGGCGATGATTGCCAACCAAATCAGAGCCGATTTCCAACGTGAAAAATATAGCATCGGGCAGCAATTCCGTTTCGGCTGGAAGAACTTAAACCGGATGCGAAATACAGCCGGTGTTGTGGGAAGCATGCGCTTTACGCGCGCTTCACAATAATGAACAGGCCCCGGTTAGAGCGCACAGCGCACTAACCATTTATATCTTCTGCATAATTCTTAAACTGTCTCAAGTTTAAGAATTATGCGGTAGGGAATCCTTACCGGGGCCTGTTCAAATCAAAAATTACTTATTCTTGTTATCAGCGACTGGTTCGCCCTTAACGCGCACTTCAGAAAGAGCGCTGCGCAGAACGCGAATCTTTACGCCTTCGGCGATTTCAACGTCGAGTTCACCATCGTCATGGACCTTCTGGACTTTACCGACAATGCCGCCACCCGTTACAACTGTATCACCGCGACGAACAGCAGCCAGCATTTCCTGACGCTTCTTCATCTGCGTCCGCTGTGGACGGATGATGAGGAAATACATGATAACGAAGATCAGAACGAAAGGCAGAATGCTCATGAGCATATCTGGGCCCATTACGCCGCCGGAAGCTTGAGCATAAGCTGGTGTTACAAACATTAGGTACTCCTCTGGAAGTCTCAAAGACAAATTCTTAATGGCATTACAATGGTTAGTGCGCCAATTGCAACCGACGATGGCTTCAGTCGGTCAAGGTCTAACACTTTTCCTGCTGGTTGTTGCATGTTAAGCCATCATCCTCATTAGCTGAGGGCATGGAATGACCACCGAAAATATACTGAGCCAGAAACTCGACCGCCTGATCGCGGCTTTGGAGCGTATCGCGCCGCCACAACCCACAACACCCGATCTTGAATCTGCAGACTGTTTTGTCTGGGCGCCTGAGCGTCTGACACTTGATGCGGTTAAGCGCGTCAACCGCGTCGATATCGGACTTATCCGTGGCGTCGATCTGGTGCGCGATCAGCTTGTCGATAATACACGCCGCTTCGCTAAAGGTTATCCGGCTAATAACGTCCTTCTTTGGGGCGCGCGCGGCATGGGCAAATCCTCGCTCGTCAAGGCAGCGCAAGCCAGCGTCAATGCTGAACAGGCCGACAAGCTTCCGCTGAAACTCGTTGAAATTCATCGCGAAGACATCGACAGCCTCCCTGCCCTGATGAACCTCATAAAGGAAGGGCCTTACCGCTTTATCCTGTTCTGCGATGATCTGTCATTCGATCATGATGATACGTCTTACAAGTCGCTGAAAGCAGCCCTTGAAGGCGGTGTAGAAGGTCGCCCGGACAATGTGATTTTCTATGCGACATCCAATCGCCGTCACCTAATGCCGCGTGACATGATCGACAATGAACGCTCAACTGCTGTGAACCCATCGGAGGCGATTGAAGAAAAAGTATCATTGTCTGATCGCTTTGGCCTGTGGCTTGGTTTCCACAAATGCAATCAGGAAGACTATCTGGCGATGGTTGATGGCTATGCCGCGAATTACCAGCTGGATTACGATTCAAAGCTACTGCATGCAGAGGCGTTGACATGGTCAACCACACGCGGCAATCGCTCGGGCCGTGTTGCCTGGCAGTATATTCAGGATCTGGCTGGCCGACTTGGAAAAGCAATATAGATTTCGATAAAA
The DNA here is from genome assembly GCF_049199085.1 of Ochrobactrum sp. EDr1-4. Classification (NCBI taxonomy): domain Bacteria; kingdom Pseudomonadati; phylum Pseudomonadota; class Alphaproteobacteria; order Hyphomicrobiales; family Brucellaceae; genus Ochrobactrum; species Ochrobactrum sp. EDr1-4. The sequence continues at coordinate 121,706 of NZ_JBLZOF010000001.1, forward strand.
AAAGGCGGGTTTAAAACCCGCCTTTCATACTTCTGCGATCGAGTTCCGGTTATGATTCCAGATATTTGGAAGGATTGACCGGCGATGAATTCTTACGCACTTCAAAGTGCAGCTTTGGCGACTTCGCGTTGCCGCTCATGCCGGACTTTGCAATATCTTCGCCGCGACGAACCTTCTGGCCACGCTGCACGAGGATTTGGCTGTTATGTCCGTAGACGGTTACAAGCCCATTGTCGTGACGGATCAAAACCGTCTGTCCGAATTCCTTCAAGCCATCGCCCGAATAGATAACAACGCCGTTTTCAGCAGCTTTTACAGCAGTACCTTCCGGCACCATGATGTCGATACCGTCATTGACCGAAGTGCCATCACGCTGACCGAAGCTTGCGAGAACGCGACCACGAACCGGCCAGCGCATCTGCGAAATTCCGGTCGATGATGGTGCTGCGGACTGATCCTTTTCAGCGTCTTCGATGACCTTATTGCTCGCTGATGGCGGCGTATAAGGCTTGACGTTTGAAGCTTCATTCGGTGCAACCGAAGCAGTCTGCACTGGTGCGGCAACGGCTGGCTTGACCGGCTGTGGCGATACGGCTGCAACCTGCGTTGCGGCACCCGCTGTCGATGGAATAACAAGATTCTGGCCTACACGGATTGCACCGTTGGAAAGGCCATTCGCCTGCTTTAACTGTTCAACTGGTACGTTGTGCTTCTGCGCAATCGAGAAGAGCGAATCACCAGATTTAACCGCATAACCACCCGCAGCAGCGGCAGCAACAGGCGCCACAACATGACCAGCAGCAGGAATTGGCGCACCATTAGCGGTTGCTGGCAACTGTCCAAGAACATTCGCCTTCGCATTAGCGGCTGCATTGTTTGCAGCACCGGCAGCGCTTGCTACCTGCGTTCCGGCATTATTGACATGGCTCGCTGCCACGTCACGCGTCTGGTTCACCTGATTTTGTGCCTGCGTTGCAGCGGCAGCGACAGGTGCCGAAGACACTGGCGGCAAACTGTTGCGCTGAACGGACCCACTTGAAACAGGTGGTGCCGCAGCTATCGGTGCAGATGCGTAAACATCATTAGCCGGCTGCTGCTGAACAACACGCTGATTAGGCGTGGAGCCCGTAAACATGCCATCGGTAAAGCGCATTGTATCGGCGCTACACCCTGCACCAAAACCTGCAATGAGAACGATCGCTGCATTTCGCAGGAGACGTTCAGACGTATGCTGCAATATTGGAAAACGCATGATCAACTCGCCCAACTCTAGAACTCACTTGGACTCATTAAAACGCGTTAATGTTACTCGCTGGTTAAGAATGGAGATTTCTTATAAAAAATATTCACCAATTAGACACCATAAGCACACAGAAACGCCGCGCCGTAAGCAAATATGCGCTGTAAAAAAGTTTTTTGTATGGAACCAAAGGCGAGCAATTTCCTCACAAAACGGAGGATATGCCTTCAATAAACGGCTGATAACGAACAGGCATAATATTGGCCTGCTCAAAACGGCTACCAACTTTCGCAATACGCGTTACCATTTGCACGTCGTCACCCGGGCCGACTGGTGCTACCAGAACACCATGTGTCGCAAGAAGCTCCACGAAATGACGTGGAATATCTTCACACGCCAGCCAGATTATGATTCGGTCAAATGGTCCGCCCGGCATGCCATGACGACCATCAGCATGTTTGACCATGATGTTTTCACGCTTAAGTGTCACGAACTGCTGCAAGGCGCGGTCGCAAAGCTTGCGATAACGCTCAACCGTCGTCACACGGCCAGACAACATCGACATGACAGCGGCGGTAAAGCCGGAACCTGTGCCAATTTCCAGCACACGATGACCCGCCTCAAGATCAAGCGCTGCAATCATGCGCGCCTGATCGTCGATGCCTTCGATATATTCGCCGCAATCAAGCGGCGCAGTGCGTTGGCTGAAAGCAAGATGCGACCACGCAGAGCCCATAAAGCTCTGACGTGGCGTTGCTTCAATTGCGCCAAAGAGGCGGGCATCATTGATGCCGCGCGCTCTCATGCGCATGACGAAGGATGCAAATCCTTCCCTGTCCGAAAGCTGCGGGCGTTCAGACACAGCCTGATTCATGCTTCGACCCCAAGTGCTTCAACACCAAGTGCCTTGCTGAGATCTGCACGGACCTTCTGCGCGGTCAGATCGAGCTGGAGCGGCGTTACGGAAATAAAATCACCCTTGATCGCAGCGACATCACTGTCCGCTGCAACTTCAGCTTTCGTGCGGCCAAATTGCAGCCAGAAATAAGGGAAGCCACGACCATCGAGACGCTCATCAAGACGCGCATCATGGCTGAGTTTGCCCTGCGCAGTCACGCGAGTGCCTTTGACTTCATCAGGTGCGCAATTCGGGAAATTCAAATTGATCAAAACGCCTTCAGGCCAGCCAGCTTCGACGAGTTTTTTAATCAGCTCAGGCGCATGCGTTTCTGCAGTTTCCCAAGGCAGAACACGACGGCCATCGTCGTAATCATACTCCTGCGAAAGAGCGATTGCCTTCACACCGAGAAGTGTACCTTCCATAGCACCTGCAACAGTGCCGGAATAAGTGACATCGTCAGCCATGTTAGCGCCAGAATTAACGCCCGACAGAATGAGGTCTGGCGCTTCAGGCAGCACGTGACGCACGCCCATGATAACGCAATCGGTCGGTGTGCCGCGCAGTGCGAAGTGACGTTCATCAATCTGGCGCAGGCGAAGCGGCTCTGACAGTGTGAGCGAATGCGCAAGGCCGCTCTGATCTGTTTCGGGAGCAACAACCCAGACATCGTCTGAGAGCTTGCGTGCGATACGCTCCAGAACTGCGAGGCCTTCAGCGTGGATACCATCATCGTTCGTCAGCAAAATTCGCACGTCGTCACTCCTTCATTCAGATCATAAGATTTAACTACGCGGCTTTCTCAATGCGCGTAAGGCCGCCCATGTATGGCTGTAATGCTTCAGGAATATGAATGCTGCCATCTTCCTGCTGATAATTTTCCATAACAGCAATCAATGCACGGCCAACAGCAACGCCCGAACCATTGAGCGTATGCACAAAGCGCGTCGCTTTTTCCGCTTCCGGACGATAGCGCGCATTCATGCGACGGCCCTGGAAGTCACCGCAAACCGAGCAGCTCGAAATTTCGCGATAAGCATTCTGACCCGGCATCCATACTTCGATGTCATATGTCTTCTGCGCGCCAAAGCCCATATCGCCAGTGCAAAGCACAACCGTGCGGAACGGCAATCCAAGACGTTTCAGCACTTCCTCGGCACAAGCAGTCATGCGTTCATGTTCCGCAGCCGAGCTGTCTGCATCAGTAATCGACACCATTTCCACTTTAAGGAACTGGTGCTGGCGCAGCATGCCGCGCGTATCACGGCCGGCAGAACCCGCTTCCGAGCGGAAACATGGCGTCAATGCTGTGTAGCGCTGCGGCAAGGTTTTCACGTCAACGATTTCATCGGCAACCAGATTGGTCAGCGGCACTTCTGCCGTTGGAATGAGCCATCGACCATCGGTTGTGCGGAAAAGATCTTCAGTGAATTTTGGCAACTGTCCTGTGCCATAAACAGCTTCGTCACGCACCATCAGCGGCGGCATGGTTTCCATGTAGCCGTGCTCAGTGGTGTGCAAATCAAGCATGAACTGTCCGAGTGCACGCTCAAGACGCGCAAGCGGGCCTTTAAGAACCGTGAAACGCGAACCTGCAATTTTTGCAGCGCGTTCAAAGTCCATATAACCTAGCGCTTCGCCAAGCTCATAATGCTCTTTTGGCGTGAACGAAAAATTGCGCTGATTTCCAATGCGACGGATTTCAACATTGCCTGCTTCATCTTCGCCAAGCGGAACATCGTCGCCCGGAATATTTGGCAGCGTCGAAAGCGCGTCATTGAGTTCTTTGATCAGACGACGTTCGGTTTCTTCCGCTTCCGTCAAAAAGGCCTTCAGCTCGCCGACTTCCGCTTTCAGTCGATCAGCTGTTTCAGCGTCTTTTTCGGCCATAGCCTTGCCGATTTCTTTGGAAGCAGCGTTGCGACGTTCCTGAGCAGCCTGAACCTTGCCGACATGCTCACGGCGCTTTTCATCCAGCGCGATCAGTTCGGACGAACGCGACTCAGATCCGCGCTTAGCAAGCGCCTTATCAAGAGCTTCAGGGTTTTCGCGAATCCATTTGATGTCGAGCATGGGAAAAGCCGTTTCGTGTAATTTAACAAGAGAGAGGCTGCGATCATGCAGCCTCTGTTTAACATAAGTCCAGATCAGGAAGTTGGAGCGCTGTCCTCGGCGTCAGCCTCGTCCTTCGCTTCGTTCCGCTGCTTCTCGATCATTCGGGCCAATATGATAGAAATCTCGTAGAGAAGGATTGCAGGTATAGCAAGACCGATCTGGCTCGCAGGGTCTGGAGGGGTCAGAACCGCAGCCACCACAAAAGCAATAACAATCGCATATTTGCGTTTGTCTTTCAGGCCTTGCGATGTGACCAAGCCAACACGCGCCATCAGGCTTGTAATGACTGGCAACTGAAACACCAGACCAAAGGCGAAAATGAGCGTCATGATGAGGCTCAGATATTCTGAAACCTTAGGCAGAAGTGAAATCTGCACTTCACCGTTGCCGCCGCTCTGCTGCATGGCAAGGAAGAACCACATCACCATCGGGGTGAAGAAGAAATAGACTAGCGCACCACCAATCAGAAACAGGATCGGCGAGGCAATCAGGAATGGCAGGAATGCCATACGCTCATGTTTATAAAGACCAGGAGCGACGAACTTATAAATCTGCGCCGCGATGATCGGAAATGCCAGCACAATGCCACCAAACATGGCGACTTTTACCTGCGTGAAGAAGAATTCCTGCGGCGCTGTATAAATCAATTCGGCTTTCGAGCGATCCATACCGGCCCAGTCTATTGCCCACTGATAGGGCAAGACGAGCAGATTGAAGAGATGCTTCGCAAAGGCAAAACAGATAACAAACGCAATGAAAAACGCCAGAATCGCCCAAATCAGGCGGCGGCGCAGTTCGATCAGATGTTCGAGCAGCGGTGCTGCGCTCTGTTCAATTTCAGCCTCATCCGGTTTCAAGCTTTGCTTCCTGTCTTTTCAGTCGTCTTCTTCGTGGTCTTTTTAGCGGGAGCGGCAGGTTTTGTGGTCGTAGCTTTTGCCACAGCTGGTTTCTTCGCGACAGCGACCTTAGCGGGCTTGGGCGCGGCTGGCTTTGCAACAGCGTCAGATGCTGCAACAACTGCTTTAGGCTTCGCTGTCGTCGCTTTTGCTTTAACCGGCTTTTCTGCCACGGGTGCTTCGACTGCGGCGGCGGCCTTCTTGCGCGGTGCTTTTGGCTTAGCAACGGGCTTCTCGACCGGCGCTTCAACAGGAACCGTTGCGCCATTTGGCTCAACAGGCGTTGTCACTTCTGCAAATTTTGCGGGCTCAGCGGGTGACATGGACGTCGTAGACTGGAGACCAGCGCGAATATCCTCACCAGCACTGCGAATCGGATCAAAGACCTGTGTAAGTTTCGAGCGCGGATCAAGCTTGCGCGCCTCATCAACAATGTTCTTCACATCTTCAAGCTCAGCTTCTTTCAAAGCTTCATTGAACTGATTGCGAAACTCATTTGCGGTGCTGCGCATCCGCGAAGTCGCCTTACCGAAAGCCCTGAGCATCTTCGGCAAATCCTTAGGCCCAACCACCACGATCATCACGATCGCGATAATCAGCAGTTCAGACCAACCGATATCGAACATATTTGATACTCCGCGCTTTTGCGCGCGCCCCGTATTTCGGCGGAAAACCGCAACTCAGATCACAATTTTACCTCCATAGAGGTTATTGCAATCCGCTTGAATTGTTATTCATGCTGCGTACCGCATTGCACGCAGCCCGAACCAGATCACATCAGGACTTTGTCGTCTTCTTGACATCCTTGACGGTATCGTCAGCACGCGCATCAATTGTTCGTGCGTCAGCCTTAGCATCTTCCTTCGCAGCATCTTCTTCAGACATGCCCTGCTTGAAGTTCTTGATACCCTTGGCAACATCGCCCATCAGTTCTGGAATTTTGCCACGACCGAACAGAAGCAGCACAACTGCGAGAACGATCAGCCAGTGCCAGATAGAAAAGCTACCCATTTTATTCCTCTCAATGCCGTGAACCACGGCTTATTCCTGTATTGCTGATTACGATTTAAGCGTTTTCAACAAATCTTTCAAACAGAAGTGTGACCGTGAATGAAGATACACCAATTTTATTTGTCGTATCTTGTTTTAAATCAATCACCGCGCGGCGCGAGCAGCCCCAATCCTTCAAGATCAATATCTTCCAGTGGCTCTTCGTCATCAGTCAATTCGTCGGGATCAACATTTGGTACCGGCACCGAAAAACCAGACGGAATGCGCGCAGACAAAAGCCCTGCCCCGCGCAATTCTTCCAATCCCGGAAGATCGCGAATCTCTGGCAAACCAAACTGGTCGAGAAAAGCGTCGGTCGTGCCATAAGTCACCGGACGACCCGGCGTGCGGCGGCGACCGCGCAGCTTGATCCAGCCCGTTTCCATCAGCACATCAAGCGTACCCTTTGATGTTTCAACGCCGCGAATATCTTCCAGCTCTGCGCGCGTCACAGGCTGATGATAGGCAATGATCGCCAGCACTTCCATCGCAGCACGCGATAGTTTGCGTTGCTGAACTGTTTCACGGCTTAAAAGAAATCCGAGATCAGGTGCGGTACGAAAAGCCCATGCTGTGCCAACCCGAAGCAGATTGACGCCCCTGCCCTCATAGATTTTTTGCAAATGATTGAGCACAGCGGGTAAATCAACATTGCCCGGCAGACGTTCGGACAGTGCCCGCTCTGTGACTGGTTCTGCAGAGGCAAAAATAATCGCCTCGGCAATCCGGCTAAACTCAGCAAGTGTCATTGATGATTCTGGATTTTCAGCATCGTTATCAAAGTCATCCATTGCGATTTCTGTCTCAGACATCTGCGTCCTCATCCAGTTCGTTCAATCGAGCATGAGCGCGCATATAGATTGGTTCAAAGGGCGCATTCTGACGCACTTCCAGCTTGCCTTCGCGCACAAGCTCAAGACTTGCAGCAAACGAGCTTGCCAAAGCCGATGCGCGTTCTTGCGGCGTCAGCGCATAATTTATCAGGAAGCGGTCGAGCGCGATCCAGTCCTCACTTATTCCCATTAGCCGTACAAGCGCGCTGCGTGCTTCTTTCAAAGACCAAACGGCACGTTTTTCGATCTGAACATGTGTGACGCTCTGGCGCTGTCGCTGCGATGTGTAAGCAGTCAGTAACTCATAAAGCGTAGCAGAAAACTGGCTTGAGCGATCAACGACAACCAGTTCCGGCATTCCACGTGCAAAAACGTCTCGTCCCAGACGTTTACGGTTAACGAGATTCGCCGCAGCGTCGCGCATGGCTTCGAGGCGCTTAAGGCGGAATTGCAGCGTGGCGATCAGTTCTTCACCTGTGGCTTCGTCATCGCCTTTCTGCTTGGGGATCAGAAGCTTGGACTTCAAATAAGCAAGCCACGCCGCCATAACGAGATAATCGGCGGCCAATTCAAGCTTGAGAGCTTGCGCCTGCTCTACAAAGCCCAGATATTGTTCCGCAAGCGCCAAAACAGAAATGCGGGAGAGATCAACACGCTGCGTTCGCGCAAGATGCAGCAGCAAATCCAGCGGACCTTCAAAGCCCTGCACATCGACTAACAGTGAGGGTTCATCATTGTCGATGTCAGATTCATTTTGCCACAGAGCATCCATCGGCACATTTGCACCGTCTTTGCTGCTTGTGTTGGTTTCTGATCCGGCCACCCGCTTATCCTGTCGTCCTGATGGCCAGTGCATAAACGCCACTGACCTTTTCAGGACATCTTATCCTAAGAATTGCCTGTTAAGCTATTGCCTGAAACAGTTGTCCAAACTCTTCGCGTAGTTCCGCCTCATCTGACAAATCAGGTTCACCAGCATAGACTTCAGCCAGCTCTGCACGTTTGAGCGATTTGCCCTCCAAAATTGGAACGCGGGGGGCGACCTTTTTGAGTTCTTCCATCACGCCCGCGCAATAAAGAACAATATCGCAACCCGCATTGGTGATGCCTTCCGCAATATCACCAAGATCGCCGGAAAGCGCCTTCATCGAAATATCGTCGCTGATGATCAAACCATCAAACTGGATGACATCACGAATGACAGTGTTGATTACCGTTGGCGAAAGCGTTGACGGGTTTTTCGGATCAACGCTATCAAAGATCACATGCGCAGTCATGGCCATTGGCAGATCATTGAGCGCTTTGAATGGCACGAAATCATGCGTGACCAGCTCAGACAAAGGCACATCAACCCGTGCCAGTTCCTTATGCGTATCGCTGAATGCACGACCGTGCCCCGGCATATGCTTGATAACTGGCAAGACACCACCCGCAAGCAAGCCCTCGGCGGCAGCACGTCCCATCAGCGCCACTTCATGCGGATTTTTAGAATAAGCACGTGCACCAATCACATCATGCGCGCCCTCAATCGGCACATCGAGCACAGGCAGACAATCTGCATTCACCCCAACTTTAAGCAGGTCGAATGCGTGCAACCGCGCATGGAGCCATGCAGCGCGCAGACCTGCTTCATGATCGCGGTTATAGATCGCGCCAATTTCCGCAGCTGCGGGATAATTTGGAACCAGTGGCGGACGAAGGCGCTGCACGCGCCCACCTTCCTGATCGATAAACACCGGCATCTGCGGGCGATCTGTCACGTCGCGCAATTGTGCGGTCAAATCGGCAACCTGTTCAAGGCTTTCGACATTGCGTGCGAAGAGAATAAAGCCCCAAGGCTTTTCATCACGGAAGAAGGCTATCTCATCTGGCGTCAGCTCTGTACCGGCTACACCTGCAATCCACGCCTTGCATTCGCTCATGCGATATTCCTTCGATTCATTTGCACTCAAAATCAGTGATTATGACTTAACCGAAAAACATTTAGCTTGGTAGTCTCACGAAAAAGGGCGGCCAAAGCCGCCCTCTTCAAATTCATTTATCCGATTGCTTACTGCGTTACGAAGCAGCTGCCGCCCGCCGTCTTAAAGCGACCGCAAAGCGCATTCGCTTCTTCTTTCGAACCGGCCTGAACACGAACACGGTAATAAGTGCCCTTGTTCGGAATATCGGCGCGCTTGATGTCAACTGCACGACCACCGATCACGCTGCCATAACGCTGCGCCATATTGGCATATGACTTCTGTGCCAGTTCAGCAGATGGCTGCGAAGCGATCTGGATGAAGTAACCACCACCAGCCGCAGATGCGACCTGTGGAGCAGCCACAGGGGCTGCCTGTGCTGGCGTCTGTGTGCGCTGCGGCACGTTACCAACAATCGTGGTTGGCTGTTCAGCAGGGCGTGAAGGAATCACAGGTGCACGAACAGGTGCTGCTGGAGCCTGTGTTGCCGGCTGTGCAGTCGGCGTATTGGCAACTGGGGCCTGAAGTTCTCCCGCAGCAGCAAGCGCTCCGATTTCATCGGTTTCAGCTGGTGGCGCAATCGGCGCATCATTATTCGTCGCAGCAACTGGAACAGTCGGCTGTGGTGCCGTTTGCGCAGGCTGTTGTGCCTGAACGATCGAGCCATCAGGACGCACGATCATTGTTTCCACTTCACGTGGTTGGATCAATGGCGCATCCTGTCCAGAATTCTGCGCAGCGGCAGTGGTTGGCTCTGGGCCATCATCCACACCAACATCGTTATCCTGAGCGCCAAGATCGACAGGCTCTTCACCCGCAGAAATAAGCGACTTCTGTTCAGGATTATTCGGCAATGTACCTGCAACGCGGTCGTAAACGGCCTTATCCTGATTAGGAACAGTCGCACCGCCCGGATTTTCCGGCTGCATCTTGATCGGCTGGTTATCCGCGCGAATCACTACAGGCTCGCCGGAGCCGCTGCCACCAAGGAAGTGATAGCCAATTCCGCCGATGAGAACAGCCAGACCCGCGACGCTTGCGAGGATCAGACCACGGCGTCCACGAACCGGACGATTGCGATAGGCTTCCGCAGCAACACCAAGATCATCTTCTGGCTGCATACCGGCACGCGTACCAAATTCGCCACTTTCCATGGTCTGCGCACCTTGCGCAGCCCAATGATTGTAGAAGTCGTCGCTGTTGGCAGCAGCATTTTGTGGCGTTGCCGACGGGATGGTTGGATTGGCGCGTCCATAGGCAACGGTGGCCGCAGCAGCGCCAAGACCAAGGGCTGCACCAGCCGCAACACCACCGCTTGGCATGTAAGACGAAGCGCTTTCGCGGAAGATGTCCTCAAAAGCCTTGTCGGCTTCGCTCTGGACTTCGACCTTCGCCGCTGATTCATCCACATCGATGGTGCTGAACACTTCAGCGAACTCAGCTTCCAAATCGTTTAGCGATGTGCCGTTATCTTCATCGCCATAGCTCACTTCTGGCAGATCAAGCGAATGAGTTTGATCAACCTTGCCTTCAGAGACGCTTAGTGTTTCGATTTCAGGCGCTGGTGCGACGAACACTGAACGCTGGTCTGCATAGTTTGCAAATGATGGTGCCGAAGGGTGGCGATCTTCGTCGCTATAAGTTGCATGCGCATAAGCGGGCTGGCTGACCGGCTCTTCTTCTGCATCGGGCGACAAATCAAAATCTTCATCGGTGAAGAAATCTTCTTCGGTGAAGACAGCCGAAGCATCAGCAGGTGCAGCAGTAGCGGCATCGCCCGAAGGCTCAAAACCGAAGTCGTCTTCACTGAACGAAATTTCTTCCAGACCTGACTGATCATCATCGGTTGATTCTGATACAGCGCGTGCAAAGTCCGGCTCATCTGAGAGTGAGAAATCGTCACCAAACGAAAAATCGTCTTCGAGTTCGGGCTGCTCTGATTCGAAAGCAGGCGCCGCGTGCTGCACTGGTTCAGAAGTAAGCACACCAGCAGTCGCAGCACCGGCAGCGAAGTTGCTCAGGGTGTAATGCGGATAAGCTGGAGTTTCTGCGGTAGACGTTGTTCGAGGCGCATAGGTTTCTGGTGCGTAACTCGTCGCTGGTTCAACAGAAGTATAGGCCTGCGGATCTTCTAGCGAGAAATCATCAAATGCTGGCTCAGCATAGGCTGGCTCTTCAGCAACATTGCTCTCAAAACGAGGCGCATAGTTTTCAAACTGCTGCTGCTCATCTTGATAGGCCGGCTGATAAACTGATTCTGGCGCAGACGAAGCCTGAGGCTCATCACCAAACAATAAGCTTTCCAGCTCGTCTTCAAGCGATAGCGCCTGATGTGCAGGCTCTACAGGCTGGGAGGCTTCAAACGGTGTAGCGGATGGGATTTCCCATTCATTACCGATGTTCTGGCTGCTTGTTGAATATCCGGCAGGCTCGCCCGCGTAGGGATCAGCAAATTGCGATTCCCGCTCCTGAAATTCAGGTGAGCTGTAGTTTGAGTAGCCCTGCTCTGAAGGGGCGTTGGCAGCGGTTGCAGCATATGCATCCAGTTGAACGTCTTCGTAAGCTGTACGCGCTTCGGAATAATCATTGTAGTCGAACTGCGGCACAGGTTCTGCGCGATCAGCTTCTACAAAATCAAAAGACTGCGCTGGAGCAGCGGACTGAACTGCTGGTTCATGTGCATCCATCTGCAGATCAAACTCTTCTTCAAGAGCAGATGCCAGATGGTCCTCATGCAGAGCGGGCGCTTCATCCTGATAAGAATGGGATGAAAACGGCACCGTATATTGCTGCGGCTCTGGTTCATTGCCAAAATCACCCAGCAACTCACGCTCAAGATCGAACGCAATCTCGCTGTCACCAGAATCAAAATTTGGCTCAGGCCTGTAGTCGCCCCGGAAATCATTTTGGGCGGCATTGGTATCAGCAGACGCGCCGAAGTCCATGATCCTTGATAGTTCCATCAGCGGATCGTCTTCGTGCAGCGGACGCTCGCCGTAATTACGGGGATTAGCACTGCTGTCCGTCATGGTGTGTTCCTAACTCAAACCCTGGACGTCGCAAGACGTCTCGATACATCACATTTTAGCGAGGCAATGTGGGCAAAAGTTGACGGAAGTTACCTGCGCCTTATGGAAGGCCGACGACTTAACCCGCCGTCGATCTTCCATCTTTTTGACTTACCACCACCCACTCAACACTGTTGTTGAACTTGCGAGTGATCAGTTCGTCTTAGCGCATTTCCGTTGGAGCATCCGCACCGATAATCGTCAAACCAGAAGTCAGAACATCGGAAACGACCTGCACCAGCCCTAGCCTTGCTAGTGACAATTCTGGATCGTTAACCTTAATAAAACGTAAGTCTGGGTTTTCTGTACCCCTATTCCATTGCGAATGCAGCGCGCTGGCAAGGTCATAAAGGTAAAAAGCGAGGCGATGAGGCTCCTGATGGGTGGCCGCAGCGTCGATCAAACGTGGATATTCAGCAAGCTTGCGGATAAGTGCAATTTCGCTCTCATCGGTCAGCTTGTGAAGATGTGCACCAAGCGAAACACGATCCAGATCGGCAAGACCAAGCTGATCAACAGCCTGACGGAAGACCGAATGGCAACGCGCCGAAGCGTATTGCACGTAGAATACCGGATTATCTTTTGACTGCTCGGTTACTTTCGCAAAATCGAAATCAAGTGGCGCATCATTCTTCCGGTAAAGCATCATGAAACGGACCGGATCGCGACCCACCTCATCCACCACTTCACGTAGCGTGATGAATTCGCCCGAACGCTTCGACATGCGTACGGGTTCGCCGTCGCGGAACAGTTTGACGAGCTGACAAAGCAGAACTGTCAACTTGGCCTTACCGTCAGAAACAGCGCGAGCGACAGCTTCAAGACGCTTTACGTAGCCGCCATGGTCTGCGCCGAGCACATAGACCATCTCATTGAAACCACGGTCATATTTGTCTTTGAAGTAAGCAACGTCAGCCGCAAAATAGGTGAAGGCGCCGTCTGACTTCATCAGCGGACGGTCAATATCATCACCCACTTCGGTCGAGCGGAACAAGGTCTGTTCGCGGTCTTCCCACTCCTCTGGCAGCTGGCCCTTTGGCGGTGGCAGCTTGCCCTTATAGACGTGGCCCTTGAGCGTCAGATCGTTGATTGCAGCACGAATGGCGCGCGCATGATCTGCATGCAATGTGCGTTCAGAATAAAACACGTCATGATGAACATTCAGCGCATCAAGATCAGCCCGAATCATCGCCATCATCGCGTTGATGGTGCGTTCTTTCACGAGAACGAGCGCTTCTTCTTCCGGCATTTCCAGAAGCTTTTTGCCAAATTCCTTGGCAAGCGCCTCGCCGACTGGCACCAGATAATCGCCAGGATAAAGACCGGCAGGAATTTCGCCAATCTCTTCGCCTAGCGCTTCGCGATAACGCAGCATTGCTGAATTGGCTAGCACGTCGATCTGTGAGCCTGCATCATTGACGTAATATTCTTTGACGACATCAAAGCCAGCGAATTTCAGCAGGTTTGCAAGCACGTCACCGACAACCGCACCACGGCAATGACCGACATGCATTGGCCCGGTTGGGTTTGCCGACACATATTCAACGTTGACTTTTTTCCCAGCGCCGAGCTTTGAGCGGCCAAAATCAGTCGCTTCATTGAGCATCGCGGATAATTCGCGCTGCCAGTAAACATCTTTCAAACGCAGATTAATGAAGCCCGGACCTGCAACGTCAACACTTGCAACATCAGCATCAGCCTTCAATGCATCGGCAATTGCCGTTGCAAGCTCACGCGGATTCTGACCAACAGCTTTGGAAAGAACCATGGCAGCATTCGTCGCAATATCACCATGCGAAGCATCGCGCGGTGGCTCCACGCTGATACGCGACAGATCAAGCTCGCTGCCATCTTTCGTTTTCAGATCAATCTCTTGCAACGTTTTTTTGATACGTGCGTCGAAATCTGCAAAGATATTCATGGTTCGTCCTGTCAGGCTTCCGTCCGGCTATAAGTGTGTTTTCCGGCCTTGGCTCGTCATAAAAATAGCAGCAATACCAACGCGTTTTAGCACCAGCACCCGCTTCGTTACGCCCCGATTAAGCTAAATCGGGTGTGTGGTCAAACAATCGTCGGTGTTCGCGCACGGCATAATTGTCAGTCATGCCCGCCAAATAGTCGGCAACGCGACGTGCCCGGCCTGCCTGATCAAGTGTTTCCCAGTCCGCCTGCCACTCGGCTGGCATAATGGATGGCTTTTCAAATGAAATATCGAATAGGTCTTGAACAATCTTATCCGCAGCCTGCCTGCGGACCACGACACTGTCATGAAAATAGAGGTTCTTGAACAAAAAGCGTTTCAAAACTTTTTCATCATCTCGCATCGTTTCTGAGAAGCCTACGAGTGCGCGGGGTTGCGCATGCACCTCTTCAACGCTTTGTGGGTTGGCGCTGGCGATACGACGTTGTGATTCAGCAATTACATCTTCGACCATGATCGTGATCTGACGACGAACAAGCTCATGCCCGGTGCGCACGGCATCAAGCGCCGGATAACGCGTTCTGACAATATCCAGCAGCCGCTTCGTCAGAGGCACCTCATCGAGCCCTTCAAGCGTCAGCAGTCCAGAGCGAAGACCGTCGTCAATATCATGCGCATTGTAAGCAATGTCGTCAGCGATTGCCGCACATTGCGCCTCAAGGCTCGCAAAACGCGACAATTCGAGATCGTAGCGCTCGTTAAAGTCGAGGATAGGCTGTGGAACTGGCTCGTCAGCATGAGACACAAACGGGCCAATCAGCGGACCATTGTGCTTTACCAGTCCTTCAAGCGTTTCCCATGACAAGTTCAGACCGTCAAAATCCGCATAACGATGCTCAAGCTTCGTCACTATACGCAAAGACTGCGCATTGTGATCAAACCCGCCATAGGACTTCATCCGTTCGTTGAGCGCGTCTTCGCCGGTATGTCCAAACGGCGTATGTCCAAAATCATGAACAAGCGCCACAGCTTCCGCGAGGTCTTCATCCAATCGCAAGGCACGCGCCAATGCACGCGCAATCTGCGCCACTTCAATCGTATGTGTCAGACGGGTGCGGTAATGATCGCCTTCATGCGCAATGAAAACCTGCGTCTTATGCTTCAGGCGACGAAAAGCCGTCGAATGAATGATTCTGTCGCGGTCGCGCTGAAAAGGGGTTCGCGTGGCGCTTTCAGGCTCAGATACCAGCCGCCCACGGCTCAAAGTTGGATTGCAAGCATAAGGCGCGCGTTCACGATAACCGAAGCCGATGCCTTCAAGTGACCCAATTTCCTGACCGGACATTGCGATGCGTACCTCACTGTAATATGATTACGTAAATGACAGGTGGACATTGACTTCCACGCACTGCGTTCATAGCTATCAGCTAAACATGATGGCAAGTATGCGTTGATTGTGAATTTCGTAATTCCACTTCGTTATACGCAATTGTAAGCGGAACAAGGCAGATGACAGACATTAGCGTTTCTGAATCCGCAGCCAAGCGGATTGCAAAGATTATCAATTCAGAGCCCGGCAAAACCGCATTGCGTGTTTCTGTCGAAGGTGGCGGCTGTTCCGGCTTTTCCTACAAATATGATCTTGTCGATGATCAGTCCGATGATGACATTGTTATCGAGAAGCTTGGCGCCAAGGTGCTAATCGATTCTATCTCAGTACCCTATATGGATGGTTCAGAAATTGACTTCGTTGACGATCTGATGGGGCAGTCGTTCCAGATACGCAATCCAAATGCGACAGCATCATGCGGTTGCGGAACAAGCTTCGCGATTTGATCAGGCCAAAATTTTGATATGAAAAACCGGCTGTATAGAGCGGTTCCAGTTTCACTGGAGCCGCTCTATCTTTTTGCCTTCACGCACTTCCGAACGCAAAACCGGTTCCCACTTTTGCTGGAAGTGCTTTGGCACAGCCGGTTTCGTTTTATCAGGCTTTCACGGATGAAACGGTCGCATCAATATGATCGACCAGCGCATCCGGCAAACCAAGACGACCTGCCAACATATCGAGATAACCGCGTTCTGCACGGCTATCCGGATCGATAGTTAAGCGCGAAGCCGTGTAAAGTTCGACCTTCTGTTCTTCCGTCTGTGCAGCTGCGACCAGCGCATCAATATCAATTGGGTCTGCCAGTTCTTTCTCAAAGAACGCTTCTGCCTCGTTATCGAGGCCTGAAATTTGCACTTTCTCCATAATCAGTGCGCGTTCAGCCGCATCGATGTGACCATCAGCCTTTGCAGCCGCAATCATCGCCTGAATAAGTGTCAGCGCAAAACTATTGCTCATTGATGGTGATTGCAGATGAAACGGCGAATCCGCTGGTGGCGGAGGGAGCAGTTCAGGCTCGGCTGCCGCTGGTTGCGGAGCAGTTTGTGGCTGCTGGCCAGACTTGTAGTTCTTATACGCGAGATAACCGAGACCAGCGATTGCAGCTAAACCGCCTGCGGTCGCGACGTTGCCGGCAAGTTTGCGTCCCGTTTTGGTGCCAAAGATTGCCGCAGCAATTGCGCCAGTAGCCAATGGATTTTTCTTTGCGAGATCGGTGGCCTGCCCTGCCTTGTCGCGAACGCTTCCTGACATACCCGGTATCTGCGATCCCAGAAACTGATCGAGAAGCTTTTTGGCGTCGAACATACAAATCTCCTGTTTGGCTACGATTTTATGGAGATAGGAACGCAAATGCGCCAATACAAATAGCTGACCAAGCATTTATGCGAATAGCTGCAAATTCTGTGATGGAATGCGTGCAGCGCTTGCCCTCGCCCCATCTTCCGCCTAATCATTTCAGCATGAAAATCGCGACATGGAATATTAACGGCGTCAAAGCGCGTATTGAAAACCTCCAGCATTGGCTGAAGGAATCATCGCCTGACATCGCTTGCCTTCAGGAAATTAAGTCGGTGGACGATATGTTCCCACGGCTGGAACTCGAAGCGCTCGGCTATCACGTCGAAACGCACGGGCAAAAAGGCTTTAACGGCGTTGCGATTCTTTCCAAAAAATCACCTGATGAAGTCATTCGTGGTCTTCCCGGCGATGATAGCGACGAACAGGCTCGTTTCATCGAGGCCGTTTTCTCGACCGATAAGGGCGTTCTGCGTGTCGTGTCGCTCTATCTGCCAAACGGCAACCCGATTGATACGGAAAAGTTTCCGTATAAGCTTTCTTGGATGCAGCGCCTTGAAGCATGGGCCAAGAGCAGACTTGAGCTGGAAGAGCCGCTTGTGCTTGCAGGCGACTATAATGTCATTCCTGAACCCTATGACGCGAAAAACCCGCAGCAATGGCTGGGGGATGCACTGTTTCAGCCGCAATCACGTCAGGCGTTTCGTCGCCTGGAAAATCTGGGCTTCACCGAAGCAGTCAGAGCTGCAACGGACGATGAAGGCGTTTACACGTTCTGGGATTATCAGGCCGGTGCATGGCAGAAAAACAATGGCATTCGCATCGATCATATGATGCTGTCGCCGGAAGCGGCTAACCATTTCGTTTCTACTGATATCGAAAAACACGTGAGAGCGTGGGAAAAACCGTCAGACCATGTGCCTGTAACGGTGACACTATCCGTCTAATTTATATCCGTCCGATCATGGGCGGATTTTAATTATCAAAAATCGCCCTTGGTGGTCAGATTGCTGGAGAGCGCCACTGCATTACGGCGGTCCGCTTCACCAGCAATAGAGAAAGCCTGTTCCTGCATATCGCGTATCCAGGTGCAGTCTTCTGTTGGACAACGCTCAAAAGCTGCGGTCAGCATAGCTAAGCCACGCACGGTCTTGCCAGCCTGAAACAACATATTGCCGAGCATGGCTTGCGCGCTTGCATTGCCCTTCTTGGCAGAAAGCTGGAACCAGCGTGCGGCCTGCATTGGATTGGGCTCTCCGCCCTCACCGTCAAGCAACATTTTGCCGAGTTCAAACTGAGCTGCCGGATCGCCGAAATTCGATGCAGCCTGCACATAGAGATTACGAGCGAACTTAGGATTGGCATTGACCGGAGAGCCCGGAATGCCACGCTTCACATAACCAGCGAGTGCGACCAGCGCATCGGCAACATAAGGCTCATTTTCTGAACCTGGCTCTGCACCATCACGAACGATCTTTTCAAAAATTTGATAGGCTTCGTAATCATTCTCTGCCACGCCGTCGCCATCGGCGTACATACGGGCGAGTTTCCACTTCGCGCCCTGATGACCACGATCGGCAGCGTAACGCAGCGCCTTGATCGCCTCGTCCTTGTGACCGCTTTTATAGGCAGAAAAACCAAACTTGAAGAGTTCAAACGGGCTACGCGATTTCTCAGAGTCATCGTTTAAATCAAAAGCCGAAGCGCTGTTGCAGACAATGGCCAAGCCAAGTGCTGCAGCGATAAGGGGATATGAAAAACTGCGGATACGCATCACAACGCTGGTCTTTCACACTGATTAGAAGTTAATGACATAAGTAACAGAGTGCATTGAATTTTCGTCAACACTGAGACCCGATTTTGGCGGAAAAAAGCTCGTTCTTCATTAGAACGAAAAAACAAAGATCGAACGGCTTTTCCACCTTCCGAAAACGGATCGTTGTGAAACAATGCGTCCTTCTTCATTTTTTCCTGTCCTGAGGGAACCAAAGCGTTCCAATTCTGTTAATAGCTTTCGCCTTTCCCTAGCGGTGACGCCCCTTTGTGGCGGGAAATGGGCAAAATGTGCCTCCCTCCTTCTAGCCTAAAGCAATAATAAAGACTGTTGCTGAATCATCACAAAACCACCTGTTATTGATCCCAATAAATTGCTGAAGACTTTTCATTCAAAAACCAGAGATTTTGAAAAGCTCTATACTGAGATATGATGTTTACCTGTGCTGGGGGCATCCTGAATGAGTAATAAACGACGCGATTACACTCGTCGGCATCAGTCGCGAAGGCGGAAAAGCCGTGGAGCTTTAAGCAGTATCCTCTTAACTTTCTTTATCTTTTTTGTACTCATCGCGATTATTGTATCACTGCCTGATAACCGCCAGCGGGCAGGATCGCTAACGGGCAGTGTCTATGTGATTGATGGCGACACGGTCATTCTCGACAAGGTCCATATCCGCCTGCTTGGAATAGATGCCCCGGAAGTAGCGCAAAACTGTCAGATCGCAGGACGTGACTATCTTTGCGGCAGAGATGCACGAAATGCACTGCGCAACAGAATCAATGGTCAGTCGATTCGGTGTGAAATTTCCGGCATCGACAAATATGGCCGCGACCTAGGGCGGTGTTATCTGGGCGAGACTGATCTCAACCAATGGATGGTGGAACAAGGCTGGGCAGTTGCTTATGGGGACTATCGTAGCGAAGAGGCCACTGCGCGTCGCGAGAAGCGCGGCATATGGGCTGGCAGCTTCGAAGTGCCATATCAGTGGCGCAAAGACCATCAGCAACCAAATGCCGATGCTGCAACCGGCCATGAAACACGATCATCCGATGTAATCAGCGACATGATTCATTATATCAAAGGCCAAGTCGTTAAACTGCTAAATGCAATCTGATCTGGAGCATTACAGGAAGAATGGAAAATCTGGACGAGCTCAGACACTCGATCCAGGCGTGCCGCATTTGTCGTGACACGCCCCAATATCTGCCACCTTTACCGCACGAACCCAATCCGGTCTGTATTATTTCCAATACGGCACGCATCGCGATCTGCGGACAGGCGCCTGGCATTCGCGTGCATAACAGCTCCCTGCCCTTTAACGATCCGTCCGGTGATCGCCTGCGGCAATGGCTCGGCACAACCCGCGAAGAGTTTTACGATCCGTCACTTTTTGCGATTGTGCCGATGGGCTTTTGCTTTCCCGGCTATGACAAACATGGTGGCGACCTTCCACCACGTCGTGAGTGCCGTCCCACATGGCATGATCGCGTTTTTGCATCCATGCCTCAACTCGAATTCATTCTGGTCGTCGGGCAATATTCGCTTGCTTACCATCTTCCTGAATGGCGCAAGACGAGCCTGACCGAAACGGTTGAGAATTGGCGCAGTTTTATGGAAACGCCAAACGCTGATGGTCGAACCATTTTGCCCTTGCCGCATCCATCGTGGCGCAACAGCGGCTGGCTCAAACGCAATCCATGGTTTGACGCAGACGTCGTGCCTGCTTTGCAGCAAAAAATACGCAAACTGATTGGCTCCAGAAAATAATTTTTAGAACAACCATTCTCAACAGAATATTTTTCCTGTAAATTCATACCAAGGCAAACGATAAGGTATTAAGTTTCACGCATCCATTGGGTTCGGGAAACAGTTTCTAATATCGGGATAAAAATCGCATGGACAGGCTAGACAGAAAAATACTGCGCTTATTGCAGGAAGACGCAACACTGGCGGTAGCCGATGTCGCAAA
The DNA here is from genome assembly GCF_049199085.1 of Ochrobactrum sp. EDr1-4. Lineage (NCBI taxonomy): Bacteria > Pseudomonadati > Pseudomonadota > Alphaproteobacteria > Hyphomicrobiales > Brucellaceae > Ochrobactrum > Ochrobactrum sp. EDr1-4. The sequence continues at coordinate 142,120 of NZ_JBLZOF010000001.1, forward strand.
GAAGGTTGGCCTATCCACAACCCCTTGCTGGCGCCGCATCCAGAAACTTGAGGAAGACGGCGTTATCAAACGCCGTGTCGCTATCCTCGATCCTGTGCGTATCAATGCGCGGGTAACGGTATTTGTTTCAGTTCGCACCAGTTCGCACAGCAATGAATGGCTCAAGCGTTTTTCAGAAGTTGTCCAGGAGTTTCCAGAGGTCATCGAGTTTTACCGCATGAGCGGCGATGTCGATTATCTGCTGCGCGTGGCGGTGCCTGACATTGGTGCTTATGATGCGTTCTATAAGCGCCTGATTAGCAAGATCGAAATTCGCGATGTGTCTTCATCGTTTGCTATGGAGCAGATTAAGTACACAACCGAGCTACCGCTCGACTACATGGTGCTCGACAAAGAGAACAATTAATACGCATTACCATAAAAAAAGCCCGGACTTTTTCGGCGCGCATCTTGTCCGAAAACCGTTTCACACTTTTCGGGATGCGCTATATCCGGGCTTTTTTATTTTTATTTCACGGTACTTGTAACGCCTGCTTGTTCAAATGTTGCCATTCCACTGTGGCAAAGCGCAGCCGCCTTGACGATACCAGCAGCAAGTGCCGCACCCGTTCCCTCTCCAAGACGCATCCCAAGATCGAGAAGTGGCTTCTTGCCCATTTTTTCAAGCAGCAAACGATGACCCGGCTCAGCCGAAACATGACCGAACAAGCAATGATCGAGCGATGTCGGATTAGCCGCATAAAGCACAGCGGCGGCAGCACTTGCGACGAAGCCATCAACGATAACTGGAATTTTTTCCATGCGCGCCGCAAGGATCGCGCCAGCCATTGCAGCCAATTCACGTCCGCCAAGGCGACGCAAAACTTCCAACGGGTCTCTGAGGTGATCCTGATGCAGGTTGACCGCCGCACGAACAGCCGCGAGCTTGCGATGCAACAATTCTCCCGTTGAGCCAGTACCCGGTCCAACCCAGTCTTCAGCCGAACCACCAAACAGGCCCATAGCAATGGCTGCGGCAATCGTTGTGTTGCCGATGCCCATTTCGCCGATGCAAAGAAGATCTGTACCGCCGGCAATACCTTCCATGCCGAAGGCCATGGTGGCCGCACAGGTGCGCTCGTCCATCGCTGCTTCTTCGGTGATGTCACCCGTTGGGTGTTCGAGCGCCAGATCGAAAACCTTGAGGCCCAGATCATGCGCAATGCAGAGCTGATTAATCGCAGCGCCACCGGCGGCAAAGTTCTCAACCATCTGCGCCGTGACACTTGAAGGGAATGGCGTGATGTTTTTTTCCGTCACACCATGATTGCCTGCAAAGACTGCGACCAGCGGACGATTGATCTGCGGAATGGATTTTCCAGTCCATGCAGCCAGCCATGCGACGATTTCTTCAAGCTGTCCGAGTGAGCCTGCTGGCTTTGTCAGTGTCGCTTCCCGCGCACGCACAGCCGCTTCCGCACCAAGATCTGGTCCCGGCAGATTGCGGATGAGTTCACGAAAATCGTCAAAAGGAAGGCCACTGGCACTCATATCGTCTGGTCCAATCAATCAATGGAGGATGCAAAACTATTTTGCTCGTCCTATAAGCACTTACGCATTTTTTCAAATCACCTCTTTGCGCCAAGGCTTATTGGCTGCAAATATTCCTTCCCATGCCATGTCGTTCTTAAAGCGGAGCAAGCACTTGCAGCGAAATAGCTTCATTGGAGACACAATCCGTTCTCTGGGGTTTCTAAGCCGTTTGCCGTTGCGTGCTGCATGGCTTGAGGGCTCGGGCGATTCGCTAAAAACAAGTGTGCGCGCTTTTCCGTTAGCCGGTGCGGTGCTTGGGTTACTTGCAGGCATTGCGCTGCTTATATCCGATTATCTGAACCTGCCCGCACTTGTTTCAAGCCTGATTGCTATTGGTGCACTCGCAGCGATGACAGGCGCACTCCACGAAGATGGCCTTGGCGACAGCGCAGACGGTTTTTTCGGGGCCTCAAAACCCCAACGTCGTCTCGAAATTATGAAGGACTCACGTATTGGCACCTTTGCGGCGCTAATACTCATCATCTGGACAGGCCTTAAAGCGGCACTTCTCGCAACACTTATCGAGAGAGTTGGCCCTTGTTACGCCGCTCTTGCGCTCATTGGTGCGGAATCTGCAAGCCGTGCGGCTATGCTCGCTCTCTGGTATGGTCTTCCATCAGCGCGTCCCGGTGGGCTTGCCGATAATCTGGGACAGCCTAGCTGGGAAACGCTTGTCTGCGGCTGTTTGCTTGGTCTTGGCATTCTGACGATCACCAGCATTCCAGTGGCGGGATTTGCAGGCTTCGTAAAAGCACTGCTTTTCAGCATTGTCTTAGTCTTTAGTTTTGCAAGGCTCTGCATAGCCAAAATTGGCGGACAGACCGGAGATACGCTGGGAGCGGCACAACAGATTTGTGCGCTCACTGTCCTGCTTGGCCTTGTCAGTGCGCTTTGATGCAACCACATTGATTTCATGAACGCGGCAGCAATCGAATCGCCATGCATTCTGGTGTGCGTGATAGACAGCCAAACAGGGTTTTGTCTGGGCTGCGCGCGGACGCTTGATGAAATTGCCGGTTGGTCCATGATGGACAGCGATGAACGGCGCGCAGTCATGGCGCTTTTAGCTCAGCGGCATGAAAGACTGGAAAAGAGAGAAAACTGATGGGGCGTTTGTTCTGGGTCGTAATTGCAGCCATTGCAGTTGTTATTTTGCTGCTGATGGCAAACGATGACAGCGGCACAACGCTTGGAATGGCCAATGACGCCTTTGGTCAGGCAGCCTATATGGGCATATGGGGTGTCGTGCTGGCAGCTGGCATTCTCGGCTCTGGCATCAAGCTTAGCGATTTCGCCCGGAACATGGCCGTCTGGGCAGTTATTATACTAGCGCTCGTTGCGGCCTATCAATATCGCTATGAGCTTCAGGACGTAGGAAGCCGTATCACGGCTGGCCTTATTCCCGGCAGTCCGATTTCGGGCCGCGCAACAGATGGTTCGCTGACGGTCACGCTTGCAAAATCTGCAAATGGCCATTTCGACGTTAACGGTCGCGTCAACGGCGCGCGCGTGCATTTCCTTGTCGATACGGGTGCATCTTCGGTCGTACTTTCGAAGGAAGATGCGGAACGTGCGGGCATCGACACATCGTCGCTGGCCTATAATGTCCCAATCAGCACGGCCAATGGCAGGGCAACGGCAGCAAGCATCACCATCGCGAGCTTGCAGATCGGCGACATAGAACGGCACAATATCCGCGCCATGGTTACGCAGGAAGGTCTTATGACCGGCAGTTTGCTTGGTATGAACTTCTTGCAAACACTGGGCGGTTTCAGCGTGCGCGGCGATCAGTTAATTATGATGGACTGATCAGGCCGCTTCAGCGCTGGCTTCCATGACGGACGCATATGCCTGACGCAGCAAATCACTATTCGCATCGGGCTTTGATGCATCCGTCGAGAGCATCTGACGCCAGCGACGTGCGCCGGGTTGCCCCGTGAACAAACCAATCATATGGCGGCTGATATGCGAAAGCTTGCCACCATCGGCAATATGCCTGTCTACATATTCGCACATTGCCTCAATAATCTCAGCCAAATCGACATGCTTTTCGTCTTCGCCATAGATCAGATGATCGACATCGGCTAAAATTGCCGGATTGTGATAGGCGACGCGGCCCAACATAACGCCATCTGTATGATCAAGATGCGCAACGGCCTCTTCAAGCGTAGCAATGCCACCATTTATGCCGATAAATGCCTCCGGCAGACGCTGCTTCAAACGATAAACACGATCATAATCAAGCGGCGGAATATCACGATTTTCCTTGGGCGAAAGACCTTTCAACCATGCTTTGCGGGCATGGACCCAAAGCGCGTCCGCTCCAGCGTTAAGAACCTGATCGGCAACCGCATCGAGTGCCACTTCCGGGTCCTGATCATCAACGCCAATCCGGCATTTGACAGTGACTGGCACAGAAACAGCCTCTTTCATTGCAGCCACACAGCGGGCAACCACATCGGGCGTCTGCATGAGGCAAGCGCCGAAGGTTCCCGACTGCACACGATCAGACGGGCAACCAACATTGAGATTAATTTCATCATAGCCAAAGCCTGCGCCGATCCGTGCAGCTTCCTGCAATTTAACGGGATCGGAGCCGCCAAGCTGAAGCGCAATCGGGTGCTCTGCTGCGTCAAACCCCATCAACCGCTCACGTGGGCCGTGGATCGCAGCATCCGCCACAACCATCTCGGTGTAGAGAAGAGCACGCTTTGAAAACAGCCTGTGAAAATATCTACAATGTCTATCAGACCAATCCAACATCGGCGCTACGGAGAACCGATGGTCGGGATAATTGCTCTTTTTATTTTTTATATCAGTCATTTAAACAATTATCCTGAGAATGCGATTCATCTGAGCATGAAAGCTTAAGATTGAAGGCCGTGCTGTAAGTGGCGCAAAAAGCCACAAACAATACAAATGATCAAGTTTTTGGGCCGCGAAGGCGATCAAATCATCGAATAGTGTGACTTCCGCGCCTATTACGAATTAAGATCATGATACGCGATTCTTAATACCAAAACTTGAGGACCATATTTTGACCGACCTGTCCCCCTTCAATAAGTCGTTCGATGCCTTTCTATTCGATATGGACGGCACTGTTCTAAGCTCGATTGCAGCGACCGAACGCGTCTGGGGACAATGGGCCACTCGCCACGGTATTGATCCGGTGACATTTGTGCCAACCATTCATGGTGTGCGTGCAGTGGATACGGTGCGCAGGCTTGGTCTGCCGCATCTCGACCCCGATACAGAAGCCAAGATCCTGCTTGATGCAGAAATGGCCGATCTGGACGGAATTGAAGCCATTGAAGGTGCAATTGATTTCCTCAAATCGTTGCCAGAAGACCGTTGGGCCATTGTCACTTCCGCCCCCATCGAATTGGCGCTTCGTCGCCTTGCGGCCGCCGGCATTGCGCTGCCAAAGGTCATTGTTTCAGCGGAAGACGTGGAGCGCGGAAAGCCAAGCCCTGAATGTTTCCAGCTTGGTGCAAAGCGGCTTGGTTTTGATCCGCATAATTGTCTGGTTTTTGAAGATGCGCCTGCCGGTATTGTTGCAGGTGAAACGGCTGGCGCGCATGTCGTCGTGGTGACTGCAACACATCCGCATTCGCCAGAAACCGCTCATAAGAGCATCAATAGCTATAAAGAACTGAAACTGTCGGTCGATGCCGAAACAGGTATCCTGTCGCTGACCGACGCTTCAATTTAATACGAATATGAAAGGCGCGTGTTAAATCACGCGCCGCCCTTCGCGCCAGACCGTGCGGATGATCGGCACATGCTCGGCAATCTGTACGCGCACAAGATCACCACGTTTGCCAATTGCGATCTCGCCGCGATCATCAAAACCAACAGCTTTTGCTGGATTGGCGGACACAAACCGCATTGCCTGCGGCAATGTGATTTCATCCATCACATCAGCCATGAAGAATGCCGCCTGCATCATGCTTGCCGGGATATAATCCGACGAAATAATATCGAGATGACCGGCCTCGGCCAATTCACGCGCAGAAACATTGCCGGAGTGCGAGCCACCGCGCACAACATTGGGTGCTCCCATCAGAACTGACATGCCGGAATCTTTTGAAGTTTTCGCAGCTAAATGCGTGGTCGGAAATTCGGCAACGCGAATGCCCTGCGTTTTGGCTTCTGCGACCTGGTCTGCTGTTGCATCATCATGGCTAGCAAGCACAATTCCGCGTGCATTGCAGGCATCAGAGATCGCAATCCGGTTCGAGGAAGAATGCTGCTGAGACTGGCCCATACGCTTTTCACAATAGCGAATGAACTCTTCTTCCGAGACCCTAAGCTTGCTCATGTAATAAAGCTTATAGGTCTCAATATCGGTAAATTGGCGCTGACCGGGTGCATGGTCCATCAGTGATACAAGTTTGACCAACGGGTGCACACCAAAGCGCTCAAAAGCACTCAGGCAATCAGGTGCCGAAACCTCGCAGCGCAAATGCAGATAATGATCGGCGCGCAGTCGTCCGGCTTCACGGCCTTCTGCGATGGCAGAGGAAAGCTTGCGCATATCTTCAACGCCGGTAGCAGCTTCCTCGTCAAACCCAATACGCAATGCATCAAACACGGTTGTAATGCCAGATGCTGCAATCTGCGCATCATGCGCCTGCACCGCCGCAATCGGGTTCCAGCGCACCTTTGGGCGCGGCGCATAGTGGCCTTCAAGATGATCGGTGTGTAGCTCTACCAGACCCGGCGTCAGATAATCGCCTTCCATATCCTTGCCGGAAACAGATGTGCCAGATGAAATATCAGCGATCATACCATCGATGATTTTTACCGTTCCGTTAATCACCTCATCGGGCAGAATAATATTGGCATTTTTTAAAATGAGTTCAGTCGTCATTCCTTATGGCCTCCCCACAGCCCTTGAGGACCGTTTGGGCACCTTATCACCCCCTGTCATGGGATGAAGCGAATGAATCTCGAATGGCGCACCTTTTTCGCGTTCCACAAAAAGCGCCAGATTGGCAACCTCGACTGGCTCATCAAGAACCGGTGCAAAAAACTCATCCAGTGTACGTTCAACCTGTGGGCGCTGTTTTTCATCAACAGGGCCGGTCAATGTCATATGAAACCGAAACTCTTCGAATACATAAGGGTAACCCCAGCGATCCAGATTTTGCCGCTGTGCGTCGCTCAATCGTTCTGGGCGGCGCTTTGCGATTTCTGCATCACGCAAGGGCGCACGAAAACGGTCAAATGATACAACAACGTCATTCGCCAGTTGGTTGAGCTCAGCCACGGGCTCTTCAGGAACAAGCGCGAAGAACGGACCAATGCCCTGCACTTTCAGGCGCGGAATAGCGAACGGGGCGGTCGAAGACGCAAAATACATAAGCGCAGAAAGCAGATCGCTTTCCTGAAACCCATCATCAAGCCTGAATGGTGCTTTCAAAGTTCCATGAAAGCCGTAACGGCGCGGTTCTTCCGTGAGTGCAGCGATATCTTCTGCTGCAAGAGTGCGAATCGCCGGAAGTTTCACAGCCTCGCCACTAAACGCACTGCGCCCCAACCAATTTGCAGCAACTTTCAAAAGCGCATCGCCCGAAGGCGGCGTGAAATAAATCGCGTAACGCATAGTGATTCCTCTTTTGCCGGGATCGTTACACGAGGAATGTGGCAAGTCGATAAAGGCTGGCTAAATCAGGATTTTACATCAGAGGAAATTCGTATAGGCGTATGCCCCAATAGCTATGAGGAGATAATAATGGGTGGTTTCGCGTCGATTGGTGAATGCATGATCGAACTATCAGGAGGCGATAGCGATCAATGGCGCATGGGGTACGCGGGCGACACGCTGAATACCGCCTGGTATATGCGTGCACTGACCGATCCGTCATTTCCAGTCGATTATGTCAGCGCATTTGGCGAAGACGACTTTTCGCAGAAACAACGCGCATTTCTTGATACCAATGGTATTGGCACAGCACATAGTCCGGTTATCAAAGGCGTGCATCCGGGACTTTATGCCATTACACTCAATGGTGCAGAACGCTCATTCACCTATTGGCGCAGCGATGCGGCAGCGAAGCGGCTTGCAAGTGATAGAGACGCGCTGAGAGCCAGTCTTTCTGGCCGTGATATGATTTACTTTTCCGGTATCTCGGTGGGGATCGTGTTTCCTGAACATCGCGAAACGCTGTTCGAGGTTCTGCGCGAATGCCGTGGAAATGGCGCACTCATCGCGTTTGATCCGAATTTCCGCCATCAGCTTTGGCCTGATCGCGAAGTTGCCAAAAAGATCATCAGTGAAGCCATGCAGATCGCCGATATAGCTTTGCCTACTTTTCCGGATGAACAGGCATTGTTTGGCGACGAAACAGCCCAAGCCTGCGCTGAGCGGCTGATCGGACTAGGCGTCAAAGAAATCGTTGTGAAAGACGGCACTGAACCAGCGTTAGTTATCGCGGACGGCCAACAAAGCCTCGTGCCTTCTGTGAAAGCCAATCCCGTTGATACAACAGGTGCAGGTGATAGCTTTAATGGCGGCTATCTCGCGGCACGCCTCAAAGGTTTGTCGCCTGTTGAAGCAGCGCAAAAGGCGCATGCCGTTGCTGCCCGCGTGGTCGAAATTCGCGGCGCGCTGGCTCCGATGGAAACCGCACGCGCCGCCTATTCTTAAGGCTTAATCTTTTGTGAAGGTAAAGTGACTTGTCTGGGCGTAAACTTCGCCCGGACGTAGAATGGATTGCGGAACATAGGAATATTCCAGCGATCCCGGCCAAAGCTGCGGCTCAAGGCAGAAACCGGCATGTTTGCCATAAGGCTTCCCCGTCAGCCCAATGCAATCATTGGCCATCGTGTTACCGGCATAAAACTGAACACCGGGTTCAGTCGTCGATATATCCAGACGAATACCCGAACGCGCTCCCTTTACGGATGCACAAGGACGCAATGGGCCACGCGCGGCTGTCAGGCATAAATTGCTATCGTATTCGAGCTGTTTGCCGTTTTCATCATAGCGGATTGGCCGAAAATCACGGAAATCATAAGCTGTGTCTTTGACAGGCAAAATGCGACCATCAGGAATCAGCGCTTCATCGACTGGCATATAGGCTTCGGCTTCAATTTTGAGCTGATGGTCGAGAATATCGCCCTCGCCGCCATCGTCGAGATTGAAATAGCTATGATGCAGCAGGCTGCAAGGGGTCGCCTTGTCCGTTACAGCCTCGAGATGAACGACCAGCGTACCATCATTCTTCAGCGTATAGGTACAACTAACGTTCAGGTTTCCGGGGAAACCCATTTCACCGTCCTTGGACAGTATCTTGAGGGTGACAAAGTCCGCACCTGCTTCCACAATATCCCAAACCCGGTTTCCAAGCCCTTGGCTGCCGCCATGAAGATTGTGAATGCCCTCAAAGTTTGGCTCGACGTCGTAGGTAGTACCATCAAGCTCAAAACGAGCGTTGCGTATCCTGTTTGAAAAGCGGCCGGCAATAGCACCCAAATGCGGTGAATGCGCGGGATAGTCATTAAAATCACGATAGCCAATGACAAGCGGTGCTTCATGGCTTTCCAGACGCAAATCCTGAATGGCTGCGCCCCATGTGATTACTTTTGCCTCAAGCGGGCCATTGGCGATGGTCAAACGATGAACCGCCTGCCCATCTGGGGCATATCCAAATATTTCCGATGTCACTTTATCCGCCCATTTTTAAGTCGTTACAGAGCTATATCAAGCAGCATCAACGCTTACTGTGCAAGAGCCAAATGCCGAAATCGATTGAGTGTTTTCAAATGAATCATGAAGAATAAAATTTATATTATTCCTTCAAATTATGCGATAATATCAAGTATATTTAACTATTACATTTATTTTATAATATACAAATTGAGGTTTTTATACATGAAAGCCAATTTCAAAAAAACCATTGAGTATATTTTTAGCGAAGAAGGTGGATTTGTTGATAACCCCCATGATCCGGGAGGCGCAACCAATATGGGAATTACGCTCAATACATTATCTGCATGGCGGGGGCATCCAGTATCACCACAAGATGTGAGGGAGCTTACACCGACCGACGCATCAAAAATTTACCAGCAACAATTCTGGAACAAGACTGATGGCGACAATTTACCTTCCGGTGTTGATTACGCTGTTTTCGATTTTGCGGTTAATTCCGGGCCTGGTCGTGCGGCAAAAATGCTGCAAGGTACCGTCAACCAGCATGAAGATGGCGTCATCGGCGCTCAGACAATTGCTGCCATCTCCAGTCGGTCACCCGTGGAGATCATCAATGCGCTTTGTGATGCACGCGCCTCATGGCTCAAAGGCCTATCCACAGCATCGACATTCGGAAAAGGCTGGTTGGCTCGTGTGGAACGTGTGCGATCACGAGCAATTGCAATGGCCTTGACGCTGCCATTCGTCGAGCCAATGGAACCAAAAATCCAAGGACTTCCGAAAGCACGTCAGCAAGACACAGCGTTGGCAACAGCTTTTAAACATCCCCAGGGGCTCAGCGCCTTAGCAAGTGCGACATCAGGCCTCGCAGCCATCGCGTCCGGCGACCATTTTGTGCGTTATGCACTCGCAATCGTAATGATAGGGTTTTGCATCATTGGGCTTTGGCACTTCATTCAGAGCTTAAGGAGCGAACCCTAACCAATGCAATTTTGTCCCCATTTCAAAAAATTGTAATCCACTTTATGTTGCGCTTCGCATAGCAGACACCTTATATGCGCGATCAAAGCTCTGGTTATTGTGAAAGCAATATGACTTTCCCTATCGCCGGAAACACGCTAGATACGCGCAGATACTCAGACGCATGCCCCATGAGGCATTGCAGGAATAAAGGAATCGAAACTTGTCCTCTACTTTTGACAAAGTCGCCGACATCATCGCAGAAACCAGCGAAATCGACCGTGACACCATCACGCCGGATAGCCACACTATTGATGATCTTGGCATCGACAGCCTAGACTTCCTCGACATCGTATTTGCGATCGACAAAGAATTCGGCATCAAGATTCCGCTTGAACAGTGGACTCAGGAAGTCAACGAAGGCAAAGCTCCGACCGAAGAATACTTCGTTCTAAAGAATCTTTGTGCCAAGATCGACGAGCTGGTTGCCGCCAAAAAAGGCTAAACAGCCACGAAACCTGACGGTATGAGAGGGTGAACATCCGTGTTCGCCCTGATTCCGTTTCTGGATCAGCATTTACGGGTAGACCGAACCATGCAGAGCAATAAAGTCGTCATCACTGGCATTGGCATCATCTCATCGCTAGGCGAAGGGCTGGATGCGCATTGGAACGCTTTTTCCACGGCAGGTTCTGAACCGCGCCTCGAAAAAGGAGCCTTTGCGCCTTACACCGTTCACCCCCTCGGCGAAGTCGATTGGGGTTTGCAAATCCCAAAGCGTGGCGACCAGCGCCAGATGGAGACATGGCAGCGGCTTGGTACCTATGCGGCAGGCCTCGCGCTTGACGATGCTGGTATCAAGGATGACGAAGCGCTCTGCGCCAGCATGGACATGATCGTAGGCGCCGGTGGCGGCGAACGCGACATTACCGTCGATATGCAGATTCTTGAAGAAGGCCGCACCAGTAACAATCGCGGTGTAATGCTCAACGAGAAACTCTCGACCGAGCTGCGCCCTACCCTGTTTCTGGCTCAGCTTTCCAATTTGCTCGCAGGCAATATCTCCATCGTCCATAAGGTGACCGGCTCCTCGCGCACATTCATGGGCGAAGAAGGTTCGGGAATTTCAGCGATTGAAACGGCGGCAGCGCGCATTCGCTCTGGCCAAAGCACGCATGCACTGGTTGGCGGATCGTATAATTCCGAACATTTCGACATGATTCTTGGCCATGAGCTTGGCGGATTGCTCAAGCATGACGGCTGGGCATCGCTCTGGGACCGAGATGGAACTGCCGGTGGCGGCATGATTTCCGGCTCTGGCGGCGTATTCCTTGTGCTTGAAAGCGCAGACCATGCGCAAAAGCGCGGTGCCCGCGCCTATGCAGAGATTGCAAATATCGAAAGCGCGCAGGTTCGCCGCGATGCAGCCGATCTCACCAAGACGGTTCGTGAACTTGTGCTTGCTGCCAATGGCGGCAAAGAACCTGAATATGTGGTGTCTGGCGCTTCCGGCGCACATAAGGCAACCGCTGCTGAGAAAGCGGCCCTTGAAGGTATTTCTGCCGCCTATCGTGGCATTACAAGTCTGACCGGTCATCTGCGCGAAGCACAGTTTCCGCTCGCTCTTGCGCTCGCGGCGATTTCCGTCTGGAAGGGCGAGGCTATCGCTGCTTCCAGCGCGTCTGAAAAAGCCATTAATGGCAACGTCAAAGAAGCCATTGTCACAACCATCGGCGCAACACGCGCTGAGGGTGCTGCAAAGCTGGTGAGAGCATAAGATGAGCAAATATACAGACCATCTCGGCCGTCCAATTGTTGCTATCACAGGTGCTGGTGTTGTTTCTTCGCTCGGACAGGGCAAGCAAGACAACTGGGAAGCACTGACCAGCGGACGTTCCGGTATTCATGAAATCACCCGTTTTCCAACGGACAGCCTAAAAACACGCTTTTCAGGCACTGTGGATTTTCTGCCTGAAAGCAATGTTGGCTCTTCGGCTCTGTCTGAGGCGCTCGCGCGTCTTGCAGGTGAAGAAGCCCTTGCACAGTCTGGCCTTTCGGTCAGCGATTTTGGTGGTCCGCTTTTCCTCGCAGCACCTCCGGTTGAACTCGACTGGAAAAGCCGCTTTGCGCTTGATGCAAGCGTTAAGGACGAAGGCCCGGCCAGCTATCAGCTTCTGCTCGAAGCTTGCCGTCGTGCGCGTCAGGATGAGCTTTTTAACACAACACAGTTTGGCTATATCGCCGAGCGATTGTCAGAGATTTTCGGCACACGCGGCCTGCCCGTAACGCTATCGACTGCATGTGCTTCGGGCGCAACTGCTATCCAGCTTGGCGTTGAAGCCATTCGCCGTGGCGAAAGCGACCGCGTTCTCTCGATTGGTACGGACGGTTCTGTATCGGCTGAATCGCTTATCCGTTTCTCGCTGCTCTCGGCACTCTCCACGCAGAATGATAAGCCGGAAAAGGCCTCGAAGCCTTTCTCGAAAGATCGCGATGGTTTTGCGATGGCTGAAGGTTCAGGCGCGCTGGTTATGGAATCGCTTGAAAGCGCCATTGCACGAGGTGCAAAGGTGCTTGGCATTCTCGCCGGTTGCGGCGAAAAGGCCGACGATTTCCATCGTACCCGTTCAAAGCCAGACGCCTCGCCTGCGATTGGCACTGTGCGCGCGGCACTTGCCGATGCGGGCCTGACTGAAGATCAGCTTTCCTATGTCAATGCGCATGGCACTTCGACACCTGAAAATGACAAGATGGAATATCTCGCTCTTTCCACAGTCTTTGGTGAACGTCTCTCTTCGATCCCGGTTTCGTCCAACAAGTCGATGATCGGTCATACACTGACTGCTGCTGGCGCGATTGAAGCAGTGTTCTCACTGTTGACGATTGAAACTGGCACCTTGCCTCCAACCATCAATTACGACCATGCTGATCCGGCGATCCCGCTGGATGTAGTGCCAAATGTGAAGCGTGATGCGCAGGTTTCTACCGTAATTTCGAACTCATTTGGTTTTGGTGGACAGAACACAAGTCTTGTATTGACGGCAAATCCGAATTAATCGGGTCCAAATCTAAAGCGCTACGCGCTTTCGTTCTTTGCTTATACGCATGTCTTTAACCCAAAACCGGTTCCCACTTTTGGGAGACATGCTTGAACATTCTCGGTAATCCCGGTCGGCAAAATGCTCTCCGGGATTATGTCTTGAAAAGGATAAATTCATGCGCGCCTTGCAGCTTCTCGACGATCGTCGTCTTGAAATGACCGACATTGCTCCGCCACCTGCTCCCGGCAATGGCGAAGTGACCGTGAAGATCAAGGCCGTTGCGCTCAACCATATCGACGTTTGGGGCTGGCGCGGCATGGCATTTGCCAAGCGCAAGATGCCACTCATCATCGGTGCCGAAGCTTCGGGCGTTGTCGATGCAATTGGTCCGGGCGTATCGAATGTTCTGCCCGGCCAGCTCGTTTCGATCTATGGCGCACGCACCTGTGGACTTTGCAAGGCCTGCCGCGAAGGTCGCGACAATCTCTGTGAACATGTCGGTGGTGTTCATGGCTTCCATCTTGATGGTTTCGCCTGTGAAGCCGTCAATCTGCCAGCACGTTTGCTCGTTCCAGCACCTCCCGGTGTTGACGCAATTGGCGCAGCTGTCGCTCCTGTTACTTTTGGTACGGTCGAGCATATGCTGTTTGACAATGCGAAGCTTCAGCCGGGCGAAACCGTTCTGGTTCAGGCTGGCGGTTCGGGCATTGGTTCGGCTGCAATTCAGCTTGCCAAGAAAATGGGCTGCACGGTTATCACCACTGTTGGCTCCGACGACAAGATCGAAAAGGCCAAGGCGCTCGGTGCTGATCACGTCATCAATTACCGTGTTGACCGCTTTGAAGGTGTTGTGCGCAAGCTCACCAAGAAGAAGGGCGTTGACGTTGTGTTTGAGCATGTTGGTGCCGACACATGGGCAGGGTCAATGCTTTGCATGAAGCGCGGGGCACGTCTTGTGACCTGTGGTTCGACCTCTGGTGTTTCGACCAATATGAACCTGATGCAGCTTTTCCAGCAGCAGCTTAAAATCCTCGGCTCTTTCGGTTGCCGTATGGAAAATATGGCTGATGCGATGCAGAAAATGGCGCAGGGCGTTGTTCATCCGGTCATCGATACTATCGTTGGCTTTGATGACATCGGCACTGCCTTAAAGCGCATGGAAGGCCGCGACGTTTTCGGCAAGATCGTATTGCAGATCGACTAAGCATTTGATGTTCAAGTTCAAGCTTCTTCTCTTCAAGTGGTCGCGTAAGCTCAAGCAGTTTAATTACTGGCTGTGGGCGCAGGCTGTGTTTATCGCGCTGGCGCTGTTGCGTCTGCTACCTGCCAAAAGCGCAATCCGCTTTTCGGCATGGTTTGCGCGCAAGGTCGGGCCACTCACACCACGGCATAAGGTTGCGACCAGCAATCTGCGTCATGCCTATCCAGAGAAGAGCGACGCTGAAATTGAGAAGATCGCCATCGAGATGTGGGATTCGATGGCGCGTCTTTTCGCGGAATATATCTTCCTCGATGCGATCTTTGATTTTGATCCCAATGCGACCGAACCCGGCCTGATTGAAGTTGACGGCATTCCCATTTTCGAGCGCCTGTGCAATGAAACAAAGCCGCATATCTTTTTCACCGCGCATACGGGCAATTTCGAGCTTCTGCCGATCTGTGCCGGTACGTTTGGTCTTGATGTAACCGCCCTCTTCCGCCCGCCGAACAATCCTTATATCGCCAAGACCGTTCTCAAAGCGCGCAAGACAAATATGGGGCATTTGGTGCCTTCCAAGGCCGGTGCTGCATGGTCCTTGGCGCGTGTTCTGGATAATGGCGGCAATGTTGGCATGCTGGTAGACCAGAAGTTCCAGCGCGGCGTGCCTTCGAGCTTCTTCGACCGTCCGGTAAAGACCAATCCGCTGCTCGCGAAGCTTGCGCGTCAGTACGATTGCGATGTTTATCCGGCGCGCTGCATTCGTCTGCCCGGTGGCCGTTACCGGCTTGAGCTGAAAGAGCGCATGGAACTGCCGCGTGACGAAAAAGGCGAGATCGACATTGCCGCAACTGCGCAGCTTCTCAACGATACCGTTGAAGGCTGGGTGCGCGAATACCCCGGCCAGTGGATGTGGTTCCACAAGCGCTGGGGCTAAACTCAATATCTGCGTTCGGTCAAAACTGGCCGGACGCTTTTTTGTTTGAATAAGGCAAATGCTTGCCAAGGGAGACAACCATGCGTCCTATCGCAATCGCCCCATCCATTCTGTCCGCCGACTTTGCGCGTCTGGGTGAAGAAGTCGACGCCGTGCTCGAAGCCGGTGCCGACTGGATTCATATCGACGTTATGGACGGCCATTTCGTGCCAAACATCACGTTCGGCCCGCAGGTCGTCAAAGCAATTCGTCCGCGTACTCAGGCATTCTTTGATACCCATCTGATGATCGCGCCATGCGATCTTTATCTGGAAGCTTTTGCCGATGCTGGCTGTGATCTGATCACTGTTCATGCCGAAGTAGGTGCGCACACACACCGTTCGTTGCAGAATATTCGTGCTTTCGGCAAAAAATCCGGTCTTGCGCTCAATCCAGCGACACCTGTCGAAGCGCTGACCAATGTTATCGATGACGTTGATCTTGTGCTTGTGATGACAGTTAATCCGGGCTTTGGTGGCCAGAAGTTCATCGCTCCAATGCTCGATAAGATCAAACGCGTGCGTGACATGATTGGCGACCGCCCAATTGATATTGAAGTCGATGGCGGCATCACGCCAGAAACCGCTGGTCTGGTTGTTGCCGCCGGTGCCAATATTCTCGTTGCGGGTTCTGCTGTTTACAAAGGCAACTCTGTCGAGAGCTATGCCGCCAACATCAAAGCCATTCGCGAAGCCGCAGAAGCAGCGCGATAATAGATTTTTCCGGGGTGATGTGCGTTGAGCGGAGCGTCAGGCTCTGCTAAACACCACGCATTCCCTTTACCCAAGACCTGCAGCCCGGCAGACGGGCCGCCAAAACAGGATATGCCCATGATCCCGCGCTATTCCCGACCAGAAATGGTCGCCATCTGGTCTCCCGAAACCAAATTCCGCATCTGGTTTGAAATTGAGGCCTATGCATGTGAGGCGCTTGCCGAACTCGGCGTAATCCCCAAGGAAGCCGCAAAGACCATTTGGGAAAAGGGCGACGCTGCAAAATTCGATGTCGCGCGCATTGATGAAATCGAAGCCGTTACCAAGCATGACGTCATCGCGTTCCTGACGCATCTTGCTGAGTTTATCGGTCCTGACAGCCGTTTCGTGCATCAGGGCATGACGTCTTCGGACGTACTTGATACAACGCTCAACGTTCAGCTCGTTCGCGCATCTGATCTGCTTCTCGCCGGTATGGACCGCGTTCTTGCAGCACTGAAAACGCGTGCTTTCGAACACAAAGATACCGTTCGTATCGGTCGCAGCCATGGCATTCATGCTGAACCAACCACAATGGGCCTGACTTTCGCCCGTTTCTACGCCGAAATGCTGCGCAACCGCGCACGTCTCGTTGCAGCACGAGCGGAAATCGCAACCGGTGCCGTATCGGGTGCTGTTGGCACTTTCGCCAATATCGACCCACGTGTTGAAGAATATGTCTGCGAAAAGCTTGGCCTCGAAGCAGAGCCAGTTTCCACGCAGGTTATCCCGCGTGACCGCCATGCTATGTTCTTTGCAACACTCGGCGTTATCGCTTCGTCGATTGAGAATGTAGCCATCGAAATCCGCCATATGCAGCGCACGGAAGTTCTGGAAGCAGAAGAGTTCTTCTCGCCCGGCCAGAAGGGTTCGTCGGCAATGCCGCACAAGCGTAACCCTGTTCTGACAGAAAACCTGACCGGCCTCGCCCGTCTGGTTCGTATGTCGGTTGTGCCTGCAATGGAAAACGTCGCTCTCTGGCATGAACGCGATATTTCGCATTCAAGCGTTGAGCGCGCAATTGGCCCAGACACCACCATCACACTCGACTTCGCGCTGAACCGTCTGGCTGGCGTTGTCGAAAAGCTGGTGATCTACCCGGAAAACATGCTCAAGAACATGAACAAGTTCCGCGGTCTAGTGCATTCGCAGCGCGTTCTGCTGGCGCTTACACAGGCTGGCGTTTCGCGTGAAGATTCCTACCGCCTCGTGCAGCGCAATGCGATGCGCGTTTGGGAACAAGGTGCAGACTTTCTTGAAGAACTGCTTGCTGACCAGGAAGTGCGTGCAGCGCTTTCAGAAGAGCAGATCCGCGAAAAGTTCGATCTCGGCTATCACACGAAGCATGTCGATACGATTTTCAAGCGCGTTTTCGGCTAAACATTAGTCTTCATAAATTGAGTCCGAAAAAAGCCCCATGTTTCTGTAAACATGGGGCTTTTTATTGTTTTAATATCAGGCACTCTTTTTGATCGTATTGATCACATTGCCCCATGGGTCTTCGAAGACGTGGTTGTTGCCGCCGCGCGTGTCTTCCATTTCCACCCATGCGAGACCAGTCCGGTCCTTGTCACGCAAGCCAGCGCCTGAACTCTGCCATGCGTTAGCACCGATATGGTGGTGATAACCGCCGGTCGATAAGAACACGGCCTTATCGCCATAGGTCTGCACGGTGTTAAAGCCCAGTTCCTTGTTCCAGAAAGCTTCCGCATCTTTGGCATTGCCAACGCGCAAGTGAACATGACCGACCACTGTATTCTGTGGTGCACCGTTCCATTCACCACCTTCGCGATCAATAACGTCGAGAAGATTTTTCACATCAAGCGCTTCTGTGCCCATGACCACGCGATCACCATTCCACTGCCACGTCTTATGTGGGCGGTCGGAATAAATTTCGATTCCATTGCCTTCAGGATCGGTGAGATAAATCGCTTCGCTGACATTGTGGTCCGATGCACCCGCAACGGGCAGCTGCTTGTCGATGGCGCGGCGCGACCAGCGCGCCAGATCACCACGTGTCGGTAGCAGAAAAGCAGTGTGATAGAGACCAGCGCTGCGTGGATCATCTGCTTTCGCAGCTGAAAACTGCTCGATTTCCATCAACTCGCGATCACCAGCACCAAGGACAATCGAAGCGCCACGGCGCGTCATCTCGCGAAGGCCGACAACGTCGCGATAATACTCAGCCAGAGTTTCAGCATCACGCGCCTTTAAACCAATGCGCGCCACCCGAACAGGCGTCGTCATTGCAAATGGTAGAGGAGCACTTGGAGCCACTTTCTGATTGGCTACTTTGTTTTCAGTTTCAATCATTTCATTCTCCTTCGACGGCGTTTCCGCGCGTGCGGAAAGAATATTGCTCATGACGGCAGCACCCGCAGTTCCGAGTATCGTCCTTCTGCTGATGGCCATAGTCGCAAAATCCTCTTTGGTGTTATCTTCCCGCTAAAGATCACAATTTAGAGAGCGTTTCACAAGATCGCGATCTGCGAACAAGCTGTTCATCATTTGCATCACCTGCGTTCATGCATCAGCGCTATAGCTCACCTTGAAGATGCTTTGAAACGGCTCTAAATAGGGATCATGAAAGTTAAAGATTCCGATATTCTCATCATTCCTGGTTACACCAATTCCGGACCTGATCACTGGCAGACCCGTTGGGAGAGCAAACTCTCGACGGCGCGACGCGTTGAGCAAGCCGAATGGTCGAAGCCAGTTAAAGACGATTGGGTAGCGCAGCTGGTTAAAGCCGCCAATGAAGCGACAAAGCCAATCGTGCTTGTGGCCCATTCGCTTGGCGTTGCGACAGCTCTACATGCAATGCCGCAAATTCAGCATAAGGTGGCTGGTGCGTTCTTTGTGGCGCCCCCAGATGTCTCGAATGACAAGATCAGGCCCAAGCACCTGATGACATTTGGCCCTTATCCGCGTGAGCGTCTGCCGTTTCCAACCATTGCAGTTGTTAGTCGCAATGATCCGTTCTCAAGCTTTGAAGCTGCGGAAGAAATTGTGAAAGACTGGGGTGCGCTGCTTATTGATGCCGGTGATGCAGGACATATCAATTCAGAGTCTGGGCATGGGCCATGGCCAGAAGGCTCAATGGTATTTGCTGAGTTTATGACTAAACTTGAGCCACCAAAAACACATTAAATCAACGAATTATATAGTTTTCTGATGAAATAGATTCAGACTAACTTGCGAAGCGGCAGATGAAACATCTGCCGCTTTATTTTTTAAGCGCGAATGGCGTCAACGAGTGTTTTAGCACCAAGGCGCATGTAGCCACCATCACTGGTGAGCGTTAAAAACTGAAAACCAAGCGGGATATAGCGCCGTGCAAATTCTGCTGATGGCGAATAGATGCCTGCAAATTTACCAGCCGCAGCTGCCTTGCGTGCAATTGTCGTAATCGGCTCAATGATGGCTTCTGAATCCGGATTTGCTTCACGACCGTTGCTCCACGCAATAGAAAAATCGGCAGGACCAACAAAAACGCCATCAATGCCGCGCACATCAAGGATCGCATCCAGCGCATCATATGCATCGCGTGTTTCGATCATGGCAAAAGCCAGCGTGTCCTGATTAGCGGTGACCAGATAATCGTTAGAGCCAGGCGTGCCGTAATCAGCATTAGCGCGGAACACGCCCCATGAACGCTCTCCGATCGGCGGATATTTCATTGAAGCGGCAAATTTACGTGCATCTTCAACCGAGTTGATCATGGGTGCAATGACGGCCTGTGCGCCGAAATCGAGTGCCCGGCTTGCCATGTCAAAGCGTCCGACTGGAATACGCACAACTGGCGGCTTGGCTGCGTTGAGAATGAGCCCAAGGCTACGCAACACACTTTGCTCATCATGACCGCCATGCTGCATATCGAGCGTTACAGCGTCAAAAGCGCTATGCGCCAACACTTCGACGGTGAGTGCTTCCGGCAAGGATGACCAAGCCGATAGAACGGTTTCTCCGGCACGAAGACGCGAAGACAAAGACATGCTTATTCCCCTGCATTACAAAACTAAGGGCGGAAATGCTGTCTGCTTATTTTAACGCGCATCTTATCCCGAAAACCGATTTCCACTTTTCGGGATGCGCTATCAGCATTTCCGCCCTTTATGACGAGTTAGTCTTTCTGGACCTGCTGGATCGCTTCCTCAAGGAAAGCAAACATCTTTTCACGAATGGTTGCATCTGTAACGCTCACGCTGGCAGCATCAAAATCAGTGCGCAGCTTGCGAAACACGTCTTCATCGCCTGCTTCTTCAAAGTCAGCTGCAACAACTTCACGCGCATAGGCGTCTGCATCCGCATCATGCTTGCCGAGAAGTTCTGCAGCCCAGAGACCGAGAATTTTGTTGCGGCGGGCTTCAGCCTTAAAACGCAATTCAGCATCGAGTGCGAATTTGCTTTCAAAAGCGTTGCGGCGATCGTCCATGCCAGTGGCCATTCATAGAACTCCCAAGCTGTTAACTTATATGAGATCGTCAACCGTTCTCTTGCCTAAAGCTGGCAAGGGGCGCAAGATTATACAAGAGCCAAAAGTCACTTTCTTGATTTATCTGGCTCTGAAACGCTTAAAACGGGGGAACGGGTACAAAGCAGGATTGTTAAAAGCCCACAATTGCTATACGTAGCCCGCGAGAATAGCGGCAAAAGCCGATCATCACATTTTTGGAAATCCGAGAAAAGCCATGAACCGTCGCCGCCGTATTTACGAGGGCAAGGCCAAGATTCTTTATGAAGGCCCTGAACCCGGTACTCTTGTCCAGTTCTTCAAAGATGACGCAACCGCGTTCAACGCGAAGAAGCATGAAGTTGTTGACGGAAAAGGCGTGTTGAACA
Organism: Ochrobactrum sp. EDr1-4; assembly: GCF_049199085.1. Classification (NCBI taxonomy): domain Bacteria; kingdom Pseudomonadati; phylum Pseudomonadota; class Alphaproteobacteria; order Hyphomicrobiales; family Brucellaceae; genus Ochrobactrum; species Ochrobactrum sp. EDr1-4. The sequence continues at coordinate 163,118 of NZ_JBLZOF010000001.1, forward strand.
ACCGCATTTCTGAGCACATTTTCACGCAACTCAACCGTATCGGCATTCCGACTCACTTTATCCGCCGCCTCAACATGCGTGAGCAGCTGATCAAGGAAGTTGAAATCATTCCGCTTGAAGTCGTTGTCCGTAACGTTGCAGCAGGTTCGCTGTCCACACGCCTCGGCATTGAAGAAGGCACTGTCCTGCCACGCTCGATCATCGAGTTTTATTACAAGGCAGATGCTCTCAACGACCCAATGGTCACGGAAGAACATATCACTGCTTTTGGCTGGGCCAGCCCTGCGGAAATCGACGACATTATGGCTCTCGCCATTCGCGTCAACGACTTCCTCACCGGTCTGTTCCTCGGCATCGGCATCCAGCTTGTCGATTTCAAGATGGAATGTGGACGTCTATTTGAAGGCGACATGATGCGTATCGTCGTCGCCGACGAAATTTCGCCAGACTCAGCACGCCTTTGGGATGTCAACACCAATGACAAGCTCGATAAGGACCGCTTCCGCCGCGATATGGGTGGACTGGTTGAGGCCTATCAGGAAGTGGCACGTCGTCTCGGCATCATGAACGAGAACGAAACGCCCCGTCCTTCCGGCCCTACGCTTGTGAAGTAAAATCCGCACAGCCCGGAACGAAAGTTACCGGGCTGTTTTCATTTGGCTAAGTAAATCAGGAACTACTCAGTGATTAAGGCACGCGTCACCGTTACACTCAAAAACGGCGTTCTCGACCCGCAGGGCAAAGCTATTGTCGGCGCGCTCGGCAGCCTGAATTTCGAAGGCGTCAACTCGGTCCGCCAGGGCAAGGTCTTCGATCTCGAAGTCGAAGGCTCGGACAAGGCTAAAGCTGAAGCCGAAATCAAAGCCATGTGCGAGAAGCTGCTCGCCAACACGGTTATTGAAGACTACGCAATCGTCATCGCCTGACGCACTGCGCTCAGCAGGTATTTTTTGCGCGCTTTCAGATCGCTTGACGCGCTCTGAAGCCCTCAGATTCAAAGAGACATAAAACGCCATGAAAGCAGCAGTCGTTCTTCTCCCCGGCCTTAACCGTGACCGCGACATGATTGCAGCCGTCACCAAAATTTCCGGTCAGGCACCAATCACCGTCTGGCAGACAGATACATCCATCCCTGATGATGTTGATCTTATTCTGATCCCCGGCGGCTTCTCCTATGGTGACTATTTGCGTTGCGGTGCGATTGCAGCGCGTATGCCGGTCATGCAGGCTATTCGTGAGAAAGCCGACAAAGGCGTGATGGTTATCGGCGTTTGCAACGGCTTCCAGATTCTGGTTGAAGCAGGAATGTTGCCGGGTGCGCTGATGCGCAACACCTCGCTCAAGTTCGTTTGCCGCGAAGTAAAGCTCGAAGTCAGCAACGCCAATACGTCGTTTACCCGCAGCTATCAGCCAGGCCAGATCATTCGTTGCCCGGTTGCGCATCATGACGGCAATTATTTCGCCGATGCGGAAACATTGAAGCGCATCGAAGGTGAAGGTCAGGTTGTATTCCGCTATGCGGAAGGCACCAACCCGAACGGTTCGGTCAATGATATTGCCGGCATCGTTAATGCACGCGGCAATGTTCTCGGCATGATGCCACATCCTGAAAACCTGATTGAAGGTGCGCATGGTGGCAATGATGGCCGTGCACTTTTTGCAGGCGCATTAGGAATTGCTGCTTAAAAAGGCACACCTAAATAAAAGTTTTGAAGCGGCCTTCGTCTCAAACGAGGGCCGTTTTTTATTCTATATGCATTAGCTGATTCAGTGCATGCGCTAAACGCAATCGACTAGCGCGTCATGTAAATTCGTGGCAGCTTGGGCATTGCATACTTCCTGCGGCAACCGAATCGGGGAACTATAACGATGCAATTATATTCACGCCCACTCTCCCCCTATTCCGCTTTTGTACGTGGTGTTCTTTACCTCAAGGAACTTCCGTTCAAACCGATCAGCCTTCCTTATCCGTTTCCGGCGGATTTCAGCCATGTGACACCACTTAAGCGTGTTCCAGTGCTGATTACAGGGTCTGGTGAAACGCTGTTTGAAGCAGCCGTCATCGCGGAATATCTCGAAGATCATTTTCCTGAAACGCCTGTCCTGCCCGGAACGCCGCGCGAGCGCGCACTGATCCGGCTTCTCGCACGCGTCGCTGAACTGGACGTACTCGGACCAGCAATGAAGCTGATGATTCTATTGAGCAAGCCTGAGAAGGATCAGGCGTCCATTGATCGGCTGTTCGCTAAGCTAAACACCGGCTTGAGCGTTGTGGAATCACGTCTGACCGATAATGATTTTGCACTCACCGATGCACCAACTCTTGCCGATGCATGGCTCGTGCCAATTCGTTTTCTGATGGAGCCGCTCAAGAAGCTTTCAGGCAAGAGCGATTTGCTGGATGCATACCCAAAATTCGACACATATGCGGTGAAAGCAAACCAGGATCCGATATTCGAGCTTATTACAAATGAGATGAGTGACGGATTGAAGGCATTCATGCCTCAGCTTGCCTGAGTTACCCCATCCAATCCAAAGCGTACCCTCATCGGGTACGCTTTAAACATAATTTCTATTTGTTTTGAGCGAGCTGGGCTGTGCTGGCATCTTCAAAACGCCCCATGGAGTCTTCCTTGAAGAATAAGACCATCGCGCTTGCAGCTCTGTCCGCGCTCTCAATTCTTGCGGCTTGCGCACCGAAGCCTTCGCCTCGCCCGGCTTCCACAAATGCCAGCAAAGCAGCCTTAGCAACCATGGAGCGTATCGCCGTGGGTGCCAATAGTTGCTGGTTTAAATCCAAGGACAAGGACTTCCGCGGTTACGCTTTTGCGCCGGAACTGAACTCTTTCACTGGACGCCCACGTATGTTGGTGGTGCCTGCGCGCAATCTTGCAGGACGCCCACTGCTTGTTGTTCAGGCAGAAGGCAATCCTGCACGAATTGAAGCTTTTGGGCCAATGATGCAGCAGGCGCATAGTAGCCGTATCAGTGCAGACATCAATCGCTGGGCATCCGGCCAGAAAGACTGCGGCTAGGCCGAATTATCGAATATGGAAGCGTACTTTGCGCGCTTCCATATCAGCAGCGCTCCGCGAAAGCCCAATGTCTACGAGCTGTTCGTCGGTCAGATCCATCAATTGAATACGGCTGCGACGCAACATTGCGCGATGGGAAACCCACGCAGCAAATCTCTGCCAGACAGAACGCGTGTTCGCCGGGATTTCACGTTCAACTACCCGCATTGTATCAATTGTATCTATTTCATCATACTCAATCGGGACGAATGTCATCGCAAAACGCCTTATTGCTGCGTATAATCCTAACTTTGCATCAATCCGATGCGCTAAAGCGTAAATACAATTGACTCAAATATCGATACAATGCTTATATTGTGACCATGACAACTTGGCTTCCCAACCTATCAGACAAATCTGGCCCGCTCTACCTTCAGCTCGCTGACGCGATTGAAGAGGCAATTGCGAACAATTCTTTGCCAGCGGGAGAGAAACTACCGCCGCAGCGCAATCTCGCTTTCGATTTAAAGGTGACAATCGGTACAATAGGACGAGCTTATGCGCTTGCGCATGAGCGCGGGCTTGTGACCGGCGAAGTTGGGCGTGGAACTTATGTCCTCGCCAAACATGATCGCAAAAATGCTCCCGCCGCTTATTCAAGCGATGGCATTGCCGGAACCCGCATTCAGGATGCACCACTGGACAAGATAAGGTTCGACACAACGGCAGCGCCGGACGTGGGCCAGCAAGGAGTTCTGGATCAACTAATCGGTGCGACTATCCGCGACTTCCCACATGAGTTTGTGAACTACACGCGCTACTTTCCACAGCATTGGCTGGAGGCGGGACGACAATGGCTTGCACAGGAAAACGCTCCTGCTGATGCAAGCAATATCGTGGTTACAAACGGCGCACATGCCGGTGCGATTGCTGTGATAACAGCCTTCACCTCGCCCGGTGATCGAATTGTTTTTGAAGATCTGACCTATACGCAAGTCAGCCGGTCGGTGCGGATTAGCGGTCGCCGCACAGCTATCGCTGCAAGCGATGAATATGGCATGATCCCGGAAGAATTTGAGCGGGTATGCAATCAGCAACACCCGACAATGGCCTTCCTGATGCCAAGCATTCACAACCCCACGCTGGCCACCATGCCCTTTGAGCGCCGCCGTGCCATCGCTGACATTGCAGCGCGGCACAATGTCTGGCTGATCGAAGACGATACCTATGGCGTCATGACGCCCACCAATATTCCAAAGATTGCGGATATTGCGCCAGAACGCACATTTTTGATTGGCAGCCTTTCAAAGGCGGTCAGTGCTGGCTTGCGCTGTGGCTGGGTGTCCTGCCCTCCGCATTGCGCGCAGCGGGTTCGTGTTACGCATAAGCTGATGACAGGTGGCGTTTCGTTCCTACTCGCAGAAACGACCGCGCAGATGGTACTATCCGGTGAAGCTGATACGCTATTGCATAAATGCTCGGCAGAAGTTGAATGGCGAGAGCAACTGGCGCGAAAAATCTTTGCGGGTTACACATTCAACTCGTCGCCACATGTGCCTATCCTCTGGCTCAAACTGCCGGAACCATGGTTGGCAGGGACATTCAAAGCAGCCGCTTATGAAAACGGCATCCTGATCGACGATGAAGACGAATTCAAACCCGGACGCGTGGACCAGACATATCACCGGGTACGCATAGCTTTTTCGTCACCCACAGACCGCAAGATCATCGAAAATGGCTTTGTAACTTTGCGACGACTACTGGAAAATGAACAAGCAGGCTACGAAGGTAGCATTTGAGCCGGGAAATCAGCATTTTCCTGTCGCGCTTCTGGCAGAGTTAGGTTAAAGAGACCCCTTAAAACCTTAGGTGTCCGCCCTTCGGCAGAAGTTTTCGGGTACCGCAGCCTGCGACGGGGTCCCTCATCTCGATGACTATTTCCAATAAGCGCGAAATCACGCCGGAACTCATTCAATCCCACGGTCTGAAGCCGGACGAATATCAGCGCATTCTCGATCTCATCGGGCGTGAACCGAGCTTCACCGAACTTGGCATCTTCTCGGCCATGTGGAACGAACATTGTTCCTATAAGTCGTCGAAGAAGTGGCTGCGTACACTGCCAACCACTGGCGCGCGCGTCATTCAGGGCCCGGGCGAGAATGCCGGTGTAGTAGACATTGGTGACGGCGACTGCGTCGTCTTCAAGATGGAAAGCCACAACCACCCATCTTACATTGAGCCTTATCAGGGTGCTGCCACTGGCGTTGGCGGCATTCTGCGTGACGTATTCACCATGGGCGCGCGTCCGATTGCGGCCATGAATGCACTGCGCTTTGGTGAACCTGATCATCCAAAGACCCGTCACCTGGTATCCGGCGTCGTTTCCGGCGTTGGTGGCTACGGTAATGCATTCGGCGTTCCGACCGTTGGCGGCGAAGTCAACTTCGACAAGCGCTATAACGGCAATATCCTTGTCAATGCATTCGCAGCTGGTCTTGCTAAGCATGACGGCATCTTCCTGTCGGAAGCCAAGGGCGTTGGCCTGCCAGTTGTCTATCTCGGTGCCAAGACCGGCCGTGACGGCGTCGGCGGTGCAACAATGGCATCGGCTGAATTCGACGAATCGATTGAAGAAAAGCGTCCTACCGTTCAGGTTGGCGATCCGTTCACCGAAAAATGCCTGCTGGAAGCCTGCCTTGAACTGATGGCTTCTGGTGCAGTTATCGCCATTCAGGATATGGGCGCTGCTGGTCTTACGTGCTCGGCTGTTGAAATGGGTGCCAAGGGCGATCTCGGCATTGAGCTTATTCTCGACCATGTTCCGGTTCGCGAAGTGAATATGACAGCCTATGAAATGATGCTGTCGGAAAGCCAGGAGCGCATGCTCATGGTTCTCAAGCCTGAAATGGAAGAAGAAGCACAGGCAATCTTCCGCAAGTGGGGTCTCGATTTCGCAATCGTTGGCAAGACCACCGATGATCTGCGTTTCCGCGTCATCCATCAGGGCGAAGAAGTTGCCAATCTGCCGATCAAAGAACTCGGTGATGAGGCTCCTGAATATGACCGTCCGTGGATGGAACCGGGCAAGCATGCGCCGCTGCCAGCCAGCAATGTGCCGCAGGTTGAAGATTATTCGGATGCGCTGCTCAAGCTTATCGGCTCGCCAGATGGTTCGTCGCGCCGCTGGGTTTATGAGCAGTATGATACGCTCATTCAGGGCAACTCCTTGCAGCTTCCGGGCGGTGATGCTGGTGTGGTCCGCGTTGAAGGCCATGCAAACAAGGCACTCGCCTTCTCGTCTGACGTAACGCCACGCTATTGCGAAGCGGACCCATTTGAAGGTGGCAAGCAGGCGGTTGCAGAATGCTGGCGCAACATTACTGCAACCGGTGCTGAGCCACTTGCTTCGACCGACAATCTGAACTTCGGCAATCCTGAAAAGCCGGAAATCATGGGCCAGTTGGTCAAGGCCATCGAAGGCATCGGCGAAGCCTGCCGTGCGCTCGACTTCCCAATCGTTTCGGGCAATGTCTCGCTTTACAACGAAACTAATGGTCAGGCGATCTTGCCAACTCCGACCATTGCAGGCGTTGGTCTCATCCCTGATTGGTCGCAGATGGCCAAAATCGGCGGCATGCAGGATGGCGATTCACTTGTTCTGATCGGTGCAGACGGTTCGCATCTTGGCCAGTCAGTTTATCTGCGTGATCTGTTTGACCGCGCTGATGGCCCTGCTCCGAGCGTTGATCTCGCACTTGAAAAGCGTACCGGCGAGTTTGTGCGTTCGGTTATCCGCAATGGTCAAGTAACGGCTTGTCACGATCTTTCCGATGGTGGTCTTGCGGTTGCAGTTGCTGAAATGGCAATCAAATCCGGCAAGGGTGCGACGCTTGATGCGGGCGACGGGCTGCCGCATGCAGTGCTTTTTGGTGAAGATCAGGCACGTTACGTTGTGGCTGCAACGCCTGAAATGGCCAATCTAATTGCCTTGAATGCAGAAGGTGCTGGTATCGCATTCCGCAAACTGGGAACAGTTGGCGGCGATCGTCTGACATTCGGTGCAACGGTCGACGTTTCGGTTAGCGATCTCAACAACGCTTTTGAAGGCTGGTTCCCCGGCTTTATGAGCGGCGAAGCTGCCGTCGACAACTAATCGTTATCAGCTAGAACGACTATCAAAGGACGCCCGAACAGTAATCCTGCTTCGGGCGTTTGCTTGTCGGCAATTTAAAAGTTAGACAGTTGAAGATTGACGTATCAGGATGATGCGTTACGATTCTATAATATTAAAAAGCCTAAAAACGGCAGGAGACTTTGCATGGCTATGGACGCTCATGAGATCGAAAAACTGATACGCGAAGGTATTCCCGGCGCAAAGGTTACGATCCGCGACCTTGCCGGAGACGGAGATCACTATGCTGCCGAGGTTGTTGCGGAGAGCTTCCGCGGCAAGTCGCGCGTGCAGCAGCACCAGATGGTTTATGATGCGCTGAAGGGCAACATGGGCGGCGTACTTCATGCGCTCGCACTCCAGACAAGCATACCGGAATAAGCAGCATCGCAGTTTTAGCACCTGAATTTCAGGCGCGATGCTGGCTGCGGCAAGATGTTGCTCCCAACCTGCATGTTGTCGCGCGAATTTGACTTGCTTTCATCTTTATAGGGTGATTACCAAGGTTCAGCCACCTATATAGAGGTCTAACCTCTCCCTACGCGGGCCGGGATTTGAACCGGCGTCTGAAAGGATATAAAATGACCGGAATTAACGATTTTATCGACAATGAAGTGAAGACCAACGACGTTGTGCTGTTCTTGAAGGGCACTCCGGGCTTCCCACAGTGCGGTTTTTCTGGTCAGGTCGTTCAAATTCTCGATTATCTCGGCGTGGATTATAAGGGCGTCAACGTTCTGGCTTCCGATGAAATTCGTCAGGGCATCAAGGATTACTCCAACTGGCCAACAGTTCCGCAGCTTTACGTAAAGGGTGAGTTTATTGGCGGTTGCGACATCGTGCGCGAAATGTTCCAGTCGAGCGAACTTCAAACACTTTTTACCGATAAAGGTATTGCAACCAAAGCTGCCTGAGGATTAACTACCCCTCATCTGGCTTTTGCCCTTTTGAAAGGCGCCGCTACGTGGCGCCTTTTTATATTGCCTATTAATTAGTGCATTGCCTCAAGCCCTTGCCATGAGGCTTCTGTTTTCTAAATTCTGTTACTTGCGCCGTGTCTTTGGAAACGCCGCATTGCTCTATCAAGGACTGCCTTAATGCCGATTGACATCCAAAAAGGTTCGCCAGACCAAAAAACACCTATGCGTCCGCGTGGCGAATTTATTGCGCTGATCGCTGCAATCATGGCAATCAACGCGCTTGCCGTCGATATTATGCTTCCAGGACTGCCACAAATCGGTGCGAGTCTCGGCGTTCTTTCAGAAAATCATGCGCAATATGTCATCACAGCGTATCTTCTGGGATTTGGCGTTTCGCAGCTTTTCTACGGTCCATTGAGCGACCGTTTTGGTCGACGCGCGCCGCTTTTTGTCGGCTTGACGATCTATATCTTAGCGGCAATTGGTGCTGCTTTTGTTACCGATTTTACGACGCTGATCATATTGCGCGTGCTGCAAGGTCTGGGTGCGGCAGCGACGCGCGTGATTGCCGTCTCGGTTGTACGTGATCGTTTTGCAGGCCGTCAGATGGCGGAAGTCATGTCGCTCGTCATGATGATTTTCATGATCCTGCCGGTGATCGCACCGGCCACTGGTCAGTTAATCATGCTGTTTGGCGAATGGCACCTGATCTTCTTATCGATGGCCATTATGGCGGCGGTTGTCGCAGTGTGGGCCTATATCCGTCTGCCAGAAACCTTACCAGTTGATCATCGCCGCCCATTAACTTTGAAAAGCGTCATCGGCGGTTTCGGCATTGTCTTGTCTAACCGCGTCGCACTTTTCTACATGCTCGGAACATCGTTTATTCTCGGCGCACTGTTTGGTTACATCAATTCAGCGCAGCAGATTTTTGTCGATATCTACAAGCTAGGCACCATGTTTCCGCTGGCTTTCGCAGCGGTTGCGATGACACTCGCATTGGCGTCATTCCTCAATTCGCGGCTTGTCGGTCGCTATGGGATGCGTCGCATTTCCCAGACAATGCTGTTGGTGTTTGTGAGCTTCAGCCTGCTTTGGGTGGTATTGTCCCTTAGCTTTACCGGCCCTATACCATTCTGGTTGCTCATGATGATCTATATGACAATCATGTTCTCGTTCAGCTTGGTAACATCAAATTTCAATGCGTTGGCCATGGAGCCACTTGGTGAGGTCGCAGGTACCGCGTCGTCCGTTCTGGGCTTTGCACAGACAGTTATAGGCGCTGCATTGGGTGCCGCAATCGGTCAGGCTTTTGATGGAACAACAACACCCGTTGCCGCTGGCTATTGCGTGTTAGGGTTCATTTCCTTCATCTGCGTGATTATCGCAGAGCGCGGCAAATTATTCAAACCGCACAACAAACCAGTCTAATAAAAAAGCCCACAAAAAATGCCGCATTATAAATGCGGCATTTTTTTATTCTGCAAAGAGCGTTTGGTGAATTGCTTTCCAGCTTTCTTTGTCGGGAGCTACCAGCAAGCCGCCGCCTACATGCGAAGGCAGATATGGGCTTTCATCCCAGCGGGCGAGATATCCACCAGCTTCCTGATGAATGAGCGCGCCTGGAAGATGATCCCAAGGCATCAGCTTGTTATAGCAAGCGAAATGTGCACCGCCGGTGGCAATAATCCGATATTCATGCGCCGCACAGCGATAGCCTATCTGCGAAAGGAATTTCGTATGATTGCGCGCGAGGCGCGAGCGGATTGGCTCTTGCGTATATTGCCATGACACCGAACCTGTCATCTGCGAAATATCAGCCGCAGCAGCAACCTTCACAGGGCTTGTCGAGCTGTTGGCATGGCGGATATGTGCACCGCCGCCCTTGGAAGCAAGAATCCAATCCTTGCCCACCGGATCATAGATAATACCGGCAACAGTCTCACCTTTCGCGACAACTGCAAGCATCACGCCGAAAAGCGGTACGCCCGACGCAAAATTGAACGTGCCATCAACCGGATCGATGGTGAATGCGAGGTCTGCGTCACCCAAGCCTTTGAGCAGAGCTTCGTCATCGGAACAGGCTTCTTCGCCTACGATCAGCGCATTGGGAAAACGCTCTATAAGACGCGCAGTGATAAAGCGCTCTGCATTCACATCTGCCTCGGTAACCAGATCAGCAGCCGACGTTTTCTGGCGAATATCGCCCTGACCCAATTGCCGAAAGCGTGGCATGATTTCGGCGTTCGCGGCTTCTGCCAAAAGTTCAGCCAGCCAATCAATCTGCTTTTCTTCAAACTGCACGATCAGTCTCCACGTCAGAATTTTTCATTAAACCAGCAAAATCAAACAAATTACGATCCAGCAGATGGCTTGGGCGCACATTGGTCATCGCTCGGATCATGGTATCTTTACGACCAGGCATCCGCTTTTCAATATCGCTCAGCATTGCCTTCATTGCATTGCGCTGAAGCCCTTCCTGACTGCCACACAGATCGCATGGAATGATCGGAAATTGCATCGCGTTCGCGAATTTTTCCATATCCTCTTCCGCTACATAGGCAAGCGGGCGGAAAAGCATGAGATCACCATCATCATTCAAAAGCTTCGGTGGCATTGCCGCAAGACGACCACCATGGAACAGGTTCATGAAAAAGGTTTCGAGAATATCTTCGCGATGGTGGCCAAGAACGATTGCAGAGCAACCTTCTTCACGTGCGATCCGATACAGATTGCCGCGACGCAGCCGTGAGCAAAGCGAGCAATAAGTGCTATTCTCAGGAAGCTTTTCAGTAACGATCGAATAAGTGTCTTTATATTCGATGCGATGCTCAATCCCATAGCGGCTCAGGAATTCAGGCAGAATATGCTTCGGAAAATTCGGCTGGCCCTGATCAAGATTGACCGCCAACAATTCCACCGGCAGAAGACCGCGCCACTTAAGGTCAAGCAGCAGCGCCAGAAGGCCGTAGGAGTCCTTGCCGCCAGATAAGCACACCATCCAGCGCTCGCGAGGCAAACCTTCATTGGGCTTCACCATGGCGAAATCGTCTATCGCTTGACGTGTCAGCCGCAGGAGGCGCTTGCGGAGCTTATTGAATTCAACAGTTGCCGGAACGTCGCGGAAAAGCGGATGACAACCATCGAGACTGACATCTTCTGCGATATTAAGATCGATAGCGTTCATGATGCTTCCCGCGAACATGAGAGGATTATGTGTACATACAAAAAAGCCGCCCTTGGGGAAACCAAGGGCGACCATTTATTTCTGAAAACTGAACCAGAGGCCCAGAATTAACGCGAATAGAATTCGACGACGAGGTTTGGTTCCATCTGAACAGCGTATGGAACGTCGCCGAGAACTGGAACGCGTGCGAAGGTCGCAACCATCTTGTTGTGATCAACTTCAACGTAGTCAGGAACGTCGCGTTCTGCGAGCGAAACGGCTTCGAGAACGATCACGAGCTGCTTCGACTTTTCACGAACTTCAACAACGTCACCAGCCTTGAGGCGGAACGACTGAATGTTGACGCGACGGCCGTTTACGTTGACGTGACCGTGGTTGATGAACTGACGTGCAGCGAAGATCGTTGGAACGAACTTTGCGCGGTACACAACAGCATCCAGACGCGATTCGAGCAGACCGATGAGGTTTTCACCGGTATCGCCCTTGCGGCGAGCTGCTTCGTCATAGGTCTTACGGAACTGCTTTTCCGAAATATCGCCGTAGAAGCCCTTAAGCTTCTGCTTTGCGCGGAGCTGTACACCGAAGTCGGACAGCTTGCCCTTACGGCGCTGACCGTGCTGGCCTGGGCCATATTCACGACGGTTTACAGGGGACTTTGGACGGCCCCAGATGTTTTCGCCAAGACGGCGGTCAATTTTGTACTTAGAGGATTCGCGCTTGCTCATCACATTTCCTAAGGGTTAAAGCGCCTTGCGGCGCAGACAGGAAACGCGCCCTCCTCTGCCCTTGGTTAAAGGACTGACAGAATGAAGCGCGCAGCTGCGATCTTCATCCACGGGACACGTCAAATGAAACGCCGGAACGTTTAAGCTCCAGCGATGGCGGCTTTTAGTCATTGGAGTGTCATCTTGTCAAGGCTAAAGCCCGAATTTTGAGCCTTTTGGCCATATATAACCGTATGCCATCAAGCGTGAAGGAACGGCAAGCAATGCTTAGGCATTACACAATGCAGCTTGCTGACAAAAGAGGTAAATATGGCCGTTTCCTTCTCTTTCCTCCAAAGAAGCTTCATTATTGGTTCTCTGGCCTCGATAGCCCTATTGCTGCCAGGCGAAAGTTTCACAGATGCGAACGCACAAAACTTCATAGAACGCGTATTGAGCGGCAATGCAAAACAGCCACACTCAAAAAAGCGACAGGCGAAAAAGCGTACAATCAAGAAAGCGCAGCCGAAAACGCCTCCCACATTGAACGTGGTTCCGATTCCCACCCCATCGCCTCGTCGGGAAGACCGAAAAGAAACTGTTGAGGCACAGCCTGCACCTTCGCAAACTGAAACTGCACCTTTGCCAGAAAAAAAACCGGAGAAACCAATCGAGGCTGAAAAACCAGAGGTTGCACAACCCGACCCCAAAAAGCCTGAGCGTATCTATCAGGTGTCTTGTCCTGCACTGATGAGCGGAGATGTGGAAGGGAAGCTGCTGCCGCCCATTGAAGATGGTTCGCAATGCAGTGCTCAATCGCCGCTTTCACTCAGCGCAATTGGCAAAAATGAGCCTTTGAAATTTGCCAATGCTATTACGACCAATTGCGCCATGGCAGTCACGCTGGCTCAATGGGCTGGTGACGTAAAAGACGCTGCAAAAACGGTCTATGGAAATGACATTAAGGTCACCGAAATAGGAACCGGATCAGATTATCAGTGCCGCAATGTCAATGGTGCATCGGAAGGGCGAGTTTCAGAACATGCTTTCGCCAATGCACTCGATATAATGTCATTCAAATTTTCAGATGGGTCCAAAACCGAACTTGAAAGTGGCTGGAACGGATCGGAAAAAGAAAAGAAATTCTGGCGTGCCGTTCACGGTGCAAGCTGCAATCTTTTCATGACGGTGATCGGCCCCGATGGTGATGCGGCTCACCTGACTAACATGCATCTCGATCAGGGTTGCCACGGCAAATCCTGCCTTGCCCGAATCTGTCAGTGAGTTATTCTGTGTCATGAACGAAAAGACATAATTCGTCCCAACGACATTTCTAATAATATTGCCATTATCGATTTTGCTCATCGCATTTTGCGCCGAGCCTCTCAAAGGAACGATCCATGAAATCGACCAGAATTATACTTTTTGCATTTTTGACACTCGGCATCTCAAGCGCAGCAAACGCAGACACAGTGCCAAAACGATCCAAGGACTTCACCGGCAATTATCAGACACTGGTGAAAGACCAACAGGCATCACCCCAAATTGCAGGCTGCATTGCGTCTGCCTACGATTATGTGAAAAACAGCAAAAAATATGATCGTCTCGGCTTCACGAAAGACGATATTGCCAACGCAACGACCAACGAAAAATCATCGCAATTCAGCGCGAAAGACGGGCGGAAAGTATCAGCCGTTATTTCAGTGCCAGGTGAAGCGCGCAAAAAAGCTGGCGGCTGGGACGATATTTCAGTTCGTTGCGGCATTACTTCCGGCAAACTGAAAGCGATTGAGATTGTAACGACAAAAGCGGAAAAATAGAGCTATTGCTGAGCGACTGACTTTTAATCAGTCGCTCTTCTTATCGTCCACATGTTCCGGAAGACCTTTGTGCTTCGTCTCTGCAAAGTCTTCCAGTTCCTTTTCGGTCATGGATTCATACATTTCTTTAGAAGCCCCGACCAACTCACTCTTCTTTATTTCACCGCGTTTGGCGGAAAGTGCTGCACCGGCTGCCTTTTGCTGAGCTTTCGATTTCGCTGGCATGTCCGTTCTCCTCTGTAAGCAAGAAGAACGAAAAATCGCCTTGTCTGGTTCCTTATCAGTCCACAGCTTTGTCGAAACGTGAACGGGCATCGCGCATCTGCTCACGATTTCTCACGGCCCATTGCCCCAACACATCTATCGGCACCGCCAGCGAATGACCAAGCTCGGTTAGCGAATACTCGACTTCTGGCGGCGATGTTGGACGGACATGACGCGCCACAAGCCCGTCACGCTCAAGCGAACGCAGAGTAACCGTTAGCATCCGCTGAGAAATGCCTTCAATCGAGCGTCGCAAAGCATTGAAACGCATTGACCCCGCCTGCAAATTGAAAACAACCAGAATGCTCCACGTATCGCCAACGCGGTCGAGCACTTCGCGTATGGGGCATGGCCCTTCGCCTTCCGCGTCAGGCTTAAATGCTTCCGTCGACGATAATAATGGCGCAATGGCGTTTGGTTCATTTGTATTCTTCATTTTGATCTTAGTTAAAGCGCAATGCTTTTCCCTATCGCGGTCCTTGCCCAAAGCGTGGTTACTTCCATGTACCCTAAACATGAAAAAGTGCGTTCTTCACAAGGCTTTTCAATTCGGCTACCTAGTTACCATAAAGAACCTGATTATCAAATATCACTTTTACGGTTACAATCGAAAGGAACATATCATGTCTAAAATCGCACTAATTGGCGCAACAGGTTTTGTAGGCGCTGCAATTCTTAAAGAAGCTGTATCACGCGGCCACAGTATCACCGCGCTCGTCCGTAACACTGACAAAGTTGCGAAACTCGATAATGTGACAGCAGTGAAAAGCGATGTGTTTGATACCGATGCGCTGGCGAGCCAGCTGGCTGGTCATGACATTGTCATTTCAGCGTATAACCCTGGCTGGACAGACGCCAATATTCGCGAAAACCACATCAAGGGAAGCCGTTCTATCAATGCCGCAGCAAAGAAAGCTGGCGTTAAGCGTCTGATTGCAGTCGGTGGCGCTGGTAGCCTCGAAATCAATGGTCAACAGCTTGTAGATTCGCCAGATTTCCCGGCGGATTGGAAAGAAGGCGCACTGGGCGCACGTCAGGCGCTCAACGAACTGCGCGAAGAAAATGACCTCGACTGGACCTTCGTTTCGCCAGCTATCATGCTGGAACCGGGTGAACGAACCGGCAAATATCGCCTTGGCACAGATCAGCCTGTCTTTGACGAAAAAGGCGAAAGTAAAATTTCTGTCGATGATCTGGCGGTCGCAATTATCGACGAAGCCGAACAGGGCAAGCATATCGGCAAGCGTTTTACTGCTGCTTATTGAGATCAATGCATACCGGGTGGGCGACTGCCCGGTATCCTCAAGGTGACCCGATCACCTTTCAGTGCGTTCTTAACAAGAGGCGTGAAGCGGCCTAACTAAAGCGCAACAGCCAACAAATTGATGGAACGCCATGGAACTTGGTATTTACACATTCGGCGATATTGGGCCTGATCCTGAAACCAATCGCCCGCTTTCGCCACAGCAACGGCTAACAAATCTTATCGAAGAGATTGAACTTGCCGATCAGGTTGGCCTTGATGTGTTCGGTGTCGGTGAGCATCATCGCCCGGACTATGCAGTTTCTGCGCCACCTATCGTGCTGGCTGCAGCAGCCACACGCACAAAGAATATCAAGCTGACGAGTGCCGTTACGGTTCTTTCTTCTGACGATCCGGTTCGGGTCTATCAGCAGTTTTCAACACTTGATCTTCTCTCCAATGGGCGAGCCGAAATCATGGCAGGACGTGGTTCGTTCATCGAATCCTTTCCGCTTTTCGGATATGATCTTGATGATTACGACACGCTCTTCGCCGAGAAGCTCGATCTTCTTCTCAACATTCGTGAGAATGAGCGGGTGAACTGGACTGGCAACACCCGCGCCGCCATTGATGGGCGTGGTGTTTATCCGCGAGCTTTGCCAGATTCTTTACCTATATGGCTGGCAGTTGGCGGAACGCCAGCATCGGTTGGACGTGCGGCACTCCTCGGTCTACCTCTGGCTATCGCCATCATCGGTGGTTATCCGGAGCGCTTTTCACAACTGACTGATTTTTATCGAGAAGCAGGTCTTAAAGCTGGGCACTCACCAGAAAAGCTCAAAGTTGGAATCAACTCACACGGCTATATCGCTGAAAACTCTCAACAAGCAGGCGATGAGTTCTATACGTCATATGCCTATGTGATGAGCAAACTTGGACGTGAGCGCGGTTGGCCGCCAACCACCCGTGAACAATTCGACGCTATGTGCCAGCCACGAGGATCTTTGCTCGTCGGAAGCCCGCAGCAGGTTATCGACAAAATCCTCAATCAACACAGCTATTTCAAGCATGATCGATTTTTGTTGCAGACAGCTTTAGGCAATCTGTCCCACAAACATACGATGAAATCGATTGAGCTATTTGGCACGAAGGTTGCACCAGAGGTTCGCAAAGCGCTGAACCAGAAAGCGTCCGCATAAGTAAAAGGCCGACCAATCAACATTGGTCGGCCTTTTTATTCGATCGCCTTCGATCTGATTGGATCAGATCAGCTCTCTCATTCTTTGCATTAGCGTGCATCATTGTCCGAAAACCGTTTCACACTTTTCGGGATGCACTCTAAACCAGCTCCACATCTACGACGCCGGGGATTGCTTTCATGGCGCTCGCAATCTGTGGACTGACCCGATAGCGGTGTGGCAGCTCAATCTCCACCTCACGCTGTCCGTCCTCTTTTATAACGATGAAGCTCACCTCACCGTCACCGCGCGTATTGAAATGCGGAATGATCGATTTCAGCGATTGAGCCGAGCGAAGATAGAGCCGCAGCGCCTTCTGCATAGCGCAAGCACGATCCTCCAGCGACTGCACGGTCTGAATACGCAACCCGATACCTTCGGGTCGGTTTTCAGCAGAGACGGTAATCACCACCGATTTACCGCTTTCCAGCAGATCTCGATATTGCGCAAGACCTTCCGAAAACAACACAGCTTCAAACTGACCGCTGGCATCAGACAGTTGAACAATGCCCATCTTGTTGCCCGTGCGGGTTTTCCGTTCCTGTCGCGTGGTGATTGTTCCAGCAAGACGACCGGCATTCGCGCCGCGCTTCACGGCTGCTGAGAAATCGGCCCAGCTTTGCACGCGCATTCGATCAAGCACCTGACGATATTCATCCAGCGGATGCGCAGAAAGATAGAAACCGACCGCCTGAAATTCCCGATGCAGTTTTTCCGATGGCAACCAAGGGGCTGCTTGTGGCAGGATTAATTGTTCTTTCGGTGCGCCGGAAAGACCAAAAATATCGGACTGGCCGCTTGCAGCGTTCTCCTGCGTGCGCTGAGCAAAGCCCATGATGCGATCCATGCCAGCACTCATCGCGGCGCGATCACGTCCAAAGCAGTCAAGCGCGCCTGCATTAATCAGGCTGTCCAATACACGACGGTTGACGATTTTCGGATCAATCCGCTCACAGAAATCTTCGAGATTTTCAAACGGCTTTTCTGCCCGAACGTCGACAATGTGATCAACCGCTGCTTCACCCACGCCCTTGATGGCTGCAAGCGAATAGAAAATTTTCTTCTCACCAACTTCAAACGGGCGGAAAGATGTCATAACGGAAGGCGTCACAACATCAATCGCCAGACGATTTGCATCACGGCGGAAATCATTGAGCTTATCGGCGTTCGACATATCATATGTCATCGAGGCCGCGAGAAACTCAACTGGGTAATGAGCCTTCATATAGGCTGTCTGATAAGACACAATCGCATAAGCGGCAGCGTGCGACTTGTTGAAGCCGTAATCGGCAAACTTCGCCAGAAGGTCGAAAATCATATTCGCCTGTGCTTTATCGACACCGCCTTTAATGGCGCCATCGACAAAACGGACACGTTGCTTGTCCATTTCCTCGCGGATTTTCTTACCCATTGCGCGGCGCAAAAGATCAGCTTCACCGAGCGAATAGCCGGAAAGCACCTGCGCGATCTGCATCACCTGTTCCTGATAAACGATAACGCCCTGCGTTTCCTTAATCAGGTCATCAATTTTCGGGTGAATAGAAGCAATCTCTTCTTCACCGTTCTTGCGCGCATTATAGGTCGGGATATTCTCCATCGGACCCGGGCGGTAAAGCGCCACGAGAGCAATAATGTCCTCAATACGGTCCGGTCGCATGCCAAGCAGCGCCTTACGCATGCCCGCACTTTCCACCTGAAACACGCCAACCGTTTCGCCACGCGAAAGCATTTCGTAGGTGAGCTCATCGTCAAACGGTAAGCGCGTGAGATCAATATCGATGCCTTTACGGGCCACAAGCTTAACTGCCGTTTCGAGAACGGTGAGCGTCTTCAGACCGAGAAAGTCGAACTTGACCAGTCCTGCCTGTTCAACCCACTTCATATTAAACTGTGTGACCGGCATATCGGACCGTGGATCGCGATACATCGGGACAAGTTCAGAAAGAGGACGGTCGCCGATGACTATACCGGCGGCGTGGGTAGAAGCGTGGCGATACAGCCCCTCAAGCTTGAGCGCCATATCAAGAAGGCGTCCAACGACCGGTTCCTTCTCACGCTCTTCATTGATCTTAGGTTCAGTCTCGATTGCCTGCGCAAGAGATACGGGGTTTGCCGGATTCTGTGGCACCAGCTTACAAAGACGGTCTACCTGCCCATAAGGCATTTCCAGAACACGCCCAACGTCGCGCAACACAGCGCGCGCCTGCAGCGTTCCGAAAGTGATGATCTGTGCGACCTGATCACGACCGTATTTTCCCTGCACGTAACGAATGACTTCTTCGCGACGTTCCTGACAGAAGTCGATATCGAAGTCGGGCATCGATACGCGATCAGGGTTGAGGAAGCGCTCGAACAGAAGCGAAAAGCGCAGCGGATCAACGTCGGTGATCGTCAACGCATAAGCAACAAGCGAGCCCGCACCAGAACCACGGCCCGGCCCTACCGGAATGCCCTGCTGCTTGGCCCATTTGATAAAGTCCGCAACGATCAGGAAGTAACCGGGGAACTTCATACGGGTGATAATGCCGATCTCGTAATCGAGACGCTCGGCATATTGTTCTTCTGTATAGCCTTCAGCTAAACCGGCTGTTTCCAACCGCATTTTCAGGCCTTCACGCGCCTGACGTGCAAGCTCGTTGGCTTCTGCCTCAAGACCTGCTTCAGGGTCATCGGATTCGCCCGTGAAGCGCGGCAGGATAGGGTCGCGCGTCTGTGTGAACCAACTGCAACGCTCAGCGATTTCAATTGTGTTTTCGAGAGCTTCCGGCAAATCTGCGAAGAGTGCTGCCATTTCAGCGCGGCTTCTCAAATAATGATCCGGCGTCAAGCGTCGACGATCATCATTGGAAAGTATCTGCCCTTCGGCAATGGCCAGAAGCGCGTCATGCGCTTCAAAATCCTCGGCCTTGAGAAAGAAGGCCTCGTTGGTAGCAACAAGCGGCAGATCCATGGCGTAGGCAAGTTCAACGGTCTTCGCTTCAAGCGCACGGTCGTAACCAGCCTGACGCTGCAACTCGACATACAGCCGGTCGCCAAATGCATCTTTGAGGAAAGCCAAACGGCTTTCGGCACGATCAGCACGGTCTGCAGAAAATGCGCGTCCGATTGGGCCAAGTGGGCCACCCGATAGAACGATTACGTCTTCTGAAAGGCTTGATAGCCAGCTTGCATCAACATGAACTGGATCACCCGAAGGCGTATCCATAAATGCACGGCTAACGAGCCTAACGATATTTGCGTAGCCTTCCTCGGTTGAAGCGAGAAAAACCAGAGGTGCCAAGTCAAGAACAAGCCTCCGGTTTACGCTGCGGCTGTTATCATTATGGTCGCCGAAAGCGACGTCCAGCTGGCAGCCGATAATCGGCTGCAAACCATCTTTTGATGCCTTCTGAGCAAACTCCAAAGCACCAAACAGGTTATTACTGTCAGTGATCGCGATGGCCGGTGCCTCATCGGCAATCGCCTGTTTAATAATCTTGCCGACTGGCAATGCACCTTCGAGCAAAGAATAAGCAGAATGTACCCGCAGATGAACGAAACGAGGTGACGACTTACCCTCGCCCGCGCCAATGCTTGCTGTATCACTCATACTTTTCCCCGATCTTTGCAGACTGGTCAGACTGCAACATGATCATAGCGAAATCATGTTTTCAGCGCCAGCCAAGTGCAGCCATGTTTAAAGACTTCTACATCTTAAGATTGGCACACGGTAACGGGCGACTCTTATCGCCCATCAGAGCAGTTTCGGGGAATACGGTAACGATGTCCAGAGCGATGACCGTTACTATCATCTGGGTTCACAGGGAACCCGCTTCACGCTTTCAAATTGCACTCACCCAGATGGCGAAAGTAGCAATAAACAGGCTGACTGAGACGAAGGACAAAACGTCGTAGACGAGATCGGTCATGTGGATAACTCCTCTTTGTTCACGTATGTTTATTATTTGTTCCATTTTTGTTCTAAAGTCAACACTGTTATTGATGCCTTCCGGTATTTAAGGTTTATGAAATATAAACGGCAAACGCCGATGGGATTACCACCGGCGCTAAATAAACAAGATACTGGGAAGGCTTCGACTGTATTGAGGCGCGGATACAATACGCCCCGTTACATGACTATCAGAGGTCTACGACCTTGCCGTCTTTTAAGGTCACGCGGCGGTCCATACGACGAGCCAGTTCATGATTATGCGTGGCAATCATCGCAGCTAGTCCAGATTGGCGTACCAGTGCTTCAAGAGCGCCAAAAACATAAGACGATGTTGTCGGATCGAGATTACCAGTCGGCTCATCAGCCAACAACACAAGCGGTGCATTGGCAACGGCACGCGCGATAGCAACGCGCTGCTGCTCACCACCGGAAAGCTCTGATGGACGATGAGAAGCGCGCGGGCCGATTTTCATATAGTCGAGCAATTGCTGCGCACGAACGGATGCCGCCTTTTGTGCCAAACCACGGATCATCTGCGGCATCATCACGTTCTCAAGTGCGGAGAACTCAGGCAGCAGATGATGGAACTGATAGACAAAGCCGACATCGTTGCGACGGATGGCTGTGCGCTCGTCCTCAGACAATGCGCTGCATGAACGTCCATCAAGAAAGACATCGCCTGCATCCGGGCGCTCAAGCAAGCCTGCCGTATGCAGAAGGGTCGATTTACCCGCACCAGACGGAGCAACAAGCGCGACCATTTCGCCACGACGAAGCGTGAAGTTAGCATCCTTCAGGATGACCAATTCGCGATCAGCTTCCTTATAAGCGCGACTGACATTTTCCAGACGCAGAATGACTTCAGCCGCCATTATTCATACCTCAGTGCTTCGACCGGATCGAGCTTGGCAGCGCGCCATGCTGGCAAAATGGTAGCGATGAAAGAAAGAACTAATGCCATCGCAATGACGGAGACAGTTTCACCAACGTCCATTTTGGCTGGCAGTGTGCTTAGGAAATAGAGTTCTGGATTGAACAGGGTCGTACCCGAAAGCCACGAGAAAAACTGGCGAATGCGCTCGACATTCAGGCACACAACAACACCGAGCACCACACCGGCGAGTGTTCCGGTCACGCCAATGGCTGCACCTGTCATCAGGAATATGCGCATCACCGCGCCGCGCGTCGCACCCATAGTGCGAAGGATAGCGATGTCGCGCCCTTTATCCTTCACCAGCATGATAAGGCCAGAGATAATATTAAGCGCTGCGACAAGTACGATCAGCGTGAGGATCATGAACATGACGTTACGTTCAACCTGCAAGGCCGAAAAGAACGTCTGGTTGCGCTGGCGCCAATCGACCATAGAAATCTGACGCGCTGCGACTTCCTCAACAGGTGCGCGCATGGCGTCAACCTTGTCTGGATTATCGACAAAGATTTCCAGCGACTGCACTTTGTCTTCCTGATTGAAGAAAAGCTGCGCTTCGGTCAGCGGCATCATGACGATAGACGCATCATATTCCGACATGCCGATCTCGAAGATCGCAACAATCGGATAGGCTTTTACGCGCGGGTTAACACCAAAGGGCGTCACATCACCATCAGGGGAGATAACGCGCAGCGTATCACCGATGGAAAGACCGAGATTTTCAGCCATACGCGTGCCGATGGCCACGCCGCCGCTCTGATCAAAACCCTGCAAGGTACCCTGCTTGATATTATCAGATACGAGCTTGAGCTTGGCGAGATCTTCCTCACGAAGACCGCGAACCAATGCGCCCGTTCCGGCACCAATATTGCCCTGCACCAGAGCCTGCCCTTCCACCACCGGAATAGCAAACTTCACGCCGGAAATGCCATCAATCCGCGTGATAAGGCTCGCATAATCATCCAGCGGCCGATCAATCGGCTGCATGATGAGATGACCGTTGATGCCTAGAATTCTGTTTAGAAGCTCGGCGCGGAAACCGTTCATCACCGCCATAACGATGATGAGTGTGGCAACGCCAAGCATGATGCCGGTGAACGAGAAACCGGCGATCACCGAAATAAATGTTTCGCGGCGGCGTGCACGCAGATAGCGCCATGCGATCATCCGCTCATAAGCTGAAAACGGTCCAGAAGAAGGCGCCTTGTTGGGCGTCTTCTGCTTGCCGTCAGATTTTACTGCCGCCGCACTGCTCATATTTAAGCCGTCAACAGGTTGATTGCTGCTTCGATGGTGAGTGTCTGACGTTCACCAGTCTTGCGGTCTTTGACTTCTACTTCGCCAGCAGCAACGCTGCGTGGGCCGACGATCACCTGATAAGGCAGGCCAATCAAATCCATGGTTGCGAACTTGGAACCCGCACGATTGTCCGTATCGTCGAGCAGCGGATCGAGGCCAGCATTTGTGAAGGCGGTGTAGAGCTGTTCGCTCACGCCGTCACAAGCTTCATCACCAGCCTTCATATTGATAATGCCCACACCGAATGGCGCAATCGACTTTGGCCAGATAATGCCAGCTTCATCGTGGAAAGCTTCAATCGCAGCTGCGACCAGACGCGAAGGTCCAATGCCATAAGAGCCCATCGAAACGAAATGGTCTTTGCCATCTGGTCCCTGCACCTTCGCACCCATGGCTTCCGAATATTTGGTGCCGAAATGGAAGATATGACCGACTTCGATGCCGCGCGCCGAAACCTGTTCATCGGCTTTCACCGCTGACCATTCTGCTTCGTCGTGCATTTCATCGGTTGCCGCGTAAGGCGTCGTCCAGCGATTGACGATGTCAGTGAGCTGCTCGTCATTTCGGAAATCTGTATCCGCACCCGGAACGGCCAGATCAAGATAAGCCTTATCGCAATAGACCTGGCTTTCGCCGGTTTCAGCGAGAATGATGAATTCGTGGGAAAGATCGCCACCAATTGGGCCGGTATCCGCACGCATCGGGATCGCCTGCAAACCGACGCGAGCGAAGGTACGCAGATAAGACACGAACATGCGGTAGTAAGCCATCTTCGCGCCCTCATAGTCGAGGTCGAACGAATAGGCGTCTTTCATGAGAAATTCACGTGAACGCATCACGCCGAAACGCGGACGAACTTCGTCGCGGAACTTCCACTGAATATGATAAAGATTGAGCGGCAGGTCTTTGTAAGAACGCACATAGGAACGGAAAATATCCGTGACCATTTCTTCATTGGTCGGTCCGAAGAGCATTTCACGCTCCTGACGGTCCTGAATGCGCAGCATTTCCTTGCCGTATGCATCATAACGACCGCTTTCGCGCCAAAGTTCGGCGGACTGGATCGTTGGCATCAGAATTTCGTTCGCGCCAGCGCGGTTCTGCTCTTCACGAATGATGTCACAAACCTTGTTGAGCACTTTCAGACCAAGCGGAAGCCATGAATAAATGCCTGCCGACTGCTGACGGATCATGCCCGCGCGCAGCATTAACCTGTGAGAGACAATTTCAGCCTCTTTTGGGTTTTCTTTCAGAATGGGCAAAAAATACTGCGACAGACGCATCGTGACCACCGATCAAGAGAGAGATTACCTGAGTAGCAACCGACTGTGTGGAGAATCAGGCAAAAATTAAGCAAATCTGCCGGTTTCATAACGGGTTATAACGCGGTTGAAAACCCGCCCCTTTACTGTTTGCTAACCAACATTTTTACGGCCCACAACAATCGTCAACAGAACCCTGACATAGACATCAAAACAGTAGGTTTTAGATTTGTATTAAAATTCAATGTTTTATGTAGCTGGCATATCATTCGAGCAAAAATTGCGAAGGAAATATGACGCTATGAAAGATTTTTGGTGACAAAAGCTGTGCAGTCCGCTATTTTTTTCATCAATAAGCCTGACAACGGAAATAACCGTTGTTTAACGCGGTCAAAGTCTTGGGAGGATGGATCCAGGCGCGATATGTCGCTGCCGCCGGTAAAATGGAAACGGGTCGAACGCGTATTCGACTAGCAAGGCGAAAGCCTTGCTTTTTTTTTGGCTTAACTAAGAAAGTCAAGTTTTTGCACGACCATACTCAAGCAGTACATTGATATTATTTGTTTTTTGGAGTGCGCTCATTTTTGAGCCGGTTCGAACTGAATAGGATTCAAGCCGTAAAAGAGGGCTCAGGATTTCGCATTGAAATCCGATATATGGCATCACTAATTTTCTATAGATTCAAATAGTTATGGTGAATTTATAACTTTTAGATTCACGCTAAATCAAATATTTTTCCTAAAAATAACCTTCATAAATTCCATGCCTAAATATTAGGCATGGAATTAGCATTCTGTAAAATGAAAGAAGATTTCCTGCTTATTTCAAGTCAGGAAAGAAATGCGGAATATCATCAAGGCCGAAACCATGCACCTGCGTCATATAATAATATAGGCCGAATATGGCAGACGCTACGACAGTTGTGCGAACGAAAGCGCGACCGATGCGAGGTTTGGCGGGTGCGCTGGCAACTGTACCCAATGTTACTTCATTTTCTTCCGCCTGAGTGCGCAAGCCCACAGGTAAAATCGCAAATAATGTTATCCACCAGAAGATAAAATACATGGCAATGCCGGAAACAATGGTCATCTCACGCCTCCTCCAGCTCAATCAATGTTCCGTTGAAATCCTTGGGGTGTAGAAACAGAACCGGCTTTCCATGTGCGCCGATCTTCGGCTCGCCATTTCCAAGAATACGAGCGCCTTCAGCCTTCAGGTGATCACGAGCTGCGATAATGTCAGAGACTTCGTAGCAGAGATGATGCATCCCGCCCGATGGGTTCTTTTCAAGAAACGCTGAAATGGGCGATCCATCGCCCAATGGTTCCAGCAATTCGATCTTGGTGTTGCCAACATCAATGAAAACAACCGTAACGCCATGTTCCGGCAGAGCCTCAGGTGCGGTTACTTTTGCACCCAGTTGGCCGCTGTAAAGCGCAGAAGCGGCCCGAATATCAGGGACCGCAATTGCAACATGGTTCAGGCGTTCAAGCATCTATTTCCTCCTCCAGAAAACAGATTTACTTTATCCGGTTGATGAACACCGTCACTACCGGCTTTTTGCCCCATGCTTCATTTGTCGCAGCACGAACTGCACGGCGAACCGATTCCCGGACCACTTCGAGGTCTTTGCGGCGTGTGCGCGGAATGCTGTCGATTGCTTCAATTGCGGCATCAAGCAGCAAATCTTCAATCAGTTCGCCCTGCCCGTCTTCCTCTGGCACGCCAAAGGCAACCAGATCGGGCTCATCCATAATCTTGAAATCACGGTCGAGCAGAACGGAAACGGCGACGTGGCCGACATAGGCAAGCTTGCGGCGCTCAACCATGCCAATTTCATCTTCGTCACCGATCAGCTTGCCGTCTTTATAAATACGGCCAATCGGGGCTTTATCGATGATTTCAGCTTTGCCCGGTGCCAAACGAAGCATATCGCCATCGCGCACCTGCGCGATTTGTTCAATGCCCTCCATGGCACCAAGCGAACCTTGGGCTACCAGATGGGCCGCTTCGCCATGAACCGGAACCAAAATTTGCGGGCGCACCCATGAATACATCCGCTTCAATTCACTGCGGCGCGGATGGCCAGAAACATGCACTAGCGCATCATCATCGCTGATCAGCTTAATGCCCTGATCAATCAGCTTGTTCTTGATTTCAAGAATGGCCTTCTCATTGCCCGGGATCGGACGCGATGAGAAAATCACCGTGTCACCAGCCGAAAGAGCAATGCTGCGCATTTCATCACGCGACAGCTTGGCGAGCGCTGCTCTTGGCTCGCCCTGACTGCCGGTGAGGATCATCACGACATTTTCACGCGGAATATAGCCGTAATTATCTTCGCTTAGAAATTCCGGCAGGCCTTCCATGTAGCCGAGCTCGGTTGCAACAGCGATTGTGCGTTTCATCGAACGGCCAACCACCAGCACCTGACGGCCAGCGTCGCGTGCGGCTTCAGTGATCGAACGGATACGGCCAACATTGGACGAGAAGGTCGTGATCGCAACGCGCCCACGCGCATTTTCAATCAGTTCGCGCAAGCTATCGCCGACTTCGCGCTCCGATGGAGATTCACCTTCGCGCATAGCGTTGGTGGAATCACAAATCAGCGCCAGAACGCCCTGATCGCCGATAGCGCGAAACCGTGCCTCATCGATCAGTGGTCCCATCGAAGGATCGGGATCCATCTTCCAGTCGCCAGTATGAACGACTGTTCCAAGCGGCGTGGTGATCGCCAGCGAAACCGGTTCAGGAATCGAGTGGGTAACTGCAATCGCTTCAAGCTTAAAAGGCCCAACTTCGAAAGTCTCGCCAGCTTTGAAGATCGTGACCGGAATTTCAGGTGCACGAATTTCAGAATGACGCTTGGCTTCAAGCAGGCCCGCAGTAAATGGCGTTGCGTAAACCGGCGCCTTGAGGCGTGGCCAGAGATCAAGCAGCGCACCGTAATGGTCTTCATGTGCATGCGTAATAATAATAGCGCGCAGATTGTGCTTCTCAGCTTCCAAAAAGCGAATATCCGGCAGGATCAAGTCAGCACCTGGATGTTCAGGACCAGCAAAGCTTACGCCCATATCAACCACGATCCATTCGCGATTGTTTTCCGGTCCATAGCCATACATGGCGAGGTTCATGCCGATTTCGCCGACACCACCCAATGGCAGGAAGACAAATTGCGTCTGTGTTGAGCGGGGCATAATGCCTCCCTGTTCTTTAAAGCGCATCTCGATCTGACCCAATCAGATCGGCGCTCTAAAAGGTTTTTTCAACGCGCATCTTATCCGAAAACCGTTTCACACTTTTCGGGATGCGCTCCAATTAGAATTTATTATGCCCCTGTTGAACCCACTACCGATAGTTTGCAAGCCCGGAACAGCAGATTGAAAGGCCGATTGTTCACATATATTCGATCAGGAACCAGCTTTGACCGATGCAGCGGTTCCGAAATAGACATCGCCAGCAGTGACCGACACGCGTGTTCCATCGTCTTCGCGGATCACCAGACGGCAATCCGAATCGATAGTTTCAAACACGCCTTCAACAATGCGGCCATTCAACTGCATAGCTACAGGCTGGCCCAAACCATGGGCGCGCTTTAACCAAAACTCGCGAATAGTGTTGAGGCCACGCCCCTGATCCCAGATACGGTGATAGTGACACCATGCATCGGACAGCGCCAGAAACAGCGTGGCTGCATCCGTATTGCCGCCCAATCCATTGATGGAGGTTGCGGCATAAGGCAGACCTTCAGGTGCCGCGACAACGTTCGTTCCCATGCCAACCGCTATTCCAAAGCGCCCATCTGGGAGCAGTGTGGATTCAAGGAGAATACCGGAAAGTTTTGCACCATCGACCAGCACATCGTTTGGCCATTTAAGAGCGACATTCACTTTTGACGCAACGGCTGGCGGCAAAACGGCATCAACAGCCTCAGTAAGCGCTAGGCCTGCAACAAATCCTAAAGTAGCGGCAATTTGGGGATCAAAACGTTCAACCAGTAGCAGCGTTGCTGCGAGATTGCCTTCGGGCGCGGTCCATGTACGGCCGCGGCGCCCTCGTCCGCTCTCCTGTTTCGGAGAAACGAACCAGAGGCGCCCTGCATCACCGGCATTAGCCTGTGCAAGCGCCTCTGCATTGGTAGAACCAACGACTGGAAAAAACTCCAGTCGGTAATTGTCTGCTAAAGCCGCAGGTGCCAGCGTGAAACGATTGCCATCACCTGCGGCCTTATTCATTGTCATGCTCAGAAGAATGTTTTGGCTGCAGTTTCAGCCAAACCACCGAGCCAGCCGCCGATCAGTCCATAGAACAGAACGAAGGCACCAGAAACGAGCAATACGAGACGCAGCTCGATTGCTGCCGGAACGAAAGTTGTCACTGGTTCATCGAACCACATGATCTTGATCATGCGCAGGTAATAGAACGCACCCACAACCGATGCCACAATACCGATGATTGCAAGCGGATAAAGACCCACTTCAACGGCTGCAACGAAGGTGTACCACTTACCGAAGAAGCCAGCGAGCGGCGGAATACCAGCAAGCGAGAACAGCATGATCGTCATGATCACTGCCATAACCGGATTGCTGCGCGACAGGCCTGCGAGATCTTCGATCTTCTCGACATTGCCTTCCTTGGTCCGCATGGACAGGATGAAAGCAAAGCTGCCGAGCGTCATGACAAGATAGATCGCCATGTAAAGAGCAACGCCTTTAACACCGACAACCGTACCGGCAGCCAGACCGACAAGGGCATAGCCCATGTGGCTGATCGACGAGTAAGCCATCAGGCGCTTAATGTTGCGCTGACCAATAGCGGCAAAGGCACCCAGCACCATCGAAGCGATTGCAACGAAAGTGATGATCTGCTGCCAGTCTTGGGTGACGGGAGCGAAGGCACCTTCAACAACACGAACGATCAGAGCCATTGCAGCCATCTTAGGAGCGGCAGCAAAGAACGCGGTTACTGGCGTTGGCGAACCTTCATAAACGTCTGGCGTCCACATATGGAATGGGACAGCAGAAATCTTGAAGCAGAGGCCTGCAAGAATAAAGACCAGACCGAACACCAGACCGAGCTGACGCTCGCCACCAGAAATGGCGGTTGCAATTTCGGCAAAACCGATATGGCCGGTGTAGCCGTAAACAAGGCTGATACCATAGAGCAGCATACCCGACGACAGCGCGCCGAGAACGAAATACTTAAGGCCAGCCTCTGTCGAACGAACGCTGTCACGATTGAAGGCAGCAAGCACGTAGAGCGCAAGCGACTGCAATTCGAGGCCCATATAGAGTGTCAGCATGTTGGATGCCGACACCATGATGAGCATGCCAAGCGTGGACAACACGATCAGCACAGGGAATTCGAACTTATCGAATTTCTCTTCACGCGCAAAGCCAACCGACATGATCAGCGCCACGATGGAGCCGATCAGTGTCAGCACCTTCATAAAGCGTGCGAAAGCATCGTTGACAAAGGCACCGCCGAAAGCGCTGCCATTGTGTGGGAAGATAACGATCAGTGCGAGTGCTGCAATAAGAACAGCAACTGCAAGGCCATTGACGAGGGTTGAGGCGCGCTCTCCGGAGAACACGCCGATCATGAGCAATGCCAGTCCGCTCAGCGCGAGGAGAACCTCGGGAGCTGCGAGAGACAGGGAAGCAATCAGGTCGGTTTGCATCAAGCCTACGCCTTTACTTACTGCGCCAGCGTAGCGCTAGCGGCATTTGCCAGCGCTGCGTCATAATTGGTAACCAGTGCATGCACGGCGCTCGCGGTCGCATCGAAGACCGGAACCGGATACACACCGAAGAAGATGGTGAGAGCCACAAGCGGATACAGGATCACTTTCTCACGCGGGGTGAGATCGAGGATACCCTTAAGGCTTTCCTTGGTCAGCGCACCAAACACCACGTTGCGATAAAGCCAGAGCGCATAAGCTGCCGACAGGATCACACCCGATGTTGCGAACAGCGCTACCCACGTATTGACGCGGAAGACACCGAACAGCGTGAGGAATTCACCGATAAAGCCCGACGTACCCGGAAGACCGACATTCGCCATCGTCAGGATGAGGAAGGCAACTGCATATTTCGGCATTCTGTTTACGAGACCGCCAAAGGCCGCAATTTCACGGGTATGCATGCGATCATAGATCACGCCGACGCAAAGGAAGAGTGCGCCAGAAACAATACCGTGCGAAAGCATCTGGAAGATTGCACCCTGCACGCCCTGCTCGTTGGCGGCAAAAATACCCATGGTCACATAGCCCATATGCGCAACAGACGAGTACGCGATCAGCTTCTTGATGTCTTCCTGCACCAACGCAACGAGCGAGGTGTAGACGATAGCAATTGCTGAGAGTGCAAACACAAACGGAGCGAAATCGGCAGAAGCCAGCGGGAACATCGGCAGTGAGAAGCGCAGGAAGCCGTAGCCACCGAGCTTCAGAAGAATACCGGCCAGAATGACCGAACCTGCTGTCGGCGCTTCAACGTGCGCATCCGGCAACCATGTGTGAACCGGCCACATTGGCATCTTCACGGCAAAGGACGCGAAGAAGGCAAGCCATAGCCATGTTTGCATACCTGCCGGGAAATCGTATTTCAGCAGTTCGACGATGTTAAGCGTACCGGCCTGCCAGTACATTGCCATAATCGCGATCAGCATCAATACGGAGCCGAGCAGCGTATAAAGGAAGAACTTGAAGCTCGCATAAACGCGGCGCTTGCCACCCCATACGCCGATGATGATGAACATCGGAATAAGGCTTGCTTCAAAGAACACATAGAACAGGAACAGATCCAGCGCGCAGAACACGCCGATCATCAGCGTTTCCAGAATAAGGAACGCGATCATGTATTCCTTGACGCGCTTGTCGATGGCCAGCCAGCTTGCCAGCACGCAGAACGGCATGAGGAAAGCAGACAGCACGACAAACAGCATCGAAATGCCGTCAACGCCCATGTGGTAGGAAATGCCACCACCGAGCCAGCCGACCTGTTCGACCATCTGGAAGCCGGGGTTTGAATTATCAAATCCGGCCCAGATAACCAGGGATAGAATGAAAACGAAAACCGTGGTCAGCAACGCAACATTCTTGATGTTACGACGCGAGGCTTCGCTGTCATCCTTGATGAGAAGGATCAACAAGGCGCCGACGAGCGGCAGAAATGTGACCGTAGAAAGAATTGGCCAATCGGTCATCAGAAAGAGCTCCCGAGCATCATCCAGGTGACGAGCGCGGCGACGCCGATAAGCATCGCGAATGCGTAATGATAAAGGTAACCCGACTGCATCTTCACAACGCGATCTGTAACATCGAGAACGCGTGCAGCGACACCATTAGGACCGTAACCGTCGATAATCTTGCCGTCGCCAACCTTCCAGAAGAAGCGGCCGAGCCAACGTGCAGGACGAACGAAGATCAAGTCATAAAGCTCGTCAAAGTACCACTTGTTGAGAAGGAACTGGTACAGACCACGATGACGCTCTGCGAGTGCCTTCGGGATTTGCGGTGCACGGATGTAGAAGATCCATGCCGTTACCAGACCGATCAGCATAGCGATGAACGGCGACAACTTAACCCACAACGGAACGTGGTGATAATGTTCCAGGATTTCGTTGGTTGGCAACGTGAAGAGCGCACCCTTCCAGAATTCAGCATATTCGTGGCCGAAGAAGTATTCCTTGAACACGACACCTGCAAACAGTGCGCCGACTGCAAGGATCAACAGCGGTACGAGCATAACCGGAGGCGATTCATGAACGTGATGCATAACTTCTGCAGAAGCGCGTGGCTTGCCATAGAAGGTCAAGAAAATCAGACGCCATGAGTAGAAGCTTGTGAACAGAGCCGCAACCACCAGAAGCGTGAATGCATAACCTGAAGCAAGGCTGTGCGATGCGAACACCGACTCGATGATCGCATCTTTCGAGAAGAAGCCAGCAGTACCGATGATCGTTCCCGGAACGCCGAGACCCGTAATTGCAACAGTACCGATCATCATCATCCAGTAGGTGATTGGGATCAGCTTACGCAAACCACCCATACGACGCATATCTTGTTCGTCAGAAACGGCATGGATAACCGAACCTGCGCAAAGGAACAAAAGTGCCTTGAAGAAAGCGTGCGTGAAGAGGTGGAATACAGCAGCTCCGTAGGCGCCAACACCCAGAGCCGCAAACATGTAACCGAGCTGCGAACAGGTCGAGTATGCGATAACGCGCTTGATATCGTTTTGAACCAGAGCAATCGTTGCAGCAAAGAATGCTGTCGTTGCGCCGATGATCGTCACGATCAGAAGAGCCGTATGCGAGAGTTCGAAAATTGGCGACATACGCGCAACCAGGAACACACCCGCGGTCACCATCGTTGCCGCGTGAATAAGTGCGGAAACAGGTGTTGGGCCTTCCATCGCGTCAGGCAACCATGTGTGCAGCAGGAACTGCGCCGATTTACCCATCGCGCCCATGAACAAGAGCAGGCAGACGACCGTCAGAGCGGTTTCTTTGTGCAGTTCATAGCCAAGGAAGTTGAGCACAACAGCACCAGTATCGGCAGCGCCTTCAGCTGGCAGGTAGTTTGCGGCGGCTGCAAAAAGCGTGTTGTAATCAACCGTCTGGAACAGCGCGAACAGACCAAAGATACCCAGCAGGAAGCCGAAGTCACCAACGCGGTTGACAACGAATGCCTTCATTGCAGCGGCATTTGCCGAAGGCTTCTGGTACCAGAAGCCGATCAGAAGGTAAGAAGCAAGCCCCACGCCTTCCCAGCCGAAGAACATCTGGATCAGATTGTCCGATGTGACCAGCATGAGCATGGCAAAGGTGAAAAGCGAAAGATAAGCGAAGAAGCGCGGACGATGCGGATCGTGATGCATGTATCCAATCGAATAGATATGCACCAGTGCCGACACTGAGTTGACCACGACCAGCATAACGCCAGTCAGCGTATCAACGCGCAAAGCCCAGTCAAAAGACAGCGAACCCGACGTTACCCAATGAAGAACAGGGATACGAACCGTTTCGGCATCGTGGCCGAGTGGGATTTTGAAGAACACGACCCACGACAGGATCGCGACGATCACCATCAGGCCGGAAGTCACATATTCACTCGCCTTGGCACCGATCTTATTGCCAAAAAGTCCGGCAATAAGAAAGCCAATAAGCGGAAGGAAGACGATCGCGTTATAGAGCATTTGCCCGTCAACCTTTCATAACATTGACGTCTTCCACCGCGATAGAACCGCGATTACGGAAGAAAACAACGAGGATTGCGAGACCGATAGCTGCTTCCGCAGCCGCAACAGTCAGAACGAACAGCGCGAAAACCTGCCCGACCATATCGCCAAGCACAGAAGAAAACGCCACAAAATTGAGATTGACCGAGAGAAGGATCAATTCGACAGACATCAGGATAACGATGACGTTCTTACGGTTTAAGAAGATACCGAAAACGCCAAGGGTGAACAGGATGGCTGATACGGTCAGATAATGAGAAATACCGATTTCCATATTCTTTTCCTCAGATGCCCTTGCCTGTTTCGACCTGCTTGATCTCGATCGCCGTTTCAGGCGTACGAGCAACCTGATCCGAAATCGACTGGCGCTTCACATTCGGCTTGTGCCGCAGCGTCAGAACAATTGCACCGATCATGGCGACCAGAAGGACCAATCCAGCAATCTGGAAGTGGAAGACAAAGTCAGTGTAAAGAATGTCGCCAAGGGCCGCAGTGTTGGTGCGTTCCGCAACGTCAGGGATCGGCATAGCGCCCTGCCCCAGCTTTGGCGTGAACATCGAACCCGCAAATACAACAATCAGCTCACCCAGCAGGATCAGACCAACCAGAGCACCAACCGGCGCATATTGCAGCGCACCGCGCTTCAATTCGGAGAAGTCAACATCCAGCATCATGACGACGAAGAGGAACAGAACCGCCACAGCACCGACATAAACGACGAGCAGGATCATGGCGAGGAACTCGGCCCCCGTCAGCAAAAACAGCGCCGCTGCATTGAAGAAAGCGAGGATGAGAAACAGTACCGAATGCACGGGGTTGCGTGCCGCAATTACCATGAACGCGCTTGCGATCATGATAAAGGCGAACAGATAGAAGAACGCTGCCGCAATACCTGTCAGCATGGGGATCCCCCAACACCTTTCCGTGGACAAAGCCTGATTGCTTCATCCGCTTTAGTCTTTGTTTGCCGCGAATAATCGCGAAACTTAAATTCCAGCAACAAGACGGGCCGCCCCTTCTTGTTGCCGCTTTTCAAACCGGATGCTGAAACGGCGTTTCAGCAAAACCAATCAGCGATATGGCGCATCCATAGCGATGTTGCGCGCAATTTCGCGTTCCCAGCGATCGCCATTGGCAAGGAGCTTGTCCTTGTCATAGTAAAGCTCTTCGCGGGTTTCGGTCGCAAACTCGAAGTTCGGACCTTCAACGATTGCATCCACGGGACAAGCTTCCTGACAGAAACCGCAATAGATGCACTTCACCATATCAATGTCATAACGAACCGTGCGGCGCGTGCCGTCATTGCGGCGTGGACCCGCCTCAATGGTGATGGCCTGTGCCGGGCAGATCGCTTCGCAAAGCTTGCAAGCGATGCAGCGTTCTTCACCGTTTGGGTAACGGCGCAGCGCGTGCTCGCCACGAAAACGAGGCGAAATCGGACCCTTTTCATGCGGATAGTTCAGCGTCGCTTTTGGCGCAAAGAACTGGCGCATAGAGAGGAAGAAAGCCGCAACGAATTCCTTAAGAAGGAGGGATTTCGCGGCCTGTGCGAATGAAGCCATTTATCTTTCTCCTTACACCAGATCGAAGACTTTGATGACGGTTGCGGTCAGAACAACCATACCGAGCGAGATCGGCAGGAACACTTTCCAACCCAGACGCATCAGCTGGTCATAACGGTAACGCGGTACAAAAGCCTTCACCATGGCGAACATGAAGAAGCACATGCAGAGCTTGAGCATGAACCAGATGATGCCCGGAACCCAGTTGAGGAACCATACGTCAACCGGAGGCAACCAGCCGCCGAGGAAGAGTGTGGTCATGAGCGCGCACATCAGTGTGATCGCCACATATTCGCCGAGGAAGAACAGAAGGAACGGCGTGGACGAATATTCGATCATATGACCGGCCACGAGTTCGGATTCAGCTTCGACAAGATCGAATGGCGGACGGTTCGTTTCAGCAAGCGCTGAAATGAAGAAGATCACGAACATCGGGAACAGAACCAGCCAGTTCCAGTCGAGGAACGACGCAGGCAGACCAAGCGATGTGCCAAGACCTGTATTCTGCGAAAGTACGATGTCTGTCATGTTGAGCGAGCCAACGGTGAGCAGAACCGTAACAATCACGAAACCAATCGACACTTCATAAGAGACCATCTGCGCTGCCGAACGAAGTGCACCCAGGAATGGATACTTCGAGTTGGAAGCCCAGCCGCCCATGATCACGCCATATACTTCAAGCGAAGAAATAGCGAAGATATAGAGAATGCCGACATTAATGTTTGCAATCGCCCAGCCTTCATTGACCGGGATGACTGCCCATGTTGCCATTGCCAGAACCGCTGAAATGAAAGGTGCAAGAAGAAATACACCCTTATTCGCGCCCGAAGGAATGATCGGCTCTTTAACGACGAACTTCAGAAGATCGGCGAAAGCCTGAAACAGACCCCATGGACCAACAACGTTTGGTCCACGACGAAGCTGCACGGCTGCCCAGATCTTACGATCCGCATAAAGCAGGTAAGCCACGACGATCAGCAATACGACAAGCAGAACGACCGACTTCAGCGCTATGATCAGCGCGGGCAAGACGTAAGCTGCAAAAATTCCGTCCATTATTCCGTCTCTCTCTCGCTTACTCAGCTGCCTGTTGGAAGCTGCCGGCCGCAAGCGCCGAGCACTCGGCCATGACAGCGGAAGCACGCGCGATTGGGTTCGTCAGATAGAAATCCTTGACCGGCGAAACGAACGCAACGCCGCCAGAAAGGTTAGATGCTTTTGCTGCAAGCGCTGACAGATCGTCTGCGTTTGAAGGTGCAATTGTGTCAATCGCCATCATATGCGGGAAGTCTGCATAGAGCTTAGCGCGAAGCTGCGAAAGGCTGTCAAATGGCAGGCGCTTACCGAGCGTATCGGAAAGAGCGCGCAGAATTGCCCAATCTTCCTTTGCTTCGCCCGGAGCAAAACCAGCACGGTTGCCAAGCTGTACGCGACCTTCGGTGTTGAGCCATGTACCCGATTTTTCGGTATAGGCTGCACCCGGAAGAATAACGTCAGCGGCATGTGCACCGGCGTCGCCGTGTGTGCCTATATAGACAACGAAGCTGGAGCCCTTGTTTGTCATGTCGAGTTCGTCTGCACCAAGCAGGAACACAACATCAAGATTGCCTAACATTTCGCCAGCTGCCTTGCCGCCCTCGCCCGGAACAACGCCGAGATCAAGAGCACCAACGCGGGACGCGGCGGTGTGTAGAACTGAGAAACCATTCCACTCAGCGCTGATCGCGCCAACATCCTGTGCAAGCTTCGCAGCCTGAGCCAAAACAGCTGCGCCGTTTTCACCGGTCAATGCGCCCTGACCAATGATGATCAGCGGACGTTCGGCCTTTGCCAATACGTCGCGGAATGCATTTTTTCCGGAAGCAACGGCTGCCAGAGTATCTGCGCCTGCGCCGAGATATTCGTAATCGTAACGCAGTTCAGCCTGCTCGCCGATCATCGCAATCGGGAAACGGCCAATACGAGTACGCTTGCGAATACGCGCATTCAAAACAGCAGCTTCAACGCGTGGGTTGGAGCCGATGATCAGAAGAGCGTCAGCATTTTCAATGCCTTCGATCGTTGCGTTAAAGAGATAGCTTGAACGTCCAAGAGCCGGATCAAGTGCTGCACTATCCTGGCGGCTATCGATATTCTTCGAGCCGAGCGATGCGATCAGGTTCTTAAGAGCGTAGAGTTCTTCAACAGAAGCCAGATCGCCCGAAACGGCACCGATCTTGTCGGCGGTAGTTGCAGAGACCTTAGCAGCGATTGCTGCGAAAGCTTCTGGCCATGTTGCGGCAACTAGACGACCACCCTTGCGAACATATGGGCGATCAAGGCGCTGCGTGCGCAGGCCATCCCAGATGAAGCGGGTCTTGTCGGAAATCCACTCTTCGTTCACCTGTTCATTAACGCGCGGCATAATGCGCATCACTTCACGGCCACGGGTATCAACGCGGATGTTTGAACCAACAGCATCCATCACGTCGATAGTTTCAGTCTTGTTCAGTTCCCACGGACGCGCCTGGAATTCATATGGACGCGAGGTCAGAGCACCAACCGGGCAAAGATCGATGACGTTGCCCTGCAGTTCCGAGGTCATTGCGCGTTCAAGATAGGTGGTGATTTCAGCATCTTCACCGCGACCAATGAGGCCGAGTTCAGAAATGCCAGCCACTTCGGTCGTGAAACGAACGCAGCGCGTGCAATGAATGCAGCGTGTCATGACCGTCTTGACGAGTGGGCCGATATACTTGTTTTCAACCGCACGCTTGTTTTCGCGATAGCGCGAGCCATCGGTACCAAACGCCATCGCCTGATCCTGCAAATCGCACTCGCCAGCCTGATCGCAAATCGGGCAATCAAGCGGATGGTTGATAAGCAGGAATTCCATCACGCCTTCGCGGGCCTTCTTGACCATCGGCGTGTTGGTGAAAATTTCAGGTGCTTCGCCGTTGGGACCGGGACGCAGGTCGCGAACGCCCATAGCGCAGGATGCGGCCGGCTTTGGCGGTCCACCCTTCACTTCAACAAGGCACATGCGGCAGTTTCCAGCGATGGAAAGCCGTTCGTGGAAACAAAAACGCGGGACTTCAGCCCCCGCGGCTTCGGCAGCCTGAAGGAGCGTATAGTGATCGGGTACTTCGATCTCTGTGCCGTCAACCTTAATATTTGCCATCGCTTATCCAAACCTGCGGCTCTTGCCGCATCTTCCAGATGTCAAACTCACTTGCGGCCCATGGGAGGTGGGCTGCACTCACACAATGCCTAAGCCCTATTCCGCTGCTTCCAGACGGATATTGCGGCTCTGAACGGCGTTGCGTGTGTAATCGTCAATGCGCTTTTCAATTTCCGGACGGAAATTACGGATCAGGCCCTGAATAGGCCATGCAGCAGCATCACCAAGCGCGCAGATCGTATGACCTTCAATCTGCTTGGTAACGTCGAGAAGCATGTCGATTTCGCGCTTCTGCGCGTTACCCTTGACCATGCGTTCCATCACGCGCCACATCCAGCCCGTGCCTTCACGGCAAGGCGTGCACTGTCCGCAGCTTTCATGCTTGAAGAAAGCTGCGAGACGAGCAATTGCCTTAATGACGTCGGTGGACTTGTCCATGACAATCACGCCGCCAGTGCCAAATGAAGATTTCTTCTCGCGCATACCGTCAAAGTCCATGATGGCGTCCATCATGTCTTCGCCCTTGATGATTGGGCAGGAAGCACCGCCAGGAATAACGCCAAGCAGATTGTCCCAGCCACCACGGATACCGCCGCCATGCTTTTCGATCAGCTCGCGGAATGTGATGCCAAGGCTTTCTTCAACAGTACAAGGCGTGTTCACATGACCAGAAATCTGGAACAGCTTGGTGCCGACATTGTTCGGACGACCAATTGACGAGAACCATGCACCGCCACGACGTAAGATTGTCGGAGCAACAGCAATCGATTCAACGTTGTTAACCGTCGTCGGGCAGCCATAAAGACCCATGTTCGCAGGGAAAGGAGGCTTCAGACGTGGCTGACCCTTCTTACCTTCAAGGCTTTCAAGCAGAGCGGTTTCTTCACCACAGATATAAGCGCCAGCGCCGTGATGAAGGAATATATCCATATCCCAGCCGCACTTATTGTTCTTGCCCAGAAGGCCAGCGTCATAGCACTCATCAATCGCTGCCTGAAGCGCTTCACGCTCACGCATGAATTCACCGCGCAGATAGATGTAAGCGGTGTGCGCACTCATAGCACAACCGGCGATCACGCAGCCTTCGATCAGCGTATGCGGATCGTGGCGCAGAATTTCGCGGTCCTTACAGGTGCCCGGCTCGGATTCATCGGCATTCACGACGAGGTAATGCGGACGATCCGTCACTTCCTTCGGCATAAACGACCATTTGAGGCCAGTCGGGAAGCCAGCACCACCACGTCCACGAAGGTTCGAAGCCTTCATTTCATTGATGATCCAGTCACGGCCCTTTTCGACAAAGCCCTTGGTGTTATCCCAATGGCCACGCGACATGGCGCCTTTCAGCGACTGGTCCTTAAAGCCATAGATATTGGTGAAGATGCGATCTTTATCAGCCAGCATGTCTCACCTGCTTCCGTCTTTGGTTGCGGCTTCAGCTTCAGCCTTTGCCTTTGCTTCGGCTTCCGCCTTGGCTTTAGCAACAGCGGCATCCGATGCCTTACGGGTTTCCAGACCAACCTGCTTATAGTCCAGATCTTCAGTCAGAGCCGTCAGTCCGCCCATTGGTTCAGACGTAATACGTCCGTCCTGTGGACCAGTCTTAACAGTATCGCCCTTGCCTGCTTCAAACGTATCGATGATTTCAGCAAGACGTTCTGGCGTAAGGTCTTCATAAGCATCCTTGAAGATCATGACCATCGGCGCATTGACGCAAGCGCCCTGACACTCAACTTCTTCCCACGACAGCGTACCTTCGGCATTCAGCTCGAAAGGATCGTGGTGGATTTTATGACGGCAAACATCCATCAGGGCTTCCGAACCACGCAACATGCATGGCGTGGTGCCGCAAACCTGAATGTGCGCGCGTGTACCAACTGGCTTAAGCTGGAACTGCGTATAGAAAGTCGCAACTTCCAGAACACGGATCAGCGGCATGTCGAGCATGGTTGCTACATGTTCGATAGCGGCTTTTGTGACCCAGCCATCCTGCTCCTGCGCACGCATGAGCAAAGGAATAACAGCCGACTGCTGACGGCCTTCCGGGTATTTTGCGATCGTCTTGTGCGCCCAGCTCTGGTTGTCTGCGTTGAAAGCGAAACCAGCCGGCTGAACGGCATCATCTGCGAGACGGCGAACGGACATCAGCGGTCAACCTCACCAAACACAATATCGAGCGAGCCAAGAATTGCCGAAACGTCAGCCAGCATGTGACCGCGACACAGAAAATCCATGGCCTGAAGATGGGCAAAGCCCGGCGCGCGCAGCTTGCAGCGGTAAGGCTTGTTAGAGCCATCCGATACGAGGAAGACACCAAATTCACCCTTTGGCGCTTCGACTGCTGCGTAAACTTCACCGGCAGGCACGTGATAGCCTTCCGTGTAAAGCTTGAAGTGATGGATGAGCGCTTCCATCGAGCGCTTCATCTCGCCGCGCTTTGGCGGCACAATCTTGTTGTCGGTGTTGGAAACTGGACCAACACGCTCTTTTCCGAGCAAAAGATCAACGCACTGGCGCATAATGCGAGCCGACTGGCGCATTTCTTCCATACGGATCAGGTAACGGTCATAGCAATCACCGTTCTTACCGATTGGAATATCGAATTCCATTTCGTTGTAGCATTCATAAGGCTGCGACTTGCGCAGATCCCATGCTGCACCCGAACCGCGGACCATGACGCCCGAGAAGCCCCATGCCCATGCGTCTTCAAGCGTTACAACACCGATATCGACGTTACGCTGCTTGAAAATACGGTTAGGCGTGATCAAATTGTCGAGGTTTGTCAGCGTCGTGGAAAGAAACGGATCAATCCATTTGCCAATATCTTCAATCAACTGATCTGGCAGGTCCTGATGAACACCACCCGGACGGAAATAGGCTGCGTGCATACGTGCGCCACAAGCGCGTTCGTAGAACACCATCAGCTTTTCGCGTTCCTCAAAGCCCCAGAGCGGCGGCGTCAATGCACCAACGTCCATGGCCTGCGTGGTCACGTTTAGAATATGGTTCAGAATACGACCGATTTCCGAGAAAAGAACACGGATCAGCTGACCACGCTTCGGCACGGTAATGCCAAGCAGACGCTCGACGGCCAGTGCATAGGCGTGTTCCTGATTCATCGGCGCCACGTAGTCGAGGCGGTCGAGATAAGGCAAAGCCTGAAGATAGGTCTTCGTTTCCATCAGCTTTTCGGTGCCGCGATGCAGCAGACCGATATGCGGATCAACGCGTTCCACGACTTCGCCGTCGAGTTCAAGAACAAGACGCAAAACACCGTGCGCAGCAGGATGCTGCGGACCAAAGTTAATATTAAAGTTGCGGACCTGAGTCTCAGCCATGTTTAGCTTCCTGTCGCTCAGTTCGTCTTGGCTTTTTCATCGCCCGGCAGGACGTAATCCGTCCCTTCCCATGGCGAGAGAAAGTCAAAATTGCGGAATTCCTGTCGCAGCATGACAGGCTCATAAATGACGCGCTTGGCTTCATCGCTGTAGCGAACTTCAACGAAACCAGTGGTCGGAAAGTCTTTGCGCAGCGGATGACCTTCAAAACCGTAATCGGTCAAAATGCGACGCAGATCAGGGTGGCCAGAGAACAGAATGCCATACATGTCGTAAGCTTCGCGCTCAAACCACTCAGCGCCTACAAAAACCGACACAGCAGAAGGAACCAGCGTGTCCTCGTCAGCCTGAACCTTCACACGAATGCGCAGGTTCTGGCGTGGTGAGAGGAACTGATAAACAACGTCAAAACGCTTGGCGCGCTGTGGATAATCAACGCCGGAAATATCCGTCAAATTAATGAACTGGCACTGCACGTCATCGCGCAGGAACGTCAGAACATTAATCAGGCTTTCAACCGGAACAGACAGCGTCAGCTCGCCATAGGCCAGCTTCGACTCTTCGATCGCATCGCCGAGACGTTCCTTGATATAGCCGGAAAGTTCACCAAGAGCTTCTTCGCTCATATCTCTAACTTCCTTTTTTAGACCCCGATCCATCCTTGGGAAAACAGATCGATTTCTAACAAACCTTCTTGCACAATTCAGACCGTGAGGTCCGCTTAGCGCTCGATCGTACCTGTGCGGCGGATCTTCTTCTGAAGCATAAGAATGCCATAAAGCAGCGCCTCAGCAGTCGGAGGACAGCCCGGCACATAGATATCGACCGGAACAACACGGTCACAGCCACGCACGACAGAATAAGAGTAGTGGTAATACCCGCCGCCGTTTGCACAGGATCCCATCGAAATGACATAACGTGGTTCCGGCATCTGGTCGTAGACCTTACGCAAAGCCGGAGCCATTTTGTTGGTCAGCGTGCCTGCAACGATCATAACGTCAGACTGACGCGGAGACGCACGCGGTGCGATACCAAAGCGCTCAGCATCATAGCGTGGCATAGAAATGTGCATCATTTCCACAGCGCAACATGCGAGACCAAAGGTCATCCACATCAACGAACCAGTACGCGCCCAGGTAACAAGAGCGTCAGCAGATGTGACGATGAAACCCTTATCCGACAGTTCGCTGTTCAGATCGTTGAAAAACGCGTCATCGGAGCCAACAGGCTTGCCCGTGCGTGGGTCAAGAATGCCTTTTGGCTGCGGAGCAATGAGTGTCGATCCAGACGCTTGATTTGTGCCGGTCAATCCCATTCGAGGGCTCCCTTCTTCCATTCATAGATGAAGCCGATGGTCAGAACACCAAGGAAAAGC
Source organism: Ochrobactrum sp. EDr1-4 (assembly GCF_049199085.1). Lineage (NCBI taxonomy): Bacteria > Pseudomonadati > Pseudomonadota > Alphaproteobacteria > Hyphomicrobiales > Brucellaceae > Ochrobactrum > Ochrobactrum sp. EDr1-4. The sequence continues at coordinate 205,779 of NZ_JBLZOF010000001.1, forward strand.
ATCATCGACAGGAAACCGAACCAACCGATTTCACCAAAGGACACAGCCCATGGGAACAGGAAGGCGACTTCGAGATCGAAGATGATGAAGAGAATCGACACCAGATAGAAACGGATGTCGAATTTCATGCGAGCGTCATCAAAGGCATTGAAGCCACACTCGTAAGCTGAAAGCTTTTCCGGGTCTGGCTGTCTGTACGCGACAAGAAACGGCGCAACCAGAAGGGCTACACCGATTACCATTGCGATGCCGAGAAAGATGACAATCGGCAAATAGGAACTTAAAAGCTCGTCCATGATCCTTAATCCGGCTTGAATAACGAGGCTGCGCCGCCTGTAATAAGCTTTTTAGAGCTTACCACCATGCGACACATTGCATCTCTTGCGACCTCGTCGCCTCAAGCAGCTTCAAGGGCATGCCGTGCGAACCTAAGTAATTGGCCGGACGGTTAGCGCAGCATGCACGCGAGCGCAAGCCCTCCAGCGCGATCAGGCGGGTATAGAGCGTTCAAGTTGCCTCATAAGCACCATCAGCAAGCCCATATATGCTACCCAAATCCGATATAGCACGAAATCATCATAATTTCGTGAGGAAATAGAGACGAACGATCTTTCGCCATTTTATGGCGAATAGAATCAATCGATTTAAAATGATCGATCGAAGTGAAGAACAATTTTGGTTGGCGCTGACAGGAAAACTGGGTCGGCATCACTGATTCATACTTAGCAATCATCGCCGTTCGCTATGTGCCAAAGCCAGCAAACTCTCCAATAAAAACCCGGTTAAACGCACTTTATATACGAGGCGCTATTTGCACATATATATAAAGTGCAAAACTCCCCTACTCCGCCGTTGCGACGGCATGATGCAACAGAGAGAAAAATCTCCTCGCCCCTGCTGCGATTCTTAAAATAAATTAGCGCCAAGACTTCAAGGCGTAGGTTCGCTTGCCTTCTTCAATTCAACCGCAGCTTTTAGGATTGTGCTTCAGACGTCATTGCGTTCTGCGGCGGCGATTGGAATCAAATTCCGGCCGTTCAGGATATCAACGAATATCGGCACAAAACTCTAGGAGGGCGATATGAGCACATATTTGCTCACCAGCGGCGACATTCTGGTCATTCTGGCCGGAATATTCTCTGTGGCGTATCTTTCCTGGAAACGGAAAGCGAAATAGCCCTTTCGTGCACGAGAATTAATGAGACCAGAGCGTGCGTATTCGCATCCACAGCGCCGCTTTAACTCTTCTTCACACATGTCGTTATTCGGAAAAGCAATTCAAACCTTAAACCGCACGTGCATTAAATATGCCCGACCCGCAAAAGCTGCTTGTTATACATCCGGCGACATAATCAATCGTTGTGTATCATGAGGAAATAAATTCGCGAGGTGCGCCATTTTCTTCAGAAATTTAAGATTTGTTTTCTGAATGAAAATGGCGCGAGTGACGGGGCTCGAACCCGCGACCTCCGGCGTGACAGGCCGGCACTCTAACCAACTGAGCTACACCCGCGCATTTCATTTTCAGCCATTTGGCTGGGTAGTCACCGGCGTTTCCGTTCGGTGTGAGCGGTCGTTTAAGGTGTTCTCTCACAAGTGTCAAGCGAGTGATCTGAAGAAAAAAGCAGAATTTTAATTTTATTCTAAAAGAGCCGATTTTACGTGCCTTATATATAGAGGGCCGAATCCGCAGCTCTGCGTATTCAGTCGGAAGGCGTTCAAATTAAACAGAAAAAGGAATCGCATTTTTTGATCTGTGTCATCACCCACCCCATTTCAGGTGCGCACAATTATAGCTTAGAGACGAGTTATCCCCAGCGAGCTCATATTTTTTAGCCGGAGAACTAAAAAAATGCATTTTTCTAATTTTAGCGCTTGCACTATCCAAACGAACAGCCTAAACGGCTCTCACAGCGGCTGACAAGTTAGCCGGGCGATTAGCTCAGTTGGTAGAGCGCTTCGTTTACACCGAAGATGTCGGGAGTTCGAGTCTCTCATCGCCCACCACTTACCCCATTGAAATTATTATAAATTAAAACGTGCAATGTGATGATGTCACTCTGCACTTTTGTTGTTTTCAAGATTGATTGTTTGCCCACCAGCAACCCAGTGGGCATATCTGCACGCCAGTTAAACGCGGATAACATAGTCCTTGCGGGTCGTTTCAATAACTTCCCATGTTCCCCTGAAACCAGGACGAATAACAAAACGGTCGCCAGCAACGATCTCGCGGCTTTCGCCGCCTTCTTCCGTCACAATTGAACGGCCAGACAGAATATAACAATATTCCCATTCATCGTATTCGATACGCCATTTTCCCGGCGTGCTTTCCCATATGCCTGCAAAAAGCTTGCCGTCGGCAGTTTCCTCGAAGTTCCACGTCAGGAATCTCGGATCGCCTGAAAGAACGCGCTCCGGTAAAGGAGCGCTTTCTTCTGGTTCCACACCATTGATCTCAAAGCTAAGAAACTGACTCATCCGATCAAACCTTGGCGAGTGCCTGTTCAATGTCGGCGATAATATCATCGGCATCTTCAATACCGATCGACAGGCGCACAACATCTGGTCCAGCGCCCGCCGCGACCTTCTGCTCATCGGTCAACTGACGATGCGTGGTCGATGCCGGGTGAATTACCAGCGAACGCGTGTCGCCAATATTGGCCAGTAGCGAGAACAGTTCGAGGCTATTGACGAACTTGACGCCAGCTTCATAACCGCTCTTCAGCCCGAAGGTGAAAACAGAACCGGCACCCTTCGGCGAATATTTCTGAGCAAGCGCATGATATTTATCATGCGGCAGACCAGCATAATTAACCCACGAAACTTTTTCATGGCCGTGCAGCCATGTAGCGACCTTCAAGGCATTATCTACATGGCGCTGCATACGCAGCGGCAGCGTTTCAACGCCTGTCAGAATCTGAAACGCGTTGAACGGCGATATAGCCGGTCCAAAATCACGTAGGCCAAGTACACGCGCAGCAATGGCAAAGGAGATATTGCCAAAGGTCTTGTGCAATTCGAGGCCAGCATAATCAGGCCGCGGCTCGGTAAGAAGCGGGTAGTTGCCCGACTTCGCCCAATCAAATGTGCCAGCGTCAACCAGAATACCGCCCATCGAATTGCCGTGACCGCCTATGAATTTGGTCAGCGAGTGCACGACAATATCTGCGCCATGCTCAATCGGGCGCACCAGATAAGGTGATGCCAATGTGTTATCTACAATCAGTGGCAGACCATGCTTATGTGCTATCTCTGCAATGGCTTCGATATCGATAACAATACCGCCGGGATTGGCAAAGCTTTCAATGAAGATTGCACGTGTCTTGCTGTCGATCTGCTTAGCAAAATCGGTTGGGTTGGTTGCGTCTGCCCAGCGAACCTGCCAGCCAAACGATTTAAACGACTGGCCAAACTGGTTGATTGAACCACCGTAAAGCTGGCGTGCAGCAATGAAATTATCGCCTGGTTGCAGAAGCGCATGAAATACCAGCAACTGCGCGGCATGGCCCGAAGCCGTGGCTACTGCTGCGGTGCCGCCTTCGAGTGCAGCAATACGCTCTTCCAATACGGCAGTGGTCGGATTCGTAATGCGCGTATAAATATTGCCAAAAGCCTGCAAGCCAAACAAAGACGCTGCATGGTCGGCATCATCGAACACAAAAGACGTGGTCTGATAGATTGGCGTGGCACGCGCACCCGTCGTTGGGTCGGGCTTTGCGCCCGCGTGAATTGCCAAAGTTTCGATACCGGGTGAGCGCTTAGACATGAATTCCTCCTAACAGCCTATGCCAAATGATATGAGCGGACGTTAGGCTTTGGCTGCCAGAAAGCAAAGGAGGATTTTGCGCGATAACCTCAAATCGCAGAAATTAATTCTACAATTTTAACTCAACCAATGAGGCGTGGATATTCGATAGCCGGACAGCGATCCATGATAACCTTGAGCCCTTCGTTTCGGGCTGTTTGGGCAGCTTCCGCATGGATGACATCGAGCTGCGTCCACAAAACTGCTGGTCGTTTCTTCAGAGCCCGAATTTCGTCAACAATGCCCGGAAGCGCATCCGAAGCGCGGAACACGTCAACCATATCAATCGGTTCAACGATATCACCAAGTTGGCCTACAACTTGTTGCCCGTGGATGGTCTTTCCCACCTGCCCCGGATTAACCGGGATCACATGATAGCCTCGATCAAGCAAAAACTTCATCACGCCATTGCTGGGGCGCTCCAGCTTTGGCGAAGCACCGAGCAGCGCAATCGTTTTGACTGTACGAAGAATATCGCGAATCTCATTATCCGATGACATTTGCATATCGTTCCTCCATAGGCGGCGTTGCGGCATTTGATGTAAGCATACAGCAAGACGGGCTTGCAAGGTCGGCCTCACTCACCCTATTCCTTGTTATAAGGGAGAGAGCATGAATATCAGCGCCGCACACCACACGAGCCTAAGTCCAGTCATGAGCCTTGAAGACTTGCAAGCCTTCATGAAGCGTGAGTTTCCGCAGCTTGGTGAAAGCTTCGAGATCATCTCTCTTGATAAAGGATCAGCGACGATGCATCTGCATGCAGATGATAAGCATCTGCGTCCCGGTGGTACGGTTTCCGGCCCTTCGCTCTTTGCGCTTGCAGATGTGGCTGCCTATGCAGCAATTCTCGCCCATATCGGGCCGGTTGCGCTGGCCGTGACCACCAACCTTAACATCAATTTTCTTCGCAAGGCCGATCCCGGCACAGTGGAAGCGGTTGCAAGAATGCTGAAGCTTGGAAAGCGTCTCGCGGTAATGGAAATAAGCATGATAAGCTGTGAAACAGATGAGCTTATTGCTCATGCGACCGCAACTTATTCTATTCCACCACGCTAAAAAATACGGTATTATAATACCTATAATCTAAGTTATTGTTTTTATTAAGTTTTTAAAAGATTGAACTAAAAACAGTGCTTGACGGCTTGTCTTAGTTTGTGTATCGACCCGGCCAGACCATATGAAAGCTCGCTTTCGTGTGATCTCACGGTCGGCTGTCTTCAAGACAGGCAGAACCAAACAAGCAACAAGAAAAGCCCGGATCGCAAGGTCAGGGATTAGTCAAGGAAGACTTCAATGGCAACTTTTTCTCAGAAGCCAGCCGAAGTGGTGAAGAAGTGGATTCTGATCGACGCAGAAGGTCTCGTCGTCGGTCGTCTCGCATCACTCGTCGCCAATCGCCTGCGCGGTAAGCATAAAGCAACCTTCACCCCACACGTTGACGATGGCGACAATGTCATCATCATCAATGCTGACAAGGTTGTTCTTACCGGTAAGAAGTACACCGACAAGGTTTACTACTGGCACACTGGTCACCCAGGTGGCATCAAGGAACGTACTGCTCGCCAGATTCTCGAAGGCCGTTTCCCGGAACGCGTTCTTGAAAAGGCTATCGAGCGCATGATCCCACGCGGTCCTCTTGGCCGTCGCCAGATGAAGAACCTGCGCGTTTACAAAGGTGCAGAACATCAGCACGAAGCTCAGCAGCCAGAAACTCTGGACGTTGGCGCGCTGAACCGCAAGAACAAAGGGAATGCATAATCATGGCTGAGCAGCTCAACTCGCTCGAAGAACTCGGCAGCGTAGCATCGGCTTCAGCTGCAGCTCCAGTTCACGTCCAGAAGATCGACGCTCAGGGCCGCTCATATGCGACCGGCAAGCGTAAAGACGCGATTGCTCGCGTTTGGGTCAAGCCAGGTTCCGGCAAGATCACTGTAAACGGCAAAGAATTTGCTGCGTATTTCGCACGTCCGGTTCTGCAGATGATCCTGCAGCAGCCGATCATTGCGTCAAACCGCGCTGGTCAGTTCGATGTCATCGCTACCGTTGTCGGTGGTGGTCTTTCCGGTCAGGCCGGTGCTGTTCGTCACGGCATTTCGAAGGCTCTCACCTACTACGAACCAGGCCTTCGCACGGTTCTTAAGAAGGGTGGCTTCCTTACCCGTGATAGCCGTGTTGTTGAACGTAAGAAGTACGGTAAGGCTAAGGCTCGCCGTTCGTTCCAGTTCTCGAAGCGTTAATATTTATCGCTTTAGAATTACAGAAAAGCGGGCCTTCGGGTCCGCTTTTTTGTTATTGATCGCCTGAATATGAATTTGGAATGAGTCAATGTCTTCGCAACGCTTCGCCATCACGCCGCAGCCGCCATACTTTGTTGTTTCGTTTTCCTCGCAGCGCTCGGGCGACGATGACAGCTATGGCGACATGACTGACCGCATGGCGGAGCTCGCAGCAAAACAGACCGGCTATATTGGTGTTGAGAGTGCGCGCGATACAGAAGGCTTTGGCATCACCAATTCATTCTGGGCGGATGAAGACAGCATTCGGGGTTGGAAGCGCGATGTCGATCATCTTGTGGCGCAAAAGCTTGGTCGTCAGCAATGGTATGAAACTTATTGCGTTCGCATTGCGCGTGTAGAACGTGCTTACGGTTTTGATGCGAAAACTGTATAAAGCAATCTCCCATTTTGCGTCTTGAAGCGCTATGAGAGTTGTAACGCCATCTGGGAGACGGCAATGCCCTCAAAGACGATTGACCATGCTTTCACTACACGCAGCCTGACAAGTGCTGCCACTGACCCCACACATGCGGGTGTATTGTCATTCATGCGCCGCTTTTACAGTAAGTCGCTAAAAGGTGCTGAAGCCGTTGTCTGGGGTATTCCGTTCGATGCGGCAGTCTCTAATCGTCCCGGCGCACGGTTTGGGCCACAAGCAATCCGTCGGGCATCTGCCATTTTCGACAATGACCCGCAATATCCGTTTGAGCGTGACCTGTTCGAAAATCTCGCTGTTACCGACTATGGTGATTGTCTGCTTGACTATGGCAATCATTATAAGACGCCAGCAACTATCGAGCGGGAAGCCGCGAAAATCCTCAAATCCGATGCATTTCTGTTAACGCTTGGCGGCGATCATTTTGTGACATGGCCCCTGCTCAAAGCTCACGCAGCAAAATATGGATCGCTGGCACTCGTTCAGTTCGATGCACATCAGGATACGTGGTTTGATGATGGCAAGCGCATCGATCATGGCTCATTTGTTGCTCGCGCTGTTCGCGATGGGATTATCGATCCGGATCATTCGATTCAGATTGGCATTCGCACCCACGCACCAGAAGATTGCGGCATCAAGATCATCTATGGTCACGAAGTCGAGGATATGTCGGCGCAAGCAATCGCTGACGAAATTCTCAAGCGCACCGCAGGCAAAAAGACCTATCTGACATTCGATATTGATTGCCTCGACCCAGCCTTCGCACCCGGTACCGGAACACCTGTTGCGGGTGGCCCTTCGTCAGCAAAAATGTTGTCCGTGCTTCGCAAGCTGACGGAACTTAACTTTGTCGGAGCAGATGTTGTCGAGGTTGCACCTGCTTATGATCATGCTGATATAACGGCTATCGCTGGAGCAACTATTGCGATGTATTATCTCGGACTGCTGGCTGAGCAAAAAGCACGACGACGATAGTTCTGCTCAGAAATTGATTCAAGCAGCTGAAAAACTGATTCCGAAAATTGACGTAACTTTCTGAAATTTAAAGGCAAAGCGCATGAAACCGAAAATCTTCATCGACGGCGAACACGGCACAACCGGTCTGCAAATCCGCACCCGCCTTGCCGAACGCGACGATCTTGAAGTGATTTCAATCCCGGAAGCCGAGCGCCGCAACAAGGACCTGCGTGCCGACTACCTGCGTGCCGCCGACATCGCGATCCTCTGCCTGCCAGACGATGCCTCAAAAGAATCTGTCGCGCTGCTAGAAGGTCACAACGCAACGCGGATTATCGATACATCGACAGCACATCGCATTCATTCAGACTGGGCCTATGGTTTTGCAGAGCTTGCTAAAGGCCAGCGTGAGCGAATTGCAGAAGCGCGTCTCGTTGCCAATCCCGGTTGCTATCCGACAGGTGCAATTGCGCTGGTACGTCCATTACGCGACGCGGGCCTGCTGGCTGCGGATTACCCGATCAGCGTGAATGCAGTTTCTGGCTATACCGGCGGCGGTAAGCAGATGATCGCACAGATGGAAGACAAGAACCATCCAGAGCATCTGGCAGCCAATAACTTCCTTTACGGCTTGTCTCTGCATCACAAGCATGTGCCGGAACTTCAGTTGCATGGACGTCTTGATCGTCGCCCGATCTTTGCACCAAGCGTGGGTCGTTTCCCGCAGGGCATGATCGTCCAGGTGCCGCTGTTTGTGACTGAGCTTGAAGGCACGCCGTCTCTCAAAGACGTTCATGCTGCTCTGACCGCCCATTATGCAGGTCAGGATATTGTGGAAGTGGTTTCGCTTGAAGAAAGCAGCAAACTTTCGCGCATCGATGCGGAAGAACTTGCAGGCAAGGACGGCATGAAGCTGTTCGTGTTCGGCACCGAAGGCGACAATCAAGTCAATCTCGTGGCTCTGCTCGACAATCTTGGCAAAGGTGCATCTGGTGCCGCTGTTCAGAACATGAACCTGATGCTAGGCAAATAAGCTCATTTTGAAATGAAAAGCCCGGCTTGAAGCCGGGCTTTTTTTACTGATAAGCGCCCTTGGTTGCGCGCCAATGGGCTACGGCAAAAGCAAGCACCATAAGCGCCACGAACTGATGCGTGAGGCCGAGATCAAGCGGCACACTCATAAGAAGCGTCACGATGCCAATCCCAGCCTGTACCAGTATCAGACCCAGCAGGACGATTGTTCGGCGCGCATGGGTGGTTCCTGCCGCATGTTTCCAGACCTGCACCAAATGCAGGATGGCTAAAACCACGACCGTATAAGCAAACATGCGATGCACGAACTGCACGGTTTTCGGGTTCTCAAACAGATTGATCCACCATGGCGACTGGATAAACAAATCTGATGGTATGATCGCACCATCCATCAAGGGCCATGTGTTGTAGGTCAGACCGGCATGAAGACCTGCGACAAGACCACCAAGATAAATCTGCACAAGCACCGCAAAGACCAGCCATCCTGCGAAACGCTGGATCGTGCGCTCTGCGGGTCGTTCGGTATATTTCACCAAGCCACGGGCGATATAGAACACGGCAGTTATAATTAGGCAGGCAGTCGTCAAATGGATTGCAAGGCGATACTGACTGACGCTTGTGCGTTCGCTCAGGCCCGATGCAACCATCCACCAGCCGATAGCGCCCTGAAACCCGCCCAATGCCAGCAGTCCCAGCATGCGATATTTCAGTGTTGTGTTGAGGCGGCCAGTCAACCAGAAAAAGGCGAGCGGAATAGCAACCAGAAATCCCACGAAGCGGGCCAGCATACGATGCGCCCATTCCCACCAGAAGATCGACTGGAAAGCTTCCAGTGACATGCCTTTGTTGATCTGCTGATATTGTGGAATCTTACGATATTTATCGAACTCTTCCATCCATTCCGCATGACTGAGCGGCGGAATAACACCATGGATTGGCTTCCATTCGGTGATCGACAGACCAGAGCCAGTCATGCGGGTTGCGCCACCGACCATGACAATCGCAATCAACACGACAAAAACCGCATAGAGCCAATAGCGGATCAGCCGACGATTACGGTCTTCTGCCGATCTCCTTGCGCCCTGCCCTTCTTGTCGAATGGAAACTGCCACCATGCCATTTTATCCTTCAGTATCGTATAGAGGGATACATGCCGCATAGGTGGGGCAGTTACAAGACAAGTTCACGCGACTTCACGCGACAAGCCGACGCGTTTTCGCTTCCTTTGCTTGTCCTCACGCGTTAGTGAGAAATGGAAAGAGGGAGAAAACCATGCCCGTTCGGCTGAAGAAACTCATTGGCACATTTCTACTTGTAGCCCTTGTGATCATCTATGCAGTTTTTGCGACGATAATCGCTGTTGCACAGCTGGCAGAGTCACCGGCATGGGTGCATTTGCTCTATTTCTTCCTAACCGGACTTCTCTGGGTTTTGCCTGCAATGGCGATCATCTGGTGGATGGCACAGCCTCCACGTCAGAAACGTCATTGATAAGTGCGCTATCACCGACGCCTTTGTGAATTAGATTCAAATAAACGATGGATCATGCTGATTTTAATATAAAATCAGGCTGCTGTTTGCGGTATTTCGTCATCCAATTCGGATGAGGGTTTCAGATTATCCATCAGGATAATTACATCTTGATAGCCGCTTTGATCCATATCCATTGCAGCTGTAATCACGCGATCATCATTCGGATCGACAATATTCATAATCACAACGGCAGAACTAGCGAAAATGCGCTCTATTTGCTGAGAGTTTGAAGGGCCACATTCGACGACAACAAAATCATAGGCTGTTTCAAGAGCATCCATGATGTGTGGAAGTCGATCAGCAGAACGCATAGCAATTGCCGGAACGACTTTCCCAAGCGGCATAACATGTGCTTGAGAGTAATGATCAGTATGGATGGTATCATTAAAACGGCGTTCTCCAGCAAGCAGATCGGTAATGCCATAGCGGTTACCTCCGTCAAGCATTGCACGCCCTAAAGTGCCTTTAGCGGTCATATCGACGAGGATGACACGACTTCCCCGATCAGCCAGTTCACGCAGCAATTTCACCGTAACGATCGAAGCGTCGTCACCTTCTGGTGAAACCGCAATAATGCGCTTAGATTTTAAAGCAATGAGGCCATCGGCAACCGCTTTTACACTGTTCGGGTTTTCCGACATATCGATTAGGCTTTCTTTCGTAGCAATTGTCTCGTGAACCCTCAGAGGCGATGTCCAGCGCCGGTTCTTAAGCCCGCTAATTGTTACAGCGGAGGCAGAGTCAATGTCGCCAGCTGCGCCTATAGCCGGCATTTTAATCTCTTCTGCAACTACAAAATTCTCATCCACTCCCATTATTCGGGAGCGGCGTTTGAACATTTCACGAAGAAGCACCGAAACCGCTAACAAAAGCAGGCTTAACAAAAATGTTGCGATGACAACTGGCAGTATTTTTGGAAAATATGGCTTAATCGGCACATCCGCACGGGTGGATATTTTTGAAAAAGCGGCGATACCATCGGAATTTGCGAGCGCGCCAGCCTCACTGTAGCGCTTTTGATAGCTGTCTAAAAGCTCGCGCTGCGCAGACGCCTCTTGCTCAAGAGCCTGAGCTTCCAATTGCGGCACGTGAGTATGCGCGAGTTCCGCATTCAGTTGATCCAACTCTCGATTGAGATCATTCTCACGTGTTTGGGCGATCTCGGTCGCACTGTTAAGACTTGTGAGAAGCTTACGCCCCTCAGCGTTGATTTGACTGTTTAAATCAACAAGCTGCGATCTCAGGGACTTAATACGCGGATGCCCATCAAGCAACGTAACAGAAAGGCTGGCAATTTCTGAATTGAGCCCAAGACGCAACTCTATAAGCCGCTGCATAGTGCCTTGTACCATTCCATCAGGCAGGTTTCCCGATATGTTACCGGATGCTAGCGCCTGACTAACTATATCGGCGCTTGCTTCAGATGCAGAACGCTCTGCGCGTAATCGGGATATTTCTGCCAAAACCTCTGAGTGTTTTGTGGCTATGTCGTCAGTGTCGGGCTGGCTACTTCTAAGCCGATTAGCCGCCTGATGATCAGATAATCTTTTCTCAGTAGCCCCTAACTTGTCATGCAAATCATCGATTTCTGACGCAAGCCAAGCGGCCGTACTATCGTTATTTTTATTATTCTGCGCACTTTCCATCGCGATATAGGAATCTGCGACAGCATTAGCCACTTCGGCGGCTGTTTGGGCGTTGGCAGAACTATACTGCACCGCAATGAGGTGCGTCCCGCGAACATTGTAAACGTGCAACCCGTTGCGCAGAGTTTGGAGAACGCGTTCATCGGGTGTTGAGTCAACTAAACTGCTTCGCAAACCCAAATAAGCCAGCGCCCTCGCCCAGATGCTGGTATCGACTGAATTAAATTCAGTATTTTCAGTGAGATTTAGCTTCTCTGAAACATCTGTTAGCAATTCACCAGAGGTCAAAAACTCGACCTGAGCCTTCATTCCGTCTGATGATAATTGCTGATCTTCTGGAGTCTCATAATTTGCAGACACCGAAGAAATTGTTTTTGGCTCAAGTGCAATACGGGACTCGGCCCGAAAGTCCGGCGTAATAAACTGGCAGATTGTCCATACACACAAAGACAAGACAGCTGCGCAGCCGATGATCCCAAGACAATTCTGACGCAATGCTGCGAGAAAAGTTCCGACACTTATATCTTGCAACGACTTATCGGCCTGCGACATTCCCATATTCCGCTAATCTGACCCTCAGACAACCATTTTATCCACTTTTGGGAGCGGGCCAGATGGTTAGCAAAAGGTAAATCAACAAGGTAACCAGACCGTTAATTTTCATAAGCGGAAGCATGAAAGATCTTTGCGCAAAGTTTTTTCATCAAAGATTACATTCTTTACCAGCCATTAACCTTAATCAATCGATAACATCACTTAACAGTATCCCGATATTTGAATCTGGATACTCAAACATGGCAAGGCTTTTCGGAAGAGACCGACGCGAAAATGACAATGCGGGAAAATCATAGCAAGCACACAGGCCATTTGGCTCTTGTAGTGCTTGGCCTAGCGGCGATGATGCTTTCAGCATGCTCAAGCTATCGCCCTGCCCCACCAGCATTTCATGCCGGTCTGAATGAACCCTATTTGCTAAGCGCTGGCGACCGTGTGCGCATAACAGTGTTCGAACAGGCAAATCTTACAAACAATTACAACATTGACCAGTCTGGCTACATTGCGTTTCCGTTGATAGGCAGTATTCCAGCAAATGGGAAAACCGTGAAGCAACTTGAGGGCATAATTGCCTCTAAGCTGCGTGGCGGATATCTGCGCGAGCCTGACGTTAGTGTCGAGGTTGACCGCTATCGCCCTATTTTCATTATGGGTGAAGTAGGTGGAGCAGGACAATACTCGTATGTGCCCGGCATGACCGTGCAAAAGGCAATCGCTGCTGCTGGAGGCTTCTCACCACGTGCCAACCAGGAAAATGTCGATATAACACGAACAATCAACGACGAGGTTTCAACTGGTCGCGTATTAATATCTGACCCCATTTTGCCAGGGGATACGGTTTATGTGCGCGAGCGTCTTTTCTGATGGATTTTTCATCGTGTAGTTATTTTCGCGCTACGCTTCTTACGAATTTGGCGATGCGAAAAGAACATATTACAGGGCGTCAAATCAAATCTACCTTCTTGAAATTATAGCTAATCATTACGAATGCGAAAGCTGCTGAAAACGTGCTGACGCTCTATTGTTTGGCTCACTCATACGGGTTTTTAAAGTCTCGCGTAGCCCGTACCCTATACTGGCTGGCAACATGTAAAGTTGCCAGCGATGTGAAAATGGTTTTAATCCAAAGCTGGTTCAGCGCATTGGATGCAAAATTTTATAGAATAAGTTTACTGTGGAACGCATTCACGACAATCAAACACACGCGATAGATTTTTAATCAGCCTTTCCTAAGGATTTGCGTTTAAAGATAACTCAGCGTTTAAGGTTGTTAGGAGCTGAACCGTGCGGCAAAATAATACGCCACCTCCGGTTAATCCCGAGGAAAATAATGCCAGTGGTCCGCATCGTTCACAGATGAAAGAGCAAATAGAGTTAAATCCGATGGCGCGCCAGATGGCTGCGCAGTATGCACGCGATACACTATCGCCGAGTATGTTTAGCGGAGTGATACGGCTTGTTGAGCTCGGAATTGTTCTGATAACGGGACTATTAAGTTTTTCTTACTATGTGAGTTTCAACACTCCGCATATTTTCTATTATTTCCTCATAATATTCCTGAGCGGCGCGCTTTTCGTGCTGATCATGGAAATGAACAATGGCTACCAGATCAACATTCTGCGTCGCCCAAGTCGGTACCTGAAGCGAGTTTTCATGGCTTGGGCCACCGTGCTCGGACTGATCGCGGTTACTGGCTTCTTACTCAAAGTATCCTCTGACTTTTCTCGTGCATGGTTTCTTATTTGGGCAATCAGCGGCCTTGTAACCCTCATCGCATCCCGTCTCTTCGTTTCATGGCGGCTCCAACGCTGGGCACGAAATGGCATTATGGAGCGGCGGGCAGTCATCGTCGGCGGGGGCCCAAGCGCTGAAGCATTAATTCGTTCTTTGGAGCAACAATCGGAGAACGATATTCGAATTTGCGGAATATTCGACGACCGCGATGACAAACGCTCCCCTCCGGTTGTTGCTGGCTATCCAAAGCTTGGCAACATCAAGGAATTGATCGAATTTGCACGCATTGCGCATATCGATATGCTGATCGTATCGCTGCCAATAAGTGCCGAAGAACGCATCTTAAAAATTCTGAATAAACTCTGGGTTTTACCTGTCGACATACGACTATCCGCCGTCAACAGTCATTTGCGGTTTCGTCCACGTGCCTACTCCTATATCGGCACCGTCCCCATGCTTGATATTTTTGACAAGCCAATCAATGACTGGGATTCGGTTGCAAAGCGAATCTTCGATATTGTTTTCAGCTTGCTGGGTATTATCTTTCTTTCCCCCATCATGCTGGCAACGGCAATCGCCATTAAGCTCGATAGCAAAGGCCCGATTCTGTTCAAACAGAAGCGCCATGGGTTTAACAACGAGGTCATAAATGTTTGGAAATTTCGCTCCATGTATACCGAGCAAAATGATCCAGCAGCACGCAATGTTGTAACGAAAAATGATCCTCGTGTGACCCGCGTTGGACGTTTCATCCGCAAGGCGTCAATCGATGAGTTACCACAATTCTTTAATTCACTGACCGGATCGCTTTCTCTCGTTGGGCCTCGACCTCACGCAATCGCCGCACACTCGCACAATGTCCTTTTTAATGAAGTCGTAGAGGGTTACTTCGCGCGTCATCGCGTCAAACCCGGTGTAACCGGATGGGCGCAGATAAATGGCTGGCGTGGCGAAATCGATAACGAAGATAAAATAATGATGCGAACGGAATACGACCTTTACTACATTGAAAATTGGTCACTTTGGTTTGATCTGAAAATCCTTTTCCTCACCCCTATCAAACTTCTTAACACCGAAAACGCGTATTAGACGCATATCGAAAACTATGAACCCCGCGAGCGGAATTCATTGACAGTTTTTCAAACGCAAATTGATGACGATTAGGACAAAGCTTGCAACTCTTAATTTATACAGCCGCGGCACTGTTTGAGATTGCAGGTTGTTTTGCATTTTGGGCATGGCTCAAACTCGACAAGTCGCCATTGTGGCTTGTTCCGGGCTTGATATGCCTTGCCGCTTTTGCATATCTGCTTACGCTTATTGAAAGCGAGGCCGCCGGGCGCGCTTATGCAGCTTATGGCGGCATCTACATTATTGCTTCGATTATATGGATATGGCTCGTTGAAGGCATGCGTCCCGACCGCTGGGACATTACAGGCGCCGCAATCGCATTTTGCGGCGCTTGCATTATCCTTTTCATGCCTCGCTCATAAATTATGAAAGCTTGCTGAATTCGACAACGAATTCCCGAATACCAGAGGCCAAAAACTGCACCGCAACGCACGTTAACAGAAAACCCATAATTTTCGTCACGGCTTGCATGCCATGGTCGCCGAGCACTTTCTCGATCCAGTTCGCAGAAGACAGGCCGATATAGGCAATTACAACCATAATGGCGATGCCAATTGCGATGACGCCATGTCCAAGAATGGTGTGGTCGGCAGGTATTTGGGACGTAAAACCCATCACAACAGCGATTGACCCCGGGCCTGCCAAGCTCGGCATCGCCAAGGGTGAGAACGAATAATCAAGCTGAGCTTTTTTAATATCTGCTGGCTCTGCGTCTACTTGCGATGAAGTGTCCTCACCCGAAAAAATCATGCGAAGTGCCAAGATCATAATGATGATGCCGCCCGCAACACGAATACCAGGCATTGAGATACTAAATAGCGAAATTATACCGTTCCCTAGCAGCATAAAAACAATCAGAATCGCAAATGCATAAATGCAGGTCTTGCGCGCTTGAGAGCGTTTGTCCTCTGCACTCATTCGCTTCGTCAATGCCATATAGAGGGGAATGGTCGTAAGAGGATTCATGATTGGCAAAAGACCAATCACCACGATCGATACATATTTCACAACCTCAGCGAACAGTCCCATCCACGCCCCCAAAAGCAAAACTAAAAGCTCGCCAAACTTACACTGAATTAGAAATAATTCTCTATCTGTTTATTATGCTCCGCACTGCTTCTCTAAAGCCATAAAGATGGGACGACTCCAGAAACTCTAAGAGATTAACACACAGTGAAATACTGGCGCTTATGTATTTTCATAACTCATCCGCATCATTCTTTAGAATTAATTGCGATCAAAAAATTGCGCTTGATGATATTTATAGAAAGAGTTCTACTGTCTTTGTTTCGATACGTGATTATTTCATTCGAAAAATTTTAATATATTTATTTAGATTAAGGTCGTACCCCCCAAGTTTTACAAGGCCCTCATCGATGTTCAATAAATTCTAGTACCCCTTTTACGACAGGGGTATTTTTTATAGAAAAAACGAAACAGCATACCAGAATAAATGTCTTAAAGTTTTTTGAAAAATGGTCGGAGCGGCGGGATTCGAACCCACGACCCCTTGACCCCCAGTCAAGTGCGCTACCGGGCTGCGCTACGCTCCGGACCATGAAAAAGCCCTATGATATAAAGGCTTGTGGTGCAAGGTCTATTTTGATGATTATCCAAAACGAATACGCTCGCACCACTCGCCGTTACGACTATGTGGTTCGAATCTGATAGGTTTCAGGCACATATCGATACCCCTCACCGTCACGTTGCAAATATGCAAGCGACGGAAACGGCATGTGATAGCCAATAAACGGAAGCTTATCCGTAGCGATCATATCGAACATACGCTTACGGGTTTCAGCCGCCATTTCCTTATCTATATCAAAAGAAACATGCCAATCTGGTCGCTGTAAGGTAATGACCGAGTGATTGGCAGTATCGGAAATGAGCATCAATGACTTTCCGCCTGATTCAACGCGGAAAGCCAGATGCCCCGGCGTGTGCCCATAGGCTCCGACAGCCTGGATACCCGACAAAACATCCTTGCCATCATCGATAAAGGTTATCTTATCAACCAAAGGCTTCACGTTCTTATCGACAAGTTGAGCGACACCTTTTGCTGGAGTTTCAAGCCGTGCTGGATCTGTCCAGAAGTCATATTCTTTCTGCCCAGCAGCATAACGCGCATTGGCAAAAGCCGGTTTACCGTCTTCAATCAGCCCGCCAATATGATCAGGATGGAAATGGCTCAGCACGACAAGCGATACATCATCCGCCTTATAGCCCGAAGCCTCAAGCGCACTGATAAGCTTGCCCTGCCCCGCTTCGCGCGCGCCTGCACCCATCCCGGTATCAAATAGAACAAGTTCTTTGCCTGTATTGATCAAAACCGGAGTGAAGCTGTTTACAAAGCGATCTGTCGGCAGAAGATTTTCTTCGAGCAGCGCTGCAACGTCCTCTGGGTCCTGATTTACAGCATAAGTCTTCTCAGGTGCCTCGCCTGCCCGTCGGCCATCCGACAGTGTGGTTATTTCAAAATCGCCAAACTGGAAGCGATGAAAACCTGGGTTCTCAATTTTGGACAACGCAGTTTCTGCTTTCGCTTCATCACTTTTGAAGGGCGCCAAAGCCATTCCACCGCTTGCGGCAGACGCTGCAACAATAAAATTTCGTCGTGAGAGTGCCATTGGTCAGTCTCCAAATTATTAGGTGCTTGTTAGGATAGCGCAAACGGCATGTCGATCCAGTGTAGCTTAATCAAGTTTTCGTAGATCGCTGATGACACCACACTTGTCAGCCGCAAAAAACATGGCTATCTGAAACATGCGCGGGACGACCCGCGTCTGTGTTCGCATAGGGGACGGCCCCATTTAAGGGGTGTTCCGTGGCTGGACCTATAGAACAATTCGCGATCAGACCTATTGTCGAGCTTGGCACACTCGGCGACCAGCAGATCGTTTTCACAAATTCTGCACTCTATATGCTGCTAACTGTCACGGTTGCCGCAGGTTTTTTGTTTATTGCTTCACACCGCAGTAAAGTTGTGCCGGGACGTCTGCAATCTTCAGCCGAAATGCTTTACGAATTTGTTTCGCAGACAATTCGCGAGAATGCCGGACAGCATGGAATGAAGTTTTTCCCACTGGTATTCTCGCTTTTCATATTCATTCTGGTGGCAAACCTGATCGGCATGTTTCCCTATGCATTTACAGTCACAAGTCAGCTCATAGTGACTTTTGCACTGGCAATGCTGGTTTTTCTTACGGTGACGATTTACGGCCTATTTAAGCACGGCTTCAAGTTCTTCAGACTGTTTATGCCAGCTGGCGTCCCGGCAATTCTCGCGCCGATCATCGTGCCAATCGAACTGATGTCCTATATCTCACGACCGATCAGTCACTCCGTTCGTTTGTTTGCTGTCATGCTGGCGGGGCATATCACGCTGAAAGTATTTGCTGGCTTCGTCGTTGGCTTAGGTAGCCTGGGAACAATGGGCTTACTGTCCGCAATTCTGCCTCTAGCGATGACTGTCGCGCTCACAGCACTTGAACTGTTGATGGCCGTGATCCAAGCTTATGTCTTCACAATGCTGAGCTGCATGTATCTCAATGATGCTCTGCATCCTTCACATTAATTCTATGTTTTAACGCGCATCTTATCCGAAAACCGCTTCACACTTTTCTGGATGCGCCTTATCCATCACGAAAGGACGACCTTTCGTTATTTCAATCATGGGACGGCCCATATCAACGGAGCAAAATAAAATGGCATGGATTTATCTGGCAATAGCTGGAGGCCTTGAAGTCATATGGGCCTATTTCATGAAAAAGTCTGAGGGATTTTCGGTCCTCACACCCAGCGTAATTACCATTGTAACCATGATTGGAAGCTTCGCACTGCTTTCTATTGCAATGCGAACCCTTCCGCTGGGCACTGCTTATGCCATCTGGACGGGCATTGGCGCTGTTGGCGCGTTTCTGGTGGGAATTTTCATTCTCGGTGAAGCGGCGAGCTTTTTCCGCGTTGCCAGTGTGATGCTTATTCTCGCCGGCATAATCGGACTGAAACTGTCGTCGACATAAAACATAAAAAAGGGAGGCAAATGCCTCCCTTTTTTATTCGATATCAGCGAACCTGATCCAGAAGTCGCTTGCATTCAAGAAGGTCAAATAACGCTTCCTGCAAAAGACTTCTATTGTCTTTGGATGCTCGTTTGCCATCAGCACCAATCGGGCCGTCTTCTTCGCCTTTTAACAGGCCAAACAGCTTGCGTGCTGGTTGCGGTGCCTTAATGCCATTCGGCAAGGCCATTTCGTTGTCAGCGGCGTTTTCCATCGCCTGCTTTTCAGCGGCTGCCTGCTTCTGGCGCGTAATCGCATCAATTGCCTGCACATCGCCATTGCCCAGAGCAATGATGAATTGCGCATTATTCTCGCGAAGAAGGCGCTGCACGCCTTTGATCGTATAACCCTGATCATAAAGCAGATGCCGAATACCCTTAAGCAGCTCAACATCCAGCGGACGATAATAACGACGTCCGCCGCCACGCTTCATAGGCTTAATTTGGGTAAAACGCGTTTCCCAAAAACGCAGAACATGCTGCGGAAGATCAAGATCCTCTGCAACTTCGCTAATCGTCCTGAATGCGTCAGGGCTTTTATCCATCTGCTTGCCTTTCCAGTGGTTTGGTTAGCCTCAAGGCGTCCCCTGCCAGTCCAGATAGTTCAAATGGCAATCAGTACTTCAATCAGTACGTGCCATAATATCACAATAATCCAACGGCGTTTATCATAAAAAAAACCGACGAAAAGCCCCAATTTCTCGGCGTCTCATATTAGCGGCCCGACTCAGCCTTAATAAGGAATATATAATATCAGGAACTGATAAGCACCTCTTCAGAATAACAGGAAATACGCAATTAGATTGTTGATAGTAGAAAGTCTCACCTCGCTTCAATGGTGAAACAAAAAAGCCGCCCATCGAAACGGGCGGCTGAGCTCACGAAACTGCTCTAGTGCAAACTGATCTGAATTTTTACTTAGCGCTTTTTGCGCTGCGCTTCTGATGTTCTTGCAAAATGCGTTGCTTCAGAACGTTGGAAGCCTTGAATGTCATCACGCGGCGCGGAAGAATTGGAACTTCTTCACCCGTCTTCGGATTACGGCCGATACGTTCATTCTTATCACGGACCTGAAATGTCGCAAAGGACGACAGTTTCACGGTTTCCCCGTTTACGATAGCGTCACAGACCTCATCGAGGATCATCTCGACCAGAGCCGCCGATTCTGTTCTGGACAGGCCTACCTTACGATAAACAGCCTCTGCCAAATCAGCACGTGTGACCGTCTTACCTCCCATAACAGAACCTACCTGGTTAGCGTGTGAACAGATAATATCCTTAAGTGACAGGAGGTTACACAAATAAAAGTGGTTCGGTCAAGCCGCGAGTTTCCTCGCGGCCTATCAATTTTCTAATTACCAGCGCAATAGAACTGCGCCCCATGTAAATCCACCGCCCATAGCCTCAAGAAGAACGAGGTCTCCCTTCTTAATGCGCCCGTCTGCAACTGCTGTTGCGAGTGCCAGCGGAACAGAAGCTGCGGAGGTATTTCCGTGGCGATCCACGGTGATAACCACCTTTTCCTCGGCGATATTCAGTTTTTTAGCGGAAGCGTCGATGATGCGCTTGTTGGCCTGATGTGGCACAAACCAATCAATATCCTCAGCTGTCAGCCCGGTTTCTGCAAAAGAGGCCTCGATCACATCCGTGATCATGCCCACAGCATGTTTGAAAACTTCACGGCCTTCCATACGAAGATGGCCGACTGTTTGCGTGGTGGATGGTCCACCATCAACAAAAAGCTTTTCTTTATGGTTGCCATCCGAGCGAAGATTCGCTGTCAGAATGCCGCGATCAGACGTCAGGCCTTTGCCTTCTGCCGACTCAAGCACGATTGCGCCTGCACCATCACCAAACAGCACGCAGGTTGTGCGATCATTCCAATCGAGAATACGCGAGAATGTTTCGGCGCCGATGACCAGAACACGCTTGGCCAAGCCACCGCGGATATAAAGATCCGCTGTTGTTATGGCGTAAATGAAGCCACTGCAAACTGCCTGCAAATCAAAGGCGAAGCCCGTCGTAATGCCAAGCTCACGCTGAATTTCGACTGCGCTCGCAGGAAACGTATGATTCGGCGTCGATGTTGCAACCAGAACAAGATCGATATCCGACGCATCGATACCTGCATTTTCAAGCGCCGCGCGCGCTGCAGCCGCACCGAGCGACACGGTGGTTTCGCCCTCGCCTGCAATGTGACGCTGACGGATACCCGTGCGCTGAACAATCCATTCGTCGGAGGTTTCAATCACGCCCGCGAAGTCGGAGTTCTTCATGATCCGCTCAGGCAATGCCGAACCAATACCTCTTACGACAGATCTTATCATCGTTATTTTTCCTGTCCTGCGTGACCGTAGCAGGATTTTCTGCCGGTCAGAATTCTTGTCCCTTAGCGAGACAATTATTATTTTGTGCTTTCGCTACCATCATTCGACGCAGTTTGCGGATGACTGTGGTGGAAATGCGCCAGATCGACTTCGATTTTTTCGAGCAGCTTATTGCGGACCATGTCATAGCCAACTTCAATCGCTGAACAGAAACCCTCAGCGGTCGCACTTCCGTGGCTTTTGATAACAACGCCACTCATGCCGAGCAATACACCGCCATTGACCTTGTTCGGGTCCATTTTTTCGCGAATACGATCAAATGCGCCCTTAGCAAAAATATAGCCAATTTTTGCGAGCCAAGTACGGCTCATGGCCTGACGCAAGAGTGTGGCCATCTGACGTGACGTGCCTTCTGCGGTTTTGAGCGCGATATTGCCCGTAAAACCTTCCGTCACCACCACATCAACGGCGCCATTTCCAATGTCGTTTCCTTCGACGAAACCCTTATATTGAAGGCCTTCAAGCGGCATATCGCGCAAAATCTGCGCTGCTTGTTTTACTTCGTCGAGACCTTTGACTTCTTCAGTGCCGACATTGAGAAGGCCAACTGTCGGCTTGCGAATTTCAAAAAGAGCCCGCGCCATGCCAGCGCCCATCACTGCATAATCGACAAGCTGGCGTGCATCTGCACCAATGGTCGCGCCGACGTCCAGCACGATGCATTCGCCCTTCAAGGTCGGCCAGATCGCTGCAATGGCAGGACGCTCAACATCGGACAGCATACGCAAGCAGAATTTGGACATCGCCATCAGCGCGCCGGTGTTGCCCGCAGACACGCAAACATCTGCATCGCCGGTTTTTACGGCTTCAATTGCCTGCCACATAGAAGACTTGCCGCGACCAGAGCGAAGCGCCTGGCTCGGTTTATCATCCATTTTAATTGCTACTTCACTGGCGCGAAACTCGGATGCAGCCTGTAGCTTCGGGTAACGTGCCAATACAGGCTCGACCTGTCCGGCCAAACCAAAGAATATAAACCGGATATCAGGATGACGCTCAAGCGCCTTCGCCGCACCTGGGATGACCACTTCAGGGCCAAAATCACCGCCCATGGCGTCAATCGAAACTTTTATCACTCTTGATTAATCCTGTGCGATCCCTTGCCCCAAATCTGCATTTTTAAAAACAGAGAGCTTTTCCGCGAAAATAGTGTTTTTCCGGTCATGCACAACCAGATTCTATCAAGCATCCGTTAAATCACGGCTTCTTAGACCAGTCTGATAGCTTTGCGAAAGGCGAATCAGGCTTATCTTCCTCATCCACATCGCCAAAAATTACTGGCTCTGCCTCTTCTGGCAGACCCGGTTTGCGTGGATAAGGATCAAGTGCCAGTTCAAAAAACTCTTCCGCGACAGCGCCCAAATCAATTTTATCGCCAACAAATGTCTCTGGTATGTCTGCGCCTTCAGCATCAAGCAGCATTTCACCGCTCTCATCCAGCTGAACTTTAGCGAGACGAGAATCCTCCGGCACAAAAATTGTATCGACCTGCTCGTCAATCGTTGCATCCAGCGGCTCAAGCGTGGCTACGCATGACTGCACAACGTCTGCCTTGATCGTTCCGCGAATGCGAATGCCGCGCTTTTTCCAAGGTGTGAGCAAAAATTCGGCATCAAAGGATTTCACCGACCGAAGGCCGTGCTCATCAGCCAACGCCGCTCTTTCCTTTTCATTCGTCCCAATCTTCACCGTCAGACCCTTGTGGGGGAGATGCAGAACCGGAACGGGATAAGTCAGTGCCGGTTTATCAGTCATTATTCTCAGCCTTTTTCTTCGTATCAGTTGGCGATAGCGCCATGTCTTCGACATTTATAAAGGAAATATCGCCTGCCGCCAAAACGCCGTCATCGGTTTTTGCAAGCAAATCCCGACACGCGAACACATACGCACTCAAATGGTGAGAATGCGGCCATAATTCGAGATCAGGCTGAATATTTCTTGTTAGAGCTGCTGCCAATGCCTCTTGGTCATTATTATCCAGTGCCGAGCCATAAGAACTGACACGACCGTAGAACATCCGTGCGAGCTTCTTCATCCGCTTCGGAACGCCCTGATCACCGATTCCCAATTCTCGCAAGGAATGGTCAACATCCTTGAAAAATTCATCTGCAATGTCCTGTGCAAGGGGCATCAGCGCCGAATTTTCGCCCTTCATACGATGAAGAGTGAGGAAAATATGAACCGAAAGCATTTCATAGCGCCCCAATGGTGTATCAGGCACCTGAAATTGCGAATAAAATCGCTTTTGCCGCGCCGCCGCCACGATCGTCTCGTAAACGCGAAGCACAACTGTCTCATTTGCTTTGTTTTTGCGGCGAAAAAGTCGAAGAATCATTCGTATACGACCGTACTTGTTGCATCCAGTTGCAAGGTGGTTTACCGAAGTTCTCCTGACGGCGAAAGTGCCGCGCTGATATAGAATGTATGGAGAGGTCTTTGTTGCAGCGAATTTTCCCAAGCGCACGCAAACAGCGTGCCCTTCTCGCAGGCACAGCAATTCTCTTTTCGGCGGCTCTTGCCGGATGCAACACTGCATCCACGCTAAACCCGTCGGAAACGATCACAGAGGGTTACGTGCTTGATCAGGATGCGCTCGATTCGGTTCCGGTTGGTTCCAGCCGTGAGCAAGTGCTTCTGGCTCTAGGAACGCCATCAACAACGGCGACCTTCGATAATGAAGTGTTCTATTACATTTCGCAGAAGCGCTACCGTGCGGCACAGTTCATGAAGCCGAAAATCGTCGATCGCAACATCCTTGCGGTTTACTTCGATAAGGATGGTAAGGTTCACCATATCGCCAATTATGGTCTTCAGGATGGCAAGGTCTTTGATTTTGTATCCCGTACGACGCCGACCGGCGGCAAGGATCAGACCTTCATTGGCCAGATCATTCAGGGTGTTGCCAAAGCTCCAACGTCGCTTCCAGGCGGCATGACAGCTGGCGGAAACAACTAATTCTGCAAAGTGGATTGCAAAAAACCCGCCTTACGGCGGGTTTTTTATTGTTTCGCATCACGCGGAATGTGCAAGCACTGCAAGCAACAAAAGTGCCACGATGTTGGTGATCTTGATTGCCGGATTAACGGCAGGACCAGCGGTATCCTTGTAAGGATCACCCACAGTATCACCCGTTACAGAAGCCTTATGTGCTTCCGAGCCTTTGAGATGCTTCACGCCATCGGCGTCTGTGAAGCCATCTTCAAAGCTTTTCTTGGCATTATCCCATGCGCCACCACCCGATGTCATGGATATGGCCACAAACAATCCGTTAATGATAACGCCCAGAAGCGACGCGCCAAGAGCCGCAAAAGCCGCCGCTTTGGAGCCTGAGATAAGCAGAACGCCAAAATATACGACAATTGGAGCCAGAACCGGCAGAAGTGATGGAATAATCATTTCCCGGATAGCCGCTTTGGTCAGCAGGTCAACTGCACGCGCATAGTCCGGGCGATCCTGCCCAGTCATAATGCCCGGCTTTTCACGGAACTGACGCCGCACTTCCTGCACCACGGCACTGCCTGCACGACCAACAGCCGTCATTGCCATACCGCCAAAGAGATATGGAATGAGGCCGCCGAAGATCAGACCAGCCACCACGTAAGGGTTAGAGAGCTCAAACGATACCGGTCCCATATCCGCAAAATAGGGATAGGTTTGTCCGTTGGCTGCGAAATAGGCGAGATCGTTTGAATAGGCAGCGAACAGTACAAGTGCACCGAGACCCGCAGAACCAATCGCATAGCCCTTGGTGACGGCCTTAGTCGTGTTGCCCACTGCATCCAACGCATCGGTGGATTTGCGCACTTCCGGATCAAGACCGGCCATTTCCGCAATACCACCCGCATTATCCGTGACCGGACCAAAGGCATCGAGCGCCACAATCATACCAGCAATGCCAAGCATGGCTGTAACCGCAATGGCGGTGCCGAAGAGTCCTGCAAGCTGATACGTACTGATAATACCACCAATAATAACAATCGCAGGCAAAGCGGTTGATTCCAGCGATACCGCCAGTCCCTGAATGACATTGGTGCCATGACCCGTCACAGAAGCCTGCGCAATCGAATTGACCGGGCGTTTGTTGGTGCCGGTGTAATATTCAGTAATCACGACGATCAGGCCAGTCACGATCAAGCCGATGATGCCGCAGATAAACAGGTTGGTGCCGGTGATTGTCATTCCTGCAACGACGCCCACCTCTCCCCAGCCGACCGTCAGCGTATTGGCAACGGCAAGACCCACGATAGACAGAAGTCCGGTTGCGATCAGGCCTTTATAAAGCGCGCCCATGATGGAGCCATTAACACCAAGTTTGACGAAAAACGTTCCCGCAATTGATGTGAGGATGGAAACGCCACAGATCGCCAGCGGATAAAGCATCACACTTGAAAGCACATCGGAACCGGCAAAGAAGATCGCAGCCAGAACCATGGTTGCAACAACCGTCACCGCATAGGTTTCAAACAAATCCGCTGCCATACCTGCGCAGTCACCGACATTATCGCCGACATTATCAGCAATGGTTGCTGGATTGCGTGGATCATCTTCCGGAATGCCTGCTTCGACCTTGCCAACAAGATCGCCGCCGACATCGGCACCCTTTGTAAAGATACCGCCGCCCAAGCGTGCGAAGATCGAAATCAGCGAAGCACCAAAACCGAGCGCCACAAGCGCATCGATGACTGTGCGATCAGAGGGTGCATAACCCAGCCAAACCGTCAGAATTAAATAATAAACTGACACACCCAACAGTGCCAAACCAGCTACGAGCATACCAGTAATAGCGCCAGACTTAAAAGCTATTTCCAAGCCTCCAGCGAGGCTGAGGGATGCGGCTTGCGCTGTGCGCACATTCGCACGAACGGAAACATGCATCCCGATAAAGCCTGTCAAACCGGACAGGATCGCACCGATGAGAAAGCCTACAGCGGCCGAAATTGAGAGCAGATACCAGACCGCAAGAAAGACAACCACGCCAACCAGCGCAATGGTTGTATATTGTCGCGCGAGATAGGCTGCGGCACCTTCACGAATTGCAGCAGCAATTTCCTGCATACGCGCTGTGCCCTGATCTGCGGCAAGAACCGAACGCGTTGCCCATATGGCAAACAGAACGGAAAATACACCGCAGGCTATGACGAGAAGAAGAACTCCGATTCCCATTTAGGCCAACTCCCATTGAGCGCGCACCAGCTTGCGATAAATCGCTCGCAATCACGGAGCGATTATCTGCACACATCGGCGCATGAAAGGCCCGAAAACCCCTCCCCGGGCCAGAGATAGCGGCATGGAAGTGCCTGAAACCGTCAAGTCACCGGGTTTCATCGGCTTGATTTTACGTTTGAAGCATCTGCTTACAATCGAAGAGTTTGCAGATGTTTCTGCATTCGCGCATTCTCAATGCCGCAGGCTCAACATGCGGAAGACGTATTGAAACGTCAAGTCGTAGTTTGTTGAATTACCAAAGCAAAAAGGCTGCGATTTCTCGCAGCCTTTTTGGTCTAAATAGGAATGTCTGTTACTTGCCGCGCGGCTTTGTTCCACGGCTTTCGCCACGAAGTTCGAAAGCAATACGGTCGAGCACCGCGTTGACGAGCTTCGGCTCTTCTTCGGTGTAGAAAGCCTTGGCGATATCGACATATTCCGAGACGATAACCGCAGTTGGTACATCTTTGCGGGTTTTCAATTCCCACGCACCGGCGCGCAAAATCGCACGCAGTGTTGAATCAAGACGGGAAAGCGGCCAATCTTCAGTCAATGCCTGATGGATCATCGGATCCAGTGCAAGCTGCGTTTCCACAACACCTGCCACAATGCCACGGAACCATTGCGGATCTGCATCGAGATACTGCATGCCATCCACTTCCTTGCCAAGGCGATGGGCTTCATATTCAGCAACGACTTCGATGACGCCTGTTCCGGCAACATCCATCTGATAAAGCGCCTGAACGGCTGCGAGACGCGCAACGCCACGCTTGTTTGCGGCTCTTGGTGCATTCGGGCTGGTGCGGCCTTCAGAAGAAGCAGTCATCGTATCAGGCTCCGAATTTCTTACGTAGATCAATCATAGTTAGGGCTGCACGGGCTGCAAAGCCACCCTTGTCCTTATCTTCGCGACGCGCACGCACCCAAGCCTGCTCATCATTCTCTACAGTCAGAATGCCATTGCCAATAGCAAGACCTTCTTCAACTGCAAGATCGGTCAATGCGCGGCAGGATTCATTGGCAACAATATCAAAATGATAGGTTTCACCACGAATGACTGTGCCGAGAGCGACAAAGCCATCATAATTCGTGCCGCCATTTTCAGCGCCATCAAGCGCGAAAGAAATCGTCGCTGGCACTTCCAGTGCACCGGGAACCGTCACAACATCATAAGTCGCGCCAGCAGCATCCAGAGCAGCCTTTGCGCCGTCAAGAAGCGCATCCGACAGTTCTTCGTAGAAACGCGCTTCAACAATGAGCAAATGCGGCGCGTGCGCCTCGTGCTTCGACATGAGAGACTCCATGACAGAAATCGCGGACCGCAAATCCTGCGGTCAACGCTAAATTCAAAAAAACAGCTTAGGGTTCTTAGGCTCTAAGCTTATTTCTTATATTGCGCAAGCCTTGCTGCGTAACGGGCCAGCTGATCGATCTCAATATTGATCTTGTCGCCTGCTTTACGGTCGCCCCACGTGGTCACTTCAAGCGAATGGCGAATAAGCAGAACGTCAAATTCATTGCCATTGACGCCATTGACCGTCAGCGATGTACCATCCAGTGCGACAGAGCCTTTCTGGGCGATAAAAGGTGCCAGTTCTTCCGGCGCACGCAGAGTGAAGCGGACAGCATCGCCCTCTTCCTTGCGCTCAACAATTTCCGCCTGTCCATCGATGTGACCGGACACAAGATGGCCACCCATTTCGTCACCAAGCTTGAGCGAACGCTCAAGATTAATGCGGGTGCCATTTTCCCATTTTGAAATGGTCGTGAGACGCAATGCCTCTTCCCAGGCTTCCACTTCAAACCAGCGGGCATTGGTGCCTTTTTCCGGTAGTGCCACAACGGTCAGGCAAACTCCAGAACAGGCAATCGAAGCGCCAAGCTCGATGGTTTCAGGATCGTAAGCTGTTTCGATCCGCAGCAGCACACCTTCATTAAGCGGCTTAATACGATCAACCTTGCCAATGTCGGTGACAATACCTGTAAACATCAAGTCTTCCTTACATATTCCGCATAAGCATCGTCGCCATATCGCGCCTCGCGCACAATTGCGAATTCATTAGCGATATGGGATTGCAGATCCGTGACGGCAACCCCGGCGGCAGAACCGATTTCAACAGGTGAGCGGAAAAGCACGACGCGATCAACCAGATTTTCTTTTAAAAAGCTGCTGGCAACGCTTGCTCCACCCTCGACCAGAACAGAGGAAATACCCTGTGCAGCAAGGTCATCCATCAATTCTGGTAAAGCGATGCGGCCTTCATCACTTTCCGCCGCGATGATGCGGCATCCCGCCGCCTGCATCTCATAACGTCGCTCAGGCGCCACATGTTCACAACAAGCAAGCCACAAAGGAATAGCGTCTGAACTGCGAATAAGCTTTGAATCGAGCGGCAGTTTTAATCCGCTATCCAACACAAGGCGAACGGGCGAGCGTTGTTCCAGCCCCGGCAGACGACAATTCAGAATTGGGTCATCAGCAATTGCTGTTTCGACACCGACCAGAATTACATCGGTCTGCGCACGCAGAATATGCGACTGCGCGCGCGCAATCGGACCCGTGATTGTTACCTGTCCCTCACCCTTTTTACCGATGAAGCCATCGGCAGAAAGTGCAAGTTTCAGAATCACTTCCGGGCGTTTTTTAGAAGATCGATTCAGATAGCCCGCGAGGTCATCGGCAGCCTTATCTGACAGAATGCCCGGCACCACTTCAATGCCCGCGTCACGCAGGATTGCGAAGCCTTTGCCGCTTACTCTTTCGTCGGGATCAGTCGCGGCAACAAACACCCGCACAATACCTGCATGCACCAGAGCTTCCGCACATGGCGGTGTACGACCATGATGTGCGCAAGGTTCGAGACTGACATAAGCCGTGGCGCCCCGCGCCGCCTCACCCGCATCGGCCAGTGCCTGCGGCTCTGCATGAGGACGCCCACCGATTGCCGTCACGCCACGTCCAACGATAACACCATCTTTGACGATGATCGTGCCAACTGACGGGTTTGTTCCCGTTAAGCCCTTGTTGCGCCGTGCAAGACGAATGGCTGCTTCCATGAAGCGCAGATCATCGGCCGTCGCTTTTGCATGCGAGAATTCCACTTGGCTCATTTTATGCGTCCGGGTCGGAGGCGGGTTCAGTGACAGTCAATTCATCAATGACGTTGTGGAAATCGACGGCCTTGCTGAAATTGCGATAGACGGAAGCAAAGCGGATATAGGCGATGTCATCGACGCCCTTGAGCGCATCCATCGCTAGACGGCCAATTTCGTCGGACGTTACTTCGGCTTCGCCTGAGCTTTCGAGTTGGCGCACGATACCAGAAATCGCGCGTTCGATACGCTCTTCATCAATCTCACGCTTGCGCAGAGCCACATCAATGGAACGAGATAGCTTTTCACGATCGAAAGGCACCCGACGACCGCTCTTCTTCACGACCATAAGATCACGCAATTGCACGCGCTCAAAAGTTGTGAAGCGTCCGCCACATACCGAACAGACACGACGTCGGCGAATAACCGCACCGTCTTCCGCCGGGCGGGAATCCTTCACCTGCGTATCTTCAGACTGGCAATAGGGACAACGCATGGCACTCTTTCAATTGAATAGATGATTCCATTGAATGATACCCCATCAGGCGAATGCTGCCTAATTGAGACAGATATGAAAAAGCCCGCTCAACAAGGTTGAACGGGGCTTCATCAAAATTTGAAGGGTTTTAGCCCTGATAGCCGTACATCGGGAAGCGATCAGTCAGTGCAATGACCTTGGCCTTAACCGCTGCTTCAACGGATGCATTGCCTTCGTCGGAGTTGGCAACTTTCAGACCATCGAGCACTTCTGCGATCAGCGAGCCAATTTCCTTGAACTCAGCCTTGCCGAAACCGCGGGTCGTGCCAGCAGGTGTACCAAGACGAACACCGGAGGTTACGAATGGCTTTTCTGGATCGAATGGAATGCCGTTCTTGTTACAAGTGACATTTGCACGGCCAAGTGCTGCTTCAGCGCGCTTACCAGTTGCATTCTTCGGACGCAGATCGACCAGCATCAGGTGGTTGTCGGTGCCGCCTGAAACAATGTCCAAGCCCTGCGACTTCAGTTCGTCCGAAAGCGCACGCGCATTATCGACAACGTTCTGAGCGTAGATCTTGAATTCCGGCTTCAGAGCTTCTGCAAAAGCAACGGCCTTACCAGCAATCACGTGCATCAGCGGTCCGCCCTGCAAGCCCGGGAAGACAGCAGAATTGAACTTCTTCGCCAGATCTGGATCGTTGGTGAGGATCATACCGCCGCGTGGACCGCGAAGCGACTTGTGAGTCGTCGTGGTGCAAACATGCGCATGTGGAACCGGCGATGGGTGTACTCCACCGGCAACCAGACCAGCGATGTGAGCCATATCGACCATCAGATATGCGCCAACTTCATCAGCGATTTCACGGAAACGCTTCCAGTCCCAGATACGGGAATAGGCAGTACCACCAGCAAGAATAAGCTTCGGCTTGTTTTCACGTGCAAGACGGGCGATTTCTTCCATATCCAGAAGGTGATCGTCTTCACGAACGCCATAGGAAACAACGTTGAACCACTTGCCCGACATGTTAACAGGCGAACCGTGCGTCAGGTGACCACCGGAATTGAGGTCGAGGCCCATGAAAGTGTCGCCCGGCTGCAAAAGCGCCAGGAACACAGCCTGATTCATCTGGCTGCCGGAGTTTGGCTGGACGTTTGCAAATTCTGCACCGAACAGCTTCTTGGCGCGCTCAATCGCCAGTTCTTCAACAACGTCAACATACTGGCAGCCGCCATAATAGCGCTTGCCCGGATAACCTTCGGCATATTTGTTGGTGAGGATCGAACCCTGTGCTTCAAGCACCGCACGCGAAACAATATTTTCCGAGGCGATCAGCTCAATTTCATGACGCTGACGACCGAGTTCGTTGCGGATCGCACCGAAAATATCGGCATCAATCTCTTCAAGAGTTGCGTTGAAAAAAGCGGTATTGGCTTGTGTCATGTTTCACACCCTCCGGGTTAGCCGGCCGTAGCACTAAGAGATGAGGCGCAGTATCACACTTCGAATGGCAAGGCCAATGGCCGCAAAGCGAAAAGCATGTTCCAAAATGCGGCATGATGGTGCCAAAGGCACTGCCGGAAACAAAAAAGCCGCCCGAAATAGATTGGGGCGGCTTTTTTGCAGATAGTTTCAGATCAGGTATCAGTGCCAAGCGCCAGCGCGCTCGAACCATCCATCTTGTAGATGTCGTCGCGGAACTGCACTACACCATCACCAGTCGACCATGCGGTGATATAAACGAAGTGCAGCGGCACAGGATCAACCACCTGAATAGGCGTATTCACGCCGGAAGCAATCGTGCCTTCAATATTCTGACGATCCCAGCCAGCTGTGTTCTTCAACAGCCAGACATCCAGATCGCGAACGTTCTGCACGCGGACGCAGCCGGACGAATCAAAGCGCATCAACTTGTTGAAATAGCTCTTCTGTGGTGTGTCATGCATGTAAACGGCATGCGTGTTGTGGAAGTTGATCTTCGTGGAGGACATGGCGTTGATCTTGCCCGGGTCCTGACGGAACATCAGCTTCACCGCATCGTCGGTGTTCCAGTCAACGCTTTCCGGCGGAACCTCCTGACCCTGCGCATTGTAGAGGCGGATCTTGTTGTTTGCCAGATATTGCGGGTTTTTCCGCATCAGCGGAATAATATCCTTCTGGATGATCGACTTTGGAGCCGTCCAGTACGGATTGAGAATCACTTCGTGAATCTTGGAATCAAGAATTGGCGTCTGACGATCAATCTTGCCAACGACCGCTGTATGGCGCTGTGAAACGCTGCCGTTTTCAACAGCCTCAATACGTGCCGCAGGAATATTGACCATAACAAAGCGCTGCTCTGTCTGGCTTGCAGGTGTCATGCCGGAAAGACGCTGAAGATTGGTCTGCAACTGGCCAAGACGGGTATTCGCATCAACATTCATTGCAGCGTAGGTGAACTGGCCCATAACGCCATCGGCAGGCAGGCCATGACGCGACTGAAAGCGCTTAACGGCTGCATCGACATAAGTGTCATACGCGCTCGAAACACCAGCTTCACGTGGCAGATCGCCAGAAACGATCAAACGCTGGCGCAGAGCCTGAACCGAAGGATCATTGACGCCAAGCTGTAACTTTGCGCTGCCGGGAACCTGCGGCCAACCACCACGAGCGGCAAGATCACCATATTGGGCAATTGCCGACTGAAGATTGCCAACCGTCTGCTGACTGATAACCGGCTGATTGGTTGCAACCTTCTGGCCACCCGTTGCACGCGCATCAAACTGGTCATCCCAGTTACCGCGACGCGGTGCTGAAAGAATATCATTCAAAGCCTGCTGCTGGGCAAATGCTGCAGGAGCGATTGCAGATGCGGCAGCGGCCAAACCAGCGGTTGCAGCACCGCGCAGAAAGCTGCGACGGCCCACATTCATAGCCAGCATATTCTTGTCGGTTTTGGTCATTGTTTTGGTCCCAAAGGCTAACCTGTTGCGTCCGAATGCAAGGCACTCAGAAATAGCTCATGATTATGCACTGTATTAAACCCGATAAGTCGGTTTTTATGGCTTATTCATGTCGCGCCGCCAAGAATTCAAGGCAGCAACTGCTTAAATAGCTAGCAATCATGCAGTTCGTCGTATTAACCGGCGCAATTGTGACCGTTCTGCAACAAAATACTACAGTCGGTACGCTATGCTGTCATTCCAGAAACGATCGAGACGCTGCAACGAACGGTTCATGGCTGTAAACTCTTCCACCTGAATGCCACCGACCTGCTCAATAGAAGCAATATGACGCTGATAAAGAGACTGCACCTGATCGGCGATTTCATTGCCTTTATCGCTCAAGCTGACACGCACCGAACGACGATCTGTGCTTGAACGCTCATGATTGATAAAGCCCATATCAACGAGCTTTTTCAGATTGTAAGAGACGTTAGAACCAAGATAGTAGCCTCGCGAACGCAACTCGCCTGCGGTCAGTTCGGAATTACCGATGTTGAACAAAAGCAACGCCTGTGTCGCATTGATGTCGCTTCGACCAGCGCGATCAAACTCATCCTTGATGACGTCGAGCAGACGACGATGCAGACGCTCAACGAGCTGTAATGCTTCAAGATAAAGTGTGCGGAGCGCTGCTTCGGGATTCAAAAGCGGAGCAGATGCATCCATTCTGTGCTGTGCATTGATCATGTCTTTTGCCTCTCTGTCGGAGCAACCTTACGTGAGGTCACTCTCTTTCCTGTTCAGCCGGTGTTTTCACCGTGTCTGGATAGGAATTTAGACGAGATGCATAAAATTCGAATTAAAAGTCAGCCTTAACAGTAGCTTACCAAGCGAAATGCAATTTCAGGCTTAATGTTTTGTTACCAGCACATCAATTCAGACGGCAAGACCGACGCGTGACAGCCGGCGCTTTTCTAGAAAGAGCATGATGCGGAAGACAACATAAATGAGGATGCAGATCGCATTAAAACCAACAATCAATGGCCGATATTCGAAGTGTCGGGCAAAGACGGAATAGATCGCTATCTCACCAAGCGCTGCCACGACCCATAAAACCGGCCCCCACGGCGCACGCATCCAAAGGCCAGTTGCCGCTACGGGCATCAAGAGTGCCAAAGCAACGCAGGCCGTTTGCCACTGCCACGGCATCAGATCAAAGCGCCACAACAAGCCGGGTTGCACCCCAATCAGCTTAATCCAGTAATAAACGCCGCTCGCAAGCGCAGCCAAAGAGATCAAACGCATAAACCATACGAAAGACCATTCCGTGCCACTGGGCTGGATATGCTGGTGCAACTCATCCTGACGCATCAAAAGCTCAGTTCCCTCTCGCCAAGATTGGCAAAATACGCGTTGACCGTTTCCGGCTTCACTTCATCAATCGACGCAGGCTGCCAGACTGGCGCCCCGTCCTTATCGATCAAAACTGCCCGAACGCCTTCATAAAAATCGTGCCCTGCCAACATGCGTGATGCAATGCGATATTCCATGCGCATACAATCATCGAGATCAAGCGCACGGCCATCAGCTATCTGACGGAATGTCACCGCTAAACTGGTTGGCGACCGCGTAGCAAGAACTGTCAAAATATCCGTTGCAGGCTTGCTGCCATTTGCTGCAGCCTTTTGCAGCGCTTCGATACATTCAGCAAGCGTTGCATGCTCAAAACTTTCGGCAATCACGTTGCGGGCTTCGGGAGATGTTTCGAAATCAGGATATTGAGCACGCGCCAGAGCCGCATCAATATCGGCTTTTGCAATCAAATCATCGCGCAGATCATCCAGATCGCTGCTTGATATAGCATGAGTAGCAATACCGCTTTGCAGGCAATCGCCCCAGCGAATCCGATTACCCGTTAGAGCGAGATAATAGCCGAAATTATCATGCAGATGCGGCAGGAACGCGCTTCCACCCACATCGGGGAAAAAGCCAATACCTGTTTCTGGCATGGCAAAAAGCGTATTTTCAGTGACGATCCGGTGCGAGCCATGAATGGAGATACCTGCGCCACCGCCCATAACAATGCCGTTCAACAAAGAGACATATGGCTTTGGGAACCGTCCAATGCGCGCATTGAGACGATATTCGTCACGGAAGAAATCAAATGCAGGCGTTCCTTCCTGGCCAGCCTTATAAGCGGCCACAACATCACCACCCGCGCAGAAGGCACGACCTTCACCTTCGACAATAACGACAACGACATCATCATCCGATTCCCATGCTTGCAAAGCACGGTCGAGCGCAAGAATCATTTTATGGGTAAGAGCATTGAGCGCAGATGTGCGTGTAAGCCTGACAAGGCCAGCCTTACCCTTACGTTCAAAGCTGATTTCGCTGCCGCCACCGAAGTCAATCTGCATGTCGCTTTCTCCCGTATGATCAAAGTGTTTCAGATAAGACCGAAGGTTCGAAACACGTTAATCATTCTATCTTGCGCATTATCTTACGCAAAACCGCTCCGCACTTTTGCTGGAAATGCTTTCAATGGGTAGAAACTGAAAAGCCCCGCGTCAATCCTGCACAGGCTATTGTGCTTGGTTTAGCCACTTTTCCCGTGATAAACCGTCTGCAACACACACTAAGCTTCCGAACCGGTAGATTCCCAAGCTTTCTTCTCTCGGGAACATTTATATGACTGATCGTCTGAACAACATTTCTCCTGCCAACATTTCGGGCCACGTCGATGATGTGACCGGAGGCCGTCGTCTGCGGCGCATGCGCAAGGCCGACTGGTCACGCAGACTGGTTCAGGAAACACATCTGACGGTAGACGATCTGATCCTGCCATTCTTTTTGACCTACGGAACCGGCGTCACCGAAGCAGTCGATGCCATGCCCGGCGTAGAACGCTATTCGGTCGACATGGCTGTGCGTATGGCAGAGAAAGCCGCGAAGCTTGGTATCCCTGCGATTGCGCCCTTCCCGCGTGAAAAAGCAGAAGTAAAGACCGAGGACGGTGCTTATGTTGCAAGCCCCGACAATCTGATCAATCGCGCCGTGCGTGCGATCAAAAAAGAAGTGCCTGAAATCGGCATCATCACGGACGCAGCGCTCGACCCATTCACGACGCATGGTCATGACGGCATTTTGCGTAATGGCGAAATCATCAATGATGAATCGGTTGCCATGGTTGTTCGTGGCGCACTGTCTCAAGCAGAGGCGGGTGCAGATGTGATTGCACCTTCCGATATGATGGATGGTCGTATCGGCGCTATTCGTCAGGCACTGGATGCGCATGGCTTCAACCATGTGCCGATCATGTCCTACGCAACCAAATTCGCATCAGCCTTCTATGGCCCATATCGCGATGCAATCGGTACAGCTGGTCTGTTGAAGGGCGACAAGAAGACATACTATATCGATCCGGCGAACCCGGAAGAAGCTGTGCGGGAAGCCGAACAGGACGTGGCGGAAGGCGCTGATATGCTGATGGTGAAGCCCGGCATGCCTTATCTCGACATCATCCATCGTCTGAAGAACACGTTCCGCCTGCCGACTTATGCCTATCAGGTATCAGGCGAATATTCGATGATCAAAGCTGCCGGCATGAATGGCTGGATCGACGAAGAAAAAGTCATGATGGAGAGTCTTCTCGCCTTCAAACGTGCGGGCTGCGACGGTATTCTCACTTACTTCGCGCTGGATGTGGCGGAAAAGCTGAAAAGCCAAAGCTAATTTCCAAAACGCTATTTCCTTGAAATAGCCTGTTTCATGCACCACCTTGAGACTGTTCCGCGACGTGCGGAGCAGCGGACGGTTTATTTCCCGAACGCTTTTCGTATTAACGACTGGAAGGGACAATGTCCGATCATATTCTACACGGCGAAGTTATAGGGCCGCGTTACGAAAGCCGCGCATTTTTTGAAGGCGTGCGCACGCGTCGTATCATGGCGTTCCTCATCGACTATCTCATCGTGTTTCTATTGTGCATTCCGGCTGCCATAGTAATTTTCATCCTTGGCATCATCACACTGTCGCTTGGCTGGGCGCTTTATGCGATCATGTTTCCGGTCGTCGCTCTGTTCTACGTTTCGCGCACGCTGGGCGGACCACAGCAGGCCACCAAAGGCATGCAGATGATGAACATCAAAATCGTTCGTCTTGAAGGCGGAACTGTCGACCCGATGCTGGCTGTGGTTCACACAGTTCTATTCTGGGGCCTTAATGTAGTGCTGACCCCACTAATCTTGCTTGCCACGCTGGTCATTGACCGTAAGCGTGCCGTGCATGACCTCTTGCTTGGAACTGCCGTCATCCGTTCGGATCGATAATCAAGCATCAAAAAAATTCAGGGCCGGCTGCACAAAATGTCTATTGACGTTTTGTGCAGCCGGCTCAATCTTTAGAGCATGTCTCCCAAAAGTGGAAACCGGTTTTGGGATCAAGACATGCCTATAAAAATCACAAAGAGATGGTTCGGTATTGCCGTTTCGTGGATATTGAATGACCCATCAACCGCAACAGTCTCCGCAGTTTTTCCTAACGGCTCCATCGCCCTGCCCGTATCTCGACGGGCAAATGGAACGTAAGGTTTTTACGCATCTCGTTGGAGACAAAGCCAGCGAGATCAATGATCTGCTGACGCAAGGTGGTTTTCGTCGCTCTCAAAACATTGCCTACAGACCTGCATGTGAGATGTGCCGCGCTTGCGTTTCGGTACGAATCCTGACGGGTGAGTTCGAGATGAACAAAAGCATGCGCCGGGTGTGGGATCGCAATCGCGATCTGATTGGTCGTCCGCACAAGGCGCAACCAAGCACCGAACAATACGCATTGTTCCGCGATTATCTGGATGCACGGCACCATTCGGGCGGTATGTCCGATATGACAGTGCTCGATTATGCGATGATGGTCGAAGACACCCACGTTAATACGCAGATTATCGAATATCGCCGACGCGGGCCGGATAGTTTCATCAGCGCCAAGGGTGACGGAGAGCTGATCGCGGTCGCTCTTACCGACGTGATGGCTGACGGTCTGTCGATGGTCTATTCGTTCTTCTCACCGCATATGCATGAGCGGTCCATTGGAACCTACATGATCCTCGACCATATCCAGCGTGCACGTGCGGCTGGCTTGCCCCATGTCTATCTCGGCTATTGGGTCGAAGGCTCACGGAAGATGCAATATAAGACGCGGTTCAGACCGCAGGAGCATCTCGGGCCACGTGGATGGCAGAAATTTGAAGGATAATAAAAAGGCGGCATCAAAGCCGCCTTTGTTTTAGAATTTTCCCGAACGTGGGAAACCCTTTGGCACCGTACGACCGGCTGAGGCACGAGCCGCAATCCACTCAACAAGCTCTTCCTTGTTGCGATTGAATGTGCGGTCAGCTGAATCCTGCCACGACAAACCGTCAGCAATTGCAAAAGTACGAATGTCGGAAATGCCGCCATCCTTGTATTTCTGCAAACGCACACCCTTGCCGCGGGTCATTTCCGGAATTTCAGCAAGCGGGAAGACGACCATCTTACGATTTTCGCCGACCACCGCGATGTGATCACCTGAAATACGTTGACAAAGCTTGGCTTCGTCCGGCGCCTTCACATTCATCACCTGCTTACCCTTGCGGGTATTGGCGACGGCTTCATTCTCAGACACGATGAAGCCATTGCCTTCATGGGACACAAGCAGAAGCTTCGCCTGCGGATCATGGACAAAAGCGGTGAGAATATCCTGATCGTTTTCCATATCGACCAGAATGCGGATCGGTTCACCATGACCGCGACCGCCCGGAAGCGTATTCGCGCCAATGGTGAAGAACTTGCCGCCCGTCGTGAAGAACAGAATCTTATCCGTAGTCTCAGCGTGGAAAGCGAGCTTGAGCTTATCGCCTTCCTTGAAAGCTAGTGTCGAGAAGTCAGCCATATGGCCCTTCATCGCGCGCAACCAGCCCTTTTCAGACACAACGATTGTGACCGGCTCACGCTCGATCATCGCCTGATGAATATCTTCAAGATCGTGGGTTGGCGCTTCAGCAAAGGTGCTTCGACGCTTGCCAAGCTTGGTCGCTGGCCCAAACTTTTCGCGGACAGCTTTGATTTCAGTGCTGATCTTCTTCCATTGGCGCGTGCCAGAAGCGAGCAAGCCTTCCAGATCAGATTTCTCGGCTGTTAGGCCATCAAATTCTTTACGGATTTCGAACTCTTCAAGCTTGCGCAACGAACGCAAGCGCATGTTGAGAATGGCTTCGGCCTGATTATCCGTCAGATCGAAAAACCGCATCAGCTCCTGCTTCGGCTCATCCTCTTCACGAATGATACGGATGACTTCATCAAGATTGAGATAGGCTTTCAGGAAACCGCCGAGGATTTCCAGTCGCTTCTCAATTTCCGCCAGGCGATATTCGGAACGGCGAACCAGCACTTCCTTGCGATGTTCGAGCCATTCTTTGAGCACGCCGCCAAGCGAAAGAACATTGGGCACTTTGCCATGCGAAAGCACGTTCATGTTGAGCGAAACGCGGTTCTCAAGCTCAGTCAGCTTAAACAGCGATTCCATCAACAATTCTGGATCGACCGTGCGGTTCTTCGGTTCCAGAACGATGCGAATGTCTTCCGCAGACTCATCGCGAATATCATCAAGCAGCGGCAGCTTCTTCGCCAGAAGAAGCTCAGCAATTTTTTCAATCAGGCGCGACTTCTGAACCTGATACGGAATTTCAGTGACAACGATCACCCAAGTTCCGCGATTGCCCTCTTCCTTTTCCCAGCGTGCGCGCGCACGAAACGAGCCGCGACCGGTGCGATAGGCTTCAACGATATTGGCATGATCCTCGACCAGAATACCGCCAGTCGGGAAATCAGGACCGCGCACCTTACATTTCAAAAGCGCTGTGGGATCACTCTCCGCTTCCTTTTTCAACTCTTCCCACTGCGCAGGCGAAGTGATCAGTTCTTCGACGCTCGCATCGGGATGATTGATGAGATACAGCGCGGATGAGCAAAGCTCCGCCACATTATGCGGCGGAATATTGGTCGCCATGCCGACCGCAATACCGGCCGAGCCATTGGCGAGCAGGTTCGGGAATGCACCCGGAAGGACGATGGGTTCTTCGTCTTCCTCATTATAAGTCGGGCGGAAGTCGATGGCGTTTTCGGTGATGCCTTCGAGCAGCAGCGTTGACACTTCTGTCATTCGCGCTTCGGTGTAACGCATTGCAGCTGCATTATCGCCGTCGATATTGCCGAAATTACCCTGCCCGTCCACGAGCGGATAACGAACGGCAAAATCCTGCGCGAGACGCACCAGTGCATCGTAAATCGAGGCGTCGCCGTGCGGATGGAATTTACCCATCACATCACCAACGATACGCGCGCATTTTGCATAGGCCTGATCAGGATTAAGACGCAGCAGACGCATCGCGTGCACAATACGGCGGTGAACCGGCTTCAAACCATCGCGCACATCCGGCAGCGCACGATGCATGATCGTGGACAGCGCATAAGCGAGGTAGCGTTCTTCAAGCGCAGACTTGAGATCGACCCGTTCGATGTGTTCTTCGCCGTCGCCCGGCGGAATCAGACTTTTACCCATAATTCTCAGTACCAATTGCGCGATTCGTCAGCAAGTAGTGATGAGAACCAATCCAGTACATTCGTCGCAAATATGCCGTCATTGCTCCTGTATAGAGAAATTATCGTGGTTTTTGCCACAAGGAACACAGGAAAAGCGAAACGGGCTGTTTTTCCTTTCGTAAAAGCTTATGTAGACATTTGAATTTTTTACCGAATGATCAGGAGCCAATAAATGCAGGTTTTCGTTCTTAGTAAGCAGGCCGCGCGCGTATTTGCAGCAAGCACGGCACTTTCGTTGGTATTTGGCAGCGTAGCTATGGCCGCCGATGCCAATGCCGTCGCTGAACGCCTCAAGGCAATGTATGCCAAGCAGGGCGGAGAACTGAGCTTTGCCAATGTCAAAGCTGATGGCTCCGACATTGTGCTTGAAGGCACGAAGATCAAGCTTGCAACTGTTTCCGACAAGGCAATAGCTCTCGGCGACATTACCCTCGAAAACGTTGAGGATACATCAGACGGCGGCTACAGCATTGAAAAAGCAGTTGTTGCTGACATTGATATCCCTGCGGGCGAAGCAAACAAGAACGACAAAGTTTCCATCAAGGGTATCTCGATGGAAAACATCTCGATTCCATCTGAAAAGGCTGAAGGCGCGCTCAACCAGATGGTTCTCTACGAAAAGATGAAGATAGATGAAATGGCGTTTGGAACACCGGGCACGGATGGTGCAACGGTCAAAGGTTTCGAAGCAACGCTGGGGGCCGCCAATCGCTCTGAGAAAATCGACTACGCGCTGACCATTGCAGATATTGACGCTACCTTCGAGAAGGATGGCAAGAACCCACTTGCGCCGCTCGACATGAATACCTTCAACGGTTCAGTTACATCTAAAGGCACGTGGTTGCCGAAGTCTGGCGACGCATCCCTCGACCAGTTCGAGATCAGTGCAAAGGAACTCGGCAAAATCGACATCACCGGTGCGCTTGCCGGCTATGATGTTGCATTCCTTGAAGCCGTTCAGAAAACCCAGCAGAACATGACAAAGGCAGATGCCGACAAGGACGCTGCTGGTCTGGCTATTCTCGGTCTTGCTGAACAGCTGAGCCTTAAGAACCTGACAATCCGCTTTGACAATGAAACCCTCACGCAGAAGCTGCTAGATTATTACGGCAAGCAGCAGGGTTCTGACGGCAAAACGCTTGGCGAACAGCTGAAAATGATGGTTCCGCTTATGGCTACACAGCTCAAGAACCCGGAATTTGCTCAGCAGTTGAAGACCGCGGCTGAAAAGTATTTCGACGATCCAAAGTCGCTGACGATTTCGGCTACGCCTGACCAGTCGGTTAGCTTTGCATCAATCGTTGCGACAGCATCACTCGATCCAACGAAGATCATTCCACTTCTGAAGGTCGCAGTTGAAGCCAACAACTGATTGATCTGATACTAATTCAACGAACCCGGTGCGCTCTGCTCACCGGGTTTTCTTTTGCTTGTTTATAAGGCCAAAGAAAAAGCCCGATCTCGCGACCGGGCTTTTTGATTTCATATCTGAACCGATCAGCTTTTCTGCGTCGGCGCCAGACGAATATGCAGATCGCGCAGCTGCGCGGTCGAAACATCCGAAGGTGCGTTCATCAGAAGA
Source organism: Ochrobactrum sp. EDr1-4 (assembly GCF_049199085.1). NCBI lineage: Bacteria > Pseudomonadati > Pseudomonadota > Alphaproteobacteria > Hyphomicrobiales > Brucellaceae > Ochrobactrum > Ochrobactrum sp. EDr1-4. The sequence continues at coordinate 248,254 of NZ_JBLZOF010000001.1, forward strand.
TCGAGCGCCTGCTGGTTCATCGGGAACAGCGAGATTTCGCGCAGGTTCTTTGCGCCAACGAGCAACATGATCACACGATCAACACCGGCAGCCATGCCGCCATGTGGAGGCGCGCCGTACTGGAATGCACGATAGAGACCGCCAAAGCGCTCTTCCACGTCCTGTTGGCTGAGGCCAACCAGTTCGAACGCCTTAACCATGACGTCCGGCAGCTGGTTACGGATCGAACCGGAAGCGATTTCAAAGCCGTTACAGACCAGATCGTACTGGTAAGCCTTGAGCGACAACGGATCCTGCGTTTGCAGTGCTTCCATCCCACCCTGCGGCATTGAGAACGGGTTGTGTGCGAAGTCGAGCTTCTTGTTGTCTTCGTCCCATTCGTAGAACGGGAAGTCGATAATCCAAGCAAGTTCAAAGCGCTCACGATCAACGAGGTTCAATTCTTCACCAGCGCGCGTGCGGGCGTCGCCTGCGAATTTGTAGAACTTCGATGGCTGACCAGCCACGAAGAAACAAGCATCGCCATCGCCGAGACCAAGCTGCTCGCGAAGCGCTTCTGTGCGTTCTTCACCAATGTTCTTGGCAATCGGTCCTGCGCCTTCGAGCTTATCGCCTTCTTTGCGCCAGAAGATGTAGCCGAGACCCGGCTGACCTTCGCCCTGTGCCCATGAATTCATGCGGTCACAGAATGCGCGGCTGCCACCGGTCTTTGCCGGAATTGCCCAGACTTCGACCTTGGGATCGTTTGCGATCATGTTCGCAAAGACCTTGAAGCCGGAACCAGCAAAATGCTCGGTCACTGCCTGCATTTCAATCGGGTTACGCAGGTCTGGCTTGTCTGAACCATAGGTGCGGATTGCATCATCATAAGCGATGCGGCGGAACTGCTGCGTGACAGGCTTGCCTTCGGCAAACTCTTCAAAGATGCCGCGCATGACAGGTTCCATCGTTTCCCAGATTTCTTCCTGAGTAACGAAGCTCATTTCAAGATCGAGCTGGTAGAATTCGCCCGGCAGACGGTCTGCACGCGGATCTTCATCACGGAAGCAAGGCGCGATCTGGAAATAGCGGTCGAAACCGGCAACCATCAGAAGCTGCTTATACTGCTGCGGAGCCTGCGGCAGCGCGTAGAACTTGCCTTCGTGAATACGGCTCGGCACGAGGAAGTCGCGCGCGCCTTCTGGCGACGAGGCCGTCAGAATTGGCGTCGAAAATTCATTAAAGCCAATTTCGGTCATGCGGCGACGCATCGCTGCAATGATCTTTGTGCGGCTCATGATGTTCTTATGCAGCGTTTCACGACGCAGGTCGAGGAAACGGTACTTGAGGCGAATGTCTTCCGGGTAATCCGGTTCGCCGAACACGGGCAGCGGCAATTCCTTGGCTGCGGCCAGAACTTCGATCTCGGTTGCGAAAATTTCGATATCGCCGGTCGGCAGGTTTGCGTTTACGGCTTCGCCGGTACGCGCCTTGACTTCACCATCGACGCGGATAACCCATTCACCGCGAACGGTTTCAGCAATTTTGAACGCTGGCGAATCAGGATCAGCGACGATCTGGGTCAGACCGTAATGATCGCGAATGTCGATGAAGAGGATGCCACCATGGTCACGGACGCGATGAACCCAGCCAGACAGACGGACTTTTGAACCAACATCCGATTTGCGAAGGGCTGCGCAGGTATGGCTGCGATAACGGTGCATGATTTCTGCCTTTTGGAACTTTATAAATCTTGTGCAAGCAAAGCGCTGCAATTCGGGCGGAAAAGCGCATTTTGATCACGCTTTGTCAAGCCGACACTACCTGTGTTAAACCAGCTTGACAGAATATGTCGACAAAAATCACTATTTACGTGTTATCTCATCGCAATATCACTCTTGCGGCACGACAAGCGGGCCGTCTCTGAATATTTTGTTTAAACACGCATCTTAACCGAAAACCGCTTCACACTTTTCAGGATGCGCTCTAAAAAGAAAAACATGCAGCTCATCACGACCACAGAGGCCCTTGAAGAGGCCGTATCCGCCTTAGCCAAATCCGACTTTGTGACAGTCGATACCGAATTCATTCGGGAAACGACGTTCTGGCCGGAGCTTTGCCTCATTCAGATGGCCTCGCCTGACCATACCGCTTTGGTCGATGCGCTCGCTCCGGGCCTTGATCTTGCACCTTTCTTCCGCCTGATGGCAGACGAAAAAGTACTTAAGGTTTTCCATGCGGCACGGCAGGACATCGAAATCGTCTTCCATCTGGGCGATCTCATCCCTACCCCGATTTTTGACAGTCAGGTTGCCGCGATGGTTTGCGGCTTTGGCGATGCCATTTCCTATGATGCGCTGGTTCAAAAAGTCACCGGCAAGCATCTCGACAAGTCTTCACGCTTTACCGACTGGCGCCGCCGTCCACTGTCAGACAAGCAGCTCGATTACGCGCTGGCTGATGTTACCTATCTGCGCGACATTTATCTTTATCTGAAAGATGAGCTTGAGAAAGAAGGTCGCAGCGAGTGGGTCAATGAGGAAATGGCCGTGCTGAGTGCACGCGAAACTTATGACCTGCATCCAGATGATGCATGGAAGCGCGTGAAGACGCGTATGCGCAAGCCGATTGAACTTGCAATTGTGCAGTCGGTTGCAGCATGGCGCGAACGTGAAGCCCGCGAGCGTAATGTGCCGCGTGGACGTGTCATCAAGGATGACACGATCGCAGAAATCGCGCAGCAGCAGCCGAAAGATGCGGAAGCGCTCGGTCGTTTGCGTTCGATCCCAAAAGGCTGGGAGCGTTCGGCACAGGCTGGCGGCCTTGTGACTGCCGTTCAGGCTGCACTGGCTATTCCGAAAGAGGACCTGCCAAAATTGCCGAAGCAATCGCATTCTCCTGAAGGGAGTGCCGCTGCTGGAGACATTCTGAAAGTCTTGCTGAAGCTTGTTACCGAAGAGCACGGTGTTGCAGCCAAGATCGTTGCAAGCTCTGATGATATCGACAAGATTGCCGCCGAAGGCGAGAAGGCCAATGTGCCTGCACTGCAAGGCTGGCGTCGTGAAGTCTTTGGCCAGAAAGCGCTTGATCTCATTGAAGGTAAAATCGGTATCAAGTTTGAAAACCGACGCATTCGTGCAGTTGAATTAAACTAAACAAAAGGCCGGCGGAGAACATTCCGCCGGCCTTTTGGTTTGTCGACCACTCAATTTTAATGATGGTCGTTTGCTTCAATCGCACTGTCACCAACGGCAAAGAAAAGGTTCTTGCCTGTAAGCTTTGAAAGCTGCTGCAAACGGCCTTCCGGCCGATCCGAAATCAAATCTGCGATATCTCCCGGCACAACCAGCGCGATTCCATTCTCATCCTCGCGCCAATAAAGGCGTGGAATAACTCCCGGCATGGAAGCGGAAAGCAGATACACCACCCGCAGCAACGCGCCCAATAGCCTTGCACGTTCGCGCAAACGCGGCGTAGCCAGCTTCAGAATTTCCGGGGCAATCTCGTCTTCAACCAGCCCTTCATGGCGATAATAATTCGCCAAGGCCATGAAGGAACGGCCCGGATGATCAATGCCACCGAAAGATCCATGCGCGATAATATTGAGTGCTTGCGATCCGCGATAATCAGGGTGTGCGCGCCAGCTAATGTCAGCCACCAGACACGCAGCCTGACGATAACGCCCCTCGTCTTCGGTTTCATCGAACCCTAGCACCGGCAGCGAAAGCGTCGTCCATGTCGCCAGTTCTCGCGCATGACGCGGAGAACGCGAACGCAGGATTGCCAGTTCTTCTGCCGAAGCCAAAAGCGGGTCAAGCCGCTGTTCATTCTTGGGCAGCAGTGAATAAAGATAACCTTCACGCACACCAAGTGCAGAAAACACGATCTTGGAAGGCTTCATACGGCGGATGGTTTCGAGCAGAACCGTTGCGCCATATGCGAGGAGTTGACGGCGGTTCTTCGAGACCGACTCGATGCCACGCATTGTATCAATATTGCCTTTGGCAACACGCGTGAGGAAGCTCTTTGCTTCCACCGGGTCCATCTCATAACCATGCATGACATGAAGCGGATAATGCTTCACCGTCATATGCAGCTTGGCGAGATTTCGCCATGTACCGCCGACAGCGTAGAAAACCTGTCCCTGATGCGCTTCAAGAAGCGTCGCACGCTGGAGTTCGGTACGGGTAATTCTGGCCGCTTCCGGCAATTGCTCGTTGGACATGTCCTGCAAGCGCAGACCACCCAGAGGCAATGTGATTCCCTCACCGACATCGTGGTCATTTACATCGACCAGTTCAAGGCTACCGCCGCCAAGATCACCCGCGATGCCTTGTGGCTTATAGAAGCCCGAAATGATTCCAAGTGCCGAATAATAGGCTTCTTCTTTGCCGGACAGAACTTCAATATGTCTTCCGAGAATGGCTTCAGCCTGAGAAATGAAATCAGGACCATTCTTGGCTTCGCGTGCAGCAGCTGTTGCCAGCGCATGAATGGAAATCGCGCCCGCCTGTTCAGCCAGAACGCGAAAACGCTTCAATGCGCGAAGAGCAATATCAACGGATTTCTCATTGAGCTTTCCGGTCTTGGCCAATCCTTTGCCAAGACCGCAGAGAAGCTTTTCATTGAAGAGCACTGTCGGCGACCGGACAATGCCCTCATAAACAACGACACGGATCGAGTTTGATCCAATATCGATAACCGCGACGGGCTTGAGGCCCTTCAATCGGCCTTGTGCTATTGCTGGACTCATGAAGTCGTTTTTCTTTCCGCCTGTGCACGTCTGCGATGTGCAGTCAGGCGTGGGGCAGATGACTTCGGTGACTTTCCGCGACCAGACAAGCTTGGATTTGTCATGAAATATTCCTGCGCGTTGAAGGCTTCTTCTCCATCCGCTTTTTCTATCCGGCGAGAGGTGCCATCCGCAAGTAGCTGATAGCTCTGTTGGTTATCAATTATGTTGGCAAACATAATTTGCGACAGAATTTGCTGATGCACAGTGGCATTGGTCACCGGCACCAAAGTCTCGACACGGCGATCAAGATTGCGTGGCATCATGTCAGCTGAACCGATATAGACAATTGCCTTGTCAGACGGCAGATCGTAGCCGTTTCCGAAGCAGAAAACGCGGCTATGCTCGAGAAAACGCCCCACAATCGACTTGGCGCGAATATTATCTGAAAGACCAGGAACACCCGGGCGCAGACAGCAAATACCGCGCACAATCAGTTCCACATCAACGCCTGCCTGACTGGCTTTATAAAGCGCATCAATAATCTGTGGATCAACCAGCGAATTCATCTTCATCCAGATGGCAGCAGGCTTACCAGCCTTCGCATTGCTAATCTCATCCTCAATGTGTTTTAGGATTCGCGTGCGCAGCGTCAGCGGAGAAATAGCGATCTTCATTTCCTCTGCTGGTTGAGCATAGCCGGTGATGAAATTGAAGATATGTGCCACATCGCGCGCAATATCCGCATCTGACGTGAAGAACGAGAGGTCGGTATAAATACGCGCTGTGATCGGGTGGTAATTGCCTGTACCCAAATGGACATATGTACGCAGCTTCTGGTCTTCGCGACGCACAACCAGCGACATTTTTGCATGGGTTTTCAGTTCAAGAAAACCAAACACAACCTGAACGCCTGCGCGTTCAAGATCGCGCGCCCAGCGAATATTGGCCTCTTCATCAAAACGCGCCTTCAGCTCGACCAACGCGGTTACTGACTTGCCAGCTTCTGCCGCATCGACCAGCGCACGAACGATTGGACTGTCGTTGGAGGTACGATAAAGCGTCTGCTTGATCGCCAGCACATCAGGATCAGCCGCAGCCTGACGCAAGAACTGCACCACAACGTCAAATGATTCATAAGGATGGTGAACAACGATGTCTTTTTCGCGAATCGCTGCAAAGCAATCGCCACCATGCTCGCGGATACGCTCCGGGAAACGCGGATTGTAAGACACGAACTTCAGATCATCGCGTGGAATCGAAACCACTTCCGAAATCATGTTCAGCGCCAGAAGGCCTTCCAGAACACTGATACGGTTTTCCGAAACACCGAGTTCCGTTGCTACGAACACGCGCAAAGCTTCCGGGATTTCGGCATCAAACTCAATGCGGATCACCTGACCGCGACGGCGGCGCTTCAAAGCTGTCTCGAAAAGACGAACCAGATCTTCGGCTTCTTCTTCCACTTCAATATCGCTGTCGCGAATGATGCGGAATGTGCCCGCACCGCGCACTTCGTAGCCGGGAAACAGACGACCAATAAACAGGCTCACGGCATCTTCAATGGTAATGAAGCGGAACGAATTTTGCTGTTCGGTTGGAAGCTGAATGAATCGCTTCAAGGCAACCGGAATGCGCAACAGCGCCGTCATTGGATGGCCATCAAGACGACGTGCCAATTGCAGCGCCATCGAGAACCCAAGATTGGGAATGAACGGGAACGGATGGGCTGGATCGATGGAAAGTGGTGTCAGAACCGGGAAAATGGTTTCGAGGAAATGGTTTTCCAGCCAATCTTTTTCGGCCTTAGACAAAGCCGCAGGACGAACAATCTCGATATTTTCTTTTTCAAGCTCCTCGCGCAGCGTACGGAGGCGTTCCTGCTGGCCTTCCTGAAGACGGCTGACTTCCTCGAGAACGAAATCGAGCTGTTCCTGCGGCGTGCGACCGTCCGCACTGCGCATGGCAACGCCTGCGCGAACCTGTGCAGCGAGACCCGCAATACGCACCATGAAAAATTCATCAAGGTTGCCTGCGGAGATAGACAAAAAGCGCAGACGCTCAAGCAATGGCTGACGCGTATTGCCTGCTTCTTCCAGAACGCGACGGTTGAACTGCAACCACGAAAACTCTCGATTAACAAAACGTTCCGGGCTTTTCATCAGCTCAGAAATTCGATCATCAATCAAAGCTTCGTGAGCATTCTGATCTTTTCCGAGATTCTTGTCTGCGGAAAGATCATTGGCTGGCTGAATGGTCAGATCAGTCGTATGTGGTGCCATAATGCTGTTTTCGTTCATTTTTCCTGTCCCGGCTTTTACCGGAAAATCCCGGCGCGACCATAAGCCTATGGCTGTCATATGACAGTTTGATAGCAAACTGCTTAAATTGTCTCCAGAATTGATGAAAACGCTTCCAGAAACAAGCCGTACGCGGTAAATGCTTGAAAAATAGCTATCCTGAATTGGGTACCGCGATCCACAAGCTCCGGAGCATATCATGTCCGATCACATCATCCCGCACTTCCAGAACGACGCTGGACACAACTCCATCGAAATCGGCGTAAAGGAATTCATGTGCGTCGGCGCGAATCCGCCTTTCGATCATCCGCATGTCTTTCTCGACATGGGACACGAAAGCGAAGTTGTATGCCCTTATTGCTCGACGCTCTATCGCTACAATCCGCAGCTTCATGCTGACGAGACCTTGCCTGCTGGCTGCGTCTATGATGCGCCTGCCGATAAAGCTGCCTGAATATAACGAGCGGCAATCCTGCCGCTGATAATATGAGCAGACTTGATACAAGACGCATAGTAATTGCAGGGGCCGGTGTTGCCGGTTTAAGTGCTGCACTTGAGTGTGCAGCACGCGGATGGTCTGTCCAGCTTTTTGAAAAAGCGCAAGCCTTGTCGGAAGTCGGTGCAGGCTTGCAGCTTGCGCCCAATGCAATGCGCCATCTTGAACGTCTCGGCGTTGCAGATCGATTATCCTCGCAAGCCGTTGTACCAGAGGCGCTCTATCTCATGGATGGGCGCAAAGCTCGTCCTTTGCTCGCGATGCAACTCGGCGACAAGGCATTAAAGCGTTGGCACTATCCTTATGTCGTGTGTCATCGCGCCGATTTGCAATCAGCACTGCTTGATGCCTGCAATGATAATCCAAACATCGAGATCAATCTTGGTGCAGAAATTCTGAGCCACACGACTGACAGCAGCGGAATCGCAGCGATTGTCAGACGTGGTACCAGTGAAGAAACAATTCAGGCAGAATATCTGATTGCATGCGATGGTGTCTGGTCCATGCAGCGCGCCAAAGCTGGCTATGACAAAGCGCGTTTCAGCGGGCATATCGCATGGCGCACAACAGTTGCAGTCGATGACCTGCCTGCGAGCTTCAAGTCAGCCATTCCGGAGCAAAAATCAGTTTCTGCGTGGCTGGGTAAGAAAGCGCACTTCATTGCCTATCCAGTCAAAGGCGGCAAGTTCTTCAACTTTGTTGCCATTACAACGGGTGAAAACCCGGGTGAAGTCTGGTCGAAAACTGGTGACAGTTCACGATTACAATCCATCTATAAAGACTGGGGCAAGCCCGTTCGCGATGTTCTGAACGTTGCAGGTGAATGGACCTATTGGCCACTCTTTGAAATGAGCGACGCACTATTTGTTGGCCCAGACAGAACGATTTTTCTTGGCGACGCCTCTCATGCTGTCACGCCTTTTGCAGCCCAAGGTGGTGCTATGGCAATTGAAGATGCGGCTGCTCTCGCAGAAGCATTGGATAGCGAGGATCAAAAATCAGCGTTGAAGCGGTTTGATTCTGTTCGGAAAGAGCGGATTGCAGCAGTCGCCAAACGCGGTCAGATGAACCGCTTTGCCTATAATGCAACGGGTGTTTTCGCGCTTGGTCGCAATATGCTTTTCGCCATGCGCAGCCCAGATAGTTTCCTAAAAGATCTGGACTGGCTTTATAGCTATGATGCCGTCTCAGCGGTTAACTCTCACTAACGTCACTCATCAGCATCACGGGCTGCTTCAAGCGTTGCTATGTCGAGCTTGACCATCGTCATCATCGCATTTGCTACACGCTGCCTCACTTCCGGCGAGCCATTTTGCAGAATATCAAGCATGAATTCAGGCACAATCTGCCATGCGAAGCCATATTTATCGGTCAACCAGCTACATTCCATAGGCGCACCGCCTTCTAGTAGCCGTTCCCAGAATGCATCTAGCTCAGCCTGATCCTTGCATTTGAGTACAAGAGATGTTGCGGGATTGAACTTAAAGTCCGGCCCGCCATTCAGCGCGCACATAGCTTGTCCATCGAGCGTGAAGTTTGCTGCCACAACATCCGTACCGTCCGGCTGATGGCTATGTTTAAAGCGGATCAAACCGTCAAGCGACGCAGGTCTTCCCAGATCACGGAATATCGACACATAATAGTTGGCGGCTTCTTCAGCCTGCTTATCGAACCAGAGGCAAACAGTTAGACCAGACATGGTTTTCTCCTCCCTTATGTCCTGCCCCCATTTGTTCAGCCCATAGCTTTGGAAGCTGCTTCCATATCCATCCACATTATTTCCCAAATATGGCCGTCTATATCCTCGAAGCTGCGACCATACATAAAACCATAATCTTGCTTTTGAGCTGGATCTGCGCGCCCGCCTGCCTTGGCAGCTTTATCAACCGTATCGTCCACTTCCGCCTTGCTGTCTGCCGAAAGGCAAATCAATACCTCACTTGAAGTATGGGCATCTGCAATTTTCTTAGGTGTAAATTGACTGAACTTCTCATGGCTTAAAACCATGACGTGAATCGTATCGGAAAACACCATGCAGGATGCGGTTTCATCCGAAAACATTGGATTTTTTGTTGCTCCAATCGACTCGTAAAAGCCTGTCGAACGAGCGACATCTTTGACGGGCAAGTTCACAAAAATCATTTTGGCCATAACAGTTCCTCCCTACTGTATTGAATGACATAATATATAACTGAGATGCTTCCCAAAGGATGCATAACGCTTAAAATATCAAGAAGGCGATCCCGAATGACAATCCAGTTTGAACAAACCTGCCCAATCTTCAGGATTTTCGATATTGAAAAGGCCAAGGATTTCTATGTTGGGTTTCTTGGCTTTACGCTCGACTGGGAACATCGCTTTGCAGCAGGAATGCCGCTCTACATGCAGGTCTCACGCGCTGGTCTTACCTTGCATTTGAGCGAGCATCACGGAGACGGTAGCCCCGGTGCCAATATTTTCGTGCGCATGCAGGGCGTGGATGCGTTTCAGAAAGAAGTCAATTCACGTGGCTATCCATACATGCGGCCTGGTATTGAAGATCAGCCTTGGGGACGCGTGATGGCGGTTATTGATCCATTCGGAAACCGCATTCAGTTTTGCGAAGGTCCGCACGACGAATGAAAAAAATACCCGCCGTTATTCGCGGCGGGTATTTTTATGAAACGATCAGATTAATTAGTGCAGAATTTGGCTCAAGAAGAGCTTCGTGCGCTCGTGCTGCGGATTGTCGAAGAATTCAGCTGGTGAGTTCTGCTCAACGATCTGGCCCTGATCCATGAAGATCACGCGGTTCGCGACCTGACGCGCAAAGCCCATCTCGTGCGTCACGCAGATCATGGTCATGCCTTCATCAGCAAGGCTCACCATAGTATCCAGCACTTCCTTGACCATTTCCGGATCAAGCGCCGATGTCGGCTCATCAAACAGCATGACTTTCGGGCTCATGCAAAGCGCACGCGCAATTGCCACACGCTGCTGCTGGCCACCTGACAGCTGGCCCGGATATTTATTGGCCTGTTCTGGAATTTTCACGCGCTTCAGATAGTGCATCGCCACTTCTTCAGCCTGCTTCTTTGGCATCTTGCGCACCCAGATCGGGGCTAGCGTGCAGTTTTCCAGAATGGTCAGATGCGGGAACAGGTTGAAGTGCTGGAACACCATGCCGACTTCACGGCGAACTTCGTCGATCTTTTTGAGATCATTTGTCAGTTCGATGCCATCTACGATAATCTGGCCCTTCTGGTGCTCTTCCAGACGGTTGACGCAACGGATCATGGTTGATTTGCCTGAACCAGATGGCCCGGCAACAACGATGCGTTCGCCGCGCATGACCTTAAGGTTGATGTCACGCAGCACGTGGAACTCACCATACCACTTATGCATATTCTTGATCTCAATCGCCACTTCGGTCTTCGAGACTTCCAGTTTTGTACGGTCGATTTCGACACCAAGCTCAGATTGCGGGAGGGCGCTTTGTGCACTCATTTGGATTATTCCCTTTATTCTTATCGTTTATGACCCGTGTCGAGCCGTCGTTCCATGAATATAGAGTATCGCGACATGGCGAAACAGAAAATCCAGAAAACGAAGCCCGCAAAGACCAATCCAGTTGCAGGTGTCTGTGGAGAAGCCCAGTTTGCATCGGAAAAGTTCTGTCGGACAATACCGAGCAGGTCAAACATGCCGATGATGTAAACAAGGCTGGTGTCTTTAAACAGACCAATAAATGTGTTCACGATGCCGGGTATCACCAGCTTCAATGCTTGTGGCAAGATGATGAGGTTTGTCTTCTGCCAATAGCCCAGCCCGAGTGCGTCCGCCCCCTCATATTGACCACGTGGAATAGCTTGCAAGCCACCACGAACAACTTCTGCCATATAGGCGGAGGCGAACAATGCCACACCAATCAGTGCGCGCATCAATTTGTCGAAAGTGACGCCCGGCGGAAGGAAGAGCGGCAGCATAACACTTGCCATGAACAAGACCGTGACCAATGGAACGCCACGCACCGTTTCGATGAAGATGATCGACATCGTCTTGATCACAGGCAGCTTTGAACGCCGTCCCAAGGCAAGTACAATACCCAAAGGCAACGACACTGCGATGCCGACGAACGACAAAACCAATGTTACAAGAAGGCCGCCCCAAAGCGATGTTTCAACATAACGCAGACCAAAAGAACCGCCGACCAACAAGAAATAGGCGATAATCGGAAACGCGAAGAAGAACAGAATGGCGTTGATGACCTTGTGCGGGATTTTCGGGATCAGCAACGGAACGAGCAAAATTACGAACAATGCCGCTGTCAAATCAACGCGCCAGCGCTCTTCAAACGGATAACGTCCATAAATAAACTGCTGATATTTCGCATTCACAAATGCCCAGCAAGCACCTGACCAGCCTTCAGGTTGAACACCACCCTGAATGACCGTCAGACATGCCGTGCGGTCTGTTCCTGTCCACGCAGCATTAATAAACAGCCACTGGACCATCGGCGGCAAAAACCACGCAACAATCGCCAGACCAAAAATCGTCAGTGCCGCATCTGTAGGCGTGGCAAAAAGATTAACACGCAGCCAATGCGAAAAGCCCTGCACTGAACGAGGTGGGGTTTCCCCCTCGACCATTTGCGTTCGGACATATTGGAGATTTGTATTTTCCATGCTCATCTCTCCACCAATGCCATTTTCGCATTAAACCAGTTCATCAGACCGGAAACGATCAAGCTGATGCTGAGATAGATCACCATCCAGATAGCAACGACTTCAACAGCTTGGCCTGTCTGGTTGAGGATTGTGCCACCAACAGCAACAAGATCAGGATACCCGATTGCAATTGCGAGCGATGAGTTTTTGATCAGATTGAGATACTGGCTCGAAAGCGGTGGAATAATGATGCGCAAAGCCTGTGGCACGACAATCAGGCGCATCGTCTGGCCGGGTCGTAAACCAACAGCATAAGCCGCTTCGGTCTGGCCTTTGTTTACGCCCAAAACGCCTGCACGAACGGTTTCCGCAATGAATGATGCGGTATAGAAAGACAAAGCCAGCAAGAGCGCCAGAAATTCTGGCTTCACCTGCGCACCGCCCGTCAGATTGAACGTTCCGAGCTTTGGCAGATCAAACGAGATAGGAAATCCTGTCACGATCAGTGCCAGGATCGGCAAACCAATGATCAAGGCAGCAGAAACGCGCACCGTATGGAACGGCTGGCCTGTCGCCATTTGCCTACGCTTAGCCCAGCGCGCCACGAAAAATGATGCGATGATACCGAGAAGCAAAGCGACAGGCAGCAACCAAGCCCCCTCACCCCAAATAGGTGCCGGCATGAAAAAACCGCGATTGTTGAGATAGGTCCCAAGCGGCAAAGAAAGGCTTTCACGCGCCTGCGGCAAGACCGAAAGAACGCCGAAATACCAAAAAAAGATAACAAGCAGCGGCGGAATATTACGGAAAACTTCGACATAGACGGTGCAAATTTTGCGGATCAGCCAATTACGAGACAGTCTTCCAATGCCAACCAGAAAACCAATAACTGACGCCAGAATTACACCCAAACCCGCCACATAAAGCGTGTTGAGAAGGCCAACGAGAATAGCACGGCCATAGGTCGAATCGCTGTTGTAAGGAATGAGCGTCTGGCTAATATCAAAGCCTGCCCGTCCGGTTAGAAAGCCAAAACCGGAAGCAATATTGGCACGTTGAAGATTAGTGATCGTGTTTCCAACGATCCAATAAATAGAACCGATAACGACTACGAACACCACGACCTGATAAAAAATGCCGCGTACCCGCGGGTCATAAAGGAGTGATGTGCCCCTGTCGCTTCGGCGTTTGTCAGTTGCAGAATAGGAAGCCATATGTTCCCTGTTTTCTCTCGGCCACTGTATTCGCTTTGAAAATAGCTAACGATCCCGCCCCAATCGGAAGACCATTTCAGAGCCGTCGCAGAGATTGCCGAAGATTGCGGCTCTGACCGTCCGATACAGAGCGCTTATTAAATTATCCGATAAAAGCTATTGGCATGACTTGAGCACCTAGTCGTTTCCGATAATGCAAAAGATCAGTGACCAATCCCAGAGCCGACAAATCCGGCGGGTGCATTTCTGCCCCCGCCAAATGTCGTGCGACTAAGCGCTGTTTTAACGGATCGGCATACCGTATTGTAGGCCGCCCTTGTTCCACTCAGCATTCAAGCCACGCGCGATCTTAAGCGGGCTACCGGCACCAAGGTTACGCTCGAACATTTCGCCGTAGTTGCCCACGCCCTTAACGATATTGACAACCCAATCATTGTTGAGGCCAAGGTCGGTGCCGATCTTGGTATCAGCTTCTGATCCGAGCAGACGCTTGATTTCCGGATTATCGGAATTCTTCATCTCTTCGACGTTCGCTTGCGTGATGCCAAATTCTTCGGCATTCAACAGCGCATAATGGGTCCAGCGGACGACATCAGCCCACTTCGAATCGCCCTGAAGAACAGCTGGTCCGAGTGGCTCTTTTGAAATGATTTCTGGTAGAACGACATGATCGTCAGGATTTGCCAGTGTCAAACGAATTGAATAAAGGCCCGACTGATCAGTCGTGTAAGCATCGCAACGGCCAGAGTCATAGGCAGAGTTTGCTTCTTCAACCTTTTCGAAAACGACCGGATTATATTCCATCTTATTGGCGCGGAAATAATCGGCCATATTCAATTCAGTTGTTGTGCCTGCCTGAACGCAGATCGACGCGCCGGATAGCTGAAGCGCTGAATTGATGCCAGAAAGCTTCTTTGAATTAATCATGAAGCCTTGGCCGTCGTAATAATTGATGCCGGGGAAATCGAGGCCCAGCGATGTATCGCGACTGATCGTTGCCGTTGTATTACGAACCAGGACATCCACTTCGCCTGATTGCAGCGCTGTGAAACGTTCCTTCGCATTTAACGGCGTAAACTTTACCTTGGTGGGATCACCAAAAATCGCAGAAGCAATTGCACGGCAATAGTCGACATCGAAACCCGACCAATCACCTTTGTCGTTTGGGGCAGCAAATCCGAGCAAGCCGGTATTAACACCGCACTGCAGGAAGCCCTTGCCCTTAATATCGCTCAGCTTATCAGCAGATGCCCCTGAAGCTGCGCCGAGCAACGCCGCCACACCCAATACCCCTGTCAAAACTGTATTTTTCATCTGGCCTGCAACCTTTTTTATGTTCCCTGAGATCGCCAGAAAATATTCCGAGCGCCTCTGTTGCTTTATTTTTAGCAATAAGTTGAAAAAATAAGAGCTTAGCTCCTCCCCCAACCTATGCATTACGCAGACTGCCGCTCACCCGAAGCCGTTATCGGCTTTCTATATTTTATAGGTCAGCGATGCCTGTCGCCTTCACAGCCCTATCGAAGGCGAAATTTTGGCTTTGGTCAAGCGATTAACGTTGAGGAAAAAGTCTGAACGACAAAAATAACCAGTTCTAACACGCGCGTTTTTACATGATTTCCCAATTTTCGGGTAATGCTATTCAATGAGATGAACAGCATTATCCATAAAATTATCTTCTGTAAAATATACATATATATCAATGCATTATCGATATAATGACTCTATATCATTTAGGTCAGGAATCATAATTTTAGCTATTTCAGATGCGCGGCATCAACTTATCATCTTCTAGCGAAAAAATAATATTTCGCGTCGCCATAAAGCGAGCAACCCACCATGTCGCGATGAAGCCAATTGCCAGTCCGGCAACGACATCGGTCGGATAATGTGCGCCTGCTGCGAGCCTGCTGATAACAAAAAGCAGGCAAACGGGAACCGTTAGAAATCGCCATCTTGGCAAGAAAATCCATAGCGATACGAGCATGATACCCGCCATCATTGAGTGCCCCGAAGGGAAGCTTTCATAGGAATGTTCACCGCGAAAAGGCGCGAAATACGCAGAACCTAAGTCATTCAGCAGCAACGGACGTGCACGCCCAATGACCAGTTTGCCGATTTCTGTTGGAAAGCTTCCAACAACGATTGAGGCCAGAACCAGCGTTGCCCAGCTATGAAAACGAACGAGCGTCTCATGTGCGACAAGACGCATGGATGGGGAAAGCAGAAAAACAGTCCCTAACCAGACGATAATCGCCACACCGAGCCATACGAGTGTGCGAATCAAATCGGTAATGGTTCGAAGAATCTCCATAAGAAAGAAATCGCTGTTCATTGCCGACCGAATGATCTGTGCATCCCAAATATGAAGCACCAGAAGTACAAAAGGCATCAAAACGACAATCGCTGTCATTTCCATTGTCCAGCTCGATGGCGCTCCGGGATAGGCAGGTTTTACGAGCGCCTTTATCAGTTCTAATGCCGCGCGGGCCGGATAGAAAATCGTGTTTACGGCCTTACGCTCATTCAAATCGGGCATACCGGGATTACACTTCCTCTGGTTTACATTATCACTGTTACAAAGCTGCATATTGCATCCGCAACATGCGGGCCTTATCCAACTAAATAGGATCATCCATCAAAGCGGACACGAAACCTGTTTTTGCAAATTTGATCAGCAAACTTGCAGAAATCTCCGAAAGAGATTTGATGGATCAGCATGCAACATGGCCTGGAGGCAATTTCGTGACTAACAAACAGGACAAGACAGAAAAGCTGGGCATAAACACGCGTTTGACACGCGATGGCTATAATCCACGCGATTATCACGGCTTTATCAATCCACCCGTTGTGCGCGCTTCCACAGTGCTTTTCCCGGATGCCCAGACGATGGCAACTGGCAATCAAAAATATACCTATGGTACGCGTGGAACGCCGACCAGCGAAGCATTGTGCAAAGCTATCGATGCACTGGAAGGCTCAGCAGGAACTGTTTGTGTACCATCCGGTCTTGCAGCTGTCACAGTTCCGCTGCTCGGCTTTTTATCGCCTGGCGATCACGCGCTGTTTGTCGATTCGATCTACAATCCGACCCGTCATTTTGCCGATACCATCCTCAAGCGCATGGGGATTGAAGTCGAATATTACGATCCCGAAATCGGTGCGGGTATAGAAGCACTCATGCGCCCCAACACCAAAGTGGTGTTCACCGAATCGCCTGCCTCCAACACGTTCGAAATTCAGGATATTCCAGCCATTGTCGCAGCCGCACATCAGGCTGGCGCTATTGTCATGCTGGACAACACATGGGCGACGCCGCTTTACTTTAAGCCGTTGGATTTTGGCGTCGACATCAGCATTCATGCTTCCACAAAATACCCTTCCGGTCATGCAGACATTCTGTTCGGGACGATTTCCGCCAATGAAAAATGCTGGCCACAGCTGCTTGAGACCCACGGCACGCTCGGTCTTTGTGCGGCCCCTGACGATGCCTATCAAATCTTGCGCGGTCTGCGCACGATGGGCGTTCGTCTCGAACATCATCGCAAAAGTGCGCTCGAAGTTGCCCATTGGCTCGAAAGCCATCCAGCAGTTGACCGCGTTTTGCACCCTGCCCTCGAAAGCCATCCCGGTCATGAGCTCTGGAAACGTGATTTCAAAGGCTCATCAGGTGTCTTCGCTTTTGTTTTGAAGACTGGTTCGCGAAGCCAAGCACATGCTTTTTTGAATTCGCTTGAAATTTTCGGCCTTGGCTATTCATGGGGCGGATATGAGAGCCTCGCAAATGAAGTTGGGCTGAAAGACCGCACCGTCGCTAAGGGCGATTATCCGGGTCCTGTTATTCGCTTGCAGATTGGCCTTGAAGATGTGCCAGACCTGATTGCGGATCTGGAAAAAGGCTTTGCAGCGATCTGATTTCGCTCTGAACTCAGTGAAACTGAAACCCATCGCAGTCCACATTGGCTGCGATGGGTTTTTATTAGATATTACTGGATATTAATCTATAATTTGCGGGCAATCTTAGCGGATTATCGGCTTCCCTCACCGCACGAAACATTTATACTTGCGGCCATCGGCAATGGAAAATGGCTTAGGTCAGTGCAATTTTGTAACTTTATCAGAAATCAATTCAGCTTTTTTCTGAAAGCTCTCATTGCGCTTTTTGTCCTGACTTTGTCACTGATCCCAGCGAATGCACAGGATGCACCACTGCGACAGGTCAAAGTTGGCGTCTATGTCAGCGAACCTTTCGTCATCAAAGAGGGTGACACCTATAACGGCATGGCTGTCGATCTCTGGCGCGACATCGGCACGCGCCTTGGATTGGTTTCGCAATTTGTCGAATATCCAAATTACAATGAACTTGTGAAAGCCGTTTCTGAAAATCAGGTTGATGCGGCAGTAACCAATCTCACGATCACGGAAAGCCGTGCAGAAGTCGTGGATTTTACGCATCCCTGGTTCGATGCCGGGTTACGTATCTTGATTCATACCGAGGCCGGAAATGGATGGGATGACCTCATCGGTGGGCTTGAGAATGCCGGACACCTTGCAACATATGCATGGATTGGCATTGTTATTTTGATCGCCACGATCGCTCTCACTCTTTTTGATAGACGGTTCGACGAGCACTTCCCACGCCGTTGGGTAGAGGGACTCTCCGAGAGCTTTTATCATGTCGTTTCACTTGCAACGTCGGGGAAAAGTTCGCGCAAAAACCTGTTCGGTTGGGCGGGTCGAATATGGCAGGCGTTCTGGCTGGTTTTCGGTATTGCCGTGGTAGCCTATGTCACGTCATCGGTCACAAGCGTCATGACAGTTACGCATATCAACAACAAAATCAATAATTTGGCAGATCTGCAAAACAAAACTGTTGGTGTGCGTACCGGTAGCATTGCGCAACAGCTGCTTACATCCCGATCCATTTCCACCGTCACCTTTGACCACCTGCCAGAGGCCGTTTCTGCGCTCACAAATGATGAGATTTCAGCGATAGTTGGCGACAGTCCGGTCCTGGAATATTACGCTCATAAAAATCCGGATGAACCCGTCGAAATGGTTGGTAACACGTTCAGCCCCGACAAATATGGCTTTGCTTTTCCAAGACACAGCGATCTCGTAAAACCAGCTTCAGTGGCGATCATCAGCCTTCAGGAGAATGAGACCTTGCATGCCTTGAAAGTGAAGTATTTCGGGCCGGAAGAATGAGCTAGAAATGAAGTCTAGCGCTTTTGTGAGCGCCTTCACTTGTCCATTTCGCTTGTGCGTAAAATACGATAAAGAACCAGCCAGCTAATTACATTCTGACTTCAGGTGTGTTTTACACCAAAGGATACTGCCATGATGAACTGGGTTTTTGTATTGCAAGGCGTTATTGCTATCGGCCTCGCTGGGCTCGCCATTGCTGTTATTGTGCGTCATCGCAAATCCAAATAGATTTCATACACAACGGAACTTACTTCCCCTGTTCATCGTTTATTAACCAATGAAGTTGTTCAGGAGAACCCGGATGAAACTTACGTTCAAAGCGGCACTCATAGCCTTGGGTGTATTCTCCGCAGGCGCCGCTCAAGCAGCAAACGCAATCGTCACAACAAGTCTTAATGTGCGAACTGGCCCCGGAACGGGCTATGCCTCTCTGGGAAGCATTCCAAGCAGAGCCCCTGTGAATGTGCAAGGCTGCACATCGGGCTATGGATGGTGCCAAGTCAGCTATGGCGGCCTTAATGGTTGGGCGTCCTCGCGCTACCTCGCAATGCGTGAGGGTGGCAGCAATGCATCGTCCGATGATTTTAGCCGCAACGCAGCGCTTATCGGTATTCCGCTTATTGCTGGCCTAGCTATTGGCGCTGCGGTCAACGATCGAAACGACCGTTGGGACCGTCGTGACTACAACCGTCGACATTGGAATCGTGGGGATCGTGGCCGCTGGGATCGCAACAGAAACTGGGACCGTGGTCGTCATTGGGACCGCCCACGCGGAAACTGGGATCGCCCTCACCGTGACCGTGGTCAAAGGTGGAGATCAAATTCCAGCGATCGTGGGAATGGCCCACGAGGACATTAAACACACGCTAAAACAAAACGCCGCGTAATCCGCGGCGTTTTTTCAATTCTGAATGATGTAGTTTCGATAAGAGCCATTCGCGAACGCGCAATAGCTTTTTGAACTCTAAAAATTACGAGTTTGAACTTTTGAACTTTAATGACGCTAAGTCATTGTTTTGATGGCGATCCCGACTGGATTCGAACCAGTGACCTACGGCTTAGAAGGCCGGTGCTCTATCCAGCTGAGCTACGGGACCTCACCATCAGAAACCGGCCATAGCACAAAGCATAAGGCCGGGAAAAGCTGTTAATGCGTCCAAGGCTGTGGACGATAGAAGCTAAAATTATCCGAATAGGACACTTTACGACGCGCCACTTCATGCGGCTCAATCACGCGATAAGCGATGCCATTGCGGGTAGCATATTCAATCGCATCTTCGCGACTGTCAAAAGACAGGCGAATCTGGCTCTTCATATCACCGGAAGAGGTGTAGCCCATGAGCGGCTCGACCTTGCGAGCGCTTTCTGGTTCATATTCCAGAAGCCAGTTATCCGTTTTGGCTTTACCAGACTGCATCGCTGTCTTAGCTGGACGGTAAATACGTGCAACCATTTGAAGAACCTTGATCTATATTCTTAAGCCCAGTGACGGGCAGTAATTTCAACAAGGGAATAGTTCACGCGCCATACCATGTCAACGCGATAAAGGCGCACGTCACAGCATAGAGATGCGACATTGTTACTTCACAAATTGTCTTGAAAAATGGTCGGAGTGGAGAGATTCGAACTCCCGACCCTCTGGTCCCAAACCAGATGCGCTACCAGGCTGCGCTACACTCCGATGCTTTGTAAGCGGCTCTTCCCTAGATAATCAGCGAACATAAAGCAAGTGCTAAAAGGAAAATCTCGAATCTTTATTCACACACAGCTTGTTACGGGCCTTTGCTAACATTTCAACATGCGTCAGGAACCAACAATCCGCTTAAGCGTTTTAACTGCATCGTTAGAATTTCAGGAGTTCCAGAGTGAATCGCAACGGTCTTTATCTTATTATTGGTGCTCTTATTGTCGTCGTGGCGGGTTTTGCAATTTACACCTATCAGGAAGAAACCAAGCCTTCCGGTATCGAAATGAAAATTGGTGAAGGCGGCGTTTCCATTGAGGAGAACTAATCCTTTAGCATGAGAAATATGCGTCAACGTGGCGAAAAGTTGTGAGTCTAAATCGGTTGTAAACATATAAACCGATTAAGATTTCAAATGCTTACGGTTTGTGATGCAACGATTCTTTGCACTCCATGTTATTTGCCTGCCAAGCCAATGGAGGATTGCATGGACATCCAGACTTCAGATGCACTTTATCGCCGCCACGAAAATGAGTGGGCCGCAATTCGAAATGCGTTGCAGCAAAAAGAAGCCAGTGAGAAACGCGTCACTTCTGCTTCGAGCGTAAGTTTTTCGACGGAAAAGCCATCCGTACAGGAATAGATTAATTTAACACTTTCATTCAAAAACGCCGCATTAGCGGCGTTTTTTATTGGCCTAACAACGCCATGAAATCTTAAATTCAAGAAAATTCATTTGGGATTTTGTTACTGTCCGCTACTTTCTCCATATTGAAACAATTTCATCACCTTAGGATCAGGAAATGTCAGAGAAAAAAGTAGCAATCATCACAGCAGGCGGCAGTGGTATGGGTGCAGCCTCTGCCCGGCGTCTGGCCGCAGACGGCTTTGCTGTCGCCATCCTTTCATCGTCGGGTAAAGGTGAAGCCTTGGCCAAAGAGCTGGGTGGCATCGGCGTTACCGGCTCTAATCAATCAGTTGATGATCTCAAAAAGCTTGTCGATCTGACAGTCGAAAAATGGGGCCGTATTGATACGCTTGTTAACAGTGCAGGCCACGGACCCCGCGCACCGATTCTCGATATTACTGATGAAGACTGGCACAAAGGTCTGGACACCTATTTCCTGAATGTCGTGCGCCCTAGCCGCCTCGTGGTGCCTTATATGCAAAAGCAGAAATCCGGTACGATCATCAACATCTCGTCCGCATGGGCATTTGAGCCGAGCTCGATGTTCCCAACATCAGCTGTATTCCGTGCTGGCCTTGCTTCGTTCACCAAGGTATTTGCAGATACCTATGCCGCGGACAACATCCGCATGAACAACGTGCTTCCAGGCTGGATCGACAGCCTCCCCGCAACCGAAGAGCGCCGTGACAGCGTGCCGTTGCAGCGCTATGGCAAAAGCGAGGAAATCGCTGCTACTGTCGCTTTTCTTGCGTCAGAAGGCGCTGCCTACATTACGGGCCAGAACCTGCGCGTGGATGGCGGCCTCACGCGTTCCGTCTGATATTAAGCCCCGGTAACCAAATGCCAAGGAAGACATATTAGTGTCTTCCTGTAGCGATTCGGACAGGGGACAAGACATATGGCAACACGGAAACGGAGTTCCCGCCCTGCAAAACGCTCTACCGGGCGTTCGACCAGAGGCAAGGGTAATTCAGGTTCATCCGCGCCAATTCTGGCACTTGGCGCCATTCTTGCGCTGGGTGCGTTCAGCCTGTGGGCCACGGCACAGCATAAAAGCCCACAAGCTGCATTCACTGCGCTCTTTCAGCGACCTGCGGCGAAAGCCACTCCATCTGCTCCTGACAGAACCGAAGCCAGACAATCTGTCGAGAGAAAGTCTCCCGCTAAGGATTATGCTGGCGCCATTGGACCTGTCCCGCGCCCCGCAGTTGCTGTTGCGCCCACGCAATCTAAGCCTGTTCAGCAAGCCGCTATTCAAGCTCCAAAGCCACCGATGCCAACGCAAAAAATAGCGCCTCCGCCGCCACCTCCGGCGTCTGCACGCGCACTGCCGATGCCACCGCGCGGCACAAATACAGCAGCGCATTCGCCGTCTGTGATTTATGCCCGGACGAAACTCACCATTCATAAGAATGCGTGGGATAAATCACCCGCTATCGGTACGGTCGAAAGCGGACGCGAAATGCGCTCCTATGGTAAGACTGGCAAGTGGCATCGTGTCGTCGTTCCATCAACCAATATGATTGGCTGGGTGCATGAAGACGAGTTGCGCGGTGGCCGTAATAAGCCAGATACTGCACAAGTGATGACAACGGGCTCAATTGCAAAGAAGTCAGAACCAGCAACACCTGCACAGGTTCTGACACAGAAGGCTCGCATTCAGCCACCAATGGCCGTGGGGCAGAAAAACTAATTCTCTCGAGCGGCCTTTGCCATAGCAGCGATTTGCGTATCACCCCGCAGATATTTGAATCCAATCGCAGTCAATGACGACGTGTCGGCGACCATGTCGCCGAACAATTGCTCATAGAGCGTTTTTCTGCCGACCAGCGTCAGCAATGCCTTCATTATAAAAGCTGGGACAGGAAGCAGCCTTTGAGGACGGCCCAGCGCTTCGCGGACTTTTGAAACCAGTTCGCGGGTTGAACGTGGTTCCGGCTCGGCAAGATGAAAGATTTTACCCGACACATGATCCGATTGCGCTGTGGTGAGAAATACGAGCGCGCGCGCAACATTCTCAAGCGAGACAAAGCTGCGCCGATTATTGGCCAAACCAAACGGCAGCGGCAAAGCTGTGTCACAGAGTTTCATCAAAGCACGTAGATTGGCACGCGCATCTGGTCCGTACACGAGCACTGGCCGCGCAATCACCACTTCTATGCCCGTCATGATTAGCAGCGCAGATTCTGCTCTTGCTTTGGCACGACCATAATTATCGCGCGGTGATAAAGGCATATCCGGTGTCAGCGGCGATGGATTGCCTGCAACTGTGTAAATTGTCGACACGAAGATGAAACGACGAACACCGGATTGCTTCGCTCTCTCTGCAAGCGCAATGGTCAGACGGTGGTTAACCGCATCAAATTCATCCGCCTGCGGGCGTTCGGCGCCAGTTCGATGCGCCAGAGCAGCGCAATGAATAACAACATCAATGTCAGAAAAATCCGGATCAGCCAGATCATGCCGCGAAAGCGCGACGACCTCATGTCCCTCGCCCATCAACTGCTGAACAACAGCGCCACCGATAAATCCACTGGCTCCGGTGACAGCTACCTTCATGCCTTATCATGACCAGTTTCTGATAAAACCTGTGCAGCGAGCGTGCGGGTGATACGGGTCTTTTGCTCCATCGCCACGCTATCAAGGCGATCAACAATTTGGATCGCAGACAAAAGCGAACGCTCAATACGGCTGACCAGATAGCTCACAACATGCGGCTCGACACTGATCTGACGATCCGCAAAAAGCTTGTGAATGACGCCGCCAAGCAACATATCGTCCGGCTCTGCAATTTCTACAACCGTTGCTGCCTTAAGCCGCGATGCAAGATCGGGAAGTTTGACTTTCCAATTGGCTGGCAAAAGACGCGATGTCATTAACAGCGATGGTCCCGGACCAAGCGCTGCATTCTGACGAACACTATTGATGAGGTGAAACAGGCCCGTTTCATCAAAACGCGCACCACCGATATTATCAATCAGTACAGGATATTCCGCAGCACCATGGATCACACTCTCGCTGATTGATTTTGGATCAGCCAATAGCGCGCCTGTAGCGTCACGCCAGACTTCCGCCAGATGTGTTTTGCCCGCACCTGTCGGACCAGCCAAAATAACAACCGGCGCAACCCAGTGAGGCCAGCGATCAATAAGGTCTACCGCCGCGCGATTTGACCCCGTGACCATAATGTCCTCACGGTGATAACCGGGCTGATGCTCAAGAGCGAGCGGAATCTGACGCGGTGCGTCACTCATCGCTTGCTCCTGAAAATCTCACCCGGTTACGTTTTAATTTCATTTCTCTTTGCCTGCATTATCGCCAGCTTCGATCAGCAGCCCCTCATCGGGTTCAGAGCGCTTATAAACCGGATCGTACATCGGAGAATGGAGATAGCGATTAAGCGCAAAACGCACAAGCACCCCTACTGCTGCCGCGGCAGGCACCGCAACCAGCATTCCGGTGAAGCCAAACAGGGAACCGAAGGCGAACAGAGCAAACATAAGCCATACCGGATGCAGCCCTACGGACGAGCCAACGAGCTTCGGCTGCAGGATATTTCCTTCCACAAATTGACCCAGGAAAAACACGCCTGCGACAGCGACAATCATGATCCAATCCGGCCAGAACTGCACCAGTGCAACACCGATTGCGAGTGCCAGTCCGACGAAGGAACCAATATAGGGAATAAAGCTGATAAGACCGGCAAAAAAGCCTATCAGCAGGCCGAAATTAAGTCCCGTTAAGGTCAGGCCAATGGCATAATAAGTGCCAAGAATGAGGCACAAAGTACCTTGCCCTCGAACGAAGCCGGCAACTGCTGCATCCATGTCACGCGCAATACCGCGAACGGTGTAAAGCTGCTTGCGTGGAACCCATGAATCGATACGGTCAACCATGCGATCCCAGTCGAGAAGCATGTAGAACGCAACCACCGGCGTAACGATGAAAAGACCCGCAATATCAATCAGAGATTTCCCCGAATTCCACAGGGACTGAAGCAATGTGGATAGAAAACCAGCCCCTTGCTGAAGCAGCGCGCTGAGGTTTTCCTGAATGACAGAGCTATCAATGCCGATGTAGCGCTTGAGCCATTGCGAGTTTTCATTCGCCATAAGCGCTTGGAGCTGGGAGATATAATCCGGCAGCTTAGAAATGAAATCGACAAGCTGGGTCGCAAGGATCGGAATGATGATCATCAAGCCAACGACGAGTATCATTAAGAAAAGTAGCAAAATAAGAATGGTTGCAGCTAACCGCGAAAGCCCCAGTTTCTCTAGCCTGTCCGCAACAGGATCAAGGAAATAGGCCAGCGCCATACCCGCCACGAAAGGCAGCAATACCGGGCTAAAAACGACCAGAAACAACAGGAATACGATCAGTGTTCCAGTCCAGAACATAGCCTGACGACGCACGCCCGATCCTGTGAAGCCGCCGACTTCCACATTGACGTGAATATCACCATCACGCGCTACAGCTTCGGATTGCTGTATCGACTTGCTCGCTGTATCGCTCGTTATCGCGCTTAGGGCCGCGGGTTTCTTGACCATGATAATCCATTCTCTGCAAAGACAGGCCGGTAGCACTATTTGATCATATAGCTATATTACTATTTTTGAACGATGGCTGAGAAAGATAGTCGGGCCAACGCACAAACAATGCAATGCACATGCGACAGACAAGTTCCAGTGCAAACGGGTGTGGTGACTATAAATCCTCACGGCAGCAATTTTCCGCAGATTCCTGCGCTGTTTTGCGCTTTTCCGGCACTGTGGCCTTGCAGCATAAGCAATCTCATGTCATTGCGCCCTTAAACATCCACTCCCAGTTTCAGGAGCAGGTCATGACCGTTGAAAATAACTCCACCCAAAAAAATGGACTGACCTATGCGGAGGCCGGTGTCGATATTGATGCGGGCAATCTGATGGTCGACAAGATCAAGCCGCTGGTTCGCTCAACACGTCGTCCCGGCGCTGATGGCGAAATAGGCGGCTTTGGTGGCCTGTTTGATTTGAAAGCCGCAGGCTTTACCGATCCTGTACTCGTCGCAGCCAATGACGGCGTCGGCACCAAGCTCAAAATTGCTATCGATGCAGATAAACACGACACTGTCGGTATCGACCTCGTCGCAATGTGCGTCAACGATCTTGTCGTTCAGGGTGCAGAACCACTGTTCTTCCTCGATTATTTCGCAACCGGCAAGCTCTCACCTGATCAGGGTGTGGCTATCGTTTCGGGTATTGCAGAAGGCTGTTTGCAAGCTGGTTGCGCGCTGATCGGCGGTGAAACCGCTGAGATGCCGGGCATGTATCGCGATGGCGATTATGACCTTGCAGGTTTTGCTGTTGGTGCAGCTGAGCGCAATCGTTTGCTCCCACAGGGCGATATTGCTGAAGGCGACGTCATTCTTGGTCTTTCGTCATCGGGCGTTCACTCTAACGGCTTCTCGCTTGTGCGCCGCATTGTTGAAATTTCCGGCCTTGGCTGGAAATCCGATGCACCTTTCGCAGAAGGCAAGACACTCGGCGAAGCGCTGCTGACACCGACCCGTATTTATGTGAAGCCGTTGCTTGCCGCGATTAAAGCGTCTAACGGCATCAAGGCGCTTGCACATATCACTGGCGGCGGTTTCCCGGACAATATCCCGCGCGTTCTGCCGGAAGGTCTTGCAGCCGAAGTTAATCTCGATGCAATCGATGTTCCGGCCGTATTCTCATGGCTTGCTAAGACCGGTGGCGTCGAACCGCTCGAAATGCTGCGCACGTTCAATTGCGGGATTGGCATGATTGCCGTTGTCTCATCAGACAAGGTTGATGAAGTGGTCGCGGCTCTGGCCAACGAAGGCGAAAACGTCGTCACGCTCGGTCGCATGGTTAAGCGCGAAGGCGAAGGCGTCGTTTATCAGGGTACGCTGAAACTATGAACCGCAAGCGGGTCGTCATTTTCATCTCGGGCGGCGGCTCCAATATGGAGGCGCTGATCCGTGCTGCTCAGACACCCGATTTTCCAGCTGAGATCGTTTCGGTTTTCTCTGATAAGTTAGATGCGGGCGGACTGTCCAAAGCCCAAGCCGCTGGCATTGCAACGCAAGTGTTTAGCCGTAAAGATTATGCCTCCAAGGATGCACATGAAGATGCAATCCTTGAGGCGCTTGCGCTGCTGAACCCGGATATTATCTGCCTTGCAGGTTATATGCGGCTGTTGTCGGCTAAGTTTATTGCACCTTACGAGGGTCGCATCCTCAATATCCACCCTTCTCTGCTGCCGCTTTTTGCTGGCCTGCACACGCATCAGCGTGCGCTTGATGCTGGCATGAAACTCGCTGGCTGCACCGTGCACCTGGTGACGGAAGGCATGGATGAAGGCCCCATTCTCGCACAAGCTGCCGTCCCCGTTATTGATGGCGACACGGAAAGCACGCTTGCCGCGCGCGTCTTGAAGGCAGAGCATAAGCTTTACGCGCTTGCGCTTAGCAAGTTTGCCAGTGGCGACGCAGAAACTGGCTTGTCGCAGGATGCTATGGTTATCAGCGCATAGCTTTTCGCGATACATAAGCGGCAATTTCATCACACCCTAATTTTTTTGTTAACAAAACTTTAATTCTCGCGAAAATGCCCTAATTGAGGTTCGTAAGGGAAGCTGCTTCGGCAGCCCTTGAGATTCGCATAAGCGTTTCTTCCAGTATGTGTTTATTTTTAGAGGACAAAATCATGTCTCTCCGTTTTTCGACTTCCTTCCTGTCGGTCATGGCTGTTGGTTCAGCTATCGCGATGACTGCTCCTGCCATTGCTGCGGATTATGTCGCTTCGCCTTCATCGGCGCGCACACAGCCGCGCTCCGAAGTCGGTACGCTTTCCTGCGAGCTTTCACCTGCGATCGGTGTGATCATCGGTAGTCAGCAAGATGTTGATTGCGTGTTCAAGCCAGTTCGCGGTCAAGGACCAGTAGAACGCTACACCGGCAACATCACCAAGCTCGGCGTTGATGTCGGCTTTGTAAATGGTGGACAGCTTGCATGGGCCGTTTGGGCTCCAACCGTTCGTCCAGAAGGCGCGTTGAAGGGCCGCTATGTCGGCGCATCAGCAAATGCTGCTATCGGCATTGGTGCTGGCACCAACATTCTGACCGGCGGTTCGTGGAAGACAATTTCGCTTCAGCCGATCTCGTTGCAGGGCCAGAAAGGTCTTAATGCAGCTGTTGGTCTTTCAAAGCTCAAGCTTAACTACGCAGGCTAATTCAGCTCTATAAATTCAAAGCCCGCGCCGAACGTAAATTCGGCGCGGGCTTCGTTTTAGATATTTAACGCGCATCTTTCCTGAAAACCGATTCTCACTTTTCAGGATGCGCTTCAAGCGACTTTTCTCACCCAGATTTTCGTGTCGTGAACCGCCAAGCCACCATAAGGGGCGGCAGGCTCAGCACCGATCAGAGTATTAATCCCCTCACCGCGCTCAAATGTCGAATTTGGGAAAATACCCTCAGACACAACAACACCGCGCTTTTGACCAGCGCGCAGCACGGCGTGAAGAACTACTTCGCCGCGATGGTTGCCGATTTCAATCCGCTCACCATCCGTAATATCAAGTTGAGCCGCATCATCGGGATGAATGAGAAGCTCTGGCCTAATTTCTTTGGCGAGCGACGTTGCGGTTTCGGCAAATGTAGAGTTCAGGAAATTATGCGCTGGTGACGTTGCAAGGCGGAAAGGATGCTCAGCATCCACTGCCTCGATTACATTCCAGTGGTCCGGAAACTCGGGCATGTTGTGATGTGGACCTTGCAAGCCCATCACTTCCGGCGGCTTATTGGGTGATGGACTGCCCGTCCAATCCGGTTTGAAACGGAACTTGCCATCGGGCCATTTGAAACCATTGATATAATGCGCTTCTTCAAAAGGCGGCTGCAAATCAACAAACCGCTTTTCTTTGAGTTCATCGAAATGCGGAAGATCGCTATTGGCGTTCATATTGTCGATCAGCGTACGCTCATCGACGTTAAAGCCAGGCAGATGTGCAACGCCCAAGCGCTCAGCAAGTTCGTTGATGACAAAGATGTTCGGACGCGCTTCGGCTAGTGGTTCAATCAGCTTTGGACCAAGGACTACATGCTGCTGTCCGCCGCCGCGATAAATATCATCATGTTCGAGAAACGTGGTCGCTGGCAGCACCACATCAGCCATTTTGGCCGTATCAGTCATAAACTGCTCATGCACGGCGACAAACAAGTCTTCACGGGCAAAGCCTTTGCGCACAAGGCGCTGCTCCGGCGTCACATTCATCGGATTGGTGTTCTGGATAAGCATCGCCATGACAGGCGCGCCACCATAAAGTGCTTCGCTGTCGCCAGTCAGAATGCGCCCAATCTTCGACTGATCAAGGAAACGCAGGGTCTTATCCTGCATCGCAGTTCCTTCGATCTCGCGCTTATCCATCTTGAAGATGCCGGAGTTCGAATGAAACGCTCCGCCGCCTTCATGCAGAAACGCGCCTGTCACGCAGGCGATAGACGCTGCGGCATGCATACTCACCGCACCATTACGCTGGCGTGTGAAACCGTAGCCGAGGCGGAAATAAGTGCGCTTGGTCTTGCCAACCAGATGCGCAAAAGCTTCGATTTCCTCGACACTCAAGCCGGTAATTTCTGCAGCCCATTCCGGCGTGCGGGTTGCAAGATGCGCTTCTAGCCCTTTTGGATCGTCCGTATAGCGGTTGAGATAATCCCAATCCGCAAGGCCATCACGAAACAGCACATGCATGACGGCACAGGCAAAAGCGCCATCTGTGCCGGGTTTCAGCACAATGCCCATATCTGCCTGTCGCACAGTCGCATTGGCGTATATGTCAATAACGACGATCTTCGCACCATGATCTTTGCGCGCCCGCACGGCATGGGTCATCACATTGACCTGTGTCGCGGCGGCATTGGTTCCCCAGATGACAACGACGTCAGCCTTTGCCATCTCGCGCGGATCCGGGCCGGTCAGACTGCCAGTCCCCGCAAAATAGCCGGTCCAAGCCATATTGGTACAGAAACTGTCGAATTGATTAGAATAGCGCTTGGCATAACGCAGACGGTTGATCGAATCGCGCTGCACGAGCCCCATCGTCCCAGCGTAATAATACGGCCAAACGCTTTCGCTGCCATGTTTCTCTTCAGCTCTGAGAAAGCGTTCAGCGATGAGGTCAAGCGCCGCTTCCCATGATGCCTGTTTCCACTCGCCGTCACCCTTGCGACCAGTTCGAATAAGCGGATGCTTCAAACGATCGGGATGATGAACACGCTCGGCATAGCGCGCGACCTTGGCGCAGATAACACCAGCGGTGTAGCTGTTGTCTTTCGCACCGCGCACACGACCGATGGTGCGCTCATCCAGCAGCTCAATATCGAGCGCGCAAGTGGATGGGCAATCATGCGGACAGGCGGAATGTCCAATGGTGATATTTGTTTTGGGGGACGTCTGGCTCATAATGTTTTTTTAGCGCAAGCGAAGTTCGGCAGAAACGAATTTCTGACGATTTGACCCGCCTGCGACGAAATAGATTTTTATGAAAGTCGCAAAGTGATCGCGCCCAAGACAATGAGCCCCGCAGCCATAAAACGCGGCAAGCCGACTTTCTCTTTGAGAATGAAAGCGGAAATCAGAATGCCAAACAGAATTGCTGTCTCTCTGAGCGCCGCGACAACCGCAATTGGCGCCATGGTCATCGCCCAAAGAGCAAGACCATAGGACAGCAAAGTGCCTAAACCGCCGATCAGCGATGGTCGCCAATGGTTGCGAATATATTGGATAAAGCGATCCGGCTCGCGATAAAGCGCCCAGCATCCAAGCGGAAAGGCATTTATCAAAAACAGCCAGAGCGTATAGGATAAGGTGTGGCCAGATGCACGCACGCCGACACCGTCGATAATGGTGTAGGCTGCGATAAAACCGGCATTGGCGAGCGCCAGCAACGCCGTCTTGCTCGAAGTGCCGCCATTGCGTCGACGGGCCTCAAGCGCCATAGCAAGCACGCCCGCGCAAATCAGAACGATGCCGAGCCAACTCCCCCAACCCATCGCCTCGCCGATGAGCGGAAAGCTGACAATTGCCACCAGCAAAGGCGGCGTTCCGCGCATGATCGGATAGGCTTCGCTCATGTCGCCCGATTTATAAGCAGCTGCGACCAGCGACATGTAGAATATCTGCGTGATTGTCGACAGCCCGATAAACTTCCAACTCGATGGATGTGGCAGCGGTAAAAACGGCAGGAAAAACAACGCTATGAGCCCAGCGGCTCCGACCACGCAAGCGGCGGCAAAAAACTTGTCACTGCCCCCCTTAACGATAGCGTTCCAGCTCGCATGAAAAAATGCGCCACAAAGGACAATCAGCAGGACAGTACCGGACATAGAAGACACGACTCGGACAAGAGCAGATGATGACAGTTATATGTCACATTTGATTGAAGAGAGATATTGCCGAAAACGATGAGGCGTGAAACAAGCGCAGACATGAATTATCGTCACGCCTATCACGCCGGAAACTTTGCCGATGTCGTCAAGCACGTCATACTTTCCCGCATTATTGAATATCTAAAGCGCAAGGACCAAGCTTTTCGCGTGGTCGATACCCATGCGGGGATCGGCCTTTATGATCTGCGTGGTATTGAAGCTGAAAAGACAGACGAATGGAGCGGTGGTATCCGCCGCGTGATCGACGCTGTCGAAAAAAGTGAAATCCCGCCACAGGCAATCGAACTGCTTCAGCCCTATCTTGAAGCTGTGCGTGCGGTTAATCCCAAAGGTGGACTGCGGCATTATCCTGGATCGCCACTTCTCACGCGCCATCTTTTGCGCAAGCAGGATCGTCTTTCGGCAATCGAACTGCATCCCCAAGATGCGAAAAAGCTGTCCAAGCTGTTTGATGGTGACTACCAGGCGCGTGTGATTGAGCTTGATGGCTGGCTGTCGCTTGGTGCGCATATGCCGCCAAAAGAAAAACGCGGCGTTGTTCTGGTTGATCCACCATTTGAGATTGCGGGAGAATTTGATCGTCTCGTCGATGGTTTGGTGAAAGCCTATAAGCGGTTTCCCGGCGGAACCTACGCTTTTTGGTATCCGATCAAAGATCGGCGGGAGGTTGAGCGTTTTGCAAGGCAACTGCGCGAGACAGAAATTCCGAAGATTATGCGGATTGAACTTTCGATTCGCGCACCTTCCCTTGAACCACGCCTTGATGGGACAGGAATGATTGTCGTCAATCCGCCCTACACACTCGAAAGTGAGATGCAAATCCTGCTTCCCTGCCTTACCAAATTGCTTAGCGAAGAAAAGGGAGGCAATTTCAGCATGCAATGGATACGTGGTGAAGCGGATCGCACTTGACCGTCGCCCCTTGCTGAATGAAACTGCATCTAAGCAAATTTAATGAAACGAGCTTCGTGCTCGAATTGTGAGACAGGATAAACACATGCAACGCAAGTTGGATCGCATCGGACAGTTTTCTCGGGCAGCACTTCTCGCTGCATCGGTTCTTCCTCTGACGCTCGCTTCTATGCCTGCAAGCGCTGCCGATTATCTGAGATCTGCACCAGTGGCGATTGGCGATGCCGGTCTTTGCAATCAGCAGAGCGTTTTGCGTCGCGTGGTTTCTGATTTTGGATATCAGGTTCGTCATGTTCCACACCTGCCGCAGGTTGGTATTTCGGCG
Source organism: Ochrobactrum sp. EDr1-4 (assembly GCF_049199085.1). Lineage (NCBI taxonomy): Bacteria > Pseudomonadati > Pseudomonadota > Alphaproteobacteria > Hyphomicrobiales > Brucellaceae > Ochrobactrum > Ochrobactrum sp. EDr1-4. The sequence continues at coordinate 280,887 of NZ_JBLZOF010000001.1, forward strand.
ATGAGCGATGTTCGCCTCACCCGTTATGAACCGAAGAACAATTCAGCTCAGATTGAACGTACTTATTGTAAGGCAACAGCCGTTCTGAGCGATGGTCAGTACCGTCCGGTCTGGTACATGGTTGAAGAAGGTCAGGGCTTTGCCGGTGTTGGCAGCAATGTCGAATTCTGCGTCGATGGTTTCGACCGCTGGTACGTGTTTGACGCAAGCTGCCGCGTTCTGCGTTGATCACCGCGATGTTGCGTAAACTGGCGGCGATTTCAGCCGCCATTCTTACAGCTTCTTTCGCAGCGCTACCCGTAATGGCGCAAGACCGGGGCGATAGCCACCCCGGCAATTTCGATTTCTATGTGTTGTCGCTGTCGTGGTCACCAAGCTATTGTGCGTTGGAAGGACCACGCGCGAACAAACAGCAATGTGGCACAACCCGGCCATATGGTTTTGTTGTTCACGGTCTTTGGCCGCAAAATGAATGGGGTTATCCTGCTAATTGTCAGTTCGACAATACGCGCAGCCGAGGCAGCTTTGTCCCTCGGCCAATCGTCTCAAGCGTTTCCGACATTATGCCCTCAACTGGTTTGGTTGCGCACCAATGGCGCAAACATGGAAGCTGCACTGGCCTCACCCAAAATGATTATTTCGCAACCGTTCGCCAGGGCTATAAGCGCGTAAATATTCCGCCAAGCCTTCGTAATCTGACTTCCAGCAGACGCGTCGACCCGATGCTGGTGGAAAAAGCATTTGTTACAGCCAATCCCGGAATGAAGCCTGACGGCATATCGGTTTCCTGCAAGAGCAACTATCTTCAGGAAGTTCGAATCTGCATGACAAAGGATCTCAAATTCCGCGCATGTGAACAGATCGATGCGAATGCGTGCCGCAGCCGTTCGGTTATGCTGCCAGCAGCAAGATAATCCTAAACCTCAGGAATAATTATGACCCAGATTCTTTATTCGCCCGCCTCGCCCTACAGCGCCAAGGTGCGCATGGCTGCGGCCTACGCCGACATTCCATTTGAAAGCGTGATTGTGACCACATCGGCTGAACCCGAGAATTTGGTCAATGCCAATCCGCTTGGCAAAATACCAACGTTGATTACCGACGATGGTAAATCGGTTTTCGACAGCCGTGCGATCATGCAGTATCTCAATCGCATTTCTGGAAACAAGATTTTTCCACGCAATGCTGAAAAGCGTACTGACGCGGAACGTTATGAAGCAATTGCTGATGGTCTGTCCGATGTTTTGCTGGCCCATGTTTACGAGCGTCGTGCGCGCCCAGAAGAAAAAGTGCATCAGCCATGGCTCGATCTTCAATGGCGTAAGGCAGAACGCGCACTCGATCTTCTGAATGAAGCTCCGCCGCGTCTTGCTGGCAAACTTCACGGCGGTCATTTGGCTGTGGCAGCAACACTCAGCTACCTCAACTTGCGCTTTGAGGGCAAATGGGAACGCGGTCGCCCAAAGCTCAAGCGTTGGATGAAGCGGTTTGAAGAACTGCATCCAGAATTGGTCAAGCTTTTACCGCAGGGCTAAAAATTCAGACAATAAAAAAACCGGGCAGTTTCCTGCCCGGTTTTTTTTGTTCAATTACACAGTAATTAGAACTTGTAGCCAAGACCAACGCGGATGTCCTGCGTGTCGAGCTTGTCACGAACTGTCGTGCCACCAAGATCGTAGTTCTTGTTGCCGAACTGGGTGTAGCGGTATTCTACGCGACCAAGAATGTTCTCGGTCAGCTTAGCTTCCATACCAACGCCAGCTGTCCAACCAACGCGGAACTTGCTTTCGTCATCGTTGTTGCCCGAAAGCTTAACCTGCGAACCAGCAACACCTGCGGTGATGTATGGCAGAACTGGGTTCATGTCGTAACCTAGACGGCCACGGAGCGAGCCTTCAAAGCCCTGCTTAACTTCAAGACCGTCACGGGACTTCTTAGCTGCTGAGTAACCTGCGTCACCTTCAACACCATATACGAACTGATCCTGCTGGAAGTTCCAGCCAGCGTATGCGCCACCCTTCCAGTCGTCAGGCTTGACAGTGATGTTGCCGCCAGGAAGTTCGTTCTTCGACTTGTTCCAGCCGTAGCCGAGGTACAGACCAGTGTAACCACCAGCCCAGCTGTACTGTGGAGCCATTTCAACTGGAGCAGGAACAGGAGGCTGTTCCATGATTGCGTCAGCTGCGAAAGCAGTTGCAGAGAACGGCAGCAGCGCAGCCGAGGCGATTACGAGAGACTTAAGAGTGCGCATTGCATTCTCCTTCATTAAATTACCTTTAGCGCGGTCCCTTATCGGGCGGGCAGCAACTTGGGGAGTAGTCGACCCATGCCGCGCTGACACGAAGACATATCGGGGATAATTGCGGCACGATCTGCTCCGTGGTGTGGAGAGAACCTGTCGAGAACATGGCAAAATTGCGATGTTGCATTCTGGCAACGGTCTCCTATCAGCCCTATATAAATGAGGAGGCTTGAGGTAATTGGAACTTCACAGGACGCTCGCAAACTGAAACCACTGAATTTGCTAGCTTTTTGTCAGTAGCATCTGTCAGGCCCTCTATTTTCCGCTATATTTTTCCGGCAAAATGGCATGAATAACGATAATGAATCACGATAAGAAAGTGTTTACCCTGTTGGAAACTCCGCAAACCATTTCGCTTGCAAACTGCCCTGTTCTTGTGACCGGCGGTGCTCGACGCATAGGAAAAGCGATCGTTCAGGATTTAGCAGCGCAGGGCTTTCCAGTAGCGGTTCATTGCAATCGCTCTGTTAAAGACGGCGAACAACTTGTGGCGGAAATCATTGCAAATGGTGGAAAAGCCTGTGTTGTGAAGGCTGATCTGGCAGACGAAAACGATGTGCGCGGATTGGTACAGCAGGCATCAACACAGCTTGGACCGATTCGTCTGCTTGTTAACAACGCATCACTCTTTGAAGACGACCGGGTTGGCACTCTTGATATGCAACTTTGGGATCGCCATTTTGCTATTCATCTTAAGACGCCGGTTATGCTTGCTGAGGAAATGGCAAAAGCGTTGCCAAATAATCTGGACGGGCTTGTTATAAACGTGATCGACCAGCGCGTCTGGAAGCTCAATCCGCAGTTTTTCTCTTATACGCTTTCAAAGACTGCGCTTTGGAACGCGACCAAGACACTCGCACAGGCGCTTGCGCCTCGCATCCGTGTTAATGCTATTGCCCCCGGCCCCACTTTGCCGAGCGAACGCCAAAATGTGGAAGACTTTGAATTGCAGGTCAGCCGTTTACCGTTGCAACGTGCGCCGGACCTGTCGGAATTTGGACGCACTATTCGCTACTTCTGGGAAAGCCGCTCCGTAACAGGCCAAATGATCGCTCTTGATGGCGGTCAGCATCTGGCATGGGAGACGCCCGATATAGCAGGAATTAAAGAATGACCACACCACGCAAGTTCAATGATGATGCTTCTTCGCAATTGCTCTCGGATAGTGAGCAGGATGTGACAGATATTATCATGGATGGTGCGGATATCGACGATGACGATTCTTTAGATGAGACGCCCGCTGTCGCTTCGGCGGCTGATTCTATTCAGTGGGATTCATCAGACGGTTTGCCGGATACAACAGGCTTAAGCGGCGCAGACATTATCAGCGCTTTCGTCAAGCACCTGCCGAACAATCCAGGCGTTTATCGTATGTTCAACAGCGCTGGCGACGTGTTGTATGTCGGCAAGGCCCGGAGCTTGAAAAAGCGTGTTTCCAATTATGCGCGAGGTATCGGGCATTCGAACCGCATCACCCGCATGATCGGTGAAACGGTGACAATGGAGTTTGTTGTCACGCGAACAGAGATAGAAGCGCTGCTTCTCGAAGCGAATCTCATCAAGCGCTTGCGGCCTCGCTTTAATGTTTTGCTGCGTGACGACAAATCGTTTCCGTACATTCTGCTGACTGGCGGGCATCGTGCGCCTGGCATTTTTAAGCATCGCGGCGCGCGCACGCGTAAAGGTGAGTTTTTCGGGCCATTTGCATCCGGCGGGGCCGTCACACGAACCATTAATGCGCTTCAGCGCGCCTTTCTATTGCGTACCTGTACTGATTCGGTTTTTGAAACCCGCACCCGCCCCTGCTTGCTTTATCAAATCAAGCGTTGCTCGGGGCCGTGCACACATGAAGTCAGCGACGAGGACTACGCAGAGTTAGTCGATGAAGCAAAAGCCTTTCTTTCTGGTAAGAGCCAAAAGGTGAAAGACCACCTCGCGGCAGCGATGCAAGCAGCATCGGCCGATCTCGATTTCGAACATGCGGCTGTCTATCGTGATCGTCTTTCAGCTCTGTCTCATGTTCAATCACATCAGGGAATCAACCCTCAGACCGTTGAGGAAGCCGACGTCTTTGCCATTTATCAAGATGGCGGCATGACGTGCATTCAGGTCTTCTTTTTTCGCACGGGACAAAACTGGGGCAATCGCGCTTATTTTCCGAAAGCAGACAGTTCGCTTAGCGCTGCTGAAGTGCTCGGCGCGTTCCTGTCGCAATTCTACGATGACAAACCTTGCCCAAAACTCATTCTTCTATCGGAAGGTATTGAGGACCAGGAATTGCTCGGAGAAGCACTTTCATCGCGTGCGGGCTACCGTGTGCATGTCAATGTTCCACAACGCGGCGAGAAGAAAGAGCTCACCGATCATGCTTTGACCAATGCGCGCGAAGCACTGGGGCGCCGCTTGGCGGAAACATCGTCGCAAACACGCTTGCTCAAGGGACTTGCCGAAGCTTTCGAACTGCCCGCGGTTCCCCGTCGTATCGAAGTTTATGATAACTCGCACATCATGGGAACGAATGCTGTCGGCGGCATGATCGTGGCCGGGCCGGAAGGCTTTGTCAAAAATCAATATCGCAAATTCAATATCAAATCGACGGACATTACGCCCGGCGATGATTTTGGCATGATGCGGGAAGTGATTGAACGGCGCTTTTCGAGGCTGGTCAAAGAGCATGGTGAGCCAGAGCCCACAGGCGATATCGAAAGCAGTGATGCATTCCCGGCGTGGCCAGATCTTATTCTGATCGATGGCGGTCAGGGACAGGTTGGTACTGTCAGGCAGATTTTGGGCGAACTCGGCATCAGCCATCTTGTAACGGCCATCGGCATCGCAAAGGGTGTTGATCGTGAAGCTGGTCGCGAACGCTTTTTCATTGAAGGCAAATCACCTTTCACATTGCCGCCACGTGATCCAGTACTCTACTTCATCCAGCGCATGCGCGACGAAGCACATCGTTTTGCTATCGGCACACATCGTGCGAAGCGAAAGAAAGATTTCGTAGCCAATCCTCTTGATGAGATTTCGGGAATCGGCCCGTCGCGTAAGCGCGCTTTGCTTCTTCATTTCGGAACCGCGAAAGCAGTTTCGAGAGCCGCCATTGAAGATCTTATGCAGATCGAAGGCATTTCAGAAGCCATGGCCAAGACCATTCACGATCATTTTCATGATCGATGACGTAATTTTGTCTGGGTTTGAGAGAGTAATTCTCCACAGGCGTCATTACGTCCATAAAGATCACATGAGCAGGTGTTGATTTTCTTAGTCATCCCTGATGTTGTGCACCAGCAACGAATACGGCGGTACAATGCGGAAAAATCACACTCTCTCCCTACCAAACATGCTGACTTACGCACGGATTATTGCCGTGCCGCTTGTCGTTCTGTGTTTCTTTGTGGAGGGAAGCCTTCAATCGAGTGATAATTCGCGTTGGGCCGCACTTGCGATTTTTGCAATCGCCAGCATTACAGATTTCTTCGATGGCTATCTCGCACGCATCTGGCAGCAAACCTCTACTATTGGCCGCATGCTCGATCCGATTGCCGATAAGCTTCTGGTTTCAGCCTGCCTTTTGCTTTTGGCAGCGGACGGTACAATTGCAGGATGGACACTCTGGGCTGCGATCATCATTCTTTGCCGGGAGGTACTGGTCTCTGGTCTGCGTGAATACCTCGCTGAGCTGAAAGTCAGTGTACCTGTCTCACGATTGGCAAAGTGGAAGACCGCAGCACAAATGGTTGCTTTGTCCTTCTTGCTCGCTGGTCCGGCTGGCGAAAAAATTCTGCCGTACACGACTGAAATCGGGATCGTGCTGCTCTGGATTTCTGCGATCCTGACGCTTTACACCGGCTGGGACTATTTCCGCGCTGGCCTCAAGCACGTCATGGACTAACATCATGCGTGTGAACCTCGTCTATTTTGCTTGGGTGCGGGAAAAAATCGGCAAGGGTGAGGAAGTGATTGAGCTTCCACGCCAGACGATCAGCGTCGGTGACCTCATTACTCATCTGAAAACGCTCGGCGACGAATATGAGGCTGCATTCGAGCATGAAAACGTCATTCGTGCTGCCATCAATCAAGAACATGCCGAACATGATGAACTCATTCAAGACGGCAATGAGGTCGCGCTTTTCCCGCCTATGACAGGCGGATAATATGACCCGGAACGAAGACTGGCCCCTCTTCATTCGCGTACAAAGTGAAGACTTCGAGATTGCCGAGGAAATCAGCAAGCTTAGTCAGGGACGCACGGACATAGGCGCTATCGTCAGCTTTACGGGCCTTTGCCGCGATGAAGGTGGTAAGTTATCTGCGCTTGAACTTGAACATTACCCAGGCATGGCTGAAGCGGCAATTCGGCGCATTGCTGAAGAAGCCATCACGCGGTGGTCTTTATCCGGCATGTCTATTATTCATCGCTACGGACTCATAAAGCCCGGAGAAAACATCGTTCTTGTTGTGACCGCGTCATCTCATCGACAGGCCGCATTTGAGGCCGCCTCATTCCTTATGGACTTTATGAAAACTGATGCGCCATTCTGGAAACGAGAGCATTTACTCGACGGCAATACGGGTGGTTGGGTCGAATCGAAGGCAACGGACGACCAAAGCCGCGATCGCTGGCAGAAGCGCTGAATAAAGCAAACACTCTGGCAAGATGTCGCAGATAAAACTCTTTTTCGCATACAAAGAATTTCTCGGCTTTAATTTAATGTCGAATTAACTATTTAACCCCCTAAAATATAAGCTAATTTAGGGGGTACATTTTTGAACCGCCATAATTTTCACATGAAGCGGCGCTTAATGTCTGACTCATAAATCATAGTGTCTTTGAAGCAGGCCCTACTGACGCGTTTTAAAGAATGTCAGAACCTGAAGTCACACGTGGTAAGAATGCGGAGAACGAAAGTTTCGAATTTGGCAATGCTCAAAGGACTGACGAAAACACTTTCAATCGTAGCGGCGCTGACTGCGGGCATTGGCATGCTCGGCGGGGCTGCCATGTTTGTGACAACGTCCATGCCGACTGCTAGTATTGCTGCTGAAAAGACAATCAGCGGCAAGGTTATGTATCGTGAGCGCATTGCACTTCCTCCAGAAGCGCACCTGATCGTGCAGCTTACAGATGTGTCCCTTGCTGATGCACCGTCAAAGATTATTGCTGAAACGACGGTCGATACTTTGCAGGGTGTGCCGATCCCTTTCGCGATCAGCTTTGACACAGACGAGATTGAACCAAGCCATACTTATGCTTTGCAGGCACGCATCGTCGCCGGTGATACATTGTGGTTTGTGAATGATGAGCGCTATTCGATTGACCCGAAGAAGCCTGATGATTCCATCGAAATTAAAGTCGTGATGGTTCGCAAAAGTTCCGATGAAACAATCGCTATTGGAATTGAAGGCAAAGATTGGCTCGCAGAAGATATCCAGGGCGGCGGCGTTGTCGATACTGCGCAGACCACACTTCTGGTCGACTCTGACGGCACTGTCAGCGGTTCAGGCGGATGCAACCGCTTCATGAGCAAAGCGACAATCTCCGGCAGCAACATCTCCTTTGCCGAGATTGGCTCGACCTATATGCAATGCCCGCCTGCCCTGATGAATCAGGAACGCAAGTTCCTCGATATTCTCGGTAAGACGCGCTCATATAAAATGGATGCTGGAAAGCTTGTCTTGATTGATGAAGGCGGCGACGAATTAGCAAGACTGGCTCAAAGCCTGTAACGCTTTCAAATATCGCATACAAAAAAGCCCGGTCTCGCGACCGGGCTTTTTCAATTCATCTATCAGCAATTAGCCGACGATTTCGGTGCCGGAGAACCAGTAAGCGATTTCTTCAGCAGCGGTTTCAGGAGCATCCGAACCGTGAACCGAATTTTCGCCGATCGACAGAGCGAATTCCTTACGGATCGTGCCAGCGTCTGCGTTTGCAGGGTTGGTCGCGCCCATGACTTCACGGTTCTTGAGAATGGCGTTTTCGCCTTCGAGAACCTGAACGATTGTTGGGCCAGACGACATGGATTCAACCAGTTCACCAAAGAAAGGACGTTCTTTGTGGACAGCGTAGAAGCCTTCAGCTTCACGGGTGCTCATCCAAACGCGCTTGGAAGCAACAACACGCAGACCAGCTTCTTCAAGCTTGGTGGTGATCGCGCCGGTCAGGTTGCGGCGAGTTGCGTCAGGCTTGATCATGGAGAAAGTACGTTCGATTGCCATTATGACACCTTGTATGATGGAAAATTTGGAAAGTGAGGCTCTATAGCGTTGATAGGCCCGATTGCCAAGGGGCAGCGCCCTTGGGTAAGTCGCTTATCAGCTTGAGACGACAGAAAATTGACTGCATAGATGGATAATTCGATTCCAATGCGGGGACTCATGGAACAGCACTTTCAGATGTTTGCCTATTACAATCGCTGGGCCAATGAGTTGCTGTATTCCGCAGCAGCCGATTTGAGCGATGTGGATTACCGCCTCGATCTCGGCCTTTTTTTCGGATCAATCCATCGAACCTTTAATCATCTTCTCGTCACAGATCGCATCTGGATGAAACGTTTCACCGGCGAAGGCGACCATCCGAACCAGCTTGATGCCATTATAACCGACGATTTCATCAAACTGCGTGATTTGCGTCGTGCCGAAGATATGCGCATCTGCAAATGTATTGAAAGCATGAATGCCGAACGGCTTGCGGGCCGGTTTACATATATGACAGCAACTAATGTGCGAACCATCAGCCAGCGGGTTGCGCCAGCACTTGGTCATCTGTTCAATCATCAGACGCACCATCGCGGACAAATCCATGCTGCATTCACACGTCTAAGTGCGGATGCACCTTCGCTTGATCTTATTCAGTTTCAGCGTAGCGAAGCGGGACGCCGCTTCGCCTGATATTCAATCAGTTGATACTTGCGCAAATATTGGAAGCCGTGCAAAAGCCTTCTCACCATGCTTATTCTTGATGATATCTCTGTACGCATTGCCGGACGCCTTCTGATCGACCACGCCAGTGTCACACTGCCAGCGGGATCGAAGACGGGTTTCGTTGGCCGTAACGGCACCGGAAAATCCACACTTTTCCGCGTGATAACCGGTGATCTTGCGTCGGAAGGCGGCAGCATATCGTTGCCGAAGAATACGCGTATCGGTCAGGTGGCACAGGAAGCTCCCGGCACCGAAGATGCGCTGATTGAAATCGTTATGAAGGCCGACAAGGAACGCGCAGCGCTGCTTGAAGAGGCAGAAACTGCGACTGATCCGCATCGTATTGCCGAAATTCATACACGCCTTGCTGATATCAATGCCCACTCTGCGGAAGCGCGCGCAGGCGCGATCCTGTCAGGTCTGGGCTTTAATGCCGAAGCCCAACGCCGTCCGGCATCTGCCTTCTCCGGCGGCTGGCGTATGCGTGTGGCGCTCGCTGCTGTGTTGTTCTCCGAACCTGATTTACTGCTGCTTGACGAACCGACCAACTATCTCGATCTTGAAGGTGTGTTATGGCTGGTCGACTATGTGAAGCGCTATCCGCACACTGTCATCATCATCAGCCATGATCGCGATCTGCTGAACTCTGCCACCTCATCAATCATGCATCTCGATCAGAAGAAAATCAGCTTCTGGCGTGGTAATTATGATCAGTTTGAGCGGCAGCGCCATGAGATGCTTGAGCTTCAGCAAAAGGCTCACGCCAAGCAGGAAGCGCATCGCAAGCATATGGAATCTTTTGTCGAGCGATTCCGTGCGAAGGCCACCAAGGCCCGTCAGGCGCAGTCGCGCATGAAAGCTTTGGAAAAGCTGAAACCGATTGAGCTTTATGTTGAAAGCAATGTGCAGCCGTTCCGCTTTCCTGACGCTGACAAAAAGACCGCATCACCCGTCATAGCGCTCGATAACGCAGATGTAGGCTATGTTCCCGGCAAGCCGGTACTGCGCAACGTGACGCTGCGCATCGACAATGATGATCGCATTGCACTGCTTGGTTCCAATGGTAACGGTAAATCGACGCTGGCAAAACTGATTGCCGGACGCTTGCAGCCCGAAAAAGGCTCACTGACGCTTTCGCCAAGCCTCAAAGTCGCATTCTTTGCGCAGCATCAGATGGATGATCTGATCCCGGAAGACAACGCCATTGAGCATGTGCGTAAGCTTATGCCGGGTGAGTTGGAAGCGAAGGTTCGCGCACGCGTCGCCCAGATGGGACTTTCGACCGAGAAAATGCTGACACCTGCCAGAGACCTCTCTGGTGGCGAAAAAGCGCGGCTTCTGATGGGTCTTGCGACCTTCCATGGGCCAAACCTGCTGATCCTCGACGAACCTACCAACCACCTTGATATTGATAGTCGCGAAGAACTGGTTCACGCGCTCAATGATTTCAACGGCGCAGTAATTCTGATTGCGCATGATCGCCACTTGATCGAAGCCACGATGGAGCGACTGTGGCTGGTGCGTGAAGGTGGCGTCAAAGCGTTCGACGGTGATCTGGATGAATATCGTCAGATTGTTCTCGCCGATGCTAAGGGCGATCAGGTTTCAGAACGTGAAGAAGGTCCGAAGGTCAACAAGGCTGAGCAGCGCAAACTCGCTGCACAGAAGCGCGAAACATTCGCGCCCTTGCTCAAAAAGATCAAGGAAACCGAGAGCTTGATTCAGAAACTGCAGAAACAGATTCAGACATCAATGGCTCAGTTGGAAGATCCTGCTCTTTACGAGAAGGAACCGCAAAAAGCGATCCGTATCAATAAAGATATGAGCGATGCAAAATCAGCGCTCGCAGATGCGGAAGACAAATGGCTCGAAATGTCTTCCGAATATGAAGAAGCAATGGCTGAATAGTACCCAGAGCGCCGATCTGATTTTATCAGATCGGCGCTCTCAATGTTTGTTTTGACGCACATCTTGGTCCGAAAACCGCTTCACACTTTTCGGGATGTGCTCTAATCAACCCGGCGGCGAATGCGGGTCCGCATCAACGCGTAAACACCAAGCACACCAAGAATGAGGCCTATCGTTGTATAGGTCTCGTCTGCTTCTTCGGCCCCGCGCCGCAGCACAAGATCAACCTTTGAAAGTTGCAGACCATCCGTATTGCCTTGAACGGCACGGAAGGAATAAGTGCCAGACAATACGGGATCAATATCACCGGCGCTTTGGCGCAAAATGCTGCCATCCTGCGGGCGATCTGTATTGATCGAACTGCTGTTCGAAGCGAAATCCATCCCCTGCGAAAGAACAGGGAAACCGTTGCGGCTGACAGCAAGTGTTATTGCTGAACGACGTTCGGCTGGCACATAGCCCGGCAGTGGCGTTGCATCAAGAAAGATGCGCACGGGCGCGTCGCTTGCTTCAAGTTTGATTTCTTGCGTGATGAAACCAGCCTGACGGCTTTCAAGGATAGGCCAGCGACCAATTTCATCACCGGTAAAATGGCGCATATACCAAGGATAGCCCAACGCAATACTGAAACCTGCGATAATCATTGCAACGAATAGCGCGCGCATCAGGCCTTACGCTCCCAACGACGATCTGGTGTCTGTTGCCAGTAGGTCAAATCGTGGTTCTCCGTCTTAAACGACTTCCACTGCGCCCGCGCATGTTCGAGCTGTTCCTGATTGTGCCCGTCAAACATCACAACCAAACGCTCATAAGTATCAACCTGATCAAGTGAAGCGCCCTCTACAAGAAAACGGACAGTGGCGCTGTTCGAGTTTTCCTGCGTGGTGGTCAGCAAAACCGGCTGCTGCTCAGGATATGGCTCCTGATCCGTCCCATGTGCGACGAATGACGTATCGGAAAACGTCCAGAGCAGACTGTCCAGCGAATCGCGCCTCTCGTCCGTGACTGCCTGAATAGTCACACGCCAGCCACGTGTCAGCGAACGCTCAACAAGCCCCGGCAGAGCTTCATCGAGCGTCGATTCAGTCAGGTGATAAAAGAGGATTTCAGCCATGCGCTCTCTTTAGATCATTCGCTGTGGCGAAGAAAGTGATTCACCTCTTCGCCACAACGCATTGTTTCTGAATCAAATTCAGCTTTCGAAATTATCGCGAACCAACCGGTCAAGAAGACGAACGCCATAACCGGACGCCCAAGACTGGCTATATTCGTTGGTTGGCGACCCCATTGCTGTACCGGCAACATCGAGATGCGCCCAAGGTGTGTCGCCGACAAAACGCTTGAGGAACTGCGCGGCGGTAATCGAGCCTGCATGGCGACCAGAGCTGTTCTTCATGTCGGCAAACTTGGAATCGATCATCTTGTCGTATTCCTTGCCCATCGGCATACGCCACAGCTTTTCACCTGTCGCCTGACCAGCATCGTAAAGCTGGTCTGCCAATTCATCATCATTGGAAAAGAGGCCTGCATGATGCGTGCCAAGAGCCACGAGAATAGCGCCCGTCAGCGTTGCGAGGTTGATAATGAACTGCGGCTTGAAGCGGTCATTGGTATAATAAAGCGCATCAGCGAGTACGAGACGGCCTTCGGCATCAGTGTTGATGACTTCAATTGTCTGACCAGACATTGAGGTAACAATATCGCCCGGACGCTGTGCATTGCCGTCTGGCATGTTTTCAACAAGGCCAATCACACCAATGGCGTTGACCTTTGCCTTTCGTCCTGCGAGCGCACGCATCAGGCCTGTAACAGCCGCAGCGCCGCCCATGTCACCCTTCATTTCTTCCATGCCACCGGCAGGCTTGATCGAGATGCCGCCGGTGTCGAAGGTCACACCTTTGCCAACGAAGGCAACCGGCTTTTCTTTAGCCTTCGCGCCCTGCCATTCCATGATAACGAGACGTGGCGGACGCGGCGATCCCTGCGAAACGCCCAAAAGCGAGCCCATACCGAGCTTCTTCATTTCCTTTTCGCCAAGAATTTCGACCTTCACGCCCAGCTTTTCAAGCTTTTCGGCTTCTTCCGCAAATTCTACAGGGCCAAGGACATTGGCTGGTTCGTTAACAAGATCGCGTGCCTTGAGAACACCATCGGCAACAGCCTCGGCAACTTCAAGCGCCTTCTTTGCGCTGTGAGTGTCAGCCACGTGAATATGAACCTTGGCAGCATGCTTTGGTTCACCATTTTCTTCATTCTTACGTGTCTTGTAGCGATTAAATTCGTAAGAGCGCAGGATCATACCAAGCGCGACGTCGGCTGCTTCATCACCCGCAATTGTCGTTTCAGGCAGAGCCAGCGTCACTGTTGCGCGCTCAGATTTACCGATTCGCGAGAATGCCGCACCGCCGATTTTGATCCAGTCGTCATTGCCAAGTTCGCCAGGCTCTCCCGCACCAACCAGCACAATCTTATCGATACCGCCTTCAGACGTTTCAATTGCCTCTGCAGTTTTACCAAGAGCGCCTGAAAAGCCGGAAACCTCGATTATCCGAGCGATCTTATCAGCGCCACCAACTGCCAGCCCCGCCTCTTCCGCAAAGCCTCCACCTTTGGCAACCAAAACGATGCTTACGCCTTTTTGCGGTGCTGAAAATTCATTGAAGGAAAAAGAAGGGCGTTTCGACATAACAACTCCAAACAAGCCTGATTTTAAGATGACACGATTGTGTCGCGACTTTTCCCTACTCATGTGAGACGAATATGGCGAAACAGCAAGGGTATTGCGTCATCAAAATCAGTTTTACGTTAACTCCGGTGAAAACGTGCAGATTACAACTCTGGAACTATCTGTCTCATGGCCAAAGCGTTCAGCTTTAATTATTAAGTCCCCAAATCAGGCTAGCGCTGGCATCCGCCAGAAATCTTTAGTAATCTGTTAACCAAATTTCTTCGGCTAATTTTAGCCATCTGCTATTACGCTAGATTTTAATTACGAGCATTGTTTCTATCGGGACAGGCTCCTTCAACGGAACCGGGATGTAAACTCCGCCTATGAAATTGATTGAGTTGTACATCCTGCGCCGCGTGGCGGTCATGTTCTTCGCGGTGCTGGGTGCCGCGGTGGGCATTACGTGGACAGTACAAGTGCTGCAACGCGTCGACTTCTTAACGACGAGCGGCCAGTCTATCCAAACGATCATTCAATTCAGTTCGCTTCTTATTCCATCTGCAATCCCACTGGTCATGCCATTTGCGCTGATTATCGCGATCACGCAGACGCTTTCGACAATGAATCAGGATTCCGAACTCGTCGTTATCAATGCATCAGGCGCGCCACGCAGCGCGGTCATGCGACCAATCTTGTTGCTTGCAGCAATTATCTCACTCGTTTCATTTATTGTTGCGAACTATGTCGATCCCTATGCGCGCATGAACATGCGCGCGATGATTGCCAATGCGAGCGCAGACATGCTCAATGTCGTGGTACAGGAAGGTAACTTCCGCAAGCTCTCTGATAATCTCTATATTCAGATTGCAGAACGCCGCGCAGATGGAAGCATTGGCGGTCTGTTTATCGCGGATTCCCGCGACCCTAATCTCGACCTGATTTATTACGCATCGGACGGTAACATTGCCAGCACACCGGCGGGCGACATGCTTCTGATGAAGGACGGCGAAGTTCAGCGACGTGATGTTTCAGACGGCACTGTTTCAATAATCAAGTTCAATTCATACGCATTCGACCTTAGCCAGTTTACATCTGCTGGCGATGATTTCGTGATTTATGCAAAGGATCGCCCCCTCTCCTACCTGCTTAATCCCGATCCAAACGATCCAATCTTGCAAACGCGGCCGCTACGCTACAAAGCCGAATTGCATCGTCGTTTATCAGAATGGCTATACCCAATCGTTTTTGCGATGATTGCACTCGCTTTCGCTGGAGATTCGCGTTCTCACCGCGAGGCAAGAGTATCGGCGTCTTTCTCCGCGATCAGCACCGCTTTGCTCGTCTATTGGGCAGGCTATTTTTCGGCTGACCGCGCAGATAAAGACGAAACCTACATAGTAATTATGTATCTGGTGCCTGTTGGCGTAATCCTCATGACGGGCTTTGCCCTCGTTACAGGTCGGCGCATAGGCATTCCTGATAAATGGAATGATCGTGTTCTCGATGGTGCGGCGCACATCAGAAATCAAATCACAAACGCATATAACCGTGTTCTTGGGCGGTTTCGCGGAGATGCAGGAGGTCAAGCATGATTGGCTGGACACTCGGGCGTTATTTCTTCGTGCGCTATGTGCAGATTACGTTCTATTTTCTTCTCGGTATGTTTGCGCTGGCTTTGCTGCTCGATTTTACCGAAAATGCTAGCAAGCTTGCAAATCTCCCCGGCTATTCGGTGTGGATGGCGCTCGGCATCTCTGCGATGCGCGTTCCTTTTGTAATGCAACAAATGATTCCGTTCGTCGCTTTGTTTTCTGCAATGGCGACATTGATATCGCTCAACCGGAAATACGAATTGGTTGTTGCGCGCTCGGTTGGTGTATCGGCATGGCAATTCCTTCTGCCTGCGTGTTTCGGCGCATTGCTTTTTGGTTTGGCGACCATATTCATTCTCAATCCTTTTGCAGCCTATGGTTTCTCCAAGGCTGATGCGATCGCGTCCAATTGGAAAAATGGCAAAGTCACCGACGTCTCGGCGCTTCGAGATCCGTGGTTTCGACAAAAGACGGATGAAGGCGAAACGATCATTGGTGCGAAAAACATTCTTGATCGCGGCGCAACGCTTGCTGATGCGACATTCATTCAATTCGACGACAAGAAGAAAATCAAAGACCGCTTTGATGCTCGCATTGCGAAGCTCAAGGATGGTTATTGGGAACTGACAGACGTCACTCAATTCTCGCGCGGTGCGGAACCGCGCAAATTGGAGAGCAGCCAAATTCCAACGCAACTGCGTCCGGAATATGTGGAAGAAAAGCTTGCCTCCCCTGACACAATTCCTTTTACGCAACTGCGTCATAAGATCGAAGTTGCGCGCTCTTTCGGTTATTCGGCAAACGCATTTGACATGCAATACCAGTCACTTCTGGCATTGCCAGCACTGCTGATGGCAATGACACTCATTGCTGCAACAGTGTCGTTAAAATTTGTGCGATTTGGTCAGTCCGGAGCGATGATTCTGGGTGGCGTTGTCGCTGGCTTCATGCTTTATGTCGTTTCGGTCTTGGTGAAGGCTTTCGGGAATGCGGGATTCGTTCCGCCCTTCGTTGCCGCATGGGTTCCAGTTGTTATTGCAACATTTTTTGGTATCTCCTTTTTGTTGCATAAGGAGGATGGTTAGTGGGTTCGAGTAACGCCCGCATGGTTCTGCCCCACACGTTCACGCGTCTTGCACGCGGGACAGCCTTGGCGTGCGCCCTTGCTATACCTTTTATTTCAGTTGCAGTTTTCCCCTCGCAGGTTCATGCGCAGGATTCTTTGGGAGCCAATTACCAGAGCGATCCTAACGCGCGTATGCTGATGCAGGCGGATGAACTCGTCTATGATCGCGATGCAAACGTCGTTACCGCTCAGGGTAAAGTTCGCATTGAGTATGATGGTAATCGCCTCGTTGCAGATCAGGTGACCTATAATCAGCAGACCCGTCGCATGACTGCGACTGGTAATGTTGAAATAGTCGAACGTGACGGCAATAAGATTTACTCCGACCATCTCGACGTAACAGACAGTTTCCGTGATGGCTTTGTGAACGGCCTTCGCGTTGAGACAACTGATAATACTCGCTTTGCTGCTGAAAGCGCCGAGCGTAGCAATGGTGAAATCACCACATTTAACAATGGTGTCTACACCGCTTGTCAAGCTTGTGAAAAAGACCCAGACAAGCCTGTACTTTGGCAGATTAAAGCTCGTAAAATCATCTGGAATAGCGCGACAAAAACCGTGCGCTTTGAGCGGGGTAAGTTCGAGCTTTTCGGGATGCCGCTGGCATATTTCCCGTCGTTCGAGATGGCTGACCCAACAGTTAAGCGCAAAAGCGGCTTTCTGTTTCCGGGCTTTGCCTACAAGGATGACCTTGGTTTCGGTATCAAGAACTCGTATTTCTGGGCGCTTGCACCGAATTACGATCTGACGCTTTCAACCACTGCTTACACAAAGCAGGGCTTCCTCACACAGGCTGAATGGCGTCACCGCCTCGAAAACGGAACCTACAATCTTCAGATCGCAGGCATTCATCAGATGAAGCCTGGCGAATTCGACGCTGATACGATTGATCGCGATGAAAAAAATCGCGGCATGATAGCATCGAAGGGTGATTTTGATATCAATGCGCGCTGGCAGGCTGGCTGGAATATTATGGCCCAGACTGACCGTAACTTCAGCCGTACTTACGGTCTGACAGATTACGCTGCACAAACGCAGGTATCTAATATCTATTTGCGTGGCGTTAATAATCGCAATTACTTCGATCTCAATTTCTATCGCTTCAATGTGCAGGAATCTTATCCAATCACATCAGCTTACAGCGATGTGGAAATGCATTCGAAGCAGCCTTGGGTTTTTCCAAGTCTTGACTACTCCTACACTGCGCCTGAATCCGTTTATGGCGGTGAGCTGAACTTCACGGCTAACTTGCAGGCGCTTTACCGCAAGAATGCAAATTATGCTTATACATATAGGAACGGTATCCGATCGCTGCCGGATTACCCACGTATTCCCGGCTTTAGCGGAACCAATACGCGTCTGACAGGTGAAGTTGAGTGGAAGCGCACGATCATAACAGATGCAGGTCTGGTGATTACGCCTTTGCTCGCACTTCGCGCCGATGCAATCAGTGTAAACACTAACTTTGACCCGGCAGTTGCTGGTTTCACCGATGCAGTTGTTAAATCCGAAGCGCTGCGCGCGATGGCGACAGCTGGCCTTGAATTGCGTTGGCCGATCTTGTTCTCAAGCACAAGTTCAACGCATATTCTCGAACCGATCGCACAGATATATGCGCGTAACAACGAACGCTATGCAGGCCAGCTTCCGAACGAAGATGCGCAAAGCTTCGTCTTTGATGCCACCAATCTCTTTTCGCGCGACAAGTTTTCCGGCTATGATCGCGTTGAAGGTGGCACACGAGCTAATTTTGGCTTGCGCTATTCCGGCAGCTTCGAAAACAGCGATTGGAATCTTTACGCGCTTGGCGGACAGTCCATTCAGCTCGGCGGCGTAAACTCTTATGGCACGAGTGACTTCGTCAATGTCGGCGCAGATTCTGGCTTGGAAGATGCTCGTTCCGACTATGTCGGCATGATCGGCACATCAAACTCAACCGGATTTGCACTCGCTGCACGCGGTCGCTTCGATAAAGACGATCTCAACATTAAGCGCGGTGAACTCGAAGCCCAGCAAAACTGGTCCCGTGTTGGCGTTTCTGCCCGTTACGCCTACATTGCACCGCAGCCTGCTTACGGCTACTCGGAGCTTCGTCAGGAAGTTGGTGGAACAGCCACGCTTAAGATCAACGAAAACTGGCGTACTTTCGGTTCAGGCACCTATGATATGGTTTCTGACACGCTTGTTCGCGGTTCTGCCGGTCTTGCATATGATGATGAGTGCTTCACCTACTCAATGGCTTATGTTCAGACGCGAAATCCCGGCGAGAGTAAAGCGTCGCACAGCGTAGGCTTTAATATATCGTTCCGTACATTGGGTGATATTGGCAGCGGATCGCAGTCATTCTAAACAAAAGTAAAACCGGAATTGATTAAATCATTTCCGGTTTTTTTACATTTTGATTGCCCGCCATTTACTCGCATACAGCCAATTTTAATCAATTTTATTGCGTTAATAGTCGCGCTATTGCCCGTAAAATGCGTGAGGGTCATTGTTTCGCCGTACTGCCTCATTTATACAGTCATCATAATGTGATTGGCTTTTGATTGAGACTGTCTGAGCAAGACAGAACCTTTGAAGCATATCACTATGGCACATCCGGCGAGCTATGCATTGCCGACCTGAAGGAAATCGGGAAAGACAGATGATGTTTGCAAAACCTCTTTTCGCTACCATGATGGGCGCCGCTGTTTGTTTGACGGCGCTTGGAACGGGTGCGAGTCTGAGTCCGGCACTCGCCGCATCAAACTCGGCTGAGGCTAAAGTCATTGTATCCGGTAATGCAATTACCAATGGTGACATTCAACGTCGTGCAAACTTTCTTAAGTTGCAGCGCAAGGGCGGCAATCTTAATCAGACAGCCCGCCAAGAGCTGACGGATGAAATGCTCAAGCGCATTGAGATGAAAACACGCGGCATTAACATTTCCGATAAGGAAGTCGATGAAGCCTATGCGGGTTTTGCAACGCGTAACAATATGAGCGTTACCCAGCTTAATCAGGTTATGAATCAGGCTGGCATTACGCCTGATCACTTCAAGAAATACATCATGGTTCAGATGGGATGGGGCCGTCTTGTCAGCGCTCGCTTCCGTGCAACCGGCATGGTGAGTGAGCAAGACGCTGTTCAGCGCATGCTGAAAGAGGGCGGAAAGAAACCGAGTGCAACCGAATATCAGTTGCAGCAAGTTATCTTTGTTGTACCCAATGCAAAGCGCTCCCCAGCTCTATTGGCAAAACGTCGTCAGGAAGCGAATGCACTGCGCTCACGCATTCAAAGCTGTGATACGACGCGTCAGTTGACCAAAGGCATGATCGACGTAACGGTGCGCGACCTTGGGCGTATTATCGAGCAGCAGCTTCCGGGTGAATGGGCAAAGGATGTGAAAGCAACCAGCCCTAACCGTGCAACACCGCCACGCGATACCGAAAAAGGCGTTGAAATTCTCACAGTCTGCGGAACACGTAAGGTTTCTGATGATCGTGTAGCGCAGCTCGTTTTCTCCATGGAAGGCACTGATTCTGCCGATGGTCAGGAGAAGAAGGCTGATGCGTTAAGCAAGAAGTATGTTGAAGAGCTTCGCGAGAAAGCAAGCATCGTCAATCGCTAAGCTTCGATGTCGCTCATGTTTCGGCAAGCGCTGAGTGCTTAATTCGAGGGGGCTTTTGCCCCCTTATTTCATCAACTGAGATATAAGTCATGACCACGCAATCAGTTGCTCCGCTCGCACTCAGCATTGGCGACCCCTCAGGTGTTGGAGCTGACGTTGCTCTTACCGCATGGTTGCAGCGAGAAGAGCTTTACCTGCCACCGTTTTTACTGATTGCCGATCCGGAACAACTTACTGCCCGAGCGCAGCACCTTGGCCTGAATGTGCCATTGGGTGAAATCAGCAAACCAGCCGAAGCTTTCGATATTTTCGATACTAAGCTGCCTGTTTTGCCGCTTAAAAACAAACACAGTGAAAGTCCCGGCAAGCCGCTGCCCGAAAATGCAGCTGGCGTTATTGAAGCAATAGAACGGGCCGTTGAACTGACGTTAAAAGGTGAGACATCAGCAGTAGTCACCAGCCCGATTGCCAAGAAACCGCTCTATGATGCTGGCTTCAAACATCCCGGCCATACGGAATTCCTTGCTGAGCTTGCAAGCAAACATCTCGGGCGCACTGTCATCCCTGTGATGATGCTAGCTGGTCCCGAACTGCGTGCCGTACCAGTTACCATCCATATTCCGCTTGCAGATGTGCCGCGCTTGCTGACCAAGGATGATATTCTGGAGGTGGCTTATATCACCGCACAAGAGTTGACGGATCGCTTTGGTATTAGCGCCCCTCGCCTTGCGATTTCCGGCCTTAATCCTCATGCAGGTGAAGGCGGAGCGCTTGGCAAAGAAGACGACGCAATCATTCGACCAGCGGTCGAAGAATTACAGCGCGAGGGCATCAATGCATGGGGTCCGCTGCCAGCCGACACCATGTTCCATGCACCAGCACGTGCGACCTATGACGTTGCGATTTGTATGTATCATGATCAGGCACTTATCCCGGCCAAAGCGCTTGCCTTTGACGAGACAGTCAATGTTACGCTTGGGCTTCCCTTCATCCGAACATCGCCGGATCATGGGACAGCCTTCGATATTGCTGGAAAGGGCATTGCCCGTCCTGATAGTCTCATCGCATCAATCAGACTGGCGCAGGAACTCGCAGAAAACGAAGCTAGGCGGAAATCATGAGTATCGACAATCTTCCGCCATTG
Source organism: Ochrobactrum sp. EDr1-4 (assembly GCF_049199085.1). Classification (NCBI taxonomy): domain Bacteria; kingdom Pseudomonadati; phylum Pseudomonadota; class Alphaproteobacteria; order Hyphomicrobiales; family Brucellaceae; genus Ochrobactrum; species Ochrobactrum sp. EDr1-4. The sequence goes on from NZ_JBLZOF010000001.1 coordinate 302,161, forward strand.
CGTGAGGTCATTGAACGGCACGATCTGATGCCGAAAAAGTCACTCGGACAGAACTTTCTGTTCGACCTTAATTTAACATCTAAAATTGCGCGTCAGGCAGGCAACCTTCAGGATCAGCCGGTTATCGAAGTTGGCCCGGGTCCAGGTGGCCTGACCCGTGCTTTGCTTGCTCAAGGTGCTATCGTTACCGCGATTGAACGCGATGAACGCTGTCTTGATGCACTCGCCGAAATTGAAGCGCATTATCCGGGGCGGTTACGCGTAATTTCCGGCGATGCGCTCGAACAGGATTTCAAGGCATTATTTCCTGAAGGTCCAAAGCCGCGGATCGTCGCTAACCTGCCCTATAATGTTGGCACACAATTGCTGATTAACTGGCTTTTGACTGAACCATGGCCACCGTTTTATTCCTCAATGACGCTCATGTTCCAGCGTGAAGTGGGTGAGCGTATTGTGGCTGCACCGGGCACCGACCATTATGGACGCCTCGGTGTTCTCGCAGGCTGGCGCACGCATTCACGAATTGCTTTTGATGTGCCGCCTCAAGCGTTTACCCCACCGCCGAAAGTGATGTCGTCGGTTGTGCATATTTCGCCACGCGAAGAGCTCTTACCGTGTCGTGCAGATGCGCTCGGTCAGATTACTCAGGCTGCGTTTGGGCAGCGCCGCAAAATGCTGCGTCAAAGCCTGAAACCCGTTGGCGGTACAGAACTGTTGGAAAAGACGGGGATCGACGGCACACGCCGCGCAGAGACGTTAAGTGTCGAAGAATTCGTTGCTCTGGCGAATGCCTACCGGCCTGTATGATTTAATCCATCTTTGGCGTCACTTGCTATTGGCGCCAAATTCATCTGTTTGAAAACTTTATCGACGTGATCCATCTCCGAGCGGAAACTGGACATGGACGAACCTGTCAGCTTTTCACCTGCATTCAGCTGAGCTTTGAGTGGATCAACATACTGATCACCGACTTTAAGCTCGTAATAGAGATGCGGACCTGTCGAATAGCCGGTTGAGCCGACATAGGCGATCACCTCACCTTGCTTCACATGTTGACCCGTTTTCAGGCCTTTGGCTTCGCCGGACAGATGTGCATATGTGGTGCTATAGCCACCCTGATGACGAATACGTACATATTTGCCATAGCCCTTTTGTGACGAAATCAGTTCCACAACGCCATCACCCGCAGCAACGATCGGCGAGCCAATCGGCGCATCATAATCAACGCCATTGTGGTGTTTACGGACATGCAAAACTGGATGCACTCGCCAGCCAAATCCATCATTCAGACGGCCATTTGGCAAAGGCTTATGCATCAGATATTTCGTCATCGAGGAACCATCCTCGTTGAAATAATCCGCGTTTCCCTCAACCTCATGCCGGTACAGTCGCTTGGCACGGCCATTGGTATTAAACTCGACAAATACCAGTTCTGGATCGGTATCGACGCTCTCACGGAACAGAAGATCGATCTTATCGACCCCGTTGCTGCCCTTCTGAAGAGACACGTTATTTTCGGCCGCGAGCTTTTTCACATCATCCGCGACCGCACGCGGCGCACCAGCTGCAATAAGCTGCGACTGAACAGACCCGTCATTTCGCGCTTTAGTAGACTTACGCGATGCCGAGAGCATAGCATCATGTGAAAGGCGTGCAAAAAGCCGCTGATTATCATTGGCGCGGAAAACACCATCGTCTGTTCGCCCGTAAACGGAATCAGACGAACTGCCATGTCTGAACCGCGCCATGGTGATATGTGCTGGCTTTCCGGAAGACTGATCGAGAAGCAAAACGAGATTATCACCGGGGCGAAGCTCCTTTCGCCCTAACGCCTGCTCGAGATGTGCAGCATCCTCGGCAGCAATATCGGCTGCCTGCATGAGAACCCCCACCTTCTCGCGCGACTGTGGAGCAAGAATGATTTCGTGCACTTTTGGATGAGGTATATCCGCTGGCTTGGCAAAACTTACATTCAGCGGCACGCCTTTCTGATTGGCGAGCGTTGATATTTTATCTGCCGGATCAGCGGCTTCATTGCTGTTCTCTTTGACTTGTGTCGAGGCCAGATTACGCAGACCCTGCCCGCTCGGACCACTTTTCAGATCAAGGATGACATGCTGATAGGTGAAGAGTGTCGCCTCACCGTCATCCGTGCCTTCAGCAATATCGATGCGCTTAGCAATGCGTTGGTTTTCATCAACTTCGTTTTGTGGAACCAGTCGCGCTTCTTTCTTAGCCGCATGGCTGTGCACAAGCGAGGCTGGATCAACCATGATCGGTTGCGAAGCATGTCCGTGACGCACAAGGCCTGCCGTTATCAACGCCATTGCACCACCTGCAAGAAGTGTTGCTGACGCAAGCGCAATGCACGCACGACGGTGTGTGTGAATTGAAAAACGGACGCGTTCTAAGGGCTTGAGTACGAGATGAGAAAGAGGTGCAAGTTTGGTGTGCTCACCCAAAACAGCTTGATGCGTGTCATCAGACCGGACCCTAAGATCTGGCGATACAACAACATGAATCTGCTTATCTCTGCGGGCAGTGCGAAACAGCATGCAGTGAACGGCTCCAAATTCCATCTGAAATGACAAACGGACCAGAGGGCCAGAGCGCGGCTAAATTATGGCTCCGGCGGACATAATCCACCGGAGATAACAGCACGAACACTCAAGTTAAATTTATCAGGCGCTGGCGCGCGCCTTGCGATGTGCCGACAAAGACGACCAGGTGTAAATAATCAGGCCAATCCAGATCAACACGAAAGCCACCAACTGCGCAGGCGAGAATGGTTCGTGGAAAATGAAAATCGCGAAGATGAACAATAGCGTCGGTGTCAAATACTGCATCAGGCCGAGCGTTGTATAACGCAGCAGCTTGGCTCCACCCGCATAGAGGATCAGCGGAATCGCGGTAAATGGCCCAGCCAGCAACAGCAACGAAACATCCGATGCAGCACCTGAGAAGAAATGATCCTGCCCGTTCACCAGCAGCCAGATAACATAGCCCATCGCTGGAACTGAAAGAATAACGACTTCGAGCGTAAAGCCCTGCAAAGGCGGCATTGGCAAGGATTTGCGGAAGAACCCATAAAGACCAAATGTTACTGGCAGAACCAGCGAAACCCACGGAAGGCCACCAGCATTAAAGGTGAGAACCAGCACCGCCAAGAAGGCAAAGCCAACGGCAATATATTGCACTTTTGTCAGGCGCTCACCGAGAAACAGGCCACCCAAAACCACGTTGAACAACGGATTGATGTAATAGCCAAGTGCCGCACCGATGATCTGATCATGAGCAACTGCCCAGACATAAACACACCAGTTAATGGTGATAAGGGATGCGGTGAGTGCTGCCATGGCAAGCATGCGTGGCTTGCGAAGCGTATCAAGGATTGCACGGAATTGACCGATAAAAACCAGCAAAATAGCTGCAACTGGCACCGACCAGATCACGCGATGCGCGACAATTTCAAATGCTGGCAGATGCGATAAAGCTTTGAGATAGAACGGCAAAATAGCCCAAAGACCATAAGCGCCCATAGCCATCATGAAGCCGCGGCTTCCGTCTGAAAGCTGGCCTCCAGATAAGGTCTGCTCGCTCATTTCCATCTCCGCATTAAGAAATTACTCGGAAAAGCGATAGGCTTTTCCGAGTTGGTCAAACTGCTATGCGCCGATCAATCCATAAAATCTATTCAATTATACTGATCAAAGCATCAATCTTGGTGAACGCAGTAGCTTATTCAGCCGCTACCAGGCCGGCCAAAGAACGGTTCTTCATCAGCTTATAATTGACCGAATCCATCAGCGCCTGAAACGATGCATCGATAATGTTGTCGGACACGCCAACGGTACGCCAGCGCGCACCAGTGGCGTCGCCGGATTCAATCAGAACACGGGTGATAGCCGCTGTACCGCCATTGAGGATACGCACCTTGAAATCCACCAGTTCAAGATCTTCGATCTCGTCCTGATAGCGCCCCAAATCCTTGCGTAACGCAATATCGAGCGCGTTGACAGGGCCATGGCCTTCCGCGACCGACATATGCATTTCGCCATCAACCTCCACTTTGACCACGGCTTCCGACATGGTTTTCAATGCGCCATTGGCATCAAAGCGGCGCTCAACGAGACAGCGAAAAGAATCGACTTTGAAAAACTCAGGCTGCGGCGCGAGCATATTGCGTGCCAAAAGTTCAAAACTCGCATCCGCACCTTCATAGGCATAGCCTTCGGCCTCACGCTCTTTAACCAGCGAAATCAGCGTATCGAGCCGGGCATCATTCTTAGCGACGCGAACGCCAAGGCGCTCCAATTCAGCGATGAAGTTCGATTTGCCGCCTTGATCTGACACCATAACGCGGCGGCGGTTTCCCACCGTTTCAGGAGGAACATGCTCATAGGTCTGCGGGTCTTTAAGCAATGCTGACGCATGAATGCCCGCCTTGGTCGCAAAGGCGGAAGTGCCGGTATAAGGCGCCTGCTCTACAGGCGAGCGATTGAGAATATCATCAAAAGCACGCGAAATGCGGGTAATGGCTTTCAAGGCATCCGGCTTAACACCCAACTCAAAGCGATCAGCCCAATAAGGCTTCAATGCCAGCGTCGGGATCAATGAAACGAGGTTTGCATTGCCGCAACGCTCTCCAATTCCATTCAGCGTTCCCTGCACATGGCGCACACCGGCGTCAATTGCCGCAAGCGAAACCGCGACAGCCTGTTCGGTGTCATTATGTGCATGGATGCCGAGGCTTTCACCCGGGACGATAGCCTTCACCACATTGATAATGTCGGCAACTTCCGATGGCTGGGTGCCACCATTGGTATCGCACAGTACCACCCAGCGCGCCCCCGCTTCATAAGCCGCCTTTGCGCAAGCCAATGCATATTCCGGATTGGCCTTATAACCATCGAAGAAATGTTCGCAATCAACCAGCGCCTCACGACCAGCCATACGAACAGCGGTCACCGATGCGGTAATCGATTCCAGATTTTCTTCATTGGTGCAGCCAAGTGCGATCCGCACATGATAATCCCAGCTTTTGGCAACAAAACACACGGCATCACTCGTAGCTTGCAGAAGCGCTGTCAGCCCCGGATCATTAGAAGCAGAAACGCCAGCGCGTTTGGTCATGCCGAAAGCAGCAAATTTCGCATGCGACGTCTGCCGTTTTTGGAAAAAGGCCGTATCTGTCGGATTTGCACCCGGATAGCCACCTTCGACATAATCCACGCCCAGCTCTTCAAGCAAAATGACAATCGCTTTTTTGTCTTCGACCGAGAAATCAACGCCGGGGGTTTGTTGTCCATCCCGCAAAGTCGTGTCGTAGATATAGATGCGTTCGCGTGCCATTTTGCCTGCCTGTCGGTGGGTATATGCCGTGATAATTTATGGCTTTTTAGTTTTCAGTGTCGTGGTCAGGGTGCTGGTAAGACACCATCGTTTTTACAAACTCGATACTTTCCTCATCACGCTCGGTTTCAAAACCGGGTAATTTTGCGAGGTCATCGACATAGGGCAGCTTGACTTCAACGCCCCATTGAACCGTCGGTTCGATCTCTTCTGGTGCATCGAAAGCGCCTATAGAAAGCGCCACGCCATCCGGCGCCTCGTATGTAAGCGGGGTTCCGCATTCAGGGCAGAATCCGCGCTTCACGTGATTGGACGACTGAAAACGCTTTGGCTCATTGCGGGTCCAGATGAGCTTTGCCTTGCCCACTGAGACCAGCGGCGCATAGAAATTGCCAAAGGCTTTCTGACACATGCGGCAATGACAGATGGATGCTGAGCCGAGAGCGCCCTCAACATGAAAGCGCACTGCACCACACTGGCATCCCCCGCTATAGAGCGGCTTATTATCAAGCGTCATGGCTTCCTCCCAGAAACTAAACGATCGTCAGCTTACCACTTCCCATGTCGTGATGCGTTCGCCGGTGGCAGGATCCTTGCCATCCTTCAACTGCACACCCTGCTCCAAAAGCTCATCGCGAATACGATCCGCCTCTGCCCAGTTTTTATCAGCAATTACCTGCAAACGTTCCGCAATCAGTGTTTCAATCGCTGCTGTATCGACATCTGCTTTTGCGAACACCGGCACATCCTGCTCAGTCACAAAATATGGATCAAACAGGCCCAAAAGTGCCATGCCCTCGCCCAAAGCTGCGCTATCCTTAGCCTTGAATGCCTTGCGCAGCGCTGTGATTGCTAGCCACGTGTTAACATCGTCAGACAGTGCTTCTTCAACTTCACTGAGTGCAGAAAGCTCAGACGGTACCGCAAAGCTCGTGTCACGGAGCAACTCATACCAGCGACGCAGTTCTTCTGCAGATTCTGCCAGACGTTGCGCCGTCCAGTTGATCGGCTCGCGATAATGCGTTTGCAGCATCGAAAGACGGGCAGAAAGTCCAACCCAGCGGTCGCGCGCATCCTTGTCGTCCCAAATCCCAATCTGCGGCAAACCATCATTCAACACATCGCGAATGGTGATGAAGTTGCCGAGAGACTTCGACATCTTCTGTCCTTCGACCTGAAGAAAGCCGTTATGCATCCAGATATTGGCCATGCGCTCGGTGCCAAAAGCACTGCAAGATTGCGCAAGCTCATTTTCATGATGCGGAAAGACGAGATCGATACCGCCGCCATGAATGTCGAACTGGTTTTTATAGGGATCGTCGCATTTTAAACCACCGCCAAAAGGAGCCAGCAGCTTCGCCATAGACATGGCAGAGCACTCAATATGCCAACCTGGACGGCCCAGTGTTTCAATTCCTGCTGGTGAAGCCCAGCCCGGCTCGCCATTACGCGATGGTTTCCAGAGCACAAAATCCATCTCGTCGCGCTTGTAAGAAGCGACATCGACGCGCGCGCCTGCCAGCATTTCATCGAATGGACGATGGGAAAGTGCGCCATAGCGTGCGCCGCCCAAAGCATTCATCGCCGATGGTGAAAACAGCACATGCTCATCAGCAACATAGGCCACGCCACGTTCGATGAGTTTCTCGATCATATTACGCATATCATCAAGGTGTTCGGTCGCACGCGGTTGGCTCGACGGCTCAAGATTGCCCAGGGCTTTAATGTCGGCCTGAAACTGATTGTTCGTGCCTTCGGTTACGCGACCAATTGCTTCATTGAGCGGCAGATCAGGATATTCACTCGCGGCACGTGCGTTGATCTTGTCATCAACGTCGGTGACGTTACGCGCATACGTGACCTTTTCCACGCCATAGACATGACGCAGCAGGCGAAACAGCACGTCAAAGACGATAACCGGACGGGCATTGCCGATATGGGCAAAGTCATAAACTGTTGGTCCGCAGACATACATGCGCACATTATTCGCATCGATGGGGATGAAATCCTCCTTCGTGCGGGTTGCAGTATTGTACAGACGTAGTTGCGGCGCATCAGCCATGTTATTTCCCCAAAAGACCTGAAAATACGGGCACGAAAGACCGCAGCCGTCTGGCCGGGGCGTTATCATCCTGTCTTATTTTAGGGGAGACGAAAACGGCCGGGCCAGCAAGCTGCTAGCCAATAATAATCGAACCAGTACAAATGATCGTGGTCGGCGTTTTCATGCGGCTACTTATCCTTATCGGACGCTAGGCCGTCAAGAGGCTAGACCCAAAATCTCTGTGACATTTTTACAACTTCGCAAAGTACTAATGTAAGTTAACCGGAATTCCCTAAAACCGGCTCCAAACAGCCTTCATTCCGTCCCAATCAATCACAAAATAGTGAGCGTAATTTGGAAGAGGATGGAACAATGCCTAAAAATGAACTGCAACCACGACAAGACAAGCTCATTGACCAGTATCGTGCGATCGGACCGGCCGTTCTGGTTGCAGCCTTGATGAACAAAAATGCGCGGGCAAACGAAACGCGCCGCCCAAGCAACAGCAACTCAATACTAGCTGTTAAAAAAGCGGACTAACAGGCTTAGGCCGATCAGTGTCATAACGACGCCGATGATACAGTCCAGCACGCGCCAGGCAGCCGGTTTTGCGAAAATTGGCTGCAAAAGGCGCGCCCCATAGCCGAGCGCAAAAAACCACGTAAACGAGGCTATGACTGCACCGGCACCGTATGCAGCGCGGGCTTCGTCGTGAAAGCGAGCGGAAAGACTTCCGAGCAGCACAACCGTATCCAGATAAACATGCGGATTGAGAAATGTCAGCGCCAAACAGGTAGCGACCGCCGCCTTAAGGTTGACACTACCGCTTGATTTTACCTGCATTGCTTCAGGATGAAATGCACGGCGAAAAGCAACCGACGCATACCAAAACAGAAAAGCCGCACCAGCAAGCGTTACAAATGAAATGAGCATTGGTGACTGGGCAATCAGCGTTCCGAGACCTGCCACACCTGCGATGATCAAAATCGCATCCGATAGCGCGCAAATCAGACAGAGAATGAATACGTGCTGCCGCAACAATCCCTGCCGCAGAATGAATGCGTTTTGTGCTCCAATCGCGATGATGAGAGACGCACCAAGGAAAAAGCCCGAGAAAGCTGCTGATAACACGTTGTTTTCCTGAAAATAGAATCAGAACATTGACAATTGACCGTCGGATTTTTCATCCGGATCAATCTTCTTCTTACCTGTTTTAGGTACGCGTGCAATGTCCAATACCTCTTCGACGCGGGTTTGGACATCAGGTGACGTATTGGCGACTTTGTTGACCCTATCAGACACCGGAATGGCTTCGAAAAAGTCATCCTGAACTGGCCGCATAATGTCGGCAACATCGCGCGGAAGCAAAGTCTTGCAGTTAAGCCAGCGAGCATAATCTTCAGGCTTCACCACCACAGGCATGCGTTCGTGGATCGGACGCAAGAGAGCATTGGCGCCTGTGGTGAGAATGCCTGCGGTATCGATTTGCGAACCGTCTGCACTGCTCCACGTCTCGACCAGCGCGCCAAAAGCAACAATGCCGCCGTTGCGCGGCCTGATCCAATAGGCCTGCGCCTTGTTCTTTCCCTCACGCCGCCATTCATAAAATCCGGAAGCGGGAATCAGCGCGCGCCGATGATTGAGCGCTGCGCGGAAAGAATTTTTCTCAGCCGCCGTCTCAGAGCGAATATTGAACACAAGGTGCCAGTCATTCGGGTCTTTCACCCATGACGGCACAAATCCCCAGCGCACCAGCATGCCGGTTCGGTCAGGCCTGTTACTTCCCTGCGGCGGTGTTTCTCCTGCCAGAACGGACAAGATCGGCTGGGTCGGCGCAATATTATAGCGCGGCGGAAAGTCTTCATCGATCATTGCACCGAGCAATGCTTCGACTTCCTCGCGGTTTGCAGTCAAAGAAAAACGTCCACACATAGCGGCCATGTTCAGACTTTTGCATGATTGGTCAAGTGCGCTTTGCGGTTGCCAAAACAAGCTGGTCGGATCATATCTTGCATATGGTCACAGTTCCCGTCATTCCCGCTCCGCTTCAAATTCATGGCGTTTCGCTGATCTGTCGGCGCGACGGTCGTTTTTTGCTGGTTGAACGTGGAAAAGAGCCTTGGAAGGGCTGGCTGGCCTTCCCCGGTGGGGGCATAGAAGCCGGCGAAACGCCCGAAGAAGCAGCGCACCGGGAACTAAAAGAGGAAACCGCACTCAGTGCTGGCTCGCTAAGTCATGTAATTACAGTTGATCTGGCACTTGAGGGCAAAGCCTATGCAAAGAGCTATTTCCTCTCGGTCTATCGCGCTTTCGATATTTCGGGCGTTGAACAGGCTGGTGATGATGCTGCAGCCATCCACTGGCTGACGATTGATGAAATGGCAGAAGCTAACGTAACCGACAGCACGGTGGATGTTGCACGCTCGGTGGCGGAAGAAGAAGACCAACTCAGCTATTGATCAGCAGCGCATCTTGAAGTGGCCATGTTTGCGAGCAAAAAGGCGGTCTGAAAGAAGGGTTTAAGTTTGAGAAGCAACACGCTTTCGCTGATCGTAATCAGTTTATGGCTGGGTATGGCTTCCCCGGCCCTTGCTGCGCAAAACACTCCTTATGAAGGCAAAATGCAAAGACTGGCAGAGGTGCTTGGTTCACTGCACTATCTGCGCAATCTGTGCGGAGAAACCAGCAATGAGTGGCGCGAACGCATGGACGCGATCATTGCCACTGAAAAGCCTGATGAGAGCGAACGCGTTCGGCTTATTTCAAGCTTTAACCATGGCTATCGCGCCTTCAGCAACAATTATCTACGCTGCACGCCCTCCGCACTTGCGGCGATTGATCGCTATATGAAAGAGGGAGAAAGCTTGTCTAACGAGCTTATCTCGCGCTATGGAAATTAACCAATTCTTCAGTCTTATGCGGATGGACTGCAAATGCCTCATTTAAATCCGCAGTAATCTGTTAACACTGTCTTAAATGATAGGAAGGCCGCACAAGTGTTCGTGCTCCCGATTTCGGTGAGAGGTCATTTGAAGAGCCAGAAGGGCGCAAGCCGGGATGAAACCAATGGATTATATGCCAGCCGATCTGGACGAGATGATCGCCCGCGAAAAAAAGCTTGTGGCGATTGAATACCAGAATGAGGCTTGGGCGGATGGCATTTCCGAAGGCATTGAGCCTGAGATTCTAGCCGAAGCAGCTTTTACGACAGCGCTTACAGAGCTTATGCGCGAGGCCGGTGAAGATTCGGCCCTCGAACTAATCGAGAAAATGCGCGAACAGATTATCGCCGGTACATTCCTGCCGCAGCGGGTGTTGCAGTAATTCGCACGTCGATAGAGCAAGCAGTTGCTCTATCTCATTCCTTTTACGCATATCGTTACCGGAAAACCGGTTCCCACTTTTCCGCGACATGCTCTGGGCGGGAAGTCATAAACCCGCTCCCATACCCTGCGGAACTGCCTTGTCGAGGCAAAGCCCGAGCGTTCCGCAACACTCTCCATATCCAAACCAGAATTCGCCAGCATTTCGCGGGCGAGGCTTATTTTCAGCCTGTTTGCATAATCTGTGACACTCATCCCAGCATGTTCATTGAACAAGCGCGACAGATTGCGTGGACTTGCGCCACTGGCCTCAGCCAATTTTTCAACAGACCAGTTTTCTGCCGGATTTCCAGTAATCGCATCCTGCGCACGATGCACAACCGGGTGCATGTGATTGCGGCCTTCAAGCCATGGTGAAAGCTGCGGATCATTGCCACTACGGCGCAGATAAACCACCAGATAACGCGCCACCGACAATGCAAGTGCATGCCCTGCCATCTCAGCCACAATATGCAGCATGAGATCAATGCCTGCGGTAATTCCGGCACTTGTCAGCCTGTCGCGATCTTCCACAAACAGCCGGTTTTGCAACACGCGTGACGTCGGCGCTAATCGGTGCAGTTCCTCAATCGCCATATGATGGGTTGTGCACTCATAGCCTTCAAGCAGTCCCGCACGCGCTGCAAGCAACGCGCCGGAACAGATGGAAACCAGCTTTACACCGAGGCGAATTGTACGGCGCAACCAGCTGACAATTTGCGCCTCCAGAATTGCGTCATCGTCGCGGCTAGTGACAGCACCGCCCATCGGCACATCGGCAGAACCCGAAATGACGACAAGCGCATCATCGGGCAAGGCTTCTGGCAGCGGTGAAATATTGGCAACTGACAGCCCTATCGAACTCGTGACCTCTTCAGATGGACCGATATAGTGCACATCAAACTGTATGGAGCTTTGTTCGAGATTAGCCTTGCGTAAAACCTCTATCGGTCCCGCCACGTCGAGCAAAAGCGTGCGCGGCGGGATAACGACAAACACGGGAATAGTTTTCAGACTGTCAGCGGATTGGTTCATGCAGCCTTCTGTTCAGCAATGCCTTCAAGAGCCTGCTCTACTGTTGCAATACGGGCAAAACGACCTGCGAGAACAAGCTCTGTGCGTGCACGAATTTCCGCTGCACTCCATTCGTGTCCATTCACATCCGTCATTGGAAATGTCAGCGTTGCCTCGCCTACAAAATCAACATCGAAACCAAGATCGGATGCCTGACGCGTGGTGGTCTCACAGCACTGTTCAGTCCGGATACCGGAAACAATAACCCGCCTAATGCCTCTGGAGATGAGCCAGACATCAAGGTCTGTGCCGACCAGCGCACTATGACGGCGCTTTCGAAAGGTCGCATCGGGTTCATAGGCAATGGGTGCGAGTGTTTTCACATTGCCCGATTCTTCCGAAAACGGGCCGCTATCCTCGACGTGAAAAATCTGCACAACCGGTATGCCCTTGCGCTTGGCACCGTCAATCAGCGCCTGTTGCCGCTCAATATAAGCGGCAACCTCTTCATCGCGGTAATATGGACGATGACGGAAAGATTCCTGAACATCGACAACCAGCAGTGCAGTATCATTAGCGGACATTTCACGCTCCATGTAAAACTATACAAGGAGACGATAGCGCCTGCAATATAAGCTGAAAGCCCCACCTCGGACAAAGATGGGACATTTCACGCCAAAGCATTATCCGCGTGGCGGCAATGCTTCCAGAAACTCGACGGGCTCACCCTTGTTCGGGTTGATGATTTCTGCTTCCCACATAACCTTGATCCCGCGCACAAAAGTGCCAACCGGCCAGCCGGTGACAGTCTTGCCATGATAAGGCGTCCAGCCAGCTTTAGAGCCTGCCTGCTCATGGGTGATCGTTTCGCGGCGCTTCATATCAACGATTGTCAGATCAGCATCATAACCAACGGCGATACGCCCCTTGCGTGCCATACCGAAAATGCGGTTCGGGCCGTGGCTCGACAGATCGACAAAGCGCTCCAGCGAAAGCTTACCGGCATTGACATGATCAAGCATGATCGGCACCAGCGTCTGAACACCGGTCATACCGGATGGTGATGCAGGATAAGGCTTCTGCTTTTCTTCAAGCGTATGCGGCGCATGATCAGAACCGAGAACATCGACAATGCCCTGATCAATGCCTTTCCAGATACCGTCACGATGGCGCTTGTCGCGCACAGGCGGGTTCATCTGGATAAGGTTGCCAAGCGTTGCATATTCATCTGCTGACAATGTGAGGTGATGCGGGGTGGCTTCGCAGGTTGCCACGTCTTTGTGACCCTGAAGGAAGTCGATTTCTTCGGCAGTTGAAATATGCAGCACATGGATGCGTGCGCCGGTTTCCCGCGCAATCCGCACCAGACGTTCGGTGCATTGCAGTGCCGCAATCTCGTCACGCCAAACAGGATGGCTCGACGGATCACCTGCCACACGCAGGCCTTCTCGTTCTTTCAGACGAAACTCATCTTCGGAATGAAACGCCGCACGACGGCGCGTGTTCTTGAGAATTGAGCGAACACCATCATCGTCCTCAACCAGCAGATCGCCGGTTGATGAACCCATGAAGACCTTGATACCAGCCGCCCCCGGCAAGCGTTCAAGTTCAGCTACGTCTTTTGCATTGTCACGCGTGCCGCCGACCCAGAAGGCAAAATCGCAATGCATACGATGACGGCCACGACGAATCTTGTCTTCCAGCGTTTCAGCAGTGGTTGTCAGCGGCTTGGTATTCGGCATTTCAAACACCGAGGTCACGCCGCCAAGAACGGCAGCCAGCGAACCGGTTTCCAAATCTTCCTTGTGTTCAAGACCCGGCTCACGGAAATGCACCTGACTATCAACCACACCCGGCAGGATATGCAGGCCGGTACAGTCAATCACTTCACCCGCAGAATTTGCTGACAGAGAACCAATTGCCTCTATGCGCCCATTACGAATGCCAATGTCGCGCTGACCGGTGCCGTCATGATTGACGATGGTTGCACCTTTCAGGATCGTATCGAACGTATGGGCCATTGTTGTCTCCTGCTGGCTTGATGGGGCTTGCGAGCGTCTTCAATGCGGCTTACGTAACGATGATTATAAAGGCAAGGAAGAAGCGATGGCGACGGTAGCGGAAACGATCAATCTTTCCAACAGAGCACTGGTTCACATCACAGGCGAAGATGCGGAAAAATTCGTGCAGGCTGTGATTACTACCAATCTGGACAAGCTCGGTGCCGACGACCTGAAGCCCGGTGCATTGCTGGCACCACAAGGCAAAATCATGTTCGACTTCCTTGTTTCGCGCATTGAAAATGGGCTTCGGTTTGATATGACCGCAAGCATTGCCGCTGATTTTGCCAAGCGTATGACACTCTATCGCTTGCGCGCCAAAGCAGAAATTACCCAATCACCAGAATCACTTGTGAGCGTTTTCTGGGGGAGTGATTCAGATTCCTCAGAAAGCGATTCAATTAAGCACGATTCACGGTTTCCAGCAGAACTGCATGTTACCCGCGTTTATGGACAGGCAGGTGAAATCGGCGACGAAAGTGCATGGATAGCACTTCGTGCCGAATATGGCATTGCCGAAGGCGAAGTCGATTTTGCCTATAATGACGTGTTTCCGCATGACGTTAATTTCGACCAGACGGGCGGCGTAACGTTTCCAAAAGGCTGCTTCATCGGACAGGAAGTTGTCTCACGTATGCAACATCGCGGCACGCCGCGGCGACGTGTGCTGATCACCAAATCTGATGCGCGCCTTCCCGCAATGGGTACGCCGGTTACAGTCGGCGGACGCGATATCGGAACACTTGGTAGTTCCTCCGGCAAGATCGGTCTGGCACTTGTTCGCATTGATCGGGTGAAGGATGCGATTGATTCCGGCACACCAATTCTGGCCGGTGAAATCGAAATCAGGTTAGAGCTGCCACCGCATGTGCGCTTCACATTCCCAACCGCTGACACGGACAAAGCCTGATGGCAGCAGTAGATCGTTCATCGGGACAAGAACGGGCATGGCAGCGTATGTTATCGGGACGCAGGCTAGACCTGCTTGATCCCTCGCCGCTTGATGTTGAGATTACAGACATCGCACATGGTCTCGCACGAGTCGCCCGCTGGAACGGGCAGACCGTGGGCGAGCACGCCTATTCCGTAGCCCAACACTCAATGCTGGTTGAGCAGATTTTCAACCGGCTTGTCCCTGATGCAAGCATTGAATGGCAGATGTTGACCCTTCTGCATGACGCGCCTGAATATGTGATCGGCGACATGATTTCACCGTTCAAGGCGGTTATGGGTGGCAATTACAAACTCATTGAAGACCGGCTCGAACGCGCAATTCATGTCCGCTTTTCATTGCCTGCTTCGATTTCTGCATCGCTCAAAAAGCTGATCAAACGCGCTGATAAAGTCGCAGCCTATTTCGAGGCAACAAGGCTTGCAGGGTTTAGCGAAGCGGAAGCCACCAAGTATTTTGGTCGTCCACGCGGCTTTGATCCTGCCGGGCTTGAACTGACACCACGTCCGACCCAGGATGTGCAGAACGATTTTCTGGCGCGTTTTGCTTTGCTGGAACAGGCGAGAAGAGGATAGGCTTTGGCTTATATCGTCGTCAGTCCGGTATCGAAGCTTGAAGCGCAGATTGCACTGCATCAGCCAAGTCATATCGTAACGCTCAGCAGTCACCCCTTGCCTGCCCTGCCCGGTGAGGCAGAGAGGCTCAGTCTGCTATTCAACGACATTACAGAACCACGCGACGGGCTAACTATGCCCAATGAAGGCCACGTCAGAGCGTTGCTGGTTTTTGCATCAAAATGGGGCCACGGCGATCGCGCAAAGCCACTGCTGATCCATTGCTATGCCGGTGTTTCGCGTTCAACTGCAAGTGCTTACATTATAGCCTTGGCGCTTGATCCCAACCTTGACGAAACAGCACTTGCACAAAAGTTGCGGGAACTTTCACCCTCAGCAACACCCAATATACAGCTTATTTCGCTTGCAGATGATATGCTTGGAAGGGATGGCCGTATGGTTGCCGCGATTAAGGCAATCGGACGCGGGCAGGAAGCCTTTGAAGGCGAAGTGTTCAGCCTGCCTCTTGCAGACTGACTATGCGCGATATGGCATTGAGAAAGCCGCCACGTGAATCCGGCGGCGTCTGCGCGCGCGGCTCCCACACATGCCGCAGGAAGAAAAAGCCGGTCATTCTGAATGCATCATTGAGATCATCGTAACAAGATGCGCGCAACGCGGTGTTGTTGACGAAAGCTGGAAGCGGCAGCATTTTGTCTGCCCATGGCGCACCAGCGTCACCACAGACTGCGCGACCCGATTTAGGCGATACATAAATCAGATTTTCGCGAACACCTGTTGCAGCACATTCTTTTAGATCAAGGCCAAAGCCCAGCTCTTCAAGCATCATGACTTCGAAACGCAGCAGCAATTCACCCGAGGCAAGCGGATCGTCAAAGTGCTCGATAATAAGGCGAAGCGTTTCGTACAGACCACCATGCGCATCACGCTCAGGCAGCAATCGCAAGTGAGAAGCGGCAAGCTGGATACCATAGAGTGCGACTGGCGTCTCGATCAGACGCGCTGCAGCAAAGCCCAGCGGCTCGATGGTGAATGAGCCCATATGCTCATCCAGTCTTGCCCACCACGTCAGATCGACATGATTGCCGGGTTGCAGCAGAGGCTGCATGCGGCGGGATCGCCCGCCGCGCACCATACCCATATGACGGCCATGTTCACGGGTCATCACTTCGACAATCGCGCTTGTCTCGCCATGTCGTCGTGTGCCGAGAATTATGCCCTCATCGCGCCATTCCATGGGTAAATGTTTACCAGACTCTCAATTTGCGCATGATTAAAAAGAAAGTCAGAGACTTTCCGAATTATGCGCGGCGATCACGCCATTCCATATCTTCTTTGGTCTCGATTATTTCGGGAAAGCGAGGCCCATTTCACGATAACGCTCAGGATCATTGCCCCAGTTTTCGCGTACTTTCACAAACAGAAACAAATGCGCATTCTGCTCAAGAATCGCACTGATCTCTTTGCGTGCAGACTGTCCAATTGCCTTGATGGTTTCGCCCTTGTGACCAAGCACAATCTTCTTCTGGCTTTCCCGCTCGACATAAATGACCTGCTCGATACGCACCGAGCCATCTTTGCGTTCTTCCCAGCTTTCGGTTTCAACCGTAGAGGAATAAGGCAATTCTTCATGCAAGCGCAGATAAAGCTTTTCGCGCGTAATTTCCGCCGCGAGTTGACGCATCGGCATGTCAGAAATCTGGTCTTCCGGGTAATACCAAGGACCATTTGGAACAGTTTCTGCCAAAAACGCTGCAAGGTCTTTACAGCCGGACCCATTGAGCGCCGAGATCATAAAGGTTTTGTCGAAGGCAACGATTTCATTGGCCTTCTGCGACAACTCAAGCAGCTTAGGCGGATCAACGCGATCGACCTTGTTGAGTACCAGCACTTTTTTCTGACGCACATTGGCCATGCTTTCGAGCAGCGCTTGCGCGTTCTCGTTCAGACTACCCTGCGCATCAAGAATAACGAGAATGATGTCAGCATCCTTTGCGCCACCCCATGCAGTCGTGACCATGGCGCGGTCGAGCCTGCGCTTCGGACGGAAAATACCGGGTGTGTCGACGAGTACAATCTGTGCCTGATCATGGATAAAGATACCACGTACCAGCGCACGGGTTGTCTGGACCTTATGCGTGACGATGGAAACCTTGGTGCCCACCAGCTGGTTAACCAGCGTGGATTTTCCGGCATTTGGCGCTCCAATCAGCGCCACAAAGCCAGAACGGGTCTGCCCGGTTTCATTTTCGCCGTTTGCCGGCATCGTCGGAGTATTCATTTCGTATCCTTTTGTGAGCCTTCTCGCTTATCATCAATGCGAGAGCCTCAATTTTGTTTGCGCAATTCCGAACGGAAACTGGTCCCCACTTTCGCTGGAATTACTCTTCTCATGGTGTTGGCATAGATTGGGCTTCGCCCAAACCAATTTGCCAGCGCGACAAACCCGCATAAGTCGCTGTTAGTCTGATTATAGCTGAATTTTATTCAAATGAATGCTGAATTTCGCATTAGTTGGAGCTGTCACGCTTCCAGACAGATTCTCTGTAAAGCATCGCTTCAGCCGCACTTTGCTCGGCAATGCGCTTGGAGCGCCCCTCGCCAGTTTCAGCTTTAAACCCCTTGACCGAAACCTCAACCGTAAATGAGGGATCATGGTCCGGGCCAGTACGACTCAAAATATTGTAGGTTGGGTGCACATTGCCCTGCTGGTGTGCCCATTCCTGTAACTCTGTCTTCGCATCGCGTCGCGCTGCACCAGTCTCCAACGAGCGTTTTTGCCAATAGCGGTTAATGAATCCGCGTGCAGCTTCTAACCCGCCATCCAGATAAATCGTTGCTATAATTGCTTCGACAACATCAGCACGCACATTGAGCAATCGCTGATGATTCAGCGATTTAATGTCTGAACCTGTATGAATGAGATCTGCTAGCTTGATTTCATCGGCAATTGCAGCACAGGTCTCAGCATTGACCAATGCATTCAGACGCACGGACATTTCGCCTTCTGGCGCATCGGGAAATGCATTAAAAAGCATTTCGGCAACCACAAGACCGAGCACACGGTCGCCGAGAAACTCCAGTCGTTCATAATTGGCGCGCGATGGTGCCTGTACGCTGGAATGCGTGAGCGCACGCTCAAGCCGTTTCAGATTAAGAAAACGGTGACCTGTCCGCTCCTCAAGAATCAGTGCTGCTTTATCTGTGGAGACCATTTCAGTTTCCGGTTACCGCAGTGTGCGGCTCACCACTTACCCAAGTGAAAAGACGGCTGAAACGTACGTCAGACGGCCATTTCCAGATTTCGAGCGGGCTTGCCTTATCGGCAATCGAGAAGAAGATGATATTGGCGCGACCGACCAGGTTTTCGTAAGGCACGTAGCCAACACCAAAACGGCTGTCGAGCGAGTTATCGCGATTATCACCCATCATAAAATAATGACCGGCAGGCACTTCGAATACGCGGGTATCATCACCAATAGAATTTGGTGCGAGGTCAAGCGTGTCGTAAGTCACACCATTTGGCAGGGTTTCGCGATAGACCTCAACCGGACGATTAACTTCCGTCACATCCGGATTATCAATGGTACCTACGCGGTCGCGCTTAACAGCAACATCATTGATATAAAGCACGCCGCCGCGCATCTGCACGCGGTCACCCGGAAGGCCAATCACGCGTTTGATATAGTCAATATTGGTGTCGCTTGGCAGCTTGAAAACCACAACGTCGCCGCGCTTGGGTTCTGCACCCCAGATTCGACCGTTGAAGAGGTCGAGGCCAAAAGGCAGTGAATAGCGCGAATAGCCATAGGCATATTTCGACACAAACAGATAATCGCCTTCCAGTAGCGTCGGGCGCATTGAGCCGGACGGAATACTGAATGGCTGGAAAAGCAGGCTGCGGATAACCAGCGCCAGCAGCAGCGCCTGGACGATAACGCTGATGGTTTCGCCAATGCCACCCGATTTTTTAGTTTCACTTTTGCTGGACACGCTCATTGTATCTCCGCTTGCCGATGTGCGATCTAATAACGAGTATAATTGCTTGAAGCAATCCGCTCACCATTACCTCGCACGATTATGAGCAGGAGTTTACCTGACACAATCGCAATTGTTTTGGCGTATGCTGCTATCGCGCAACATGCACTATTCTGTTTCTGAAAGGGCTTCGATAATCACGAAGGCCTGCGCGAGAGGAAAATCATCGGTAATTGTCAGATGTATGGCGGCGCGCTTGCCTGCTGGCAACAAGCGTTGCAATTGCTCCGCCGCACCACCAGTCAGTTTCATAGTCGGCTTGCCTGAAGGTGTGTTGACCACACCCATATCACGCCAGAAAACGCCGTTGGAAAGTCCGGTACCAAGTGCTTTGGAACAGGCTTCCTTGGCGGCAAAACGCTTAGCATAAGATGCAGCGCGTTGTTTGCGGGCCTCTGATTTCGCCTGTTCAACCTCTGTAAAAACACGCTGGATAAAACGATCACCATGTTTTTCGAGGGTCTTTTCAACGCGGCGAATATCAATGAGATCGCTGCCAATGCCGATAATCATATTTTCTGCGGCTCCCGCTTGCTAGCCATGTTATGTTTTGCGGCGAGCCGCTCAAGCTTGCGTCGACGAAATGCAGTGACCGCAAACCGTGTGACGAAATAGGCAATCACAGCAAAAATGGCTCCAAGGATTGTCGATCCGAACAGCATAGGCTTTAGCAAAGGCGTCCAGACTTCACCGAACTTCATTGTTTGCAACGCATGACCGAGATGTAACGGCGGTGCGCTTTGAATGTCTCCGCTGATCACAAAGCGGCCAAGTTCGTAAGTGCTGCCCCAGATGAACGGAAGCGTCAGTGGATTGGCAAGCGTAGTACCAAGTGCAGCGGCAGCAATGTTTCCGGCAAGAAAATAAGCCAGAACAATCGCTATAATGAGATGAAAGCCGAAAAACGGTGTGAAAGCCGAAAAGACGCCAACAGCCAACCCAGCAGCAACTGCATGGGGTGACGCTGTAATGCGCAGCACACGCTTGCCGCCATACTTAAACGAGCGGGCAAAAGAGCGACGTGGCCACACCAGCGTTCTAAGACGCTCGCGGCGGGTCGGAGGATTTCGGCGTTGAAACAACATGGCTTCTCATACTGCGCTCGATGCATTGAGACAATTGTTATTATTCAACCATCGCGGAAGACAGTTTATCACGTTCTTCAACAGACGCCGCATGCATACGCGGTAAATAGAACTTCGGCGATACACCCAGCATACGGCGAAACATTGTCGTAAAGGCAGACACACTGTCATATCCGAGATCAAGCGCCACGCTTGTTACCGCCTCGCCTTCCGTCAAACGAGGAACGGCTGCAAAAAGGCAGGCCTGCTGACGCCAGACTGAAAGGCTGACACCGGTCTCGCGCTGAAAATGACGCGTAAAAGAGCGTCTGCTCATCGCCATTTTATCCGCCCAATCATCGATTGTCGCGCGCGCGCGAGGTGCTTTTACAAACTGACGGCAGAGATTTTGCAACCGCACATCTGCAGGAAAGGGTAAACCAAGGGATCTTTGCGGTAATGTATGCAAGTCTCGCAGGATCAGTTCGATCACCAGAGCGTTACGACTTTCCGGCTCGGGAATACTGTCGGAGGCGGTCGCATCGATAATAAGACACCGCATCAGATCAGTCATGCCCACCACATGCAGATAATCCGGCACACCTGAAATCGCATCGACGGCTATATAGATTGAACGCATCAGCACATCGCCGATAATTTCGACCGAATGCTTTACGCCCGCAGGAATCCACATCGCATGATCGCCGGGAATCATCCAGCGTCCGGCGTCAGTGGTCACCAGCACCACACCATGGGAAGCGCTTAAAAGCTGCGCCCGGCTGTGGCTGTGCTGCGGAACAAAATAGCCATCGGGATATTTTGTCGGCAGTGCAATGACCGGCCCGCCAAGATTTTCCAGCATGGTTATACGCTGTTCGTGGAACCTTTGCAGGTCCTCATTACCCATCAGCAATGATTGTGGCGGCGATTTCGGCTTCATCTGCTTTGGCCCACTCTCGAAAGTAATGGACCAAATCACGAAAGCAGGCGCGAAACAATATGATTATTAGATGGTCAGGTTAGAAATATTCGAAAACATGCGAATTTGTTTTCTGAGCTGACCTCACAACTTTGCGGGAAAAGCCCGTTCCAAATTATCTTCGGAGTAGGACTATGAGCACGAGTGCTGCCGAGCAGCCATCAAACAGTGCGGCGAACAATACGGTTCTCGCCATTATTCTGGCCACAAGCATGGGCCATTTCCTCAACGACATGATGCAGTCGCTGCTTCCAGCGATTTATCCAATGTTGAAGGATAATTACAGCCTATCATTCTGGCAGATTGGCTTGCTCACATTTACCTTTCAGGTGACCGCTTCGATCCTACAGCCTATCGTTGGCATTTATACAGATCGTCGTCCGATGCCTTACTCATTGCCTTTTGGCATGGGCTGCACACTGGTTGGTCTAATCTTGCTTGCATCGGCACATCACTACACCTTCCTGCTTCTTGGCGCTGCATTCATTGGCTTCGGTTCGTCGGTATTCCATCCTGAAGCCGCACGTGTGGCACGTCTGGCCTCAGGCGGACGCCATGGTTTCGCGCAGTCAATGTTTCAGGTGGGTGGCAATTTCGGCTCGTCGATCGGACCGTTGCTTGCAGCTTTCATCGTGCTGCCCTTCGGTCAGTCCAGTGTATCGTGGTTTTCAATTGCGGCACTGATTGGTATGGCGCTGCTCTGGTATGTCGGCAACTGGTACAACCAGCACAATATTGCAAATAGAAGCAAACCAAAGGCCGACACGACGCTGCCATTGCCACGCAAGACCGTAATCATGGCGATCTCGGTGCTCGCCATGCTGATCTTCACCAAATACGTCTATATGGCTAGCCTCACCAGCTATTACACCTTCTATACGATCAGCCATTTTGGTGTGACCGTTCAGGGATCGCAGTTGCTGCTTTTCTTGTTCCTTGGTGCAGTTGCAGCCGGAACGATTGTTGGTGGCCCTATCGGTGATAAGATCGGCACACGCACCGTGATCTGGGTATCGATCCTCGGTATCGTGCCTTTCACACTGGCTTTGCCTTATGCAAATCTGGAAGTGACAGCGGTTCTGACGATCATTATCGGCTTTGTGTTGGCTTCGGCTTTCCCGGCAATCATTGTCTTTGCGCAAGAACTGTTACCCGGACGCGTTGGTATGGTCTCAGGATTGTTCTTTGGGCTGGCATTTGGTGTGGCAGGTATTGCTGCAGCACTTCTCGGAATTGTTGCAGACCGCACAAGCATCGAGTTTGTCTATAAGATTTGCTCGTATCTTCCGCTGCTCGGCCTGTTAACAATCTTCCTGCCGAAAATGCAGAAGGCCCGATAAAGCAAAGCCTAGAAAAAAGTGGAGCACCGCTCATCCCCCAACGAACGGTGCTCCTGAGCCACTGACCTTTTGACGGCCCGGTGCAGCGGCAGCTATGAAATAGAGGATTATCAACTCTATTTCTTTGTTCTGGCGCATGTTGCGATATTATTTGCAACATGCGCATATTCTTCTTCACACGGCGAAACTGAAGCCGTGCATCGTTTCTCTGCGAAACTCATCAAATGTTGCAGCAACGAGCCGGATCAGCGGTTTGCCGTGTTCTGTCGCAGTGATGACACCGTTCTGCACTTCCACCAGCCCATCAGCCACCAGCGGACGCAACAGAGCTAATTCGTCAGAAAATTCTACGCCCGGTGCAGCCATATTGAGATCAACGCGGAAGTTACACATCAGTGCTGTAATAATTCCAGCGCGCTGACGATCACTGTCTCGCATCGTATAGCCCCGCACCGTGGCAAAATCCCCCGCCCCAACACGTTTGCTGTATTGCCCCACATCAGAAATATTCTGCGTATATCCCCCCGGATATTGCGAAATGGACGACGGGCCAAAACCAATCAGCGTATTGCAACGATCTGTCGTATAGCCCTGAAAATTACGATGCAGCGTGCCATTTTCAGCCGCAATGGCCAGCGTATCATCTGGCAAAGCAAAGTGGTCGATACCAACGGCCTGATAGCCGTGACGGATAAAGCTTTCAGCTACAGCACTTGCCTGTGCAAAACGTTCATCTGCATCGGGCAGAATGCTTTCATCAATCAATCGCTGATTGGCACGGCGCTGCGGCAGATGCGCATAGCCGAAACAGGCAATGCGATCCGGCTTCATTTCCATCACACGTTCACAAGTCTCACGCAGACTGGTTACAGTCTGGAGCGGCAGACCATAAATCAGATCAAAGTTAAGCCTGTTGATACCGACTTCGCGAAGCAGCATTGCGGCTCTGGCAACAGTTTCAATAGGCTGCACACGGCCGATAGCCATCTGCACATCAGCATTAACATCCTGCACGCCAAGACTTGCGCGGTTAACACCCATCAATGACAAGGTCTTTGCCAGAATTGGATTGACCGTCCGCGGATCAAGCTCAATCGCATGTTCCATATCGGAATGGAAATCAAACGCCAAAGCAAGGGCTGCCATAATGCGTTTGAACTGCGTTGCATGCAGAATTGAAGGAGTGCCCCCACCCCAATGTAAATGCACGACCTGCGGCCGAGCCGTCAGGCTTGCACTTACAGTTTCGATCTCACTCAAAAGAGCGGTCACGAAATTCTCGATAACATCCTCGCGGACGGCCATTTTTGAATGGCAGCCACAATAGTGGCAAATCTCTTTGCAGTACGGCACATGGATATAAAGCGAAACGCTTTCTTCCGGGCCGATTTGGCGCAACCAGCGTTTTGTGCTGTCTGCGGTAGTCGGGGTGAAATCTACAGCTGTTGGAAACGAAGTGTAGCGAGGAACGGCCAGCGCCGCATAACGTCTTATCGTATCTTCATGCATGATGGTCGCGCTCCCCGCTCCTGACGATCTGGCGAGAGCTTCTCACCTTTACGCGCGCTGGACGAAGACGGGCATTCTGCTGGGCAAGCAGACATGATGCGGCAAGGAAGCCCACACACATGACAGCGGATATGATTATTGCCAGCCACAACGACACCTGATCACCTCGTTATCATTGGACAGCGGTAAAATACGCTGCCTCAACTTGCACGATCAGATGTAGAGGGCATTCCGGCAACCTTCATTGATTTAAATCAACGAAACACAAACTAAGAAGTTGGGATCAAATATTTTCTGGATCGATGCCCGCCACCGATGCAAGCGAACGTCTGGAGAGTATCTCGACTGTATTTGAATCGATCAGCTGTATGAGACCCTGCGTTTTCAGCTTGGTGAAGCTGCGGCTGACTGTTTCAATTGTCAAACCGAGGTAATCCGCAATATCAGTACGGTTCATCGAAAGATGAACCAGGTTCATCTTGCCCCCGCGCTTTTCGGATCTAGCGGCAAGAACGAGAAGAAAGCTCGCAAGCTTTTCCACCGGCGCAAGACGACCGAGAACCAGTTGATTATCGCGTGCGGTGCGCAACGCTTCTCGCGTCATCTGATAGAGACGCTCTTTCAGCCTTGGAAACCTATCCATCAAACCATCCATTTCCTTTGTTGAAAATGCACAAAGGACAGATGGGGTAACCGCTTCAGCCGATTGAGAGTAAACCTCATCATCAGCAAGGCCAAGATAATCTCCCGGAACGAGGAAACCTGCAATCTGACGACGACCATCTGGCAAAGAGGTATAAATCCGCAGCATTCCCGACGTGAGGCTGAAAACGCGGCGTTTCGGATCGCCCTCCTCGACCAGCATCTCATTGGCGTCGAGCTTCTTGGACGTCATGATAGCTTCAAGCGCACCCAGATCGCCATCATCAAGCGCAGAGCAGACGGCCATGCGGCGTACATCGCAATCAACGCAAACGCCACACGGAGCCCTGTAAGGGGATTTTTGATCGAAAATAAGCGGGGCAACAGCCACAGCAAGTTCCTAGATTGGGGGATGAGCATATCTGCGCTCGTCCCCCTAAATTAAGGGTGACAAACAAATACCGCAAAGCGCAATTTCGACGCAGGGTGTAAATTACACCACGTTGCGTCGGAATTACTGAGAAAAATGCTTAAATATTACGGCTACCCGGCTTTATTGCAGGGATTGCAGCCAGTTCTGGCGGCAGATTGTCAGCCGAATAGGCTGGCACTTCATATTCAGCAAGCGCGATAAGCTTCGTTCCGACGTCGGCCTTGCCTGCCGAACGATCAACGATACAGGCAGCAGCTACCACTTCAATGCCAATATCCTTCATGCAATCGATGGTTTCGCGAATCGACAGGCCAGTTGTGACGATGTCTTCCACGATTACGACACGCGAGCCTTTTGGCACGTCGAAGCGACGCAAACGGAACGTGCCGTTCTCACGTTCGACCCAAACAGATGGCACACCCAGATGGCGCGAGGTTTCGTATGACGGAATAAGGCCGCCAATCGCCGGACCGACCACATAGTCGATCTGTCCAAGATCGACTGCCTTGATTTTTTCCGCTAGTGCCTTGCAAAGCTTCTCAGTCTTATCGGCATGCATGAAAACGCGTGCTTTCTGCAAAAACACAGGACTCCGAAGGCCAGAAGTCAGAATAAAATGGCCTTCAAGAATTGCTCCCGCTTCGCGGAAAACACCAAGAACGTCTTCAGTTTTCATTTTGCCTATCCATTCACACGTGTTGCGCCGCTGACGCTCGTGCTTTCCTTCAATTGAGAAATGATGCGGTTGAGATGTTTAAGATCCCACACTTCAACGTCAATAATCATTTCAGTAAAATCAGGTGCTGTTCGCACCATTGAGAGATTATGAATATTCGCATCATTTGCGGCTGCGATCTGCGCAATTTCTGCAAGAGACCCCGGAGAATTGATTGCAGAGACGCTGATGCGTGCAGGGAAGCGTTCATGCATGCTCTCATCAATATCCCAGCGCACGTCGATCCAACGCTCTGGTTGGTCGTCATATGCCGTTAATGCAGGTGACTGGATTGGGTAGATCGTAATACCTGCACCGGGCTGCATGATGCCGACAATGCGATCACCCGGAACCGCACCTTCCGGAGCAAAGCGCACCGGCAAATCCGAATTTGTACCGCGAATTGGCACTGCCTTGCGTTTCGGCTTCTCACCTACGTCTGCTTTGGCATCATGCGCACCTTCCGAACCTTCTGGCACCTTGAAGATCATGCCCGCGGCATTCTGAATATTAAACCAGCCTTTTTCGCCGGTTTTCGCAGGACTATTCTGTGTGGTGACGCGCGTATCCTGATAATCGGGATAAACTGCCTTCACAACGTCTGTCGAAGGAAGCTCACCGCGACCGACTGCGGCCAGAACATCCTCAACCTCTTTGCGTGCCAATCGTGGCAAGCCCGGTTTAAGTATATCTTTGCTGAACGGTTTACCGGCGCGTTCAAAAGCACGTTCCAAAATACGCATGCCAAGACCGGAATACTGTTTGCGAACAGCCGAACGCGTTGCACGACGGATAGCCGCACGCGCTTTACCGGTCGCGACAAGAGATTCCCATGCGGCAGGCGGCACCTGAGCCTTGGAGCGAATGATGTCGACTTCATCACCGTTTTTCAGCTCAGTCATCAAAGGCATGATGCGGCCATTAACCTTTGCACCAACGCAACTGTCACCGATATCCGTGTGAACGGCATAGGCAAAATCGATTGGCGTTGCGCCGCGTGGCAAAGCAATAAGCCTGCCCTTCGGCGTGAAGCAAAAGACCTGATCCTGAAACAGTTCCAGCTTGGTATGCTCCAGAAACTCTTCCGGGTTGTCACCCTCAGAAAGCTGCTCGATAGTCTGGCGCAACCATGCGTAAGCATTGGTCTCTGTCGAGATCTGATGCGGATTGCTGGCGCTGCCTCGATCTTTATAAATAGAATGGGCGGCAACACCGAATTCTGCAATTTCATCCATAACACGCGTGCGAATTTGCAGTTCGATACGCTGGCGTGAAGGACCGATAATTGTGGTATGCAGCGAACGATAATCGTTTTGTTTTGGCGTAGAAATATAATCTTTAAACCTGCCCGGAACCATCGACCAGGTCGTATGGATTAAGCCAAGTGCGCGATAGCAATCCTGCGTCGATTCAACCATAACACGGAAACCGAAAATATCGGAAAGCTGCTCAAACGACAGCCCCTTAGTTTCCATCTTACGGAAAACCGACCATGGCTTCTTCTGGCGACTTTTAACACTCGCCTTAATGCCATTTTTCTGAAAAATCTCAGAGAGATCCTCTTCAATCTTCTGCAAAAGCCCACGGTTTTTCTCGAGAAGTTCCGCAAGTCTATCAGTAACTGCGCGCCACGCATCCGGGTTAATATAGCGGAATGCTAGCTCTTCAAGCTCTTCACGCGTGTCCTGCATACCCATGCGGCCAGCGAGCGGCGCATAAATATCCATCGTTTCTTCAGCAATGCGCAGGCGCTTATCTTCACGCATAACGCCAAGCGTACGCATGTTATGCAAGCGATCAGCGAGCTTGACCAGAAGCACGCGCACGTCTTCTGAGATCGCGAGAAGGAGCTTACGCAGGTTCTCGGCCTGTACGGCCTTTTTAGAGACCAGATCTAGCTTTTTAAGCTTGGTAAGACCATCAACGAGCTTTCCAATTTCTGGTCCAAAAAGCTGATCTATTTCCTGCCGCGTCGCAGTCGTGTCTTCAATCGTGTCGTGCAGCAGCGCAATCGCAATCGTTGCTTCATCCAGATGCATATCTGTGAGAATAGCTGCGACTTCCAGAGGATGAGAAAAATACGGGTCGCCGGATGCGCGCTTCTGACTGCCGTGCTTCTGCATGGCATAAACATATGCCTTATTAAGAAGCGCCTCATTCACGTCAGGCTTGTATCGCTGCACACGCTCCACAAGCTCATATTGGCGCATCATTTACAGAAACTCCTCACATCACACGCATAAACAGCGGTCATTCTGACCAGAACTCGCTAAAAAATAGAATATTTTGCAAGTTTCTGAACCTGCTTTCTGAAAACAGGCTTAATTTTCAGGCGAATTCATAGCCGAAAGCGCATAGCTGTGACTTAAAAGCCCCAACATCGCTATTCAGGTAGATAAAAATATGCGCCGCAGCCTCATCGGCTACAGCGCACAAAACATTGGGTAACAGACAGACGATTAGAAGTCGTCGTTCTTCTCAGGTGCAACAAGACCTTCGATACCAGCAAGAAGCTCTTCTTCCGACATACGGTCGAAAGTGACAACATCGTCTTCACCAGCTTCAGCAATGCCTTCAGCCAGAGCCTCTGAAGCGTCAGCGATCAGAGCAGGTGCAGCAGCTTCTGGCTCATCAACTTCAACATGCTTCTGAAGCGAGTGGATCAGGTCCTCTTTAAGATCATCTGGCGAAAGTGTTTCGTCAGCGATTTCACGCAGAGCAACGACAGGATTCTTGTCATTATCACGATCGATCGTGATCTGAGCACCCTGGGAGATCTGTCGTGCACGGTGACCGGCCAGAAGAACCAGTTCAAAACGGTTCTCGACCTTATCTACGCAGTCCTCAACGGTGACGCGGGCCATAGGCGGTCCCTTTCATCTCTTAAAACTATAACGAATTTTCCTTCGACATAACGCTTGTGCGATGAAATTTCAAGCAAAAGCGCATATGGCGTTCTTTTAGATTTAAAACCTAGGTTTTTCGTTGAAAATTCATCAATCTGTCTGACAAATACACAGCATGGCTCAAATCGGAACAATAGATTTTCGACGTTTTCGAATTGCTTTAAGAAAATATCTCGCATAGGTAATTGAGTTATAGCAAATAACAACCATTGGTTGCTTGTTTTTCTACAATATCCCCGTAGAACGCAATAAAGGTCATTTGTAAAAATGAATTCATTCGCCGTTTAAGAAACAAATCTGAATACGCGGTCGCAGGCCCACTCCCCCAATCGACCGCAGAGTGGATATATTGCACGATGTTCGATTCTCGTGAAAAAATTGCGCTATTTATTGACGGTGCAAATTTATACGCTGCTTCAAAGACACTCGGTTTCGATATTGATTACCGCAAACTTTTGAAAGCATTCCAGAAACGCGGTTATCTGCTTCGTGCTTATTATTATACCGCTCTGGTTGAGGATCAGGAATATTCGTCGATTCGTCCGCTCATCGACTGGCTTGATTACAACGGCTATAAGGTCGTTACCAAAGCAGCAAAAGAATTTACGGACTCTACGGGGCGCCGCAAGGTGAAGGGCAACATGGACATCGAGCTCACCGTCGATGCCATGCAGTTGACCGATACCGTCGATCATTTTGTTATTTTCTCGGGCGATGGTGATTTCCGGTCGCTGGCTGAAGCGCTGCAGCGTAAGGGTCGTAAAGTTTCAGTAGTCTCAACGCTGACCACTCAGCCTGCGATGATCTCTGACGAACTACGCCGCCAGGCTGATCATTTTATCGATCTCGTATCGCTAAAGGCAGAAATTGGTCGCGACCCATCCGAGCGTCCGCAGCAGGCACGTCGTCAGGATGACGATCAAGACGACGACTATTGACGACAATGATTGTACAGTTCATGCAGGGCTATGATTTTTGAACCCTCTCCAAACTGTACAATCTGTCCAAGGCTTCATGCCTTTCTTGAAGAGTGGCGGCGCAAAGAGCCTGAATGGCACAATGCGCCGGTTTCACCGTTTCTCCCCCCGCACGATGACGATGTACAGCTTCTGATTGTAGGCTTGGCTCCCGGTTTACGGGGTGCAAACCGTACAGGGCGTCCTTTTACGGGTGATTATGCAGGCGAGCTTCTTTATAGTACATTATGCGAGTTTGGCTTTGCTACCGGCAAATTTGAAGCCAGACCCGATGATAGTCTAAGGCTCGTCGATGCAGGCATTGTGAATGCCGTGCGATGCGTTCCACCCGAAAACAAACCAGTCGGCAGTGAAATCAACAATTGCCGTCAGTTTTTCAGCCCTCTGCTCACACATTTCAAGAATTTACACGCAGTTGTAACTCTCGGCACCATCGCACACCAGTCAACTGTGCGCGCTATGGGGGCGCCAGTTTCGCGTCATCCTTTCGGACACAACAAAGAGACTGACATTGGTGACCTGCGTATATTTTCGAGTTACCATTGCTCGCGGTACAACACGAATACCGGGAAACTGACCGACCCCATGTTCAGAGATGTTTTCAGAAATGTCCGTGCATATCTGAATAAAAAAAGCGCCTGAAGGCGCTTTTTTCAAATCAGCTTATCAGCCGCGATCCCGTAACAAACGTGACTTCTCGCGATTCCAATCGCGCTGTTTTTCAGTTTCGCGCTTGTCATGATTTTTCTTACCGCGCGCAACACCGATTTCGAGTTTTGCCCGACCCCGATCATTGAAATACAATTTCAATGGAACAACGGTCATGCCTTCGCGGGACACGGACTGGAAAATCCGCGACATTTCACGCCGACTGATCAGAAGCTTTCGCAAGCGTCGCGGCTCGTGATTAAACCGATTTCCCTGCGTATATTCCGGAATGTATGAATTAATCAGCCAGAACTCGCCATTCTCAAAGCTAGCATAGCTTTCAGCAATATTGGCCTGATTGGCACGCAGCGATTTAACTTCAGTGCCTGTCAAAACCAGACCGGCCTCAAGCGTATCGGTAATCTCAAAATTGTAGCGCGCTTTGCGGTTTTCAGCGACCATCTTGCGTGCAGGAGAGTTTTTCGGCTTGTTCATAATGGCACCATATAATGCGCATTGCCGGAAATGAAAACGCTCTCGCACATGCGAGAGCGTAAAAATCAATCAACCGGGCAAAATTATCAGCCTCAATTCACGAGACCAGCGTGTTTCATAGCTTCGTCAATCTTTTGAGCCGTAGCTGCTTCGATTGTAACCATCGGAGAACGCAGAACGTTTTGAACGCGACCAACGCGTGACAAGGCATATTTTGGACCAGACGGATTCGGTTCAATGAACAGTGCCTTGTGCAGCGGCATCAGGCGATCTTGCAATTCCAGCGCCTTTGCATAATCGCCAGCCTGGCAAGCATCCTGAAACTCCGCGCAAAGACGTGGCGCAATATTGGAGGTCACGGAGATACAGCCAACGCCGCCATGCGCGTTGAAACCAAGCGCTGTCGCGTCTTCTCCGGACAACTGGATGAAGTCCTTGCCACATGTCAGACGCTGTTCAGAAACGCGTTCGATTTTGCCTGTCGCATCCTTCACGCCAATAATGTTCTTGTGATCTCGCACAAGCGCACCCATAGTTTCTGGAGACATATCGACAATCGAGCGACCCGGAATATTATAAATGATGAGCGGGATGGATATCGAGCGCGCTACCTGAGAGAAATGCTCGTATAGGCCACGCTGGTTTGGCTTATTATAATAAGGTGTCACGACCAGAACGGCATCAGCACCGGCCTTTTCAGCATGCTGGGCAAGCTCAATTGCTTCAACGGTATTATTCGAGCCTGCCCCTGCAATAACCGGCACACGGCCAGCTGCAACCTCAATGCAAACCTCAATAACGCGCTTATGCTCATCATGGGAAAGAGTTGGCGTTTCGCCGGTGGTGCCGACAGGAACCAGGCCTTTGGTGCCTTCTTCAATCTGCCAGTTCACGAAGTCACGAAAGGCTTTCTCGTCGAACGCTCCTTCACTATCGAATGGCGTGACAAGTGCAGTAATCGAGCCTTTCAGCATCAGTGAACTCCTGAGAAATAGAGACGATCCTCACGTTGTAATCCTGACATAAAAACATATCAGAATGGCCGTAAGGCGATGCACCATAGTCTCGGAGTTGAAATCCGGCAAGCGGGGGGGCGGCGCAAATCTGCTTTCAAATGACAGTTTTAAGAAAAAACTTGGCGGACTTCGCTTGGATGGCTAACCCCGACGCATCGAAGCACAGCATGACAGACAATCTGTCATTCAAGTGAAAATATAACTCTTTATTAACCAATGCTTCACGCATCAGGATCATAGTCTTTGACAGACAAACGCATCCACTGATCAGGCTTATAAAAGCCCGATTTGAAAAATAATTTACTCGCAATAACGCATATTATTCTCGTTAGATCCTGTGTAAGAAAAATTTGGATATGTCATTAAAGCAAAGAATGCTCAGCTCGAGCGGATTGATTATTGCTACCTCGCTTTTTGCGGGACATCTGGGCGCAGCCTATGCGCAATCATCTTTGCCGACCGATATTCCAACTCCGCTTGCGCGCCCATTTGCCCCTTCGGCTTCACATGAATCCCCTATTAATCTGGTCACACCAAGAGCACGACCTGCCACGCCGGACCCGGTTATTACTTCGTCGTTCAGTCGCGTTGAGAACCCTGCAGCAATCAGTGGAACCCTGAAAACGGGTCTTGATGCGCTCTACTCTCGCGATGTCGTTGGCGCGATTGCCTATCGTAACGGCATGACAAAAGGTTCGCTCGACCGCCAAATTTTGACGTGGTCGATAGCAACTTCAGGTGTAAGTGGTGTGCCAAGTTCCGAAATTTCAGCAGCAGCAGCCGAACTTCCTGGCTGGCCCGGAATGAGTGCTTTGCGTCGCAATTCAGAACGTGCACTTTTCAAAGAAGACGCGCCTGCGTCAACGGTTATCGCGACTTTCGGCAATACGCAGCCACAGACTACTGAAGGCATGATTGCACTTGCTCGCGCTCACATGACCAATGGCAACAAAACAAAAGCACATCAGCTGCTGGCGCCATGGTGGGCGAAAGAGCGCCTCTCTGCTGAAGATGAAGCAAGAGTTCTTAAAGAGTTTTCTAGCATTCTGACGCGCGACGATCACCAGCGTCGTCTTTTGCGCTCATTATATAATGATCGTTTACAGTCGGCAAAACTTCTGTCGGGTCCAGCTCAAGCGCAGTCGCTTTACAACGCTTTTACTGCCCTCTCACAAAAATCTCCGAATACTGCCAAGGCTATCGCTGATGTCGATAAGTCATGGCACTCGAACCCTGTCTATACATTCTTGCAGATACGCTATCTGCGCCGTGCCGACCGTTTTGATGACGCCACTGCTCTCATGCTTAAGGCCCCTAAAGATGCTTCGTCTTTGGTTGATCCTGATGCCTGGTGGGTTGAGCGCCGCATTCTCTCGCGCGAACTTCTGGATATAAATAAGCCTCAGCTCGCTTACAGGCTTGTGGCAGCGCATGCCGCAGAATCACCGACAATGGCTGCGGAAGCGGAATTTCATGCCGGTTGGTATGCGCTGCGCTCGCTCAAGCAGCCGAAACTTGCAGCTCCGCATTTCGCAAAAATTGCCGAGATTTCCTCGCGGCCCATTTCTGCATCTCGTGCCTATTATTGGCTTGGTCGTGCGGCCGAAGCTGGTGCAGGTGGCGACGCAACGGGATATTACCGTCGTTCAGCACATTTCGGCACAACTTTCTACGGACAGCTTTCTGCAGCCCGCTTAAACGAAAAAGCACCAGAACTGGCTTATCCAAAGCCTTCAGATGCCGAGCGCATACGCTTTTCGGGCCGCCCTGCAGTGCACGCCATCAGGCGTCTGGAGCAGATTGGCTATGGCAATCGTGCGACAGCACTTTACACGCAACTCTCACAAGAGTTGAACAGCGTTGGAGAGTTGGCACTTCTTGCGGTGATGGCAGAGAAAAACGAAAACCATTATCTCGCATTGCGCATCGGAAAAAATGCCGCATTCCGTGGACTAGATGTCGGAGCGCTGTCGCATCCTGTTGGTGCTATTCCTGCCAATGCGAATATTAGTGGCTCAGGCAAAGCGCTTGCCTATGCAATTGCGCGTCAGGAAAGCGAGTTTAATATCGGTGCTGTTTCAAAAGCTGGCGCACGGGGCTTGCTTCAATTGATGCCAGCAACAGCAAAAAGCGTCGCTACACGCAATGGCATGGCCTATTCAGATCAAAGACTTACGAGTGACGCAGCTTATAATGCAACGCTCGGAGCACATTTCCTTGGCGAACAGCTTGATCGCTTCAACGGCTCTTATGTACTGACCTTTGCGGGCTATAATGCCGGTCCACGCAGAGCGAGTGAATGGGTTGAACGATATGGTGATCCGCGTGGAAAATCGATCGAAGAAGTGGTCGACTGGATCGAGCGTATCCCGTTCTCCGAAACGCGGAATTATGTTCAGCGTGTTATGGAAAACTACGAAGTTTATAAAGCACGCCTGACAGGCAGTGCCGATATCAAAACGGACTTGATTTCAGGGAGACGATAAAGACAGAGTTTAAAAACATCTACGCTGTTTCCAGCAGGACGTTTTAAGCCTGTTTCCTCTTCGGACGCGTAGGCGCCTTTGTCTTCGTCGTGGGCTTCTTCGGCCTCGCCGTACGCTTTGTAGCGCTTGCAGATACAGCTTCGGCCATTTTTCCCGCCTGCCCTACCCAGTCTTCACGCGTCACACGGCCTGAAAAGCCAATGTTACGCTCGATCCACATCGCCTGATCCAGGTTCCATTGCGCTATCTGCGCATAATGAAAAATACCAATCTCGTGAAGCTTGGCTTCAATTGCGTTGCCAATACCGTTAATTGCCGTCAAAGCATCGGGCTTACCGCGCAACGGAGAATCCAACAATTCTGGCTTACCGGTTTCAACTGGAGCGACAACAACCTCTTCGATCGATGCTTCCTCAACCTGCTCCAGAGCGGTAGGACGCTCGTTTATCGTCTCTTCTTCAACTGGTTCAACAGCTACCTCGGCCTGCTTCACCTGAGGCTCATCAGCCACGGCTTCCTTGACTACCGCAACTGGCTCTGGCTTTTCATCCAGTGCGGGTGTCGAAAGCGCTGCCGCAATGACAATATCTTCCTGAATTTTGTCAGCAGATTTTCTGCCTTTAAGCAGGCGACCCAAAATGCAGCCAATTACAAAAGCAACGGCAATGAGTATCGCCAATTGAACAATCAACATCGGCATTAAGGTTTCCTCTTACTCTACGCATCTGCACGCGGATTCAACCACGGCAATCAATAAAACGCTGCGCAATTCACCCAACGGCCACTCACTTAGAAGCCGTCAGCCACCCAACTGCCAATCCAATCACGCCCGACAACAAAAGTACGGGCCAAAACATCTCTGCAAGATAAAGCATTTAAAACTCGCCTGACAATCGATCCGAAGCACTTTCCTTATACACAGGAAAGGCACCGAAGCCTCCGCTGTCAATCAGACAATGCGAAGAAACAGGGGATGAAAGCGTTTAATGAAGCAACACGATCAGAACTTCGCAATATTGGAGTTGGCCAGGGTCAATCCATAAGGCAATGCCCCATTCAATTGAGTGTTTAGGGCATTCAGAGTGCCATCGTCTCTGACTTTTCCTTTAACCGAAAGTGCGGCTTCGGATATTTCAATTTCCGCATCGGTCAGCTTTTTCGCCAGATTAATCGCGAAAAGAACGCGCTGTTCAAACTCTGGCTGCGCACCGCGCGCAAGCGCCATCTGATCATCAACCAGCACGCCTGAGCCTATAGACTCTGCTGCACTCATAATTGCATCGCGCATGGAGTTATCAGGAATATAACCTGACAGGATAATCCCCTCACCGCCTTGCGTTAACTTGAAAACATATGGGCTGGCAGCCTGTAAAACAGTCGTCAGATTAGAAAAATCACCGATACCGCGAAGCTGCTCTAAGGCTTGAACTGCAGCGCGCTGTGATTCGGGATCAGGCGCCATGCCTTTCAGCACGACATCGCGACCATCGACATCGAAACCCGTCCAGACATAAGGCGAAAGCACTTGCGCAGCTCGCGCGCTGATATCGGCTTCGACCCTATCCGCACCAAACCAAAGCGCTAAGGATGTCAGCGCCGCAGTCCATGTCAAAGCTGGCCAGAACCATTTCAGCATAAATCCATATCTCCGATGCAAAATCACGTGCGATTTATAGCACCAAAAGAACTGCCTTGCCCGAAAATGCAAGCGCGTAAGCAACATTCCAAAACTCAAGACAACAAAAAACCCGACAGCGAAGCTGCCGGGTTTCCTGTAACCAATCCGTTAGGATTAGAACGAACGCTGGAAGCGAACCATACCCTGCCAAGCATCATTGCCCTTCTGGACAGAATACTTGTCATCCCACTTTGTGTAGGAAACTTCTGGAGTTACGGTGAAGCCTGGAACCAGTTCGTAAGCTACGTTTGCAGTAGCCGCGAAGGTCTTTGCATCTTCGTAAGCGAGCTGAACGTTGAAGGTAGCCTTGTCGGTTGCCTTGAACTTCGCGCCGCCCCAAACAGCCCAATCGCCGCCCCATGTGCCGTAGAAGCTGTCTACGAGACGGTAGCCATTGCGGTAGTTGCCGTTAACGTCAAACTCGCCACCGACGTATGTGTCGTTGTTCGACTTGTAGCCGCCCATTACCCAAACGGAGAACTGATCGGTTACGTTTACGTCCAAACGAACTTTACCAGCCCATTCTTCGTTAACTGAATCGTAAGCTGCAACACCAACGATCGAACCCCAGCCCTGAGCATACTTCAGGCCACCAACAACATGTGGTGTGTAGTCATCGATAACTACGTCTGTGTCGGAGTCGCCATTGCCACCCTGTTCAAGAGCGATGATAGCAGAGAAGCCATTGCCGCCAGTGAAGGTGTAGCTAATTGCGTTGGTGCGGTAGCCACCAGCAAGGATCACGTCGTCGTTGATGACGTCGCCGAGGTAACCAGGGAAGGTTACGAATGCGGATTCGTCAAGACCAACACGAAGACCGCCGAGCTGAATGTAGCCATAACGCAGTGTTCCAGTCGAACCCGAGTCAGCGCCGTTCTGGTACTGGAAACGAGCTTCGGTGTATGTCTTAAGCGTGCCGAGCTCTGTTTCCGAAGCGGTCGAGAAACGAAGCGAGAAACGTGTCAAGAAATCGTAAGTGTCACGGTTCGAGTTACGAACTGCGCGAACGCCAACAACTTCACCAGCTTCGTCACGAACGTCAACCAGGCCACCGCGACCATAAACGTCGTCGCCGCCCTTGATGTCTGCACGAACGTAGCCGTGGATGCGCAGGCAGGTTTCGGTGCCTGGAATGTAGAAGTAGCCAGCGCCGTATGCATCGCAAACGCGGACGTATTCAACTGCTTCTGGCTCTGGAGCGACGATTGCGTCTGCTGCCTGAGCGCCGGTAGCTGCAACGAGAGCTGCAGCGGAGCCGAGGAGAAGGCTCTTGATGTTCATTTCTGACCTCCAGTCAAAGTTGTAAATGGGTCTGGGCATTCTGATTTGGCTGAAGGACAACCTGTCCCCATCCCCTGATGAAAAAGTCGCCCCGAAGCGCTCCTTCTTCTGGATGTGAAGATACTCGCCAACTTTTTGAGTTCAACAACGAATATCGCGAACCGGCATTAATTGGGAGCTATGCAAGACGGTTGTTGCAGAAATGACACGAAATTGCCCGTATCTAATACAAAAATTAATACTTTATTAGCATTTATGAACACCCGTTAACCCGTCTTAACGATTGAAAACGCGTGTTTTTTGGAATTTCTATGGCACCCGATCGACGAATCCATCAATTGAAACGGATTCTGTCTCAAATCAGGCGCCGAGTTTATCAACACGGGCAAACCTGAGAGATTTGCAGCGAATCCCTGGGCCAAGCTTACGAACTTTCCACGATCGAAACGCTCGACAAAACACCGAGAAAACGGACTTATTCACAAGCCCCTATAGGGTAATGTATGTATTTTCCTGATAAATTTGCACTTAGCAGCTCAAATCACTTGAAAAGATGAAGCGTACCGGCTATCTCGCCCTCATTGGAGAGGTGGCCGAGAGGTCGAAGGCGCTCCCCTGCTAAGGGAGTAGACCCGGAAGGGTTTCGTGGGTTCGAATCCCATCCTCTCCTCCATTATCAAATCATCGAAAATAATCGAGTTTGCTGTTTTGGACGCTGAATAGGGCGCCCGAATTTCGTTTATTTTTGAATTAATTTTTCTGACTTTTTCAGCTTCAAAATTTGCAATTCAATTAACCTATTGAATCAACAATATTTTCTGAATTTCGGTCGATTCTTGACTGGAGGTCAGAAATGAACATCAAGAGCCTTCTCCTCGGCTCCGCTGCAGCTCTCGTTGCAGCTACCGGCGCTCAGGCAGCAGACGCAATCGTCGCTCCAGAGCCAGAAGCAGTTGAATACGTCCGCGTTTGCGATGCATACGGCGCTGGCTACTTCTACATTCCAGGCACCGAAACCTGCCTGCGCATCCACGGCTACGTTCGTGCAGACATCAAGGGCGGCGACGATGTGTATTATCGCGGCGCAGGTGTTTCCGCTGTAGAAGGTGGTGGCTTTAAGTTTACTGATCATGGAAAAGATCGCGACACTTATAGCTTCCTGTCGCGCTTCACTCTACGCACATCGACCGCTTCGGAAACCGAATTTGGTACACTGAAGACCTACACAGAATCCCGCTTCAACTATGCAAACGGTGGCGATTCCGGCACATCGCTGAATTTCGCTTACATTCAGCTCGGCGGCTTCCGCGTTGGTCTTGATGAATCTGCGTTCCTTACATTCCCGGGTTATCTTGGCGACGTTATCAACGATGACGTGATTTCTGCTGGTGGCTACCGCACCAACGCAATCAGCTACACCTTCACTGGTGGCAACGGCTTCTCGGCTATTATTGCTCTTGAGCAAGGCAACAAAGACGACGCCTTCCTCGATTACGGCATCATCGATGACTACACGCCGCATGTTGTTGGTGGTCTGAAGTATGCTCAGGGTTGGGGTTCGATCGCTGGTGTTGCAGCTTACGACGCTCGTAACGAAGAATGGGCCGGTAAAGTTCGCCTCGACGTAAATGTAACTGATCAGTTCTCCGTATGGGTACAGGGCGGCTACAAGTCGAACAACGATATCTATGCTCATTACGACGCTGTTGGCAGCACCAATATCGTTGTTGATGGTGGCAGCTCGACTCTTCGTGGCGTTCGTCTGACCAACAGCTTCTACGGCACTTGGGGTGGCGATTGGGCTGTTTGGGGTGGTGCAAAGTTCGTTGCAACTGAAAAGGCAACATTCAACGTACAGCTCGCTTACGAAGACGCGAAGACCTTCGCAGCTACTGCAAACGTAGCTTACCAGCTCGTTCCAGGCTTCACCATTACTCCAGAAGTTTCCTACACTAAGTGGGATGACAAGAAGTCGGTCCTAAAAGGTCAGGACGCTTGGCAGGGTATGGTTCGCTTCCAGCGTTCGTTCTAATCAGAACAAAACGATATGCCTGACGCCGCGGGGGACCTACGGCGTCAGGTTCTTTTTAATTGTTCACGAACGTAATCGATATGCTTGCTCAAGATGGGGATTTTGTGTGGGCGCGCCTGAGTGAATACGAGAATAGAATGGGGGCAAACAGATCTTTTAGAGGGTCGTAATATGTCTCCACATAAAATTAGCTTACTTATCTTGTGTTTCTGTAATTATTTAATTATGTGTGTTTCCCATAAAAAATATGGGGGCATGCTATGATCGTCGTTGGGGGAACGAAGATCGATAGTGGTGATACATACACACCAGTTATCGATTATAATCTCGAATATACATCCATCAGAAGCCAGAAGCATAGAATTGTAGAACAATTCACTCTGGCAGAGCTGGCTGGTAAGTATATCAACATTCTCTGGGATGATGGGTCACACAAGTATAATGTGAAGTCTTTTCTCGGTGAGATCGATGAAATCCTGAAAGGCATGCGCTTTTCTGGGTTTGATCAAGCGATGCTCGACTCTGTCATTGGTACGCTTCGTGAGCGCGGTAACAGCAATGCAACCATCAATCGTAAGATGGCTGCATTAAGTAAGCTGCTGCGGAAGGCGCACAAAATGGGGGATATCTACAGCCTGCCGGAATTTGTTCGGCAGAAAGAGCGAGCAGGACGCATTCGCTTCTTAGAATATGAAGAAGAAAAGCGTCTCTTTGCTGCGGTTAAGTCACGCTGCGAAGATAGTTATCGTCTTTCAATTTTCCTCGTCGATACCGGCTGTCGCCTCGGCGAAGCTATTGGCCTGACCTGGAATGACATTCAGGAACATCGCACCACTTTTTGGTTCACCAAATCCAACCGAAGCCGGACAGTACCTCTGACAAAACGTGCAAAAAAGGCAACAGTCATTGAGCATGATCGCCTTAAGGGGCCCTTCTCAATGCTCAATCAGGTTCGTTTCCGTCAGATTTGGAACGAAGCCAAAATCGAAGTTGGCCTCGGCACAGATGATCAAGTTGTTCCACATATTTTGCGTCATACCTGCGCGTCGCGTTTGGTCCGTGGCGGAATTGATATTCGTCGTGTGCAGATGTGGCTCGGTCATCAAACTTTGCAGATGACCATGCGCTACGCTCATCTTGCTACACACGATCTTGATTCCTGCGTTAAAGTTCTCGAAGTGCACTGATGCAAGCTGTTGAGTTAAGACGGATTTCGCGAATGTGCGCGAAATCGGGGTGGCCTTTTAAATAAAGTTTTTAGTATCCTCAGAGCACCGCAGCCGGTGGGTTATCTGTACTTCACGAGCGATACAGACAAACAATAAACCCTTTACGACCATATGCATTCATTAATCTACGACACACTGCAGCCTGACGTGCCATCAAATAACTGAGCGATGATATTTCCTAGACTGGCAGTATGGTGAAAGATGACACAAGTTGCTAAGCCTGAGTTATCTTACATCGGGCGCAGATGTGCAAACCTGTTCCATCTAACCGCTTAAGCGGAGCGAGTTTGCCACTTCGGTCCCATCAGACACATTGACCGGAAGCATAATGACATCGCCTCGTCTCACACCACTTGTTGAAAGCCTTCCCTCCACCGTCCCTTTTGTTGGCCCAGAGACTCTCGAATTGCAGCGTGGAAAACCCTTCACTGCTCGAATTGGTGCAAACGAAAGCAGCTTTGGTCCTGCGCCTTCTGTCATTGAAGCAATGAAGCAGGAGGCATCTGAAGTATGGAAATATGGCGACCCAGAGAATTATGCTCTGCGCCACGCGATTGCCGCACATCATGGTGTGAAGCCAGAAAACATTATGCCGGGTGCCGGTGTGGATGCTCTGTTGGGCCTCGTTGTCCGTCAATATGTCCAGCAAGGCGACAAAGTAATCAATTCACTCGGCGGCTATCCGACATTTAACTATCACGTTTCAGGTTTTGGCGGCACTTTGCTAACTGTGCCTTACAATCAGGACAGGCCTGATCTCGATGCACTCATCGAGAAAGCGAAGCAGGAAAATCCGGCTCTGCTCTACATCGCAAACCCCGACAATCCGATGGGTACATGGCACGACGGTTCGGATATTCAGTCATTCATTGAACGACTACCTGAAACTACGATGCTGATTCTCGATGAGGCCTATTGCGAGACCGGCCCCGCTTCTGCGTTTCCGCCAT
This sequence comes from Ochrobactrum sp. EDr1-4, assembly GCF_049199085.1. Lineage (NCBI taxonomy): Bacteria > Pseudomonadati > Pseudomonadota > Alphaproteobacteria > Hyphomicrobiales > Brucellaceae > Ochrobactrum > Ochrobactrum sp. EDr1-4. Next base: position 343,938 of record NZ_JBLZOF010000001.1, read on the forward strand.
TTGAACTGGCCCGGCCAAACGTCCTTCGGATGCGCACTTTCTCAAAGGCTTACGGGCTTGCGGGCATTCGCGTTGGTTACGTAGTGGGTAATGAGAATGCGATCAGCGCTTTCAACAAAATCCGCGATCATTTTGCAGTTAATCGGATTGCACAAGCGGCCGCTATCGCGGCACTAAAGGATCAGGATTATCTGAACGACGTTGTAGCTAAAATCCACGCGGGCCGTGATCGCATTGCAAAGATCGCAGTGAAACACGGATTAAAGCCAATCCCTTCGGCCACCAATTTCGTGACAATTGATTGCGGTCACGATGGCGCTTTTGCAACCGCTATCCTGAACGGCCTGATTGAACGAGACATTTTCGTCCGCAAGCCCGGCGCGCCAGTTCTTGACCGCTGTATTCGGGTGAGTGTCGGCATCAAGGAGCAATTGGATATGTTTGAAGCAGCACTTCCAGACGCAATCCTCGATGCGCAAAAAAGCCTATAGCAAATTTAAAACCATTCCAACGCACGTTCTGAATTACTGCGGAGATTATTATGTCAAACCAACTCAACGCCCAGACACGTAATCCGGTGTTCGGTACGCTTGCAGGCCTGTGTGGTGGACTGGCTATTGCTGCTTATGCAGGAGCCGCACACGGCGGTGAAAACCACTTGAGTGCCATAGCCCCCCTTTTGCTTGGCCATGCCCCTGCTCTCTTAGTTCTGTCATTGATTGTCCCCAATAGCCGCGTGGCAAGCATTGGCGGCGCCATACTCCTCGCAGGACTGGCACTGTTTTGCGGAGACCTCTTCATGCGCGACATGGCCGGAAGCAGACTATTTCCAATGGCAGCACCAACAGGCGGCAGCCTGATGATTCTCGGCTGGCTCATTGTTGGAGTAAGCAGTTGGTTCAAACGAAGCTGATTGCTTAAAGTAAACTTACAAAAAAGGCCTTGCAGGTTTGCAAGGCCTTTTCTCTAAAACGGTGTAAGTTCAAACCGACTTATAAGCCGTCCCAGATCTGGTTTATGAATTTCCCTTCAGTCGTGCATTGCAAAGGCTGTAATAACCGCCACCCTTCTGGACCCATTTAAGGCCGCCAAGCGCATTGGCATCTTTCGCCGCATGATACTGCTCAAGGCAAGTGTGCATGCGAGCCTTACCGGGCGATTCGCTGGAGAACTTGGCTGAAACAGCAGTCGGAAACTTCATGCCCTTTGGTGCCGCAACAGTAGGAGCGGCTGGCTCTGAATTGCCATCCGTTGTCAGGGCGACAGCGTCAGCACCTGGACCGCATTCAGCCTTGCGGAAATCATTCCATTTTGCGCCACCGTCAGTACCTGCATCTTTAGCAGCCTGATATTTTGTGCTGCACTGCTTCATTGTCAGGCCTTTGGCAGCATCATCGGCGGCTGGAGCCGCCGCATTTTTGGCAGGCGCAGCAGCCTTCTTTGCAGGAGCCGCAGGCGCTGCCGCAGCATCATCTCCGCACTGCGCCTTACGGAAATCGTTCCACTTTACGTCACCGAGTGTCCCGGCATCCTTGGCCGACTGATACTTCGCGCTACATTCTTTCATGGTCAGCGCACTGGCCTGCGTTGAAAATGCAAAGGCAGATACGCTCAGAATGAATGCGGTCCCAGCCAAAGCTGTAATGGTACGAATAGACATCTCGTCGCTCCCTGTCGGATACGGACTATTGATTACGATACTGATTACTCTATTGCCGCTCGATGCGACCATTCAAAACTCCGGGTCTTCTTTGCCCGTCTTCAAACCTTCCGAACGTCATATTCAGCATCAATATTGATACTCGGCAAGTTGACTGTCAATCACTCGATTAATATTACCATTGTCTACAATACAAAAATTCTAAACGTCATTCTTAGCGCGTTACAACGGCTCATCGAACATAAGTAAACCTACAGTAATTATAATTCTTTGTCTCAATATTATTGCAATAGAGTTAAAATCAGGAATTCGTCACCATGATTAAGAGAGTAATGATATTTGGCGGCGCAGGCTCAGGAAAGTCCACTCTGGCCCGTTCTCTCGGAAAAATAAGCGGTCTCCCGGTCGTTCACATCGATACGATTTACTGGCTACCCAATTGGACAATGCGCCCACGCGAAGAAATAGGACGTTTGACTACGGAAGTCGCAAATCGAGATGAATGGATCTTCGAAGGCAACCATAGTGAAACAATGGCATATCGCGCAGAACGTGCCGATATGCTCATCTTTTTGGATATTTCGACACCGAGACGCCTCTGGAGAATCCTCACCCGAACATTTCGCTATTTCGGAAAGTCACGTCCAGACATGGCCGAAGGATGCAAAGAGCGCTTTGACTGGGAGTTTCTCAAATTCGCAGCAAACTATCGCAAAAATGGCCGCATTCGCGCACTCGCTTTTATGGAAAAGGCTCCGTCGCATCTTTTGAAGCACCATTTGCGTAGCCCGACAGAGGTGAAACAGTTTCTTGCCAAAACCGAATACGAAATAATCCAAAATAATTCGAAGACATAAGCGCGATGAAATCGAAAAACGGCACGCAAAATAACAATATTGCTAGCGGTGCAGGCATACTTACGAAATGCTATATATTCGCCACGTCTCCCAAGACATGACGCTGATCATTGGCATTCAAACAATCAAATCAGCGAAAATATATGCAGATAAGTGCTGGGGTTCGCTCTGGTCGTTTCATCAATTCGTTCAGTTTTTCGCAGCTTTGGAGTTGATCGTGTCAAATAGTGTCTCCCCACTTGTCGATACTACCAGCCTAATCACGCCGGATCGGCATCGCCTTTATGAAGATGCGATTGCAATGCTCATTGGCACCTCATTCATCGCGTTGGGCATAACCCTTTATAGCCAGGCTACACTGATGACTGGCAGCACCGCTGGAATCGCGTTGCTTATCCAGTATGCCACCGGCATCGGCTTTGGCGCGCTCTATTTTGTGATCAATCTGCCGTTCTATTATTTTGCAGCGAAACGGATGGGCTGGGCATTTACGGTCAGAACATTTATCGCGGTTGCTCTTATGTCGCTCTTCGCCAAAATCATACCCATGTGCGTTGATTTCAGCTCAATCAACCCACTGTTTGCAGCACTGATGGGCGGCACACTTATGGGGATGGGTGTTCTCGCCCTTTTCCGCCACCGATCGGGCGTCGGCGGTGTGAACATTCTGGCGCTTTATTTGCAGGATGCCTATGGCATTCGTGCCGGCTGGTTCCAGCTAGCACTCGACGTTATTATTATGCTTGGTTCCCTGTTCTTTATTCCTTGGGAAAACATGCTGCTATCGCTGGCCGGTGCCGTGGCTATGAATGTCATTATCGCGATCAATCATAAACCGGGGCGCTATCTGGGCATAAGTTAAACAAAAAGCCGCCTCACCGGGCGGCTTTTGTTTAAACTTTGAACTAACTCAGTGCTCAGTCATCCATTCGCGAGCACTGCGCAGGGCTGCGGCAAGTTCTGTCTTGCTCATGGTTGCAGCAACCTGATTGCGCATACGCTCGGCTTTCTGATTGCCGCGAATTGCCGCGATATTAAGCCATTTATGTGCTTCGACCACATCAATCTCACAGTCCCGGCCAACGGCATATTTCAATCCCATTTCTAAAAGAATGCGATCCTGCGAACCTGTTTTGCTCTGCTGTGTGACGCTCTGAAACTGTGTCATTTTCTTTGTCCCTGTTAAATCCCGAGAACCGTCCGCTCTTTGTTTCTGAGACTGGCTTTCACCGTACCGGAACTGTCGGATCTGTCGTTCCGTTCATGATGTTGAGATTACGCAACAGAGTTAAAATGCACGTTAAACCAGATGCTTAACAACGCGACAACAAAATCCCAACAAGGAGTAAACTTCGGATTTTGTTAAACATCCAAGCTCAATGAATTGCAGCATTTTTCCAAATTGGCGGATTTTTCATCCACAGCACTTAGAAACCAGATGATAACCATGGTGCAGATTGGCTTCGTTTAGAACATGGATAGCAAGGAATATAACGGCTGCAATTATACCTCTTTCGCTCAACTCCAAATTCGATTACGTTTACGTTTGCGTAAGTTTTCTGCAAGGCAATGTGCCTTGCCGCATTTTGGGAGGAATGCATGATCCGTAATTTTATGATGGGACTGACTGCCGCGGTTGTTCTGACGGCTACCCTCGCTGCACCAGCTTTTGCTGATGAAGCCATTGTTGGCACGTGGAAGCGACCGAACGGCACAATCATCAGCTATGCGGCCTGTGCTGGCGGCAAATATTGCGGCACAGTTCAGACCGGCGAATATAAGGGCAAATCAATCGGCTCTATGGCAGGCAAAGACGGCAGTTATAAAGGCGAGGTCAACAAGCTTGACGAAGGCAAGACGTATACCGGAAAAGCCAGCGTCAAAGGCAACACGCTTTCGCTCTCCGGCTGCGTTATGGGCGGATTGATCTGCAAAAGCGAAAGCCTCACGAGGCAGTAATATTGATAAAAAGGCGGCCTCTCAGCCGCCTTTTTTAATTACCTGGCTTTTTGGCCAAAAAGCACCTTCTGCTCTTCTTCCTTGTTTGCGGAAGCCATTGCGCGCTCGCGCTCTTCTTTTCCAACCACAAGACCACGTTGCACTGCAGGTCGTGCGTTCATGGTTTCATGCCAGCGCTTGAGGTTTGGGAAATCTTCAAGCTTCTGCTCAAAGTTTTTGTAAGCGTTAATCCAGCCTATGCTTGCCATATCAGCGATGGAATATTCACCTGCGATATAGTCTTTGCCTTCAAGCTGACGATCAAGAACCCCGTAAAGGCGATTGACCTCATTGGTATAGCGATCAATGCCATACTGCACCTTCTCCGGTGCATAAATGCGGAAATGTCCAGCTTGACCTGACATCGGCCCAAGCCCACCCATCTGCCACATCAGCCATTCGTCGACGGCTACGCGCTTGCGTTCATCGGCAGGGTAGAATTTGCCGAATTTACGTCCGAGATATTGAAGAATTGCACCCGATTCAAAGACCGAGATCGGCTCGCCGCCCGGACCTTCTGGATCAACAATAGCGGGCATGCGATTGTTCGGTGCGATTTTGAGGAAATCTGGCTGAAACTGATCACCCTTACCGATATTCACATATTTGACCTCATAAGGAACGCCGAGTTCCTCCAGCATAATGCTGACTTTGAAGCCATTCGGTGTCGGCCAATAGTAAAGTTCAATCGGTTTTATCTGCTCGGCCATAGGTCGCATCTCCCGCTTTCTTGGCTTTGTCGATTATTACAATGCGAGCTAACATAAGCGCCGCGAATTGCGACACAAGGGCGAACCGACCAAGTTAATGAAACATCAATATTTTTGAACGCTGCATGAATAAGGCTCTCAGGAACAGTTCAGCAACTCGCCTTAAAATAATATCTTATAACCAAAGACCCATCATAGAGGGAAGTATGCTGCTAAGACGCACAACCATCGTATGCATGATGATCGCTGGCTTTGCGATTGTTGCAGGGCTTTTTGTTGATCGCAAACAACATGTTTATCGGGATCAGCCAATGACTGGAAATGTCACCGTAACGCATCTCGGCAGCAGCCACGCGAAAGCACACATCTAAGGAATGACCGAAAGCTGCGACACAAGTAATCTCATTTAAACAGAGACATGCGCGTGTCATTGATTTTGTTATACTGAGCCATGACACAGCGAATCGAACAGCCATTTCTCAACGAAATTAAAACGCCTCCGTTTATGGAGCCGCAAGTTTTTACCGATGCAGGCGCGGCGGTTGTCGCGCTTCGCAAGCTTTATGATCGCAATACCGCGTTTCTCCGCACTGCTTTTGAGCAGTTGGCAAAGGGAGAAGTCCGACCTCAGCGATATCGCGCTTTTTACCCCGAAATCTGCCTGTCGACATCAAGCTTTGCTCATGTTGATACACGTCTGGCGTTTGGCCATGTCTCCATGCCCGGCGATTATTCGGCAACCATCACGCGACCTGACCTTTTCGAGCACTATTTAAATGAACAAATCCGCCTGTTGATGCGCAATCATGGTGTGACTGTCACGGTGCGGGAATCAGCAACGCCAATTCCGATCCATTTCGCGTTCATGGAAGGCACTTACGTTGAGGCATCAGTTGCCAATGCCTTCACGCATCCGATGCGCGACCTGTTCGATGTACCAGATCTGGCCACAACCAATGACAAGATCGTCAATGCCGATCTTGATCCTTTGCCCGGTGAGCCGATGCCGCTCGCACCTTTTACAGCTCAGCGTGTTGACTATTCGCTGCATCGCCTCTCGCATTACACTGCGACAAGCCCTAAGCATTTTCAAAATTTCGTTCTGTTCACAAATTACCAATTCTATATGGACGAGTTCTGCGCCTATGCGCGCAAGCTGATGGCAGATGGCGGCGGCGGGTATGATAGCTTTGTCGAGCCGGGCAATGCGATAACTCTTGCCGGTGAAACGGCGCCGAGCACCGGAATTGCATTGCAACGCATGCCGCAAATGCCAGCCTATCATCTGCAGCGCAAGGATCATTCCGGCATCACGATGATCAATATTGGTGTGGGTCCGTCCAATGCCAAAACCATAACCGACCATGTTGCCGTGCTGCGTCCACATGCATGGCTGATGCTGGGGCATTGCGCTGGCCTACGTAACAGCCAGCAACTCGGTGATTATGTGTTGGCTCATGCCTATATGCGTGAAGACCATGTCCTTGATGATGATCTTCCTGCATGGGTGCCACTGCCAGCGCTTGCAGAAATTCAGGTCGCTCTTGAAGAAGCTGTTGAAGAGGTCACCGGCCTCGAAGGCTACGATCTCAAGCGCATCATGCGAACAGGCACAGTTGCGACGATCGATAATCGTAACTGGGAACTGCGCGATCAGCGCGGCCCTGTTCAGCGTCTTTCTCAGGCGCGGGCGGTAGCGCTTGACATGGAATCGGCCACGATTGCGGCCAATGGCTTCCGCTTCCGCGTGCCATACGGCACTCTGCTCTGTGTTTCTGATAAGCCATTGCACGGCGAGCTGAAACTGCCCGGCATGGCGACAGAATTCTACAAACGGCAAGTCGCCCAGCATCTACAAATTGGTATTCGTGCGATGGAGAAGATCGCTGCAATGCCAGATGAGCGACTGCATTCACGCAAGCTCAGAAGCTTTTACGAAACGGCTTTCCAATAAAAACAAAGATGCCGGAAGCCCTGCTTTCGGCATCATCATCACGCCGTAATCAGCCGCTATTCGCAAATAATGTCAAAACGCCGCGAAACTCTTGCTTTTATCCTGCTGATCAGTGCTGTTCTGGTATCAGTACCGCTTGTGCTTGGATTCCTTGGATCAGCACATCCGGCGTTCGACTCTTTAGCGCATTTCAGGTCATATCTCGCAATCCTGATGGGATTGCTGGCGCTGCCGCTTTTGTATACAGCAATGCGGCGTGAAGCTTTGATGATCCTGCTGTTTGCGATCCTCGCTTTCAGCACAACACTTGGTGCGGCACGCAATCTGCTGGATGGTTCATCAGCAGCGCGGGCTAATGTGCCAACTGGCGGGGCACGTTATAGTCTTGTGCAAATCAATCTGCGCTATAACAATCCTGAACCCAAGCGCGTCTTGCAAATGGTTGCGCAGGCAAAGCCTGATGTGATCGCTTATCAGGAAGCTGGCTTAGGCTGGGCGATGTGGATCGATATTCTCAAAGGCACCTACCCTTATCACTTTGAATGCCGCAAAGAAGGCAGCAATATGGGCCTGGGTATTTTATCCCGTCGTCCGTTCAGTGAAGGCAGTGCGCAGACATGCCTTGGCGATAACCGCCTTGCAATGACCTCAATTGATTTCAGCGGCACGCCAGTCAATGTTGCATCCTATCATGCTGTGCTTCCATGGCCGTATGGTCAGGCACCGATCATCAATAAGCTGGTGCCGGAATTGCAGAAATTCGACGACCCTTCCGTTATTGCAGGTGATTTCAACGCAACACCCTGGAGCAATGCAGTTCATCAGATAGAAAACGCTTCCGGCACAAAAGCAATGACCGGCATTGGCGGATCATGGCTACAGCAAAGCCTGCCGATGAAACTAGCGGCTTATATAGGCCTCCCAATTGACCAAATTCTCGTAAGTCCTGAAATCGAAGCGCCTGTCGCAGCAACGCTTGAAGAAGTTGGCTCCGATCACCTACCTGTCAGGCTTGAGTTTTCAGTTCCAATGCCTGTTCGGCCAGATGCCGACGAGCCTGAGACACAGTCGGTAATGCTGCAGTAAAAAGGCGGTTTGAAGCCGCCTTTTTCAATCACATATTTACATATGCCGGACTCTCGCCGACATTTTTCTCTACGGCGGACGATGCGGACAAAGTTCCTGTAAACATTACATGTTTACATAAAAGGTCCTTCGCCGACATTTTTCTTTACGGCGGACGAGACGGACACAGTTCCTGTAAACATTACATGTTTACATAAACCGGTCCTTCGCCGCCTTGTGGCGGAACCCAGTTGATATTCTGGTTCGGGTCTTTGATGTCGCAAGTTTTGCAATGCACGCAGTTCTGCGCATTGATCACAAAGCGCACATCCTTAGCCTGCGGATCAGCAGCTGAATTTCCATCAGCATCCACCCACTCGTAAACACCTGCTGGGCAGTAGCGTGTCGATGGACCTGCAAAAACATCATGCTCCGATGTCTGTTGCAGCTTCATGTCGGCAACCTGCAAATGCACTGGCTCGTTTTCGTCGTGATTGGTGTTGGACAAGAACACCGACGACAAACGATCAAAAGTCAAAACGCCATCCGGTTTTGGATAGTCAATCTTCTTGTGCTTTGCTGCTGGCTCAAGGCTCTGCGCATCGGTTTTGCCATGCTTGAGCGTACCAAAGAATGAGAGGCCAAACAGCTGGTTGGTCCACATATCGAGACCACCAAGCGCAACACCAACAACCGTTCCGAGCTTCGACCAGAGCGGCTTGACGTTGCGGACCCGCTTGAGGTCTTTGCCAATGGCGCTGTCGCGCCAGCTGTTCTCAATCTCAATCGGCTCATCATTTGCGCGACCAGCGGCCAATGCCTCTGCGATTTTATCGGCGGCGAGAATGCCCGACAGAACCGCATTGTGGCTGCCCTTGATGCGCGGAACATTGACGAAACCAGCGGAACAGCCGATCAGTGCGCCACCCGGGAAGGACAGCTTCGGCACGGACTGGAATCCGCCTTCGGTGATTGCACGTGCGCCATAAGAAAGGCGCTTACCACCTTCAAACGTATCGCGGATCGCCGGATGCGTCTTGAAACGCTGAAATTCCTCAAATGGCGACAAATATGGGTTCTTGTAGTTGAGATGCAGCACAAAGCCGACCGCAACCATATTGTCTTCAAGGTGATAAAGGAACGAGCCACCGCCGGTCTTCATATCAAGCGGCCAGCCGAATGAATGCTGAACCAGCCCAGCCTTATGCTTGGATGGATCAACCTGCCAGAGTTCCTTGAGGCCAATACCGAACTTGGCCGGCTCACGACCTTCATCAAGTTTGAACTTGGTAATCAGTTCTTTGGCAAGCGAGCCACGCGCACCTTCGCCAATAAGCACATATTTGCCGAGCAAAGCCATGCCGCGCGTATAGTTCGGACCATGCGTGCCATCACGCTCGACGCCCATATCGCCGGTAGCAACACCAATCACTGCGCCTTCATCATTGTAGAGCACTTCGGTGGCAGCAAAGCCCGGATAGATTTCAACACCAAGCTCTTCCGCCTTCGTGCCAAGCCAGCGGCAGACATTGCCAAGCGAAACAATGTAATTGCCATGATTGTTCATCAGTGGCGGCATGGCAAAGTTTGGCAGACGTACTGAACCCGCAGGGCCAAGCAACATGAAGTGATCGGCGGTTACAGGCGTTTTGAAGGGATGCCCCTCCTCTTCACGCCAGCCCGGTAGAAGCTGATCAATACCACTTGGATCGACAACCGCACCTGACAGAATATGCGCGCCGACTTCCCCGCCCTTTTCAAGAACAACGACCGAAAGCTCTGGATTAATTTGTTTGAAACGGATAGCCGCAGCAAGGCCAGCAGGGCCTGCGCCAACAATCACAACATCAAATTCCATGCTCTCGCGTTCGGGAAGCTCAACCACTTCAGACATTCGTGCCTCCGTCATATTTACATTTTCCCCTCACTATTTCAGCGCGGGCAATGCATCCAGTTGTTTTTGCTCATGAACCTATCGCAATTGTCGATAACCAACGACAATGACCAGTCCGTTCCCATATTGGTTCTACCCTCTCGCAGAGTTAGGGACTGTCGCATATGCGTCCAATTGTCCAAAAACCCCGCAAATTCGGCATTATAATATTTACCTTAACGTAAACGTCAATTTTTTTCTCTCTGAAATTTAGATTTGGGCCATTCTGCCGCAACAGGCTTTTTTGCCTGCACAAGATCACTTTAAAGCGGAAAGCGAAGACCTGCTCTTGCATTCAGCGCCAAAATTCGTCACCTCATTTATTGAGGTACAAGAATGAACAATGATCATGAATTGCTGGATATGGAAGGCTTGCTACGCTTTTACGCGGAAGCAGGCATCGACATGCCGCTTTCAGAAACACCCATTGATCGTTTTGCTGCACCAGCACCTACGATGGCACGCATGCAAGACGCGCCTTCTCCTGCTGCACAAAGTTCACGACCAGAGCGCTCGCAACAACCACGCGCAGCGATAGCGCCTTCCCCATCCAGCCGACCCGTTCAGGCAGCGTCAGACGTTCCGGACAATAGCCAGATAGAGCTTGCACGTGCCGCCGCATCGCAAGCCAATTCATTGGAAGAGCTGCGCGAGGCACTCGCCGGTTTCGACGGTTGCAATCTTAAATCAACAGCTAAAAACTTGTGTTTTGCAGATGGCGATCCATCGTCCGACATCATGTTTATTGGTGAAGCTCCGGGGCGAGATGATGACATGGAAGGACTACCTTTCATGGGCAAGCCCGGACAGCTTCTCAATCGCATGATTGAGGCTATCGGTTTCAAACGCGAGAACGTTTACATCGCCAATACAATTGCCTGGAGACCACCGGGCAACCGCGCACCGACACCGCTTGAATCAGAGCTTTGCCGGCCTTTCATTGAGCGACAGATTGAACTTGCCGCTCCTAAGTTGATTGTAGCGCTTGGCGGCCCTGCAAGTAAAACACTGACGGGATCGGGAGAAACCATTTTGCGGCTGCGTGGTAACTGGAACATCCATAGGACCGCATCAGGTGCAGAAATTGCTGTTATGCCAACGCTGCATCCTGAATATCTCTTGCGTATGCCTGCTCAAAAGCGCTTTGCATGGCGCGATTTTCTAGCCGTTAAAATGAAACTGGCAGAGCTAAAAGCTTAGTCTTTTTCATTATGTGGCCAGCGTCTAGCGACGTCTGTCACTAACATGCCGCAAACATACTTTATTCCGCCGCTTGCACTATATCTGTCGTCAACAGTGATTGTTACAGTGTCTGGGGGAGTTTGTTATGGCCGGTCAGCTTTTGCCGATTGCAGCACTGCTAGCGAGCACATTTTTGATGCTGCTTGCCGGTGGACTTGCCGGTATTTTGCTGCCTATTCGTGGCGGTCTTGAAGGCTGGTCCACAACCACAATCGGCTGGATGGGAACGACCTATGCGCTTGCTTTTACCATCGGCTGCATAGTCATCCCTCATTTGGTTAGGCGCGTCGGACATGTGCGCGTTTTCTCAGCCTTGCTGACACTGCTTTCAATCGCGTTGCTACTGCATTCATTGATCGTAAGCCCTTATGCGTGGATGATATTTCGTGGCATCGCCGGATTTTCGCTGGCTGGTTCTTATATGATCATCGAAAGCTGGTTGAATGAGCGTGTTACCAATGAATCGCGCGGCCGCGTCTTCTCAATCTATATGATCATCACCATGCTTGGCCTGATGTGCGGCCAATATATTCTTCCATTTGGCGACGCAACAACGCAGACGCTCTTCATCATCTGCGCAATTATCTACGCCAGCGCTTTGCTGCCGACTGCACTGTCCAGTGCGCAGTCCCCAAATCCGCTGACGCAGGTTAAGCTTGACTTGAAAGGCCTTTATCGTCGCTCCCCTGCGGCGGCAGTTGGATCATTTATTGCTGGGATCGTCGCAGGCACGTGGAGCTTTCTCGCTGCAATTTACGGCGGCATGAACGGGCTTTCGACATTCGGCATTGCGACAATGCTGGCATGCGCCATGATCGGCGGGGTTATTTTTCAGTATCCACTCGGACGTGCTTCTGATGTCGTGGATCGCCGCTACGTAATGGTAGTAGCGGGCGCAATTGGGTTCACCATTTCACTGATTATGCTTATTGCACACCCCACGTCGCCTTATGCACTCTATACGATGATGTTCCTGTTCGGCTCCGTCATCTATCCGATTTATAGCCTCAACGTCGCTCACGCGAATGACTATGCTGATGCGAGCGAATTTGTAAAAGTTTCGAGCGGGTTGCTCATTATTTACGGAGCAGGCAGCGTGATTGGCCCTGCCATATCAGGACCGCTTATGGACCTGATGGGTGCTTCGGGCTTTTTTGTCATCATGGCGGTCGCTTATGCGGTCTATGGACTGCATGCGCTTTGGCGCATCCGTCGCTTCGAGCGCCCAGCGGTCAGCGATCAGAAAACAGAATTCAAAATCTATACGCCGGACGGGCAGCCTACGCCCGAAACCATGCAGCTTGACCCACGTTCAGAAGCAACACCCGGCCAGGCTTGACGTTCACTGTGTTTGCTGTGGTGTATTTGTCTTATGAGGAGCAAGCGCCAACTGATGCTCGCGATAAATAATGTAGCCGCCAGCGCTCATCACAATCGCGCTGCCGAACAGCATTTCCAGTGTTGGAACATCGCCAAAAAAGAAAAAACCGATGCCAAGACCTAGCAGCATTGATGTGTATTCGAAAGGCGCAATGGTGCTCATAGGTGCATGGCGATAGCACTCAGTCAAAAGAATTTGCGCCACGCCTCCAGCGACACCTGCTGCAATCAGCATCGCGAATTGCGGTCCGCTTGGCATAACCCAGCCAAACGGAATACTGACCAGAGAAATAACGGTTGCTGAGATCGAAAAGTAAATAACAACTGTCGATGTTTTTTCTGTCTGAACGAGACGACGCACGAGCATCATTGCAAAAGCGGCCATGATTGCTCCGCCGAGCGCCGCGAGTGCACCCATCGCCTCATTATGTCCCACCTGACCTTCTGCAAACAGCGTCATACGGGGCCATATAATGATCAGAACACCAAAGAGCCCAATCACCACGGCACTCCAGCGATACATTCTGACAACTTCATGCAGAATGACGGCACCCAACACCACAGCAATAAGCGGAGACGCGTAGTTGATTGCGATTGCTTCGGGCAAAGGCAGTTTGGTCAGAGCGTAGAAGCTCAGCGTCATAGCTCCAACGCCCACCATGCCGCGCCAGAAATGGCTGAAACCATGTCGTGTTTGAAGAATACCTGATACCTGACCACGCACTGCAAAATAGACGAGGATGGCTAATACCGCGAAAAATGAACGGAAAAAGATCAATTGCCCAAGGGGAATTCCGTCTGCAGCTTTGAGCAGCGTCGACATGCCGACAAACACAGCAACCGAAGCAACTTTGAGGCTAATGCCAAGCATTGGGTTGTTTTGAAGCAGATCAGGTTCAGCCGTTTCATTCGGCTGAACATTTGCGGAGGCCGCGTCCTGGGGGGACTTCACAACGCAATTCCTTAAACGGGAGATAGGAGACTAAGGCGGGATAGGAACTTCAACACCTCATCCATAGGCCCGTTCTCTATAAAGTACCAGCACGCAAAGGATGTTGCTGGTAAAATTATTTCGCCAATTAGCTTTTCTTGTCGTTTGCTAAAAAGCCGGATACGACTCGTGCATCAGAGTGATCACAGAGAAGAGTTTCGCAATGCGTACTGAAACCGGCCAGACATTCCGCCTCGAAGATTATCGCCCAACGCCTTACGCTATTCCCGAAACGAAACTCGATTTCACCCTTGAGCCAGAAAAAACGATTGTCCGCGCAGAACTCGTTATCGAGCGCCGCGAGGGAACAGTTGCAGGCACGCCGCTTGTTCTCGATGGTGATGAACTGAAACTTGTCAGCATTCGCCTTGATGGCAAAGTTCTCAACAATAACAGATATTCGGCCACACCAGACAGATTGGAAATCACGGACCTGCCAGAGGCTGAACGCTTTACACTGGAAATCATCACGGAAGTTAATCCCACAACCAATCGTCAGCTTTCGGGTCTCTATCGTTCAAGCAATGTCTATTGCACACAATGCGAAGCAGAAGGCTTTCGGCGTATAACCTATTATTATGATCGCCCTGATGTGCTCTCCATCTATACGGTCAGCCTCAACGCCGAAAAAACAGCAGCACCAATATTGCTCGCGAACGGCAATCCTGTTCAGCAGGGTGTCGTTTCAGGCAACCCTGATAGGCATTTTGCAATCTGGCATGACCCGCATCCCAAGCCGTCATATCTGTTCGCGCTTGTCGCAGGCTCGCTCGATGTTGTGACAGACAATTTCACGACGCAATCTGGCCGCGCGGTGGATCTCGCCATCTATGTTGAGCATGGGAAGAAAGAACGCGCCCTCTATGCCATGGATGCACTGAAGCGTTCGATGCGCTGGGATGAGGAGAAGTTCGGTCGCGAATACGATCTGGATATTTTCAATATCGTCGCGGTTTCCGATTTCAACATGGGCGCCATGGAAAATAAGGGCCTGAATGTCTTTAACGACAAATATGTGCTGGCCGATCCTGAAACCGCGACGGATGTCGATTATGCGGGGATCGAAGCAGTCATTGCGCATGAATATTTCCATAACTGGACCGGTAATCGCATCACCTGCCGCGACTGGTTCCAGCTTTGCCTTAAAGAAGGCCTGACCGTTTATCGTGACCATGAGTTTTCAGCCGATGAGCGCTCGCGGCCTGTGAAGCGCATTGCTGAGGTGAAAATTCTTAAGGCGCAACAGTTTCCAGAGGACAGCGGTCCGCTCTCGCATCCTGTGCGCCCACGCGAATATAGCGAGATCAATAACTTCTACACGGCAACTGTTTACGAAAAAGGCTCTGAAGTGGTGCGGATGATCCGCACCATCATTGGGCCAGATCTTTTCCGTAAAGGAATGGATCTTTATTTTGAGCGCCACGACGGCGATGCGGCAACGATTGAAGATTTTATCAAGGTCTTTGCCGATGTCTCAGGACAAGATTTTTCACAGTTCGCGCTCTGGTATGATCAGTCAGGCACACCGAAGGTCGAAACAAGTTTCGATTTCGATGCCGTAAACGAAACCTACACCATCAATTTCACGCAATCACTTGCCCCTACTCCCGGTCAGCCAGTGAAGAAGCCAATGCATATCCCAGTCGTTTTTGGTCTGTTAGGTTCTAACGGCAAGGATATGGAAGCTTCGTCTGTGGAAGGGGGCGAGGTGCATGACGGCATCATCCATCTGCATAGCGCTACCGAAACTATAATCTTCAAAGGCATTAAAGAGCGCCCTGTCCCGTCGTTGCTGCGTGGCTTCTCGGCACCAGTTAATCTGGTCTCGCCGCTTACGGCAGAAGATCGGGCCTTTCTCGCGCTCAATGACAGTGACCCGGTAGCACGCTGGCAGGCGCTGACTGTTATTTTCACACAGGCGCTGCTTGAAGGTGCAAAACGCTTACGTGGCGGACATGCACCCGAAACCGACGAGAAGATCATCACGCTTGCCGGTAAGATTGCCACTGACGAAACACTCGACGCCGCCTTCCGCGCTTTGTGCCTGACCTTGCCTACCGAAAGCGATATTGCGCGCGAAATGGGTGAAAATGTTGATCCGGATGCTATCTTTGCAAGCCGCGATCATCTGATTGCAGCAATCGGATCGGCCTACGCGAAAGAATTTGTAGCGCTTTACACCAGCTTGCAACAAGACGGCGCTTTCTCCCCTGATGCTCAATCGGCAGGCAAGCGCGCGTTACGCAACGTACTGGTTGATTATCTTAGCCGTCATGAAAACAGCCCAGCACGCGCAGCACAGCAATTTGCGCATAGTGACAACATGACAGACCGAGCGGCGGCACTCAGCGTGCTGGTGCATCGGTTCGGTGACAGCCATGAAGCGCTCGACGCACTCGCATCCTTTGAGAAGCGTTTCGGTGATGACGGTCTAGTCATGGACAAGTGGTTTATCGTGCAGGCAACGCGTCCGGGTGAGAAAGCGCTTGAAGCCGTTCGTACACTGACAAAAGACAAACTGCTTTCGTTCGACAATCCAAACCGCGTGCGTGCATTGATCGGTGCCTTTTCGGCCAGCAACCCGACAGGGTACAATCGCAAAGATGGCGCTGCTTATGATTTCTTTGCCGACATTGTTCTGGCAATTGATCCTGAGAACCCGCAGCTTGCGGCCCGTCTTCTGACTGCCTTGCGGTCATGGCGTTCACTGGAGGATACACGTCGTGAACATGCACGCGCCGCTCTTGCTCGTATTTCCGGTACGCAAAAGCTCTCGACCGATCTGCGCGACATCGTTGATCGCACGCTGGCTTGATTCGCGAATCGGCTAAATGGCTCTATGATTCGAAAACCCGGCCTTGAATTGGGCCGGGGTTGTTGATTTTGGTTATATTGAAGCAAAGTCGCATAAATACTGAAAAAGCTTACGGCTTTCATGAGTCTTTTCATGGTGTTAGATGCGCGACCTCTCAAATTGATTCCGCTTAACAGTTTGAGATTCAATAGAAAATCAGAATGGCAAATGCGGTAATTTACTTCTCATTAACGAATTCACTGGACAGCACGAATCACTTTTGATTCATTAGCCTTGTTCGGAGATGGCGTATTCCGAAACATTTCGAGTAGAGATTTCAGTTCACACAGTTCCGGGCGGACAGCGCTTAAAGCGTTTCTGGAACTGTTTCGACATATATGAGGGGCTTTAAATGGCGAGCACCGACGCGTATAGCGCGACGGCGGAGAGCAAACGCGACTCCGGCGGCAAGCGAAAGAAAGGCAGACTGTCAGGTCATGCCAAGCTTCTCGCAGGCCCTGCTTATGGAAAATTTATAGCCGTGGAACCAGCATTGCGCCGTCTTGTTCCTGCTCTCATTGTCATCTTTCTAGTCATACTCGGTGTGGCGCGTGTTTTCTCCATGCTGTCATGGCGCGAAGACATTGAGCTCCAGCACAAGGCCGCTCTGTCTGCTGCAACGGCTAATCTGGCGCAGATGATCGAGCGCGCCGCAAATGGTACGCAGGCTGGCGCGCAAATGTCGCCCAAAGATCTTGATAATACGGTTGCCGAATTTCGCTCGCGCGGGCTGTCATCCAGCGGCATGACTGTCGCTCTGGTCAATGACGATTCCGTCATTGTCACCGCATCCGGCCCTGCAACAGATATAGTCGGCAAACGCGCCGATGATATTTTCAGTGACATTCAACCGCTCTTCATGTTTGCAGAGCGTGCGGGCGTACTCACAATCGTAATGAACGGCGAAGTTGCTTTCGGCACGGTTTCAAAGCCGATTACCGTTCCCTATGCGATTATTGCGGCAGAACCCGAAAGCACGATATTCGCCGAGTGGAAGCGTGCGGTTTCTCTGAACGTGACACTGTTTGCCGGCACCACCGGCGTGATGTTCGCCATTCTCTACGCCTATTTCAGTCAGGCAGCGCGGGCGCGTGAAGCGGACGATCTTTCCGGCCAAATTCAGCGCCGTATCGATATGGCGCTAGCGCGTGGCCGTGGCGGTCTCTGGGATTGGGATATGGCACGTGGACGCATTTATTGGTCGCGCTCCATGTATGAAATGCTGGGCTATGAAGCCCAGGATGCCGTTCTCGCGTTTGGCGATGTGTCAGCAATCATAAACCCCGAAGACGGTGATCTCTATTCGATTGCTGAACAGGCAGCGGCTGGCGACATATCGCATGTGGACCGCGTATTCCGTATGCGACATGCCGACGGTTCTTGGGTCTGGATGCGCGTTCGTGCTGAAATTGCCGCAGAAAATGAACTGCATCTTGTCGGCATTGCGTTTGATGTCAGCGAACAGCACCGCTTCGCACAGCAGACGGCAGAGGCCGATATGCGGATCCGCGAAGCCATCGAAAATATTTCGGAAGCCTTCGTTCTTTGGGATGCTAATAACCGTCTGGTGATGGCTAACTCCAAGTTCAGCGAATATGCTGGCCTTCCAGTCTGGACATTAAAGCCGGGTGTACCGCGTAATGAAGTGGACGCGCATACCCGCCCATTCAGCTTCGAGCGCCGTATGGCGAATGAGCATAACCGTGCAGGCGGTCAAACGTTTGAACGCCAACTAAGCGATGGCCGCTGGCTACAGGTCAACGAACGCCGCACGCAAGACGGTGGCCTTGTTTCGATTGCAACCGACATTACGCAGATCAAGCAGCATCAGGAACGTCTGGTGGATAGTGAACGACGCCTGATGGCAACCATTCACGATCTGTCGATTGCGCGTAAAGGCGAGCGTGACCGTGTGCGTGAACTTTCAGAACTCGCGCGCAAATATGGTCAAGAAAAAGAGCGCGCGGAGGCAGCTAACCGCTCGAAATCTGAGTTCCTCGCCAACATGTCTCATGAGTTGCGCACGCCGCTCAATGCGATCATCGGCTTCTCGGAAATGATACAGGCTGGCACATTCGGGCCACTCGGTTCGGATCGCTATGAAGAATATATCAATGATATTCACACCAGTGGTAACTTCCTGCTCAACGTTATCAATGACATTCTCGACATGTCAAAGATTGAAGCTGGTCACTTCTCGCTTGACCGCGAAGAAATTGATCTCTGCCCGCTGATCAAAGAAACTGTGCGCATGATTTCGCTGCAGGCCGATGAGAAGAACATCACGGTCGAAACGCGGATCGAAGATGCCATGCAGCTCAACGCAGATCGCCGTGCGGTGAAGCAGGTGCTGATCAATCTGCTGTCCAATGCGGTGAAGTTCACTTCGCATAACGGCCATATAACCGTCCGTGCTCGCAAGACTGGTTCAGCACTATTCATGACCATTCAAGATACTGGCGTTGGCATTCCAAAATCAGCGCTGAAGAAAATCGGCCAGCCATTCGAGCAGGTGGAAAACCAGTTCACCAAGACACATAGTGGTTCTGGTCTTGGCCTTGCGATCACCCGTTCGCTCGCGGAGTTGCATGGCGGCTGGCTGCGTATTCGCTCAACCGAGGGCGTGGGGACAGTGGTTGCGGTCTGTATTCCAGACCGCAAGCAATGGGCTGCAACCATTCCCGGCACAGCAATTCACGCTGCCTGATCAGAGCGTGTCGTTATCAGAAACCGGCTCCAACTTTTCCGCGACATGCTTTAGCCAATAAGGTTGTCGAAGCTCGCCCGGACATTGGCGGCGAGCTCGCTGATGTGGTGTTCAACGCGCTTAATGTCCGGCAATTCAGCAGCACGGCAGAGAAGATCAACCATTCCAGGGATGAATTCTTCGCGCGTCGCATCACTTCCAAGACAAAGCCGGATCGTCTGGCTAAGATTGGTGTAGAAGCGATGCGCTTGCACGAGATCATCGATTGTCTTCGGATCAGCAAATGAAGAATCAAGACCAGCCAACACATCCTCCGTTGCCAACGGCCTTGGATGTTTTGTCACTTTTCCGATCAGCACAGCGAACTGCGCGATAAATTCCAGATCGACGATGCCTCCCGGTTTCAGCTTGAAATCCCAGTCGTCACGCGGCGGCTTTTCCTCGTAAATGAGATCGCGCATTTCGCGCACGTCTTTGGCAATCTTTTGCGTGTCAATTTTACTTGATAAGACCTCGTCAATTTCATCCCGGATGAAATCACTGAACTCCGTATCGCCATGGATAGGGCGCGCACGCGTCAGCGCCATATGCTCCCATGTCCATGCCTCGCTACGCTGATATTTACCAAAAGATTCGATATGAGTCGCAACTGGACCTTTATTCCCCGATGGGCGCAATCGCATATCGACTTCGTAAAGCACGCCTTCTGCTGTTGGAGCGGACAAAGCTGCAATGAGACGCTGTGTCAAACGAATATAATATTGCGAAGCAGCCAGCGGCTTTTCACCTTCAGAATAATCCGCATCCTGATCATGGTCATAAAGCAGGATCAGATCGACGTCAGAGCCAGCGGTCAGTTCTCGGCTACCAAGTTTGCCCATAGCAAGCACAACAACCTTAGCACCCTTCACCTTGCCATGACGGCGCTGTAGTTCGGATTCGACCGCTTCAAAGGCCTTTCCGATCATAAGCTCCGCCAGATCAGAGAAAGCCCGCCCTGCCCGCACACCATCGATGGCACTGGTTAGCAAGCGAATACCGATCAAAAAACGATGCTCGGCTGCAAAAATCCGAAGACGATCAAGCACCTCTTCATAATCGCTTGCAGATCCAAGAAATGCGCGCAGACGTTCTTCCAGATAATTGCGCGTTGGCATTTCCGAGAAAATTGCCGGATCAAGAAGGCCGTCAAAGACATGAGGGTTGCGCGTGATCACCTCGGCCAGCCGCGGGGCCGCACTCATAATCATCACAAGCAGATTGAGCAGACGCGGATTGGATTGAAGCAGGCTGAAAAGCTGAATGCCGGAAGGCAGGCCTTGCAAGAACCCATCAAAGCGCAGAAGCGACTCGTCCGCACGTTTGGTTGCAGCAAAAGCTTGCAACAGGGCTGGCGTCAGCTCGGTGAGACGTTCTCGCGCTTCGGCTGACTGCGTGGCGCGATAGCGGCCAAAATGCCATGTCCGGATGACCCGACATATATCGCTGGGCCGCTCATAGCCCATAGAGGCCAGCGTTTCCAATGTTCCCGGATCGTCTACGTCGCCGGTGAAAACCAGATTGCCGCTTGATGCTCCGAGTTCAGGCGCTTGCTCGAACAATGCCGCATAGTGCTTTTCAACAATCTTGAGCGCTGACAGAAAAACGTCAGAAAACTCTGCCGGATCGCTATAACCCATCATATGCGCGACACGTGCAAAGCCTTCATCGTCTTCCGGCAAAATATGCGTCTGCTCATCTGCAATCATCTGGATGCGGTGCTCAACATCACGAAGGAAATAATAATCCTTGCCGAGTGCATCACGTGCCTTTTGCGTGATCCAGCCGCGTTCAGCAAGCCGTCCAAGCATCGGAACAGTCTGATTGCCGCGCAATTCAGGAAAGCGACCACCCGCAATCAATTGTTGCGTCTGCACGAAAAATTCGATCTCACGGATACCGCCACGCCCAAGCTTCACATTATGTCCGCGTACGGCAATATCGCCATGGCCTTTATGCGCATGTATCTGTCGCTTGATCGAATGCACATCGGCAATCGCCGCATAATCGAGATATTTGCGCCAGACATAGGGTGCCAGTTCTGCCAAAACTTGCAGACCAGATTCACGATCACCTGCCACCGGACGCGCCTTGATCATAGCAGCGCGTTCCCAGTTCTGCCCGCGCCCTTCATAATAATGAAGGGCTGCACCGACCGGAATTGCCAACGGTGTCGATCCCGGATCAGGGCGCAAGCGCAGATCAACACGGAAGACATAGCCGTCGGCAGTGCGATCTTGCAAAATGCGCACGAGACGCCGCGTCATGCGTGAGAACGTATCGACGCATTCATAGGGATCGATGATTGCCGGACGTTCGGAATCGATGAAAACAATCAAATCAATATCAGATGAATAATTCAGCTCGCGGGCACCAAACTTGCCCATGCCAAGTACGATCCAGCCACTACCCTTTTCAGGATCGTTGCGGTCCACAAGTTTAATCTTGCCAGCACTATCAGCCTCACGAAGAAGAAAGCGGATTGCAGCTCCGGTGCAGGCTTCCGCTAGATCAGTCAGCCAGCCAGTCGTTGCTTCTGTATTAAATATCTGTGCCAGATCACAAAGGGCAATGAGCACATGCGCCTCTCGCTTTCGGTGACGCAGGCTGGTCATCAAAGCGGCTTCGGTGATGCCTTCTTCTATGCCCGAGCTAGAAATGTTTGAGAGAATATATGTGAGTGCAGTTTCAGGTGGACTGGATGTAATCCTGTCAAGGATGCTTGGGTGACTGATCAATGACTCGCGGAGAAAAGGAGAAAGATCGAGCACCGCTGCGAGAAAGCTCTGTGCTTTTTCATTGCGCAAAAGCTCGACAACCTGGCTCAGTTCTTCGCTCTGTGCCCGCTCTGACAGGTCAGCCAGATACCCACGTGCTCTTTCGGGATCGAGCGGCGCCAGCGCACAAAGGTTACGGTCAAAAAAGAGTGCCTTTGTGTCGCCAGCTGCCATGATACCCTCAGCATTCAATATAAAACTAGGCGTCTTTCGGCAAAGGGAACTCCAATACGGCACGCAGGCCCGGCCCATTGTCTTCAAGACGCAGAGCGCCACCGTGCAATTTCATCACTGCCTTGGCAAGACTTAAACCAAGTCCGGAACCCGGCTGTGTACGGCTTTCTTCAAGACGAACAAAACGCTCGGTTGCTTGCTCGCGTTTATCTTCCGGTATGCCGGGACCGTTATCGGCCACGACAATGCGCACCCATTGCGGATCACGTTCCATTAAGAGTGTTACGGCGGCAGACTTCTCGCTGCTCAGAGCATATTTGATAGCATTGTCGACAAGGTTTGAAACCGTCTGGCCCACGAGCTCACGATTAATGCGCAGCGGCACATCATCAAGTGTACCGAGCGTAAGTTGAACACCTGCATCTTCGGCTACCGGCTCGTACATTTCGGCCACATCGCGAACAATCGGAGCAACCGGCATATCATCGAGATTTTCTGATGAGTAACCGGCTTCGAGCCGCGAGATCATCAATATCGCGCTGAATGTACGGATCAGTTGATCGGATTCTCCAATAATATCTTCAAGCGCTTCGCGATATTCCGGCCCAGCCTTCTTGCCAGACAACGCTTCCTCCGCACGATTACGAAGTCGCGTGAGCGGCGTTTTGAGATCATGCGCGATATTGTCGGAGACCTGTTTTAAGCCTTCGTTCAGCTCAAGAATGCGCCCAAGCATAACGTTCAGATTACCGGAAAGCCGGTCAAACTCATCGCCCGAGCCGTTAACAGGCAACCGGCCCGTCAGATCACCATCCATGATGCGCTGCGAGGCACGTGACATATCATCGATGCGCTTCAGCGCACGACGGCCCACAAAGAACCAAATCAGCAGCGCACCAACGCCCATAATACCAAGCGCCAGCATCAGCGAACTTCGGACAAGATCACGGAAGCGTTCAGGTTCGCCAAGGTCACGCCCCACCAGCAAGCGCATGCCATTTGGCAGAGCGATTACCACGGCGATGGCACGATGCTCGGTTTCAGTACCTTGTTCGCCGTAGCGACGATATTTAAAGGCGCGCTCAACGATGCCGTCCGTGTCCAGTACGCCGGGTTCCACACCTTCGACGTTACCAGAAAGGATACGTCCTGACTGATCCGCAACCAGATAAAGATAAGCGCCCGGCTGACGCGAACGATAGTCAATTGTCCGCACAAGCTGCGGAATGCCGCCTCGCGAATAGGCTTTGCCGATACTTGCAACTTCCTCGCCCAACGCTTCCTGCGTCTGACTATTGATGATCGAAGCCGACAGATTGGTCATGTAAAAGACCAGAGCAACCGCGCCCACGGCAAACAACAGTAGATAAAGCGTGGAGAGGCGTGCGGCAGTTGTCCGCATGAGCGCAGAAAAACGGCCCATCATTCAACCTTAGTGCTTGCAGCGGCTTTTGCTTTTGCGGCTTTCAACATATATCCAGCACCCCGCACGGTGTGCAGAAGCGGACCGTCAAAGCCTTTTTCAATCTTCGAACGAAGTCGGGAAATATGTACGTCGATCACATTGGTCTGCGGGTCGAAATGATAATCCCACACGTTTTCGAGCAGCATCGTACGGGTAACCACCTGCCCTGCATGACGCATCAGATATTCAAGCAGGCGAAATTCGCGCGGCTGGAGGGTTATATCCACATTCTGCCTGCGCGCGGTATGTGCAAGGCGGTCCAGCTCCAGATCGCCTACACGATAAATCGTATCGGCCTCGCGCGGACTTGAGCGACGCTGCAAAACTTCAACACGCGCCAGAAGCTCGGAAAAAGCATAGGGTTTGGTCAGATAATCATCGCCACCCGCACGCAAGCCTGTCACGCGGTCATCAACTTCGCCCAGCGCGGAAAGAATAAGAACCGGCGTCTCCATGCCTTTTGCACGCAGGCCCGCAACGACTGAAAGTCCGTCGCGCTTTGGCAACATGCGATCAACGACCAGCACGTCATAATTGCCATGTTCCGCAAGTGCGTAACCCGTCTCTCCATCACCCGCAATGTCGGCAGAATGGCCAGCCTCACTGAAGGCTTTCTCAAGATAGCGGGCCGCTTCGCGGTCATCTTCAATAACGAGAATTTTCATGGCTCTACCCCACAGCAAGCGACGACGATTGTAAAAACAATAAGTTGTCAGGGAAAATGAAGCAATGGCAGGCGGGTTATCCGCCTGCCATTTTGTTTCGATACACTAATCAACCAGAAGCTTCAGGCTTATTCCTGATCGATTGGCAGAGCTACGAAGCGGCTCTGATCCTCGTTCTGGAGCTGCAACAGCACAGCCTTGCGACCAGCCTTAGAGGCTTCGGCAATCGCCTTATCGATGTCTTTCGCACTCTTAACGACCTGATTGTTAACACTTACAATCGTTTCACCAGTGCGAATGCCACGATCAGCAGCGTCGCTGTCAGGATCAACATTGGTGATCACAACGCCATCACCATCTTCAGAAGGTGTGACCGTCAGGCCGTAGGAGTCGAGAGCCTCGCCCTGCTCTGTATCACCGGAGCCAGACTTGCTGCTATCGGCCTTGCCTGCATCCTGCGGCATCGCACCGATGGTAACGTCGATCTCTTCTGCCTTACCCTTGCGCCATACGGTCAGAGCAGCCTTTTCACCTGGTACAATATTGCCAACCTTGCGGGCCAGATCGCGTGGGTCCTGAACTGTTTCACCATTCACGGCCGTGATCACATCACCAGCCTTGATACCTGCCTTCACAGCAGGACCGTCAGCCTGTGGCGCGGATACAAGTGCTCCTTTTTCTTCAGCCAGACCAAGCGAAGCAGCAATATCCTTATTAACCGGCTGAATCTGAACACCAATCCAGCCACGCTCGACCGAACCCTTCTTGATCAGCTGATCAACGACCTGCTTGGCAGTCGAAGCTGGAATAGCAAACGCGATGCCAACACTGCCGCCCGAAGGCGAGAAGATTGCAGTATTGATACCAATCACTTCACCGGACTGGTCAAAAGTTGGACCACCGGAGTTACCCTTATTTACGGCCGCATCGATCTGGATAAAGTCATCATACAGGCTCGCACCGATATCGCGACCACGCGCCGACACAATACCGGAGGTTACAGTGCCACCAAGACCAAACGGATTACCAACAGCTACAACCCAGTCACCAACGCGGATCTTGCTGTCATCGCCGAGCTTCACATAAGTGAACTTCTGCTTTGGCTGATCAACTTTCAAAACAGCAAGGTCAGTACGCGGATCAGTACCAATCAGCTTTGCGTCAATTTCGGTGCCATCATCAAGAACAACGCTGTAAGCATCGCCATCGGAAACGACGTGATTGTTGGTCACAAGATAACCGTCTTCCGAGATGAAGAAGCCAGAGCCCTGTGCGAAAGGACGTTCATGACCCGGACGCGCCTTTGGACCCTTGCCTGGACGACGACCTTCAGGACGTGCATCACCACGCGGTTCCATACCAAAATCGCGGAAGAAACGCTTCAGAGGGTGACCGTCTGGCAGCTGATCAAAGCCCGGAGGGGTCTGCATCTGCTGGCCACGGCTATCGGCCTCCTGCACATCCTTCTTGACGCGAACACTGACAACTGCTGGACGAACTTTTTCGACGAGGTCTGCAAAGCCAGCCTGATGGGGTGCATTGACGCTCACCGCATCAGCACGGGCATTTTCCATAACACCCATTGGACCGGTCGCGACAAACGCACCAGCGAGTGCTGCGGACAGCGCTATTGCTGCAACGCCCTTACGATACTTGGAAGTAATGATCTTCGACATCTGGCTCTCCTTACAAGAAGCAATCCGGGGCTGGTCCTCTTGGGCGGCACCGACCCTGTTAATCCGTTATGATGTTAAGATAGTCAGCGCTACCTTACCGCTCAATTTCCGGAAAATGAAAGTTTTGTAAGGTTTGAAAGCCAACCAAATTGCTATTTATCGTCGAGAAGACGGGAAAGCTCGGCTTTTTCGCCATCAGACAACGGCTTTTGGACATCAGGAACCGCATTTCGTCGGCGGAAAGCAATCATTAAAGCAATGCCACCAAACAGAAGTACCATTACAGGAAAGCCCCATAGAATCGCAGTTTGTGCATTGAAGCGTGGCTTTAAGAGAACAAACTCGCCATAGCGGTCGACAACAAAATCAACGACCTGCTTATCAGAATCGCCAGATGTCAAACGTTCTCGCACCAGAATACGCAAATCACGCGCGAGTTCAGCATTGGAATCGTCGATTGATTCGTTCTGGCAAACCATGCAGCGCAGCTCTGACGAGATTTGTCGGGCACGCTTTTCAAGCTGCGGATCAGGAAGAACTTCGTCCGGATTAACAGCGAAAGCGCTGGATATCTGAAACGTCAGAAAAAGCGTTAGTAAAACCGTGACGAACTTTTTCGTAATCCTCATATGGTCGCCCCCGCCTCTTTCGACGATGGCTTTCGCGCTTTGGACGGAGCACCAACACGAAGGCGGCGATCGGCAAGTGAGAAGATTGCACCAATCATCATCACCAGCGCGCCATACCAAATCAGCGTTACATGTGGCTTCCACCATATGCGCACAACGATAGAGCCATCACCCGGTTCATCGCCAAGAGCCACATAGACCTGACTAAACCAGAGCGTCTTGATGCCGGATTCTGTCGTTGGCATCTGTCGGGCCGGGAAGAAACGCTTTGACGAGTGGACAATACCAAGATCATGATTTGAAGAATCGAAAAGCGTAAAGTCGCCTCGATTTTCAGTGAAATTTGATCCAGTCAGCGGGCGCATACCTTCAAAACGCAACGAATAATCCGCTGCCTTCGTCGTGTCGCCCGGACGCATCACCAGAACGTTTTCTGTGCCATAGGTGGTCACACTGACGATCCCGAGTAGCGTGACACCAAGACCGATATGGGCAAGTGCGGTGCCGAAAACCGAACGCGGAAGACCTTTAAAGCGTGACAGCGCTTTGACAGCCGAAACTTTGCCAATGCCTGCTTTTAGCCACAGGTCGGTAAGGCTTCCGACAATCAGCCATACGGCAAGACCAACACCCATCGCAGCCAGCACCGAATGAGAATTGCTCTGCCAGAGAACAATACCGACCGTAATAAGTGCCAGCGCAAAAGCCGCCATTAGTCGTTGTGCAACGCCGTAAAGATCACCACGCTTCCAAGCAAGCAATGGTCCAAACGGCACAGCCATAAGCAGTGGGATCATCAACGGGCCAAAGGTCATGTTGAAGAAAGGCGCGCCGACCGAAATCTTTTCGCCGGTGAGCACTTCGAGCAACAGGGGATAGAGTGTGCCAATGAGAACTGTCGCCGCAGCAGTGGTGAGGAACAGATTATTAAAGACCAGCGCACCTTCGCGAGAAATTGGCTGAAACAATCCACCTGATGACAGGCTTTGGACGCGCAATGCAAAGAGTGACAGCGACCCGCCGATAAATATGGCGAGAATAGCAAGGATGAACAGTCCGCGCCCCGGATCGGTTGCGAAACTATGCACGGAGGTCAATACGCCCGAACGGACAAGGAATGTTCCGAGCAAAGAAAGCGAGAACGTCAGGATCGCAAGCAGAACTGTCCAGATTTTAAGCGCCGAGCGCTTTTCCATAACGATTGCCGAGTGCAGCAGCGCGGTGCCAACTAGCCAAGGCATGAAGGATGCGTTCTCCACCGGATCCCAGAACCACCAGCCACCCCAGCCAAGCTCATAATAGGCCCAGTACGAACCCATTGCGATGCCGCCAGTGAGAAACATCCATGCGACCAGCGCCCAAGGGCGAACCCAGCGCGCCCATGCGGCATCCAAACGCCCTTCTATGAGCGCTGCAACAGCGAAAGAGAAGCAAACGGAAAAGCCGACATAGCCAAGATAGAGCAGCGGCGGATGGATCGCGAGACCAATATCCTGCAAGATCGGATTGAGATCACCACCTTCAAGCGGTGCAGGAATAATACGTGTGAACGGATTGGAC
Source organism: Ochrobactrum sp. EDr1-4 (assembly GCF_049199085.1). Lineage (NCBI taxonomy): Bacteria > Pseudomonadati > Pseudomonadota > Alphaproteobacteria > Hyphomicrobiales > Brucellaceae > Ochrobactrum > Ochrobactrum sp. EDr1-4. The sequence goes on from NZ_JBLZOF010000001.1 coordinate 372,274, forward strand.
GTAAAAATGATGAACGCCAGAAATGCCGTCCCTATCCAACCCTGAACGCCAAGAACATTCGCGCGCAGAGTTTCCGGCAAATTGCCAGAAAACGCAGCCACGAGTGCGCTGAAGAAGCTGAGAATCAGCACCCAAAGCAGCATGGAGCCTTCATGATTGCCCCATACGCCGGTGATCTTATAAAGCATCGGCTTTTGCGAATGCGAGTTCTCGACCACGTTCAGCACCGAAAAATCGGAAACGACGTAAGCGAGTGTCAGCACAGCAAATGAAAAAGCAATCAGCGCGAAAACTGCAAGTGTTGTCGGAACGGCAACGCCCATAAGCTGCATGTCTCTGCGCTGCGCGCCAACCACGGGCACGATGGACTGAACCACTGACAAAGCCAGTGCCAGAACGAGCGCGAAATGACCAATCTCGACATTCATAGGCTTTTTCCAGTTCCCATCATTTACCTTCCCAAACGCCCTTCTTTTTCAGGCTGTCGGCGAGGTCTTTCGGGACATAATTTTCATCATGTTTTGCAAGGACGCTGTCGGCGCGAAAAATACCGTCGGGTTCAAAACGGCCTTCTGCAACAACGCCCTGCCCTTCTCTGAACAAGTCAGGGGCAATGCCTTCAAAAACGACTTTGACCGTCTTGATTGTATCGGTGACCGTGAAACGAAGCTCACTACCCTCACGCACAACCGAGCCTTCTTCGACAAGACCACCCAGCCGGAAACGCGCGCCAGACGCAATTTCTTGTTCCGTCAGATCGGCAGGGGTTCGGAAAAAGCGAATATCCTGACTGAAGGCCATGAGCATAAGACCGACAGCAATTGCCAGCACGACCAGAGCGCCACCAATCAGCATCAGTCGCTTACGCTTCCTGCGGCTGACGGTGCGGGCCAGATTGCCCGCTGACTTTATGTTGCGTCCATTGCCTTCTGCGGTCGCACTCATTGCGTTGCGCTCCCTGCTTCCAAACCAAGTCCTGCTGCAAAATTTTTAAGCTCAACTTGCTGCTCGCTATCGAGTGCAGCCGCACCACGCTTCAGCGCATCGGCGGCTGCATCACGACGATCAAGGATCATGTAAGAGCGCACAAGACGCTTCCAGCCTTCCAGATCAGCGCCGTTTTCACGCAGGCTTTCATCGAGCCGCTGAACCATGCCTTCAACCATTGCCTGACGGTCTTCCGCATTCATAGAAGCGGCGGCATCGACGTCCTCAGTGGTTGGTCCCTTCGCGGGTGAAGATGACGAATTGGCCGAATCATGGATAAAGGCAATTGCCTTCTCAATCTGCGAGCGCCAAGGCGCGTCGGCAGGACCATTATCGAGAAGGGTTTGCAAGCGCTTCACAGCCCCCTCTGAATTACCATCCTGCAACTCACCCTGCGCGAGATAATATTGCGGGCGAATATCGTCCGTGTTCAATGCTGTCGCTTTGTTGAAAAGGCCTTCGGCTTCAGCCGTTACAGGACCACCAGACACAGCGATCAGCGCTTCACCAAGGCCGAGGACCCGTGGGAAATTTTCGCCTTCAAGCCTGATCGCTGAACGATAGGCATTGACTGCATCGTTGCCGCGACCAATGCGCAGATAAATTGGTGCCAATACATCCCAGCCACGCGCGTCATTTGGATTTTGCGCCAGATGCGCTTCAGCGCGGGCGATCAACTCGTCAACGGAGCTATTTTGCGGACTATTTTCCAATCGCGCGGCCAATGGCATCGACGGCATATCAGGCGCACCAAAAATCGGATAAACACCCCATGCGATCAAAGGAACCGACAACACCGATGCAAAGGCCACGATACGCCCTGAACGCGCCTTTTTTAAACTTGAAACGGCTTCTGAGTTACTTTTCTCAGCATTGAGAATACGGCGGGATATTTCAATGCACGCCTGCTCTGCACTCGGCGCGTCGATCATGCCGCGCGCAGCATCGGCCTCGACCTCACGCAACTGGTCGCGATACACTTCCAGATCATTTTTTTCAGGGGGCAAAAATTCCTGCTTGTTCCGAGTAAGCGGTAACAAAACAATCATTGTAGCTGCAAAAGTCAGCGCGGCGGCAGTCAACCAGAATTCCATGGCTGAGACTTAATCCCGGTCGGCATAAAAACCAACTCGAACAGTGCCGAATCCGGGTAACTAGGGCAATTCGCCGCAAAGCAATCATCGTAAAATGCGGCTTTTCAAGCATGCCCGTGCATAGAGGAAATAATAGCGATGCGCCTTGCGCATATCTAAGTAAAACGACTCACATCTTTTCAAAAAAATTATGTCAGAGGCGTCCAGCTTCCATCCGCATTACGGCAAGCTGTACCACGCGCGCTTTGCGGCGCACCAGCTATTGTGAAACTGTGCGTATATTGACGGCAATTCTGCGACCCGACCTGATAAGGCTGCGCGGCTGTTACATCACCAGATGTAGAAGCACCACCGCTCCATGAAACGACCTTACCCGCCGGCGAATATTCAAGTGCACGATATTCTGCTTCAAGCGCTTTTTTACGATCAGCCGCAGTCAATTGCCCAACGGAACTGCCAAGCAGGCCGTTACCTAACGACGCAAGAAGGTCCGGGCGCGTTTCTGTCTTTGAAGAAAGTCCGCCAATTGACGTCAGCCCACCGCCCTTGCCGCCGCTAGATGTTCCACAGGCAGAAAGCGTAAGCGCGATAGACGCGATCAAAAGCGGAGCAGAAAACCTAGAAACCATCATCATAATAAACCGGCCTTCATAAAGATGAGCATGCATATTATCGCAAAATGCAGCTGTCATCCTAACCTTGTAGTGAGCCTTGCGGCAAAAACAACTCTCAATCTTCAGTCAGCGGCAACACAACGCGTACAGCAAGTCCACCCATATTGCTTTTTGCAAGATGCAAACTTCCACCATATTCACGCACAGTATCCTGAACGATTGCCAAACCAAGACCGGTGCCGGGCTTGGTTTCGTCGACACGATTACCCCGCTTTAATGCCGCCTCTATTTTGTCTGGAGCAAGGCCCGGGCCATCGTCCTCAATCAAAATCTCAAACTGACGTTTCACATCTACCGTTGTTCGGAGCGTGATTTTTATACGCTTACGCCCCCACTTACCCGCATTTTCGAGAAGATTGCCAACGATCTCTTCCAAGTCTTCCTTTTCACCAGCAAAGACTGCACCCGGCAAAGCGTTCTTAAAACTGAGATTGAAAGACGGATTGAGTTTGACCGTCACCCGCTCCATGCGCTCCAGAACTGGCGTCACCGGCGTTCTGAACACAACGCTATCGCGCTGCGCTGCAATGCGTGCGCGTTGCAGATAATGCTGTATCTGCACTTGCATCGCTTCGCTTTGTTCAAGAATGACGCGCCCCTGCTCACCGCCCATGCTTCGCGCTTCATTGGCAAGAACTGAAAGCGGCGTTTTCAGCGAATGCGCGAGATTGCCAACCTGCGTTCGCGAACGCTCGACAATACGACGGTTGTTTTCAATCAGTGCATTCATTTCTTTGGCAAGTGGAGCAATTTCTATGGGCAGTGACGTATCTAATTTTGCTGAGCGCCCTTCGCGAATGTCCGCAAGTGCCTGACGCACCTTGTCGAGCGGACGGAGTCCAAACAGAATAATTCCAGCATTGATGAAGACACTGCCAAGGCCAAAAATCGCAAGGTAAAAAGCGAGCTTTCTCCGGAAGTCCGAAATTTCACTGATGACTTCACTTAGATTGCCCATCACGCGAAAGCGCGCAACACGATTATCATTATCCAGAACGACTTCGGTTTCGACAATGTAAAGCTCTTCGCCGTTCAACCCCGGCAAAGTGTAGCTACGCATGAAAGAGCTGTCGAAAGGCACCTGCGATACCGGGATTTCTGGAACGAGGCGCCCAATTGACGATAGAGATTGCAGTTTGCCGCTTACATTTTTGGAAATAGGATCAACAGACCAGTACCAACCAGAAAGCGGACTGGAATAGCGCAATTCGCCCAGTTCCGGACGCCCCTGAAGGGTGCCATCTGGCGTTATGCTGACCGCGCCAACGAGACTGAACAGATGGGCCGTCAGCAATCGCTCGAAATTGTTACGCGCCGCATCACCATAAAGTGTGCTGATAAGCGTTGCCACGACGACAAGTGCGATAATGACCCACAGCGTCGAAAGCGTAACAACGCGGATAGCCAGCGAACGCAAAGGGGGGAAAACGCGAAGAAGCTTCAGTTCCCGCTCCCTTTCACATCTCCCTGCCCATCAGACCGCATACGATAGCCCATGCCACGCACGGTTTCGATCAGATCAACGCCCATTTTCTTACGAAGACGACCGACAAAAACTTCAATCGTATTAGAATCGCGGTCGAAGTCCTGATCGTACAAATGCTCGACCAGCTCGGTCCGCGATACCACCTCATCCATATGATGCATGAGATAAGACAGCAGGCGATATTCGTGCGATGTCAGCTTGAGTGCTACACCATCGACACTGGCCTTTGAGGTCTTAGTATCAAGATGAAGCGTACCACAAACCAGCTCAGAAGATGCATGTCCTGCCGCGCGTCGGATGAGCGCGCGCAATCGCGCCATGACTTCTTCGATATGAAATGGCTTCGCGACATAATCGTCTGCGCCAGCATCTATACCAGCGACTTTATCGCTCCACCGATCGCGTGCGGTCAGCATGAGAACTGGCATTGCACGACCATCACGCCGCCAGCGTTCGACGACGCTGATACCGTCCATCTGTGGCAGACCTATATCGAGGACCACCGCATCATAAGGTTCGGTGTCACCAAGATGATGACCTTCCTCACCGTCGAACGCGCTGTCTACGACATAGCCTGCGCTCGCCATCGCATCAGAAAGCTGCCTGTTGAGATCTTTATCGTCTTCAACGATCAGAATACGCAAGCCATATTCCCTTGCTTAATGCCGTAGCAAAGCCGCTTATTGTGCGGGTACGGCCACTTCAACGCGACGCGGACGTTCGCCATCACGTCCTGGTATAAGTACCACGACCACACACATGGCTCGGCCATTTTGCGTTGTCGGCGTTGATTTAGCCAACTGGCCGCCCTGCGAGGCAGCCACTTGCTCGCCAACTGCCGCGCAATCAGCGGCGGCAACGACAAAGACGTTTGACTTTTGAGGCATCGTAATTGGTAGGGCACCGGCACTGACCGGCAACAGACCAATGCTAACGGCCAGAAGCGCGAAAATTTTGAGAGCAGGGTTCTGTTTCATCATGTCCCTTATATAGCGCCTGTCAGCTGAACGATGCATGAACGATACACTCCGCCGAAGGACACAAAGGAAATTAAGCCCATAAAATAGCAAATGCCTCATATTAAGACAGCGACTATTTAAACCATTGTTTTTACACATAAGATCATCCGGAGCATCCGTCAATATTCCGGGATCAAGCATATTCAATAACCCTGCTATCACGGTTTATAAAATTATGAAATGCGCGAAGTTGCCCCTATCCGACCAAAAATGGCGACAAGGCCGGCGATTGCGGTAGCGAGTTGCAGCAATACATCAGTCAGTGCACCTTGATCTACCGCTTCACTGACAAGACCAAACGCACCTGCAAGCGACAAAAACAACGCGACAAGTCCAGCCCAGACAGTGCGGGAGAGATACCAGGCTTTATCATCAGACATGAGATTTCCTCTTACATTAAGAATTGCTTTGAATTTGAATTGAGGCAAACTCGCCAGCCCCAACTCTCGGGCTTAACATTGCAATCCGAATTTCGAATGGACTGGTTCCAACCTCAGCAAATCGCGCGGCACTCGGATATATCCACGATGCAGTTGATACTTCTATAGTCCTCACGCGCACTTCTGACTGCCAGACTTCCACGCCATAATTTTCGCTGTCCTCGCCAAGCGGTATGTCTGCACCCATCCAGCTATCAGCATCAATCCGTCCGCGTCTGATCCAGCTAAGCAACAGATCACCATTGCTAAGCTGTTCAGCCTTGAGATGCACAGGACTCAGCGGTCTCAATGCCTGCAAGCCACCAATCGCTTTGACCGTATCGAAATATTCATCCGAGAATGACTTACCTGCCGCGCCTATTCGCCAGTTAAGTTCCAGTCCAATTTCCGATGACGTCAGACCAATGCCTAGCACGCCGCCGTCAAACAATATGAATGGAGTGCCCGCTGGCTTTTCAAGCCATGCTGCCGATTCAGTGCCAAGCTGTCCACGCAAAAGATTGCTTAACCGCCAATGATTTTGCCCGATCTCATCAGCTTCCAAAAACTGAATCACCTCCCATTTTTCATCGGGAGATTTGATCACCGCCATATTCACACCATTGAGGATTTGAGCGAGTGACTTTGATTGCAATTCACCCGAATAAAGTGCCAACTCTATCGTCTGCGCATTGATCATCCGTCCACTTGCCCCACTTGCTAGCGGCGCAGTCAGCTCGCCCATCACTGTCCGTTCCGTGATGAGGCTGCGTTCGGCAAAACCGTCGCCTGTTGGAGATGCATAGGCTGCCACCCCTCGCCATGGCTTGGCATGAGCGGCAATGCGGAACTGACCGGCAGAGTCTTCTGCACCGGGACATAACGGCAAATCAATGAGATGGAAAATCGGCTTCATATCCGAAACCGGTTCGCCTGGAGGAAGCTGCGGCGTCTCTCCCCTATCTGCAAAAACAACATTCGGTGCAAGGGCCACCGCCTTAACCGCACGAACTTCACCATCTTCCAACGAGGAAACGATGTAGTTACGCCCACCGCCCAGCATATTAAGTCGCACCCGATCGCCGACATGAAGGGCCGCTTCTGACCATGGCAGTGAGAAACTTGCCGTCCGACGCTCGGCATAGCGGCGCGCCATCCACGCCTCTGCGAATGCGCTCGCCTGCCCCGGTTCCATGGAACCAGATAAGCTGAGGCTTTCGGTGCCTTGTCCAGAATCGCGTCGCACCGATGCACCAACCACCTGAAAATCACGCAGTGGGTCGTTGCAATAGAGTTCTGCCACCGAAGGTAAGTCACCCTGATCTTCAAGAACTGCAGTCAGTGCTTCGCCATCGGTCGGTTCAACAAGCGTCGCCGCGACGTCAAGTACAGGAGCCGCACGACCAATGCTGCGAAACACAAATTGACCAGCCTGCTCAAAGCCGTGAATACCGAAGACATTCATCAGCGGTTCCAGTACACCGCGCGCCGTGCTTGGCTCTCCAATAACAAATCCAGTCAGATGTCCGTCTACGCCCGAGCAGTCAGCAGTCGGCAGGCCAAAGTCTGCAAGAATTGCAGCAATGAGTTCATCCACGGCGACCCCGCTGATACGGCCATTCAGCCAGTGACCCAGCCGCCAGTTTGGCGTATCGCCCCAAACATCACCTTTGAGCGGAAACTCCGGAAACGGCCTCGTGTCCCATGACCAGAGATAGATGCGATCCATGTCAAGCATCGGCCCACCATAGACGGGAGAGACCGGATTATGATCCGGCCAATACTGATAATGTGCTCGCAAAAAGCGATCCATGGCAATATCAGAACGTGCCCCATTCGAAAAATAGGGCGTCGCGTTTTCCGACGATTTCGGATCAGGGAAGACATTGGGCTGGTTCGGCCCCTTATCGACAGCTGGACAGCCGAGTTCAGTAAACCAAACCGGCTTTGATTGCGGAACCCATCCTGTTGACGCGGACACTTCCGCACCATCCACCCGGTTATAATGCGGGTTACTCCACCATGAGCAAATGTCTTTGTATCGGTAAACCCACGGTTTGCCTGCCATGCCGTCGGTGATAGGCGTGCGATTGCGCGCTATCCGGTCTTGGCCACTTGCATAATACCAGTCGAAGCCTTCACCAGATTCGATGTTGCTGCTCAGACCATCAGGATCATAAGCGCCTTCAAAGCCATCCGGGTTACCACCATCAAGATCACTATCGCGCCAGTCGGCAAGCGGCATATAATTGTCGATACCAATCGCATCGATTGCCGGATGCGCCCAAAGCGGGTCTAGGTTGAAATAAAGATCGCCGGTGCCGTCCTGCGCCTGATAGCCGAAATATTCAGTCCAGTCCGCGCCGTAACTAATACGGCAGCTGGCTCCAAGTTTGGTGCGAATTTCAGCAGCCAGCGCGCAAAGATGCATGACGAACGGGAAACTCTCGCGGCTTTCACGAATGCTGGTTAAGCCCCGCAATTCGGAGCCCAGCAGAAATGCATCCACCCCACCCGCCTGAAGCGCAAGATTTGCACAATGATTCAGAAAACGCCTGTAACCCCATGTTCCATTAACGAAAGCTGCGATCTGATTGGCGGCTTCTTCGGTCTTATCCGGCGAGCCAGCAACACCGATGGCAGGGTGACAGGTGATACGTCCGCGCCACGGATAGACTGACTGCCCTGTTCCGCCATCTGGGGATGGCAACTGATTATCAACAGGAATATCCATCATGATGAAAGGATATAGCGTCACTTTCAAGCCACGCGCTTTCGCATCGCGAATAGCATCAATCACACTCTGATCAGATGGTGTGCCGCCGTAGGCGGCGCCCTCACCGCTCGTGGAAATCAGATGTGCTCCACTGCGCGTGACATTTTCAACTTTCCACGTCTGGCTTGATGACGACGAACTTTGATGTGTGACTCCCGGCCTGATCATACATGATCCGGCACGCAGATCATTGCCAAACCACGGCAGAACGATTGCAACATGCTGGAGTTGCGGACAAAGCGCCTGCAATTCATCCATCGCGACGGTCCAGTCGCTGCGTCCGCGCTTTGCATTGCGGTTAAGCGTCCTGCGCTCACCCGGAAATGGTTGATCGGTTACGGGAGATGGTGACAAACCAAATTCCGTCGAGCCGGGAATGAGCGCGATAGCACGCACATCGCGCGCGACTTGTCCTACAGGGCGCAAAACCTCAAACTGAAATTGCGGCAAACGATTACCATACACATCAAGCGGAATGCGCTCGAAAACCACATAGGCCGTTCCACAATAGGCGGGAGCATTGCCTGTGCCCTGCTTGGCTTCAATCAGTGGATCTGGCTGCTGTGTATTGGTGCCACGATAAATACGCATTTCGATCTCGGTGAGATCAAGCTCCTGCCCATCAGCCCAGACACGACGAATGCCAGCGATTTCGCCTTCCGCGACCGCATAAGCCATATTGCCAAAATAGCTATAAGAGGTGACTTTTGGTCCACCCTTGCCGCCCTGCCGCTCTGTGGTTTTCTTTTCCTCAAAACGTGTGGCCCAGATCAACGTGCCCGAAAGCCGTGCCGTACCATAAACGAACGGCAAAGCGGCGCCTTCCTCAGCCGTTGCGACGCGGCCGCTATTGAGGCGAGCGCCTTCCATATGGCGGGTTGAGTTGATAATGGCCGTGTCGATAGCATAGCCACCCATAGCGCCAAGCCCCGCGCCAATGGCAGCACCCACAGGGCCAAAAATACCACCAACGGCAGCGCCTACGGCTTGCAGAACAACAGTCGCCATTGCTTAACTTTCTGGTTCAGGGAAAATAAAAATTCCGGCAATACGCTTGCGCCATTGCGGGACCAGCGCCGAAGACATCACGCGATGCCCCTCATAGGCATGGATGAAACGGTTCTCGCGCGCCATAATGCCAAGATGCTTGGCAGCCACATCGGAGCGCCAGCGGAAGATGAGCAGATCACCCGGTTGCGGATCAGTCTCGCTGCGCTGCTGCATGTGCCGGGATGCCGCCTCTATCAGCGGCTCACCTATTGCTGCCTCGGCCCAGTCAGGCGCGTAGGTAGCAGGCGTCTCCGGCTCTACACCATAAAGCGCGCGCCAGATGCCCCGCACCAAACCAAGACAATCACAGCTTATGCCGCACGTAGAAGCACCATGCCGGTAGGGTGTGCCAATCCAGCGCTCAGTCTCGCCCAAAACTCTTTCGGCAATCATCATGGGACCAGTGCACTCCCATCATATTCATTACCGCCGCTCACATAGGCAAAGGCTGCATCATTTCCGGGGAGATGTGGGAAGCCGCGAAAATTCGTAACATTGGCAAACTTCGCCTTACAGGCGGCAAAGCTTTTGTCGCATCCAGCAACAAGACGAAACGTATCGCCCGATTTTGCAGCGAGCACCGGTGGCTCTGTAAGGCTCAGATTGTTGCTGCTATGTGCTACAACGCGCACCGATGCGCCCCGATTGTCGCCGCTTATCCATGTGAGCCGGCCCTGTGTAAACCAGCCGCTGGCAAAACCTTCAAGACCGGCGACCCTTAGAATAGCACCCTCAGCGCTGGTCACAGAACCATTCGCAAAAAAGCGCGGATCACTGATGCTAACGCCGCAGCGCTCGTCACCCAGCACGGCATCACACTGGCGCAGAACACGTCTGCCGCAGACAGCATCAAAGGCCGCCGCAGCGCCCTTCAACTCTATTACAAAGCGACCACCTGAACGAGTGATCGCGCCCACGGTCCAGCGCCGCAAAAGCATATGCTGGTCCGGCGCATTCCAGTTGACGAGATAGCTTTCAACAATAGCGCCATCAAAGCGCCCCTGCTCAATGTCCGTCTCGCTGATGCGTGAAGAGGACAACACACCCTCCACATCGCCACCAGCGATTGCAAGGCCAAGCGTCGTCGTAGCTTCACTGCTGTTGAGACCTGTCAGCGGTTCGCAGGAAACCCCATCGAGATCTAGCGTCTGATCGTGGTCCGTAAAGCCCATGACCACCTGATCGGAACGTCTGATAAGCCATGCAAAGCAATGGCTTGTTACTTCGCCCTTCAGATGTGATTCAAGTTGCGCGGGAACAGGGATCATGCCTTGACCTCAATGATAGGAATGGAAGGAATTTCACCCGCCTGAAAGGAGGTAATGCTGGCTGTCAGGCGATCTGTGTCGAAGCGTACCGGCACATCGAAAAGAAAGCCCGCCGTCACCTGAGCGCCCCCGGCAGGCACATAAGTTTGAGTGAAAACTACAATCCCAGTGGCATGATCGAGCGTATAAGCCTCGCCCTCATTAAGCTTCACACCCTCAACGCCAATCAGCACCGATCCCATGACGGGACGTGTGACCGGGCGGCTGTAAGCCTCATATTGTTTGACCAGCTGAAAGTGCGGGGTAGCACCATCACCAGTTCCAATGCGCTGATCATTATATGAGGGTGCAGCAGTTCCCGTCGCCGATGAAAAATCAAACGGATCACTGAAGCGGAATGCATGCAGCGACCCACGTCGTGCCTCGAAGAAGGCAAGCACTGTTTTCAGATCATCCAGCGAGCGCAAGCCTGTACCTGCATCGAAATGCCTGCGTGAATGCGCCCAGCGCGCATTGCGCTTTTCCATGCCGGATGTGAGCGTAACAATTTCATTGCGCCATTCGGTTCCAGTGGTTGAGCCAAAGGATACGCCGAGCGGAAAGCGAACATCGTGAAAAGCTTCCATCTCACATTCTCCGCGCGCCGCGGCGCACAGCACCCGCAAGCATGGTGGAAAGCTGCGCTTCTGACTTTCGGAAGGAAGATGCGTCAGGCGATGTCATATTGAAAACAACCTGCACGGGCTTGCCGCCATTGCCACCAGTGGCAACGCCCAGCCTGCCATCAGCACCACGCGCCAGGGGAAGGATCGCTTCCGCACCCGCCTCACCCGTCAAACCCAGCGAGCCGTTGCCCATGCCAAAATAAGTGGGGCTTGAAACCACCCCACCTTTTGCGAAAGGCATGATGCCCCGGATGCCCCCCAATACACTCGTCATCAACGAAGAGCCCAGGCTCTGTAGCGGCTGAAGTCCGGCTGACAATGCCGATCCCGCCAAACTGCTCGCAAGTCCGCGCAGCACATCCTCCAGCCCTTTGCCGGAAACGACAGCACTTTTAAGGGCAGTCGTCAGGCTCGTTCCAAAGCTCGACGAGCGCTTTTCAAGATCGGTCAAAGCGCGATCAAAAGCACTCGTATCCGCCTCAACGGAAACGGTTACAGTTTCATCTGTCATGTTTAATCACCTGTCGGGAAAGGCATGCATCAGCGCGTCGAGTGTCGCGCGCGAAGGAGCATTTTTGCTCTGCGAAACGGGGCTGAGAACAGCGCCAAGTTCGCGTGGGGTCATTGCCCAGAAGTCTTTTGAAGAAAGCCGCAGCAGACCAAATCCCGCACGCATCACCTCTTCCCAAGGAAAAGGCTGACGTGAAGGAGATGATTCAACTGCGGCACTTAAGGGTTTGAAGGAGAATCGCTTTCTGCGGTTCCAAAGGTAGCGGTCAGCAGTGCTGAAACAATGCGCGCATAGCCGCTTGCACCGCCATCAGCACGCATTTCAGCCACGTCTTCAAGCGGCACATTGTGTCCGCCACCTTGCAGTCCCGCGCAAATAATGCGTTGCATATCGAAGGCCGAAAGCTTGCCGCTGGAAAAGCGTGCAATCAGGTCGGAAAGATTGTCTGCCTCGAAAGCAGACTCCAGCTGTGCCAGCGCACCCAGCGTCAGGCAGAGTGTCCAGTCGCGACCATCGAGTTGTGCCGCAACCTCGCCGCGATGGCGATTGACCATCACAGCGCTTCTCCAAAGGCGATCAGCCCTGCGGATTCAAGCGCAATTTCAAAGGTTACTTCCGCATCGTGATTGCCGCCATATTCCAGAGCAACGATCTGAAACGCTCCGGTGATCGTTCCAAAATCCGGCAACACAATCTGCCATTCACGAATTTCGCCATTGAAAAAGATACTGCGGATAAGAGTATCAGAAGGTGCATCCTTGAAGATACCTGATCCGCTGAGGGAAGCGCGCTGAACACCACTGCCTGCCAGCAATTGCCGCCATCGACCGGCGGCGTCCGCATCCGTCACATCGACAGTTTCCGCATTGAAGGCAATACGTTTGGTGCGCAGACCCGCGCAGGTTTCAAACTGCTCTGTGGCGTGCGCAATTTTCAGCAAGATGTCCTTGCCACGTTGAGCTGTCATATTTTGCTCCTGTATTAGTTGGCCGGTTCTGTCACGGCCCGATAGCGCATGGTGCCGAGATAGCTGCCAAACCCGTCTGTGTTGCGCGCCAGAACTTCGGTCAGCATCAGATTAATGATGCGATGGCCGTCCAGATCAAGCGGTTCTTCATCGAGCCGTGTCGCGATGCGTCCGGCAATGTCGAGTACGCGTTTGCGTCCTGCTTCGCGCGCCCATATCTGAATATTCAGAAAATGCTCGCCGCCCGGCTCGCTTGCCGTGCTCCAGTCCTTGCTAAGCGTTTCGCCCAACGTGACGTAAGGAAAAGGCGTCTTTGGCGGCACATGGTCATAAACATGCTCGCCGCCAAGTGTTTCGATGAGTTCTTCGTCGTTCTTCAAGGCGTCATAAAGTGCTTTCTGCAATGCTGCCGCGCCATTCTTCATTCTGTTCCCCGCTTGGTTTTTCACGCTCACGTTGGACGCTCATTCGCCCGAGAGAAATATCTTCCCGCACTGCCGTCTGCCGGAACCGCAAAGCGCGTATAAGACCGTCAAAGGTCAGTTTCATCGTCACATTCATCGCCCCTCCTCGACTGCCAAACAGATGAGATAACGCCCCCGTTCATCCGCATCGTGAACTGCACGAAGCGAAAAAATGCGCCCGCCTTTGCGAAAGCGTTTGTCCGAGGAAATATCGTCGCGATAACGCACCAAAATACGGTGGGTTATCTCTGGGCGTGGGCGAATGCCGAAGTCACGTTGACTGTTGGATACAGGCTCAATGCGCCCCCACACTGTCCCAATTTCAAACCATGTCTCTCGATAACCACCCATGCCATCAGCAACGGGCTGCATGGCCTCAAGGGCCAGCTCTGCTGTGAGCTGTCCCGGATCAATAAACAGGACATTGTTCATAGAGATATGCGCCGCCAGCTATCGACCATTTGTCCAACCATGGCAGGCAGTTCCGTTTTTGCTTCAGCAAGACCTGCGCGGTTTTCGTAGAGGTGCGCGGTGAGCGTCAGAATAGCCTGCTTGAGCGCATCCGGCACTTCAACGCCGGTTTCGCCGAAGCCCGCAATGAAGTCGATCTCCAGACCACAGAACGTCTGTGCGTCGGGATATTGTGCCATGTAAACACGCTGCGGACGACGCCCATGCTGAAGCATAAACTCTTCTGGTTCCATGATGATCGCACTGCCATCGGGACGATATGCCACCACGGATGTCACGAGCTTCACCGGATATTTGAACAGCGCCAAACGACCTGAGCGCGGCCAGCGATCAACGCGCAGACGCCATGTTTGGTCAACCAAAGCTAACCCTGTATCCGCCTCGACCATCTCGCGCGCTGTCTTGATGATACGACGCAAGATCTCATCTTCGCTTTCGGTCGAAATTCTTAAAAATGAGCGTGCATCTGCAATCGTCACCGGCTCCAATGCCGGCGGCGTGACAAGAAACATTGTCATGTATTTTCCCCTTAAATAACTCTCAAATCAGATAGTTACGCATGGCACCCCAGAAAGAGATTCAACGCGTTCGCAAATTGAATCTAGCTGCCAAAACCGGCAGGTAGATCGTGTAGCGGCATTACAAAAAAATCAGGCGGTAAACTTCAGGAGCTTGATCGCATCGAAGTCCTGCACACCGCCACCTACGCGCTTAGTGGTGTAGAACAGCACATATGGCTTGGCAGAATATGGATCACGCAACACGCGCACACCGATACGATCAACAACAAGATAGCCTCGCTCGAAATCACCAAAAGCAATCGGCGTACCATCGGCAGCAATGTCCGGCATATGTTCGGCTTCTACCAAACCAAAGCCCATCAGCGATGCCTTTTCACCAACAGCCGCTGGTGGCTGCCAGAGATAATTTCCGTCTGCGTCTTTAAGCTTACGGAGCACACTCTGGGTCTTGCGGTTCATCACGAAATTGGCGTTCTGACGATAACCAGCCTTCAATGCATAGATGAGTTCGATAAGCTTGTCGGATGGATCGGCTGCAGGTAGCGCTCCCGCAACACCAGTTTCAATATGGCCGATCTTACCCCATTCCCAGCTTGCATCTTCGACAGTGCTATAGCTCAAAAAACCCATCGGTTTATTGAGACCATTGCCAGTGATGAACGCCGCACCTTCTTGCTCAGCAAAGGCTGCTTCCACTTCCTCGGCAATCCACTGTTCCACATTCACGGCCGCGTCGTCGAGCAGTGACGCGGTTGCCGCTGGCATGGCGTAGATTTCCATGGTTGGGAACTGCAACTCTGCCAGTTTTGCCGATGCAGTCTGCGGACGGGCATCGGTTTCACCGACCCAACCCGTTGCCGGGCCGCTCACCGAAAACGGCTTTTTCAAAACCGAACCGGACACCTGACGGACACTGGAAATGCCACGGATCGGTGAGAGCACAGCCAGACGACGACCGATTTCAGTTTCAAGTTCTGCTGGCACTAGGTAGCCGCCGTCGGGACCCGATGCATAGGAATGTGCCTTCTGCTCGACACCGCGTAGCGCCTGTTCGTCGCCACGACGTACATAGCCGTCAAAAGCTTGCTTATGCTCAACGTCGACGATAGCGTTACCTTTGCCGAGCTGTGGACGAGCGCTTTTTAATACATACTGATCAAGCGCCTGCTTTTGTTCGTCGAGTGCACGATTGATACGATCAACCTTGTCGCGCAGCAGCACATCAACATCGGCACTTTTTTCGACCTTTTTCAGACGCTCATCATTGGCTTCTCGGAACGCTGAGAAGGCAGTCATGAACTCGTCAAAAGCTTCCGAAACATCGCCGTTGTTCCCAAGCGCCTTCGTTTCCACGCTCTTGGTTTCGAGCGGGATTGCATGTTTTTTTTCCATTTTTGATCCTGATTAGTTAAGTGACATCATCTTGCAAGCGGCGCGCATACGCTGCGCCAACGCTGCATCATCTGCCCGGAAAGCGTCCCGCCCGTCCTGGCTCTGTAAGGCTGCAAGTGCTGAATAGCCTTTGGCTATAACCAGACGTGCAGCAGAACGGCTTAGCCCCGCATCCCGCGTGAGCCATCGTTCAAATTCTCTGACTGTCGGCAAATCCGCCTTGAGATTATTGATCCGCGCCTGCGGCAGCATGGGAAAGGTCACCACCGAGATTTCCCATAGGTCCGCTTCCGTTATGTGTCGCAATCCCGTGCGCGCATCCTTGCGCGCTTTCACGGTGCGAAAGCCAATCGACAAACCATCCAGCCCGCCAGCCCGCATCAGTTCCAGTGCTTCGCGGGCGCGTGCCACACCTTTAGCAAGTCTGCCCTCGACATAAAGGCCGCGTGCATCTTCACGAATATCAGTCCAGACGCCAATTGGTTCAGCCGCGTCATGCTGCCAGAGCATACGCACACCAGAGGATTTTCGAGATAGAAGCGACTTAGCAAAAGCGCCTTTTTCGATGACGTCGTTTCCAAGATCAGGCAGCCCAAACACACTCGCATAGCCCGAAAAACTGCCGTCGATTTCAATTTCTTCGAGCGCCAGTGATGCACGCTTGGTTTCAAGCTTTATCATTCCGGCTCCTTTGCAAAGATGGGAGTCCGGGAAGCGGTGCATGTTTCACACGTTCCGCAAAGCGCTTGAGAATGCCAAGCACCGACCATGCGGCAAGGCTTGCGGCTGTCGCGCCCATCAGCATTACTTCGGCGCGCCCTAACAGAGGTTCAAGTGACAGTGTTCCGGCAATTTTCACCCCTGCCGCACCGCCAAAAACCATGCCGCAGATGATACCGACGGCAAAGCGAATGCCTGCTTCACGCTTGCCATTTGGCAACATATAAGCAAGCGACACGGCTGAACCGGCGACGGCTACAGCAATCTTAGCGAACCACACCCGTGTTGCATCGGATGCCATAACGGTTTCACTCAAATTGCTCATGTTGCTCTCCTTTCTGCGCGTGGCTGGTAGCCAACCGCATCGCGTTTTTCATCGTCACTTAAAAAAGAGGCGTCGGAGACGCGCCGCCACAACGATTCACGTTCCAGAGAAAGGCCTTCTATGCGATCTGTGTCATGCTCAAGCCTGAGATCGTCACCGAAAATTGGCCCCAGCCAGCAACCGAAAGCCTTTGCCGTGCGGTTGATCAGCGGCAGCACAGTCAGGCGATAAAAGGCACGATTGGCCTCTGCGTAATTGGCGTAGGTATTGTCACCCGGAATGCCGAGCAGCATTGGCGGCACACCAAATGCCAACGCGATATCGCGTGCGGCACCATTTTTCGCTTCGATGAAATCCATATCCTGCGGGCTGTAGCCCATGGCTTTCCAGTCCAGCCCACCTTCAAGCAGCAGCGGACGCCCGGCACCAGCAGCGCCTGTGTAGCCTTCCTCAAGTTCAGTTTTGAGCCGGTCGAACTGTTCTTCGGTCAGGTTGCCGCCGTCTTTCGGTGCATAGACCAGCGCACCGGAAGGGCGAGCCGAATTATCAAGCAATGCCTTATTCCACGCCCCTGCTGCGTTGTGCAGATCAAGCGCCATTAGGGCTGCTTCAAGGGGTGGAAAACCATAATGGTCATCCAGCGGATGAAACAGTTTGAGATGCAAACCGGCAGAAGCTGCACCCGCCAGCGAAACAACACGGCTCGTATTGGCTGAGCGATAGACCAACGATTGCGGCCAACCATCGCTCGATGTTTCGAGCGTCACCCTTTCAGGCCGTAGAAGATGCAGTTCGCTGCGCCCACTTGGCAAATCAACGCGTTCGACATACGCGTTGCCCGAAATAAGCAAATGTCCATAAAGCCGCTCAAAGAAGCTGCTACTATCCAGTCCGCCTTGCGGCTGCGAAATCAGATCAAGCAACGGATGCACTTCATGTTCGGTCGTGCCTTCATAAAGCAGCCACGGCACATTGCTGGCCGCTTCCGCGATCAGCCGCACACAACGATGTGCCACCGGATTTCGCATAAAGCCCTCACGTGCCAGCGAGGTATAATCCCGCGCAATCCATGACGGCCCACGCTCCATATGCAGGGCAACAAAACCTTGCGCGCTCTTTCTCTCACGCCCCACATCAGAATATGAGGGTGCGTTCGCGGCAGCTTTACGCCACGGCCAGTTCCACGCCATATATCGGCTCTCCAATGATTGTAAAAATTAACCGAAACGCCGGATACGTGGCTTTCGATCAGTCCCAAGCATGAGTTCGGTCAGCGCCCAGACCATGGCATCGAGACGATCCGGCGAACGTCCGCTCGAAAGACCTTCCGGCGCGAAGTCGCACATTTCATCTTCAAGTGCTATAAACCGTCCCGCATGACGAACACGCCCCTGCTCATAAAGTGCCGCCACCGGCTCGGCGCGTAACCATTTGCCCCGCGATGCATGCCGCATCAAAACCGGAACAGTTGCATCCTCTGCCGCAAGCACAGCAGCAACCATCTCACCGCCCTGATTTACTTCAGCCAGCACCGCGTCAGCCTCATATTCATGATAAAGAGCAATCGCACGCCGCGCCCATTGATGCGGCTTAGCCATGCTCATGCTTTCGTCAGCCAGCACATGCGCAATGCCATTTTCGTCGATACCAGCGACAACAATCCCACAGGCATCAGACGATTTGCCCGATGAAGCAGGCGGATCAATCGCCACGAGAATACGGATCAACTCAGGAGCGGACTGTTCAAAACATTGCTCAATCCGCTCACGCGACCACAATGCACCTGCGCGTTCTTCAATCAGTTCGCCGTCGAGTTCCTGCCGCCCCAGCCGCGTACCCGCGTATCGCTGATTGATCGTTTCAATAAAACCACTCGCAAGATGCTCTGCATTCTCAGACGTACGCATATGTGTCATCTCAACTGAGCTGTCGGTCATTAATGATTTCAGCAATGGAACCGCGCGCGGTGTCGTCGTCACCACCTGACGCGGAAAGCTCCCCAATCGCAGACCAAACTGCAACATATCCCATGTGGCTTGCGGATTTTTCCACTTTGCCACTTCGTCACACCATGCGGCATCGAACTGTGGGCCACGTAACCCGTCCGGATCTTCCGATGTATAAAGGGACGCCACTGCACCATTATCCCAAAGAACCCTGCGCCGCGTCGCCTCATAACGTGGGCGCGACAAACGCGAGACCGACAATATGCCGGAGGGACCATCAACCATCACCTCGCGGGCATCGGCAAAAGTCTCGCCCACCAATGCAATATGTCCGCAATGTCTTGAAGAAAATGGCGCAAGCCCCAATGCCATTCCCGATACCCATTCGGCCCCAGCACGCGTTTTCCCCGATCCGCGACCACCCAGAATAAGCCATGTGCGCCAGTCACCCGACAGTGGCAGTTGCGCATCGCGCGCGCTAAACAACCACTCGCTGTTCACTGCCATGATCTGATTTTGCGTCAAGTCCGCCGCCCAGGATTTCCCGTGCGCGCCTTTTTGCAAGTTCGTTAATTCTCCTGTCTATACGAGCAAGCGCCGCTTTAACCTCAACAAGACTTACCTGTTGAGTGTTTTCATTGGCTTCGGCAACGCCCGTTTCAGTCGCAAGCTCGCCTACGGTTTTCACAGCCTTCGCCAACGCCATCAAAGCTTCGGCTTTACCCTTATCCGGCAATTCTTCAGCATCTATTAGCTTGTTAAGTTCGCTCTGTAATCTTTGCAGAGCCGTGTCCGTGGCGGAGGGTTTGATAAGTGTTTTTTCATCAAGGCCAATAAGCTTCAGCCATTGAAGATATTGTTTTTCTGTACATCCCATCAGCTCAACAATCTCAGCTAGTGCAATGTCGTGTTTCATTTGCAGGCAAAAAGCCAGCCTGACCCGCGCCTCGCGGCGCTCGTCTATTTTTTGCGTTTTCAACGGCAATTTCCGTTAGAGCGCATTTCGATCTAATTTTATCAGATCGGCGCTCTAAATATTTGTTTCAACGTGCATCTTGTTCGAAAACCGCTTCGCACTTTTCGGGATGCACTATAACTGCCCTTTCTCATGCAAAACCCCGAAAGCATGATGCTTCCGGGGTTTTGCAATAACGATGAAAGCCGGGGGTACTAAAGCTCTCATCCAGATCAGTCACACTTTTCTGACTGTATCTAATTGATAGCAAAGCACCGTTACGCCGTCAAGGACTATTTTCCTATTTAAGATTTTTTTCTCGTATGACTTTCTGCATTTCGTTTACGAATTAACATGAGTTATCGCTTTATTATCTGATATGGTTCGATGGCAGGTTCTGCTCGTCTCGCAACTTTTACGATTAAAAAGTAGAGTTCATGCGTAACAAGACTGATGAAGATTCTGAAAATAAAGGGCGCAAGCCCTTCAGGGTTTCACGCCTTATCGGCCTTGATGCATGGATCGATTCCGGCCTTTATAATCTGCGCTTTTATGCTCGGGAGTGGTGGGAAAGCATCACAATTTTCTCACGAAAATTCCGGGTTCGTGGCTTCCGACGCTTTGTTGTCGAAATTCTGGATGAAGGCTTTACGCTGGGCGTCATTGGCTCTGTTCTAATGCTTGCTCTGGCCTTGCCTGCATTTGAAGAAACGAAAAAAGACTGGCGTGCGCAGGACGACTACGCAGTAACCTTTCTTGATCGCTATGGTAATGAACTGGGACAACGCGGCATTCTACACCGGCAGGCTGTACCGATCGATGAATTGCCGGATCATGTCATTAAAGCCGTTCTTGGCACCGAAGATCGCCGCTTCTTTGATCACTATGGCATCGATTTCTGGGGGCTTAGTCGTGCGCTGAGCCAGAACCTGCGCGCCAATGGCGTCGTTCAGGGCGGGTCAACGCTTACACAACAGCTTGCCAAGAACCTGTTTCTTTCCAATGAACGCACCATTGAGCGTAAGATTAAGGAAGCGTTTCTTGCAATCTGGCTTGAAAGCAATCTGAGCAAGAAAGAAATACTCCAGCTCTATCTCGACCGTGCCTATATGGGCGGTGGTACATTCGGGATTGCTGCGGCATCGGAGTTTTATTTCGGCAAAAACGTTAAGGACGTATCGCTGGCAGAAGCCGCTATGCTTGCAGGCCTGTTCAAAGCGCCTGCCAAATTCGCCCCGCATGTCAATCTGCCAGCAGCGCGCGCACGCGCTAATGTTGTACTCTCAAACATGGTTGAAAGCGGTTTCATGAGCGATGGACAGGTTGCCGTTGCGCGCCGCAATCCAGCCAGCATCATTGACCGCGCCAAAAATGAAAGCCCAGACTATTTCCTCGACTTCGCTTTTGATGAAGTCAAGAAAGTCGCGGGGCACCTACCGTATCATACGCTCACCGTTCGCACGACGCTGGATCGCAATCTACAAAAAGCCGCAGAAGAATCGCTTGAGTTCTACCTCCGTCAGAACGGCAAAGACTACAACGTCTCTGAAGCCGCCACCGTTGTGATTGCCAATGATGGTTCGGTACGCGCACTGGTCGGCGGACGCGATTATGGCGAAAGCCAGTTTAATCGCGCGACCAAAGCGCTGCGTCAGGCTGGATCATCCTTCAAGCCATATGTTTACGCCGCAGCCATGGAAAAAGGGTTGACACCGAATACCATCGTCTCCGATGCACCCGTCAGCTGGGGCAACTGGGCACCGCGCAATTATGGCCGCAGCTTTGCCGGACGCGTCGATCTGACGACAGCACTCGTAAAATCGCTAAACTCCGTGCCGGTTCGTCTTGCCAAGGATCATCTGACAACTGCGCCTATCGTCGCGCTGGCGAAAGCCATGGGTGTGGAATCAAACATTTCATCCCATAAAACAATGGTTCTTGGCACCTCTGAAATGACAGTGATGGATCAGGCGACCGGCTTTAATGTGTTTCCCAATGGCGGGATGGCTGGCAACCGGCATGCCTTCACCCAGATCGTCTCGTCGGAAGGCAAAGTCTTGTGGGATTTCTCACGCGATGCACCAAAGCCGCACCGGGCATTGTCTGAAAAAGCAGCATTCGAGATGAATTCGATGCTGGTGCAAGTGCCGGAACGCGGGACAGCGCGACGCGCTGCATTGCCAATGACACGCGTTGGCGGCAAAACCGGCACGACACAAAACTATCGTGACGCATGGTTTGTTGGCTTTACCGGAAACTTCACGGCTGCCGTTTGGTTTGGTAACGATAATTTCACACCGATGAAGGAACTAACTGGCGGCGTTCTACCTGCAATGGCGTGGCAGCGGATGATGAATTATGCTCATCAAAACATCGAATTAAAGCCAATCCCCGGCATCACGCCCGCCTTCCCGGCTCCGGCGAAATCAACAGAGCCGAAAGTAGCGGCAACAGACAAGCCAGAAGAAGCCATGTCGGCAGCTCCACGCGTGCTGTCGCCCGTCGCTACCAAAACGCTTAAGGAGCTGAGCGACGCTTTGCGTAATTCACCGCCGGTTCCTGCTCTTGCCGCACGCAGTAAAGTATCGGTACTTTGAGATCAGAATGCTGAAAACAATCCTCAAAGTCATTACGGTACTCGTCATTGCGCTTGGCGGCGGCATTTTGGCAACCGATTACGCGCTGGATCATTTTGATGGCTTCGGCGAGTTGCAGCTCGGCGCGTGGAATGCGTATCCAGCCGCAGGCACAACCGATGCCGATCCTTATTCGAAAGCGCGTGCAGCACGTAAGGCCTATCTTGCGCTCGGCACCGCCGAAGGTCTCCCCTTTTATGCGCGTAGGGATAGTAATGGACGCGACTTGCGCCAGGGATGCAGCTATAGCTTGAGCGGTTTCACTCCTTCTGCAAGGTTCTGGACGCTCTATCCGGCAAGCACCGATCTTGAGCCAATTGCACCACGCGCAGGCTTGCAGCCAGCCCTGCACTCGCGCGAGGTGCTGTATGAACAAGACGGCAGCGTGAGAATTACCATCAGCCCCGATGCCAGCCCTGACAACTGGTTACCCGTTGAAGGCGCAGGCAACTTTGTGTTGGTCATGACACTGTATGATACGCCTGCCGCCAGTTCTTCCGGTCTGGTTGATCTTATTATGCCGCGCATCACGCCTCTCGCGAACACGGAGGCCTGCCGTGGCTAAAATACTGCGCCTGCTTCTTCTTGGTCTCGTTGGTGCAGCGATTGTGCATATAGCCGTCTTACTGCTGGTTCCGTTCTATTCGAGCAAAAACGCATGGTCACATCTCGAAGCCCTTGGTGACGCCTATCGCTTCCATGTTCTTTCCGAAACATCCCGCCTTGTGAGTGACCAGGACCCGCTCATGCGGCAGGCTGCATGCCGGTTTGATTTGACGGATGGGCCTGTGCATATCACAACGAAAGGCAACCTGCCTTTCTGGTCGCTATCCATTTATGCACCGAATGGCGACAATCTTTACAGTTTGAATGACAGTGTTGCCGGTGACCGCCAGCTTGATCTGATTATTGCTGATCCAATTGGTATTGCTGCGCTGCGCTCAGAAGGCGTTCAGAATGATGGTCGGTCAATCATTATCGAACAGGATATTAGCGAAGGTGCAGTCGTTCTGCACAGCTTCGTCCCTGACGTAAGTTGGACCCAGCAGGTGCAAAGCTTCTTTAATCAAGCGCGTTGTTCAACTTACGAAGGCAGTTAACTGCCTCAAAACAGACACTTTCTCGCGCACGGTTAATGAGTTGCTAAGGCTTCATAATTATTATCCATGATGCCGACATGCGGCAGGCCGCGTTCATAGTTTTAGCCTACCGGAGTACCCTGCGTGACAAACGATCAGTTCCGCGTCCTGGAAGAGATTTCAGGCAATCGGAACCAGTCAAATTCGAGAGCTGATGGCAGCAAAGCGGACGACCTTCTGGTCGCTGCAATAGCTGCGTTTGCCTCACTGACGCGCCCCGGAAGACAAGACGCACATCAGCTTGAAGATCTCGCATTCCCGCTTCTTGACCGCGCGACCTTGCGTGGCAAACGACAAGCAGCCAATGCGATTGCACAAATCGAAGATGCGCCGCGACGTCTGGTCCTCGCTCTGGCCAATGAGCCCGTCGAAATTTCAGCGCCAATTTTGTTACGCTCGGCAACTTTAAGACCTCAAGACCTTCTCGATATTATCAGTAAAAATGGACTAGCCCATGCCCGCGCCATCGCACGCAGGCAGTCGGACGACCCGTTGCTCAAAGGTGTGTTGCGCAGCTTCAATGATGCCGTGATCGACCGTCTGCTTGCTTTGCAAGAGAACCTTGCAGGCATAGAAACGGGGAAGTCGGCCAGCCTTTCCGAAGTTGATGAGGATCAACACGCGGACGAAGAAGCGCCACAAGCCTCTTTTTTCAATCCCGGCACACTTGCGACACCGGAACACCTGATCGATACGGCGCTTCTGATTGATGATCAGATTTTCCGCACGGCTCTTGCTGATTCGCTGGATGTGTCTTTTGATCGTGCCGACCGCATCATTGGAAAATGGCCAGATTCGCATTTACCGATAGCCTTGCGTGCGCTCGGCATGTCGGCATCCGAATGTTTCATGATTATGTCTGCAATCCTCGGACCAGTTGTCGCCGACCGTGACGGATTGCGTGAATTTATTCAGATTTACCGCTCTATTGATCAGGAAAAAGCTGTCATGCTCGTCCGTCGCTGGAAAGCTGACGACATGTCAAAGGCACTGCGCAGCAAATTGCGTGAGATGGTTACGGCTGCAAACGTCGATTCCGCCTCCATTCGAACCAGCCTATAAGTCATCCAAAGCGACTGAGAAGAGATTAGTCGGATCGGCTACATCTTCCAGCTCAATCAGCCAAAGATCAGGGTCGAAACGGGTTTCCCGTTCCATCCTTTCACTGACCTTAAGATCATCGACATCGTGGAGAATGCGCAAAAACATGCGTTCACCATCGCTATTTTCTTCATAAGAAGTCTGCGGCGCGGGTGAATAAAGATCAGAGGTGCCAAAGCGTGAACTGATCTTGATGAAAATCGCTCCCGCTTCCTTAGAGCCGCGACGCGCCAAATAGGCAAAGCCGCCCTCGCCCTGCACTTTGCGGATTAGCGCAGAAACCCAGAAGTCCGATGTCAGGCGCATAGCTTATCCCGTATCAGCTGATCAGGCCAATTTCGCGCATTTTAGAAATCAACGCAGCATCAACTTCGCCAGTCACAGGCAGTTTAAACAGTTTCTGAAACTCGCGAATGGCATCCTGTGTCGATTTGCCGGGAACACCGTCAACGCTGACCATTTCATTACCAAACGCCTTCAGGCCAGCCTGAACGCGGACGATATCCTGCGACGAAATCTTCGCCTGCGATTGGAATGCGGCCAGTTCGACTGGCTGCTTCTTAGGCTGCGCGGGTTTGCTTTCCAGAGATGCCAGATCAGGCGCACGCTTTGCAGGTGTTTCGACCTTTAGAACTGCAGGCTGAGGTCGTGGTGTCGGCACTGCAGTATCTATAAGCTTCGCGACATCATCTTCTTTCGGCGCCGCAACTGCACCGTTCTGCGCAGGCGCTCCCACCTTTTTCTGCAATGCCTGCCAGCGTTCAATGGCTTCACGTGTCTGTGGGCCTGTAAAGCCGTCAACTGCACCTTGATAGATACCAAGCGTCAGCAATCGTTGTTGTAGACGAGCAATTTCAACATCAGCATTAGGTGCCAATGCTGGCAGCATTTCATCGACGGAACCAGTCAGCTGCAAACGATCCGGCGAAAGCTCGGCTGATTCTGTCTGAGTTTGTGCTGACGCTGCAGCGGGTTGAACGTTTGCTGTTACTTCCTGCTTATGTTCTGGAGCGGTTCCGGGCAGATAGGCGCGCGGCGTCGCTTTAAAGACAAAATCGGTACGAGTTTTGAAGAAGACAGCATTATGCGCTTCAGGCTGATACCAGAGTGCATTGGCCGAAACAAAGCCCATTACGACTGCGAAGGCCGTCGCGCCGCCGGTAAGCACAGGATTGCGCACGATAAAGTTGCCAGCGAAAATCGCCAGCGACGAAGCCGAACTGAAAAAGACCTGAAGCAGACGACGTCCGAGACTAGGCCGTTTTGCGGGCTTGCGCGTCGATCCGCTCTTGGCTCTGTTCACGGTTTTCGTCTTTGTTCCACTCATTGTTCCGTTCTCCCTGGTGACGGTGCATGTCAATGACCGTGCCAAGTTGCTGTTCGTCTTCTTCTCCCAAAGAATCCTGATCAAATAGTTTCTGCGGGCCTGCCACCGGCAGATGAACAGTCACAACCGTTCCTTCGCCCACACAGCTTTTAATATTCATCGAGCCCTGGTGCAGCTCTACCAATCCCCGGACCACTGAGAGCCCAAGGCCAGTTCCCTCTTGCGCGCGCGTGTATTGATTATCGGCCCGCACGAACGGCGATCCGATGCGCTGCATATCTTCCGGCTCAATACCAATTCCTGTATCTGCAACAATGATTTCGAGCTGCGGCCTACCGTCAATCACAACACGCGATGCATCAATGGTGACGCAACCACCCGACTGGGTGAACTTCACAGCATTGGCTGTCAAATTGAGCAAAATCTGCTGAACTGCACGACGATCAGCGACCACATCGCCGGTCATCGCATTCACACGATGACAAAAAGCGAGGCCTTTCTTTTCGGCCTGTGGCAGCATAACAGACGCGCACAAATCAGCAGCTTCACGGAAAGCGAAGCTCTGTGGCTCAATGCGATAGGTGCCAGTTTCGAGCTTGGAGTTATCGAGTACCGAGTTGACCAGTTCGAGCAGATAATGGCCAGACTTATGAATAAGTCCCGCATATTCGCGCTGCTTTTCATCCTGCAACTGGCAGCCCATTTCGTGCGTGAGCATATCCGAGAAACCGATGATCGAATTGAGCGGCGTACGCAGCTCATGGCTGACGGTTGCCAGAAGACGCCCCTTGCCAATGCGTTCTGCTTCAAGCTCAGCTTTCAAAGCATTGATTTCTTCAAGCAGTCGGTGCTCACCTTCCAGCGAACGTCCAGTGAGCGTCATCACGCCGTTCGCTGCAACACCTTCCATGCGGAATGACAGGAACACGGTATTGCCATCTTCGATTGTGCGAAGGCGCACATCGGCAGGACGCGCGTTACGACCAGAGCGCAGATCAGCAAGCAAAGAAACATATTGGACGCGATCAGCGACGTGAACGCGATCAAGCAGTGCGACGCCTTCCAGCGTTGTCGACTGAACACCAAGAGTTGCTGCAGACGCCATTCCGATTTCTGAAACAACGCCGTCAGCATCGAGCGTCATGAGAATATCACCAGCTGCAATAACCGGCTTTTGTGCAGCCTGCGGAGCCGAAACCACCACTGTTTGGACCGTCGAACTACGAGCGATAAGGCTTGTTATATATAAGAGAGAGATGATCAGTGCAGCGGCCGACACGCTTGCAACAGTAAGACCACCGGCAGCTAGAATAAGAGCTGCCGCACCAACAGCTGCGAGCGCTGCAAGCGGTTTACCGCTCACCAACCATGCTTCTAATGGAAAGGCTGCCGCCATCACCCAAAGCACGATGCTGCTGCCATTGGTAAGTGCCGCGATTGTGGCAAGACCAGCGCCATACACGGCAAAATTCAGCGTTCCGAGAACTGCAGCATTCACGCCCATCAGGCTCAAAGCGCACAATATCATCGCAACGCCTGCGAAACTTGCTGCAAGCACAGCGTATGTCGCAAAATCATTCGCAATACCCGATGCAAAGACCGATACAAACAGCAGCACCGGCAAAAGCATGAACGAACCAACGATGCGAATCGCTGACGCATCTGAACGATCAGTCCAGCGCTGGCAAAAACGTTCATAAAAACGCGCAAGCGCCAGCACATTCGTGCCTGCTCTCTCCGCTGCGTTCAAAAGAATGGCGCTCAACTTGCCTTACTCACTCAATACTCATTCGGCACATCCATCAGGGATTAGCCTGTTGATGGCAGAATGCAGCCGAGGCTTTAAAGAAACGATAAAACAAACCGGCGATGGGCGAATTGATGTAAAATCTCACAGTCTGGAGCCCTAGTTTTCCAGCTATGGTAAACAGAAGGTGGATAAAGGTTAGGCGCTGCTTGGCAATTAACCAATCCAACATTTTTGAGACCAGCGATTCTTACGGTTACGGAATCTTTTTAATTTTAGTGAAGAATGTTTTTGCCAATCCCGGCCAACACATTCGAGAGCAATGATCCGTTTTCTCATCAAATCTGCAATCTGGCTGTCGTTGGCATTTATGATAATGCCGCACTTTTTTCCTGCGGATGAAGAAAGCACACCGGCTCAGAAGCAAATCGACGCTGCATCAAACACCAAACCGGACCAGATTGAACAGTTACTTTCCAATGGCAAAACTGCGCTGGAACTCAGCAAGATCTGCGTAAACAATCCCTCATTGTGTGAACACGGCGTGTCTTTTTTATCCAGCGCTGCAAGCGGCGCAATGGAGCGCACTGGCGGTGTACTTGAATATCTGAGTGACCGCTTTGGCACGAAGCCCCCAACCGCAACACTGGCCTCACCCGAACCTACAATCCCACAGCAGGTTTCCATTCAACAAAATCAGACAGCGATTTCGAAAATCCCGATCCCTACCCCGCGCGCTGAAGGGCTTCGCGCACTTGATCGTTCGACAACCGGCGCAATTCCCTCTCGCAATTGATGGTTTAGGGTGACGTTCGCACGCTTTGTCCTTATATAGACAAGCGAACAGTGACCCAATTTGAGCAGATATCATGACCACGACAATAGATAACATCATTTCCGACTTCGAATTTCTCGACGATTGGGAAGATCGCTATCGTTATGTGATTGATCTGGGAAAAGAGCTGCCCGCATACCCAGATGATGCGCGCGATGCTGCGCACAAGGTGCAGGGCTGCGTCAGTCAGGTATGGCTCAAAACCGTTCCGCATGAAGGTTCTGACCCGGTTATCGATTTTCTGGGCGATTCAGATGCGCATATCGTGCGCGGTCTTGTTGCAATCGTGCTCGCCTTTTATTCAGGGCGCAAAGCTTCCGAAATCGTGGCATCCGACCCGGAAGAGGTTCTCAAAAAACTCGGGCTGGATGAACATCTGACGCCGCAGCGTTCCAATGGACTGCGGTCAATGGTGGCGCGTATCCGCCGCGATGCGGAAGCGCTTAAAGCATCAGCTTAATAGCTTTTCAACAGCAAGTGCGGCGGCGAGCAATTCCTTATCCGCGCCGTTGCGCGCCGTTAGC
Source organism: Ochrobactrum sp. EDr1-4 (assembly GCF_049199085.1). Classification (NCBI taxonomy): domain Bacteria; kingdom Pseudomonadati; phylum Pseudomonadota; class Alphaproteobacteria; order Hyphomicrobiales; family Brucellaceae; genus Ochrobactrum; species Ochrobactrum sp. EDr1-4. The sequence goes on from NZ_JBLZOF010000001.1 coordinate 401,293, forward strand.
ATAAGACCCACTGGCATTCCAGTTACGGGCATCGGCAGCGTAATGCTGCAAAGATCGAACTGATTGGCGATCTGCGTATTGCGCAAAAGCAGCCCTTCAACGCGGTCATATTCGACGGGATCGTCAATCACCGACGCAATCGTCGGCGCTACGATTGGCGTGGTGGGCGTCACTAGGAAATCTATGTCTGCAAGCCTCCGATCCATTTCGGTCATGAGGCTTTGCCGTATCTGCATAAGGCCATGATAGTCCTCTTCAGACACTTTTAGACGTTTTGCGAGCGTGTGTTTTACACGTTCATCGACATTCGCGTCAGGATCTTTCAACCACGTATCGGCATGGATATGGCTCGCTTCAATGCCCGCAATCGACCCAATCGAAGCCGCCTTGCGCAACTCAAGAATGAGGTCATTCAGCTCGAATGAAACGACCCGCGCACCTGCATCCTGAAGCAACTTAAGGCTGTGTTTGAAAGCATCGCAAACGTCAGGTTCCATATCGGCCAGCATCGTGCCTTCCGGCAAACCGACCGTTAAACTGTCCAAAGCCCTTGGCGCTGGCAACACAGGAGCCTCTCCCGCCATTACAGCATCCGCAAGAATACAATCCGCGACCGTTCTAGCGATTGGGCCAATCGAATCAAGCGATGGTGCCAATGGAAAAGCGCCATCAAGGGGAATGCGCTTTGCCGTCGGTTTAAAGCCAACAAGTCCATTGAGCGCTGCTGGAATACGCACTGAACCGCCCGTGTCAGAGCCGATTGCTATTTCACTTGTACCTTCAGCAACCGAGACCGCGGCCCCCGAGGATGAACCACCCGGTACGCGCTGTGGATCAATTGCATTGGCTAGCACGCCATAATGCGGGTTTAAGCCGACAGCTGTAAACGCAAACTCAGTCATGTGCGTCTTGCCGATAATGACTGCACCCGCAGCCCTTAAACGCTCGACAACTACGGCGTTTTCACTCGCGACCGCAGCAGTTCTGCGTATAACAGAGCCAGCGAGCGTCGGTTCGTCTTTAATATCGAACAAGTCTTTGATCGATATGATCCGACCATCCAGCGGACCAATCACCCGCCCCGCCATAAAACGTTCATCAGACTCGCTGGCTTCTGCTGTGGCTCTGCCTGCATAAATAGTACTGAAAACACGCTCGCTGCCGACACGTGTTCTCAGTTTTGACAAAATATTTTCAAGCTTATTGCTAATACTAAGCATATTTCCCCCGTCAGAATGACTTTGTTATTCAAACTGTTGACGGGGTCAATGTGGTGAAAAAGCATCACAGCAACTAATCTTACCGTGGACGTGCTGCCGGGCGATAATCCTCTGCACCCCAGTGAACAATACCGGTCGAGCGAGGTTCCCTGCCTGAATGCGGATTATAATGCCGGTGCAGCATCGAAAGCCCCATTTTGAGCAACATTTTGCCGGAACGAACTGGCCATTGGCGCTCGCGTTCCACGAGTTCCAGCCCCTTTAAGAAGCAACAAACATCTATAAGCACGCCGCTTAGTTCAGGTCCAACGGCATCCAAAGCGCGCTCAACACGCATCCGGCTTGCAAGCGCAATATCTGTAAATTCAGCCATACCTCCCGGCCCCGAACGCGTGGAATTACCAACACCCATATCCCACCGCGCTGAAATCGAAGGCATCATCGCCCCCCGGGTAAAATCTGAACGCAACCGTTCTCCGGCCCGAAACTCATCTTCTGAAATGAAACTCACACCTTTACTATTGCGAAGCCTAAAGAGTTTGGTCAGTGGCGATTCAGAAGGGTTAATTTCAACGTTCTCACCATATTCGAGCTCTATGGTTTCAGTCTTTCGAGCGGTAGCTGGCTTTTTCTCAGAGCTCTTTCGTGCTTGAGACGCAAGTACAAGCCGACCGTCGTTATACAGCAAAACGCCACGTTTTCGCATCGCATCAAGTTCATTACGCGTTGTTGCAATTGTACCGTGGTCAGCCACAAGCAAAACATGGGTGTCACGTACAGAATCCTGGACTTCGCATCCACCCTGTTTCAAAAAACGAATGATTCTTGCTTCGGACGTCGAATACATTTCACTCAAGCTGCTATCCTCCAATCCGAGAATCCAACGTTAACGAGTTTTTCAAGCGCGGAAACGACCGCATCATAATCCCGGTCCTCTCGGCGATCTTCAACAAGATGGCACGCATACATGACTGTCGTGCGTTCACGAGAAAATCCAATTGCGACCTGGCCCATAACCATGCCGAAAGAGGTATGCGCGATATACATGCCCAACTGTCGTACCTGTGCAACGTCCCGTCTGCATCGCATAGGCGAACGCAACTCAGTACCACTAACGCCGAAATAGGCAGACAACATGTCTATCAACGCTTCGCAGATCTCAATATTCTATTCCTGGCACCTGCGCCCAGATCCGGACCAGAATTATCCAGTTTCAGTGTTCGTCCGTGTCGCGCGGCAATGACCTTTAAAGCCTCAACAGCTTCTGCGCGGGTATGGATGATATCCGGAGTTTTCAGAGACATTCATCTTTCCTCACCGTTATAGGAATATGTTCTTATAGCGAGGAATTTGCAAGCGGGGATAAGTTTATTTATAGCATATTTTCATCCATCATCAGGCCATTACGAAATTATAGGAATTTTATCCACACCTCAGAAGCGTCTGCCATTCTGTCGCCAGAAAGAGCGCAACAAGTGGAACATAGATAATGGAACTCACGCTTCGTAATTCCTGCAAAGATTTTATTACAAAACGTAATGAAGACCGGATGGGAGCGATGCAGCGCGTTGCGCTGCAGATCATAGCGGGTATCGATATGGATACGCTGCTAAACGCTTCAAAAGACGAAAAAAATCGAGCAGAAAATAGACTTACCCGGCTTATAGAACGCGAGCGGCTGAAAGGTGTCAGCGGTCATTGGAGCTATGATCTTAATAGGCATATCGCCTTAAAGCAGGCTCTCGACAGGTTACTGGGCAGAACAGTTGTTATGAGATCAAACAGCCAATTAAGACATGTTGCTCATTTTTGATGATTCCAAAAAAAATAGCTAAGTTCAAATAAAATAGCCCGACACAAGAGCGCCGGGCTATAATCAACTTGTCTTCATAGCAAAACAAGTGTCCGATCTAACGTATCGGTAAATTATGCGTCCTTAGGCTTACGGCCCAGACCCATCTTCTTAGCAAGACGCGAACGTGCAGCAGCGTAGTTCGGAGCAACCATTGGATAGTTAGGATCAAGATCCCACTTTTCACGGTACTGTTCAGGAGACATGCTATAGTGGGTCATCAGGTGACGCTTGAGCGACTTGAACTTCTTACCGTCTTCAAGGCAGATGATGTAATCGTCATGAACCGACTTCTTCGGGTTCACAGCCGGCTTTGGCTTTTCAACGACAACAGGCGCTTCTTCACGAACAACATTGCTCTTGAAAGCAGAATGTACTTCTGAAATCAGGAGAGGCAGTTCACTTGCGCGAATAGAATTATTTCCAACATAAGCGGCAACAACTTCAGCAGTCAGGCTGAGCAGCAATTCTGCGCTCTCGTCGTAGATTTCAGGGTTTTCCATTTTTTTTCCTTTATAGTCGCTCTTTATATCAGGCAAACTACAGCACCCAAAAATCTGGGGCTGGCTTGCTCGAATTCTTTTCCCTGCCCAACATTAGCCCGTGTCGCAAATAACAATGAATAGTGTCATTTGCAATAGAATTGTCAAACCACTTTACATTAAAAGAACGAAATTCTTCTTAAGCAAGCAAATAAAATTCCGATTTATGCGCAATTGAATTTCCAAAAAGACTGTCATCAATAGATGGCGCCCTAATTGGCTCGATGCTGTATTCGTAAAGTTGAGGGAAAGGTGATAGATTGTCTGTAGCGCTTCCTTAGTTTACAAGACAAACATAATCAATCTTTTTTTTCGATAAGCTTTTTAACACTAGCTAAAACAACCATATTTATTGGGGAAAATCATGATCAATGACTAAGGCAACAAAAAGGCTAAATCAGAATATATTCATATCAATAAACTCAATTTCAGTAGCTACATCAAATATATATACAAGTTACCTTTAAAGGCCATCGATCTACACGAAAGTTTTACCTGTACATTGAGTGACGTACATCAAATCAGCAATATATCCATTTTGGAAAAGGTGTTGCTACAGTTTGATCAAACAATTCGCTTGTAGTTTTGTGTGATATGAAGGTGCGGCCCCCCTTGTTCCGCCTCATTCAAATGATCATGTAATCATCAAAACTGCTAGGCTCCACTCACAGGAGAAACAAATGTCTAATTCCACTGATCAGACCCGCCACCTGAAAGTCATTAAAACCGATGCAGAATGGCGTGAACAACTCACGCCCATTCAGTATCAGATCACCCGCCAGCACGGGACTGAACGCGCCTTCTCCAGCCCGAATTTTGATAGTTCACTCCATGGAATTTATCGCTGCGTGTGCTGCGATAAGCCGCTTTATAAGTCGGAAACGAAGTACGAGTCTGGAACAGGTTGGCCTAGCTTTTACCAACCAATTGAGCCAGATGCAGTTTTCGCAGTTGAAGATCATTCCTATGGCATGAACCGTACGGAAATCCGCTGTTCGGATTGCGATGCACATCTGGGGCACGTTTTTCCTGATGGTCCGCCGCCAACAGGTCTGCGTTACTGCATGAATGGTAACGCATTGATCTTCGATCAGGATTAATTGTTGTTTTTGACGGTCCGGACCGGCACAACGGTTCGGACTGATTTCTTTTGCTTTTTACCGGATAATACATGCCCCACGATCAGAATTTCCCCACTGCTCCCAAAGCACCTAAACATCCTGCAAGTGATACACGGCACGGCATCACCCGTACCGATGACTATGCATGGTTGCGCGCTGATAACTGGCAGGAAGTCTTCAAAGATCCTTCTGTTCTGGCAACTGAAATTCGCGAGCATCTGGACGCAGAAAACGCCTATCAAACAGCCTTGATGCAGGACACGGACGCGCTTCAGAAACAGCTTTTTGCCGAGATGCGTGGACGCATCAAGGAAGATGATTCATCAATTCCATCGAAGGATGGCCCCTACGCTTACGGCGTATCCTACCGGACCGGTGGCGAGCAGCCATATTTCATCCGTACGCCGCGCGATGGTGGTGCGGAAACAATCCTTCTCGACGGCGACAAAGAGGCTGAAGATAAAGCCTATTTCCGTCTAGCATCCGCTGATCATTCACCCGATCACAATCGTTTGATCTGGGGCTATGACGATAAGGGATCTGAATTTTACAAACTCAGAGTTCGCGATCTCGAAAAAATGTCGGATCTCGAAGACGTACTTACCGATACCAATGGCGGCGGCAGCTGGGATGCTGACAGCAAGGGCTTTTTCTATACTTTGCTTGATGAAAACCATCGCCCGTCCAAAGTCTTCTATCATCTGATCGGCACCGAACAGACGCAGGACAAACTGATCTTTGAAGAAAAAGACCCTGGGTTCTTCTTAGGTGTTGGGGGTTCGCCACTCGATGATTTCATCTTCATCGACATTCATGATCATGAAACGTCTGAATCCTGGTTGCTGCCCGCAAATGATCCTGCGGCAAAGCCGCAGCTCGTCATGGCCCGCAAAACAGGTGTCGAATATGATATTGCGCCCGGCGGCGATGAATTCTTCATTCTGACCAATATTGACGGCGCGAAAGATTTCAAGATCATGCGCGCACCTGCATCCGCACCGCAGCAGGAAAACTGGGAAGAACTGGTCGCGCACGTTCCGGGACGCCTGATCCTCTCACACGGCGCGTATAAGAACCATCTCGTCTGGATGGAGCGCGATAACGGCCTGCCGCGCATCGTCATCCGCGACCGCAAGACCGGCGAACAACATGCCATTGCGTTTGATGAAGAAGCCTACTCGCTCGGACTTCAGGGCAGCGCGGAATATGACACGGATGTAATCCGCTTCTCTTATTCTTCGATGACCACGCCTGAGCAGCTTTTCGATTACAATATGAACACGCGCGAACGCACTTTACTCAAAACACAGGAAGTTCCTTCCGGTCATAACATTGAGGATTATGTGACGCGGCGTGTTCTTGCACCTGCTAGCGATGGTGAACTGGTGCCGGTATCGCTGATCTATCACAAGGATACAAAGCTCGATGGCTCTGCGCCATGCCTGCTCTATGGCTACGGCTCATATGGCATGAGCATGCCTGCAAGCTTCAGTACCTCACGACTATCTCTGGTTGATCGAGGCTTTGTGTACGCCATCGCACATATTCGCGGCGGCAAGGAAAAAGGCTTTGCGTGGTATGAAAACGGCAAGCGTGAAAAGAAGACCAACACGTTTACGGATTTCATCGCGGCTGCAAAGCATCTCGTTGGCGAAGGCTTCACCAGCCACGACCGGATTGTTGCACATGGCGGCTCGGCAGGCGGCATGCTGATGGGCGCTATTGCCAATCTCGCACCGGAAGCTTTCGGCGGCATCATTGCAGAAGTACCGTTTGTTGATGTGCTCAATACGATGCTGGATGACACCCTCCCTCTCACGCCACCTGAATGGCCGGAATGGGGAAATCCAATTACGTCAGAAGCTGATTATCGCACCATCGCGGCGTACTCGCCTTACGACAATGTAACGGCTCAAGCCTATCCGCGCATTCTCGCGGTCGCTGGTCTGACAGATCCTCGCGTGACCTATTGGGAGCCTGCCAAATGGGTCGCCAAGTTGCGTGAACTAAAAACCGATGATCATCCGGTGCTTTTCCGCATCAATATGGATGCTGGACATGCCGGTGCATCGGGTAGATTTTCCAGGCTAGAAGAAGTGGCCTACACCTATGCTTTCGCCCTAAAAGCAGTCGGGAAAGTATAGGAAAGCCACATGAGTACCGCTCCCGGCAGTTTATTTGCCGGGAGTTTTTATTGGGCTTATATTATTTAAATGAACAGACGCGGAGATCAGATCATGCATCGTGCACTTTTAACCGCTCTTATTGCTTTTCCTTTGTTGGCGCCCGCAACGCTTGCGCAGGCACAGGTTCGCAAAGATGTCAGCGAATATGCCGGGCAACGCTGCAACACGCCACCACGCGGCAGTGGCGTTATTGTTGGCCAATTCAGCGGCGTAGAAGATTCCCCGTTCGTCAGCAGTGATGGATTGGTGCCTGTTGATCGCTTCCGCTGTTTTCAGACAATGTCTGAATGCAAAGGCTGGCTCTATACAATGCAAAGCAAATACACCAATGCCGGATTGCCGACTGTCGTTCGCTGCACCAAACGCTAATCAGCGATTGGACGGATAGCCGTTCTTATGCGCCGGGATCGCCTTAAGATAGGCTGCAATCGCTTCTCGATCTGCATCGCTTATCTGCGCCATGTTGGCCACAACATCGGTCATAGAACCGCCGAGTGAGTCAAAATCTGGCGTAAAGCCGCTTTGCAACGCATAGGCGATATCGTTCGCGCTCCAGTCACCAATGCCACCCTCGCCTGAGGTGATATTAGGCACGATGCCTTTGCGACCATCGCTGCCGGTTTCAGGTGAAAGCGCCCCTGCCATCCATTGCTTTGTGTCCAACCCACCAATGACATTGCGTGGTGTGTGGCACTCTGCGCAATGGCCCAGCGCTTCGGTGAGATATTGACCGCGCTTGACCTGATCCGATGCATTGGTCAGTTCGACAACCGGCTTATCTGAAAGATAAAGCTGTTTCCAAAGCCCGAGACCACGGCGAATATTGAATGGAAAACCAAGCTTATGCGCCGCCGCTACATTGTCCGATTCTGGCAGCGTTTTCATGTAGACGAACAAATCGGCCACGTCCTGCGGCTTCATCTTAGCGTAAGATGTATATGGAAAAGACGGATAGAGATGCTCCCCTGCCCGCCCTGTCCCTTCTAGCATCGCATTGGCAAAGTCGTGTAATGTCCAGTTACCAATGCCTTGTTCTGATGGCGAGATATTAGGCGCAATGAATGTGCCAAAATCCGAAGCCAGTTCATGTCCGCCCGCAAGCACCTTGCGCGCATCGCCCGTCGCACCGGGGGCGGCATGGCACGATGCACAGCCACCTGCCCAGAAAATCTGCTCGCCATTCGCTGCATCACCAGGCTGCAAAGATGCAATCACCGACTGATCAACCGTCTGAGGCGTTGTTAGCACCCAGAATGCAGCAGCCCCCAGGATCACCACGACGCCAGCGACATATGCGAGTTTTCGGACCATGACTTTGCTAATCAGTTCTTCTTTTCACGATAGACCTGATGGCACGAGCCGCAATTGGCAGCGACCTGCTGGAAAACCGGCTTCAGCGCATCAAGATCAGCAGGCTTGGCGGCAACGGCTGCGGCAGCATCAGCGCGGAACTTTTCGACGTGTTTGACGAAGTCTTCCTTGTTTGCCCAGATCTTGGCCGACGCTTCCGTATCGCCTTGATCAGAGCCCGCAGGGAACAAAGTGTCGACGTCGAACTTCTTCGCGTCAGCATCAATCTTTTCGAGCGCTGCGAGAGCCGCCGCTGCATCGAAAGGTTTTTCACCCTTTACCATTGGCGCGAGTTGCCCGACTGAACGCCCCATATCCTTCATGATGGCCTGACGATCAGCAATCGCGTCAGCATGCGCCACACCGGCGACCAACAAAGCAACCGAACTCACAGCGAGAAAAAATGAACGCATGTAATCCTCCACATCCAAAATCGAACAACAATCATGTTGGGTAAAATATCCGATACAATGCGTGTGTGCGCAACAGAATCGACAAATAAAACCCGCAGATCAAAAGTAATATGACGAATTTATAGGGAGTATTACAAACATTACACGATATTGTGAAAAACTTGAATTCAATACTATTGTTTAATTATGTCAGAATCACATTCTGGAAATCAAATAATACTTATCTTGATATTTATAGTCATGATTTATTATGGGCTGAACTAAATTCTTGTAATCGGCTCACCTACATAAGCGTGTGGCACATTTCAGAATACGCTCTGGACCAACCGCAAAGAAAAACCCCGCTTTCGCGGGGTTCTTGCAGATCACAATGAAATGGCAATTATGCCTTTTCGTAAAGCTCGAGCACGTAATCCCAGTTCACGAGGCTATCAACGAAAGCTTCGAGGTACTTAGGACGCGCATTGCGGTAATCGATGTAATAGGAGTGTTCCCATACGTCGACGCCGAGGATTGGCGTTGCGCCATGAACAAGCGGGCTTTCGCCGTTTGCAGTCTTCGAGATTTCGAGCTTGCCGTCCTTAACCGACAGCCATGCCCAACCCGAACCGAACTGACCAGCGCCAGCTGCGATGAAGTCTTCACGGAACTTGTCGTAGCCACCGAGATCGGATTCAACGGCCTTTTCAAGCGCGCCTGGAAGCTTCTTGCCGCCGCCGTCTTTCTTCATCCAGTTCCAGAAATGGAGATGGTTGTAGTGCTGACCGGCATTGTTGAAGAGCGCCTGGTTCTTGCCGAAGCTTTCCTTGACGATTTCTTCAAGGCTCTTGCCTTCAAGACCTGAGCCTTCGAGCAGCTTGTTACCATTGGTAACATAAGCCTGATGGTGCTTGTCGTGGTGGAATTCTAGTGTTTCGCGCGACATGAACGGCGAAAGTGCGTCATAATCATACGGAAGGGCGGGCAGTTCAAAGGCCATCGGAACTCTCCTCTTGTGTCTTTCAGCTTACTTTGAGTAGCTGACTATGGGCAGTGCGAACACATGCCCTAAAACTTGCGTGCGCAATCTACATAGGCCGCAACGTCGCATGCGGCAATGGCGCATTTTCTAAATTCACCCACCAAATCAATGAATTTTTATTGAAATTGCATAAGGATAGGGTTCACTTTACTTTTTTTGACATTGATGCACGAACGGAGAAAATCAGTGCCCCATAGTTCTTATGTTTTCGACGCGTATGGCACATTATTTGATGTGCATTCCGCTGTGCGCAGACATGAGGATAAAGCGGGACCGGATGGCGCTGCATTCTCTCTGCTTTGGCGCACAAAACAGCTCGAATATTCATGGACACTCAGTCTGATGGGCGAATATCGCGACTTCTGGAAGCTTACAGAAGACGCGCTGGATTTCGCCTTTGCCCGCTATCCTTCTGTTGATAAAGCACTGCGCGGTGACCTGCTGGAAGCTTACTGGAAGCTCGATTGCTACCCGGAAGTCCCTGCAGCACTGAAGAATTTGAAAAGCCGAGGCGCGCGATTGGCTATTCTCTCCAACGGTTCACCAACGATGCTGGAGGCCGCCGTCAAATCCTCCGCACTGGATGTATTACTTGATGATGTCATCTCTGCTGATAGCGTGAAGCGCTATAAAACATCGCCTTCGGTCTATGAACTAATCACGATGCAGTGGCGGCTTTACCCCTCGGCAATCTCATTCCAGTCGTCCAACCGCTGGGATGTTGCAGGTGCCGCGCGATTCGGGATGCGGGCCGTATGGATCAACCGATCCAATCAACCCGATGAATATAAGCAATATCCTCCCGCACTCATTTTACCGAATCTGGAACTGCTGGATTGAATATCACTAAAACTTGAATATGCGGCGCGGTGAACAACCTTCTGTTGCGGCTAAAATTGTGTCGCAACAGCAACACGAGACCCGTTACGGCGCTTTAGCCATGTTTAGGCCTCATTATAAACGGCGAGAGGCCACATTTATCGGGCGTTTTGCCGGCAACTAAATGCATTCGAACTCGTTATCACCGCGGAATTTGCGACTATTACAACGAATAGTCGCACTTCATTAACCCTAACCGTTGTATCTAACACCCCTCCCGTCACCAATCTGGTTTTCATATGCAAACGACCCTTACCCGCCGTTCCTTTCTTACGGCCATGACAGCAACAGCGGCGGCCGGCCTCGCCGGTTGCGCTCAGTTGGGGCAGAATGTTCCAATCGTAGATGTTGATGCTAATGGCAATCCTATCAACAGGACGCCGCAAGCCAGCGTTGATTCTTCCTATGGAAGCTGGGCATCCATGTATGCGGCTGTTGAAGACAATGGCTATCAGCTCCCTGCCATTCCAATCCAGAAAATGGACAAGCGCTATCTGCGTCAGGTTGTGCAGGATCCGACCGGCGAAATGCCAGGCACCATCGTTGTCGATACGACCAACCGTTTCCTTTATTTGGTACTCGGTAATGGTCAGGCAATGCGTTATGGCGTCGGCATTGGCCGTGATGGCTTTGCATGGTCGGGCCGCGCAGTCATTCAGTACAAGCGCGAATGGCCACGTTGGACGCCACCGGATGAGATGGTTGCCCGTCAGCCAGAACTCGAACCATACAGCTCGCGTAATGGCGGCATGGCCCCTGGCCTCAAAAATCCGCTCGGCGCGCGCGCTCTTTACATCTTCAAAGATGGCAAAGACACGATCTATCGCCTTCACGGAAATCCTGAATGGTGGTCAATCGGCAAGGCCGTTTCTTCGGGCTGCGTTCGCCTGATGAATCAGGACATCATCGATCTCTACAATCGCGTACCAGCGAAATCGCCTATTCTGGTTATGTAATAAGAGATTAGCGATAGTAATTAAAAAAAGCCCCGGAATTCCGGGGCTTTTTCTATTTTATGTAAGCTAGCTATCAGCGCTTGAAACTGCCTAAGATTCCACGCACCAGCGCACGGCCCAATGATGTGCTTACCGAACGCACGACCGACTTCATCGCGGTTTCCGCTACCGTCTGACGACCAGAACGGCGACCCGTTCCGAATGCGGTTCCCATAATCTCACCAAGAAGTCCGCCGCCCTCACTGGGTTCATCCGCTTTTGTTTTTTGCTGTGCGTCGGCTGCAGCTTGCGCCTTTCGAGCCAGCATTTCGAAAGCAGAATCCCGGTCCACCGTCTGATCATACTGCCCGGCAACAGGGCTTGCTGCCATGATTCGCGCACGCGCTTCCGGCGACAGCGGTCCGATCTGCGACGATGGTGGACGGATCAACGTGCGCTGCACCATCGAAGGCACGCCTTTCGCCTGCAAAGTCGAAACCAGCGCCTCGCCTGTCGAGAGATTGGTGATCGCCTCATAGGTTTTGAAATCAGGATTTGGACGGAATGTATCGGCAGCCGTCTTCACGGCATTGGTTTCGCGTGGCGTGTAAGCGCGAAGTGCGTGCTGAACGCGATTTCCAAGCTGTGCCAACACCGATTCCGGCACATCGAGCGGGTTCTGTGTTACGAAATAAACGCCAACACCTTTCGAGCGGATCAGGCGCACGACTTGTTCAACGCGATCGACAAGCGCTTTTGGCGCTTCATCAAATAGCAGATGGGCTTCATCAAAGAAGAAAACCAGACGTGGCTTATCCGGATCGCCCACTTCGGGCAGTTCCTCAAACAGCTCAGACATCAGCCACAAAAGGAATGTCGAATAAAGACGCGGGCTCATCATCAGCTTATCAGCGGCAAGCACGCTAATCACGCCGCGACCGTCAGTCGTCGTCCTCATCAGATCAGCAATGCGGAGTGCTGGCTCACCAAAAAATTTCGTTCCACCTTGCTGATCGAGAACCAGCAACGAGCGCTGAATGGCACCCACTGAAGCCTTGTTGACGTTGCCGTATTTTGCAGAAAGCTCAGCCGAGCGCTCAGCCATTTCTGCAAGAATTGCCTGCAAGTCCTTCAGGTCCAGCAGCAGCAAGCCTTCTTCATCAGCGAGGCGGAATGCAACATTGAGCACACCTTCCTGCGCATCAGTCAGACTCATCAGACGTGAGAGCAGCAGCGGCCCCATTTCGGAAATGGTCGCGCGAACAGGATGTCCCTTTTCGCCGAAAATATCCCAAAAGATAACGGGTGAAGCATGCAGCTCATAAGGATTAAGCTCAACTTCTTCGGCCCGTTTGGTGAGATTTTCATTCGCTACACCGGGAGCAGCAATGCCGGAAAGATCGCTCTTGATGTCAGCACAAAAAACAGGAACGCCAGCCGCAGAAAAGCTCTCGGCCAACACTTGCAAAGTAACTGTCTTACCCGTGCCCGTTGCGCCGGTGACAAGGCCATGCCTGTTGCCATATTTCAGCGCCAGATATTCTGGCTGCTGATAGGAATCATCAGGTTTGCGGCTTGCACCAAGAAAAATTGCATCATCGGCGGTCATCAGGCATGTCGCTCCGTAAAAGGTTTGCTTACAATACGATATACCAGCAGCACCGTCGCGCAACAACGATAACGCGAAATCCGCACCCAAACTTAATTTCCAGCTTTCGTTCATGAAGAATTCAGCAGATTTTAGCTCAGCAATACTTGCAAAGCCTCGGTGACAATGCATATTACGTAAACGTAAGATTTTTCGGGAGAGTTTCATGGAAGAACTGATCGCGCGCATCACCTCCAATGTCGGCATTGATGCAGCAACGGCAGAAAAGGCCGTCGGTATGATTTTGGCGTTTCTGCAAAAAGAAGGCCCAGCCGATAAGGTTCAGCAGCTGCTGGCAGCTTTCCCGGGTGCGGAAGAAGCAATTTCGCAGGTTAAGGGTGGCGGATTTCTGTCCGGTCTGATGGGCGGCGTGATGGGCCTTGGCTCGCAGCTGATGAGCGCAGGTCTCGGCATGGGTGAGATTTCCGGTGTTGCCAAAGAAACCATCCGTTTTGCCAAGGAAAAAGCTGGCGCAGAACCAGTTGATGCCGTTGTGGGATCGATCCCGGGCCTCGGACAGTTCATCTAAATTTTGACGACAAACAATAGCCCCGGACAACCGGGGCTTTTTTATTAACCTTGCACGACTTTTACGCCGACATGTTTTGATCGGCCAGCGCCCCAGCCATTGATGGCAGCGCCTATTCCAAGCACTGCAAAGAAGATGCCGCAGGCTGCAAAACTGCCCGTCGCACTGTGGATCAGGCCAACCACCAGCGGCCCAATCGACGCCAGCGTGTAACCGATGCATTGCGCCATGCCAGACAAATGCGCGGCCGTATGCGAATCGGGCGAACGCAGCACGATGACCATCATCGCAGCAGCGATGAGCCCACCCTGACCAAAGCCCTGAATAATTGCCAGCAGCCAGAAGCTCCATTGCGGCAGATAGAGAAAACCGATCAATGGAAGTGCTGCGCTTAAACAGAGCACAACATTGAGCAGGCTCTGGCTCTTCTGTCGGACTGCAATCGAAGGGATTGCAAGGCAAGTGACGACCTGCACCATGATCGAAAATGAAACCAGTCCGCCTGCCGCCGTTCCGCTCAGCCCCTGCTCACGCAAAATCGGTGCGAGCCAGCCAAAGACAATATAGGCCATGGAGGATTGCAGCCCCATGAAGAACGTCACCTGCCATGCAAGCCTGTCTTTCCATAAGCCTATTACTTTGAAGCCAGAATGGGCAACGTTGTGTTTTGCTCGCATAGCTTGAGGCAACCACAGCGCCAGAACCAGTGCGGCTGGAACGGCCCAGAAAGCCAGCGCCAGATTCCACGAGCCGCCCAGCATATGCTCAATCGGGATTGTAAAACCAGCCGCCGCCGCCGCACCACCGCACAGCGCCATTGTATAAAGCCCGGTCATTATCGCTGCAGTTTTTGGAAAATCGCGTTTGACGACGCCCGGAAGCAGCACATTGCCAGTAGCAATTGCCGCACCAGCAAGTGTGGCGCCAATATAAAGCGATGCTGAATTTCCGATGCCACGGATCGCCGTGCCGATCGTCAAAACGATGAGCACAAACAACAGCACTTTTTCCGCACCAAAACGCTGTGCAAGACGCGGGGCAAAGGGTGCAAAAACGCCAAGGCAAACAACGGGGAGCGTTGTCAGAATGCCAGCGGCAAAACCTGACATCCCCGTCGCTTCCATAATTTCGGGCAAAAGCACCGATACACTGGAAAACACCGGACGCAGATTGGCAGCAATCAGCACGAGGCTCAGACCTAACAACAAGCGCAGCGCTTTGCTTTGTTTCGGCGGCAGAGGTGGCTGCGGCACGCTGTCGATTTCAGCATCGACCAGAGCAGCATCCGCCGGAGGATTTGTGTGGCTCATATCGCCAACACCTTTCATTCAATCACATCACAAACAGCGATGTACTACATCGTACGCATGGAGCAATAGATTAAACATTGTGATAAGTACCGCTATGAAGCCGCTTGCCTCATTCCGTTAACAATTTTAACGCAATGTGGCAGCTGAACTTTCAGACTTCAAAACTGGGTGCCGCATGATCAATCTTTACTGCCTGAATGGAGATCATCTCGAACGTGTCGAGGTTGAACCAGGCACGCCTTTGCCTGAAAATGTTATCTGGATTGACCTGCTTGCACCCGGCGTCAATGAAGATCACATCGTGGAAGCATGGACTGGCATTTCGATCCCGACCCGCGAAGACATGACGGAGATTGAGGAATCCAGCCGTTTTTATATGGAAAACGGCGCGCAATATCTGACCGTGCCAATTCTTCATGCCGTTGATCTCGATCATCGGGAATTGGCCCCTGTGACCTTTATCATCCACGGCCAGCGTCTCGTAACCGTCCGTTATGCCAATCCGAAATCGGTCAGCATTTATATTACCCGCGCAACGAAGCCCGGCAATGGACTGATCCCCGCCAAATGCTCCGGCCTGTCAATCATGCTCGGCATCACCGAAGCCACCACCAACCGTCTCGCCGATATTCTTGAAGGTGTGGCTGGTAAGATCGACGCAGCATCGCATTCTATCTATCGCCGCCAGCCAAAAGCACGGCCCATGACGACGGAAGATTTCCGGCACATCCTCACGCAGATCGGTGGCCAAGGTACGTTTCTATCGCGCATGCGGGAAAGTCTTGCCGGTGTCAGTCGAATGCTTGTGTATCTTTCTGCAATCAACAGCCCTGTAGCGACCAAAAAAGACACGCGCTCATGGATCAAATCACTGGAGCGCGATGCGCAGTCACTCGTCGCCTATGTGGATTTTCTCTCCAACAAGGTCACATTCCTACTTGATACGATTGTTGGTCTGATTTCCGTCGAGCAAAACGCTATTATCAAGATCTTTTCAGTCGCAGCAGTGGGCTTCATGCCACCAACACTCGTCGCATCAATCTATGGCATGAACTTCTCATTCATGCCGGAACTCAATTCGCCATGGGGCTACCCAATGGCGCTTGGCCTGATGGTTGCCTCGGCCCTGTTGCCGCTGTTCTATTTCCGCCGAAAAGGGTGGTTATAGGTCACACCGATAGCGAGACAATCTCCCAGTCTTTGCCATTGATTTTAAGAATATCACCGGCGGGTTTGCCAAAAAGCATGATGGCGACCGGCGCCATATGGGAGATTTTTCCCTCCGATGGATTGGCTTCATCCTCGCCGACGATAGTCCAGGTGCGGGTATCGCCTTCATCGAGGTTTTCAAGTTCGACCGTCATGCCAAACCGCACTACGTCGCTGTCCGGTTCAGGCACGGATAATTCCGCGGTTTCACGACGCGACGTCCAATAGCGCAGATCACGTGAGAGACGCGCGATAGCTGAACGTTCGCCCGCGACATTGGCCTCAGCCAGTTCGCGTTGCAGACGGGCAAGTTCGTCTTCGATCATCTTCAAACCATCGGATGTGACGAGATTGCGATGCGGACTAACCGGACGCTCACCGAGGTCGGCTGGCGCATCGTCCTGTTCTTTTGTGAAAGCTCTGCTCATGCTCTGAATGTATGCAGAGCAGCCATTTCCCGCAAGCCCACAAGTTTGAAGTCGCTCCACGACAGCCTCAATCCGTATTTCAAATGCTGTCAGATTTTTTATTGATTGATCAGTCAATCAAAGATAAAATTGAAGTCAATAAACCTCAACGCGGATAATGATTATGCCCAAAATCGGGATGGAGCCTCAACGGCGGCGCGAGCTTATCGATGCGACGATCAGAACAATCGGCCAGCGCGGTTCGCTTGATGTCACAGTTGCGCAGATTGCTCATGAAGCAGGCGTTTCGCCTGCGCTCGCGCATCATTATTTTGGCGGCAAGGACAAGCTGATCCTCGCCACCATGCGCCACTTGCTGCGTGAGCTGGGTCACGATCTGCACGAAGCAATCAAGCGCACCGAAACGCCACGCGAGCGGATTGCTGCGATTATTGCAGTGAACTTTTCTGCCTCTCAGTTTGCTCAAGAAACCATTGCCGCCTGGCTGACCTTCTATGTTCATGCGCAGCAGTCAGAAGATACGCGTCGGCTTTTGCGGGTCTATGCGCGCCGCCTACATTCCAATTTGGTTTTCGCACTTGATCAACTCACCAGCCGCGAGCGTGCAAACCGTATTGCGGAGGGTGCTGGCGCAATGATCGACGGACTTTATATCCGTCACGCCCTTGGTGCCGATGCTCCCAACGCAGCGTCAGCAATTGCGCTTGTTGAAGATTATATCGCAGTTCAGCTTTCGGTGGAGCCATGAGCATGGAAGCAGATTTCGTTATCATCGGCTCCGGCTCCGCCGGTTCTGCCATGGCTTATCGTCTGTCAGAAGATGGCAGACATTCGGTGATTGTCATCGAATATGGTGGCCCGGACATCGGCCCGCTCATCCAGATGCCTGCCGCCCTCTCCTTCCCCATGAATATGGAAACCTATGACTGGGGTTTTTCGACAGAACCTGAGCCACACATCGGCGGGCGTAGTCTGGTCACACCGCGCGGCAAGGTTGTGGGTGGTTCATCTTCCATCAACGGCATGGTCTATGTGCGCGGGCATGCACGCGATTACGACCATTGGTCGGAGAGTGGTGCGCGCGGCTGGTCTTATGCCGATGTATTGCCCTACTTCAAGCGGATGGAAAATGCGCACGGCGGACAGGAAGGCTGGCGCGGCACCAATGGGCCGCTGCATGTTCAGCGCGGTCGTCGCGACAATCCGCTATTCAAGGCCTTTGTCGATGCCGGGCATCAGGCAGGTTTTGAAGTCACTGACGATTATAATGGTGAGAAACAGGAAGGCTTTGGCCCAATGGAGCAGACGATCCATAATGGACGTCGCTGGTCTGCCGCCAATGCCTATCTGAAACCAGCCCTCAAGCGCCCCAATGTAAAGCTCGTCAAAGGCTTAGCGCGCAAGATCGTTATGGAAGGCAAGCGCGCGGTCGGCGTTGAAATCGAAGCCGGTCGCACTTTCTCGACCATCCGCGCGCGTCGAGAAGTTATTATCGCTGCATCCTCCATCAATTCACCAAAGCTGCTGATGCTTTCAGGCATTGGCCCGGCCGCACAGCTTAAAGAACAAGGCATTGAGGTCGTGGCCGACCGACCGGGCGTGGGCCAAAACCTGCAAGATCATCTGGAAGTCTATATCCAGCAGGAATGCACGCAGCCGATTACGCTCTATTCCAAGCTGAACCTGTTCTCGAAAGCGAGAATTGGCGCGGAATGGCTGTTCTTTAAAACCGGCGATGGCGCGACGAACCATTTTGAATCGGCAGCTTTTGTACGTTCAAAAGCAGGTGTGGAATATCCCGATATTCAATATCACTTCCTGCCAGTTGCCATTCGCTATGATGGCAAAGCGGCAGCGCAATCGCATGGCTTTCAGGCGCATGTCGGACCGATGCGTTCGAAGTCCCGCGGCAGTGTTACTCTTCGCTCGGCCAATCCTCGCGAAAAGCCTGTCATAAAGTTCAACTATATGTCGCATGAGGATGACTGGGCCGATTTCCGTCATTGCGTGCGATTGACACGCGAAATCTTCGGACAAGATGCATTCGCCGCCTATCGTGGTGCCGAAATTCAACCTGGTGCAAAAGTGCAGTCGGATGACGAGATCGACAACTTCCTCCGGGAGCATGTGGAAAGCGCGTTTCACCCTTGCGGAACCTGTAAAATGGGTTCAGTTGACGACCCAATGGCGGTTGTTGACCCGGAATGCCGTGTTATTGGCGTGGAGGGATTGCGTGTCGCGGACTCGTCAATCTTCCCGCGTATAACCAATGGCAACCTAAATGGCCCATCGATCATGACAGGCGAAAAGGCTTCAGATCATATTCTGGGTCGCACGCCGCTGGCGCGATCCAATCAGGAACCATGGATCAATCCGCGCTGGGAAATATCCGACCGCTAATAAATTTCGAGGAAAATAAAATGAAAGTACAACCAAAAGCCTCGCACTTCATCGGCGGCGCATTCGTGGAAGACAAGGCTGGCAAGCCGCTTCCCGTTATCTATCCAGCAACGGGCGAAGAAATTGCGAAGCTATATTCTGCAACGCCTGACGTGATTGAAGCAGCCTATGCGGCAGCACTTAAAGCGCAAGGCGAATGGGCAGCCCTCAAGCCAGTTGAACGCGGTCGCATCCTGCGCCGTACCGCCGAAATTCTGCGCGAGAGGAACAAGAAACTTTCCAAGCTCGAAACGCTCGATACAGGCAAGGCGCTACAGGAAACGCTGGTCGCGGATGCTGCATCCGCAGCCGATGCGCTTGAGTTCTTCGGCGGCGTCATCTCCGGTTTCAATGGTGAATTCGTAGAGCTTGGCGGTTCGTTTGCCTATACGCGCCGGGAAGCGCTCGGCATTTGCGTTGGTATCGGCGCATGGAACTATCCGATTCAGATCGCGGCATGGAAGTCTGCTCCAGCACTCGCAATGGGCAATGCGTTCATCTTCAAGCCGTCCGAAAATACGCCGCTTTCAGCATTAGCACTCGCTGAAGCCTATAAGGAGGCCGGACTTCCCGATGGGCTATTCAACGTCGTTCAGGGTTTTGGCGATGTGGGTGCAGCGCTTGTTAATCACCGCCTAACCGCAAAAGTATCGCTCACAGGTTCCGTGCCGACAGGCAAGCGGATCATGTCGCAAGCAGGTGAACACCTCAAGCATGTCACGATGGAACTGGGCGGCAAGTCGCCAATCATCGTCTTTGACGACGCTGATCTCGACAGCGCCATTGGCGGCGCAATGCTTGGCAATTTCTATTCGACCGGACAGGTCTGCTCAAACGGTACGCGTGTGTTCGTTCATAAGAATGTGCGCGAGACATTTGTTGAACGTCTGGTTGAGCGCACCCGTAAAATCCGCATTGGCGATCCGCTGGATGAAGCCACGCAGATGGGACCGCTCATTAATGCTGCACAACGCGACAAGGTTCTATCTTATATCGAAAAAGGCAAAGCAGAGGGCGCAACCCTTGCTTGTGGTGGTGGCATTCCGAAGCTTCAGGGCTTTGATAAGGGTTGCTTTATCGAGCCGACAGTCTTCACTGATGTTACCGACACGATGACAATTGCCCGCGAAGAAATCTTCGGTCCGGTGATGAGCATTCTCGAATTCTCAGACGAGGACGAAGTGATTGCGCGCGCCAACGACACCGAGTTCGGCTTGGCGGCGGGTGTATTCACCGCCGACATCGCGCGCGGCCATCGTGTCATCAACCAGATCAAGGCCGGCACCTGCTGGATCAATGCCTATAATCTGACGCCCGTTGAGGTGCCATTTGGTGGCTACAAGCAGTCTGGTATTGGCCGTGAGAACGGCATTGCCGCCCTCACTCACTATAGCCAGATCAAGACCGTCTATGTCGAAATGGGTAAAGTCGACAGCCCATATTAATCTGACAAATGGTACAGATAAGCCCGAAGATGCAAACTCTTCGGGCTTATACATTTCATTTTAAAATATTTATATTAATTCACTAAAGCGCGCCGAAAACCTCACCAAGCCATTCCTGAATGCAACTCAAATAATATTGCCCCCCGTTCGAAAACTACGCCAGGCAATACCATCTGAGTAAGCCATTTGCGCTCCACTACTCGCGTTACTGACAAAGATTATACTGCCCGCACCAATCTGCGCAGCCGATGGCAATGCCAGAACCGGGTAGGCCGCGAGCCGTATTGGACCTTCAACGTGAAGCTTCGTGGTTGGTGAAAGTGTTCCAACAGCAAGGTTACCCGTTGCTCGATCAACCCTCATTGCTACACGCCAATTGCCAGTATCGTCGCCGACCTTGATGCTGAAATTATCGTCTCCGTTAAGCCCCATCTCGGCGCGCCCCGTCCAGCCAGACTGAAACAATAAGCTTGCCGTATCCGTCGATGCGTTCTTATTAACTTTTACCTGATGACCGGCACCGGCATTGTTAAAAAGACTAGCTTGCGAAGAGACTGAAAAACGGTTGATGGCATCAGCCGTTGCCTGAATGCCAAGCATAGACACAGACAAGTTTTCAGGCAGTGCACCAGCGGTACTTTCCCAGCTTGTGCCATTAAATACGAACAAGCTGCTTTCATCTTCAATATAAGCGAGCCAGCCTTTTGCAACTGCGATAAAAGACCAGCCTCCATCAACAAAAAAGGCGACCATTCCTGCCTTGTTAGCCCAAGTCCCTGTAGCAGGGGCAGCAACAATATAGCGGTCGCCCGATGCAGGTGTGACAGGCGCAGTAGTCTGCGATTGAGACCGCACACTTAGATGCACAATTGCATCAAGAAGACGTATCGCCTCGTTGTGCGTGACATGTTTTTGTGCCTGACTTGGCATTATATAGGGAAGTTTGAGATTGGGTGTCTGATCCATAAATAGCTCCTCGCAGTGATAATACGGGGAGCTTAAGAGGGTTTATGCAGACGGGGATAAGTTAACTACCGCGATATGTCGAATATGACCACGGGCTAACCAGCAGCGGCACATGATAATTGCTGTCTTCATTCGCAATGGAAAAACGAATCGGGATCAGGTCAAGGAATGGTGGATGGGCCACTTCTGCACCGTTCGCCTCGAAATACTCAGCTACATGGAAGTGCAGCTCATAAGTCCCTTCCTGCATTTCACCTCCGCTCAACAAAAGCTCATCGGTGCGGCCATCAAGATTGGTCACGGTGCGCTTTATCAACTCCGTCTTTCCCAAAGCACCCAGCCGATAAAGTTCAAGCCGCATCGCAGCCGCAGGCTTGCCATGTGCCGTATCGAGAACATGTGTGGATAACTTGCCCATAATGAACCTCAAATTTTCCTTGCAAGAGCCGGAATAGTTTCAATCCGGTATGTGGCATCCGTGAAGAAATACTCCTCCAGATTATCCTCTTTGCCTGCGCGGTCGACAATCAAAAAATCTGATGTCTCCTCCAGCGACACAAGCGGGTGATGCCATACATTGCGCCAGTAGTTCACGCCCTGATCGCCGCGCGCAAGAAACGCCCGTGGCCTTGCTGGCTTTCCATTGCCATCCTCTGCCACAACAATCAGGAACGGCCTGCCATGCAGCGGGACAAAAGCTTGCGAACCAAAAGGATGGCGTTCCAGCATCGTAATATCGATTGGAGCTTTGAATGACTGACCTCGGAAAATATTGATAAGAACCCGTGCGTCAGTACCCTCTGCTTCGACGTGAGCAAGGTCGTGAAAGCGCTCTGTTGTGCCATTGTTAATAAGACGCAGTTCAGCGCCTTCCGTCTCAATCACATCGCCAAAAGGCGCAAAGCCGACTTTTGTCAGCGGCTCAACCTCAAGCACTTCAAACTTCACGTCACTCTCCCCACGAGCCAGACAAATGTTGGAACAACAAAGCTTTGCAGGTCGCACATTGTCAACCGCGAAGCAGTTTCAACAAAGATACGAAAAAGGCCGGGTCACGTGCCCGGCCTTTAAAATCTATCGATAACTTAGGACTATCGGCGCTTAAACAGCGCGCTCACAGCAGGAACACCGCAAGCAGCCAATGCAAGCTTGACCAGATCACCTATAATGAAAACACCGAAGCCAAAGGCAATGCCTTTTTCGAGACCGAACAGATACGCCATCCAGCCTGCGCCCATGACAAGCACAACGGCCTCAGCAAGCAACATCACGCCGCCCAGCTTGAAAGGATTGCGTGCAAGCCCCTTATCGGCAGCGCGGCCAATCATCCATGCGGCCAACAGATAGGAAAGCAAATAGCCGCCGGTCGGGCCTACCATATAAGCAAGGCCAATGCCCTTCTCAGGCGTGCCGGTAAACACTGGCATTCCGAGTGCGCCTTCAAGCAAATAGAGCGCTACGGTTGCAACAGCAAGACGCGATCCATAAACCGCAGAAATTGCAAAGAGTGCGAAGGTCTGCATCGTTACATTGACGTAAAGAAGATCGACCTTGATGTTGGCCGAAATCGTCAGGATAGCCGTGCCGATCAGCGCAAGCGATACGAAGTAAAAAGCGCGCGTCAGTTGACGCGTCGGCAAGTAGTGTGCTGCGAGCGATGCGGTGGCGACTTTTGCCCGTGATCTGTTCTGCATATCCGTGTCACTCCTTCCGACTGGGTATTTCCGCTAACAAGCCAGATAATCCATTTGAAACCCAACACCATAAACTTTAATCCGGTTTAACCATAAAACCAAAGAACTATGATTATTCAATGGGGACTATTCAATGGCACTCGATTTCAACGGCAGCTTTCTGCCTGAATATGGAACTCCGGTTGCCGTGAGTAAAGGTCTTTTACGCCTGACCGTTAACAATCCGAGTGCTTTTACCTTTCATGGTACAAACAGCTATATTGTCGGCACCGATACGCTTGCCGTCATTGATCCCGGCCCGGAAGATGAAGCGCATTATCAGGCACTTCTCGCAGCTATCGCCGGACGTCCGGTCAGCCATATTTTTGTAAGCCACACCCATCGCGATCACTCGCCGCTTGCACAGCAACTAAAACACGAAACTGGCGCGCTTGTTGTTGCCGAAGGTCCGCATCGCCCCTCCCGCCCCTATTACAGTGGCGAAGTGAACATGCTTGAAGCAAGTGCAGATACGGATTTTATGCCAGACATAGCGCTAAACGATGGCGCAACAATTGATGGCGATGGCTGGACGTTGCGTGGCATACATACGCCCGGCCATGCCGCTAACCACATGGCCTTCGGTTTAGAGGGAACAGGTTTTCTGTTTTCCGCCGATCACGTTATGGCATGGGCAACATCGATTGTAGCGCCACCCGATGGATCGATGAGCGATTACATGACCTCGCTTGAAAAGCTGCTGGAGCGCGACGACAGCATATATCTGCCCGGCCATGGCGGCGCTGTCACCAAACCGGCAGCCTTCGTGCGTGGCTTGCGCGCGCATCGCAAAATGCGCGAACGGGCGATATTAGAGAGAATTCTTCAGGGTGATCGCACTATTCACGATATGGTCAAAGCGATCTATCGCGATACGGACCCGCGCCTGCATGGAGCAGCCGCACTTTCTGTTCTCGCTCACCTGGAAGATCTGGTCAGTCGCGGAGAGATCACCACGGATGGCTTTCCATCGATCAGCGGCATCTATCAGCCACGCTGATCACTGCACATCAGCGGGTGCCTTGTTAACCTCACCTTCGAGCGCTGACAGAAATTCTGTGACAAAGGCAGCATTCAGGCCCATATCCCGCTCGCCGTACTGCGAGACAGATCGCATATCGACATAAGTCGTTTCCCCCTCATCCAGCAGGCGGATAACAACGTCACTTTTCAACCCAAGAATGGTGCTATGCGCTGTTGCTGCAAATCGTGTGGCGTTCTGCGCGGTCAGCGGCGTATCGCGCCCGATCTTTTCCCAACCGAAGGCCTTCAGCGTATTTTCGACACCTTGCGCCACCCGATCGGGTGCGGCTTCATAACGGCGTCCTATCACATCAGGATAGGCAGACATCTGCCCCAGCATATCGCCCTGAATCTCTAACGGCAGTGCATTCATACGTGCAAGGCGCGCGGGCATTGTCGAAGGGAATTGAGGCGGCGTATCAAAATCGGTCGTCAGATCATAGAGCGGCGGCGAGCTATACCAAAGTGAAGCAACAAAACAGATTGGCAACAAAACAGTTAATGCAAGAAAACATGCCCAGAATGAGCGCGCGCCGCCCTTGTCACCATTCACCCATAGATTGCGTAGCCCTTTCGCCGCGAAAATCAGTGCTAAAATCGCAAAGATGCCACCGACGACTGCAAGCAGCACAAAGTCAGGCGTCTCTATTTTGCCAAACCGGTGCAGGATAAAACCAATCGTCGAAAAAACCATGGCGAACACGCCAAGCCGCAATGCCCATATTGCGGAGCGCGACTGTCGGCGCTGATAGCGAAGCTTTTTCATGCGGGTTCCCAACTGCGTTTGGAGCACGTCCATGCATAACAGAGACTGTTCAAGCGCAAAAGAAAAAGGCTCGCTCTACCCTGTGAATTTAACCAGTTATAAAAATAGTCGGGAAAAATAGAGTTAAATCAATATAAAAGCTATTGCAGCAACTTCTAACGGAAGGCATGATTACGTATATGGGGGCTTCTTTAGGAATCGTCGGAGAGGACGACATGGATCGCACCCTTCATAATGGCCATATGCCAGCTACACCCAGCACTGCGCAAGCAGAGCAGGATGTCATGACGCTGGAAGCTGTCGAGCTTGAATTTGCTCTTGGCGCCATCGACGTTTTCATCGAAGGATTTGACACAGCCCTTGCCAAGGCAGCCGAGCGCGTAGGCGGCGAAGTTCTTTTCAACATGCCAGCGCTGGACACCACTCAGGCACAGCGCATAGGTGCGATTGCCATTGCCGGACAACCGCACGATCAGGTTGTATTTGTGACATTAGGCCATGATGGAACCACGCTTTCAGTGGCTCCACCCACTGGTGAAAATGCTTTATTTGTAAGCCTTGGTCGCAATTATGCAGATGTTATGAAAAGCCTGACACCGAACGGCAAGACGACAAACGGCGGCTGACAGTATCAATCGCCAGTCTTTGGTTTTGCAATTGTCGCAGGCGCTACAGCGTGCAAATTATGTGCAGGCACCGGATTAAGCTCCATGGTCGTCTCAACATCGCGCAGCTTTACAAATTTCATGCCTTTGGCTTGAAGCGCCAGAATGCCTTTGGCCACACCCTCACCCGCCGAACGTGTCGGCTGGTTGATATGCGAAATGATGACATCGCCATCACGCGCCGCCGCAATACGCTTTGCAACGACCGGTGCCAGCAAAGATGCACCCTGATCGCCGTTGAGCGAATAGCCACCGATTTTGTAACCCATCGTTTCCGCGAGCTTCACAGCATCGGTTGAATAACGTGCTGTTGCGTCTCGATACCATTGCGGCTTTGATGCACCCGATTTGGCAATAGCATCCGCACCGCCATCAATCTCGGATCGAACAGCATCCAGCGACCCTGCCGTTTTGATATTATACATGGTCGGCACATTGGTAATGGCTGGCACATGCATATTGCCGTGGTTTTCAATATCGAAGAGTTCGGGGTGAGCCTTCATTACCGCAAAAGATTCAGCATTCTGCCTCAACCAGCGCGCAGTGACAAAAATTGTCGCTGGAATGCGGTTCTCTACCAGCACGTCCAGAATACGATGATCCGTCTTCCCCATACAGGCATCAAGCGTCAGTGCTACTTGCGGCGCTGCAGCGCCGCCCTTCGCAATGCGCAGTTGCGGCTCCACGATACTGATCTTTTGATGCTTTTCTTGCTGTGGCAGCGCATCATAGGCGTTGGACACAGTGCTAAAGCAAACCAAAGCGGCCCCCGCCGCTAACAACTGACGAAACATTGTTGCCCCGATAATTAAAAATTCTGGCACTTACAGCGCCAGAACCAAAGCCGAATTATGGCATGCATTTATTACAGGCATCTTGTCAAAAAACTGCTTCACTCTTTTCAGGATGCACTTATGTTCCGCGCCGCCGCCTGAGCTGCAGCAAGACGTGCAATCGGCACCCGGAATGGCGAGCAGGACACGTAATCAAGACCTGTTTGCTCGCAGAAAGCAATAGAAGCCGGATCACCGCCATGTTCGCCACAGATGCCAAGCTTAAGCTTGTCGCGTGTTTTGCGTCCACGCTCGGCGGCAATCTGGATCAACTCGCCCACACCATCGAAATCGAGCGAAACAAATGGATCCTGCTCGATCACGCCACGGCTTTGATAGGTCGAAAGAAAAGGTGCAGCATCGTCTCGCGAAATGCCAAATGTCGTCTGCGTGAGGTCGTTGGTGCCGAATGAGAAGAACTCAGCCGTTTCCGCAATTTCAGCAGCCCGCAAAGCCGCCCGCGGCAATTCGATCATTGTGCCGACCATATAGTCGATCTGAACACCGGACTCGCCGATCACTTCTTTTGCCACAGCATCGATGCGCGCTTTGACGAAATCAAGCTCTGCCTTGAGACCGACCAGCGGCACCATAACTTCCGGCACCACATGCTCACCGGTCTTCTTGCCCGCTTCAACGGCTGCTTCAAAGATCGCACGTGCCTGCATTTCAGCGATTTCGGGATAAGAAATCGCTAAGCGACAACCGCGATGACCGAGCATCGGGTTGAACTCGTGTAGGCTATCGGCACGTTCGCGCAATTTCTCTGCGTCCACACCCATAGCGTTTGCCACTTCTGCCACTTCCTCGTCGGTACGCGGCAGAAACTCGTGCAAAGGCGGGTCAAGCAAACGGATCGTAACAGGCAAGCCTTTCATGATCTCAAACAGCTCGACAAAGTCCGAGCGTTGCATTGGCAGCAGCTTGGCCAAAGCCGCACGACGACCTTCTTCCTTATCGGCAAGGATCATCTCGCGCATAGCTATAATGCGCTCGCCTTCAAAGAACATATGTTCAGTGCGGCAAAGCCCGATGCCTTCTGCACCAAAAGAGCGCGCAGTGCGCGCATCTGCTGGCGTTTCAGCATTGGCCCGCACTTTCATGCGGCGCGTTTTGTCCGCCCACTCCATCAGCTTGCCAAAATCACCCGAAAGCTCTGGCTGCAACATGGCGACCTTGCCTTTCAGCACCTGACCATTGCTGCCATCAACGGTGATCACATCACCCTTTTTGAAGGTTTGACCTGCTGCAAGCATGATGCCATTGCGATAATCAACGCGCAGCGAACCTGCACCCGACACGCAAGGCTTGCCCATACCGCGTGCAACCACTGCCGCATGGCTGGTCATGCCGCCGCGCGTGGTCAGAATGCCCTCAGCCGCATGCATACCATGAATATCTTCCGGGCTTGTCTCGACACGCACCAGAATGACATTGCGGCCTTCAGCCTTTGCCTGTTCAGCATCTTCCGATGAGAACACGATTTCGCCCGTCGCAGCTCCCGGTGAAGCCGGCAAGCCCTGTCCGATGACAATGCGCTCGGCACGCGGATCAATGGTCGGATGCAGAAGCTGATCCAGCGCTGCTGGATCAATACGCAGTACGGCTTCTTCTTCCGTTATCAAACCTTCTGCGGCCATCTCAACAGCCATTTTGAGTGCAGCCTTTGCCGTGCGCTTGCCCGAACGGGTTTGCAGCATCCAGAGCTTGCCACGCTCAATGGTGAATTCCAGATCCTGCATATCGCGGTAATGCTGTTCAAGCCGATCTGCCACTTTCAGAAAGTCGGCGAAAGCTTCCGGCATGACTTTTTCAAGAGAAGGCTTATCAGAACCCGCTGCAATGCGCGCTTCTTCTGTAATGTTCTGCGGTGTGCGAATGCCTGCCACCACATCTTCGCCCTGTGCATTAACCAGAAACTCGCCATAGAGCTTCTTTTCACCCGTCGATGGATTGCGTGTGAAAGCAACGCCAGTTGCAGAGGTGTCGCCCATATTGCCAAACACCATGGCCTGCACATTTACTGCTGTGCCCCATTGCGCCGGGATGTTATGCAGACGACGATAGGTAATCGCTCGCGCATTCATCCAGCTTGAAAAAACCGCACTGATAGCACCCCAGAGCTGCTCATGCGGGTCTTGTGGGAAAGGCTGGCCAAGTTCTTCCTCGACCTTTTCCTTATAAAGCGCGATCACATCTTTCCAGTCATCCGCACTCAAAGCCGTATCGACCTCAACGCCGAGATCGGCTTTTTTGTCTTCAAGAATTTCTTCAAAGAAGCCATGATCGACGCCCAGCACGACGTCCGAATACATCTGAATGAACCGGCGGTAGCTGTCATAGGCAAAGCGTTCGTCGCCTGCCTCACGTGCGATTGCCTGCACGGTTTCATCATTGAGGCCCAAGTTCAGAACCGTATCCATCATGCCCGGCATGGATGCACGCGCACCCGAACGCACCGACACAAGCAACGGCTTTTCCGCGCCACCAAACACGCGTCCGGTTAGCTTCGCCACCTGATCAAGAGCGGTCTGTACCTGCTGGTCCAGCTCAGCAGGATAGGTGCGCTCATTGTCGTAATAAGAGGTGCACAGCTCTGTGGTGATTGTAAAACCGGGCGGCACAGGCAAGCCAAGGCTGCTCATTTCAGCCAGATTCGCTCCTTTGCCGCCGAGAAGGTTGCGATCACTCGCAGCGCCCTCTGCCTTGCCATCACCGAATGCGTACACCCACTTTGCCATTCTGGCCTCCCATGCGCAGGTAACGATCCGCAATGTCTGTGGTTTTCCACAGGCTTGCAGAAACTCTCTTCGTGCTTATGCGATCAAGTCACTGTCTGCCAATCAAAAAAGACAAAGGCTCGTAATAGAATCGATTAGACGGCTTTTAAGCTGTAGCAACGATTGACTCTTCATGCGTCTTGCGGCAAAAATAAGAACAAAAATAGAACATGTGGAGTTGACTATGCGTATCACCGGCAAACTCGATTATCTGGAAATGCCCGCGGGCAATGGTTCGCTGGATAGTGCCAAAAGTTTTTATGCGCGCGCGTTTGGCTGGTCTTTCATTGATTATGGCCCTACCTATTCCGCCTTTGCGGAAGGTCTGGATGGTGGTTTCGATGCAGACCCGGAAGCGACGCGCAAGCCATTGCCTGTCCTTTATTCCGCACAGCTTGAGGAAACACTAAAGGCCGTCACCGAAGCCGGTGGAACTGTTGTAAAACCGATCTTTACATTTCCGGGTGGGCGTCGTTTTCACTTCACTGATCCTGCTGGCAATGAGCTTGCAGTCTGGAGCGAGAACTAACAACATCATGGTCGCTGGTTGACAGCAGCGACCATTTGTAAATGATGCGGCGCATCTTATTAATTCAAAGAGAATTTGGTGACATGCGCTTCATTCTTCCAACTGTTCTGCTTTCCCTCGCTGCAACCTCTGCTTTTGCCCGAACAGAAGTGCCAGCACCTGAAAATGTGCCACTCAGTCAGTGTGAAGAATTTCTAAAAGGAATGAGCCTTCTCACGCCCGCCAAGGATTATGCCGTCAGAGATATTCCTGATGGTTGCGTCGTGTCGAACAGCATTTATCACACCATGCATTTGATGGGCTGGACGATCGAGAGAGCCATTCTGGAAGTTGACCGGTTTCAAGACTATCTTTCTGAGGCACCTGATCTGAACAAAACCGTCCCGCAATGGGGACGCATAGCCGTTGATGGTATGCGTATGACGATAAACAGCGGCAGCAAAGTATCGGACTACATCACCTCAATTCAGCAATGGCCAATCGATTTCAGCGCTTCTTATCGCTTCAATCCGAAAGACGGTTATCTCCATATCCAAAATGCAGAGATTAACAGCACCAAGATGGGCAAGGCGTCATTGTCTGCCGAGATCAACCTGCCGGTTGATTCAACTGTTGGAAGCCTCACCGCCAATCCGAGCGCCACGCTCTCTCATTTGCGCATACGCCTCGATAATCAGGGGTTGTGGGAAAGCCTCGCTTTGCCCCTTCTTGCCAATTACGCCGCCTTACCAACTGAGACTGGTGAGAGCGACCCAGAAGTCGATATTGCGCGTCTGCGTGATATTGTGAGCAAATCTGTCGAAGCCATGCCGGACAATCAGATTGATGCTTCATCCCGAAAATCTCTGCTGCGCTTTGTCCAGGATATGCCGCATCCGAACGGCTTCTTCACACTGGATTTGCATTTCGACAAACCAACGCCAATCGGCCTCAATGATCTGGAACCGGGCAAGCTTGCAGATCATGCATTCACGGGCGCAAAAATGACCGTGACGTATAGAGCGCGCTGATAAACTCTAGTATTTGACCAAACAAGACAGTAACAACAGCCATGTCCACATCTCTGTCATCCCTTGAATCCGCCGCTAAATACCTGTCGCAATCCGACAAGGATCAGTTCTTCAAAATCAAGCGCGACATGGAAGCATCAGGTGCTTCCAGAGCAAGCATTGAAGAACGTCTTCATGAGTTCATCTGGCAAATCATTGAAGCCGATGATGACGAAGACGAAAGCGACGATGAGGAATAATAAGCTAACTTAGCTGCAAGGATCAGACCGCTTCGCGCAATTGCTCTGCGGTCTGAAGATCAACCGAAACGAGCTGGCTCACACCCTGCTCGCCCATGGTTACGCCGAACAGGCGATTCATGCGCGCCATCGTAATTGGATTATGCGTGATGACCACAAAACGCGTTTCGGTTGAAGCCGCCATCTCATCCATAAGATTGCAATAGCGCTCGACATTATGATCGTCGAGCGGTGCATCCACTTCGTCCAGCACGCAAATTGGTGCCGGATTGGTCAGGAACACGGCGAAAATCAGTGCCATTGCAGTCAGCGCCTGTTCGCCGCCTGAAAGCAGCGTCATGGTTTGGGGCTTTTTGCCGGGTGGGCGTGCCAGAATTTCAAGGCCAGCATCCAGTGGATCATCGCTTTCAATTAACTGCAATTCCGCAGTACCGCCGCCAAAAAGATGTGTGAACAGACGCTGGAACTGCGCATTCACCACATCAAACGCCGCCAGCAAACGTTCACGCCCTTCACGGTTAAGGCTCTGGATCGCCTGACGCAGTTTTTTGATTGCTTCAATAACGTCTTCGCGCTCAGAAATAATCGCCTCAAGACGTGCAGAAAGCTCCTGACTTTCCTCTTCTGCACGCAGATTGACCGCACCCAAGCGCTCGCGCTCAATACGCAAGCGCTCAAGCTGGCGTTCAAGCTGATCGGGGTCAGGCATACGGTCATCAGGCTTTAAGCCCGTGTGACGGATGGCTTCATGTGGCGCACAGTTCAATGCATCGGCAATGCGTGCTTCGGTATCCTTGCGGCGTTCTTCCGCAGCTGTCAGACGCTCTTCCGCACGCGCACGCTGTTCGCGGCTGGTCGCAAGATGTTGAATTGCAAGCGTTGCAGCCTTGTCGAGTTCTGCCTGCGCAGTCTCCGCTTGCGCCAGAATATCGGCCGCTTGTTTGCGGCGCCCATCGGCGTCTGAAAGCTCATTGAGCAATGCACGACGGCGGCTCTCAATCTCCTCGGGTGCTTCGGCAAGCGCCTCCGCTTCATCGGCTGTTTCCGCACGACGATCATTCAGGGCCGCAATCTGCTGTGCAGCATTTTCTGCGCGCGACGCCCAGTTGCGACGCTCAAGCCCAATCATCGCGAGACGACGGGCTTGATTGTCCGCTTCACGTCGCTGCCCTTCATAAGCCGCGCGCGCTTCGGCAAGCTGCACGCGATCCGACTGGACTTCCGTAGTCATCGCCGAATGACGTTCGCCAATTGCATCCATATCCGGCATTTCATTGAGGCGGTCTTCGGCTTCAACGACGCGGATCTGTGCTTCTTCGAGATTTTCTTCGAGACGAGACTTGGCCTCTTCGAGACCAGCGCGCTTAGTCGCCAGTTGCCCAGCAGCACGCTCCACTGCAGCCAAAGCTTCACGCGCCTCATCCAGCCTGCGCTGATTGGCGCGCCATGAATCGCGCGCCACGCGTTCATTCTCCACAGCTTGACGCACAGCCACTTCAAAGCGCTGCACAGCCTGCTCCGCAGACTGAACCCGCGCGCGGGCATTCACTGCCTCTTGCTCAAGTTCCGCCAAGCGGTTCTTCTGGGCAAGTCGCTGTGCAGCAGGCGTTGGCGCATCAGCGCTTGCTGTGTAACCATCCCAGCGCCACAATGCACCAGCTTTGCTAACCAACCGCTGACCAGGGCGTAACGACGCCTGTAAACGTTGGCCGTCCTGATCGGAGACCACACCGACCTGCGCCAGTCTGCGGCGCAATTGCTGCGGCCCCTCCACCAAGCGATCAAGCGGCGTACTGCCTTCTGGCAAAGCCGGGTCACTTTGTATTGCCGGATTATAGGCCCAGAAAACTGGCGCATTAGCATCGCTTGCGGCATCTAGGTCTTCACCTAATGCTGCACCAAGGGCGATTTCATAGCCCTTCTCAACCTGCAATTCTTCAACAACCGGCGGAAACTGTCCCGTTTCACCCGCATTGAGAATACGCGCCAGTGTCTGCGCTTCGGTCTCCACACGATTGAGTTCCGTGCGCGCTTCATTGAGCGGCTGGCGGCTTGCCGCTTCCTGCTCACGCGCAGCACCGACAAGTTCTTCAGCTGCAATGACCATATCTTCAGAGGCTGCCAGCGCATCCGTTGCAGCTTCAACCGCCAAACGCTTTTCAGCAGGATCAAACAATCCGCCAATCTGTTCAGCAACCGCCGCGATATCGCGCTCTATTGTCTCCATCTGGCTTGCCAAACGGTTACGACGACTTTGCGTTTCCTGCAAAACGCGCTCGATCTGTGTGCGCTCAGCGGTGGCCTCTGCGCGTTCCGCTGTCACGCGGGCCAGCGAGTTTTCGCTGTCCTGCAACCGGATTTCCGATTCCTCAAAGATCGCACGCAATTCTTCATCGCGCTCACCAGATGCTTCGTTAGAAGCAATCAGTTCCTGCTCTTCTTCGTCCAGCCGCTCCAGAATATCTGCGTTTTCACGCACCATCTGTTCTTCACGCGCAATATCTGACGTGAGTTGCTCAAGCCGCTTCATCAGCTCGGCACGGCGCAAACGAATGCGGTCATCCTCTTCGTCAAGCTGCGTGCGGGCAATAGAAAGACGCTGCAATGCAGCGGCGGCTTTGGCCTCTGCCTCGCGCAGTTCAGGCAATTTATGTGCGCCAACACCCTGTTCGCGCGCCGCATTCATCTGCGCCTGTGCCATGTCACCAACAACGGTGGTTGCCTGTGCCAATACGCTTTGTGCTTCGCCTTCCTGCGCTTTCGCCTGCGACCAGCGCAAATGCAACAAAGATGCCTCAGCGCGACGCATATCGGCTGATAGTGCCTTGAATCGATTGGCCTGACGCGCCTGACGTTTCAGGCTTTCAATCTGACTGCCAAGTTCGCCCACTACATCTTCAAGACGTTCAAGATTTCCTTCGGCTGCACGCAGCCGCAGCTCCGCTTCGTGGCGGCGCGTATGCAAGCCAGAAATACCAGCTGCCTCTTCGAGCAGCGCGCGCCGCGCCTGTGGCTTAGCCTGAATGAGTTCACCAATGCGGCCCTGCCCCACCATGGACGGTGAGCGAGCCCCCGTCGATTGATCCGCAAACAGCAGCTGCACATCCTTGGCGCGCGCTTCCTTGCCGTTGATGCGATAGACGGAGCCTGCTTCGCGCTCAATGCGGCGTGAAACCTGTAATTCGTCCTGATCATTATAGGCCGCAGGTGCCGAGCGGTCGGAATTATCAAGAAAAAGAGTAACTTCTGCCGTGTTACGCGCCGGACGCGTAGCAGAACCGGAGAAAATCACATCGTCCATGCCGGAAGCGCGCATGTTTTTGTATGAGTTTTCACCCATCACCCAGCGCAGCGCTTCAACGAGATTGGACTTGCCGCAGCCATTCGGCCCGACAACCCCCGTCAGCCCGCCCTCAATGACGAACTCCATCGGCTCGACAAAGGACTTGAAACCAACAAGGCGCAGTTTAGAGAAACGCATCAGTAAGCGCCTCCCTCAGAAACGCAAAAAGCGGACGCAATGAAGCGTCCGCTTTTCATGCCGAAAGGCGGCTTAGAGCAGCTTGTCAATGATTGCCGACATCTCGTCAACCGAAAGGGCTCCAGCAT
The DNA here is from genome assembly GCF_049199085.1 of Ochrobactrum sp. EDr1-4. Taxonomy (NCBI): domain Bacteria; kingdom Pseudomonadati; phylum Pseudomonadota; class Alphaproteobacteria; order Hyphomicrobiales; family Brucellaceae; genus Ochrobactrum; species Ochrobactrum sp. EDr1-4. The sequence goes on from NZ_JBLZOF010000001.1 coordinate 435,973, forward strand.
ATTTCTGTCCGTTGATGAAGAAAGTTGGCGTGGCGTTCACACCAAATTCCGTCGATCCGCGTTCCATGGTTCCCCTCACATCATCGAGAACTTGCTGGTTCGTCAAGCAAGCCTTGAACGACTCCTGTGTAAAACCTGCAAGTTTCGCAATCTGGAGCAGTGCAGCTTCACCATCGGCTGCGCCAGCCCACTGTTGCTGCTGCTTGAAGAACACTTCAACCATAGGGAAATAACGGTCTTCCGGTGCGCAGCGCGCCAGCATAAAAGCGGCGGTCGCGCGTGGATCGAATGGGAATTCGCGGAAAATCAGCTTCGCTTTACCGGTATCAATGTATTTTTCTTTGATAGTCGGCAAGGTGTTGATAGCGAAATCTGCGCAATGCGAACAGGTCAGCGATGCATATTCCACGATGGTAACAGGCGCATCGGCCTTGCCATAAACCATGTCTTTAATCTTGCCCGGATCAGCAACCTTGGCAGCGTCGACAGTTGCTTCAGCGCTGCGTGACTGAGCGCTCGCATTGCCGCTAAAAGCAAGTCCTGCGGCAGCTGCGCCAGCAAGAGAAATAACATGTCTGCGGTTAAGCGTTGCAGGCATACGAATCATCCAGTCCTGTTTGAATGTTGACTTTTAAAGACAATTTAGAGCGACCAGCCGATATTCACCAGCCCTCACGTGATCAAATGAAGTTCAACAATAGTCTTGAATCGAATTTATGGCAGGCCAATCACTTCTTCGTTGATCGTTTCTCTGCGAGTATATTTTTACCAAGTCGAGCAAGAGCCGCTCGCAGCGCATCATCTTCAATACCGTCAGTCGCCTTATCAATGCGCCGCTCTTCCGACGGTGCTAGAGGCGCAAAGCGTTTTGGCTTGCGTCTAAAATCAAGCGCGGGCGGCTTCTGCTCGATCTTGATACGACCAATCGCAGAGAAACCGAGAAAGCCGTTCACGCGGCTGATGATTTCTCCAGTTTCGTGTTGGATCTGCAAAGCAGCGAAACCTTCGCACGCGATAATCAAAGTGGCCGGACTGAAAGGATCGTCATCGCTCAAACGTCGAGGCCATAAAATACGCAACGGCCGCGAAGAGCTTCCTATTGCCGGACCAACAATATCTTCCCACGATTGCAGCAATGAGAGGCTGATCCCCGCACGCTTTTGCAACATCGGGTCCATCAGACCAGATGTCATATCAGCCAGCGGGCGAAAGCCTCGTTTTGGTTTGCGCTCGTTCATCGCGTTCCATTATAGCCGCGAAACCAATCAACAAACAAAGGAATACCTTCATCAAGCGTGGTTTGGGGGCTGAAGCCGAGATCGCGTGCGGCCAGTGCAATATCCGCATAGGTGCGAGGAACATCAGCAGCGGGCATCGGCTCCAGCTTGCGGATGGCTTGCTTGCCACATGCTTTTTCGATCGCTGCAATGAAATCATTGAGCATCACGGGGCGATTATTGCCAAGATTATAGACCGGAGCCGTATCTGCTGGCTGTTCCAATATCCTTTTAACAGCGCCCAAAACACCACTTACGATATCGTCTACAAATGTGAAGTCGCGCTGCATTTCGCCATTGTTAAAAACGCGGATCGGTTCGCCTTTGAGAATTGCTGACGTAAACAGCCAAGGCGCCATGTCGGGACGACCAAATGGACCATAGACCGTGAAGAAGCGCAGACCGGTCGAGTGCAGACCGTGCACGTGCTTGTAAGAGACCGCCAGAAGCTCGCCTGATCGCTTAGTCGCCGCATAGACCGAGACAGGATGATCAACCGCATCGGTTTCCGAAAACGGAATTTTTTCGTTGGCGCCATAGACGGACGATGAGCTTGCATAGACGACAGGTGGACGTTTATCGAGCTTCAGGGCCGTTTCAAATACACTCACCTGTCCCATGACATTTGCGGAGACATAGGCAGCAGGATTTTCGATGGAATAGCGGACACCTGCCTGTGCCGCCAGATGCACGATCACATCGGCATCGCGGTCAGTGCCAATAGCAGCATTAAAGGCTGCCGCATCGGAAATATCAGCCTGTGCAAAGCGGAAACCGTCACGCGCAGTCAACTTAGACAGACGTGTTTCTTTGAGATCTACCTGATAATAATCATTCAGATTATCAACGCCAATAACCTGCCAGCCTTCATCCAAAAGGCGCGCTGCTGTGTGGTAGCCGATGAAGCCAGCGGCGCCCGTCACTATCGCTTTCATAAGTATCATTTCCTGCACATGTAGTTGGTAAGGCCAGCGCGACGCAGCGCCATAACACGCCTTGAAGCCGCAGCATTTAACGCAGCGATGAAGAACATAGTAGATGCGATTGTGACTTCATGCAGTAATGGGTTATGCAGCATGCCATAGCTGGCACATACAAAGGCGAAATAAATCAGCGCTCGCCGCATTGCCCAGCTATCCGCAGTTCGCCACAGATAAATGAAGATCGCGATAAAAGCTGCAAACATAAAAAACAGGCCGACAATCCCGTCATTCAGCAGTTCATCTAGCACTGTATTGTGCACATGTCGGAAGCCTTCAAGCATCGGCGCCTGCTCACCCGCCTGCTGTCTCACCATATCCATCTTGCCGTAGGATCCAACACCTGTGATCGGATGCTCCTTGATAATCACAGTTGCGCTTTTCCACATTACCTCCCGAATATCGGCAGAGAGCTTATCTTCCCATTTTGAGCTATCGCCGCTGTCGTAATATTCGACCATTCCTGCAAAGCGCTTGGAAATTACATCACCTAAAGGCCCGACAACAATCAGCGCAGCAAGTGCCGCCATGAGCGCCATATAGACCGCGCCCTGTTGCCTGAGATTATATTTCCTTAAGAAAAGTGCGATTTCGAGAGCTGCAAATATCGGCAAAACAACGATCACGGCGCGCGTTTCAGAGGTCAGCACGGCTGCAAATCCAAGAACCAGCCAATGTGGCCCGTTCGGCAGATACCGTGGCGCTTTGGAAACAGGAATAGCGGCGGAAATCGCCGCAACCCCTGCAACAAAAGCAAACACGGCTTGATTGCCGCCAACGCCAATACGACCACCTTCGGTAAACACCAAATAAATAACCGCCAGTATGGTCAGAATAACGCCTGCTCGCGCTCCAAGGACATAGAAACGCAAGGGATCTTTGATAAGAACCATACCCGCGCCTGCAAAAGCAAAAACGGCGATTAATGTTGTGTAGCTAATCTGACGATTACCGGAGAATGGCTCTCCACGATAAAGAATAAGCCCAAGAGACCAAACAGCATAAAGAAGAATGAAAATATAGAATTTTTTCGCAAACAGCCGTGTCGTATTGTGTCGGGCAATCGCCAAATAAATACCAAGACACGAGAAAAGAAAAAGCACAACCGGCCCCAGCCCCAGCCTTATTGGCATCGCCGCGGAACCAACGGCCAAAGCCCAGCCGTCTATCCTTCTCCGGAGCAGAAACGATTTTTTCAAAAAGCTCATTTCTCTACCCCTACCAATCGCTTTATTCGCAAAGCGTAAGCGATTCTCCTGATATAGTCAGTTGCTCTAAAGAATAGGGTGCTTATCCTTTTATATGCTGGCAAACGTGCCTTAGCGTATGTCTCGCGACTATCTGCGATCGTTGAAAGCGCGACATTGGGAAGCTCCACCAACGGCCGATCTGTTACAAAAATCTCATAGCCCCCTGCCCAGCCACGCTCCAGTGCAACATCATAGGGCAGCGACATTGGTTTTATTGCAGCTAGTAGTTTTCTGGCTCCGTCCCGGGTAACCAAATAAGCGGCCGAACTACCAAGTGGTCCATGCAAACAGCGACCAATTGAATATCGGCCATTCACCAAACCAAACTGGCGAAATGCTGCCGTTCGGTGATTAACGAGTTTAACCACATCCCAACCGCTCATTTTTGATAAGCTTAAAACAAACGGCAAAAAATCTGATGAAAACCGTACATCATCCTCAACGATAACGGCATGATTTTCGGGTGCTGCAATAATCGTTTCCAACACTTTAATATGACTAAAATAACAACCAATTTCCGCCGGCAGTGCGATCTTGCCATGACGTCGACGAAAACCCGCTACATCAAAATTTTGGAGTTCGTCCGGCTTTAACAATTTGCCTTCAACGGCGTCGACGCGTCGCAGTTCAATCCCAAACTGATCGGCACTCTTCTTAACATCATCCCATCGCTGCGCAGAACGCGCTAGATTAATGACGTAGACAGGAACCGAGTTGCTCACGAATTATCTTTCTTCAACATTTATTTGCCTTGTAACAGCCTTATCTATCATAAAGCGCCATATCAAAAGCACTTGAATTTCAAATCAACTCCCAAAATTTAAAGGTACATAGAAATTACTAGCTGCCCCGTGAAAAGCGATCAAACAATATCCATGCTCAAAACAGCTAAATTCGACCGCAGCAAGGCAATTATCAGTTGGTACGACCGCCATCACCGCATTTTGCCTTGGCGTGTGACACCACCAGAACAAGCGCGCGGCATCAAGGCTGATCCCTATCGCGTATGGTTATCCGAAATCATGCTGCAACAAACAACCGTTGAAGCAGTCAAATCCTATTTCAACAAGTTCGTTACACTCTGGCCGAATGTCGCATCTATGGCAGCGGCGAGTGAAGATGACATTCTTCGTGCTTGGGCAGGTTTGGGATATTATTCACGCGCGCGCAATCTCAAGAAATGTGCCGATCTTATTGCTGCAAACTATAACGGCGAATTCCCCTCAACCGCATCTCAGCTAAAGGAATTGCCGGGTATCGGCGATTACACATCAGCGGCTATTGCAGCGATAGCATTTGGAGAACCTGCGGCAGTTGTGGACGGCAATGTTGAGCGCGTTATCTCGCGCCTCTATGCTATCGACACTCCCCTACCTGCTGCAAAAGCAGAAATTCGCATTCGCATGGGCGAGTTGACACCGTATGATCGACCCGGCGATTTTGCGCAGGCTGTCATGGATTTAGGCGCAACCATTTGTACGCCGCGCCGCCCTGCGTGTGCCATTTGTCCGGTCAATGATGATTGCGAAGCGCTTGCACACCACGATCCGGAAACTTTTCCAGTTAAAGCGCCGAAAACGGCAAAGCCGGTGCGAACTGGTGCTGCTTTTATCGCAATTTCCGAGGATGGATCGGTGCTGCTGCGAAAGCGCAAGGGCGAAGGCTTGCTAGCTGGTATGAGCGAAGTTCCCGGCAGCGCATGGACCGCACGCATTGACGGCGACGCAACGATTGATGCCGCGCCCTTTCCTGCCAGCTGGCAGTCGGCAGGCAGCATCACGCATATCTTCACGCATTTTGAATTGCGCCTGTCTGTCTATTCACTCAACAATACGGCCAAACGCAATGATATTGATGGCTGGTGGTCTTCCCCTTCAGAGCTTGAAGGCGAGGCACTGCCCACCGTCATGAAAAAAGCAATCACGGCTGCTATTCCAGAAGCATTCAAAAAGGGAAGGAAGAAACCTTGACCACTCCAGTCCGGCACGTTGTTTTCGATATTGGTAGAGTGCTTTTGCATTACGATCCAGAACTCGCTTATCTGGAAACAATCCCGGATGCCGCTGAACGCCAATGGTTTCTGGAGAATATCTGCACCGGCGCATGGAATATCGAACAAGATCGCGGGCGTAGCTGGCAAGACGCCGAAGCTCTGCTCATCAATGATCATCCTGAGCGCAGCGATCACATCAAAACATTCCGGCAAAACTGGAATCTTATGGTTCCGCACGCTTACGAAGACAGCGTTGCGATCCTGCGTGGATTGATTGCACAAGGCAACGACGTGACGATGCTCACGAATTTTGCCTCCGATACGCTGCGCGAAGCACAGGCTCGCTTTCCGTTCCTGACCGAAAGCCGTGGTGTTACGATTTCAGGCGATATTCGGATGTTGAAGCCAGACCGTGAGATTTATGAGCATCATGTCGCAAGCTTTGATCTCGACCCGGCTGCAACGCTGTTCATTGATGACAGTCCAGCCAATGTTGATGGTGCAAAAGCTGCTGGCTGGCAAGCTGTGCACTTTACCGGTGCACCTAAGCTTGCAGATGATTTGAAAGCCCTCGGCCTCTCGTTCTAAATAAATCGACAAAAAAGACCCTCGGAGCAGACTGCTTCGAGGGTCTTTTCATCAGACTTTGTTGGAGGTCGTCCGATATTAAGTTCTGTATATTTTATGCGCCTGCTGCTGCCATTTCATCGCGGATGACTTTGCGCAGATCATCGATAGGCTTCAACACACCTGCTTCTTCGTAGTGCCAGAAAGTCCAGCCATTGCAGGCATCAAAGCCTTGTACTTTCGCACCAATGCGATGAATGGAACCTGCTTCGCCATTGGCCGCCAGAGTTCCGTCTGCACGAATAATCGCTGCATGGCGACGACGCGCATCAGACAGAACCGTACCCGGACGCAGGAGTCCTGATTCAATGATCGAGGTGAAAGCGACACGTGGCTCAGCACGCTTGCCAGTCATAACGGTCAGTTCGGCTTTGCCAAGCGGCTCGACGGCAGCAATGCGTGCAGTCGCAGCATCAATGTAGTCCTGCTCACGCTCAATACCGACAAAATGACGACCAAGACGCTTCGCAACTGCACCCGTTGTGCCCGAGCCGAAGAACGGATCAAGGATGACATCGCCCGGCTTGCTCGACGACATTAAAATGCGTGCAAGCAAAGCTTCCGGCTTTTGGGTCGGATGCACCTTGTCGCCGTTCTCGTCTTTCAGGCGCTCCGAGCCTGTGCAGATCGGAAACAGCCAGTCAGAGCGCATCTGAACATCGTCGTTCGCCGCTTTCATAGCGTCATAATTGAAGGTGTAGCCTTTGCCCTTTTCGTCACGCGAAGCCCAGATCAGCGTTTCATGCGCGTTCTGAAAACGACGGCCACGGAAGTTTGGCATCGGGTTGGTCTTGCGCCAGATCACATCGTTGAGCAGCCAGAAGCCGATATCCTGAAGCTGTGAGCCGACACGGAAAATATTGTGATACGAACCGATGACCCAGATCGTGCCATTTGGCTTGAGCACACGGCGGCAAGCCATCAGCCATGCGCGGGTAAACGCGTCATAAGCCTGAAAGCTGTCAAACTGGTCCCAATGATCATCAACAGCGTTGACCATGGTCTGGTCCGGGCGATGCAGATCGCCACCAAGCTGGAGATTGTATGGAGGATCAGCAAAAATGACGTCCACCGAATGATCAGGAAGACGCTCCAAAGCGGCAACGCAATCACCCTTGATGATAGAGTCGAGCCAGGCGGTACGTGGGGCCTCAATAGGCAACTCATGTGCAAGACGTACTAGGGACATGGGATACTCGATTACCTGTGAACGCTAAAAACTTGTCCTTATGGTTACTGAACAGGGTAAATATGCGGTTAACGCCAAGTGATTGAAATCGTAAACCTTTTCTTAATTTGACATAAAAAGCCCGGGTTTCTGGCACTTTTGGCAACCATCAAATTTTGAGAGTTTTCTTCCAGCCTTATTAATGCCGTCAACAAATTGCAGTTCACGAGCAAAATTTGGCGCAATCACTAAGGCTTGGTTATTCGTTTTTGCCTATGATCGCGCGGAAACTGATTTGCTTTTCCTGATGTGCGGTCCATGAATATCAACGAGCTGCGTCATAACCGGTATTTACGGGTTCTATTTGTGCCCTTCCGCATGCGTGCGCTTGTGCGTGGTAGCGAAATCGGACTGGTCATCGCGGGTGCCGTTATTGGCATCATCTCCGCGCTCGCCGTGGCCGCGATTGCAGGCATCTCGCAGTGGATGCATCAGGCGCTTTTTGGTCTCGCCGATGGCGAGCGATTGAGTTCAGCATCGCAACTAAGCACGACTGCTTATATTGCACCCGTCGCGGGCGGCATTCTCATGGGCATCGTGATATGGGTGTTGGCACGCTGGCGCAAAAAGCCCATCGTCGATCCGATCGAAGCCAATGCGCTGCATGGTGGGCATCTTTCACTGACCGATAGTTTTATCCTTGTCGGACAAAATCTTATTTCCAATGGGTTTGGCGCATCGGTAGGTCTGGAAGCAGCCTATACTCAGCTTTCAAGTGGCTTTGCTTCCCGCATCGGGCGCGCGCTCAAACTGCGTCGGGCAGACTTACGAACGCTTGTAGGCTGTGGTGCGGCAGCGGCTATTGCAAGTGCATTCAACGCACCACTGACAGGCGCATTCTATGCGTTTGAGCTGATTATCGGCGTTTATTCGATCGCTACGCTGGCCCCCGTTGTCGTGGCCGCAATCGTCGGAATGCTGGTGACGCAAGCCATCGGTGGTGCGCCGCTGGTGATCCATATTGGCCCGCTTGATGGCATCGCCGCACGCGATTATGTGCCTGCGCTGGTTCTCGGATTCATCACAGCTGGCATTGGTATTCTCATCATGCGTGGTGTCACGACTGTCGAGCGTATTGCACGCAAAAGCGTTGTGCCGACCGTGTTAGCACCGGCCATTGGCGGTATTGTCGTGGGCATGATTGCCTTCGTTTCTCCGCAGGTTTTGGCATCTGGCCATGGTGCACTGCATCTTGATCTGAATGCCAACCTGACAATTCCTGTGCTGCTTTTGCTGATCTTCAGCAAATCGTTGGCATCGGCTGTTTCGATTGGGTCCGGATTTCGCGGTGGCCTGTTCTTTGCATCACTGTTTCTTGGCGCACTGACAGGCAAACTTTTTGCGGCACTAACAGGCTATGTCTTGCCACTAACGCTTGAGCCGGAAGCCTATGCCGTCATCGGCATGAGCTCGATGGCAGTGGCAATTATCGGCGGACCGCTGACAATGACATTTTTGGCGCTGGAACTTACCGGCGACTTTCCGATTGCGATGCTCGTTCTGGGTGCCGTTGTATCGTCATCCATGATGGTTCGCAAAACCTTTGGCTACTCATTTGCCACATGGCGTTTTCACCTACGCGGCGAAGCCATTCGGTCAGCACATGATATTGGTTGGGTGCGCAATCTGACTGTGACCCGAATGATGCGTCATGACGTTAAAACTGTGCCGATTGATACCGACATAGAAACCTTCCGCCATGACTTCCCGCTTGGCTCTACCCAGCGCGTTATCGCGGTGGACAGCGAAGGTCGTTATGTTGGCATGATCCCCGTACCCGCGGCTTATTCCGAGAGCTTCGACAAGACGGAAGAAGCGCGCAGCATTCGCGAGTTGCTGCGTTATCAGGATGAGTTCTTGCTGCCGCAGATGAACGCGAAAGAGGCCGTTGTCCGCTTTGATCGGGCAGAAGCGGAAGCGCTCGCCGTGATCAATAATGCGCAGGAGCGCAAAGTGCTTGGTCAATTGAGCGAAGCGCATACCCTGCGCCGCTATAGCGAAGAACTGGACCGGCGCAGGCGTGAGGTGTCCGGCGAGGTTTGATTACTGCGCGGTTTCGGTCACGGGTTCTGTGCCGCGGTTTTCCGGTGTCACGCTGTAATAATATGGCGTCGCGATAATGAACAACAGAACGACGGCAACAGCTGTAACAAACAGCACAACGGATTTACGCATAGACTTCTCCTTCATGGAGAAAAGGAACGGCCTCGCGCAAACATCGTTCCCATAATTCGCTAAAGCCGCCCCAGCAAAGTTTGACCTGTGGGCCATAAAGTTGTAGCTCATCCCCAATGTTTTGCGGGTGATCCTCGCCCAATATCTCCCAAGTAAAGGCTTTTGACATGGCGGCTCCAGCCCTGATTATTTTTGATTGTGACGGCGTTTTGGTGGACTCTGAAGTCATCGCGGCAGAAGTTGACGCGGCACTCCTGACAGAAGCCGGGTATCCGATTGAAGCCGTTGAAGTTGGCGAACGTTTTGCAGGCCTGACATGGCAGGACATTCTCCTGACCGTAGAGCGTGAAGCTGGCATTCCGATTTCGGCATCGCTTCTCGATAAGGCAGAAAAACTGCTTGATGAACGTCTGAAAAATGAAGTTCAGGCGATTGAAGACATCGTTGAAGTCGTTGAAGCGCTAAACCTGCCAAAGTGCATCTGCTCAAATTCAACCAGCGTTCGCCTTGATCTTATGCTCAAGCGCGTTGGTCTTTACGATCTGTTTGAGCCAAATATCTTTTCGGCGCGCGAAGTCGGCACGAAAAAGCCAAAGCCAGCGCCAGATGTTTTCCTGCACGCGGCAAAGCATTTCGGCGTGGATCCGGCAGATGTCATTGTCATTGAAGATTCTGCACACGGCATTCATGGCGCACGCGCCGCTGGAATGCGGGTAATCGGATTCACTGGCGGCGCACACACCTATCCGGGCCATGCCGACAAGCTAACGGATGCAGGTGCAGAAACCGTCATACATCGCCATAAAGATCTGCCAAGCGTTATCGAGGCGCTTTCAATCTGGACGGATGCGTAATCTGATCTAGTCTAACTCAGACAATGTCTTTTGCGCGCCTTAGAGCGCATTTCGATCTGATGAAATCAGATCGGCGCTCTAACCATTTTTTAAGCGCATCTTGTCCGAAAACCGCTTCACACTTTTCGGGATGCGCTCTTAACGACGCGCAAAGACCTATCAGGCGGCGCTACGCTTGCCTTTGCCTTTTGCCTCAGCATTAAGCGTAGCGAGCAACTCTTCTGACTCGCTCTCGCTCAGGCCGATCATCAACCTGTCACCGATCGATGCAGGCTCGTCGGTCGCTAAGTCGAAGATCGCCCAGGTATCCGTGGGTTCAAGAACGCGTTCATATTTTGGCTTCATGGCCCTAAGCTCAGAACGGACCTGACTGCCGTTCTGCCCCTGTTGTTTCGTTGCAATTCCACATGAGAGGCTCAACCGGCTAATTTAAGGCACAGCCTTCCCACGAACAGTTTTTCTAAATTAAACTTCTTGCAATTCACTTCACACAAACAAGGTTTTTTAAATAACGCATCAAAGATTACTTCTATAGTTAAATTTCTATTGCTAAAATCAAAGCGTCAAACACCTATTTGGAGCTGGATTCAACCTTGGACCGCTTCCGTTTTTTGATCGAAAATCCAGCCAGTGATTGAGCTAAACTGGCGTTCACCGGCTTGCCGAAAAACCAACCCTGCCCCGCAAGATTGGTGCAAATATCACGCAAGCAGCGAAGCTGCTCTCCAGTTTCAATACCCTCCACCACAATTCCAAGCCCATATTGATGCGCCATAGCGATAATTTGCGGAACGATAGAAACAGTTTCTGCCTCACCACCCAGCGTGCGTGTAAATGCCTTATCGATTTTGATGGCATCGACTTGCAACTCGCCCAGATAAGCGAGACTGGAATAGCCAGTACCAAAATCATCGATATAGACCTTATACCCCTTTTCGCGCAGAGCCTTAATACCGCTACTGGCTTTCGCGAAATCCACTGCGGTTCGCTCGGTCAATTCAAGACCAATCTGTTGCGGCTGAATTCCGGCGTCTGACAGGCGAGCTTCAAGCGACTGTATGAAATCCGGGCTTTGCAGATCACCGGAGGTTATATTCACGTTGATATAAAGGGCCCGCTGCTGCCGTAGCAAATCACCCATTTCTGCAATAACATTATCCAGCACATAAGCGGTTATGAGATGGCCTACACCAGCCGCTTCCGCTCGTGCAACAAACAGATCCGGCGGCACAAAATCGCCTTTTGTAATCTCCCACCGAATAAGCGCTTCAAAGCCTATAATCTTCTCATCACCAAGATTGACTACAGGTTGATAGACCAGCGCAAGCTCGTTTGCCTTCAACGCCTTTTTAAGCAACGAGACAAGTGAGCGGTCACGGTTACGGTAAAACGTCCAGCCAATGGCAACGCCACCGCCAACAAGTAAACCCAGGCTTGTGAACACAAACGGTAGCAACTCGTCGGTATGGTCAGACCAGCTTTCAGACGTTGCAATCGCAACGCAAACGCCTGTTTCATCGTCGCACGCTTTTTGTTGCAAAACGCCATTCGTTACACCAAACGACCGCATACTATTGGTTGGGATAAAGCTATTGCTGATATTCTCAGGAAACGTATCGGGGTTACTATAAAGCTTGGCGTACTGCGTCCGATCGCTATTCGTCATAAAGATTGCGAAATCATATTGCGGAACATGCACCGCATCAAAAGCCAGCGCACTTAAAACGAGATTGCCGGTGTTCCGGCCAAAAATCGGGCCATGGCTCCCAGCTGTTATAAGCTCTTGATCCTTATAAACATAAACGCCGTCCTTAAGAAGAACATCTTCTTTGCTTCTGGGTTTTGTTGTCACGACATCGCTTAAAAGCGTCGAACATTGCAGCATGTCATGCTCAAGACGACCAATGTCCTTGATGTGATAAGCAGCAAAAAGCAACTCGCGCATATAGCGCTTATCGTCTGACGAACACAGAGCATAGGGAGACTGATTGACCTTGCTAAGTGTCTCTTTCGCAGAGTTCACTATACGGTTAGCCTGCGTCATGAGCACAGTCATATACGCATCCATGTCCTTTTCTTCATCGAAAAGGCGAAACTGATCCCCGGCCCATTTACCTGCAATGGCGCCAAGCAATAACATGATGCAAATTACATAGGGTACAGGCGAAAAAAATACGCTGCGTTTCAACCCCATAAAAGATCGCCTCGATAAAAATCTACAAAAAGTCCAAATGAAATTACACTTCTCTATAGATGACATTAATTCGAAATTATTGGAAAAGTAAACAGACCGCTTCTTGTTTCAAAACGGCTGTAAAAAGAACAATTAATATACTAGCGCAACATATCTAAAATCGAAAACGCAATACAGCAAAAAGCGGCCAATGGTAAAATCAAAAGCCGCTTTCTAAATTCGATAACTTCTAAGACCCATTACTTGGTGTTGTATGGGCCTTCATCAAAACCAACGAAAATCTGCACGCTGCGCGCGCTTTCGGTCGGAATCGAAATTCCCTTGTCGTTGAACACAAACTGCGTTGCGCCGCCGCCATTGCTGACACTGACTGTCTGTTTGTGCAGTTTGGAATAGATCACATTGCCATTCTGAACGACAGCTACGCGGATCGGCATTGTAATGTTGCCGCTCTTATATTTTGGACCCGGAACAACTTTACCAGCCGCAGCTACGTCAAGCGTAATCGTACCTGCATTATGCTGGCAATCTCGCGTCGTGTCCGTCAGCGAAGCTTGGTAAATTACACGGCCTGCATCTTTGTCGCCGCCTTTTTCATAGGTGCTGAAATAGGCAGTACCTTCACGCAGTGAAACACTTGGGCAAAACGCCATAAGGTCGGATGCTTTGACGCGCGGCTCTGCGCTATCCGCCGCATTCTGCGTGCCACTGGTGGTACAGCCGGCAAGTGCTGCGAGCAAAACCGTTGCAACGACTGGAAACAATGATGAACGATTCTGTGATGCTTTAAGCATAAACCGGGCTTCCCTGCACTGATCGACCTGTTCTACACCGCTGTGCGATGCATAGCGTGAGGGTGTTTTCCTGTTTTTTGCAGCCAAGAGCAACCCCATCGCGCAAAACATGCATTAATTCTTGCGGCTTTTTTAGGGAAGCTTTATTGCATTCTCGGCTAAAAATCTGCCTTGACCCGAAATGAAGGCCTTTGAGATGAAATATATAAGCACCCGCGGCGAAGCCCCAGTTCTGGGATTCAGCGATGCTCTGCTCGCCGGACTTGCCCGTGATGGCGGCCTCTATCTCCCGCAGGAATACCCACAATTCGCCGCTGATCAGATCCGTGATTTGCGTGGAAAATCCTATGTGGATATCGCGCTGGCCGTTCTAACACCTTTCGTAAATGGTGAAATTCCGCAGGCAGATTTTGAACACATGGTGCGTGAAGCCTATGGCTCGTTCCGTCATGACGCAGTTTGCCCATTGGTCCAGACCGGCGCGAATGAATACGTGCTTGAGCTTTTCCATGGCCCGACACTTGCCTTCAAAGACGTCGCCATGCAGCTTCTTGCACGCATGATGGATTATGTCCTCGCGCAACGCGGCGAACGTGCAACGATTGTTGGCGCCACATCCGGCGACACAGGCGGCGCAGCGATTGAAGCCTTTGGCGGTCGCGACAACACCGATATTTTCATCCTGTTCCCGAATGGCCGCGTGTCTCCGGTGCAGCAGCGCCAGATGACCAGCTCCGGCTTCTCAAATGTTCATGCCCTGTCTATCGAAGGCAACTTCGATGATTGTCAGAATCTGGTCAAAGGCATGTTCAACGACCTCGAATTCCGCGATAGCATTTCGCTTTCCGGTGTGAATTCAATCAACTGGGGACGCATCATGTCTCAGGTTGTTTATTATTTCTCGGCAGCCTTGAGCCTCGGCGCACCAGATCGCGCTATCTCGTTCACGGTCCCAACCGGCAATTTCGGCGATATTTTCGCAGGCTATGTTGCCAAGAAAATGGGATTACCGATTGATCAGCTGATTATCGCAACCAATGACAACGACATTCTTGCACGTACGCTTGATAGCGGTGCCTATGAAATGCGCGGCGTTGAACAGACGACTTCGCCTTCCATGGACATCCAGATTTCATCAAACTTCGAGCGTTTGTTGTTTGAAGCGCATGATCGCGATGCGAGCGCAGTGCGTGGCCTGATGGACAGCATGAAGCAATCAGGTGGCTTTACGATTTCTGAAAAGCCACTGTCCGCTATTCGCAGCGAATTTGCAGCGGGCCGTTCAACCGTTGACGAAACGGCCGCAACCATTAAGTCAGTTCTGGAAGCGGATAGCTATTTGCTGGATCCTCATTCAGCGATTGCGGTTAAGGTCGCTCGCGAAAAAGTGTCCGGTAATACACCTATGGTTGTACTCGCTACCGCACATCCGGCTAAATTCCCTGATGCAGTAAAAGCTGCAAGTGGTGTGACGCCGGCGCTTCCGGTATGGCTTTCGGACTTGATGGACCGAAAAGAAAGTTTCACAGTTCTTCACAACGACCTGAAAATCGTGGAAGAATACATTCGCCGTCATTCCCGGGCGTAAGATTATATCTTGCTCAGGAGTTTAAAAACGGGAACCCGAATGGGACTATGGGAGCATTTTGCATATGGGTGTTGAAGTAACGCGTCTTTCCAATGGGCTTACCATTGTAACAGATAACATGCCGCATGTGGAAAGCGTTGCGTTGGGTATCTGGGTAAAAGCAGGCGCACGAAATGAAGCGTCAGACCGACACGGCATTGCTCATCTGCTTGAACATATGGCCTTCAAAGGTACGGAAAAGCGCACAGCTTGGCAGATTGCATCTGACATTGAAAATGTTGGTGGCGAAATCAATGCCGCAACGAGCGTTGAAACCACATCATATTATGCGCGCGTGCTGCGCAACGACATGCCACTGGCAATAGATATTCTTGCTGACATTCTGACTGCCTCCAAGTTCGATGAAGCCGAACTTGAACGCGAAAAGCAGGTCATCATGCAGGAGATCGGTGCGGCCCACGATACGCCTGATGATATCGTGTTCGACCGCTTCACCGAAACAGCCTATCGGCATCAACCAATTGGACGTGCCATTTTAGGTGAGCCTGATACCGTGATGTCGTTCACATCGGCTGATCTACGCCAATATATGGACGAGCAGTATAGCGCCGACCGTATGGTGGTGACAGCTGCTGGTGGCATTGATCATGACCATTTCGTGAAAGAGGTCGAACAGCGTTTGGGCGGTTTCCGCGCTCACAATACCGCACCGACCCTTGACCTCGCGACCTATGTCGGCGGTGATTTCCGCGAAGATCGCGATTTGATGGATGCGCAGGTTCTGATCGGCTTTGAAGGTCGCGCCTATCATGTCCGCGATTTTTACGCTTCGCAGCTTCTATCAATGATCCTCGGCGGCGGCATGTCCTCACGCCTGTTTCAGGAAGTGCGCGAGAAACGCGGCCTCTGCTATTCGGTCTATGCATTTCATTGGGGCTTTTCCGATACCGGCCTTTTTGGCATTCATGCCGCAACCGGCAAGGACGAACTTGTGGAGTTGCTTCCAGTCATCATTCAGGAATTGCACAAAGCAGCAGATTCCATCGGCATTGATGAAGTTAATCGAGCCCGTGCGCAATATAGCGCGAGCTTGTTGATGTCGCAGGAAAGTGCAGCGAGCCGTGCTGGGCAGATCGCACGACAGTTCCTGCTCTATGGGCGCCCGGTGCCAAACAATGAGCTGATGGACCGTCTGTCGCTCATCACGCCTGAACGTCTGAGCGATCTTGCTGGCCGTATGTTCCTCGACAGCAAGCCGACAATCGCCGGTGTCGGCCCTGTTGGACGTCTGATGAGCTTTGAAGGGCTTACGGATGCTCTTTCGACCAGCGCGCATACACGGAAGATTGCTGTTTAACAGATCGGAGAATAGGCTGTAATTTCAAAAAGAACTCATGCAACAGTATTGCATATTCTAGAAGCAGCCTATTTTCTTCATCAACAACACGAGAACCAGCATGATCGGCCTGCCATTCCGGCGCAGCAATCCGACACTTCTTCGTGGGCAGCGCGTTTATTTGCGCGAGCCAATGCTGAGCGATTTTGCGACATGGGCCAATGTGCGCGAGCAAAGTCGCGGCTTTCTCACCCCGTGGGAGCCAACATGGGCTGACGACGATCTGACTAAAAGCGCATTTCGTCATCGGTTGCGCCGCGTTCAGGAAGAAATGTCCGATGGCACCGGCTATCCCTTCTTTATTTTTGACAACAAAGACAATCGACTTCTCGGCGGAATAACGCTGGGAAACATAAAGCGGGGCGTCGGACAGAACGGTATGGTTGGCTATTGGAGCAGCATATCGGCGGCTGGCAAAGGCTATATGAGCGAAGCCTTATCATTGGTTATCCCCTTTGCATTCAATGAACTAAGGTTGCACCGGATCGAAGCTGCCTGTATTCCCCATAATGTTCGTTCGATACGGCTTCTCGAAAAAGCCGGATTTCAGAGAGAAGGACTGTTGCGCTCTTATCTCAAGATCAATGGCTTCTGGCAGGACCACCTGTTGTTTGCCCTGATAGAAAGCGATCTACGCATGATCAATGGCAAGGTTGAACGCTCGTGAATGGTGTAACAAACAGGTTATTCTCAGCTTTTCTGCGCTGTGTAGCGCTGATCATTATCTTGACCTGTTCAGCAATTCCTTCTCTTGCCGTTGAACCAATAAAAATCTCTAAAGAAGATACCGCTCTTGACCTATCGCGCGCTGTAGAGCTGCTGCGCAATCAGGGCGAGAGCGTGCAGGTTTCCACAGCACCGGGAGCCGATGGAATCGTTCGCCGCATTGAGGTGCAGGCAGCGCCCAATTCAAACGCCTCCGGAGACTGGGCCGCCTTTTCCATTGCAAATCCGACAGACGAACAGATCGACCGCTTGCTCGTTGCTCCGCATTTTCGTCTTGTTGGATCAAACATAATTTGGCCTGATCTTGGCTCAGCGCGTATTTCGTCGATAACACCCAGTGAGGGCTTTACGCTCGACAGACAGCCAAGCGAAGACGCTGATGTCTTCCTCATTACGTTAAATCCGAAAACCGTTGTAACCTTCGTCGCTCAGCTTTCGTCGCACAATCTGCCACAGCTTTATTTGTGGGAACCGGAAGCCTACAAGGATGCCGTCAACTCCTACACGCTGTATCGCGGCATTCTGCTCGGCATTTCCGGCCTTCTGGCACTGTTTTTGACGATTCTTTTCGTCGTTAAGGGTACCTCGCTTTTCCCGGCAACCGCAGCGCTCGCATGGGCCGTTCTCGCCTATATCTGCGTTGACTTCGGCTTCTGGAACAAGCTGATGGAGATAACGCCCGGAAACGAGCAGGTCTGGCGAGCGGGCACCGAAGTCGCCCTCGCCGCCTCACTGGTGATCTTCCTGTTCACCTATCTCAATCTCAATCGCTGGCACGACCATTTCAGCTATGGAGCGGTCACTTGGGTATTGGGCCTTATGGCTCTTGCCGGTGTTGCCGTCTTTGATCCACCTGTTGCTTCCGGCATTGCGCGCATGTCGCTGGCGCTGACGGTTGTGTCGGGCATCTTCATCATCGGCTATCTGGCGATTAAAGGCTATGATCGAGCGGTGATGCTCATACCGGCGTGGCTGCTCACGCTGATTTGGTTGTTGGGCGCGTGGATGACGGTTTCAGGCCAACTCGACAACGACATCATTCAGCCAGCACTTGGCGGCGGTCTGGTGCTAATTGTTTTGCTGATCGGCTTTACCGTTATGCAGCACGCATTCTCCGGTGGCGCGCTCCAGCAAGGCTTGCTTTCCGATATGGAACGTCAGGCGCTTGCAGTGATTGGTGCAGGCGACATTGTCTGGGACTGGGACGTTCCGCGTGACCGCGTTGTCACCACGCCTGACATTGCAAACTATCTCGGCAACACAGCGAGTTCATTGCAAGGCCCGGTTCGCAACTGGCTGCCAGCGATGCATGCGGATGATCGTGATCGCTTCCGCTCAACGCTTGATGCCATCCTCGAAAACCGTCGTGGGCGCATCGGCCAAATTTTCCGTCTGCGTGCCAATGACGGCCATTATCATTGGTATGCGTTGCGCGCCCGTCCTGTCATCGGTTCTGACGGCGAAATCGTCCGCTGTGTAGGAACGCTTGTCAACGTAACTGAACAGAAGAAGGCCGAAGAACGCCTGCTGCATGATGCGGTTCATGACAATCTGACAGGGTTGCCCAATCGCGAACTATTCCTTGATCGCCTAAGCAGCATCATGAACATGGCACGCGGCGAAAGCAGGCTGCATCCGACCGTGTTCATCATCGATATTGACCGTTTCAAACAGGTCAATGACAGTCTCGGTATGTCGGCAGGTGATACGATCCTGCTTACGATCTCGCGTCGTCTGTCGCGTCTGATGAAACCACAGGACACGCTCTCCCGCCTGTCATCTGACCAGTTCGGCCTGCTATTGGCATCTGAGAATGATCCGGGCCGCATTGCTGCCTTTGCTGAAGCCTTGCGACAAGCCGTTCGCGCACCAATCGCCTATGCAAAACGCGAAATCGTGCTGACGGCTTCAATCGGTCTGATCACATGGACGAAAACGGCCGCGTCAGCCGAAGATTTTGTCAAGGACGCCGAGCTTGCCATGCATCAGGCAAAGCGCTTCGGTGGCGACCGCATAGAACCTTTCCGACCTGCCTTCCGTGCGATTGGCAGCGACAAGTTACAGCTTGAATCCGACCTGCGCCGCGCACTTGAGCGCGATGAAATCAGCCTCGTCTACCAGCCAATTGTGCGGCTTGATGAGGGCACGATTGCTGGCTTTGAAGCACTGATGCGCTGGGAGCATCCGCGCCGTGGCAGTATTTCTCCATCAGAGTTCATTCCTATTGCAGAAAGCTCTGGCCTGATCGTGCAGCTTGGCTTGTTTGCCATTCAGCGTGCTGCTGAAGACCTTTATGCGTGGCAGGAACAGTTTCCGAAGCTCAATCTGTTTGTTTCGGTCAACCTTTCAAGCACGCAGTTGATCCGGCAGGATCTGATCAATGACGTGCGTTCGGTTCTCTCGCGTATTCATCTGAAACCCGGCACGCTGAAGCTGGAACTCACAGAATCTGTGTTAATGGAAAACCCCGAACAATCGGCGCATGTCCTTGCACGCCTGAAAACCATGGGTGTCGGCCTATCGCTTGATGATTTTGGCACCGGCTATTCGTCGCTTGCCTATCTGACCCGCTTCCCGTTCGACATCATCAAGATCGACCGCTCTTTCGTGAAAGGCGACCAGCCGCAAAAGACAACACTCCTGCGTTCCATCGTCAGCATGGCGCATGATCTTGGTTTGGCAGTGGTCACCGAAGGCGTTGATAACGAAAACGATGCACTGCAACTGCGCCAGATGGGTTGCGAATATGTGCAGAGCTTCATGTTCGGCGAGCCAGCTACGCGCGAAGATGCCACGCGTATCGTGCGTGAGCAGCAGGATGCAGCGGCAGCTTAGAGCACATCTTTTCCGAAAACCGTTTCACACTCTTCGCGATGCGCTCTAGAAAGCTTACTCAGGCATGACCGGCTTCTGAGACGAGCCGTGTCATGTCAATGCCCATCCGAGCCATCAATCGCTCGTATTTTCCGGTAATATCGCTATCGAAAAGCATATCCATCGGTGCTGAGCAGGCCAGCCAGCCATTTTCAGCAAACTCCATATCGAGTTGCCCCGGTGCCCAGCCCGAATAGCCAAGTGTCAGCAAAGCCTGTGATGGTCCGCTGCCACCATAAATCGCACGTAGGATATCAACCGTTGCCGTTAGGCATATGTCTTCGGTTACGGGCATTGTCGAGTCGACCATGTAATCGTCACTGTGCAGTACAAATCCGCGAGACCGATCAACAGGCCCACCATTACGCACAACCATATTCTGCGCACGTTTTGGCAACATGATCAGGTCTTCGTCGTCAACAATACCGATCTGACGCAGAATGTCAGGGAATCCGACGGGCTGGAGCTGATTGATGATAAACCCCATAGCGCCCTCTTCAGAATGGGCACAAATGTAAATAACCGCGCGGTCAAAACGCTCGTCACTCATTCCGGGCATGGCAAGCAGGAATTGCCCGTTTAAGAAACCCTGCTCCTGGTTTGGCTTCCTGAGAATGGTCATAACGATTAAGGTAGCAAGACTGTGCCAAATGACAATGAAAATCGCGCAAAGTTTCTCGTTGTGGTAAATAGCAGTTGATTTTTGATCGCATAGTTCAGAAACATTGCCCGCAAGAAATTCAATCGTGAATTGAAAAGAAAAGAATTTATGCTGGTTTACGGAATACTGACTTCAGCCGCTATTTTCCTAATTTACTCTATATATGTGCAGACAAAACTGTCTCCACTCATTGATTTCATCAGACAAAGTCCATCAATGACAAAAACAATCGGCGATGTATCTGATTTATATTATATTTTCACTATGCCGCGCGGCAATTATCGATTTGCGCTTTACCTCTGGCATAATCCGACACCGCCCAACGAAATCAACAATCATTTTCCAGACTATCCGCAACTGCGTACCATCTCAAACATCGCCTTCCTGATGCATATCGCATTAGGCACGGCGATATTTTTGACTTTCATTTTCAGCATGTTGGTAAAAGTCTGAATGAAAATATGCCCGCAAAAACACAGCCTTGATTGAAACATGATTTTCGATCAATCTCGCCAAATGAGATCAGTAAAGTTTCTTGCCCTTCCGCTTCTGTTAAGCACAATTCTCAGCGCACACGCTGCCACGTCCGAATGGACGGAAATCCCCGGCGGGAAAGTGCGCGTTATTCTTGAAGATACGAAGTCTGGTGAGGAACAACGCGGCGCATTGCAGATCAATCTCAATCCCGGCTGGAAAACCTATTGGCGTAACCCGGGTGATGCGGGTGTGCCACCTCAGATCAATATTGAAGGCGACACTCTAGCACGCATTGATTTCCCAACCCCTGTCTATTTTGACGACGGTGATGAAGGGGGTATTGGATACAAGCAATCTCTATCCCTGCCGCTGACATTCACATTAAAGCCCGGTGAAGATCGTCTGAAGGGCATTTTTTTTCTCGGCGTCTGTGACAAAATCTGCATCCCGGTTCAAGCAGAGTTCGACTTTCCATTAAATCAAGCGACCGAGCAATCGCCGCAAGCCATTGCGACGCGCACCATTGTCGAAACGGCCTTTGACCGCCTCCCTGCACCTGCATCTGCTGATTTTGGCGTGAAAAGTGCGAAGCGTGCGGACAACAAAGCCACTTTCGAGATTGCACTGCCAGACGCTAACGCACCCGCCGAGCTCTTTGTCGGTAGCGAACAGCTTAATCTTTCAGAAGCAAAGCCTGATGGACCGTCCCGCTTCACCGCAATGCTTTATAACGAAGCGAAAGACGGCGCATTGATTGACTACACGCTTGTGCAGAATGGCAAAGCCGTGTCCGGGCAAGTCAAGCTTGATTAGCTTTGACAAGCTGTAATTTGAAATTGTGAAACGCACCGTTATCGGCTTAAGTGTCGTGGCCTTGCTTCGCGCAAAGGCAGATGAAATTTAGCCATTCATACAGGTGGGCCATGACGGCAGAAGCTCACCTTCAGGAGAAAACAATGACGATTAAAGTTGGCGACAAGCTCCCCGCAGCAACCTTCAAGGTAAAGACTGCGGATGGCGTTAAAGAAGTGACGACTGATGAAGTTTTCGCTGGCAAAAAAGTCGTTCTTTTCGCAGTTCCCGGCGCTTTCACACCGACCTGTAATCTCAACCACCTGCCGGGCTATCTCGATAACCGTGATACCATTCTTTCAAAGGGTGTGGATGCAATCGCGGTTGTTTCGGTCAACGATCCATTCGTCATGGGTGCATGGGCACAGAGCACTGGCGGCGAAGGCAAGATCACTTTCCTCGCCGACGGCTCGGCACTCTTCACCAAAGAAATCGGCCTTGAGCTTGATGCGACCGCAGGCGGCCTCGGCATTCGCTCGAAGCGCTACTCGGCAATCGTTGAAGACGGCGTCGTCAAGACACTCAACATCGAAGAGCAGGCTGGACAGGCTGTGACTTCAGGTGCTGCAACGCTGATCGAACAGCTTTAATCAGAATTTATGACGCGCCCTGCTTTTGCAGTGGGGCGCGCATTTCACGTGTCAGCCATTTTTCAAGCGCAAGCGAATCCGGCTGTCCCGCTCTGTGTGGTGCAATCCACAATAGCATCCGGCGCGGCCCCGGTCGAAAGCCAAATGGAGCAACCAGCCGGCCCGATGCGATGTGCTCGGCCACCAGCATATGCGGAACCACTGCAACACCCAAGCCGCACAGCACAGCCTGAATCAACAGATAGAAGTGATGGAATGTAGATTTCGGTTCCGGAGCAGGAAAATCTGCATGGGCCGCCTTTTGCCAGTCGGCAAATGCTTCCAACCGCGTATGGGTCGCCAGCACTGATGCCTGTGCGAGATCGGCAGGATCAATCAGCGGGCATTGCGAGAGATAAGATGGCGCGCAGACAAGGCCAATTTCCTCACGCCCCATATCCCGGATCACAGCATCTGCCGGCGGTTCAATCACACTGGAGCGAATTGCAATGCCGATTTTATCACGCATAAAGTCAATCCGGTCATAGTTCATATTGAACTGCAACTCGATATTCGGGTGACTATCGTGAAAGCGGCCAATGCGCGGAATGATCCATTCCATCATAATGGACGACGAACAGGACAGCGTGAGTGGCCCGGGCTTCACGCGCTCAATGCTACCCTCGATGATTGAAAATGCGCTGGCCAAACCTTCCGCAAGCCTCGCACCTTCCGGTGTCGGATCGCTCAATCGCGCATTGCGTGTAAGCAATAGCACACCCAGCGAATCCTCCAGCGACCTGATCTGACGGCTGACCGCTCCATGCGTTACACATAATTCCTCCGCCGCTCTTGTCATCGAACGGTGACGCGCGACCGCTTCAAAAGCTTTAAGCGCATTCAAAGAAGGAAGTGGCCGCATTGAAATCCTCGTTAGCATCTGAGCATACCTGTGAGGTTATATCACAAATCGCTGATAATAAATCGCTTGCGGCGGCATGTCGCATTCTTTAGCTATCTGCCCATTTAAAAGCGCAGTTGCCGCCGGAATGTGCATTATCTTTTGATATTCACTCCTTCAAGCTCCTTCGCTTCGATTAATATGCTAGCAGGGAGGATCTGCAATGCAGCAAAAATCTCACGTAATGACGCCCGCTGAAAAGTCGGCCATATCGAAAATTTCGATCCGGCTCGTCCCGTTCATCGCGCTGATGTTCTTCATTAACTTCCTGGATCGTACCGCAATTTCATTTGCTGGTCCGAACGGAATGACTTCCGATCTCGCGTTGACCGCAGCGCAGTTCGGTTTTGCAGCCGGTATCTTCTTTGTCGGTTACATCATTCTTGAAGTTCCAAGCAATCTTGCGTTGCACAAGTTTGGCGCGCGCAAATGGCTTGCCCGCATCATGGTCACATGGGGCATTGTCGCCCTTCTGTTCACATGGGTTTCAAGCGCAACCGAGCTTTATGTTCTGCGCTTCTTGCTGGGTGTTGCAGAAGCTGGCTTCTTCCCAGGTGCAATTCTGTTCCTGTCGACCTGGGTGCCGTCACGTCACCGCAACAAGATTTTGGCACTATTCTATCTTGCACAGCCATTGACGACTGTGATCGGCGCGCCGCTTGCAGCAGAACTGATCGCAATGCACGGTGCATTTGGCCTCGAAGGCTGGCGCATCATGTTCTTCGGCGTTGCAGTTCCAGCAATCGTTGTCGGTATCATTACCTTCTTCTATCTGCCTGATACGCCAAATGACGCCAAGTGGCTGAACAAGGACGAACGCGATTGGCTGAATGGCGCTCTCGCTCAGGAAGAAAAGATCAAGGAAAAGGCTCCGGGACACCGCAGCGGCCTTGCTCTGACAGACAAGCGCGTTTGGCTTTTGTCGATCGTCTATTTCGGTCTGATCTATGGCCTTTATGCGCTGGCCTTCTTCCTGCCAACGATCATTGGCGGATTTGAACAGCAGTTCAACACCAAGTTCGACGTGTTCGATAAGGGTCTGATCACCGCAATTCCATACCTACCAGCCGCATTCGCTCTCTATTTCTGGAGCCGCGATGCAGCAAAGCGTGGCGTTCGCCCATGGCACATTGGTATTCCGGCACTGGTTGGCGCGATTGCCATTCCGGCAGCTCTGTTCATGCCAACCCCTGCAACCACGATCCTGATGATCACGATCACAGCATGCGCGATCTTCTCGGCACTGCCTAACTTCTGGGCCATTCCATCGCGCTTTTTGACAGGCACAGCTGCGGCAGCTGGTATCGCACTCATCAACACGATTGGTAACATTGCAGGCTTCGCAGCCCCCTATATTACTGGTCTTGTGAAGGATGCGACCGGGCTTTATGAAATGCCAATGTTCATCGTCGGTGCGGTGATGCTTGTGTCTTCGCTGCTTGCATTCTCGCTGACGGGTCGTCTCAAAGACCCAACGGAAATCGAACAGGGCAAGTAATCGACTTCAAAATAAAAAGCCGCGCTGAAATTCAGCGCGGCTTTTTTCATGTCTCAATTCGAAGAATTTACTTCACCTGAAGCGACTTGTGACCGTTATATTTGAATGGCTCCATACCGGCACGAGCGAGCTCGTCAGCACGTTCATTCTCCGGGTGACCGGCATGGCCTTTAACCCAGTGCCACGTCACCTTATGCGGCTTGCGCGCCTCATCAAGCGCCTGCCACAGCTCGGCATTCTTCACAGGCTTCTTGGCCGCTGTTTTCCAGCCATTGCGCTTCCAGCCCTCAATCCAGCCAGAAATACCGTCACGCACGTAAACGCTATCGGTATAAAGATCGACTTCGCATGGCTCTTTCAGCGCGTTAAGCGCTGAGATCGCAGCCATCAGTTCCATACGATTGTTGGTGGTGTCGGCTTCGCCGCCCTTAAGCTCTTTCACATGGTCGTTCCAGCGCACGATTGCGCCCCAGCCACCGGGGCCGGGATTGCCGGAACATGCGCCGTCGGTGAAAGCTTCAATATGCTTCACGCGTCAGCTCCGCTCAGTTCAAGACCATATTCGCTGGCCGATGTGACCTGACGATGGAAGCGCATCCGACGCACATATTCCATCGGATCTTTTTTCATCACAAAACTGCCTTCCGGCACATTGATCCAGTCGTAAAGACGGGTCAGCATGAAGCGAACAGCAGCCCCCCGTGCCAAAACAGGCAGCGCTTCAATTTCCGCCCCCGAAAGCGGACGCACGGAATTATAGCCGCGCAAGAATGCCGCGCCCTTGGTCAGATTGTAAGAGAAGTCTTTTTCAAAACACCATGCATTCAGACACACGGCCACGTCATAGGCGAGAATATCCGTGCAGGCGAAATAGAAGTCGATGAACCCCGACAGACGGTCGCCCAGGAAGAACACGTTATCCTGAAAGAGATCGGCATGGATGACACCTTCCGGCAATCCTGACGGCCAATTCTTTTCGAGATAATCAAGATCACCTTCCGCTTCTGCAACCAGACCCGGCTCAACACTGTCCGCACGTTCTTTCGACAGTTTCCACAATGGACGCCAATCGGGCAGCGTCAAACCATTGCGGCGGCGCATATCGAAATCTTCACCTGCGAGATGCATCTCGGCCAGTCCGCGACCAACCTCTTCACAATGCGCAACGGTTGGCTTGCGCATCCACATGCCTTCAAGGAAAGTCACGATTGCTGCAGGACGCCCTGCAAGCTCACCAATCGTAACGCCATCACGACGCACGACCGGTTGCGGGCATTCCAGACCGCGTTTGGCCAGATGCTGCATCAGATTAAGAAAAAACGGCAGGTCATCGCGGTTTACGCGCTTCTCGTAGAGCGTGAGAATGAATGAGCCAGTGGTGGTGTGCAGGAGATAGTTGGTGTTCTCGACACCTTCAGCAATACCCTTATAAGAGGTCAATGCACCGATGTCATATTGCTCAAGAAAAGCGCCAAGCTCGATTTCGTTAATGTCTGTATAGACGGCCATGCCGCTTATTTCCCCTGCATAAACTTTGGAATACCGACGACCCGGTTTTCGCCGTTGACGAATGCCATATCCTGCACTGTCAGTTCAACATCGCGTATTTCGCGGTTGACCAGAAAATTTTCTGTTTCAATCGTCGTTTCAGCCAGCTCTATTCTTACCGTGAAACGCGCCTTGAAAGCATCCATGATTTCATCAACGATGATTTCTGGGGCCGATGCACCAGCTGAAAGCCCGACCACTGAAATGTCGCCGATTTTGTCCCACTCGATATCGGAAGCGCGCTGCACAAGCATTGACATGCCAGCGCCAGATTTTTCTGCAACTTCGACAAGACGTTTGGAATTGGAAGAGTTGGGCGCTCCGACAATGAGAAATAGATCACAACCGGGAGCGGCCGCACGCACCGCATCCTGACGATTTGTGGTCGCGTAGCAAATCGATTCCGCTGCCGGTGCTGTCAAGTTTGGAAAACGCTGCTGCAGCTCTACAATGATACCCGCAGTATCATCCACCGACAGCGTTGTTTGCGTCACAAAGCCCAAATTATCAGGGTCAGCAAATTCAATTGCTCGCGCATCTTCGACAGTTTCAATGAGCGTGACCGTGCCGTCCGGCAACTGCCCCATAGTGCCGATGACTTCCGGATGACCCGAATGACCGATCAAGATAACATGACGCCCTAAGCGCTGGTGGCGCATGGCTTGTTTATGGACTTTGGAAACCAGTGGGCAGGTAGCATCGAGATAAAAAAGGTTCTTGGCTTCCGCATCCGCTGGCACGGATTTCGGCACACCATGGGCAGAAAATACCACCGGCTGATCGCGATGCTCTGCCGGAATCTCATCGAGCTCCTCGACAAAGATTGCCCCGCGCGACTGCAAACCTTCAACAACGTAGCGATTATGCACGATTTCATGGCGTACATAGACCGGTGCACCATATTTCTTCAAAGCCAGCACAACGATCTGGATAGCCCGGTCAACACCTGCGCAAAATCCACGCGGGCCGCAGAGGCGAATTTCCAGAGGGGGGCGGTTATCGGTCATGAAGCGTGCTCGCTGGGTTCGGCGTGAGGCGCAAATTCTATAAAGCCGGAGTTGGGCTTCAACGAGGCCCTTGTCAAGTCTTTGTAGCCTTTCGATACCGCCAGAACCACGCCACGACAACCCCTAAGAGCGCCAAAGCAAGCCCATACCAGGTCACAGCATATTGAAGATGGTTGTTCGGGAAATCAATAATTGTGATCCCGCCAATAGGTAATCCGCCGAAATTTGGCTTGTTATCAGCATCGATAAAGAACGGCACGGCATCATCAAGCGACGGAATATCCGCGCTTTCTGCCATGGCCGACCAGTCCTTCCAGTAAAAAATATTCTTGTCCGCATCATTATCCGGCAGGAAATAACCCGGTTTACTTGTGAGCGGATCGCGCGCCAGACCGGTGATTGTCACGGGCCCGTCGAGCTGACCATCAAGGCGCGTCTGCCGATCCTTCTTCTCATAAGGCACGAAGCCCCGATTGATCAGCACAAAGCGACCATCTTCCAGCATCAAAGGCGTATAGACGTTAAAGCCCGGCTGACCCTGATAGGTCGCCAGAAAATGCCGCTCGCCCTGATGCATAAAAGTGCCGGACACTGTGACAGGCCGATACTCGACCGTGCCTTCATCGCGATATATTTTTTCCATATCGGCGAGAGGCAACGGAGCTTCATGCACACGCTCCTGCGTTGAAGCGAGCAGTGCTTCTTTCCAGTTCAGCCGCTCAACCTGCCATGTTCCGAGCGAAATCAGAATTGCGAACGCGATAAGGGACGCGATCAGCACCCCCCATGGAAACCGTTGTGGCTTATTCGCCTCGTTCATTGGCCATCATCCAGACGGCCCTGTGCCGCCTTATTGCGATATTGCAGATTGATCAAAATACCCTTCATGCTGCGCATAGCAACAAGACTTAAGACAATCGCCAGCGGCACCCACAGCAGAAAATGTACCCAGAGTGGCGGTCCATAATTGACCTCCATCCACAAAGCAGACCCAACGACGATAAATCCAATGATCAGGATAACAAAAGCTGCTGGACCATCGCCTGAATCGGCAAATGAATAATCCAGCCCACAAGCGCTGCAACGCGGAGCAAGCGTCAGAAAGCCGTTAAACAGCTTGCCTTCGCCACAGCGTGGGCAATGTCCTGTCATTCCGCTCTTCACCGGATCGACCGAAGGATAAAGATCATGGTCCGACATTACACCCTCACACATGAAAAGAATAAAGGGCGGCCAAGTCTCCAAGGCCGCCCCTCACTTCATTCAAATCAATGATCAGCCACCATGGAATGGCGCACCCCAGCTACCCCATACATAAATGGCGCAGAACAGGAACAACCAAACCACGTCCACAAAATGCCAATACCATGCTGCAGCCTCAAAGCCGAAATGACGCTCCGGCGTGAAATCGCCACTCATGGCGCGGAACAGGATCACCAGCAGGAAGATCGTGCCAACGATGACGTGGAATCCGTGGAAGCCCGTCGCCATGAAGAAGGTTGCACCATAGATCGAGTCTTTAAACTCGAAAGGTGCATGCGCATATTCAAAGAACTGCACGAAGGAGAACAGGATACCGAGTGCGACTGTCAGGATCAGGCCAATGATCATACCTGTCCGGTCTTTGTGCAACAGCGCATGGTGCGCCCATGTGAGCGTTGTGCCGGACAGAAGCAGAATAACAGTGTTGTACAACGGCAGATGCAGCGGATCGAGAACCTCTAGGCCCTTTGGAGGCCATTGACCGCCGGTAAATTCAGCGCGCAGCACCTGATGCACTTCATTCGGAAACAGGCTGACGTCAAAGAATGCCCAGAACCATGCCGCAAAGAACATGACTTCCGAGGCAATGAACATGATCATGCCGTAACGCAGATGCAGAGCAACAACGCGGGTATGATGACCTTCGCGGCCTTCTTTGATCGCGTCTGACCACCACGCATACATGCAGTAAAGAACAATCGCGAGGCCGATGAAGAACAGCCAAGGTGTCGCCAGATTGATGCCGAAGAAAGGCAGATCACCCGCATTGATGTATCGCATCCATGCAATGCCACCAATGGCCAGCACGAATGCTCCAACCGAACTCAGAAACGGCCAGGGGCTGGGTGCAAGAATATGATAATCGTGATTCTTCTCGTGAACGTCGGCCATGTCTCTCCCCATGCGACCCGTGAGGGCCCTCTCTCATGCATTCCAGCCTGTTCGCCTATGGCACGCTCAGGCAGTTCCCTTGTCAACACAACATAGAGCCGTGCTGCTTGTTTGTCTTTGCGGCATTATGTGCCGCAAGCATTCTGTTTTGTCAGCTTCCGCTATTCCCATTGCTTTTATTGACCGGCGCCAGTTTTGCATTTGCAACTGGCTTGGGCTTCTCAATGGGGAAGAACGTATAGGACAATGTGATTGTCTTCACGTCCTTCAAATCGGGATCGTTTACGATCTCAGGATCAACGAAGAAAACAACCGGCATTTCCATGCTTTCACCCGGTTGCAGTGTCGTATCGGTAAAGCAGAAGCATTCCACCTTATTGAAATACGCCCCTGCACGCGCAGGTGCGACATTGAAGCTCGCACGCCCGTAGGTCGGATCATCAAACAGATTGCGCGCATTGTATTTGACCATCGTGGTCTCACCAATGCGAATTTCTATCTCGCGCTGTTCCGGCTTAAAATCCCAAGGCAAGGCATTCGATGTATTCGCATCGAAACGCACCTTGACCGTTCTGTCCAAGATTGTGTCCGAATACTGATCGACCCGCTGCGTTGTGCCACCATAGCCCGTCACCTGACAGAAAATACGATAAAGCGGAACGGAAGCGTAGGCCGCACCAATCATGCAGACGAAAAAAGAAACGCAGGCAATCGCCACCGTCCGGTTGGAGCGGTTGAGCTTCTTCTGCTTTTCGTCACTATCCTGCTGTTGAACCATTTTCTCCTCCCGAAAACGAATAACAGTCGATCAGTTCAAGCCGATTAAATCGACCTCGCAAATATATTGGCACCAAGCTTTGCAACCGTACCGATATAAACGAGCACTACAAACAGTAGCAGCGCAATCGCCAGACCAATCGAGCGATTGCGCTGTGCTTTTTTCTGCAAAGGCGTCGGAACGATCAGCTCCAGTTTTTCTGTCGGCAGGCTCTGCCCTGTCTTTTCAGTCACGACGCTCTCCATTCCATCTCCTCAGAGGATACCGAAGCCGCTCAGCAACTTCATCGTCAAGGCTTCAAACAGTAAAACCGCAAAAATCGCCGAAAGATAAATGAGCGAGAACCGGAACAGCTTACGCGCGGCAAGAAGCATCTGCGTTTCGCTGTCCGCCATCCACATGCGCCATGCGTAATAAACAAATGCCAAGCCAAGCAGCGTCGAGATCACGCCATAGGTGATGCCAGCAAAGCCCATAAGATAGGGCAGCACACCCACCGGCGCCATAATAACCGCATAGAACATTGCTTGACGGCGGGTAGACAACTCACCTTTCACATTCGGCATCATCGGGATGCGGGCAGCTTCGTAATCGTTGCTGGAAAACAGTGACAGCGCCCAGAAATGCGGTGGCGTCCAGAGGAAGATGATCATGAACAGGACAACACTGTCCCACGTGATTTCGCCAGTAGCCGCAGCCCAGCCGATCATTGGCGGGAAAGCACCGGCAGCGCCACCAATCACGATATTTTGCGGCGTCGAACGCTTGAGCCACATCGTGTAAACAACGGCATAGAAGAAAATCGTAAATGCCAGCAAAGCGGCCGAAAGCCAGTTGACCATCAGGCCCAATGTCAGAACCGAGAAAGCGGAAAGTGTAAGGCCGAATGCCAGAACCTGATTGGGTGCAATGACGCCTGCCGGGATCGGGCGCTTTTTTGTGCGTTTCATGATCGCGTCAATATCGGCATCATACCACATATTGAGCGCGCCAGACGCGCCAGCGCCGACTGCGATGCAAAGAATGCTGATCGCCGCCAAAACTGGATTCATGTGACCGGGCGCAAGCACCAGACCAACAAGTCCGGTAAACACCACCAGCGACATGACACGCGGTTTCAGCAGTACAAGGTAATCCCGCGCTGTCGCCTCGGAGAGTGCGAATGCATCATCGGAAACCGTGTTTTTTTCCACCAGAGACATTAACTTTTACAACCTCGAATTCAACCAACCGAAGCTGCGTTCGGCCCTGAACGCACATCGGTAATTCTGTAAACAGTACCCTCCCGGAAATGCATTCACTCCTATCGGAATTTCCGTTCCCAGCCGCAAGCCGATAGCACGCAGCACTGAATGCCGCCTGCACATAACATAGTTTTATGCGTGGGCGAACCCCTTTCGGAAATTCGCCCTAAGCAAGTTTACTTGATACGTGGCAGCTGTTCCCACTGGTGATATGGCGGCGGCGATGAAAGCTGCCATTCCAGTGTTGTTGCACCCGGACCCCATGGGTTTGCACCCGCTTCGCGCTTCTTCGCAAATGCCTCAAAGACATTGTAAAGGAAGATCAGCACGGCGAAGCCAGAAATGTATGAGCCGTAAGACGACACCATGTTCCAGCCCGCATAGGCATCCGGATAGTCGATATAACGACGCGGCATACCGGCAAGTCCCAGGAAGTGCTGCGGGAAGAAGACGAGATTGACGCCTACGAATGTCACCCAGAAATGAAGCTTCGCAGTGAATTCGTCATACATATAGCCGCTCATCTTCGGGAACCAGTAATACCAGCCAGCGAAGATTGCGAATACGGCACCCAGTGAAAGCACGTAATGGAAGTGCGCAACCACATAATAGGTGTCGTGCAGAGCGCGATCGAGACCGGCATTGGCAAGCTGCACGCCTGTTACACCACCAACGGTGAACAGGAAGATGAAGCCAATTGCCCAGAGCATTGGTGCGCGGAAGGTGATGGAACCACCCCACATGGTCGCTATCCACGAGAATATCTTGATGCCTGTGGGCACCGCAATAACCATCGTCGCGAACACGAAATAGCGCTGCGTATCAAGTGACAGCCCCACCGTATACATATGGTGCGCCCAGACCACAAAGCCGACCACGCCAATCGCGACCATTGCATAAGCCATACCGAGATAGCCGAACACTGGCTTACGCGAGAAAGTCGAGATGATGTGGCTGACGATACCAAAGCCCGGCAGGATCAGAATGTAAACTTCTGGGTGACCAAAAAACCAGAACAGATGCTGGTAGAGAATTGGATCACCGCCACCTTCAGGCGCGAAGAATGACGTGCCGAAGTTACGGTCTGTGAGCAGCATCGTAATGCCACCAGCCAAAACTGGAAGCGACAGAAGCAGCAAGAATGCTGTTACCAGCACCGACCATGCAAACAGCGGCATCTTATGCAGCGTCATGCCCGGCGCGCGCATATTGAGGATCGTGGTGATGAAGTTAATCGCACCAAGGATCGACGACACACCCGCGATATGCAGTGCAAGAATTGCAAAGTCGATTGCCGGGCCCGGCTGACCACTGGTTGAGAGCGGCGGATACAATGTCCAGCCACCACCAACACCCCAAGTGCCGGGTGAAGCAGGCATGAACAGCGAAATCAACAGCAGCAGCAATGCAGGAGGCAGCAGCCAGAACGAGATATTGTTCATACGCGGAAACGCCATATCTGGCGCACCGATCATGAGTGGAATCATCCAGTTGGCATAACCGCCGATAAGCGCTGGCATAACCATGAAGAAAATCATGATCAGCGCGTGCATTGAGGTGAACACATTGAACATGTGCTTACCGGCATCAAGAGCCGCATCGCCCTCAACGCCATAGACCATTGCCGCAAGGCCGTGGAAAATCTGAATACCGGGTTCCTGCAATTCAGCGCGCATAGCGATAGACAATGCGCCGCCGATGATGCCTGCCGTGATTGCGAAAATCAGGTACAGCGTACCGATATCTTTATGATTAGTCGAGTAAACCCAGCGTACCCAGCCTTTTGGCTTATGGTCGTCATGGGCTCCATGCTCGTGAGCTGCTGTGCCAGCCATGGAATTCGCTCCCGTCTTTCAACAGTGTTGCGTACAGGGCTTTTAAAAGCTCGCCGCAGCTACTTTATCGTTTGCTTTGTCTTCAAGTTGATCCCGTAGCGCCTTGTTGGCACCCGGAAGATCCGACGCTGCAGCACTCAGCCATGTGTTGTATTGCTCATCAGAGACAACACGCACCGCAATTGGCATATAAGCGTGATCCTTGCCACAAAGTTCGGAACATTGGCCATAATAAAGGCCTTCTTTGTCCGCCTTGAACCAAGCTTCATTGATGCGTCCCGGAATGGCATCCATCTTCACGCCAAAAGCCGGAATAGTCCATGAGTGGATAACATCCGCGGCAGTTACAAGAAGACGAACAGTCGTTCCGACCGGCACCACGACTTCATTGTCGACAGCCAACAGGCGCGGATAGACTGCGAGGTTTTCTTTGCCCGCAGCAGCTCGTTCGCCTTCTTTAAGAATGAGGGAATCAAAACTGACAGGGTTTTCCGTCTGATATTCATAGCCCCAATACCACTGATAGCCCGTCGCCTTGACGGTCAGCGTCGGGTCCTGCGGCGAATATTGCGCGGTCAGAAGCTGGAACGACGGAACTGCCAAAAACAGCAGGATAATCACCGGCCCAACGGTCCAGATCACCTCAATTGCCGTGTTATGGCTGGTCTTCGATGGCTCAGGGTTTGCGCTGGCGCGAAACTTGAAAGCGCACCAGAACAACAACGCCAGCACCAACAACGTAATTGGCACGATGAACCAGAGCGTATAGCGCTCAAACCAATGAATCTGTTCGGCTATTCCCGTAGCCGCAGCTTGAAATGTCATTTCCCACGGACGCGGCTGATCCGCTAAAGCGGTTCCGCTTGTCCACAGCAATGCGACAGCACCAACGACGGCACCCCTCGTTGTGGCAACAATTTTATCCACCAGAACTCTCTCCCTTTTTGCTCTTGCGAGCTGGACGCCGGACGTACAGACGGCCGTATCCCCCGTCAGCGTTCAAACCACACCTTAACGCACACCGCAAGGAAGGCGAATATGTTCCTGTGCGGCATTTTTGCGCGCTGCCCTGCGTTAGAAGCACGCATCTCGCACGCGCACTAATCCCGATTAAAAGCGTCATAAGCCTGCGAAAACTTGGGAAAATACCAAGAATCACATAATGAAGCCATGATTTAGCGGAAGGTTTCCTTTAACGTGCCGCGTGATAATGGATGCAACTGCCGGAGACGCATCGCAGATGCAATGTCGGTAGGACCTCTGCGATAAGGGTGCGGAAGCGACAATAGCTTTTCACCGTGTGTTTCAGAGGATAACGTCCCGGTGATTCGATCTGGAGATTTCATGATTTTCCGTCCATCCATCCGCCGCCCGGTTTTCCAGCGCCTCGCCACCCTTGCAACGGGTGCGGCCTTGATTTTTTCGGTTGCGACACTGCCATCACTCGCACAAACGCCAGCACAGCTTCCTGCGCCAACTGCGCAGCAGGAGGCGGGCCAGTCGCCGGCGACACCGCAGCAGAGCGGCACACTGAAGTCACAGCACGGTCCATGGGCGATCCTTTGTGACACGCCAGCCGGTGCGAAGACTGAGCAATGCGCGCTCATTCAGAATGTGGTTGCCGCCAAGCGGCCTGAACTTGGCCTTTCGGTCGTTGTTCTCAAGACGGCCGACAACAAGGCGCGCATCCTGCGCGTTCTCGCACCACTCGGCGTTCTGCTGCCAAATGGTCTCGGACTGAATGTTGACGGCAAGGATATTGGCCGCGCTTATTTCGTGCGCTGCTTTGAAGACGGCTGCTACGCAGAAGTGATCCTCGAAGACGAGCTGCTCAACACATTCCGCAATGGCAAGTCTGCAACCTTCATCGTCTTTCAGACACCGGAAGAAGGCGTCGGCATTCCGGTTGATCTAACAGCGTTTGGTGAAGGCTTCGACGCTCTTCCTTGATTCACGCTCTGGCGGCCTGCAAATGGCACTTTTCTGCGCTTCCGGTGCTCATGTACTAAAAGTACATTACGCTCCAGTTCTCAAAAACCACCATTTTCGGCACGCCATAACCTGAATCATCGGCGTCGTTGATAGCTGAGGTTGTTCTCAACCGATTTAGCGCTTACATCCTGTGGCAAACACATGCCGCAGGATTATTTTTATGAAAAGCCTGATTGATAGCTTCGACGTAAACCGTGACGATATTGAACGCCTTGTCTCGCAAAGCCTGAATGGCAGTGACGACGGCGAACTTTTCATGGAGTATCGCGAGGCGGAAGCACTCGTCTTTGACAATGGCCGTCTCAAGACCGGCTCGTTCAATCAGGATCAGGGTTTTGGTCTGCGCGCAGTCTCTGGCGAAGCCATCGGTTACGCCCATGCGGGTGATTTGTCGATCGCCGCTCTCAAACGCGCATCCGATGCGGTATCAGCCACGCTCAGCGGCCACAGCGGTTCATATTCCGCCGCACCCGCTGGCACAAATCGTCATCTTTACACCGACGAGAACCCAATCGGCTCGCCAACCTTTGATGCCAAGGTGCAGCTTCTGCAGAAGATCGACGCCTATCTGCGCGCCAAAGACCCAAAAGTTCGGCAGGTTTCCGTTTCCATCGCCGGATCGTGGCAGCAAGTGGAAATTCTGCGGGCTGATGGTCATTTCGTGCGTGATATTCGGCCAATGGTACGGCTGAGTGTTTCGGTGGTTGCAGGCAATGGCGACCGTCAGGAATCCGGTTCGCATACACTTGGCGGACGCAAGGGCTTTGGCGATTTCATCACCACCGAAAGCTGGCAGAGCGTTGCCGATGAAGCGCTGCGTCAGGCATTGGTTAATCTCGAAGCCATTCCAGCGCCCGCTGGCACCTATGATATCGTGCTGGGCAATGGCTGGCCGGGCGTGATGTTGCATGAGGCTGTCGGCCACGGTCTTGAAGGCGATTTCAATCGTAAGAAAACGTCCGCCTTTGCGGGCCTGCTCGGCCAGCAAGTCGCCTCGAAAGGCGTAACCGTCGTCGATGATGGCACGATCTCTGAGCGTCGCGGGTCTCTGACCATCGATGATGAGGGAACGCCGACCAATCGCACTGTGCTGATTGAGGATGGCAAGCTCGTCAATTATATGCAGGATCGGCAGAATGCACGGCTGATGGGCATGGAAGCCACCGGCAACGGCCGCCGCGAATCCTATGCGCACGCACCAATGCCGCGTATGACCAACACTTATATGCTCTCAGGCGACAAGTCGCCGGAAGAGATCATCGCCTCCATGAAGAAGGGTATTTATGCCGTTTCTTTCGGTGGCGGTCAGGTGGATATTACGTCTGGCAAGTTCGTGTTCGGTTGTACTGAAGCCTACATGATCGAAGCCGGCAAGATCGGCGCACCGATCAAGGGCGCAATGCTGATCGGCAATGGCCCGGATGCCATGCAGCGCATTTCGATGATCGGCAACGATATGAAACTCGACACCGGTTCGGGCAATTGCGGCAAGGGCGGACAATGGGTTCCGGTCGGCGTTGGCCAGCCGCATCTGCGCATGGACCAAGTGACTGTTGGCGGCACAGCAGTTTAAATCCTTCTCATGCAACTGATTGACAAATATCTGCCTGACTATGATTTCAGCGAAGTGCATGGCTGCGATGTCAGCGCTTCGCCGGAAACCGTCTTGCAGGCAGCAATGAACTATCGGCCCGAAACGGATGCGTTTTTCCGCAGCATGATTGCATTGCGCGAAGTGCCAATGCGTGCGCTCGCACGGCTGCGCGGACGGAAAAACACCGTTGAGCCACCTTTCGGC
This sequence comes from Ochrobactrum sp. EDr1-4, assembly GCF_049199085.1. Lineage (NCBI taxonomy): Bacteria > Pseudomonadati > Pseudomonadota > Alphaproteobacteria > Hyphomicrobiales > Brucellaceae > Ochrobactrum > Ochrobactrum sp. EDr1-4. The sequence goes on from NZ_JBLZOF010000001.1 coordinate 473,303, forward strand.
CTGCATGAATTTACATTGCTTGAGCATAAACCGGAGGAAGCATTGGTCTATGGGCTGGTGGGGCAATTCTGGAAAGCAGATTTCGGCCTCCATAGAATGGAAAGCGGTGAAGACTATCTGGCATTCAAAGTGCCAGGTGTTGCCAAACTCGCACTTGCCTTCACCGTAACTGAACAGAGCGGCAAAACGCGCCTTGTCACGGAAACCCGCGTCTTCTGCCCGGATCGCAAAAGTCATCTTCGCTTCACGCCATACTGGTATCTGATACGGCCAGTCAGCGGCATCATTCGAGGCCGTATTCTCAATTCGATCAAAAAAGCCAGCGAGACATCTCTTGCCCGCTACGAGATACCCTCATGAACATCATCGCGCATGTCGAAATTCCAGTGACAAAGCTCGAACGAGCCATCGCGTTCTATAGCGAGGTTTTCGGCATCAGCTTTGACGAGATGGTTGAAATCCACGGCAACCGCATGGCTTATTTTCCATTTGAGGAAGGCAAAGACGGTGCGAGCGGCGCGCTGGCGGAAGGTGAAGTCTACGTCCCAACCATCCATGGAGCGATAGTCTATCTTAGTGTTGCGGAGATAGACCAAGTAATCGCAAAGTCGACAAAGCAAGGCAGTGAAGTCCTGTTTCCCAAAACTGCGATCGGCGAAAACGGGTTTGTGGCAGAAATCACAGATAGTGAAGGCAATCGTATTGCAATCCAGTCCTTATAGGGTGCAAACTCGCTGCAAATACCTGACTGGAGGAGACTATGCCTGAAACACCATATGACTGGAGCGGAAAGCAGCCTGAAAAGCGTTCCCGACAAAAGCGTATGATGGTGATAGCCGCCGCAACCATGATCGCTCTGCTCTTCACGCTGGCTGTGGTTGATGCGATCCTCATTCTGGTCGACTGATGTTGCTGGTCTATGAAATCGACTGCACCGGCATAAAATCCCCCAACGAACTCTGGCAACGCTATCTCGACACAGTGCCCGTGCTCGACCCGGGATCCTTTGGCTATACGCTCGATTCATTCTGGGATGGCGTGCAATGGGGCGGCCCCGGCTGGCCCGGAGAATGTGAACTGGTGTTCAAAAACACCGAGGCGCTCAGCAAACTAAAAACGCTCGGCGGCAAGCCATTTCTGGAAGCACTTCGGCAATTGGCAGCAGATACAGATCGGGTGAAGATCATACTGGAATGAGCAAAAAGCTCATCGTGTTGCTGTATTTACCGCGTCATATTCTGCCGAAGCATTCACAAGCGCACCAATGTCACTGGCACAAAGATATGCTCTTAATGCATTAAACTTTTGATGGTCCCAATTGTATATTCCGAGGCTCAAAAGGGCTTCAACGGTGGGCGCAGAAAACCGTGACCGAACCACAACAGCAGGATTGCCGGCTACGATAGCATAGGGCCCAACGTCTTTCGTCACGATTGCACCCGAGCCGATGATAGCTCCCTCACCGATAGTAATACCCGGCATCAACATCGCGCGCATTCCAATCCATGCACCATTGCCAATTCTGGTGTCGCCTCTCGCCTCGTAGGAATCGAGAACAACATCGGAAAAAGGATAAAGACTGAACCAATCGGTCCGATGCGTATGATTGCCGCCCATCAAAATGACGGATTCTGCGCCAATGCACACATAGTCACCTATATGAAGCTGATCGATGGGCCACTGCGATTCCCAGGCCTTTGAACTATATTCATCACCATACAAATATCGAACAACGGACTCCTCAAAAGAGCCAGTCCATGCATTGCTATAATAGCTATTTTTACCACTGATATGAATGTTCGGATTTTTCACCGTTTCATGCAGCAGCTCGACAAGAGACCAGTGTTTGACGGATGGGCTTATGAAAGACAATGTTTTTACAACTTTCTCTATTCATCGATAATTCTTTTGAACTACCGAAAGACAATCTGAAAATGTGACTTAATAGCGCCAACCAAATCAAGCGCTTAGTCCACCCGCGACGGTAATCACCGTGCCAGTCACAAATCCTGACTTATCAGACGCGAGCCAGAGCGCCGTTTGTGCAATGTCTTCCGGCTCGGCAATACGTCCCATCGGTGTCATGGCAGCGATTTTTGCAGGTCGATCCGGGTTGCCGCTTGTTGAGTGAATAGACGTATTGGCCGTGCCAACACGAATTGCATTTACGCGGATGCCTTCGGGAGCCAGTTCTTTGCCTGCGCCAATAGAAATGGTCTCGACAGCGCCCTTTGAAGCGGCGTAATGCACATATTCGCCCGGACTTCCGAGAACTGCCGCAACGGACGAAATATTGATGATTGTGCCACCGCTACCGCCATTTGTCGTAGACATGCGGCGTGCGGCCTCCTGCGTGCAATAGAGCAAACCAAAGACGTTGGTTTTAAATGTTCGTTCGAGTGCTTCTTCGGAAAGCCCCGCAATGCGCGTGCTTTGCCCGATGATGCCTGCATTGTTGATAAGGCATTGCGGCGCGCCGAGCGCACGGTCACAGGTGGCGAATAGATCGGCAACGTCCTGCCGGTTGGCCACATCGCTTCGCATAGCGATTGCTTTGGCACCTAAGGTTTCGCAGGCTTTAACGGTTTCGTTCGCTGCGCCCGCATCGCTCACGTAGCTAATGCAGACGTTATAACCTTCACGCGCAAAGAGAATTGCGGTGGCAGCGCCAATGCCCCTGCCGCCGCCGGTAACAATAACAACTGGTCTCACGCCACGTCCTCCCCGCGCTTTGAACCGTGTCAGATCTCTGGGTTTTCCTCCAGAAGACCTTCTACAAATTCAAAAAGTCCGGGACGGCGATCACGGCGCAGACGTTCAGCAATGATGATGCCTTTAATGCCCGCATAAGAGCGCTGAAGGTCTTCATTGATAACGATATAATCGTATTTCGCCCATTTCTGGATTTCAAAACGCGCATTCTGCAAGCGGGTTTCGATCACATCTGCGGTGTCTTCCGCGCGACGGTTGAGGCGATTTTGCAGTTCTCGCATAGTTGGCGGCAAAATGAAAATCGACACCACATCGGCAGGCATTTTGGCCTGCAATTGCTCGGCACCCTGCCAGTCGATGTCGAACAACATATCCTTGCCGTCGGCCAGCGCTTCTTCAGCGGTCTGGCGCAGCGTGCCGTAGAAATTGCCGTGCACTTCTGCCCATTCGATCAGCTCGTCATTGTCGCGACGGCGCTCAAATTCGCGCTTGGTGATGAAGTGGTAATGAACACCTTCAATTTCGCTTGGGCGACGTTCACGCGTAGTCACGGAAACGGACAGCGAAAGATTCATATCCGCATCACTCAACAATTGCCGCGCAATTGTCGATTTGCCAGCACCTGACGGTGATGAAATCACCACCATCAGACCGCGGCGTGCAATGCCATGTTCGACCGAAGAGATGGCCATTTTCCGTTACTCCAGATTCTGTACCTGTTCGCGAAACTGATCGACGACCGCTTTCAGCTCAAGGCCGATTGCGGTGATCGATGCTGCGTTCGATTTTGAACACAGCGTATTCGCTTCGCGATTAAATTCCTGTGAAAGAAAGTCAAGCTTGCGCCCGATAGGGCCGCCATCAGACAATAGCTTGCGGGCAGATGCCACATGGGTTTCCAGCCGGTCCAGCTCTTCCTGAATATCCGCCTTGGTCGCAAGAAATGCTGCTTCCTGATAAAGCCGTGTTTCATCAAGATCGCGCCCGGTTTCCATCAGCAGTGCGACCTGTGTGCCAAGCTTTGCACGAATGGAATCAATACTGCGCGATGGATCATTGCGCGCTTCAAGCGTCAGACGCTCAATCGTATCGACATGACCGGACAAAATGTTGAAGAGCGACTGGCCTTCATGGGTGCGCGCCTCAGCAATCGCTTTTAGCGCACCTTCAAAGGCCGCAACAACCGCTGCTTCAAGGCCAGCGCGTGCATTCTCGTCTTCGCTTACCTGCGCCTGATCAATGATGCCACGCAGCGAAAGAATACCGTCAACGCTTGCTGGTGCAAGGCCATGGCGGGCTTGCAGCTCAGCGCCAAGTTTCAGCACTTCATCGAGCATTGCCTCATTGATTGCAAAACCTGCCTGCGCTTCTGCGCGCTCAACGCTAAGGCTTGCCTGAAAATTTCCGCGTGAGAAATAGCGCGCCTGAAGCGAACGAATGGCATGTTCAGCGCCTTCTAATCCCTGCGGCAAGCGCAAACGCAAATCCAGTCCTTTGCCGTTGACCGAGCGTACTTCCCACACGATGCGCGCTTCATTATCGGCAGCGCCATACTGTATCGCGTGGCGCGCAAACCCTGTCATACTCTGGAGCGCCATGTATTTTACCCTTTACACGAGATAAACCGCCCATCGCTGGGCGGCATTTTATTACTGCTGACTTCTTCCCTGCTCAACTGCACGCCATTTGCGCACATTGGCATTGTGTTCCTGCAAAGTCTTGGCAAAGACGTGTCCGCCTGTGCCGTCTGCAACGAAGTAGAGATCTTCCGTATCCAGCGGATTAGCAACTGCTTCAAGGGCTGCACGACCCGGATTGGCAATCGGTGTCGGCGGCAGGCCATTGATCACATAGGTGTTGTATGGTGTTGGCTTTTCAATATCTGACTTGAAGATCGGACGATCAGACGGCTTGCCCGCACCGCCAAACAGACCATAAATGATAGTCGGGTCGGACTGAATACGCATGCCTTTGTTCAAACGATTGACGAAGACCGAAGCCACATGCGGGCGTTCCGATGCGATGCCCGTTTCTTTCTCAACGATAGAAGCAAGCGTCACAAATTCGTTCTTGTCTTTTACCGGGAGGTCAGCACGGCGCTTTTCCCATGTATCGTCAATCAGCTTTTGCTGCGAAGCAACCATGCGGCCAATGATTTCTTCGCGCGTGGTGCCGCGTGTGAAATTAAGCGTATCTGTGAACAACCCGCCTTCCGCAGGCATTTCCTTCGGCATATCGCCCACAAGCGTTGGATCTGCGGAAATACGATCAAACACCTGCTTGACGGTCAGGCCTTCCGGAATGGTCAGCGGATACATGATCGACTTGCCGCTAATGAGAATATTCATCACATCGCGCATGGTCGAACCGGCAGGAAGCGCATATTCACCAGCCTTCAGATCGTTTTCATGACCATAGGCGCGCATACCATAACGGAAAATACGCGCATCGCTAACGATCTCGCGATTTTCAAGACTGTTGGACACTTCAGAAATACCGGCGCCGCGCTTCACCAGAAACGTTGTTTCTGCGGTCAGCGGTCCAGGAGAATCAAACTGAAGTTTGCCGAAATAAAACAATGCAGACCCGCCGAGCAAAACCAGCACCAGCAGCGACAACATGAAGTTCATGAAGACGACGATTTGGCTGCGCGCATGACGCGAGCGCTTGCGCGGCGGCGGTGTACCGGGTTCGGGGCGCAAGGCTTCTGAGGCAGACTTTGGCACAAAGGGCGCAGCGGGTGCGGCCTGTTCCGGCGTCGCAGACGATGGCGTGTTATCCTGCGGCGGCTGTTGGGCGAAATTGCTTCCCGCCTTTTCCTCTGACGTCACTCGACTACCTCGTCTTTAGAGCACGTTCCGATCTGATTAAATCAAGTCTGCGCTCTTTTGCTCTGATCCGCCTGAAATGGCATCCAAATCAATTACATTTTGTAGAGCAACACTAAACATAATTGGCAATTTTAAACATGACATGGGGTCATATTTTGACAAAAACGCGGAGAAATCCCCGCGTTTTTAAATAAGCTTCGTTTTCGGAGCGTCGTATTTTACGAATAACGGCGCAGAACCAGCGAAGCGTTTGTGCCGCCAAAGCCGAACGAGTTCGACAAGGCAATGTCGATTTTACGTTCACGTGCCTTATGCGGAACAAGATCGATCTTGGTTTCAACGGCTGGATTGTCGAGATTAAGCGTTGGCGGCGCGATATTATCGCGGATTGCCAACGTCGAGAAAATCGCTTCTGCAGCACCAGCGGCACCCAAAAGGTGGCCGATGGATGACTTGGTTGAAGACATGGAAATCTTCGACGCTGCATCACCGACAACACGTTCCACTGCACCCAGCTCAATCGTATCAGCCATGGTCGAAGTGCCATGCGCATTGATGTAATCGATCTGGTCCGCCGTGATGTTTGCGCGCTTTATGGCAGAAATCATGCAGCGCTCTGCACCCTCGCCGCTCTCAGTTGGAGCAGTGATATGGTAAGCATCGCCCGACAGGCCATAGCCAACGACTTCAGCGTAAATCTTAGCACCACGTGCAAGAGCATGTTCCAGCTCTTCAAGCACAACAACACCTGCGCCCTCACCCATGACAAAACCATCACGGTCAATATCATAAGGACGCGATGCTGCCTTTGGATCGTCATTGCGCTTGGTGGACAGAGCTTTACAAGCAGCAAAGCCTGCCAGCGAAATGCGGCTAACGGCAGATTCTGTGCCGCCCGCAACCATCACGTCGGCATCATCAAAAGCGATCAAACGGGCAGCATCACCAATGGCATGCGTACCGGTTGCGCAAGCGGTGACAACCGAATGGTTTGGGCCGCGCAACTTGTGCTTGATCGAAACATGGCCAGAAGCCAGATTGATCAGACGGCCAGGAATAAAGAACGGCGAAATACGGCGTGGGCCTTTGTCGCGCAGCGTGTAGCCAGCTTCAACGATGCCCTCGATGCCGCCAATACCCGAACCAATCAAAACGCCAGTACGGATTTGGTCTTCGTCGGTTGTCGGATGCCAATTTGCATCGTCCAAAGCCTGATCTGCAGCGCCAACGCCATAAACGATGAACGGATCAACCTTACGCTGTTCCTTTGGCTCCATGTGAAGATCGGGATTGAAGGTGCCATTGGTGCCATCACCAAGAGGGATACGGCAGGCGATCTGGCATGGCAGATCATCAACTTCAAATTCGGTGACGCGGCGAGCACCGCTTTCACCAGCAATAAGACGCTTCCAGGTTTCTTCGACGCCGCTAGCTAGCGGAGACACCAAACCAAGACCGGTGATGACGACACGCCTCATATCCACCCCTTAAATTTGATAAACTTCATTGGAGACATCCCGCAGGCACTAAGCGCCTCATACGGTCGATGCTCAATCTCGTTACCGGCCCGCTAACGGATTGCAATATGCAAATGACCAAGCGGCCAAACCGGGGATAGTTCAATGCCCTCAGACAGAAGACAAGCAGGGCCGGGATTCGGAAGAATCCCAGCCCCAAAAGCTCAGATTAGGCAGAAGCCTTATCGATGAACTTTACAGCGTCGCCGACCGTGAGGATCGTTTCTGCTGCATCATCAGGAATTTCAACGCCGAATTCTTCTTCGAAAGCCATGACGAGCTCGACGGTGTCGAGGCTGTCTGCACCAAGATCATCGATGAAGCTTGCACCTTCGGTGACCTTGTCGGCATCTACACCCAGATGCTCAACAACGATTTTCTTGACGCGCTCTGCGGTATCGCTCATGTCGGAACCCTCGACCTGTTTGTTTACTTGCTCCGCATTGGTTAGCGGTATGCATGATTGTAATCAAGTTATAAGGCGTCTGCCAAGTTACGAGTTTGCTCGCCTGACAGTCACCCTGTGGATATTCCTTGCGGAACAGGATAACGGCATCCCGCGAACGAAATGCCGAAACTCTCGTCGGGCGCATTACCATGCTTCTTGAGCAAGGCAAAGCGCATTTTGGTTTCTACCACCCGACTTTAATAGTTTTTATACCGTAAAATACTGATTTAAGAGCCCTCTCAAGGCTTTTAAATCATCGCCATACCACCATTGATATGCAATGTCTGGCCTGTGACATAGGCCGCTTCATCACTCGCCAGATAGACAACAGCAGCAGCGATCTCGGTTCCAACGCCCATGCGCTTCATCGGAATGCTGCCCATGATAGCGTCTTTTTGCTTCTCATTGAGCTTATCGGTCATAGCCGATTCGATGAAGCCCGGAGCAATGCAGTTGACTGTGACGTTACGGCTTGCGATTTCCTGCGCCAGCGACTTCGAGAAGCCGATCAGACCAGCTTTGGAAGCGCAATAATTCGCCTGACCCGGATTACCTGTTACACCAACAATCGACGTGATGTTGATGATACGGCCCTTGCGGCGGCGCATCATTGGATGGGTCAATTCGCGCGTCAGGTTGAAAACGGATGTCAAATTGACGTTAAGAACCGCATCCCAATCTTCATCGCTCATACGAACAAACAGGCCATCGCGGGTGATACCAGCATTGTTGACGAGAATGTCAATGCCACCCATTTCCTCTTCAGCCTTCTGGCCGAGCGCCTTAACGGCTTCGCGATCAGAAAGATTGGCCGGAAAGATGAAAGTGCGGTCACCCAATTCAGCAGCCAGCTCTTTCAGCTTTTCTTCGCGGGTGCCGTGAAGACCAACGATTGCGCCCTGCGCATGAAGAGCGCGCGCAATTGCTTCGCCTAAGCCGCCGGTTGCACCGGTTACGAGAGCCTTGCGGCCAGTCAGATCAAACATCTGGAATCCCTTAGCTATTCAAGGCAGCAAGCGCTGCTGCAATTTCTTCAGCTGAACCAACGGTCACGCCGGTCACATCCTTCGAGATGCGGCGCGCAAGACCCGTCAGAACTTTGCCTGAACCTACTTCATAAAGTGTTGTCACGCCATTGGCTGCAAACCACTCAACAGTTTCGCGCCAGCGGACCTGACCCGTCACTTGTTCAACCAGCAAATCAGCAATTTCATTGGCATCGGTCACAGGTGCTGCACGCACATTGGCAATCAGCGGCACAACCGGATTGTGCTTTTCAACCTGGGCAAGCGCTTCACGCATTGCATCCGCGGCAGGTGCCATCAGTGTCGAATGGAACGGTGCGGAAACAGGCAACATGATAGCGCGCTTTGCACCTTTTTCCGACGCAAGCGAAGCCGCGAGTTCAACCGCAGCCTTCGAGCCGGAGATTACAAGCTGGCCGCCGCCATTATCGTTGGCGATCTGAACTGAACCGGAAGCCTTAGCTTCTGCGCAGATGGCTTGTACTTCGCTGTGTTCCAGACCGATGATAGCAGCCATTGCGCCTTCACCAACAGGAACAGCTTTCTGCATCGCATTGCCGCGAATACGCAAAAGGCGAGCAGTATTTGCCAGCGAGAATGTACCGGCTGCGCACAGTGCCGAATATTCGCCGAGCGAATGACCGGCAACATAAGCGACTTTATCTTTCAACGAAAAGCCCTGAGCTTCCATGACGCGCAGCGTTGCAATGGAAACAGCCATCAATGCAGGTTGTGCATTGGCTGTGAGCGTCAGAACGTCTTCCGGACCTTCAAACATGGTTGCGGAGAGCTTTTCGCCCAACGCTGCGTCCACTTCCTCGAAAACAGCGCGTGCCTCAGCGAATTGTTCAGCAAGGGCTTTACCCATGCCAACTGCCTGGCTACCCTGTCCCGGAAATGTAAATGCTACCGCCATGAATGCCTCTTTTTATAGAACAATTTCATGCGATGTGCCCCAACACAGGTTGAAAAGTCAACCATTTGTGGATTTCAGCTGGCTTTACGACTTGCAAATCCGGGGAAAAAGACGTAATGAGCGCCCGTTCGTTGCTGGCATTAGCTGGGGGCTGAACGGAGGAGCGACCAGTTCTTCAACGTTTGTTGAGTTGGCCGTGGAAGTCTAAAGTGCTTCTGCCTCCCGTGTCTCCGCTCTCGATTGTCTTAACTTCAAGCGTCCTTTCTTCCCGGTTTTCCGGTCTAAGAGAAGTCGCAGAGGCTTAGCCGTTAGTGTCAGCGTGATGTAACAGAAGAAAGGCAAAGCCAATGGCTCTTTATGAACATGTGCTTCTTGCCCGCCAGGACATTTCCCAGCAGCAGGTCGACGCTCTCGTCGAACAGTACAAGGGTGTCCTCGAAGCTAATGGCGGCAAGGTCGGTAAGGTAGAAAACTGGGGTCTTCGTCCCCTCACCTACCGTATCAAGAAGAATCGTAAGGCGTATTACACGCTCGTAAACATTGACGCACCAGCATCTGCTGTTGCTGAAATGGAACGCCAGATGCGCATCAACGAAGACGTTCTTCGTTTCATGACCATCCGCGTTGAAGAACACGAAGAAGGCCAGTCGGCTATGCTTTCGCGTCGTGACGAACGTCGTGATCGCGATGACGACCGCGGCCCACGTCGTCCACGTGAAGGCGGTTTCGACCGTGGTGATCGCGGCGACCGCGGTGATCGTGGCCCACGTCGTCCACGTGACAACGAAGCTGGCGAAGGAGCATAATCATGGTTGATATCAATCAGATCCCAACCCGTCGTCCTTTCCATCGTCGTCGTAAGACCTGCCCATTCACAGGTCCAAACGCACCGAAGATCGACTACAAGGACATCAAGCTCCTGCAGCGTTACATTTCGGAACGTGGTAAAATCGTTCCTTCGCGTATTACAGCTGTTAGCCAGAAGAAGCAGCGCGAACTCGCTAAGGCGATCAAGCGTGCACGTTTCCTCGGCCTGCTGCCTTACGTAGTTAAGTAAGACTTTTTCGCGAGGCGGCATTCATGTCGCCTTGCGTTTCTTCCCGGATGCGATGGGCGTAACCGGAGCACTCAAAATCCCAAGTTGGGGCGGAGCGAAGAATCGCAGCCTCTAACTGCAAAACCGGAACAGCCGGAGCAGGACAGCGAATTTATGAAATTCAACGGAACCATCATTGGAGTCGGCATATTGGCGGGGCTTGCCTCGGCACTGATGTCGTCTGGCGTCATCGCCCAATCGGGCATGGCGGTGGTTTTGTATTTCCTGACACCATTGCCAATTTTTGTAGCCGCTCTTGGCTGGGGTTCGAGCGCAGGGCTTATCGCTGCTGCTTGCGCCACCATTGCGGTCGGCATTGTGGCTACGCCTATCGGCGCTGTTCTGATGGCGCTGACAAGCTATGCGCCAGCGGCAATCGGCGCTTATCTTTCGGGCCTCGCCCGTCCTGCATCAGAACTCGGCGGCCCAAAAGACGTGATGGTCTGGTATCCGCTTTCGGATATCGTTTTCCGTCTGGCTTTGATGGTTGCCGCAAGCTTCATCATCATCGGCTACATCGTCGGCTTCGGCCCGGATATGGCACGTGAACTTGCCAATACGCTGATCGACAGTCTTGCAGCCGCTGACCCTCAATTCACTGCAAGTGATGAAATGCGTCAGAGCGTTAGTGCACTTTTGATGGTTGCACTGCCTGCGATTCAGCCTGCGACATGCCTCGCCATTCTGATTGGCAATCTCTATCTGGCTCTACGTCTGACAGCACTTTCCGGTCGCCTGCGTCGTCCGCGTGATGACTGGCCCGCAACCATGCGCATGCCACGTCCGGCACTTCTGGTTTTTGCGGTTGCTCTTGCAGTTGCATTTTTGCCGGGTGCTGCTGGTCTCGTCGCAACAGTCGTGGTCGGTGCATTAAGCTTCGGCTTTATGATCGCCGGCTTGGCAACGTTCCATCAGCGCACCCGTGGTAAGCCATGGCGTCCAGTCGCTTTGTGGCTCGTTTACGTTGCGATCATTCTCTTCGCATTCCTGCTTTTCGTCTTCATGGTTTTTGGTCTTTTCGATACATCGCGCGGCGCGCCAATCTCGAAAATGCCAGAAGCCGACAACCAATAAATCCATATTTAAATCTCGAAAGGAAACTCAAATGGACGTTATTCTTCTGGAACGCATCAGCCGCCTCGGTCAGATGGGCGACACTGTAAAGGTTAAGGACGGCTTTGCCCGTAACTTCCTTCTGCCACAGGGCAAGGCTCTTCGTGCCAACGAAGCCAACCGCAAGAAGTTCGAAGGCCAGCGCGCGCAGCTCGAAGCTCAGAACCTTGAGCGCAAGAACGAAGCTGAAGCAGTTGCAACCAAGCTCAACGGCGAATCGTTCATCGTTGTTCGCTCGGCTGGTGAAACCGGTCAGCTTTACGGTTCGGTTTCGACCCGTGACATCGCTGACATCATCACTGCAAACGGCTTCAACCTGCACCGCAATCAGGTTGAACTGAAGCAGCCAATCAAGGCAATTGGCGTTCATGAAATCGTCATCACACTGCATCCTGAAGTGACTGTTACGGTTTCCGTAAACATCGCTCGTTCGACTGAAGAAGCCGAACGTCAGGCAAAGGGTGAAGACCTGACTTCGATCGAAGCCATTTACGGCATCGAAGAAGCTCCACTTGCTGATGAAGTCTTCGACGAAGACGAAGAAGGCGAAGAAGATCAGGCTTAATTAGCCCTCTTCCAGCCAATGAATGCCTGCCCTCAACGCAGGCGTTCCCATGGTGGTAAACTTTATATGATGATGCCCGGTGGTCTCCGCCGGGCATTTTCTCTTTTCAGATTAAAAAAACTCCCTATTCTTCATTTTAGTATTGGATTGGAAAAAGTGCCGACGGAAACGTCCGCGTTTGCTCAGGCGATAAGCCATAGGCCAAATGACCGAATGGAAATTGCCTGAAATCTGATGACAGTGCGGCTTATAAGGCAACGGGCCGCCTGCCATGCAACCGCATGGATGTTGCACTTGCTTCAATCCCGCATCGACCCAAAATCGATTTCGATTTTGGAAAGTACGATGCGAAACCTAGAGATTAGAGCGTCCTTTGTGCGTCCTGCGGACGCACGGCGCTCTAAAAAGGGAGATGGGGCCAATGCATGGAATGCTGCGTACTGTTCTTTCGCATATGATTAAAATCGGCGACCTCACGGTTACCGATTCAACTGGAACTGCCAATCGTTATGGTGACAAGACTGGTGAGCCGGTCCATATGCGGTTCAACACGCTCCATGCGGAACGCGCTGTCGCTCTCGACCCGGAACTGAAACTCGCTGAATGTTTCATGGATGGCGAGATCGATTTTCTGGAAGGCGATATTTATACGCTTCTGAAAATCGTCTTTGAGAACACTGGTCCAACAGCCGCTACTGAGCCATGGATGAAGGCGGCGGGAAAATTTCGCGTGCTGTTCCGTCGCTTCCAACAAATGAACAACATTGCGCGCTCATCGAGCAACATCAAAAGTCATTATGACCTGTCCGGTGCGCTTTACGATCTGTTTCTCGATCCCGACAAACAATATTCCTGTGCTTATTTCGAAACGCCAAATGCAACACTTGCGCAAGCACAGCTTGCTAAAAAGCGGCACATTGCGGCCAAGCTTCTTGTCAAAGAGGATCACAAGGTCCTCGACATTGGTTGCGGCTGGGGTGGCATGGGGCTTTACCTCGCCCGCTTTCTCAAAGCAAATGTCACAGGCGTCACACTGTCGGAAGAGCAACATGCCATCGCCAATCAGCGTGCATTGGATGAAGGTCTTTCAGACCGTGCCAAATTCCAACTAACAGACTATCGAAACATTGATGACCAGTTCGACCGGCTGGTTTCGGTTGGAATGTTTGAGCATGTCGGCATTGGACACTTCGCAGAATATTTCCAGCATGCCGCACGCTTATTGAAAAAAGACGGTGTGTTTGTGCTGCATGCGATTGGACGCGCTGATGGCCCCGGCGCGACCAACCCATTCATCCGAAAATATATCTTCCCGGGTGGTTATATCCCTGCTCTTTCTGAAGTCTTGCCGCATATCGAAAAAGCTGGGCTTTACGTCACCGACATTGAAATCCTGCGGCTTCATTATGCGGAGACACTCAAAGAATGGCGACTGGCTTTCATGGCACGGCGCGACGAGGCGAAAGCGCTTTATGACGAACGCTTCTGTCGTATGTGGGAGTTCTATCTGGCCGCATCAGAAAGCGCTTTCCGCTGGCAGAATATGATGGTCTTCCACATTCAAATTGCGCATCGTCAGGACGCAGTTCCACTCACCCGCAATTACATTGAGACCGAGGAAAAGCGTCTAAAACGGCTCGACAGCGCACCCGAAGGCGCAAACAGTGAAGTGCGGGAAATAACAAAAAGACTAAAGGTGTAAGTATCTCGAAGACACTTTGTTTATTAATCGGCAAAATTAATGCTATGAGATTTAAACCCAATAGTACCACCGGCATCAAGTCTCGGATACTATTGACCAAATCCCTAATTATCTCTTAAAGCACATTAACTTAGTTGCTTTGATTCATATGGCACTAAATCGCCCGGTCTTTTTAGATCGGCTCGATATTAAAGCCGAATGTTTGGGGACGTCGATTAGAGAATGAAGCCAATTGTTTTTGACGCATCTTTCGCAATACAACGACTAGGCCAAATACCAACAGGAATTGGCCGCGTCGAAAGAGCATGGTTGAAATATATAATTGGCTTAAATTCACCAATATATTTTTCCGTACGTCGAAATGACAAGGTCATGATTCTTGATAGAGAAGCCTCCTCGTATCTTATCGAAATACTTGAAAAAAATTCTTCTGATAGTTTGAACTATAAATCTAAAATATTTTGGAAATTGGGGCGGAAGCGTCGTGCGGTTCGAACAAATTTGGCACAATTCGCGATTATGACCTGGCATAGCTTTGAAAAAAAACAAAAGCTTTCCAAGCACTTTAAACGGCTATGTCCGCAAGGCGGCTGGTACATATCAACTGGCCTTCATCCGGGCGAGGATGTTTTTCTTGATACTATTCGAGAAGCTGGCTTGCGTACCGCAGTGATGCTGCACGACACTATTGCCCTGGACTTTCCTCAATATTGTGAAGCCGCGATGAAGCCTCACTTGCAAGGACTGGTAAAATACCAAGCAGAATCCGGCGATTACCTTATATGCAACTCACAATCAACCGCCGACAGTTTTGTTCAACACGCATTGCGATTAAACGGAAACCCGGCCAAAACTAAGTACATCGTCTCGCATCTTGGCCTCCACGATACAAAGAAAGTAAACATCGGAGAAATATCTGCATCCTATGCGAGTATAGATAAGAAACGACCGATTCATGTCATACTAGGTACAATTGAACCGCGTAAAAACCATAGCTTCGTTGTCAATCTTTGGGAAAAATTAGCCCAAGAAACAACACCAGAGATTATGCCTCAGTTGGTTGTATTGGGACACTGGGGATGGAAAATTGAAGACCTGAAAAATCGACTGGAAAACAGCCCCTTATTGGGCGAGTCAATCCATCTCTTAATTGGCCCCAACGACACTACGGTCGCACAGTTACTTGCTGATTGTAACGCTTTACTTATGCCAAGTTTTGCAGAGGGTTATGGGCTACCAGTACTTGAAGCTGCCCGTGAAGGTATTCCCGTTATTGCAAATGATTTGGCAGTATATCGCGAAATCGCGGGCGACTATCCTCATTTATGTAGCATTGATGATCCTGAAGGGTGGGAGCGACTTATCAAACTTCACTCCGAAAAGCATAAGCGTTTGCAACCACCACCAATCCCCCAATGGGATGCGCATTTCGAGCGCGTCATGAGCGCCTTACGCGAAGCCGATGCGAGTGGCAGCGTCCGAAATTAGCGCGCTTAAATTGATCGTCACTCTGTGGATGACTGTGAATCATGGTATAGTTTGTATCTTCCAGCGGGAATCACCTTGAGGCCGCGTTGCATTTGGCCACAGTTCAAGGCTAGCTGGAAAAGATCAGACACAGGATACGACAGACATGGCGGAAGCGGTGGTACGCAAACTTGACGATGCGCGCGATCAGAAAGACGCGCTTTATCGTGAAGCACCTCATAACATTGAAGCAGAACAGGCGCTATTGGGCGCTATTCTGATCAACAATGATGCGTTCTACCGCGTTTCCGACTTTCTGAAATCAACGCATTTCTTTGAGCCTCTACATCGACGCATCTACGAGATTTCAACTGATCTCATCCGCGTTGGCAAAATGGCCAATCCGGTCACGATGAAGACCTTCTTACCGAACGAAGGCAAGATCGGTGATCTGACCGTGTTCCAGTATGTCGCGCGTCTTGCCACTGAAGCCGTCACCATCATCAATGCCGAAGATTATGGCCGTGCGATCTATGATCTTGCGACCCGCCGCGCGCTGATCGGCATTGGCGAAGACATGGTCAATGTCGCCTATGACGCGCCTGTCGATAATGCACCGCAGGAGCAGATTGAAGACGCCGAACGCCGTCTTTTTGAACTCGCTGAAACTGGCCGTTATGACGGTGGTTTTCAGGCGTTTAAAGACGCTGTCACCAACGCTGTTGATATGGCCAATGCCGCCTTCATGCGCGATGGCCATTTATCCGGTGTCTCCACCGGCATTCACATGCTTGATGGCAAGATGGGTGGCCTGCAGCCTTCCGATTTGATCGTACTAGCCGGTCGCCCGGGTATGGGTAAGACCTCGCTGGCAACCAATATCGCTTTCAACATCGCCAATGCCTACGAAGCTGACCAACAGGCCGATGGCTCTATGAAGGCTAAGAACGGCGGCGTTGTCGGTTTCTTCTCGCTCGAAATGTCGGCTGAACAGCTCGCAACGCGTATTATTTCTGAGCAGACAGAAGTTTCGTCTTCAAAAATCCGCCGTGGTGACATTACCGAATCCGACTTCGAAAAACTGGTCGCCTGCTCGCAACATATGCAGAAGATTCCACTCTACATCGATCAGACCGGTGGTATTTCGATTGCACAGCTGGCGGCGCGCGCGCGCCGTCTGAAGCGCCAGCGCGGCCTTGATGTTCTTGTGATCGACTATATTCAGCTGATGACAGGTTCTTCCAAGGCATCTGCACAGAACCGTGTTCAGGAAATCACCGAAATCACTACCGGCCTGAAAGCGCTTGGCAAAGAACTCAATGTTCCGATCATTGCGCTCTCACAGCTCTCGCGTCAGGTTGAAAGCCGAGAAGACAAGCGTCCGCAGCTCTCCGATCTTCGTGAATCGGGTTCGATCGAGCAGGATGCCGACGTGGTTCTTTTCGTGTTCCGCGAAGAATATTACGTCAAGAATTTAGAGCCGCGGGATGAGTTCGACCCGAAATATGAAGAATGGAAGCAGCACTTTGAAAAAGTGAAAGGTACGGCTGACGTAATTGTCGCTAAGCAGCGTCACGGACCAACCGGCACCGTTAAGCTCGCGTTCCAGGCAGAGTTCACGCGATTTGCAGATTTGGCCGAAGGTTCTTATATCCCTGACCAGTATGAATAGTTTCTCCAATCCTAAAGAGCGTGTCTGATGGCCAAGGCACGCATTCAGTTCATCTGCCAAAATTGCGGCGCAGTGCATACGCGCTGGGCGGGTAAGTGCGACGGTTGTGGCGAGTGGAATACACTCGTCGAAGAAGGCACCAATAGCGGCATTGGGTCTGGTCCCGGCTCCATGTTGTCCAAGCGCAAGGGCCGCGCTGTTGCACTCACCTCGCTATCGGGTGAAATCGAAGATGCCCCGCGCATCATATCCGGCATCAGCGAACTTGATCGGGTTACCGGCGGTGGCTTCGTTCGTGGTTCGGCTATCCTGATTGGTGGCGATCCGGGCATCGGAAAATCGACGCTCTTGACACAGGCCGCAGCAGCCCTCGCCAATCACGGTCATCGCATTGTCTATGTGTCGGGCGAAGAAGCCGTTGCGCAGATACGCCTGCGCGCGCAGCGATTAGGCGTTGCATCATCCGCGGTGGAACTGGCCGCTGAAACCAATGTCGAAGACATTTTAGCGACGATTTCTGACGGCAAGCGACCTGATCTGGTTATCATCGATTCGATCCAGACACTCTGGACCGACATGGCAGATTCTGCACCTGGCACAGTCACACAGGTGCGCTCATCAGCACAAGCAATGATCCGCTATGCGAAGCAGACGGGTGCGGCGGTTGTTCTCGTCGGACACGTCACCAAGGAAGGCCAGATTGCCGGTCCACGTGTTGTTGAACATATGGTCGATGGCGTCCTCTATTTTGAAGGCGAAGGCGGACATCAATACCGTATCCTTCGTACCGTGAAAAACCGTTTCGGCCCGACTGACGAAATAGGCGTGTTTGAAATGTCGGATGGTGGCTTGCGCGAAGTCTCTAATCCGTCTGAACTGTTCCTTGGCGAACGCAATGCGAAATCGCCGGGTGCAGCCGTTTTTGCCGGCATGGAAGGCACCCGCCCGGTACTGGTCGAAATACAGGCACTGGTCTCTCCCTCATCGCTCGGCACGCCGCGCCGTGCTGTTGTCGGTTGGGATGGAAGCCGTTTGGCAATGATTTTGGCTGTGCTCGAATCACATTGCGGCGTGCGCTTTGGCCAGCACGATGTCTATCTTAATGTGGCAGGTGGTTATCGCATCAGCGAGCCTGCAGCTGACATTGCGGTTGCTGCGGCGCTTGTTTCGTCCATCGCTGGTATTGCCCTGCCCGCAGATAGTGTTTATTTCGGCGAAATCAGCCTTTCCGGTGCTGTTCGTGCGGTTTCGCATGCGGTACAGAGACTGAAAGAAGCTGAAAAGCTCGGCTTTCAGCAGGCGGTAGCGCCGGGTGGAACCAGTGACCTTTGGAAAGATCGCGGTTTTGGCCTTGTGGAGACGACCGCTCTGTCGGATCTAGTTGTGCGTATTGCTGCATCGGGTCCGGCCAAAAAATGACCATGATCTGCAATCATCAGGTTGCAGATCATTGAATTTAATGAGATTTAACTGCGGAAGGTTTCGTCAACTTTCCGATGTTAAACTATCAAAAATTTGACTGCCCCGCAGGTAAAGACATCCTGCGTATCAATTAAGGACAGCCCAGAATGCCGGTTACGCTACTTGATGGAATTCTACTCGGAATAACACTGGTTTCGGCCATTCTTGCGATGGTTCGCGGCTTCTCGCGCGAGGTGCTGTCGCTGGTTTCATGGGCTGCGGCAGCTGCAGCGGCCTATCTGTTTTACCAGCCTGTGCTGCCTTATCTCCAGCCATACATCAACAATGAGACAATCGCGAAGATTGCAGCCGCTGGCGCAGTGTTCCTCGTCGTGCTTATTGTTGTTTCGCTGATTACAATGAAAATTGCCGATTTCATCATCGACAGCCGCATTGGTGCACTTGATCGCACACTCGGCTTCCTGTTCGGTGCTGCCCGTGGTGTTCTGCTCGTGGTCGTTGCGATGTTGTTCTTCAACTGGCTGGTTCCAACCGGACAACCTGCATGGGTCACGAACGCAAAATCCAAGCCAATGCTCGACTCTTTTGGTCAGCAGCTTGTTGAACTTCTGCCTGCTGACCCTGAATCAGCCATAAAGCAATTCAAACCAGGCCAGGACACGCAAACGCCAGCTGGCACTACCACTGAGCAGCCTGTACCGGATGATACTCCAGCTGCAAACTGATCCTGAATAAACATTTTTGGAACCGGCACGTTATGCGTTGCCGGTTTCATCTGTTTTCAGCCTCAATCAATGCCTATATTGAGCGCTGAAAATGACGCAGGCGAAAGCGAGCACTTTTAAAGTGGCGGCTTTTCCTGTAAATATCGCTTTTAGTAACCGCAATCGAAAGGTCTTGCGGACGATGTCCCAACAATCGCATGACGAAAACTCCTTTATGCTGGACGATGACACGTTGCATGAAGAGTGTGGTGTATTTGGTATTCTCGGCCATGAAGACGCAGCAGCGCTGACAGCGCTTGGTCTGCACGCTCTTCAACATCGCGGACAGGAAGCAGCCGGTATCGTGTCTTACCATAAGGGTCGTTTCCATTCGGAACGCCACATGGGACTGGTCGGCGATCACTTCACCGATGCGTCGATGCTTAATCGTCTTCCGGGCGACCGGGCTATCGGTCACGTGCGCTATTCAACGACCGGCGAAACGATCCTGCGCAATGTGCAGCCGCTTTTTGCCGAGCTCGAAGTTGGCGGCATCGCGATTGCGCATAACGGCAATTTCACCAATGGCATTACGCTGCGCAAGCAGCTGATTGCTTCGGGTGCAATCTTTCAGGCAACATCCGACACCGAAGTCGTACTGCATATGATTGCGCGTTCGCGTCAGACCTCCTCGAGCGCACGTTTTGTCGATGCAATCCGTCAGGTCGAAGGCGGCTATGCTATGCTCGCTCTGACCCGTACCAAGTTGATTGCGGCACGCGATCCGGTCGGTATTCGTCCCCTCGTCATGGGTGAACTCGACGGCAAGCCAATCTTCTGCTCGGAAACCTGTGCTCTCGACATTATCGGTGCGAAATATATTCGCGACGTGGAAAACGGCGAAGTCATCATCTGCGAAATCCAGAAAGATGGCTCAATCACAACCGATTGCATCAAGGCCGAAAACCCGCAGCCAGAACGTCTTTGCCTGTTTGAATATGTCTATTTTGCGCGCCCTGACTCGGTCGTCGGTGGACGCAGCGTTTATGTTGCGCGCAAAAACATGGGCATGGAACTGGCAAAAGAATCGCCAATCGAAGCTGATGTTGTTGTCCCTGTACCGGATGGTGGAACACCAGCGGCGCTTGGCTTTGCGCAGGCCAGCGGCATTCCATTTGAATATGGTATCATCCGCAATCACTATGTCGGTCGTACCTTCATTGAGCCAACCCAGCAGATCCGTGCTCTTGGTGTGAAGCTCAAGCATTCGGCCAATCGTGCGATGATTGAAGGCAAGCGCGTGGTTCTGGTGGATGATTCCATCGTGCGCGGCACAACGTCGGTCAAAATCGTGCAGATGATCCGCGATGCCGGTGCCAAGGAAGTGCATATCCGCGTGGCAAGCCCGATGATTTTCCATCCGGATTTCTACGGTATTGATACGCCGGACGGCGATAAGCTGCTGGCGAACCAATATGACAGCCTTGAAGCGATGTGCCGATATATCGGTGCAGATTCGCTGGCATTCCTCACCATCGACGGGCTTTATAAGGCCGTTGGCGGCGAGGCTCGTGATCCAAAGGCCCCTGCCTTTACCGATCACTATTTCACGGGTGAATATCCAACCCGCCTTCTCGATCAGGAAGGCGAAAGCAACATCCACACGTTGTCGCTTCTCGCCTCAAACGGCTGATCGATTGTCTTCACGCAGGCGGCTCAACGGGCCGCCTGTTTCATAAGCTAGCATCAGAGCGCGTTTCGATCTGATTGAATTAGATCGGCGCTCTAAATGTTTGTTTTAACGCGCATCTTTTCCGAAAACTGCTTCACACTTTTTGGGATGCGCTCTACACTGGGGGTATAATGAGTATCGACCTTACAGGCCGCGTGGCCTTGGTAACGGGCGCATCGCGCGGTATTGGTTATTTTCTGTCGCTTGAACTGGCAAAGCGCGGCGCGCATGTGATTGCCGTTGCGCGCACCGTTGGCGGTTTGGAAGAACTCGACGACGATATTCGCAAGGTCGGTGGCAGCGCAACACTCGTGCCGCTCGATATTACCGATATGGAAGCGATTGACCGTCTTGGCGGTTCCATTCATGAACGTTGGGGCAAGCTCGACATTCTGGTAGCGAACGCTGGTATTCTTGGCACGATTTCCCCCATCGGCCATATAGAATCCAAAGTTTTTGATCAGGTCATGAATGTAAACGTCACGAGCGTATGGCGTCTTATCCGTACAACCGACACCCTGCTGCGCGCATCAGATGCAGGACGCGCGATTCTGCTGTCATCGGGCGTTGCACATACCTGCCGCGCTTTCTGGGCTCCTTATGCAGCTTCCAAGGCTGCTGTCGAGGTGATGGGACGTAGCTGGGCTGAAGAAACCAAGCAGATGAAGCTCAAGGTCAACTCGGTCAATCCCGGCGCAACCCGTACCGCCATGCGCGCAAAAGCTATGCCGGGTGAAGATCCTGAAACATTGCCGACACCGCAGTCCGTTGCAGAAAAGATCGTCCAGCTGGCCGATCCGAACCTCGACGTTACAGGTAAGCTTTACGACGTGCGTCAGGATAAGTTCCTCGACTATCACTTGCCTTCCTAATCGCTGCTTTTCTGGCCTTACTTAGAGCGCGTTTCGATCTGATTGAATCAGATCCGCGCTCTAATTATCTTTTTGGCGCGCATCTTGGTCCGAAAACCGTTTTACACTTTTCGGGATGCGCGCTAACCTCAAGGCCGGAATTACCTTTTTGAGTATTCCGCTCCTGCTGAACCATTCGGCCTTGTTTTAAAGCGGACCCCTCCCCCAACCATATTATTCTGAAGCTTACTTTTCCCAATTTATTGGAGGAACAATGACTTACGACATGGAACGATTTATCGTCATCAGCGGTGGTCCCGGATCAGGCAAAAGTACGCTGATTGATGCGCTTGAAAGCCTAGGCTTTGCACGCAGCATTGAAGCAGGCCGTGCCATTATCCAGCATCAGGTCGAAATCGGCGGAAACGCATTGCCATGGGCGGATCGCGCTCTGTTTTCGGAACTGATGCTGTCGTGGGAGATGCGTTCCTACGACTTCGCGCTCAAGCAACAATGCCCTGTGTTTTTCGACCGTGGCGTGCCGGATGTTATCGGCTATCTCACGCTTTGCGGTCTGCCCGTACCTGAACATATGCACCGCGCAGCGTCGATGATTCGATATAACAAAACGGTGTTTCTCGCCCCGCCATGGGAGGCAATTTTTGGTCAGGATGCCGAGCGCAAACAAGACTTCGATGAAGCCTTGCGCACATTCAAAGCCATGGAAGAAACATATCGGGGGCTTGGATATGAAATCGCGCTCCTGCCGAAATCAACGGTTCAGGAGCGCGTCAATTTCATCCGCAAAACCTTGCCGTCAGACTTCTTCTGACGGCTCGCTTTCAATTGCCGCTTTGCGGTCAGCGGCTTCGCGCTTGTTCCACGCAACAAGGCTGAACGGCAGAAAAGCCAGATAAGCAAGAGCTGTGAGCGTAAGCGTGTGCCATGTGAAGCTCATGAGAAACGCCACATAGATCACCACCAGCAAAATCAGCGGCATAACGAAATCGCGACGAATGAGACCACCAGCAGACTTGCCATTATAGACCGGCAGACGGCTGACCAGCAGGAAAGCAATCGCCACGGTGAAAACCGCAACCGCAAAAGCCAGCCCCTTGGTTGGTGTAAGCCCGAGGAAACCGAGATAGACTGGTAACAGTACCAGCATCGCGCCAGCAGGTGCTGGAACGCCGATGAAATAATTGCTCTGCCAAGGCGGACGGTTCGGGTCTTCCAGCATCACATTGAAACGCGCCAAGCGCAGGCAGCAGGCAATCGCATAGAGAAGTGCGGCGATCCAGCCGAAAGAGCGCGCCTGATCAAGCACATAGACATAAAGCACCAGCGCGGGTGCAACGCCAAAATTGACGATATCAGCGAGTGAATCCATCTGCTCGCCAAACTTCGACGAGCCTTTCATCATACGCGCAACGCGACCATCCACACCGTCGAGAAATGCCGCAACCAGCACCATCATCACCGCAAGTTCAAAGCGATGCTCAAATGCCAGCCGAATGCCCGTAAGCCCCGCGCAAATTGCAAGAACTGTGATGACATTCGGGACAACAATGCGCAGTGGGATCTGCGACAATCTAGGGCCGCGCGATGAATTCACGCGGCCATTCGGCTCGAAAGGTGGGAATGGTGTTTCCATCGGCTCAGGCGATCCGAACCACTGGTTCAGCGCGTGTGCCACCAAATTCAGCAAGCACGGTTTCACCGGCCACGGCTGTCTGACCAACAGCCACGCGAACCGATGCACCGGCTGGCAGATAAACATCAACGCGTGAGCCAAAACGGATTAGGCCGAAGCGTTCGCCGACTGAAAGATTATCGCTTTCACGCGACCAGCAGACGATACGGCGTGCGACAAGACCTGCGATCTGCACAACGCCGACTTTACCATTTGCACTGTCGATAAGAACGGAATTGCGTTCATTATCAGTGCTGGCCTTGTCGAGCTCTGCATTGAGGAACTTACCCGGACGGTGGAAAATCTTTTCGATCTTGCCACGTACCGGCGCGCGGTTGATATGCACCGAAAACACATTCATGAACACAGAAACACGCATCAGCGGCTCTGCACCGAGATCAAGTTCAGCTGGCGGCACAGCCGGACCAACGAAAGATACTTTGCCATCAGCCGGGCTGATCACCAGATCATCGGCAATGGGCGTCACGCGTTCAGGGTCACGGTAAAAATAGATGCACCAGATGGTCAGCACCAGGCCAACCCAGAAAAGCGGCTCCCACAGCCAGCCCAGAATGAGCGAAACCACGAAAAACGCCGCGATAAACGGATAGCCTTCACGATGGATCGGCACGAAAGTGTTACGGATTGTATCAGACAGGCTCATCGATTTTCCTTTAGGTTTGGCCGTTTTTACCTCATCCTGTCCAAAATCCAAATCGATTTCGCAAATTATTCACGACTGTTAAGGCGCGTGATCCTACCGTGCCTTACGGCCAGTAATTCGTATAGCGCGTGAAAATGATAAAGAGTGCAAAGAGGATCACCGCCGAGATCACAAAAACACAGGCGATCTTATAGACGCTCCACACGAGCCACAGCGAAAATCTAATCATTTGCCCCCTTGTGGAAATACTGGCTTCTCGACTCGTCTGTAAAAACTTGCGCAACGAAATTTGCTGTCCACTCGCCCGTAATTTCGTAAGGCGTCCCACCGACCTCCAGGTCATCTTCGAATAGGTTGAAGGTATCCAAAGGATCTTTGAACGTATCTGTAAAGTAGAATTGACTTTCGCCACTAATTAGCAACATGGCACCTTGCGTTGTAACGTCCCCGTTAAAATAACCATATATGCTAGCTGTCCCATGTGAAAATTGAATGGGTTTAAAGTCATAATTTCCTTCAAAATAATACCACAGTGCCTTCATCCCGCCTTCGCGAGCTTTACTTGCAATTTGACCCGACAATCGACGAAATGCACCTTTGTTTTTATCGTGATGAGCATACTGCTCCGCAATCTCTTGCAAATGGCCTATTTCCAACAAAGTTACCGGGCGTCCATTCCCAAAAAAATAATGTTTCACGAAATCCAAATTATCCCAGCGACCATAGGGCGCTGCGAGATTTGATGAAAAATTATGCGTTGCATATTCTGTTGCCCCTTCGACATATGGCTCAGCGACACATCGGCAATTATACTCTTCACCAGGATGGCCAGTAACAGGCCGTTCATTCCATGAAAATAGTTTACCATCATTGGCAGCATGTTCGCTTCGTACGCGACCATCATGCTTGGTACGCCAAATATAATGTGTGGCGCTCCGCTCCTTAGCACCAACTTTTGCTTTGTATGACAAAGCTTGATTATAACGCGTCAGATACCGAAGAAATTTTTCTTCGGTATCTGACGCATCCATAATTTCGTTCCAAACACGAGGAACGCTACCATGTTTTATGTAGTGACTGAAAGCTTCCCGACGGCTTAATTCATTCAACCGCTGCCTGCTTTTATCGATCTTCGATAAATATATATTCATGAGCCCTCTCAAATTACAATTGCTAAGAGGGTAATGGCGATAGATCCTAAGAGGATAACTTATTCAAAAATTTGTTTCTATCAGGCTCGAAAGTTGCATTTCATCGGCGTGAACGACAACGGCGCTTTTCAAGCCATGCAAGATTTTTCAAATTGGGGTTGGAGTAGTTGCGCCATTTGCATGACACTACCAATGGATCTTGACTGCGCTCATACAACAAGTCAGGCCCCACCCACGCGGTATAATATCCGTAGCAACTATATGGCGGCTTACTCAACCCAGTTATATCCCGCTTTCCCTTTGGAACAGGCAAGTTTGTTTCTCCGTCAAAGACACCACCACCGGGATCCATAGTAAAGACCTCGATATAGCGGTCATTGAAACACATAAACTCCATATCTTCCGCAAGTCGTGTGTATCCGTCTGAAGTAAAAAGATCAGATTGGCCATGTAGAGTAAAATTGAAAACGCGCTTCACCACCATTTTGTTCGGCAAGACGTAGCTGTCGTTAAAATACACAACCATAGCAACCAGCATAAATACAAAATAAAGGGTTACAATCGTAACGCAGAAAAACTCGTAGACCTTCCAGGTCCACCAGAGTGTCCTTTTCCAAAATGTTTTTTGCCGAAATATCTGTAACATTGTCAGCCCCCAGACTGACAATGCCTTAATTCTCGATCTCTGCAAAGAGCCTTACTCGGCTGCTGGAACACCGCGGCTGACGACGCCCATATCGTCATTTTCGCGAACCTGACGCAGGCGTTCTTCTGCCTCATCCGCTTCGCGCTGACGGCTCCACATTGATGCATAGAGACCATCCTGCAAGAGCAGATCGCGGTGTGTGCCACGCTCGGCGATCAGACCATCTTTCAGAACGATGATTTCGTCAGCACTGATCACAGTCGACAGACGATGAGCGATCACCAGCGTTGTGCGACCACGGCTGACGATATCGAGCGCCGACTGGATTTCCTGCTCCGTCGCGGTATCGAGCGCCGAAGTTGCCTCATCCAGAATGAGGATTGGTGGCGCTTTGAGGATCGTGCGTGCAATCGCAACGCGCTGCTTTTCGCCACCCGAAAGCTTCAGTCCGCGTTCACCCACCATCGCCTGATAGCCTTCCGGCAGATGTTTGATGAACTGGGAAATTTGCGCCATTTCGGCTGCCTTTTCCATGTCCTGATCGCTCGCATCGGTGCGGCCATAACGAATGTTATAGGCAATCGTATCGTTGAACAGCACCGTATCCTGCGGCACCATGCCGATGACTTTACGCAAGCTTTCCTGTGTCACTTCGCGCACGTCCTGCCCGTCAATCGTGACAGAACCCGACTGCACATCATAAAAGCGGAACAGCAGTCGCGAGATCGTGGATTTGCCCGCACCCGATGGGCCTACAATCGCTACCGTCTTGCCCGCTGGCACTTCAAAGCTCACACCTTTAAGGATCGGGCGGTTGGCATCATAAGCAAAATGCACATCGTTAAAACGGATTGCACCCTTATCGACGCTAAGCGGCTCGGCAGTTGGCTTGTCCTGCACTTCTTGTTGCACATCGAGAAGGTCGAACATCTGCTCAATATCAGTCAAACCCTGACGGATTTCGCGATAAATGAAACCGATGAAATTGAGCGGGATGGAAAGCTGCATCAGCATGGCATTGATGAAAACGAAGTCACCGAGCGACTGCGTGCCAGCCTGCACTTCACGCGCCGACATCACCATGACAATCGCCATACCGACACCGAAGATGACGGCCTGACCGAAGTTGAGCCAGCCAAGCGAGGTCCATGTCTTGGTGGCCGCATCTTCATAACGCGCCATGGACGCATCGAAGCGTTCGGCTTCCATCGTCTCGTTCCCGAAATACTTGACCGTCTCGAAGTTGAGCAAGGAGTCGATGGCCTTGGTATTGGCATCAGTGTCGGAGTCATTCATCTCGCGACGGATATTGATGCGCCAGTCACTTGCCTTGATCGTGAACCACGTATAGGCGACGACCGTCGCGGCCACGACGAGAAGATAAGAAAAGCCGTAAGCAAAGGCGAAAATCACCGCCGTTAATGCGAATTCCAGCACAGTCGGCAATGTATTGAGGATCGTGAAACGTACAATCGTTTCAATGCCCTTCGTGCCACGCTCAATGACGCGCGAAAGCCCGCCCGTGCGCCGCTCCAGATGGAAGCGCAGTGAGAGCTGATGCATATGCACGAAGGTTTTATAGGCAAGCTGGCGCACCGCATGCTGGCCAACGCTTGCAAACAACGCATCACGAAGCTGGTTTAAACCCGCCTGAATGATCTTGGCGGCATTATAGGCCAGAACCAGCATAACCGCGCCGGTGAGAAAAAGCGGAATGTAATCCGCGGCGTCAAGCTGGCCGTTCAACGCGTTCGTCACCCATTTGAAAAAATAGGGAACGAGGATCAGCACAAGCTTGGAAATTACCAGATAGAACGTCGCCCATACCACGCGCATGCGTAGGTCTGGCCGTTCAGAAGGCCACATATAGGGCCACAGATTTCGCAATGTTTTGAATGTTTCGCCAGAATCGGCAGAAACAGTTTTGGGGGAACTCATGGTGTTTCTTTCAGATCAGACAGGTTTTTCGCAGCAGCCATTGCTGAAGGCTGCAAGATGCGAACGAATTATGGTGAGTTGTTGCCAGTTGACGCTATAGCGTGATGTCTGGCGGTCGGGCCGATAGTCTATAAGGCCAGCTTGTACGAGAACTTTGAGATGCTGCGACACGGTGGACTGCGCAAGGTCGAGACGACAAACAATGTCTTTGCAGCAGCAGGCATCCTCAAGGATAAGCTGCCGGAGTATGTGAATACGCACGGGATGACCGAGCGCTGCATAAATGCGCGCTGCCAACTCGTCATCCACGCCGGAAACAGCATTGGAAATTATTTCTAGGGAGATACTCATCGTAAATCGACGATATACGATTATAGTCAAAAAAGCAAGATTACGCAGTGTCCTTTCTAAGCATGAGCCCGGAAATCGAAAATGATTTCCGGGCTCATGCTTAGAAGTCTAATTACTTGTTTTAACGCGCGTCTTGCCCGAAAACCGTTTCACACTTATCGGGACGCGCTATCGTGGACACTGCGTTCACGAAATAGAGATAGCGCGTTTATATTAGTTTGCAGAATCGTGCAGACGGCGCTGCACTTCATCATCGCCGAGCGGCTGCTGCGGCATCACGAAAACCTGACCCGGTAAAATGAGGTCTGGATTACGGATCTGATCGCGGTTGGCGAGATAGATCGTGGTGTAGCGCGTGCCATTGCCGTAAGTGCGCTTGGAGATCGTCCAGAGGTTGTCACCCTTGCGGATGATCACCGAACCATCAACGTTCTGCAACGGCGTGCCATTTGCTGCATCTTCCGCGGCGCTGTTCTGGCTGACTGTTCCCGTTGCAACGGCTGAGACATTCTCACCAGCTTCACGACGGAACGGCACGCGTGCGGTTGCAATCACACGACCACTGGCATCCAGCAAATCAGCACGGATGATGTAGTCACCCACCGAAAGTGGCTTTTGGCTCTGCACCAGAAAACGACCTTCCGGCGAAATCGGGCTTGAACCGAGTAGAGTATCGTTAGCATTCACGACAACAGTGCTGCCGCCCTTCGCCTTGCCTGCAACGAAAACTTTGCTGCCTTCGATTTCCACCGCTTCAATGGCAATCGGTGCATCCACCGGCGCTTGGACCTTCGGTGCCTGCTCACCGGTTTCCGTCGGCGATGCAGCTTGCTGCGCTGGCGCTTCCGGCTTGGTAATCAGACGGCTGGCCTGACCTGGCTCTTCAACGAGCGCTAAAACCTGACCATTGTTGTTATCAGGCACAGAAACGATTGCTGTTTGTGCGGAGGTAGCGACATTGCCACCCTCCCCGCCTGCACGCAGCACAAGCTGATGATCGCCCGGCTTTAGCGGCTGATCGAGAACTATAGCAAAGTCGCCATTTTCTCCGGCCTTTGTCGTCCCCAACACTTTTGAGCCGGAAATGATCTCAACGGCTGCATTCGCAGCAGCCTGACCCGCAATCACGACAGAGCCATCTGTTTCAACACGTAGGATGTCGAAGGACGGGATTTTTGCTTCTTTTGGTGCTTCCGTGGATGCTGCAGGCGTAGTCTGCTCGGCGGACTGTTGCGCTGCCGTTTCCGCTGGCTTTTCAGGCTCAGCTGCAGCCACAGGTGCCTGCGTCTCAGCAGTCTTAGGCGCGCTGCCGGTTTCGGGAGCCTTTGTAGCTATGTCCGAACCCGGTGCTGCGCCCTGCTCTTTCAGCGAATTCCAATAATACGCACCACCGCCTAGAATAAGGACGATAAGAATACCGATAATTCCATATCTGTAATTTTGCATTTCGGCCCGAAACCCACATGAGTAAATTAGTCAACGGGTTTATCGCTTTTTTATGCGTCTCACAAGAAGTTGAGCCGAATTACAAATATTATCGGTACTGATTATAAGAAAACTACTCTTCTTTGCAGCTGATTGGCTTTTCCTGATCAGGATCATCCATCAGATTATAGAGATCAGCGCTGTCGCCTTTGGTCCACCAAATGTAAACGCCGCCTGCATATTTTGCGCCGGAACCCGAAAGAACATTGGCTGCGATAACCGACGTGTCTTCCATTTCGAGCTGCACGAGTGAGTTTTCACCGGCATTGTAATAAGTGGCAGAAACGTTTTGATCTCCGCATTTATAAAGAACCGAGTTTTCCGTTACTTCCACATCGTCGGGCAAAGGAATATTAATTTCTCCGGCCAGCGCACCCGATGCCACAAGCGAAAAACCTGCAGCCAAAATCCACTTCTTCATTCCATCAAACTCCCTGCCTAAATATGCTTCGCATCAGTTATAGCTTGAGACGCTTGACGCTGAAACAGCAAAGTAGCACAAGAAATCATGTCTCAGATTCGATCCATTTGTGTTTATTGCGGCTCTTCAACGGGCTTAAATCCAATCTATCGTGAAGCGGGCCTCACGCTTGGTCGCTCGCTTGCGGAACATGGCATTCGTCTTGTTTACGGCGGCGGAACGCGCGGCATTATGGGCGCGGTTGCGCAAGGCGTGATGGAAGCGGGCGGCGAAGTCACCGGCATCATCCCGACCTTCCTGCTCGACAAGGAAGCAAGCCTGGAAAAAGCGCAGGAATTAACCGAGCTGATCGTGGTTGGCGACATGCACGAGCGCAAGCATCTGATGTTCCAGAAGTCAGACGCTTTTGTCACCCTCCCCGGCGGCATCGGCACGGTTGAAGAAATCGTGGAAATGATGACCTGGGCACAGCTTGGCAAGCATACCAAGCCGATGGTTTTCGCCAATATCAATAATTTCTGGCAGCCGATGCTCACTTTGCTTGAGCACATGACAAATGAAGGCTTCCTGCATACCGCGCATCAGGTAAAGCCGCTGGTGATTGATGATGCGAAAGACATTGTGCCAGCAATCCTCGCTGCCAATGGCCGCGCACATGAGGGCGATCCTAAGATCATCGAGAAGATGTAATCGCGGCTCTGGACCGATTGCATAACGAATAAAAGGGCGGAGCAATCCGCCCTTAACTCTATCTGGGAGGCAGAGATGAAGACGATTGGACTAATCGGCGGGATGAGCTGGGAAAGCTCGCAGGAATATTACCGCATCATCAACCGCGAAGTCCGCGCAAAACTTGGCGGCACGCATTCGGCCAAAAGCCTGATGTGGTCGATGGATTTTGCAGAGATCGAGGATCTCCAGCATCAGGGCAAATGGGACGAACTGACAAAGCTTATGATTGAAGCGGCGCAAAACCTTGAAAAAGGTGGCGCGGACTTCATCCTGATCTGCACCAACACCATGCATAAAATGGCCTCTGATATCGAAAATGCCACGTCAATTCCGCTCGTGCATATTGCCGACCCGACAGCAGAAAAAATCAAGGCCGCAGGCTTCTCAAAAGTGGGTCTGCTCGGCACCGCGTTCACGATGGAGCAGGATTTCTACAAAGGTCGCCTTGCTGCAAAATATGGGCTGGACGTTCTCACGCCCGACGATGCCGACCGCAAAACTGTGCATGACATCATCTATCAGGAACTGGTGGTGGGCGATGTGCGCGATGTTTCCCGCGAGAAATACCGTGCGGTCATCCAGCGTCTGGTTGAGCGCGGCGCAGAAGCAATCATTCTCGGCTGCACCGAAATCATGCTGCTGATAGGCCAGCAGGACAGTCCCGTACCGGTGTTTGACACAACACAGTTACATGCAGAGGCGGCAGTGGATTGGGCTTTACGATAAACGAAAGGGCGGAAAATCCGCCCTTTTTTATGTATCAAACAGTAAGACGATCATTCACCGCCTTTAACGCAGCTTCACGATCATCCTTATTGAGATCGAGACGTTCAAAACCCTCATCCAGAAGAACAGGCAATGACGCCTGTGGATGTATGGCAACAATGCCATAGGTCTCATCATCCGCTTGCACATAATGAAGAAACGGGCTTTCCTTTCGCGAAAATCGCGAAACAACACTCTTCTTTTTATGCGCCTTATCAACCGGGTTGTAAGTGATGTTCGTCGCGCCAAGACTCTTCTTACTGGCTGTGATCTTCGCCCAAACAAACTGAAGTGCTGTGGCGGATTTCATTGCAGACGCGCTTCCCATGATCTTGAAGAAGCGAACCAGAAACAGCACAGACATTGCGAGCATGATCGCGAAAAGCCCGAGATCAAAGGCCAGACGATTCCAGAACTCATCAATGGCCAGTGTCAGCGTTACATTTTCAGGATCAGACCGCTGCATGACAACGTCTGTTTCGTAATCGCCACCCGCCAAGCTCACAAATGAAAACTCGACCTGCTTTATACGGCGCTCGCCTTCATAGTCATAGACAATGCCAGCCTTGCAGTTAACCGTCATCTTTTTAGATCGGCACTGACCGTCGATGATAGAAGCATCTTCCAGAACGAGCGGATCGTTCATAATCAGGTGGTCTTTGTAAAGTCCTGGAAACCAGGCCACAGCAACGCCAACACTCGCAAAAGCAAAGACGATGCTGAGAAACGGATAGAGCAGACGATGCGCCAATCCATGTTTTTTGATTTTGATCTCACGAGCAGGAAAAACGCCGTTCAGATCCGGCAAAGAGGTATTTTCAGTCATTTTATAATCGTCTATCGCAGGGCGCTATTCACGATTGGGAGGAAGAACCGCGCCGGTGATACGTCTTGCAGCCTGTCGGCAAAAATCTGCACAAAACGCGATATGAACATGACAGTGCGACGCACAGAAACATCATATGCAAGGCCATGAAATGAAAAACCTGAATGGGTAAAAATTACCCATTCAGGTTTGTATTTTTTAGCAAAGTCGAATTTTACTGCAATATCCGGCAGCCAGAGGAATCTCGAAAACACCCGTCAGCCAGTAACAATTGCGAACAGCCAGACTTTTAATGTGAGATGCAAGTGTTGCTGCGATAATGCGTTCTACTTCTTCACCAACGTTACCACGGCTTCAACATGCGAAGACCAGAGGAACTGGTCAATCGGTGTGACGCGGGTAATGCGGTAGCCGCCCTTCACCAGAATGGCGAGGTCGCGGGCCAGCGTGACCGGGTTGCAAGAGATGGCAACCACCTTGCCTACCTTGGATTTGGCCAGTTCTTGTGCCTGCTCTTCAGCGCCCGCGCGTGGCGGATCAAACACCACCGCATCATAAGGCAGCAATTCTTTTGGCATCAGCGGGCGGCGGAACAAATCACGGCGTTCAACCGAAACAGGCTTCAATCCCTGCACATGACGCACGCCGCGATCAAGGGCAGCGAGTGCTGGTGCATCATTTTCAATCGCGTGGACCGCGCTCTTCTCAGCGATACGCAGCGCAAATGTTCCAACCCCACAGAAGAGGTCGGCGACGCGCTTGGATTTACCAACATGCGCAAGCACGAGCGAAACCATGGCTTCTTCGGCCTCAACCGTTGCCTGCAAGAAGCAACCCGGAGGCACCGGAACCGGTACTTTGCCAAAATGGATGATCGGCTTCTTCGGCTCGACGATGATTTCGCCTTCATGTGAAAGGCGGGCAAAGCCCTTTTTCATCATCAGTGCAGTCAACGCACGGCGTTGCTCATCGCTTAATTTACCGCAGCCGCTTGCTGCCAGATCAAGCCCGGAAGCGGTTACAGTTGCAGCTAGCTTAAACGGCTTTGAACCCGGTCCGATCAGCGCGCCCACTTCGCGCAGGTCATCAAGATGCGCGACGATTTCCGGCACTGTAACAGCACATTCGACAAGATCGATGATCTCGTGGCTCTGGTGGCGATTAAAGCCAAGCAGCACGCCTTTTTCAGTCTTGCGCGCAGCAAAGGTTGCGCGGCGGCGCGACTGCGGCTGGCAAGCGACCAGCGGCTCAACCTCGACATCAAGGCCGCGACCCTTAAGAGCCGAGACAACCAGTTCGCGTTTCCATGCGCGGTAAGGTTCGTCCTGCCAATGCTGAAGCGCGCAACTGCCACACTCTTCAAAATGCTGGCATTCTGGATCCTGACGCTCATTGGAGGTTTCAAGCAGTGCCATCACCGTGCCACGGTTCTTGTCGCGTGCAACATTGGCCACTTCACCCGGCAGCGTGAAAGGCACAAAAAGCTGGCCATCGGGAAGATTGGCGACGCCATCGCCGCCCGCGCCTATCGAGCGGATTGTAACTTGCGTCGTCATAAATCTTTCTTTCCTGCCAAGAGATATTCACGATTGCCGTCGCCGCCCTCAATGGGTGACGGGCAAAGGCCCAGCGCACGCCATCCGGGTTGCGTTTCAAGCCATGATTTCAATTCTTCCGCAATGCGTTCGCCGTCTTTAGGGTCACGCAGAATGCCGCCTTTGCCGATGGCTTCGCGCCCGGCTTCGAACTGCGGCTTTACGAGAAGCGCGCAGATAGCATCTTTTTGCGCAAACGCCAATGCCGGAGGCAAAGCGAGTTTCAGCGAAATGAAGCTTACGTCCGAAACAACGCAGCCAATGTCGCGGCCATCAAGGTGGTTAAACTCGAGCGCACGCGCATTGACGCCTTCTTTGTTGGTGACACGCAGATCACTGCGCAATGTCGGATGCAACTGATCGTGGCCAACATCGATTGCAATGACGTGACTAGCACCGCGTTCAAGCAGCACCTGCGTAAAACCGCCGGTCGATGCGCCAATATCAAGCGCATTCAGCCCCTTCACATCGAGATGGAAATGATCAAGTGCCGCGATCAGTTTCAGTGCTCCGCGCGAAACATAGGCGCTGGCCGGATCATCGACGCTCAGTTCTGCCGTGCGCAGAACATTTTGCCCCGGCTTGGTGACGGTCTTGCCATCAACCTTCACCGTGCCGCGCTGTATCGCATCGCGCGCACGCGAACGCGTGGCGAACAGGCCGCGATCAACCAGCAACTGGTCAAGACGCGGGCGGTTATCCGGTGATTGCTCGCTCATCACTTATGCGCGAAATGGTGCCGCGACTTCTTCGCGACCGAGAGCTGCAAAGACCGTGTGTACGATACCAGCGCGATCAAGACCGGCATTGGCATACATGACTTCCGGCTTGGCATGGTCCTGATAGCTGTCTGGCAGGGTCAGTACGCGCACTTTCAGGCCACGATCCAGTAGACCATCGGTTGCGAGGAATTGCAGCACATGGGCGGCAAAACCACCAGCGGCACCTTCTTCAATCGTCACAAGCACTTCATGCTCACGCGCCAAACGACGGATCAAATCATGATCAAGCGGCTTGGCAAAACGCGCATCCGCGACCGTTGTTGAAAGCCCCGCTGCGGCCAGTTCATCAGCAGCACTCAGGCATTCCAGCAAACGCGTGCCGAATGACAAAAGCGCGACCTTGGTGCCTTCACGCACAATACGGCCCTTACCGATTTCAAGCACGGAGCCACGCTCTGGCAATTCCACACCAACACCATCACCGCGCGGATAGCGGAAGGAGATCGGGCCTTCGTCATATTCAGCAGCGGTGCGCACCATATGGCGCAGTTCCGCTTCGTCGGATGCAGCCATCACCACAAAGCCCGGCAACGCTGCGAGGAAGCCAGTATCGAACGAACCGGCATGCGTCGGGCCATCGGCACCGACCAGACCAGCGCGATCAATCGGAAAACGCACGGGCAGATTCTGGATCGACACATCATGCACGACCTGATCATAGCCGCGCTGGAGGAAGGTCGAATAAATCGCACAGAACGGCTTATAGCCTTCGGACGCCAAGCCAGCCGCGAAAGTGACTGCGTGCTGTTCGGCAATGCCGACATCAAAGACGCGCTTCGGAAACACTTCGCCAAACAGGTCAAGGCCGGTGCCAGTCGGCATGGCCGCAGTCACCGCCACGATCTTGTCGTCGTGGCGCGCTTCTTCAATGAGGCTTGTACCGAAAATCTTGGTGTAGCTCGGCGCATTTGCCGGTGGCTTTGCCTGTTTGCCGGTAATCACGTCGAACTTGTTGACGCCGTGATATTTGTCCGCAGCGGCTTCCGCAGGCGCATAGCCCTTGCCCTTCTGCGTCACCATGTGGATCAGCACAGGTCCGTCTTGCGTGTCGCGAACGTTTTTCAAGATCGGCAGCATATGATCAAGATTATGCCCGTCGATCGGTCCGACATAATAAAAGCCAAGCTCTTCAAACATCGTGCCGCCAGTGAAGAAGGCACGCGTAAACTCTTCCGACTTGCGGGCTTTATCCTGCAAAAATTTCGGCAGTTTCTTGGCTATCTGCTTAGCCGCTTCACGCACGCTACGATAGGTCTTGCCGGAAACAAGTCGCGCCAAATAAGCACTCATAGCGCCTGTTGGCGGCGCAATCGACATATCATTATCGTTGAGGATAACGATAAGACGCGCATCAAGCGCACCCGCATTGTTCATCGCTTCATAGGCCATGCCAGCCGACATGGAACCATCACCAATAACGGCAATCACATTTCGCTTTTCGCCCGAAAGGTCCGCGGCCACGGCCATGCCAAGACCTGCCGAAATCGATGTCGAGGAATGTGCCGCGCCAAACGGATCATATTCGCTTTCAGCGCGCTTGGTGAAACCAGATAGACCATTTTCCTGACGCAGCGTACGGATACGGTCACGGCGTCCAGTCAGGATCTTGTGCGGATAGGCCTGATGACCCACATCCCAGATGATACGATCATGCGGCGTGTTAAAGACATGATGCAGCGCAATGGTGAGTTCTACAACACCAAGCCCCGCCCCCAAATGCCCGCCCGTCGTTGAAACTGCGTCCACCAGCTCGGCGCGCAGTTCCTCCGCAAGCTTTGGCAAATCCTGCTCCGGCAATGCGCGCAGGGCTTCCGGTGTCGGTGCCTTGTCGAGCAATGGGGTGATGGGTCGGGACATTAAAACAACCTGTTTCTGGTTCGATTTTTATTTGTCGGTATAGCAGCAGCTTGTGCAGATCAAGCTTGGCAAGGCTTTCGTGCACCCAGCGAGACATCGTGTCCTATGCGACCACTTTTTGTATTATCGCATTATCCGAATGCAAAACCGCTTCACATTTTTACTGGAAATGCTCCATCATTCTGGCAAAGGTATGAATTCTTCTTCATCACCCGGCACAATATCAAAACGCCCGGTGCGCCATTCTTCCTTCGCCTGCTCAATGCGCTCTCTGGAAGACGAAACGAAATTCCACCAAACATAGCGTTTTGAACCAAGCGCTGCTCCGCCAAAAAGCATGAAATGCGCACCATCCGACCCGGCCTGCACGACAATATCGTCACCGGGACGGAAAGCCAGCAGACGATCTGGTGGGAACACTTCTCCACCAATGCCCACATTTCCGCGCAGCGTATAAATCGCGCGCTCTTCCGTGGTTGGCGGAATTTGAAAGCGTCCACCGGACAGCACTTCAATATCTGCATAGAGCGTTTCGGCATGCTGGATGACGGGTGACGATAGACCGTGCATTGAGCCTATGATCAGCCTGCCATTAAATTCGCTATCGTCCATCAATGGCAGATCAGGCGAATTGGTGTGATAAAAATGCGGATCGATTTCTTCAAATTGCTCGGGCAGCGCGAGCCATGTCTGCACGCCTGAAATGGCGAGTGGGCCGTTGCGCTCCTCTTCCGGCGAACGCTCGGAATGGACAATGCCGCGCCCTGCCGTCATAAGGTTTACGTCGCCCGGACGGATCACCATTTCGGTGCCAAGGCTGTCACGATGGCGGATATGACCATCAAACAGATAAGTCACCGTAGAAAGCCCGATATGCGGATGCGGACGCACATCAAGCGCATCGCCATCCTTCAACACTGCCGGTCCCATGCGATCAAAGAAGATGAACGGCCCAACAAGCCGCCGCTTAACGGTGGGCAAAGCACGACGCACTTCCAGCCCGCCAATATCGCTGGTGCGCGGGATGACCAGCGTTTCGATAGCATCAACGGAAGTCTTGTCGCCAAGCACCGGATCAGGACAGGGAAAAAAGCTCATCGGACAGCCACCAAATAAAATCGCACCGGCAAACGGCTTGCCGGTGCGTCATCTTTAAAAAGATAGAACTGTGTCAGCGATTGTGCAACAGGCGCGACAATTCGTTGGTGTCGGGCACCTGTCCATTGCTGGTCAGCTTATCAACCAGACCCGGAAGCACTTGCGAAAGCTGATTGAGCAGTTCCTGTTGGTCAATACCTGCATGAGCTGCGATTTCGCTCAATGTCTTATTGCCAAGTGCATCGCCAAGCTGACCCGGCTCTATCTGGTGGTTATTGCCCTGCCCGACCCATGAATCCACCTTATCACCAAGGCCTGCTTGTTTAAGCTGATCCAGAAGACCGCCCAGACCACCACCGAGCGGACCCGGCGCTGCGGGAGCAGATGACGCACTGCCATTTGCAAGGGCGCCACCAAGCAGACCACCAAGGCCACCGAGAATGCCGCCAAGCAGTCCGCCGCCATTATCTGCCTGCTGCGGTGCAGATTGATCAGGAACAGAAGCCGGTTGTTCAGGCTCGTCGCTATGGCCTTTAAGCATCTTACCCACCAGAAGCGCGCCGAGCGCAATCAGAACCGGCTTGGCAAGACTGCCGCCGGGGATCGGCGAATTGCTGGAATTGTCATCATAACTTCCCATCACACGATACTCCCTGTTGGTCGCTGTGGTTTTTTCACACGCGATAAGTTAAGGTGAAATAAGTTTTCACCTTTGACAAGCATTATACCTTGCCAAATCGAAACTATTGTGAAAATTTTCTAACTGTCTGATGCAAAACCTTATTTTCGCAATCGGAGATATTAGATGTCTATAATAAGCTGGATTATCCTAGGCCTGATTGCCGGCTTTATCGGCAGTAAAATCGTCAATAAAAGCGGTCAGGGACTGTTCTTCGACATTGCGCTCGGCATTGTCGGGGCGATCGTTGGCGGCGCTCTCTCTTCAACACTGTTTGGTCGCGGCGTCACTGGCGCTTTCGATCCAATGAGCCTGATCATTGCGATTATCGGCTCGATCCTTGTCCTGTGGGCCTATCACAAGATCACCGGCAAGCGTTCCATCGGCTGAAAAACACGTTATAGTGCTATATGGCTCCGGTTCGCGCCGGAGCCTTTTTATTACCATTCATGAAAGCACCAGTGCCAGATGGGTTTTATCGAACATTACATCGCGGCTTACGGCGCTTTTGCGATTTTTATCATTGTCTATTTTGAATCTTTTGGCGCACCGCTTCCCGGTGAAAGCGCATTGATTGCCTGCTCACTCCTTGCATTGAATGGAACACTGCATATTGAGCATGTGTTGCTCGCCGTGTTTATCGGAGCCGTTCTTGGAGACACTACTGGATATATCATCGGGCGCTCTGGCGGACGCGCGTTGATCCTGCGTTATGGCAGCCGCATTAAACTGACGCCGGAACGGCTCGAACATTTTGAAAGGATATTTGAAACCAAAGGTATTTTTGTCGTCGCCACTGCCCGTTTTGTCGTGTTGTTGCGACAGCTGAACGGCATCATTGCCGGTTCCATGAAAATGCCGCCGCTACACTTCATGGCAGCGAATATTTTCGGTGCAGCAGTTTGGACACTGGTTTGGGGGCTTGGCCCTTATCTTCTGAGTGGTATGCTTGCGCCTTATGTCATTCACATCAAAAACATGATCCACTAAGCCAGCAAGCAAGTAGTTTTGGGTGGATCAAATATAATGATGTGCAAATGCAACAACACGCGATAAATTTCACTGCCCTATATTTAAATCGACCAGTGTTGCCTAGTCATTAAAACTTCACCAATCTGACATGTAATTGATATTGTTTGTTTTTTTTACACCTCTATAAGCGCTCCAGTCACACCTCACTTATGGAGTTTCTTATGAGGGTTAAGCATTTTCTCTGCGCTTCGGCTGCAGTATTTTCGTTCGCATCAGTTGCACAAGCTGCTGACGCGATTGTTGCGCCAGAGCCAGAAGCAGTAGAATATGTTCGCGTTTGCGATGCATACGGCGCTGGCTACTTCTACATTCCAGGCACCGAAACCTGCCTGCGCATCCACGGTTATGTACGCGCTGATATCAAGGGCGGCGACAATGTCTATGCTAAGACCCTTAGCGCTCGTGATCGCGACAACTATGACTACCTGACCCGTTTCTCGCTCCGTTTCTCGACCGCATCGGAAACCGAACTCGGCACACTGAAGACCTATACTGAAGCCCGCTTCCAGTACCAGAACGGCGCTGATGCAAGCTCGACCGGCACCCTGCGTTATGGCTACATCCAGCTCGGCGGCCTTCGCGTTGGTCTCGACGAATCAGCATTCGTAACTTTCACTGGCTACCTCGGCGACGTCATCAACGACGACGTGATCCTCGCTGGCGGCACCCGCACCAACGCGATCAGCTACACTTTCAAGGGCGGCAACGGCTTTTCGGCTATCGTTGCGCTTGAACAGGGCGGCAATGGCGATTCCAACGGCTCCGTCACCATCGACGACTACACACCACATGTTGTTGGTGGCCTAAAGTATGCTCAGGGCTGGGGTTCGATCGCCGGTGTTGCAGCTTACGACGCGCTCAATGAAAAGTGGATGGGCAAGGTTCGCCTCGACGTGAACGTAACCGAACAGTTCTCGATCTGGGGACAGGGCGCTTACAAGTCGAACGACGACCATTACATTGCTGGCGTTCGTCAGATCGACAGCTTCTACGGCACATGGGGCGGCGATTGGGCTGTCTGGGGTGGCGCGAAGTACAAGTTCAACAAGAAGACCGCCTTCAACATTCAGGCAGCTTACGAAGAAGCTGGCCGTTTTGCAGGCACCATGAACGTTGCTTACACCATCGTACCGGGCTTCACCATCACTCCAGAAGTGTCCTACACCAAGTGGAACGACGATCGTTCGGTCCTCAAGGGCAAAGACGCTGTTCAGGGCATGGTTCGCTTCCAGCGTTCGTTCTAAGCAATATTGCTTAGTTCAAATTTGCGTCGCTAAAGCTTCCCGACCTCCAGTCAGACCGAACGCGACACAAAGGAATAGCGGCTCCAAAAGAGCCGCTATTTTTATATCCAGATAAAAATCTTAACTGATCTTATTCAGCGTCGAGCGGTTCTGTACCGACAGGCTGACCATCGCGACCAACGCGAATCTTCTCCACCTTGTCTTCCGCAGATTTAAGCAGCGTATCGCAATGCTTCTTCAGCGCTTCGCCGCGCTCATAGATGCGGATCGACTCCTCAAGCGGCACATCGCCCCGCTCCAAAGCATCGACGATCTTCTCAAGCTGCTTCAAGGCGTCCTCAAAGCTCATAACTGCAATGTCGGTGTTGGACGGTTCGGTTACCATGGTTTATCCTTTCAACAGCCGCGTAATATGGGAAGACGCGGACTGCGACAAGCCCTCAAGATCATATCCACCTTCAAGCACACTCACCATCCGGTGATTGCAGAAGCGCTCTGCGCGTTCCATGAGCTTGCCCGTCGCCCAATCGAAATCCGCTTCATCGAGATTAATCTCGGAAAGAGGATCGCGGAAATGTGCGTCGAAGCCAGCTGAAATAAGGATCAAATCTGGCCGGAAGTTGTCCAAAGCAGGCAATACACGACTATTAAATGCTTCGCGAAACTCGCGGCTGCCAGTATTTGGTGACAGCGGGGCATTAACGATATTGCCCACGCCCACTTCATCTTTCCGGCCGGTGCCCGGAAACAGTGGAAACTGATGCGTTGAGCAAAACAAAACGCTCGGATCATCTTGAAAAATGTCCTGTGTGCCATTGCCGTGATGTACGTCCCAGTCAACAATCGCAATACGCTCTGCACCATGATTGCGCTGCGCATGGCGTGCAGCAATGGCCACGTTGTTGAAAAGGCAAAAGCCCATGGCGGTCGTAAGCTCGGCATGGTGGCCGGGCGGGCGCGAGGCGACAAACACATTATCGGCCGCACCTGAAAACACATCATCAACTGCGTTAGTTGCGGCACCAATTGCCAGAAGAGCAGCTTCCCAGCTTTTCGGGCTTACATAAGTATCGACACCAAGCTTATTGATGGGCTGAGGCGCTTCTTCGTCATCGATGGGATCAGGAATTTGCTGGCGGATCTCATCGACATAGCTTTCAGGATGCGCGAGGAGAATGGCACTTTCAGATGCCATTTGCGCTTCCACACGATCGAGACGGTAAAAATCCGGCCCATCGAGCTCGCTCATCAGTGCACGAATGCGGTCGGGCCGCTCGGGATGTCCGGGCGGCACGATATGTTCAAGATAGGTGGGATGCCAGTAAAGCCGTGTTGTCATTGCGCTCCTCTAGCATCCTTAGCCAACAACACTGTGTCAGATGATTTCCGTGCGCGAGATATTGATGCCGAAACCTTCAAGACCAACATAGTGACGCTCACGCGAAGCCAGCAGCACAATTGAAGTAATGCCGAGATCTTTCAGGATCTGCGCACCCAAGCCAATCTGACGCCATTCTTCTTCACGCGCCACAGCTTCCGCATGGGCTTCCTGCTCGCCAAGCAAAGCTTCACGCGCCCGCGCATCGCGATGATCAGAGCGCACGCCTACCGAATCTTCACGCAAGTAAACCAGCACGCCACGGCCTTCTTTGCCCATGCGTTTCATGATCTCGTCGAGATTGCTGCCGCCATTGCCGAACACATCGCTCAGCACATCTTCGCGATGCAAGCGCACAGGCACTTCTTCGCCGTCGCGAATGTCACCAAAGACGACAGCCACATGCTGCATCGGCTCCCATGGAAGCTCGTAAGTATAGGCATGGGCCGGACCTGCGCAGGTATCAATTGCAGCATCGCCGATACGCTTAACCAATGTTTCCTTGCGCTGACGATAGGCAATAAGATCAGCCACCGTGACGCGATGCAGCTTATGCTGTTCTGCAAAGCTCGTTACGTCAGGACCACGCATAACGGTGCCATCATCATTGATAAGCTCGCAGATCACGCCAATTGGCGGCAAGTTTGCGAGCTTGCAAAGATCGACAGCTGCCTCCGTATGACCGGAACGCATCAGAACACCGCCCTCACGTGCGATCAGCGGGAAGATATGGCCGGGACGCACGAAATCGGAAGCACCAGCATTCGGGTTTGCTAGATTGCGAACCGTAAGCGTGCGATCATCAGCAGAAATGCCTGTCGTGGTGCCATGACGATAATCAACCGTGACCGTAAAAGCAGTCGTGTGAGCCGATTCGTTTTCGGCAACCATCGGTGCGAGGTTGAGGCGCTTGGCTTCCTCACGTGGCATCGGTGTGCAGACGATCCCCGACGTATAGCGCACTATGAACGCCATCTTTTCCGGGGTGCAATGAACAGCGGCGACGATCAGGTCACCTTCATTCTCGCGCCCGTCATCATCCATGACCACAACGATTTCACCGCGTTCAAAAGCCCGCAGCGCATCAACGACCTGTTTCTGATTATAGCTCATTTCAGCCTCAATCTTTGTCCCTCAGTTTCAGTCGAAAACCGGCCCTCAGTTCCTGAAACTCGTCTCTGAATATTTTATACGCGTCCTGTCTGCCCACGATGGCGCAGATAATGATCAGCAATGGCGCAAGCGACCATCGCTTCGCCAATCGGCACAGCACGAATACCCACACATGGATCATGGCGACCCTTGGTCATCACATCCACTTCCTTGCCCTGCGCATCAATTGACTTGCGCGGCGTTAGGATCGACGATGTTGGCTTCACTGCAAAACGCGAGACAACCGGCGCACCAGTTGCGATGCCGCCCAGAACACCGCCCGCATGATTAGACAGAAATACAGGCTGGCCATCATTGCCGATCCGCATTTCATCGGCATTTTCTTCGCCAGTCAGACGTGCAGCTTCAAAACCATTGCCTATCTCAACGCCTTTCACGGCATTGATCGACATCAGATAACTTGCAATATCTTGATCAAGCTTGCCATAGATCGGCGCACCGATACCGGCAGGAACACCTTCCGCCACGATTTCAATAATCGCACCGATGGAAGACCCATTCTTGCGGATACCATCGAGATATTCTGCAAATACCTCGACCGAACCCGCATCCGGCGTGAAGAACGGGTTGTTATCGACTTCGTTCCAGTCCCAGCGCGAGCGATCAATGTCGTGAACGCCCATCGAAACCAGCGCACCACGCACCTGCAAGCCCGGGACAACTTTGCGCGCAATGGCACCGGCTGCAACGCGTGCCGCTGTTTCGCGCGCCGAAGAACGTCCACCACCGCGAAAATCACGAATGC
The DNA here is from genome assembly GCF_049199085.1 of Ochrobactrum sp. EDr1-4. NCBI lineage: Bacteria > Pseudomonadati > Pseudomonadota > Alphaproteobacteria > Hyphomicrobiales > Brucellaceae > Ochrobactrum > Ochrobactrum sp. EDr1-4. Next base: position 517,331 of record NZ_JBLZOF010000001.1, read on the forward strand.
CGTATTTCACGTCATAGGCATAGTCAGCATGACCCGGACGGTACTGGCTTGCAATATCGCCATAGTCCTTGGAGCGCTGATCAGTATTTTCGATCATCATCGAAATCGGCGTACCTGTCGTGGTCATGGTAACGCCATCGTCGCCCAAAAGAACACCGGACAACACGCGCACCTGATCCGGTTCGCGGCGCTGCGTCGTATATTTTGACTGACCCGGCTTCCGTTTATCGAGATAGGACTGAATTTCGGCCTCGGTAAATGTGATGCCGGGAGGGCAACCATCCACGACACAACCAAGCGCAATACCATGGCTTTCACCCCAGGTGGTTACGCGGAACAAATGACCGAAACTGTTATGAGACATGAGCTAAGCCTGATTACGGAGCGCCTTTTCCGGCAAGATATGGGGCGGTTTTATTGGCCTTTTGAGCAACGGTCAAATTATTGCTGGGAATAGCGCATCAGGATCGCAAAATTTCCATCAGATCATCCACATGCCGCATTCTTTTTGACACATTCCACCAGCTAAAATACGGCCACAAATGAAGTTGCTTCCCTCAGTTTCAGCTCTTAGTGTTTGCTAAAAAAATCAGGGAACAATCGCAAAATGCAATTCGTGTCGAATCAGTCAATGGACGGTCGGGCACCCAAATGGAGGATGGCACCCATGCAATATATTGTGGGACTGCTCTTTATCATTGCTTCGCTCTTTTCGACTGTCGCAATGGCAGATGATGTCGAAGGCAAGATCACTGGCATCAATCAAGACAAAGAAACAATTACGCTTGATGACGGCAAGACCTATAAGCTGCCGGGCGAGTTTGATTATTCCGCCATTAACAAAGGCATGAAGGTTATCATTCTTTACGATGAAGCCGACAATACGCGCTTCATCACCGACATTCAGGAAGCGCCGTAAACTTAAACGACGGATAAAATTGTGCCCGTGTCGTATTGACGAACATAATCGACGCGGGTTCCATTCCAGTGATAGCTGTAATGCCGTCCCTGAACAGGAATCGTTATAACATTCGGCCAAAAAATCCCAATACAAGAGCCACCGCGCATCCGTACACTTGGCCATAAAAGCCCATGACTTCCGCTTGCGCGCAGATCTCTTCCCTCGACATGAGACGCTGCATAATCAACAGGATTAAGCACGCCCGGAACTGCGCTCACGTCGTCCAGTTCTCTATCCACGCTGCCGATAAGCACGCGAAAATCTGAGGTCCAGCCGGGTTCTTCACTGGTTGCACGCATGAATTTTTCATGGTGATGAATGGTTTCAGCCACCGCCACATCTTCGCGATCAGCAGCATAATAAATGCCATAACTGCCATCGCTGAAACGCCCCGGACGCGTCGTCGAACAATGCACAAAAGGCGCCATGACGTAGGTTGCGCCCTGCCCTACGACGCGCCGCTCAGCAGGAACCTTGCCCAAATCACCGATCTCAAAACGAATACGCGGATTGGTTTTTTCCTCGACTGAGGCCAGTGCCTCCCAGTCGCGCGGGTCGGCAATATCTTCAAACAGATCAATCGGCGGATGAATGGACCGAATGATGCGAAACGTCTGCGGCCAATCAACATGTCGCTTTTGCGCCAATCCGCTTACCACGCGCCGCGCTCCGCATTGAGCCATTCGCGAAGGGCAGCGAGATCAGAAATTTCGCCCCGCAGCATAAGATCAAGCGCCGAAAGGCCGCCAAAAGCGTCATTGGGCTTTCTGATCCACGCATAACCGCGTGCGGCATCGCGGAACATATAGCGCAGGCCTTTATGAATACCCATCAGATGCGCCATACGCATCCGTAGGTCGCGATCAATCCGGCCAATAGTGCCGTCTTTCCATCGCGCCCATGTGCGCGGCGACATATCGCCCAACAATATACACGCTTCTCCATCCGAGAGCTTCCAGACCCTCAGCAGATTAACCGTTGTGCGTGCCAAAGCGCCCGCTTCCTCACTGGTAATCGCATTCGTCAGAGTGCCTGCTGGCGTGATACTGATCGGCTGAAGTTCCATGCCACACCTTCCTTATGGCGGAAAGATAGCATAATTTTGCCAAATGGCAAATCAGCTCGCCGCAAACCATGTCGTTGCTAGACTTTTAGGGGCGAGTCTGTTTGTGTCCGAGAGATGGGGGCCTCCAATAATCCGGTCAGGCCGAGTATTGCATATTGGGGCAAGCATCGATGGATGATCCGATAAAATCACTCGACAGGCCGGGAAACAGATCAGCGCAGGCACGCTATGTATTCTTCGCTGCCCTGACTGGAATACTCACTGGAACTGTAGGGTCATATTTTCATCTCATCATTGATGCACTGATGACATGGCCGCAAAAGCTAGGCCAATACATCACCGGAACACCTCTTATCGTTGCGGCAGCACTGTTTACAATGTGCTGCACAGTGCTTGCGGTTTTCATCGTTCGCCGTTTTGCGCCCGAGGCTGGCGGCAGTGGTGTTCAGGAAATTGAAGGCGCGATGGAAGGTTTGCGTGAGGTGCGCTGGCGGCGTGTGCTGCCTGTGAAATTTCTCATGGGCATCACATCGATTTCGTCCGGCCTCGTTCTTGGGCGTGAAGGCCCGACCATCCACATTGGCGCGTCGCTTGGTGCCGCGATCACAGATTTCTTCAAAGTCAGCGAAACTGAACGGCGCGGCATTCTGGCGGCTGGTGCAGCTGCGGGTCTTGCCTGCGCCTTTAATGCGCCGTTGGCTGGTGTGCTGTTTATCGTGGAGGAAACCCACAAGCAGTTTCCTTACACATTCCGCACCTATATGGGCGTGATCGCTGCTGCTCTTCTCGCAACCGTCATGACGCAAATCATCGGCGGTACCGCACCCGATATGTCAATGCCGGATGTAAAAGCAGCACTTGAACATCTCCCCGCCTTTGTGTTGCTCGGCTGTCTGCTTGGCTTCGTTGGAGTGGCGCTCAATGGTGGCATCATGTGGGCGGTTGATTTCGCAGCCCGAATGCATAATCGCGTGCCATATCTTTATCCGGCAATTATCGGGCTATGCGTGGGCGCACTCTTCATTGTGCTGCCTTATTCGGTTACCGGCGGCGAGCATATTATCATGCAGCTTGCTCACCAGAAAACCGGCCTGGCACTTCTGCTCCTACTGGCTTTTGCGCGCTATTTCACGATGGTTGGCAGTTATTCCACCGGCGTTCCGGGCGGTATTTTTGCGCCCATGCTCACATTGGCGACGTGTGTTGGGCTTGCATTTGCAGGCATCATCAGCGTGCTTCTGCCTGATGCAGGCATCATGCCTCTGGCATTTGCCATAGCGGCTATGGGCGGGCTGTTTACGGCATCGGTTCGCGCACCAATTGTCGGCGTTGTTCTGACGCTCGAACTCACGGGCGCCTATGGCATGGCAATGCCGCTGATTGCCACCTGCCTCACAGCCAATCTCGTTGCGCAATGGATTGGCGGCAAGCCCATCTATGAACAGCTTCTCGACCGGACATTGGCGCAGGCTGGCATCAAACCAAAAGACAGACCTGCAGAATCACACACAGGACTTGCTTGAAACAAGGTCTGAGCTCACTCAGACCCACTCAAGCTTGTTGTTCTCGAATTTCAGAATCTTATCCTGCGGGATCGACAGATTGGCGGCAGCATGGCCGTCCATATTGCCGTAAAGATAGAACAACGTGCGAATGCAGCCGCCATGCGTCACGCAGACCGTTGGCCATTCCACCGCTTCGACCCAGCGGCCAATGCGTTGTGACAGGCGCATGTAGCTTTCAGCAGTCTCGCCTGGCGGTATGAAGTTCCACTTATCCTGAGCGCGGGCATCGAGAAGGTCTTCTCGCTCTTTGGCAATGTCTTCCATCATGAAGCCCTGCCAATCGCCGAAATTCACTTCCATCAATTGCGGGTCAGTGCGGAAATCATAAGGATCAAGGCCCATGCGCAGACGAATACGCTCCATGGTTTCACGCGTGCGGCGCAGCGGGCTTGCGACAAAATCGTAACCGGCACCATCGCCGATCAGAGATTTCAGCATATCGCCGTTTCGGTCCGCCTGTGTGCGGCCATGGGCATTGATGTCAATATCAAGCTGCCCCTGAATGCGCTGTGCAACATTCCAGTCCGTCTCACCATGACGCGAAAAATAGATGATCTCGCGGGCCAAAATCACACCTCTGTCTGCAAGTAATTCTATTTTGAATAGCCCCTTCGGCGATGAAGAGACAAAGAAAAATCCCGAAAAGTCGGTCAACTTTTCGGGATTTTGGAATGTTCAGATCAGTCTTTGATGACCGAGATGTCCGGCGCGTCAACTGCTTTCATGCCAATGACATGATAACCGCTGTCGGCGTGGTGGACTTCACCTGTGACCGAGCGCGAGAGGTCAGAGAGGAAGTAAAGGCCAACATCGCCCACTTCATCAATCGTAACCGTGCGGCGCAGCGGCGCATTATATTCGTTCCACTTAAGAATATAGCGGAAATCGCCAATGCCCGAAGCTGCCAGGGTCTTGATCGGACCTGCCGAAATCGCATTCACGCGAATGTTCTGCGGTCCAAGGTCAACGGCCAGATACTTCACGCTTGCTTCAAGAGCTGCCTTTGCAACGCCCATGACGTTGTAATTCGGCATAACTTTTTCAGCGCCATAATAGGTCAGCGTAAGAATCGAACCACCATCATTCATCAGCTTTTCCGCACGACGCGAAATCGCGGTCAGCGAATAAACCGAAATAAGCATAGTGTTCTGGAAATTGGCTTCTGACGTGTCGACATAACGGCCCGTCAGTTCATCCTTATCGGAGAAACCAATGGCGTGAACGACGAAGTCGAGCTTGCCCCACTTCTTTTCCAGTGCTTCAAAAACAGCATCAATGCTTGCACCGTCAGCAACATCGCAATGTCCGGCAACAAAAGCATCCAGTTCTTCGGCCAGCGGCTCGACACGCTTCTTCAGCGCATCACCCTGATAGGTGAATGCGAGTTCAGCACCAGCTTCACGAGCGGCCTTGGCAATGCCCCAGGCGATAGAACGGTTGTTGGCTACGCCCAGAATCAATCCGCGCTTGCCCTGCAACAAACCTGACTTTGCGGTCATTAAGGGTCCTCATCGAAATATAATCAACTAGATGCCCTATCGCACAGCATTGCACAGGCTTCAAGCAATTGCGCACAAAAAGCCGGGTATTATAGATTGCAAGCGACGGATCGCCGCGCAGTGCAGCGATCCGGTTACAGTTGATGCGGCAAAAGCTTGTTAGTCGCCTTTGCGTTTCTTGAGAAACTCTTCAAGTTCTGCATCGCCGCCTTCGGGCAACATGATGCGAACATGAACATAAAGATCGCCATGGCCACCAGCTTTGAGCGGCAGACCCTTGCCCTTAAGACGCAAAACCTTATCCGAGCTCGACCATGCGGGCACTTTGACTGCGATACGACCGCTGAGCGTTTCAACTTCCGCCTTGCCACCTAGCGCTGCGTCTGCAAGTTCGACCGGCAAATCGACATGCACATCGCGGCCTTCGAGTTTAAAGCGCGCGCTTGGCTTGAAATGGATCGTCACCAGCGCATCGCCCGGCGTACCGCCGACAACATGCTCGCCCTGACCTTTCAGGCGAATGGTCTGACCATCTTCGACAAACTGCGGCAGCTTGATTTTCAGGTGTTTGCCATTCGGAAAAACGGCCTCAACCTTGTCAGCACCGGCAGCTTGTTCAAGCGTGATATTGATCGAAGCAGCCAAATCGTCGCCCTTGATAGGACCACGCTGACGTGCACGACCACCGCCGCCGCCGCCAAAAGCGCCACCGAATATATCATTGAGAATGTCTTCGGCACCGCCGCCGAAACCACCCTGCTGACCACCGCCACGCTGACGAAAGCCTGCGAACGGATCGCCGCCGCCACCAAATCCAGAATGGCCACCCTGCCCGGCAAAACCTTGAAAGGCTTGCTTGCCTTCGGCATCGATTTCGCCCCGGTCAAACTGGCCGCGCTTGTCTTTATCGCCGACAATCTCATAGGCCTGATTGATTTCGGAAAAGCGCTCTTGCGCTTTCGGATCATTTTGATTCTGATCCGGATGGTATTTCTTGGCCAGCTTGCGGAAAGCCGATTTTATTTCTTCGGGCTTCGCCGTTTTGGCGACGCCCAACACGCTATAGGGATCGCGCATATAGTCCTCATTCGGGAAAATGACTGATTTATCAGCCGTTAGACTCACTTTGCCGTAATATGAGTACTAAGGCTTAAAACTTCCAGAGTAATAGCGCGTGTGGAGTACTAAAAAACCTAAAGCGGTGCAAATGAGGTTAATGTCCACTCACCGCCGCGCTGCATACAGGTTTCACCACGATAGATCGAAACGCCGTCAAAAGCTTCACGCGATGTCTCAAACTGTCGGCAAAGCGTATCGTTGGCTTTCGTTTCGGCAATGGTGGTTATGGCACCCTGACTGCCGGTATCGGGATTAGCCCAAGGAACCGGGTTCTTACCCCATTGCGTAAAGTTCAGTGCTGAAACAATGCTCTTGATCGTGGACTGGTCGGAACGCTTGCCATTATCCGTCTCGTCTTTTTCGACGGACTTTATAGAGCCGGTGATGGTCGAGGAATCAGGAACCGCTTTGTCGATGCCAACTCCGCCCATCGCACAACCTGCGAGCGAAACCATGACGGCAGCGAGGGCCACATGGCGGATCAGAGCCATGCTTCGATTGCAGATCACATCATTTTTCTCGCGGCGAGCAAGTCCAGCGGCCAACGGGTCTTCCCTTAAGTACATCCTAAAGATGCAATGAATATGGGGGATATGGAGTTAACAAGCGGTTCGCAGGCAGGGTAAACAAATCACTACCAAAGAACAACGCTCAAAATCTGCTCATCTGCGCAAAATCCCAGCAAAACAATAGACAAAATGCGTGATATGGACGAAGTTCGCTTCCACACACTTTCATGAAGATATGAAATAGCAGAAAATGACCGATACTAGCGACGACTTCACCCAGAACTCCGAACCGTTCGAGCTTTTTGCGCAATGGCTAAATGACGCCACCAAAAGCGAAATTAACGACCCAAACGCATTGGCACTCGCCACCGTTGATCCGGATGGTTTGCCGAATGTGCGTATGGTTTTGCTCAAGGATTTCGACGAGCACGGCTTTGTTTTCTACACCAATTACGAAAGTGCCAAGGGACAGGAAATCCTGTCTGCTGAAAAAGCAGCCATGTGCTTTCACTGGAAATCGCTGCGTCGTCAGGTACGCGTGCGTGGCCCTGTTGAGAAGGTTAGCGCCGAAGAAGCCGATGCTTATTATGCATCGCGTCCGCGTGGCAGCCGTATCGGCGCATGGGCTTCAAAGCAGTCGCGCCCGCTAGAAAGCCGCTTTGCGCTCGAAAAGGCTGTTGCAGAATATACGGCTCGTTATGCGATTGGTGAAATCCCTCGGCCTCAACATTGGTCGGGCTTCCGCATCCGCCCAGTTTCCATCGAGTTCTGGCACGATCGCCCCTTCCGCTTGCATGACCGCGTGTTATTTACCCGCGACACGCCGGAAGGCGACTGGCACAAAGATCGTCTCTATCCATAAAATGAAAAAGGTCGCTGAAATCAGCGGCCTTTTAGATGTTTTTTGACGCGCATCTTGATCCGAAAACCGCTTCACACTTTTCGGGATGCGCTCTCATTTTATACCATCGGCTTTAATGCCACCCATAGGCTTCCTAGTACGAGGCCCAAGAAAATCAGCCAGCCGACCGTGTTGTTCGACTTAAACAAACGCAAGCACTGGTCAGGATTATCGATATCCAGCACGATGATTTGTCGGTAAAGATGAACGCCAGCTGCGAGCAGTCCGGCAAGCGCTGGCATCGGCACCTGTGCAACCGCAAAGGCCGCAGCGAAAAAGCCAATTGCTCCACCATAAAGCACCAGCAGTGCCGTTTTGGTATGTTTACCAAACAGACGAGCCGTCGACCCGACGCCGACCAGCGCATCGTCCTCCTTGTCCTGATGGGCGTAGATCGTGTCATAGCCAATCGTCCAAAGGATCGCACCGATATAAAGCAGCACAGGCGAGAGTGAGAGCGAGCCTTCAACCGCCGCCCAGCCCATCAGTGCGCCCCATGAAAAAGCAAGGCCGAGCACCAGTTGCGGCAGATTCGTGATACGCTTCATGAAGGGATAGGCCGCAACTATCACGAGCGATCCAACGCCAAGGCCAATCGTAAACCAGTTAAATTGCAGCACAACAGCCAGCCCAACCAGAGCCTGCAAGACAATGAATATTTTTGCCTGTTTGCGCGTCACCTGACCTGACGGGAGCGGCCGCGAGCGTGTGCGGTCCACCTTATCGTCAATGTCCTGATCTGCGAGATCATTATAGGTGCAGCCAGCACCACGCATCGCGACAGAGCCGACGAAAAATAAAACGAGATGCCAGATGGATGGCACCACAGACCATGCATCATCGCCTGGTTGCGCACCTGCACCCGCCACGAGAGCCGCTGACCAGAAACATGGCCATAGCAAAAGCTGCCAGCCAATCGGACGATCCCAGCGCGCAAGCTGCGCATAAGGCCATAGCGATGGCGGAAGCACGCGATAGACCCAATGGCCTGATGGCGCATCCTTCACACGTCCGCGTGTGTCGCGCGACTGAACATCTGAATTCGGCCCCATATCGGGCTTTGACTGCTGCATGACTGCTTGCTTTCCTGAAACTATGCCGGTGCGACCGCTTTTTATCCAAAAATCGCGGCACTGCCCTTGCCCGCTCGTGCGTTGGGCAATAGAGACCCGTATAAACAACATTTACTGATCTCACGCGCAGGGAGCAAGGCATGAAAGTTCTGTTGATCGGTTCGGGTGGACGCGAACACGCATTGGCATGGAAACTCGCCGCATCCGAAAAGCTGACAAAGCTCTACTGCGCACCGGGCAATCCCGGCATTGCCGAATATGCAGAATTGGTGTCGCTCGACGTGACCGATCACGCGGCTGTCATTGCTTTTGCCAAGCAGAATGCGATTGATCTGGTTGTCGTTGGCCCGGAAGCGCCACTCGTTGCAGGCCTTGCTGATGATCTTCAGGCTGCGAATATTCGCGTCTTCGGTCCTTCCAAGCTGGCCGCCCAGCTTGAAGGCTCAAAGGGCTTTACCAAAGATCTCTGCGCCCGTTTTGATATTCCGACCGGCGCTTATGGCCGCTTCAACAATGCGCCAAAAGCCAAAGCCTATATTCGCGAAATGGGTACGCCAATTGTTGTCAAAGCCGACGGCCTTGCCGCAGGCAAAGGCGTTGTCGTTGCTATGACGCTCGATGAGGCGCTCGATGCCGTTGATGTGTGCTTTGAAGGCGCATTTGGCTCTGCCGGTGCTGAAGTCGTCGTTGAGGAGTTTCTTGAAGGCGAAGAAGCAAGCTTCTTCTGCATTTGCGATGGCAAGACTGCCCTCTCGCTCGGCTCTGCACAGGATCACAAACGCGTTGGCGATGGCGACACCGGCCCGAACACCGGCGGCATGGGTGCTTATGCGCCTGCGCCAGTGATGACGCCTGAAATCGTTGAACGCACTATGCGCGAGCTGATTGAACCCACCATGCGGGGTATGGCCGAAATTGGCGCACCGTTCTCGGGCGTTCTGTTCCTGGGCCTGATGATCGGCAAGGACGGCCCGAAGCTCATTGAATACAATACCCGCTTTGGTGATCCTGAATGTCAGGTGCTGATGATGCGCCTTGAAACTGATCTGCTCGACCTCATCAATGCAGCCGTTGATGGCAAACTTGATGAAGTTAAACTCGAATGGAAAGACCAGCCAGCCCTGACCGTTGTTATGGCTGCGGAAGGCTATCCCGCCAACGTGAAGAAGGGCAGCGTCATTCGCGGTCTCGAAAAGCTCGACGGCATTGATGGTCTGAAAGTCTTCCACGCTGGCACGGCAGAAAAAGACGGCAATCTCATCGCCAATGGTGGCCGCGTCCTCAACGTGACAGCCATTGCTGAAACTGTGGCAGAAGCTCAGGGCAAAGCCTATGACGCCGTGAAGCAGGTGAACTGGCCGGAAGGCTTTTATCGTTCTGACATCGGCTGGCGTGCTGTTGAACGCGAACGCTCAGGCGAATAACTCACGCTATATGAACCCGGTTTCTACCGGCATTCTTCGCATCATACAGCGCCGAGTCCGCACGGCGCATCGTCTCATAGAGGCTTTCCTCGTCTACCTGTTCAGCGACACCAAAGCTTGCGGTTGGCCCCCAATCGGGTGCTTTTTCGGCAAATCGTAACTTGCTGAGAGATTCGCGCAAATTCTGCGCCAGGCTTTCGGCAGATTCCATATCCGCATCCGGAATAAACACCACGAACTCTTCACCACCCATACGCGCAGCTACTGCTGTTTTGGGGAGTTGCGTGTTAAGCAATTTGCCAAAGGCCGCGATCACCCGATCACCACCATCGTGACCATAGGTGTCATTAACGCGTTTGAAGAAATCAAGATCGCTCATAATTACCGAATAGCGAATACGCGCACCTTTGCGGGCCAGCACGCGAGAAACATGCCGGTCAAAACCGCGGCGGTTATAAATCTGCGAAAGTTCGTCCACCTCTGATTGCTCGCTCGCCTCCCCCACCATGTGAGAAACAGTGGTCAGAAGCAGCAGCAAACCACGCACGACATGCACAAACACGCCAATTGAGAGCGATAAAATCACATGCATCGTATTGGCTGGATCATCAGGCCTTATATCCGCACCCGGACCAGAGATTAGAAAAGCTTTCGAGAAGTAATGAAGGCAGGCAACAACAGCGAGTGCCATCATCAGCCTATCAGCGAGGCGCGGCATTCCGGAGCGATAAATCACGCGTATCATTAAAAGCTGCGCGACACAAAGTGGTAGCTGATACAAAAAGCGATGCAGAAACGACGTGCGCGGCAGTTCTGAAATCAACATATTGCAAAGTATCGCGGCGACGAAAAATCCACCGATCAATTTCCAATCGATTTTCTGGCGGTAAATACTTTGCAACCCGATAATGGCTGCCAGGAATGCCGTCATTGAAAGCGCAAATGAAATGATGACAAGCAGCCGCGCGTTGATCGCAACCGGAATCCAGTAACCGAATATTGAGACGAGTGCTGCCGCGATCGCCGCTAATGTAAACCAGCGCGGGGCAGCATAATTGCGCTCCTGCATAGCTACAAAAGCGAATGTCAGAATGAAAACGCACGAAACCGTAAGATTAACAGTGAGAAAATACGGAACGAGCGTCATATATCAGCACCTTTCAACATTCTCACGAGTTAAAGGAATACGAAGAAAATTTCATTAAGAACGAGGCTATTCTTTACAGGAAAATCAGCATTCACACAGCATTTAGACATAAGGCACGTTTAAAAAACTACCTTTGTATTACGTTAATCAGTATTCATTGGATCCCTATAATTTGTACTTATCGTAATATTTTTCTCAATTTCGGAAAAGTGCCTTGTAAAAGTACGAATTGCCGCATATATGTGTCTCATCGATTTTGTTTTCGAATGTTGCGGCGTGCCTCTTTCGCCACCCGGTACTTCTTTCAAACTCGTGAAATTCGGCGATGGTCCGTATGGATCATTATATTTTAACCGTGCGATTTGAAAGGTATTCAACATGGCAAACGGAACAGTAAAATTCTTCAATTCAACTAAAGGCTTCGGCTTCATTCAGCCTGATGACGGCGGCGTAGACGTGTTCGTTCACATCTCTGCTGTTGAACGTTCGGGCCTGAGCTCGCTCAACGAAGGCCAGAAGGTTAGCTTCGACGTCGTTGCTGATCGCCGTTCGGGCAAGAATGCAGCTGAAAACCTGCAGGCGCTCTAATAATTATTCAAGCGGCGTTTCAAAACTCCGCTTGCGTGATTGCGCTAAGAAATTTGTCTCCAATCTTTGACCACGGATGTACTGGCATCGATTGTTGAGACTTATGAAGGTCGGGTCCATGCCCGGCCTTTTTATTTGTCACCTTAACGGTGATGACCGCACCGAGTATCGCGAACCTGAAATTCGTATCACTTGGAAGCAGCACTTGGAGCGAGCCATACTAGTAAACTTTTGAATCTAGTTTGGCTTAAGGTTTTGAAGTTCCTAAACGTGAATGCAACACAAATGGTAGGAACTGCAAATCCACCACACTCGTGCGACGCTGCACTGCAGCAATGATGGGAGAACCGTCCATGTCTGATAACGACAACGAAAACCTCACCAAAGACACACTCTTCAAGCCCAATCCTTCAAGAATCGAAGCGAAAAACGCCACCACGGACAAAGCGGCTAAAGCGATCATGAAAACGGAACGCGACGCTGTGGATGCGAAAACTGCGCGTCTTCGAGCGGCCCGCCTCGAACGCGATCAAAGCGAATAATTTCCGAACCAGCCACCAAAATCATAATAAGTTCTTTGCACGAATATTGACGTTTACGTAATAAGCCGATAGCTCTTAAATATATCCAGCCCCAAGGCTGATCGAATTGCTGAATATCAAAGTGCATCCCGATAGGTTTGAAGCGTCTTTTGGAAATGATGCGCATTGAGAAAACGCAATTCGTAGCCTTTTGAGGAGAAGGTTTAGGAGGAAAGATGTATCGCGCCCCGGTTTCTGAAATTTCGCATACACTGATGAAAGTCGCAGGCCTTGAAAAAGCAATCGCAGACAATCGGTTTCCCGAGTTTTCCTCTGATCTGGCTGAAGCCATTCTGGAAGAAGCGGGCAAGTTCGCCGCTGAGCGCGTGGAACCGCTTCGCATTCCCGGCGACAAACACGGGGCGAGCGTTAAAGACGGCGTTGTCACAACCGCTCCCCGTTGGAAAGAGCTTTATGCCGACTGGATTGCAGGCGGCTGGAATTCGCTGACCGGTACGACCGAATATGGCGGTCAGGGGTTACCGACCATGATGTCGGTTGCTGTCAGCGAAATGTGGAATTCCGGCACATTGGCTTTTGCCATTGCTCCCACGCTCACGATGGGCGCTGTTGAAGCGTTGGAAAAGCACGCTTCTAAAGAACTCAAAGATATTTATCTCGAAAAGCTCATTTCCGGCGAATGGATGGGCACCATGAACCTGACCGAGCCGCAGGCGGGTTCTGATGTGGGAGCATTGCGCACCCGCGCCGAGCGCAGCGATAACGGCTCTTATCGCATCTTCGGCCAAAAGATTTTTATCACCTATGGTGAACATGACCTGACCGACAACATCGTTCATCTCGTGCTAGCCCGCCTGCCCGATGCCCCTGCTGGCACCAAAGGCATATCGCTGTTTCTCGTCCCTAAATTTCTCGTCGATGCGAATGGTTCGCTCGGACGTCGCAATGACGTGTTCTGCTCTGGCCTTGAACATAAGATGGGCATCCACGCCTCCCCCACCTGCACCATGATCTATGGCGATGGTTTTGTGAAAGGAGAGGAAACAGGCGCAGTCGGTTATTTGATTGGCGAAGAAAATCGCGGCCTCGCCTGTATGTTCACCATGATGAACAATGCCCGCCTGCTGGTCGGCATTCAGGGCGTAGGCGTTGCGGAAGCCGCTTATCAGCAAGCTTTGAACTATGCGAAAGAACGCAGGCAGGGCCGCGCGCTTGGTGGCGATCCGAAAGCCGGCATGAGCCCAATCATTGAGCATCCAGACGTGCAGCGGATGTTGCTAACTATGAAGGCGCTGACGCAGGTTGCTCGCGCGATCACCTATTCCTGCGCCCATGCCATCGATATGAGCCATGCAACTGAAGACGCAGACGAGCAATTCTGGTCGGAACGCGCGGGACTTCTGACACCCTTGGCGAAAAGCTTTTCAACTGACGTTGGTGTGGATGTTGCCTCGCTTGGTGTGCAGATCCATGGCGGAATGGGCTTCATTGAGGAAACAGGTGCAGCACAATTGCTGCGCGATGCCCGCATTACCCCGATTTATGAAGGTACAAACGGCATTCAAGCTATCGATCTTGTGCTACGCAAATTGCCGCTAGGCAATGGCGAGCATATCAAGGGCTTCTTTGCAGAGCTGCAGGACGAAGCAGATAAGGCCACGACCTCGAACCGTCCTGAACTAGGCGAAACCGGATCACGCCTCTCCACTGCCATCAGTGAAGCCCGCGAAGCAACCGAATGGCTGCAAAAGGCAGCAGCCGAAGGTCGCACAGAGGAAGCACTGGCTGGTGCCACACCTTATCAGCGCCTGCTTTCGTTGACTGCTGGCGGCGCATATCTGGCGCGGGCAGCGTTGACCAGCGATGATAATGGCCGCGCAGCTCTCTGCCGCTTCTTTGCAGAAAACATGCTGGCGGAAGTGTCTTCTCTCAAAGACACCGTCATCACAGGCGCATCCAGCCTTGCAGCCGCTAAATCCGCATTGGAGGGATGAATATGAGCGAACATGTTCTGATCGAACGCAGAGATGCGGTGCAGATTATCCTGCTGAACCGAGCTGACAAGAAAAACGCTATCACTCGCGCCATGTATGCCACCATGGCTAAGGCGCTTGTCGATGGTGATGCTGATGACGCCGTTCGGGTGCACGTGTTCCTTGGCGTGCCGGGAGCATTTTCATCCGGCAACGACATGCAGGATTTCATGGCTGCTGCATCAGGCGGAAGCCTTGGACAAGAAATCCTCGACTTCCTCACCGCTCTATCGAGCGCGAAGAAGCCAATTGTCTCCGGCGTCGATGGTCTGGCGATTGGTATCGGAACAACTATTCATCTACATTGCGATTTGACATTCGCCACCAGCCACGCACTGTTCCGTACACCATTTGTCGATCTGGGGCTTGTACCGGAAGCAGCATCCAGCCTGCTTGCACCACCGCTTATGGGGCACCAAAAGGCCTTTGCACTTCTGGCAGTCGGCCATGGTTTCGATGCACAGGCCGCACTTGAAGCTGGCATTGTGTATAAGATCGTCGAAAGCAGCGACCTTGAAGCACAGGTCATTCAAGCCGCAGACGAAATCGCCGCAAAGCCCCCTCAAGCCATGCAGATTGCACGCAGCCTGATGCGGATGCCTGCCGAGCCTGTTGCTGATCGCATTCAACGCGAAGCAAAACACTTTGCCGAACGGCTAACTTCGGATGAAGCGCGTGAAGCCGTGATGGCATTTCTCAGCCGCAAGAAATAAACAGGCAAAAAGATACCCGGATGGGAATACCATCCGGGTGGCTTTGTTGGAGGTCAGCCAATTTGTTGCTCCGGCATCGTGGCCTTTAATATCTGGAAAGGTCCTTCGTCTTTCCAGACAACCACCAAGCGGCGCGTTCATTCTTAGATAGTACAGAAATCCGACGAGAACGTGTTCACACGCGAATGTGATGATTTATGCGTTATTACGCGCATCTTGTTCCGAAAACCGCTTCACACTTTTCGGGATGCGCTCTAGTTCCTTGCAATAATCTCACGACCTTCGATCACCATACGAACACCCAGTGAACCGGTCTTGCGACGTGCGAGAAAACGCGGACGACGGCGACGTGGTTCCTGTCCCTGACGGCGCGCCTGTGGCTCAGCAGTACGAACCGGGCCGGTGCTTTCGTAAAGCGGACGCGCAACACCATCTTCTTCAACCAGCATCATCGGCAGGTTGAAAGTTGCAGCCCATGCGCGCCAGTCGGCAGCAACATCAGCCAGATCATGTGCGACGAGCAGCGGCACTGATAGCTGTGGATCTTCATGCATCAGTTCGAGCGTTACGGTGATTTCGCCGAATTCATCTTCAACAGCACGGGCAACCACACCCACAAATGCATTGATCGGCAGCGCAATCGACATCGGCAGACCGCTCGAAGGCAGGATCTGACGCATAACCGCACCACGTTCGCTGATGGTGAATGTCACGTCTGCATCGCAATCTTCTGCCGGGTAAGTCACAACCTGCGGAAGGTGAAAAGGATCAAGCCGAAGTTCCTGACCTGCCCATTCTGGCTTCTTCTGTCCGTTGCTCATCATCTTCGACGCCTCTGTCTATCTCTGCCTGTTTTGTTGAGAGCCAGTTATTCCGACTTCTCTTTTGAGCATGTTCGCTCTTGTTGATTTAGAGAATAGGCGATGGTTATTACCGAGGCGCTTAACGCGTTAGGTTAACTTTTCCCTGCTTTTTCATTTGGTTACTGCTTTACAACCAGCTGTAAGAACTCGGTAATTCTTGCTAATTTTCGTTTACATAAATGAAAAGGCGGACAGTTGCCTGCCCGCCTCGTTTTCGTCATATTTCGCTTATGCCACCGATCTGAAAAAATCAGATCGGTGGCATAAGCATTTGATTCCACGCGCATCTTTCTCGAAAACCGCTTCGCACTTTTCGAGATGCGCTCTTAATTACAGCACTTTACCCGGATTCATGATGCCATTGGGATCGAATGATTTCTTAATATGGCGCATCAATTCAAGCGCTACGTCCTGCTTGAAGAAGGCAAGCTCTTCGCGTTTCAGCACGCCGATACCATGCTCTGCGGAGATCGATCCGGTATAAGACGCAACAATTGTGTGAATGCGATGATTTAATTCGTGCCAGCGCGCAAGGAATGCTTCCTTGTCGGCACCAATCGGTTGCGACACGTTATAGTGCAGATTACCGTCGCCAATATGGCCGAAGCAAACGATGCGCGAACCCGGAATCATTTCCAGCGTTGCTGCATTGGCTTCTGCAATGAATTCAGGGATTTTCGCGACAGGCACGGAAATGTCGTGCTTGATCGAGCCACCTTCTGGTTTCTGCGCCCAGGACATTTCCTCACGCATTTTCCAGAACATCTGCGCCTGTGCGACGCTTTCAGCAATGGCCGCATCCTGAATGATGTCATTCTCGAACGCTTCGGTCAGAATGGTTTCAAGCGTCGTGCGTGCATCATCTTCCGAACGGGATGAGGAAATATCAACCAGCACATACCAATCATGCGGGCTTTCCAACGGATCACGAACACCATCAACATGGGCAATAGTAAACTCAACACCGACGCGCGGCATCAATTCAAAGCCAGTTAGCGATGGGCCTGCATGTTCGGTTGAAAGCTGGAACAGGCGCAGCACATCTTCCGGGCTGCGCAGACCAGCATAGGCCACGCCCTTGCCCTTTGGCTGCGGGTAAATCTTCAAAACGGCTGCAGTGATGATGCCAAGCGTGCCTTCAGAACCGATGAAGAGGTCTTTCAGGTCGTAGCCGGTGTTGTCTTTCTTGACATAGCGCAGATCGTTGAGAATCTCGCCATTTGGCAGAACCACTTCAAGGCCAAGGCAAAGCTCGCGCATATTGCCATAGGCCAGAACAGCGGTGCCGCCTGCATTGGAACCAAGATTACCGCCAACCTGACAAGAACCTTCGGCACCAAGCGACAGCGGGAACAGACGGCCGACCTTCTGCGCTTCGTCCTGAAGGTTTTTCAGGATCACACCGGCTTCAACAGTTACCAGATTGCCGACCGGATCAACCGCACGCACCTTGTTCATGCGGCCCAGCGACAGCACGATTGCTGTGTTGCTCTGATCTGGCGTCTGACCACCAACAAGACCGGTATTGCCGCCCTGCGGAACCACTGGCGTCTTAGTTTCATTGGCAAGCTTCATGACTGCAGAAACTTCTTCCGTCGAAGCGGGGCGCAGCACCAGCGGCGAGTGCCCCTGATAAAGATCGCGCTGCTCAATCATAAAAGGCGCAATGTCTTCTGGCGCGGTCAGCGCATTCTTGTCGCCAACGATGGCTGCAAAACGTTCGATCAGGGCAGTTTCGAGCATGTGCTTCTCTTGAATGTTTGGGGAACTAGCGCGGGGCCGCCGCACGTTTAAGACGATCATTGATGGCCTCACCGAGACCATCAAACGGAATGGGTTCAACAGCGATTGTTACGGCACCCGTCGCATCAAGCTTGCGCATGAAGTCAAACAGGTTGCTTGCTGCTTCGCGCAAATCGCCGCTTTCGCTGAGATTGAGAATTTGGGTAGCTTCATCGCCGCCTGCAACGCGTGTCGACCCAAAGGCCAGCAGCGCCTCGCCGGGCTCCACAATCTTAACATCAAGGCGCATTGCAGCATCCGGTGCATAATGAGATTCCATCATGCCCGGTGCTTGAATGGCTGCATTATGCTCAGCGCGGATAAGCTTCACGCCAAGAAACGCTTCAATCTCTTCTGCGGCCAGCCCACCGGGGCGCAGCAGATGCACGCGCTCGCCATCGACTTTGACGATTGTCGATTCAACACCCACGCCACATGGACCGGCATCAAGAATAAGGTCGATCTTACGGCCCAAATCATCGGCCACGGCTTTGGCCGATGTTGGGCTGATGCGGCCCGATGTATTAGCGCTCGGTGCTGCCACAGGGCTGTCGAGTTGTTTTATAACATCCCGCACTTGGCCGGTTGGCATACGGATGGCCAGCGTATCAAGCCCCGCCGTCACCAGCGAATGAATCGGGCGCGGCGTGTCTTGCGTTGCTTTGAGCGGCAGAACAATTGTGAGTGGTCCCGGCCAGAATCTCTCTGCGAGCCTGCGCGAAATGGTATCAAACGTCACATAACGCTCGGCCATAGCTATGCTGTTCACATGGGCAATGAGCGGGTTAAACTGCGGGCGACCTTTGGCGGCAAAAATACCGGCCACGCCTTCACCATGTGATGCGTCAGCGGCAAGACCATAGACCGTCTCAGTCGGAATCGCGACAAGGCCACCGCGGGCGAGTACTTCTACCGCGCGCGAGACAGCTTTTTCATCGAATTCCAGAATATCGGCCAAGGTCATTCTCCTGCCGTGTCAGAGACGCGCATCTTTTCTGAAAACCGTTTCACACTTTTCAGGATGCGCTTTAGCTACACAAAGCGTCGCTTCTGAGCAAGAGACTCCTATGCGCAGTTGATGCAAGATCGGAATGAGTTATGAAAAAGGCCGCCTAGAAGGCAGCCTTTTGTGTTTATCCGGCGATTTTCGAGAAATCGGCCACTTTACTGGTGGCAGTGCGGATTTGTTCAAGCAGTGCCAAACGATTGGCACGGACGTTTTCGTCCTCGTCATTGACCAATACGCTCTCAAAGAATGTATCGACCGGACCACGCAGCTTGGCGAGTGCCAGCATTGCACCGCCGAAATCTTCGCGGGCAATGGCTTCTTCGGCTTCAGTGGATGCGAGGGTCACAGCCGCATAGAGCGCCTTTTCCTCGTCGAGCTTCAGCAGAGCAGCATCAACGCTTTGCGCGACCTCTGTGCCCTTCTTTTCTTCCGCAGCCAAAATATTGGCGGCGCGCTTGGCACCAGCCAAAAGATTCTTGCCGTCTTCCTCATTGATGAAGACGATCAACGCTTCCAGACGACGGGCAACCAGCAGAAGATTATCGGCATCCGATGTCAGAACCGCATCAATCGCGTCATAGCGCGCGCCTTCTTCCTTCAGATGAACCTTGAAGCGGTCATGCAGGAAGGACAGAAGATCAGCCAACAATGGTTCAGCATTGGCTTCGATTTCCGAACGCGCCTTTGTTTCAAGATTACGCAGTGCGTTATCGACGTCCTGTTCACCGTCCACATCGCCCGACTTTTCAGACAGAAGCTTTGTTTCAAACTCGCGCAGCTTGCGCTGAACCTGACCTTCTTTAAGCGACGCATAAGCCGAGCGCAGAAGTGGCAAGAGCGGAAATTTCCAATCCTGCGACAGAATCAGGCGGATCACGCCCAGTGCTGCACGACGCAGTGCAAACGGGTCTTTCGAGCCGGTTGGCTTTTCGTCAATTGCCCAGAAGCCAACCAGCGTATCGAGCTTATCAGCCAGAGCAACGGCAACCGAAACCGGGCTTTTCGGCACGAAATCAGACGGACCCTGCGGCTTGTAATGTTCTTCGAGAGCCGTTGCGACGGATTCGTTTTCCCCCTGAAGGAGCGCATATTTGCGGCCCATTGCACCCTGAAGCTCAGGGAATTCTCCCACAACTTCCGTGGTCAGATCAGCTTTTGCCAGAACTGCTGCGCGCGATGCAAGCTTTGGATCAGCACCGACCAGCGGCGCAATCTGACTTGCAAGCTCACGAATACGCTCAACGCGTGCGCCTTGCGTACCGAGCTTAGCATGGAAGGTCACATTGAGGCCGTCGAGGCGCGCCATGCGCTGATCGAGCGGCTTTTTGAGATCAAGGCCGAACTTCTCACCCGATGCCGCAAGCTTATCGAGATCAGGCAGATCATGCTGATCTGTGTGCCAGAAATAGAGCGCATCAGACAGGCGTGCGCGCACGACCTTGCCGTTACCATAAGCGATTTCCGTGCCGCCATCGCGCGCTGCGATATTCGACACCAGAATGAACTTGTTCGACAGCGCTTCCGTTTCGCCCTGCTTGCGGGTGACAAAGCATTTCTGGTTCACGCGGATGGTGAGCTGAATGACTTCCGGCGGGATCGCGAGGAACTCTTCCTCAAACTCGCCCATTAGCACCACAGGCCATTCGACCAGACCCGAAACTTCTTCAAGAAGGCCCGCGTCTTCGACCAGCTCCAAACCGGATGCGAAAGCGAGATTATGCGCATCCTGCGAGATAATTTCCTTGCGACGCTCCGCATCCAGAACAACGAAGGCCTTTTCAAGCTTATCGACGTAATCCTCAAAACGGCGCACTTTGATCGCCTGACCATCGCTTAGGAATCGATGACCATAGGTGACATTGCCCGACTTGATACCGTCAACGTCGAACTCTACCACAACGGTTTCTTCGGTTTCAGGTCCAAACGTGCAGAGGATCGATTGTAGCGGACGCACCCAGCGTAGCGCACCCGGCTTATTGGAAGCCGCACCCCAGCGCATGGACTTTGGCCATGGGAAATTACGGATTGTCTGCGGCACGAGTTCGGCGATGATTTCTTCTGCAGCACGGCCCGGCTTTGTCAGATGGGCAACGTAGAAATCACCCTTCTTTGGATCGGAATGCACATGCGCCTGAGAAACATCCGAGAGACCAGCCTTGCGCAGAAAGCCTGCAATTGCCTGGTCAGGTGCGGTAACTGACGGACCCTTGACGTCTTCATGGACGTCTTTTGAGCGCACAGTCAGTCCACGAATATCGAGCGTCAAACGACGCGGGGTCCAATAGGCAGTGGTTGCCTCATAGGTGAGACCAGCTTCCACCAGACCATCGGTGATCATCTTCTTGAGATCACCGGCAGCCTTGCGCTGCATACGTGCCGGGATTTCTTCAGAAAACAGTTCGAGCAATAAATCAGGCATAATAATTACTCGCCCTCACGCTTGAGATTAAAACCACCGGCATCCGTCAAAAGGAACGCTTCGCCGCACTGACGCGCGAGATTGCGCACGCGCAGAATATAGCTCTGGCGTTCAGTCACCGAGATCACGCCACGCGCATCCATCAGGTTGAAAACGTGAGATGCCTTGATGCACTGGTCATAGGCCGGAAATACACACTTATGCAGCGAGCCTTCGCCCGTGCTGCCCGCCTTCAAAATGGCCTCGCATTCGCGCTCTGCATCGATAAAATGCTGATACAGGATTTCGGTATTGGCCATTTCAAAATTGTAACGGGAATATTCCTGCTCGGCTTGCAGGAAAACATCGCCATAGGTGAGTTTTTCATCGCCTTCGAGACCATTGAAGTTAAGGTCATAGACATTGTCCACGCCCTGGACATACATGGCGAGGCGTTCAAGACCATAGGTCAACTCACCCGCAACCGGCGAACATTCAATGCCACAAACCTGCTGGAAATAAGTGAACTGCGACACTTCCATGCCATCGCACCAGCACTCCCAGCCAAGGCCCCAAGCGCCAAGCGTCGGGCTTTCCCAGTCGTCTTCCACAAAGCGCACATCATGCAGCGTCGGATCAAGACCGATGGCGCGCAGCGAACCCAGATAAAGATCCTGAAGGTTCGGCGGCGATGGCTTGATGATCACCTGATACTGATAATAATGCTGCAAGCGGTTTGGATTTTCACCATAGCGGCCATCTTTTGGACGGCGCGATGGCTGCACATAGGCAGCTTTCCAAGGCTTTGGCCCAAGCGAACGCAATGTGGTTGCCGGGTGGAACGTACCCGCCCCGACTTCCATGTCGTAAGGCTGCAAAATAGCGCAACCGTGTTCCGCCCAATAATTATGGAGCGTCAGGATCAGACCCTGAAAGGAACGGGTGGGGTGCATATGTGCTGGCAACGTACTGGACACAGGGTCAGGCCTTGTTATTGAAATGATTGGCCCGGTCTAATTTGTCCGCCTGCCACGGTCAAGCATGACATTTGATCGCTGAACGCTCGCAAGCAAACATCGACAAATAGAAAGCCCGGAAATCGATGAGACTTCCGGGCTTAAAAACTATTCGGTTTTGCTTTCAGGGGCTTTTGCCGGGGTCAGGTTCTTATCCTGAACTGACGCTTCAGAAGGATTAGGATCCGGCGCCAGACCCTTTTTCAGCTTCTCTTCGATCTTGACCAGTTCTTCTGGCTCAGGCTTGCCAGCAATGGCATGGTTCCATTGGAACGTCGCTTCCAGCTGACGACCCGTCCGCCAGTAGGCATCGCCAAGGTGATCGTTAATGGTCGGGTCTTCGGGGCGAAGCTTTACGGCCTTTTCAAGCTCAACGACGGCTTCCGGATAACGGCCCAGCTTGTAATAAGCCCAGCCAAGCGAATCGACGATATAGCCATCTTGTGGGCGCAGATCGACCGCCTTCTTGATCATGCCGAGCGCTTCATCAAGGTTTTCACCACGATCAACCCACGAATAGCCAAGATAATTGAGAACCTGTGGCTGATCCGGATAAAGCTCCAGCGCCTTACGGAAATTCGGCTCCGCCTGATCCCATTCCTTCAGCCGCTCATGCGCGATGCCGCGCTGATAGAAAACCGGCCAATCCTTGCGCTCTGGCTTTTCAATCTGCTCAACAGCCGCATCATAGATTTTCGCAGCATCGGCAAAATTCTTGTCCTGCGCATAGACGCCGCCCAATGCGAGATAAGTGCGGATATCTGTCTTGTCGCGCTTTAGCAACGTTTTGAGCTGTCCGATTGCATCGCCAGTCTTTTCGTTTTCAGCGAGATTGAGCGCACGCTGCATTTCCGCATCACGCCTGTAAGGCGACCATTCCGGCACGCGCGCATAATATCGAATGGCCTGTTCTGGTTGGCGCAGCTTGGCGGAAATATCACCAAGCTGATAAAGCGTTGCGTCATTATCAGGGCGTAGTGGCAGCGACATTTGCAGATAAAGCTTGGCAAAGGCTTCTGCCCCGCCGCGATTGATCGCAGTGCCAAGCGTATAAAGCACTTCGCCGACGCCCTGCTGCGCGTTGTTAACCAAACGGCGATGTCTCTCACCGTTTTCGAGTTTCTCACGCAGTGCAGTGATCGTTATACGGCCATTCAAAAGCTCTTCAGCATCCTTGAGAAGCTTGATCGCCCCTGCCCTGTCGCCGCGACGCAGCTTGAACGAAGCATATGACATGACAACGCGTTCATAGGTATCAGGAGCAGCAGCACCACCCTGACGATCATCAACAGCCTGCTGGTAGTAGTTGCGCGCATCTGTTCTCAGACCAGCAACATCGGCAATCATCGCCGCATTATAGATGCGAAACAGGTTGTACCATTCCGGCCCTTTGATATTGACGACATCGGAAAGCGCTTCCTGTGCATTTCCCTGCCCGACTTTCACCCATGCGCTAATAAGATTAGTCGCGAGTTCGTCCATGTCGGACTTCACCGATAGCATCAGCAACGGCTCAGTTTTGCGATATTGTTTTTTCGAAAGAGCATCAATCGCCAGCGCAACGCGAGAAAAGCGTTCAATCTCTGGCTGATCTTTCAGTTCTTCGGCAATTGGCAATGCTTCTTTGAAACGACCTTCGGTCAGCAATGCGAGTAGAAGATTTTGCTTGATAAGATCATTGCTCGGATCAAAAGCCATAGCCTGACGATAAAAATCGACGGCTGCGGAAATATTGTTGTCGGATTCAGCGGTAAGCGCAGCAAGATAAGCGCCTGCAAAGGAACCCGCGCGGACTTGTGGAGCCGGATCTATACTTGTTTTAGCCATTGCCGCATTGAACGGCATCGCCACTCCAGCCAAAGCCAGAAAAAGCAATCCGTAAAGCGGACGACGTTTAGATCCCTGCCGCATAAAGCTCAGTCCTCTTTCCGATTCCGTATAAGCACCCTCTGTTTAGAGGAGCCTCAAGCATGGCCTTTTTGGGGTCCAAGCGCAAGAAAAGCATCCGTGATGGATGCTTTTCTTGTTATTCTTTATCAGCATGTCGTCAACCCGAAACCGGTTTCCACTTTCGGGCGACATGCTAGAAAAAAGCATCCGTGATGGATGCTTTTCTTTTATTCTATTCAATTAGCTATGCAGCAAATCAGTTCACCCGGCTGATGCAGAAGTCGATGACTTCAATCAGCGCATCCTTTTCAGGGGACGCATTCAGCGGCGCCAAAGCATCGCGGGCCATTTCACCAAAGTCGCGTGCGCGCTGAACAGTTTCAGCAATAGCGCCATGCTTCAGCATCAGGCCAATGGCTTTTTCGAGCGAAGCGTCATCACTCGCACCTTCTTCGATGGCATGCTTCCAGAAAGCACGCTCATCATCCGAGCCATGACGATAGCTCAGGATAACCGGCAGTGTGATCTTGCCTTCGCGGAAATCATCGCCGGTGTTCTTGCCCAGATCAGCGGCAGAGCCACCATAATCAAGCGCATCGTCGACAAGCTGGAATGCGAGGCCGAGGTAAAGACCATAATCACGAAGAGCCGCACGATCAGAGGGCTTTGCATCTGCGATGATCGGGCCAACTTCCGCAGCAGCAGAAAACAGCGCGGCGGTCTTAGCTTTGATCACTGCCAGATATTCGTCTTCAGTGGTTTCCATGTTCTTAGCCGCAGCGAGCTGCATCACTTCACCTTCGGCAATCACCGAAGCAGAGGTTGCAAGTACATCCAGCGCATCAAGCGAGCCGACATCGACCATCATCTTGAAAGCCTGACCGAGCAGGAAGTCGCCAACCAGAACGCTTGCCTGATTTCCCCAGATCATGCGTGCTGTGCTTTTGCCGCGACGCAGATCGCTTTCATCAACCACATCATCATGAAGAAGCGTTGCTGTGTGCATAAATTCGACGGCAGTAGCGAGGCGTACATGGCCTTCGCCTTCATAGCCAAACATACGCGCACTTGCGAGCGTCATCATCGGGCGAAGGCGCTTGCCACCGGATGAAATCAGGTGGTTTGCCACTTCCGGGATCATCTCAACATCGGAGCCGGCACGAGACAGGATCAGCTCGTTTACACGACCCATATCAGCCTTTGTCAGATCGACCAGAGGCTGAACCGATCCTTCCCGCTTCGTATTCCCGTCAAGATTCAAAACCACACCCAATGCCGTTACTCCTAGCTGCTGACCACACTATGTGCGTGGATCAGAACGCTCAAGGTGCCTCACAGCCCCTGCAACGCCCAAGCTTTTTTATTCAGAGCCTGTTCACCATTGAAGGAGGCAGTTGTCAATGCGGTCTATTGAATACAGAGTGTCGAAATGATCGAACTTATGCGCACAAATGATTCCGTTTTGCTGTCAGTTGCTGAAGCTCTGATGAAAGAAGCTGGCATCATCTATTTCATCGCTGATACCAATATGAGCATTCTTGAAGGTTCACTCGGCATAATACCGAGACGTTTTCTGGTTGAAGAAGACAGACTGGATGAAGCCAGACGCTACCTAATTGATGCCGGTCTGGAGCATGAACTCAAAGAACATGGCAAATAAAGTGCCTGAACAAATAGAAGAAACGCTGGATGTGTTTCATCGCGGCGCATTTCATCTCGTGCAACCTGCGATGAAAGGCCATCGCTCTGGCGTGGACGCAATGATTCTCGCAAGCAGTGTGCCGAATGACTTCAAAGGCCGTCTCGCCGATCTTGGAAGCGGCGCGGGCGCTGCGGGTCTGGCGGTTGCGGCGCGGTATAAAGATGCACGCGTGACACTTATAGAACGCTCTGGCTTTATGCTCGGCTTTGCGCACAAAAGCGTGAACCATCCACTGAATGCTGCCCTGCGTGATCGCATTGATATTCTGGAAGCTGATGTTGCGCTCACCGGAAAAGCACGCACCGAAGCAGGACTGATCGATAACAGCTTCGATTACGTCATCATGAATCCGCCGTTCAATGAAGCGAGTGACCGTGCAACGCCCGATCCTGTGAAAGCGGAAGCGCATGTTATGCCCGAGGGAATGTTTGACCAATGGTTGCGCACGGCATCGGCTCTGCTTCGTCCCGGCGGAAGCGTCTCGATTATTGCGCGCCCTGCTTCGCTTGCGCCGATACTAGAAGCGTTGAACCGGCGATTTGGCGGATTGAAGATCATTCCGATCCTGCCGCGCCCTGATGCAGCCGCCATCCGCATTGTGATTACGGGCATTCGCGGCAGTCGTGCCGGTCTATCTCTTATGCCAGCGCTAGTTCTGCATGGCGATGCGGGCAATGAATTCACGCAACGTGCCACAGCAATCAGCAATGGCCAGACGTCATTGCTTTAGGGACAGCTCGTGAAAAAATGTTTGCAAGCGATGGATCGTGCCGATGCAAAGGCTCGATTCGAACTTTTTGACCATGGCAATGGACTTTATTCCTTTGAGGAAACCCAGGAATTTCTCGATGACGTGCCGGAACTCGGTCCCTATACCTATTGGGGTACGACTTACGCTTCGGGACTTTACAATGACCCAAGCGAGGCCATGCGGGAAGCCAAAGCGCTGATTCCGTGGCTCTCAGAAATCAGCTAACAATAGAATCTGGAAAAATGAAGACATGCTTCTGATCATTGGAACCATTCGCCTGCCTGCCGAAAAAATTGATGAAGCCCGGCCAATTATGCAGCAAATGATTGAAGCAAGCCGTGCTGAAGATGGCTGCGTCGATTACACTTATTCTCAGGATGTACTTCAACCAAGTCTCATTCATGTAAAAGAGGTCTGGCGTGATCGGGTTTCACTGGACAAACACTTCTTGTCTGACCACATAGGGGACTGGCGCTCTGAATGGCCAAAACTCGGCATAACGGATCGCAACCTCATGCTCTATGAAGTAGGCGCTCCGGTAAAAACCTGAAAAGAAGAAGAATGACAAAAACTCCGCAGCCAGCTCGCCCCGTTTCCATCATGCGCCGTTTTCTGGATAGCGAATCTGCGGGTGGCATTGTGCTTATGGCCGCAGCGGCATTAGCGCTGATTGTTGCCAATTCACCTTTCTCCAAAACCTATTTCGACGCCCTGCATTTTTATATTGGTCCGCTCAGCCTATCGCACTGGATCAATGACGCGCTGATGGCGATCTTCTTTTTCCTTGTAGGCCTTGAGATAAAACGCGAGTTTCTCGATGGTCAGTTGGCCAGCTGGCCCAATCGCATATTGCCAGGGATAGCCGCTGCCGGTGGCGTCATCGTGCCTGCGCTGATTTTCGTGGCCTTCAACTATGGCGACCCGGAAAAAGTGCGCGGCTGGGCCGTCCCGTCGGCTACCGACATTGCTTTTGCGCTTGGTGTTTTATCGCTGCTTGGATCGCGTGTACCGTCGAGCCTGAAAGTGTTTCTGGCGACGCTTGCGATCCTTGATGACCTCGCAGCCGTCATCATCATTGCGATCTTCTATACCGCTGAAATTTCTATGCCTTATCTTGGCGCGGCTTTTGCAACAGCAGCCGTGCTGTTTGCGATGAACCGTATGGGTGTTTCCCGCTTGCTGCCTTATCTTATCGGCGCGGCACTGTTGTGGTTTTTGGTATTCAATTCAGGCGTACACGCCACCGTCGCAGGTGTTGTTGCTGCACTCATGATCCCGCTGAAACCTGCAAAGGCCAAGCCGGATGATATGAGTTCACCACTGCATACGCTGGAACACGCGCTTGCAAAGCCTGTCGCCTTCTTGATCGTGCCCGTATTTGGCTTTGCCAATGCTGGCATTTCCTTTACCGGCATGACGCCGTCCATCATCTTCGACACTCTGCCACTCGGCATCATGCTCGGCCTTTTTGTCGGCAAGCAAATTGGCGTGTTTGGCGCTGCATGGCTGGCGATTAAAGCGGGTTTTGCACAGAAGCCGATGGGCGCAAGCTGGGGGCAACTTTATGGCGTCGCGATCCTGTGCGGTATCGGCTTTACCATGAGTATCTTCATCGGGCTTTTGTCTTACCCGTCAGAATTGTTGCAGGCGGAGACGAAAATCGGCGTTCTCACTGGTTCTGCACTTTCCGCAATATGTGGTTACATGCTGCTTAGAA
Organism: Ochrobactrum sp. EDr1-4; assembly: GCF_049199085.1. NCBI lineage: Bacteria > Pseudomonadati > Pseudomonadota > Alphaproteobacteria > Hyphomicrobiales > Brucellaceae > Ochrobactrum > Ochrobactrum sp. EDr1-4. The sequence continues at coordinate 545,599 of NZ_JBLZOF010000001.1, forward strand.
TGTTGGCAAAGCCAAAAAAATAACAAATATTCAATGCCCGGAACGAAATTCCGGGCATTTCTCTTTGTGTTTGCACATTTGCTTCCTACATTCGCTCCAACATAAGTTTTGAAGTTGGAGTTTAATTTGTCCGGGATTTTGTGCCGTTTCATTCCGCGCCGTTTTCGCAAAAAAGAAATTGAGATTCCTGTTGTGCGTCTGCATGGCGCAATCATGAGCGGCGGCTCCTCGCTGCGCCCATCGCTTTCGCTCGCAAGCGCTTCCGGCGTGCTGGAAAAAGCCTTTGGCGACAAAGAAACGCCAGCCGTTGCCATTTCGATCAATTCGCCCGGCGGCTCGCCCGTGCAATCGCGCCTGATATATCGCCGCATTCGTGACCTTGCAGACGAACACCAGAAGCGTGTTTTCGTGTTTGTTGAAGATGCAGCCGCATCCGGCGGCTACATGATCGCGCTTGCGGGTGATGAAATTATTGCCGATCCGTCGTCAATTGTCGGCTCTATCGGCGTTGTTTCCGCCTCATTTGGCTTCCCGGAACTGCTCAAGAAAATCGGCGTCGAGCGCCGCGTTTACACTGCTGGCCAAAACAAAGCCGTACTTGACCCGTTTCAGCCTGAAAAAGAAGCCGATATTGAGCGCCTCAAATCGCTTCAGCTTGAAATTCATGCGACCTTCATCGACATGGTCAAGGAGCGTCGTAGCAGCAAGCTGGCAGACAATGACGATCTGTTTACCGGCATGTTCTGGACAGGCACCAAGGGCAAAGAACTCGGTCTCGTTGACGGGCTTGGCGATATGCGCAGCTTCCTGCGCAAAACCTATGGCGACAAGGTGAAACTCAAGCTCATCGAACCAAAGCGCGGACTGCTCGGACGCAAAGCACCCGGCGTTGAAATTGCGCTTGGCGGCATTGATCCGGCATCGATTGCGGCTAATCTCGGCGACGGTCTTCTCTCTGTTGCTGAAGAAAAAGCGCTTTGGGCGCGATATGGTCTTTGAAATTCACCATTTCACCATGATATGATGCATAATCCTAAAAATTAGTGTTATGCTTCTTGCAACGAAGTTTCCCTGCGTGATCCCGAAAAGGCATTTCGGGATCGTATGACAGCCTGAGGACTAGAGGCCATGCCCCAGCTTATCTTTCTGCTGCTGATACTCGCTGCCGCTTGGTACGGCTATCGTTCGTTCAAGCGCGAAGCGGTTCGCGTAACCCAGCGCGTGCGTCGGGCAGAAAAAGAAGCCCAGAACCGTGCGCATGGCACTTTGGTGCAGGACCCAAAGACCGGCGAATATTACGTCAAAAAAGACTAATCCTGATTTACCTTTAAAATGCATAATAAAGCACAGGCCGCGCAAACGGTTCGCTACACTGCTCCGGCCAAGATTAATCTCGCGCTCCATGTGACGGGGCGCAGAGACGATGGTTATCACCTGCTCGATATGCTGGTGGTCTTTGCCAATTTCGGTGATCGCATCACCGTTCGGGAATCCGACGAAGACAATTTCACCATTGACGGACGTTTTGCTGAGGGCATCCCGCTTGATAGTGGCAATCTGGTTATCAAAGCGCGCGATGCTTTAAGAGCGCATACGGGTCGCAAACTTTCACCCATTGCCATCCACCTTGAAAAGAACCTGCCAGTTGCCTCAGGCATCGGCGGTGGCTCAAGCGACGCGGCAGCAACACTTCTGGCACTCAACGAAATCTGGCGGCTTGGTCTTGATCACAACACGCTAGCAGAATTTGGTCTGAAGCTTGGCGCTGATTTGCCCATGTGCCTGCATGGCGCAGCTTATGGTGCTCCACTTGTTGCGCGGGGCATCGGCGAGCAACTAACCGAAGCCCCTCAAATGCCATCGCTCTCCATGCTGCTTGTCAATGACGGGACGGCCATTGCAACGCCAGATGTCTTCCGTGCGTTGACAAAGCGAGACAATGCCCCTCTTCCCGCACCTGCTCACAGCAACGTCGAAAATATCTGCGCTTATCTCGGCTCGACGCGCAACGACCTTCTGCCCGCAGCGCTATCCATTGCCCCGCACATCAACGTCAAGCTTGATCTCTTGCGCGCAAGCGGTGCGCTTTTTGCGCAAATGTCTGGATCCGGCGCAACGTGCTTTGCTATCTTTAAAGACCAGCAGAGAGCAGATGCCGCCGCATCGCATATTCTTACGCAAAAGCCTGACTGGTTTGTGGTTTCAAGCCATACCGCGCCGTCCGCACAGTGACGAAAGCGGCCACTTTTCCGCCTCATACTGTTCACATATACTTGAATAAATAGCTGCCTATAGAACAATCTTCTGGTTTCAAGGGTTCATTGTCTACCAATTAGGATACAATGCGTGAACCAAACGCTGGCTATGCGCAGCCGATTGAAAGGCCTATCTCTTAATCATCGAAACGACGAACACATCGCCGCTTCACACAAACCAAGGAGATAGAAAATGAAAAAGTTTGTTCTTGCTACTGTTGCTGTTGTTCTGAGCGCTGGCGCTGCTTTCGCTGAAAACCCAAATGTTGGCACCCCTGCTGATCTCTATGCAAATGACCGCACACCAGTCGCTGCTCAGCAGATTGATCGCACTGCAACTGCTTCGATCGGCAAAGCTTCGGTCATGGATGGTTCGGCTCATCGCTTTGGTGACGCATCGCCTTCGAGCTTCCAGAACTAAGCTAAATTAATGAACAATCCCGCCTGACGGACTAATCCAAAAGGCAATCCCAGTTATCTCCCCGGTGGATGGCATTGATGCCACTCCGGTGCCCCGGAAGCACTGATGCCATCCAAAGGGCGATTAAAAAAGGAATAGAAAAATGAAGAAGTTTGCTCTCGCTGCCGTAGCCGTTGCTCTTAGCGCCGGTGCTGCCTTCGCTGAAAACCCAAATGTTGGCACTCCTGCCGATCTTTATGCCAATGACCGCACACCAGTTGCTTCGCAGCAGGTTGATAACACGGCTACCGCTTCTATCGGCCAGAAGGTCTATCAGGATGGCTCAGCTCATCGTTTTGGCGACGCATCGCCTTCAAGCTTTCAGAACTAATATCGGCACCAGCCGGTAGGACTGCACAAAAAGGCGAAGCCAATCAGGCTCCGCCTTTTGTTGTATTTGGAAGTGTAATGACTGGCGATAGTCGCACAGGTTTTAACTGGCGCGGCAAATCTCCAAGCTCGTCCACCCTCGAAGGCACCAGCTTGAGCGTGTCGGCCTTCACCAGCAATCCCGCGTCTAAAGAGGGCTTGCATGTAAACAGCCTTCCAAGCAGTCCGAAGCGTGCTTCATACGGCAATGTAAAGCGTGCAGCAGAATTGCTCGCTGCCAAATGGCGGCCCACCGCGTCAATCCAGTCATCCGGCAATGTTGCTCCGGGCTGTAAGATCAGCAACCAGTATGTTCGCAATGCCTGGAATGCTTGAGATAAACTTCCTTCATCATAAAGCGCGCAACCCGCGCCTTCTGCTACAAGCTTTGTATCATCTGTCGAGCCTTGATCGACGACAACAACGCGGCGCAAAAGCCCATCAACAACAGCTGGCACCAACCCGGCCAGTGTATGCGCCAAAGCTTTTTCAGAATTATTTGTGACGAGCAGAACAGAAAGCATTATTTTCTATATCACAGTTCACTGCCTACTAAAGCAGCGCAACACGAATATTCATTCTGTTCTTTAATATTAATTATAAGCCAAAAATAACATATGAAATCAGCAAGCAAAGTGATTTAGTCGATTCTGTTATGAACCCCATGTTTTGCGGAGTGAGCTGATGCGGGTAGCTCTTACATCGATTGTTCTGGCAACGGCAATGCTTGCAGCACCTGTTGCACAGGCCGCGAATGCTATAGCGACAACCAATCTGAACGTGCGCACGGGTCCGGGTACGAGCTATCCGGTCATTGGTGCGATTCCAAATGGTGCAGGCATTGACGTGCTTGGCTGCACGACTGGCTATAACTGGTGTCAGGTCGATTACGGTGGTCGCCTCGGATGGGCATCCTCCAATTATCTGGCCTTCTCACAGGGATCGGCCAGAAACTCCAATAATTTTGGAACTGCGGCAGTTGCTATCGGTATCCCCCTGATTGCAGCGGCAATTCTGAGCTCCAACAAACACGGCTGGCATCGTCCGCCACCGCCACGGCCGCCGCATTGGAACAATGGCCATCATCGTCCCGGAAAGCCTCCGGCGACACATCGCCCGGGTCGTCCTGATAGGCCGCACGCAAACCGCCCCGGTCGTCCGGGTGGCCCAAGCAAACCACATGAGGTCCGTCCGGTTGGACCCGGTGGCTCGGGCAAGCCTGGCCATAATCAGGGCCATCCACCAAAGAAGCAGCCACGCTACTAATATAAGGCCCCAGACACCGGCGTGAGCATCACGTCGGTGTTTTATTATATCGGCTCAAGATTTTGTGTTCTTGCTTTGTTCTATTCTCTGCGATAGGATGAATGTAGAAAACGAAAGAGTCGGTTATGGAAATCATCCAGCAGGCAGATCAGGCAGCATTCGGAGCAGGACGTGCAGATCACGCCAATGCGCTTGTCAGTGAAGCTGGCCTGCGCATTGATCACTCCCGCAGACGCGGGCGCGGCGCTGGTATCAATCCAACCGGACGCTTTGAACCCACCACACGCCATGAATTTGATGATGGCTGGGAAACGCTCGAAGATTTGCCCGCTTTCAAGACCGACGTGCAGGTTGAAAAGCCGCGCACGATTATAACGCGCAATGATTCACCCGACATCAGTTTCGACCGTTCGATCAATCCTTATCGCGGTTGCGAACATGGCTGTATCTATTGCTTCGCACGTCCGACACACAGCTATATGGGCTTGTCTGCTGGCCTTGATTTTGAAGCAAAGCTTTTTGCCAAGCCCGATGCTCCGCGTCTGCTTGAGCGTGAGCTGGCCAAAGCCGGTTATCAACCAAAGACGATTGCTATCGGCACCAACACAGATCCTTATCAGCCAATCGAGAAAAAATGGCGCATCATGCGCGAGATTCTTGAAGTGCTGGAAGCCGCCAATCATCCGGTTGGCATTGTTACCAAATCAGCTTTGGTCGTGCGTGACATCGATATTTTGAGCCGCATGGCTGAAAAAGGTCTGGCTAAGGTTGCCTTGTCCGTCACAACTGTGGACGCCACTCTTGCGCGCACCATGGAGCCGCGTGCTTCAACGCCGACACTGCGCCTTCAAGCTATTCGCAAACTTACAGAAGCTGGCATTCCAACCAGTGTGATGATGGGACCGATTATTCCCGGCATCAATGATCATGAGATTGAGCGCATCCTGGATGCTGCTTACGCTCAAGGTGCGCGTGAGGCAGGCTATGTATTGCTGCGTCTGCCGCTGGAAGTCGCGCCGTTATTCAAGGACTGGTTGTTGCGCAATTATCCCGACCGTTATCGCCATGTGATGTCGCTTGTACGCTCCATGCGCGACGGCAAGGATTATGATGCCGAATGGGGCAAGCGCATGCGCGGTACTGGCCCTTATGCATGGCAGATCGGGCGCCGCTTCGAAATTAGCGCGCGCAAGCTCGGCTTCAATTCCAAGCGCATTCCCTTGCGTACAGACCTGTTTGAACCTGTCGAAAAAGGTGGGAAGCAGCTTTCGCTTTTCTAAATTCTGGATATCAGAACGCGATATTTCAGCGTTCTGGTCCAGATGATACGCTAGACTTCACGTGTGCATGAGTTGTCAGTTGTGCGTTCCATCCCCGTCTGATTTTTTCGGACGGAAGGCCCCTGCTTTTACGCCAATATCCTCGGCAGGGACCTTGCGGAGAATCAGAAGCAGTGCGAACATTTCCGCCAAATGAAACGCTTAATTTCTGATTCTCCGCGCCTCTTTGAAATTCCACTTGCTCCAGACTTCTCGGAAGAGACGAAATATCTGGCGCGGGGGCTAAAGCATATTGCTGGCATTGACGAAGCTGGCCGTGGACCACTCGCAGGCCCGGTTGTTGCAGCAACCGTTGTACTTGATCCCGACGATCTTCCAGAGGGACTTGATGACTCCAAGCGGCTGAAAGCTGCTAAGCGCGATGCGCTTTATGATGTTATTTTGGCTAAAGCGGTGTGCGTTTCCGTTGCAAGCCTGAGTGCGCGCAGCATTGACGAAAGCGACATTCGCAAAGCAGCACTTGAAGCCATGCGCCGCTCGTTTATGGGACTGACGCTTAGCCCAGATTATGCATTGATCGACGGACGCGATATTCCACAGGGCCTATCCTGCCCCGGCTCGGCACTGGTGAAAGGCGATCAGCGCTCGATTTCGATTGCAGCCGCATCCATTGTGGCGAAAGTCACACGAGACCGCATGATGGACCGCGCCGGAGTGGTGCATCATGCCTACGGCTTCGAAGTTCATGCCGGTTACGGAACGCTCAAGCATCGCAATGCTATCGAGACAGCTGGCCCTGTTCCGGGCATTCATCGCTATACATTTGCCCCTATCAAAGGGCGCACATTCTCATAGCGAATTGAGGCCACGAAACTTCCGGCTCAGTCGTTTAGTAATGCCCGTACTGATGGATGCAATGTATATCCCAAGGCATCATGTCGGCGTGCGAATACGCGCATGGCATTGGGTGCTATTTGCGCCAGAATAGCGTCCTTATAAACCGTATTGAGATTGATACTGATCTTCTTGTCATCCTGCATGAATAGAAGCGTCCCGCGTAGCGCTTTCCTTCGCTCACTGTATTGATGAACGTAGTTGGCTGACGCCAGATCAATCCTCGTTTCGTATGGCCGCAATTGGAAGCAGCCCTTTTCGATGAGAAACCGCCCATCCGTCATGAGATGCGTGAGGTTCGGAGAGAGCGAAGTAATCACCGCCATCGCGGCGAAAACCAGAGCCACCACACATCCAACCGACCAATAAGCTATCTTCGAACCAATCCATATCGGTTGCGGCACAACACCTTGCTGAACCGGATATTGACGGGCCAGGAGTTTGTCCTTCAACAATGCCAAAGGGACAATGACAGCCAGTGAACCTAGGCCAAGAAGGAAGATGATGCCCGGTCGTGTCGTACACGAGAAATCGGACCAGATACGGTCGTCAAGAATAAGCAAAACAGGCCCCGCAGAAGTAAACCGCATCTTCAAACGCGTAGTGCGTCCAGAGTGCTCCCATTTTCATTGACAGCCGCAAGAAGACCACTGGCCTTCTGGACCGGATTGATAAAGACCGCACAAACTTCTCAACAGATGCTCAATGCGTATCCCGACGCATAGGGCTAAAATCTCTTATTAAAAATAGATTGCAGACACAACAAAAACGCCGCCCTTTTGAGGCGGCGTTTCCAAAATTCGATAGCAACTGAACTTAGTTCAGGTTGGTCTTAACCTGACCGAGTGCATCCTTGAACAGGGTGTTTGCAACCTTGGCATCAACCTTGTCGGCAACAATTTTGCCAGCGGCGGCGATAGCCAGATCAACAGCCGAAGCGCGGACTGCGTTGATTGCATCGGTTTCAGCGGTTGCAATCTTCTGCTCAGCAAGCTTGTTACGACGAATAACGTATTCTTCGGTCGCCTGTTTGGCGTCTTCAAGAAGAGCCTTTGCTTCGCGTTCAGCAGCGGCGACGATGTCGCCAGCTTCTTTTTCCGCTTCCTTACGCTTGCGATGATATTCAGCAAGAAGCTGCTGGGCCTCTTCGCGCAGGGTGCGGGCTTCTTCCAGTTCCTTCTTGATATTTTCGGCGCGCTCATCGAGCGAGCGACCGATCATGCCCGGAACCTTGAGGTAAACAATCAGTGCTATGAAGAGAAGAAGAGCAATAAATGCCCAAAATGTTGAATCCATTTTCGTCTCCTCAGGCGTTTGCGGTTTTAACGGCTGCGGTCACGTCAGCCTTATCGGCCTTGTTTCCCAGAAGCTGTTCAACAATCGCAGACGTGGTTTCTTCAGCGATCGTACCGACATCGCTCATGGCCTTAGCCTTGATTGCGGCGATACGTTCTTCAGCTTCAGCAAGCTTGCCTTCGAGTGCGGCTTCAGCAACAGCACGTTCAGCATCTGCTTCGCCTTTGCCCTTTTCGCGCGCAGCTTCAGCAATCGAAGCAGCCTTTGTGCGGGCAGAAGCAAGTTCCTGCTCGTAAGCAGCAATAGCGTTGTCTGCATCCTGCTTGAGGCGTGCAGCCTGCTCGAGATCCTGTGCGATACGGTCACGACGGTTTTCGATCACGCCGCCGATACGCGGCAGAACCACGCGTGACAGGAACAGATAGAAAAGACCGAAAGTGATCGCGAGCCACAGAAGCTGCGATGCATAATGGGTGGAATCAAACGGCGGGAATACGCCGCTGCCGTGTCCGGCATCGTGCGCGACCCCGGTTTCGGTGTGCACAGCATCGGCTGCGCCGTGCTCGCCAGCAGCTGGTGCCGGTTGCGATTCGGTGGCGGTTTGGGCAAACGCCGTGGACACGAACATCCAGATTTCCCCTTTAATCCAGCATATTCTTTTCCGGGCAGAAGAGCCGGGAAAAACGGAATACGCTCACTCAGACTTCATATGCAAAGGCCAGCCGCGCTGCATTTCAAGATACAGATCGCGGCAGGCCAGTTTCTTGCGACTGTTTATTAAACAGCGAAGAGGAGCAGAAGCGCGATGAGCAGCGAGAAGATGCCCAGAGCTTCCGTCACAGCGAAACCGAATACCAGACGGCCGAACTGGCTGTCAGCAGCGGATGGGTTACGCAGAGCGCCCGAGAGATAGCTACCGAAAATGTTGCCGAGGCCGAGAGCCGTACCGGCCATACCGAAACACGCGAGACCGGCGCCGATGTACTTTGCTGCTTCCGCTTCCATGTTAAAGCTCCTTCTGGATTGTAAATTAGTGCGGATTTCTGTTCTGGCGGAAACCCGCCGGCTAGAACCTCAAAGCGCCTTACTTATAGTCTTGATGCAAAGCGCTTTAAATTTTTTCATAACGCATGTTGCTGTCGGAAAACCGGTAAACCACTTTTCCGCAACATGCTTTAGTGACCCGGATGTACTGCGTCGTTGATGTACATGCAGGTAAGGACGGTAAAGACGTAGGCCTGGAGGAATGCAACCAGGAACTCAAGCGCGGTAATCGCGACCGTCATAATGAGAGGCAGGATAGCGCCGCCAACACCCAGTGCACCAAGCGAGCTCAGCGAGACAACGAAGCCTGCGAAAACCTTGAGCGTGATGTGACCGGCCAGCATGTTCGCAAAAAGACGAACAGAAAGGCTGATTGGGCGCGAGAGGAACGAAATGATTTCAATGGCAACAACCAGTGGCACAATAATGCCTGGCACGCCGCTTGGCACGAAAAGCTTCAGGAAGCCAATGCCATGCTTGTAGAAACCGTAAATGATGACTGTTCCGATAACGAGCAGCGACAGCGCAAATGTTACGATGATCTGGCTGGTGATCGTGTAGAAATAAGGAAACAGACCGATAAAATTTGCAACCAAAATGAACATGAACAGCGAGAACACAAAGGGGAAGAATTTCATACCCTTTGAACCAGCTGAATCTCTGAGGCTGGACGCCACAAATTCATAGGCCATTTCAGAAACCGACTGAAGGCGGCTTGGGATGAGGCCACGGCTCGAAGACGTGAAATAAAGAAAGCCTGACGCAAGCACCACGGTTGCGACCATAAAGGCCGAAACATTGGTGAACGACAGGTCCAAACCACCGACGTCGATAGGAATCAACCGGGAAACCTGGAACTGATGGATCGGATCGTTGGCCAACTTAACCTCGTCTGTCGTTCCTGCCCTAAGGCGTTTCAGTCACGGACCGATGGTCCGCTTGGGGCGTTTTAGTCACGAACCAAAGGTTCGCTTGTCTTAAGGTCTATACGCGAACATTTTCGTGATGTCCGCGAAGACTTATTCCTTATCGCTCTTTTCCACGCTAGACTTAATGTTGCCTTGATCGGCGACATAACCTGCAGAACGGAGCACGTTGAGGGTGCCAGCACCGAAGCCGAGAAGGAGAAAGATGATTAACCCCCACGGCGAAGTCCCTGCGTAGCGATCAAGAGCCCAACCAATCAGCGCGCCAACGATAATTCCAGCGATAAACTCACTGGAGAGTTTCATGGCTTGCGCGACAGAACTGGATGTTTCTGACCGCTCATCCTCGGAAGCCGGCTGCTTGAACAAACCTTTTTTAGCCAATTCGGCCTCAAGGCGATTCAAACGCTGATCCAGCCCCCCGGAAACAGTTTTTGAGTCCACATTCTTGCGCTCACCGGGTGTTTTCCCCGACTCAGTGCCGCTCGTCATTGGCAGCTCCTTTTTGCAAGAAATGCGGGCGTTAAAAGCCCATTTCCAAGTTGCGCGCAACATATTGACACACCGCACGCTAGTCAAGGCAATGAAGCACTTGCTCCAAAAGGTTTTTTATCCTGAAAAGACAATAGCTTAGCTATTGGTGCGACTCATTTTCCGCTCAAAGTGGCAGATCAGTCAGCATTTCGGCCCAAAAATTGGAATCGAATTGGGCGAAGGTCGGCACATAGATTCATCATTGTGCACGCGTTTCAAGCGCGGTTTCGGACAAATAAATGTGTCTGAAAGTGATCACATTGACTCAAAGCCTTATCAGCTCCAGCCGCCGCCATAGGTACGGTAAAACACATGCAGACCGATCTTTGTCATCTTCTTCATGGTCGGCGCCCAGAACGGGCTGACATAGGTTGCGTGATAATGGGTGGAAGAACCGACTTCTGGCAACCATATCCGGCCATCGGTCACGGTCTTTGCAACCTGCTGCGCCAGACGCCATTGCGGCATCTCGGTGACGCGATGCTTCTGACCGTCACAGGCAAAGGAAAACTGGCACGCATTAAGCCAATTCTGGTTCTGATAGACAACGCCGCAAATCGTGCCCGGATAGGCCGGGTTGCGTACACGGTTCAGAACGACCTGTGCGACAGCCACCTGCCCTTTGACGTTTTCGCCGCGCGCTTCATAGTAGACTGCTTCAGCAAGGCACTTCTGCTCTTTGGTGCCAAATGATTCTGCCGGTAGCGGCGTCGCTGCCCAGGCGTGGTCCTGATCGCTGATAGGTGGCACAAAACGGCCGCTGTCAGCTTCCGGTGTCAGGATGCTCTCAAAGGGAGATGTTTTGCCGTAATCGGGCTTAGACGGCGCATAGCCCAACGCGAGAACGTCGGGCTGATCATTGTTGATGAGTTTTGCCAATTGCACCGGCATGTCGGGCTTGGGTTTGGGCGGTTTGACCGCATGAAACGCCATCGCGATTGCAACCTCCTTGCCCTCAACACTGGACTTGGAGAAAGCCATGCGCGCATCGATCTTTTCGCGCGGTGCCGTGATCATGCTGATTTTCTCAAACATGCTACCGGCATTAAACGACCGCGCTGGCGCTTTCGGCTTTACAGAGACAAGACGACCCGTCTTATCAGCGCGATTGATGCGATTCTCGTCCGGATTGGGATCATCGACGCCTAGCTTGGCAGTCTTCTGGCCACCTGAAAGCGCAACACGTCCAATGCCCGGAACTTCTATGCCCGTCGCTGAAATGCTGCCTGTTACAGTCGTCGCATCGACAAAAGGCATTTCCGCCTGATGCAGCGAACCAACCGGTGCTTTTGCAACAAAAGCTGTCCAGCGATGACCGGCAATATCTGCGGCTGGCACTAAGCTCGCCATATCCTGAAAAGCAATTGCATTGGAATTGAAGAGATAAGTGATGGCAGCCAGCACAAGCGGCACCAGACGATGGGGTTTGCGCACGACATGACGCGGCTTGGCGCGAACGGCGTAATAGCGACCATCCTCAGGGCAATAGCCCTTCACCGGATAGTGCCATACCGGTTCGGCAGCGGCCTTTGACCGGCCAAACAGCGCTCGTATGGAACCAAAACGCACCGCAAACTCCACTCGCAACGATTACTTAACTATGTGCGATAATGGCTTATTAACCTTGATGGAACGTTAACGGTATTTTGTTTACCCTTTGAAAATATTGATTAATTTTGAATTAACATCGTTTCAGGAGGTTTGTTTTTGTTTGCTTTTTTAGCCGTCACAATAGCTAATGTATAAAGGCGACACCCAATGAAGCAGATAAAATTTTTAGGGTATTTATAATGTTTAGCATAAAGATCATTAAAGCACTGGCGGCAGGGTTGATGCTCGTCCCTTTCACCTCGTCAAATCTTTACGCTGAAAACGTCCCACACACGCTCATTTTAAGGGACACGCCGAAGCTCACACGCTGGGCGGTGGTTCATCAACAACCTGACGCAGCACACAGTGATCCTTATTATCATCTGGAAGTGTTCGAGCATAAAAAGGGCGACAAGCCGTGGGTGTTCAAACGGCTTGCGCAGCATATGGTGATCACACCGGAGGCTCTTAATAAAAGCCGCAATGGGAAGAAAGCCAAAACCTATGCCTATAAGGATGTCGAATTCTGGATCACCTATAAGCATTGGCGCGACACCCCAGAGAGCCGCGCCCGGACGCCGGTATGTGAATCAAGTATTACAGACTGCCTTCAACAGGCCTCAGAGCAGAAATAAGCAGGCGATATGATCAAAAAAGTGCTTTTCACCGTCGTCGTTATCGCGGTTGCTCTGTTCGGCTATACCAAAGTCATGGCGCGGATTGGCTCTGGCGAGCCACCGCAGGCAGCGCCTGCTGAACAGCAAGCAGATAGTATCAAAGTCTATAAGGGTGAGCGCCGCATGACGCTGCTGCGCGGCGATGAGGTCATCGGCACCTATCGCATTACGCTCGGCGGCAATGGCGATGGCGGGCACAAGGCACGCGAGGGTGATCAGAAAACGCCGGAAGGCAGTTATGTCATCGACTGGCGCAATCCACGCTCAATGGCACATCTGAGCCTGCATGTTTCCTATCCAAATACGGACGACCAGAATGCCGCCGATGCCGCAGGGTACGAACCCGGCGGCAATATCATGATCCATGGCCTGCCAAATGGCTGGGGCCTGCTTGCGCCTCTGCATCATCTCTGGGACTGGACCGATGGCTGCATTGGTGTGACCAATGCTGAAATGCGCGAAATCTGGTCGAAGGTGCCAAATGGCACCCCCATTACCATTATACCTTAAGCGGCTTTAACCGCCCAGCGTTCAATGTCCGCGCTCTGACCAATCAGTGCCAGACCATTGGCAATGGAATCAAACTGGTTAGAGCTTGTGACCATCGCGTCAGGGAAACGCTTTTCGAACGCGGTACGAATGGCCGGTACAAAAGACGTGCCGCCCGTCAGGAACACGCGGTCGATGCCATCAAATGTCAGTCCGGCATTTTCAACCGCCTGCTCGACCGAGCGTTCAATATTGGCCACGTCATCGGCAATCCAATTGTCGAAGTCGTTACGTGTAACCTCCGAGCGAATCTCGAAATCATCCGCCTTGAAATGCAGCTCGGATATGCGTTCCGATGATAGGCGCACCTTGAGATTTGATACGGCACGATAAACCTCATAGCCGTAATCATTCTCGATCAGATTGATAAAATGCTCCAGCGGCTCCGGGTCAACAGCATTCTTGGCAAGATCAGTCAGCGCCCGAATGGTGGCTGGTGAGTTCATCAGGAACAGCGTGTTCCAGCGTGCGAAGTTCGCATAGTAATGGCGCGGGATCGGTAGTCGCTTGCCGAAGGATTTATATTCGCCATTCTTGCCAAGCAGCGGCGACACGGCATTGTCGATGATACGATAATCGAAAGTATCGCCTGCGATGCCGAGACCCGTCTGGCTAAGCGGTGTGAAGCTCAAGCCATCTGCGCCAACCTCAAAGCGTACAATCGAAAAGTCGCTCGTACCGCCGCCAAAATCGGCCACCAGAACGGTCGATTCGCTTTTCAGTTCCTGCGCATAGAAATAAGCGGCAGCCACTGGCTCATAGACATAATGAATATCGGTGAAGCCAAAGGCGCGAAATGCCTTTTCATAGCGTTCCATTGCGAGCGCTTCATCGGGCGTGGCACCCGCAAAGATAACCGGACGCCCAATGACAACACGATTGCCCTTTGGCGGCAGTCGATCACCAAGACGTGCTGCGACCGATTGAAGGAATGTCTCAAGAATATCTTCAAACTTGAAGCGCTTGCCGAACACCGGCGTATCGGTGAAAGATTTCTGGGCTGCAAATGTCTTAAACGATTGCAGCATACGCGTTGAATGCGGGGCATTCACAAAGGCATCCATTGCCCATGGACCGCTTTCCGAGATGCGTTCGCCGGTTTCGCGATCCTGCCAGAAGCAGAGAATCGAGCGATAGCCGGTGACATCAACGCCATCTTTCGGCACGCTCAGCACTGCCGTCGAACCATCGGGGGAAGCCAGCGACAGGACAGTGTTTGTCGTGCCAAAATCGATGCCCATCGTGACACCGCTGAACTGGCTCTCGCTCACTATCGTCATAATCTGCCTCTGGTATTGGGGAATTTCAGGAGGCGGCGGAGTAGCAGACCGATTAGAGTTTCTCAAGGCAAGAAACTTGAATAAGAGACAATCAGAATTCGCATAACTCATGATTTAAAGGAACATCCCATGTCCCGCTTTGAAAACACAACCGCAGTTATAACCGGTGCAGCGCGTGGTCTGGGAGCTGCTCTTGCTTTTTCGCTCGCTGAAGCCGGATGCGATGTGGTGCTTTGCGGACGCAGCGTGGGCGCACTTGAAGCCACAGCACAGAGTATTGCGGAACAGACCGGACAGAAGGTCGAAACAGTTCAGGTGGATCTGGCGGATACCGCAAGTGTTGCGCGTGTTGTCGAAACCATCAAGGCGAAGCATTCCGCAATCGACATTCTCGTCAATAATGGTGCGATGTGGCTTGAAGACAGACAGGAAGACTATTCCGAAGCGGAAGTTGCGGGCGTGATTAATGCAGCGGTCACCGGCACATTCCTGTTCACGCAGGGACTGTTGCCGCTTCTGAATACTTCATCTCAACCGGATATTGTCACCATCGGCTCAATCAGTGGCTTGCCGAACGCGCCATTGCAGACAGTCTCGATCCCATTTTATGCGGCAAAGCGTGCGCAGGCGGCACTGGCGGACGGTTTACGGCAAAAGCTTGCCGGAACGCCGGTTCGTTCCATCGTGGTGCATCCGCCTTATCTGGAAGACGCTTCTCCACTGGAAGACAACTGGGAAGCCTCAGCCCAGCGACAAAAAGGCGAAGCTGCCACCAGCCGCGATATTGTCGAATCGGTTCTGTTTGCCCTCACCCGCCCACGCCATGTGTCGTTGTCGATTACTGTCGATGCCGATGAAGGTGGTGTTTTTGGATAAGACACGGGATATATTTCAACTCCGCCGCGATCAAGCGACTGGGCTTGAAGCTGTTGGCGCGCGGTTTCATAGCCATGCCTATGACATGCATTTTCATGATGAATGGCTGGTCGGTGTGACCCCTCAAGGCGTTCAGGATTTTTTCTGTCGCGGACAAAGACGCCAAAGCACCACCGGCAAGATCATGCTGATTGAGCCGGGCGAGTTACATGACGGACAAGCAATCCGGGATGATGGCTTTACCTATTCCATGCTTTATTTGCCGCAATCGCTTCTCAAACAGGAGATGGGCGGCAGTGATGCTGCGATTGGCTTTCGCAGCACAGTGACCGACGACCCGCGTCTGGCCGGTGCAATCGCCAGAACTTCAAGTCTGATACTTGATGCTGCGCCGCGTCTTTCTATCGAAGAAGGACGCGACGAGATCATCGCATTGCTGTGTAACCATCTGGGTCGGGACGCACCTAAAGCCCGCCTGATCTCAAAAGAAATCTCCGAGCGGGCGATGGAGTATCTCCGCGCGCACTTTGAAGAAGATATCGGGCTTGATCAGTTAATCGAGGCCGTCGGAGCGACTGATCGTTTCTCACTTTCGCGCAGTTTTCGACGCCGCTATGGTACTTCGCTACATGCGTGTCTGGTGCAGTTGCGCCTTGCTGCGGCACGCCGTCTCTTGCGTGAACAGGAAACACCCGCGCAAGCCGCAATGCTCAGTGGCTTTGCCGATCAAAGCCATATGGGGCGATGGTTTCGGCGCACCTATGGGCTGACACCCGCACAATATCGCCGAGGACGCACAAACGTTCCAGATTTGGCGCGCTAGTCGCGGTATCCGCTCTTTTTTAATGAGGAACGGATCATGATTTTCGATACAAAAGTCGCCATTCTCGTACAGAGCGATTTACAGATGTGGCAAAAACTTAATGTTACCGCTTTTCTTGCGTCAGGCATTGCCGGTGCGGTTCCGGATGCGATGGGCGAACCATATGTCGATGCAAATGGCCGGGTACACGCACGTCTGCTCGGTCAGCCAATGGTTATCTTTTCGGCTAACCTCGACATTCTCCAGCGCGCATGGCAACAGTCCCTGCAACGCGACCTGACCCGCGCCGCCTATGTACGGGCAATGTTTACAACCGGACACGATGCGGCCAATCGCGAAGTTTTCCGCGCGGATAATGCCGATACGCCCGATCTGGTCGGGCTGGCGCTTTATGGCCCCAAGAAAGACATCGACAAAGCGATCAAGGGTGCTCAATTGCACCCTTGATTCGTGAGATTATTGTGGCCGCAAGAAACGCGTGATCATCGTGGTCAGCAGCTTGCGGCTTTCCTCAAAATTCGCATCCGGCACCATCAAAGGCAGCATAGGAGCGGCATCCAGCACCGCAATCAGCATCGCACTCGTATGGCCAACATCCAGCGATGGATCGACTTCGCCGCGCGCCTGTCCTGCTTTCAATGTATCGGCCAGCATTTTGCGAATACTGGCTGTGTTGTTACGCAGAATTTCCTTCACGCGCTCGCTTCGTCCGGCTTCTGATAGAAGCTCAAACAGAATGCGGCAATGATCAACCTCACCCCAACCGCTCATGCCCCAGAGCTCTGATAACAACACGGTGGCAGTGTCCTGCCCCTCCGGGTGGCTTGCAAAATCTCCATGCAGCTTACTCAAATATTCCTCTGCCATCTGCTCCACGATTTCCTCCTTGCTTGAGAAATAGTGGTAGAGATGGCCGGGGCTGATTTCCGCCTCCTTACAGATTTTTGCAATGGACGCGCCCTGCAATCCTTCGCGCAGAAAACAGCGATGGGCAGCTTCCAGAATCTCCAGCCGCTTCTCTTCGTGTTTTTCCGGATTGACGGTGCGAACCATTCAAATCTCCATAAATAGATTATTAACTCTAATTATGCTTGACACTAGATCGAACATAAATAGAGTAACCACTCGAATATAGCATTCTGTCTCGGCAGAACCATCTAAAACAGAAGTCCAGACGAAATGTCACGCCCGGAAATCTCATTTCGGGTGATGGGTTTTGTCGTGCATAATCTGAGAATTCGCATCATGACTTTCCGCTCCGTCTTCGCCACTGGCCTTGCTTTCTCGCTGTCCGCATTTTTTGTCTTTGGCGCTTATGGCAATTTTTTGCTCTCACCCCAGAATGCGGCTTCTTATGCACGCTGGAGCTATCCGGACTGGTTTCATTATATAACCGCCACGCTTGAACTGGCAGCCGCAGCTTTGTTGATCAACCCACCCACGCGGAAAACCGGTGCTGCAATTGGCGCTTTGGTGATGGGCGCGGCAAGTCTCACAACGCTTTTTCACACCGAATATGATCACGCTATTTCACCTCTGATCGTGCTCATCGTGTCGTTGCTGGTGCTATTTTTGTCTGGCCGCACGCGCACCACAAACTAACTCAAGCTTTACACTATGGAGAACTACAATGACTGGACTCTCACCCGAGGCCGGTGGCCTCGACGCGCCTTCGGCCAGCTGGGCCGATCTCTTTTCAGGCCAGCACCTCGCCGTTGTTTCTGTTATGGCGGGCGGCATTCTGCTCTATGCAATGAACCTTTATTTCACGGCAGCACTGATGCCTTCCATCGTGATGGATATTGGCGGGCAACAGTTTTATGCTTGGGTTACAACAGCCTTCGTCATTGCAGCCATTGTTGCATCGCTTTTCGTCAGCCGCGTGCTCGACTGGAAAGGTGCAGCTTCGGCCTATGTCATCGCCTTCACAATATTTACTCTTGGAGCCGTGGGCGCTGCGATCAGCCCGACAATGGAATTGCTGATAGTGGCCCGAGTTGTTCAAGGGTTGGGCGGCGGTCTTTTGGCCGGTCTCGGCTATGCGGTGATCCGATCTGCCCTGCCTGAGAAGCTCTGGGCGCGTGCGACAGGTGTTGTTTCCGCAATGTGGGGGCTTGGCACGCTGTTCGGCCCTTCACTGGGCGGCATGTTTGCAGAGTTTGGTTTGTGGCGATGGGCCTATGCTGCACTGGCAGTAACCGCACTTCTGCTGGCCGTCATTGCCCGTGGTTCCTTCAAACAGGCAAAGACAAGCGGCTATCGCGCGCCAATACCTTTTGCTTCACTTATCCCGCTACTGCTTGCAATTATTGCTATCAGCATCAGCTCTGTTCTGCCAATCGGTCTACCGACGCTGATTGCAATCGGCATTGGAGTTATGCTGCTGATCGTCTTCGTTTTGATTGAACGCAGTGCCACAAACACGATCCTGCCGCGCATAACCTACCTGCCAGGCAATTCGCTCAAATGGACTTATCTCACTGTTGCGGCATTAAGTGCTGGCGTCATGCTTGAGAATTTCATCCCCTTGTTCAGTCAGCAACTCGCAGGTCTTAGCCCGCTGCTTGCCGGACTATTGGGCGCGGTTCTGTCACTCGCATGGGTAATTGCACAGCTCTTTGCAGTATCGATCACTTCAGAAACAACCCGCCGCCGTGCCATTCGACTCGGACCATTGTTGCTGGCAGTTGGCTTGATTGCCTTTAGCCTCCTCCTTATCGATAAGGCATCGACACCGACAATTCTATTGTGGACGATAGCGCTCGGTGTTGCCGGTGTCGGCATTGGTATTTCATGGCCGCTGCTTGGCGTTGCCGCTATGAGCAGCACTAACGATCCGGCTGAGGGCGGCAAAGCGGCAGCGGCAATCACAACCACGCAGCTCATTGCTTTTTCAATCACATCAGCACTTGCCGGGACTTTGATGAGCGCAGGCGATGGCACCGCGCTTAACGCCGCGAGCAACGTATCGCTTGGAATTGCAATCATATGCGTTCTGGGGATTGCTTCCGCAGGGCTTAGCACCCGCAAGCCCAGCTAACAAAAAAGCCCGGTCTAGCGACCGGGCTTTTGTTTATCTCTTCTTCTTTGCGCGACCCGCAAACGGATTTTCCGATGTCGTTAGCGACAATCGAATCGGCACGCCCGGCATGTCGAACGTTTCACGCAGACCATTGACCAGATAGCGCACATAAGATTGCGGCATCGCATCAGGGCGCGAACAATTGACGACGAAGCCCGGAGGACGGGTCTTCACCTGCGTCATATATTTCACCTTCAGGCGGCGACCCGAAACAGCCGGTGGTGGCTGATGCGCAATCACCCCAGCAAGCCAGCGATTGAGACGGCCCGTCGAGATACGGCGGTTCCAGATCTCATGTGTCGCAACAAGATTTTCCATCAGCTTGTCGAGGCCCTGACCGCGCTCACCAGAAATTGGCACAGCACGAAGTCCACGAACTTGCGGCAGCAGGCGCGCAGTCTTTTCATGAAGATCAGCCAGAACTGCCTGACGATCTTCGATCAGATCCCACTTGTTAAACGCGATGATCGGCGCACGGCCTTCGCGGATAATCAGATCGGCAATCTGCAAATCCTGTTTTTCAAACGGGATCGTCGCATCAAGAACGATGATCACAACTTCCGCAAAGCGAATAGCCCGCAGGCCATCGGCAACCGAAAGCTTTTCAAGCTTTTCCTGAACGCGGGATTTGCGGCGCAGACCAGCAGTATCATAGAGCTTGATTTTGCGGCCACGCCATTCCCAATCAACGGAAATCGAATCGCGTGTGATGCCAGCTTCCGGACCAGTCAGGAGACGGTCTTCGCCGAGCATCGTATTGATCATCGTGGACTTGCCCGCATTCGGACGTCCAACAATGGCAATGCGCAACGGCTTGGTCGTGTCGTAAGCCGGAATTTCTTCTTCATCCGGATCTTCGATGTCGTCGCCGATCAGCTCACCAACAGCCTTCGGTGTGAAGACCTCATCGGCTTCTTCTTGTTCACGTTCATCCGCAAAGACGCGCTCTTCGCCCAAAAGCTCGACAATCGCGTCACGCAGATCAGGCATGCCCTGACCATGTTCAGCGGAAACTGCGCAAGGCTCACCGAGACCAAGCTGGAACGCATCATAAAGACCCGATTGCGCGCCGCGTGCCTCTGATTTGTTGGCCACCAGCACAACCGGACGGTTCGAGCGGCGGACAAGTTCAGCAAAGGTTGCATCGGTTGGTGTGATACCAGCCTTGGCATCGACCACAAACAGGATCGCATCGGCTTCCTGAATGGCTGCTTCTGTCTGTGCACGCATACGCGCTTCGAGACTGTCATTGGCAGCATCTTCCAGACCAGCCGTATCGATCACCTGAAACTTCAGATCATAGAGCTTTGCATCATGGATGCGCCGGTCGCGCGTAACGCCCGGCAAGTCATCGACCAGCGCCAGCTTACGGCCGACGAGGCGATTAAACAGTGTGGACTTGCCGACATTGGGACGCCCGACGATGGCGAGAGTGAAACCCATAGGTTCGTATTACTCCGAAATTAGTGTAGCTCAGCCCTGAGCTTCTGGCACAGTGATGCCAGCGCCGCGCATGAGATCAAGCATTGTGTTGGCGCGCTGGCGGATATTCGCCGGGGCCAGTGTATCATTGGCAATCTGCTGATAAAGCTTGGCAGCATCATCGAAACGTTCCGCCTTCCATGCTGCAAGACCAAGTGTCTCGCGCGCGCTGGAACGCATTGGATTGCCGTCTGCCGAAAGCGTTTCAACGCGCTTTGCGACATCATCATAAGAACCGGAATCAACCAGCAAATAGGCTGCACGCAGGCGCGCTATGTCACGCATCGGCGCTGGAATTGCATTATCGGCAGCAACCGCATCAAAGGCTGCAACAGCTGCAGTCGCGTCGCCCTTAGCGGCAAGAACCGAAGCCGAACGCAGACGCGCCAGCACCGGATAAGAACCGTAGCCGGTCTTTTCCAGATCATCGAGCGCCGCAATTGCCTCATCGTTCTTTCCGGCTGCGGCGAGATCAAGCGCTGCGAGGAACTTGTCACCAGCCGCGTTTGCCTTACCATCAGCCCAGTGCTGATAGCCAACCCAGCCAGCTGTACCGATGACGATAGCAACAGCCGCACCGATAACGATGGGACCGAAGTTTTTCCAAACCTGCTTCGCCCGTTCCGAACGGAGTTCCTCGTTTACCTCGCGGATGAAACTGTCGTCTGCCATGGACCTGCCACTCTGAGTGGAGCGCAATATGTATAAGCCGCGCTCTTAAAACCGTTGATCTTAATTTGTATGTTCTGGCGCTTTTAATCGGAATTCGCTTGAGATGTAAGACCCGAGAGCGAAATAAGCTGCACCTTACCCGAACAATCTGTATTTGTGTCCGAGCTTTGCCTTATTCAACCAGTACGAAGCAACCTTTCCCCCATACTGGCGTTCATTATCCCATGCGTGTTCTTTCTTCCATTGTCGCCCTTTCAGCGTCACTTGCCTTTGTCACAAATCCGGTTCAGGCGGAAACGTCCAAGCCGCAATATGTGCTGATTTCGTTTGATGGCGCACATGACAACAGGCTGTGGACCCGCTCGCGGGAACTGGCGAAAAACAACAATGCGCATTTCACCTATTTTCTGTCCTGCGTTTTTCTGATGGAAAAGAAAAACCGCCGCGATTACCAGCCGCCGCATAAGCGCGCCGGTGCGTCCAATGTCGGCTTTGCTTTAAGCCATGATGAAGTTGTGACCCGCCTCGACAACATCTGGCAAGCGCATCTTGAGGGCAATGAGATCGCCAGCCATGGCTGCGGCCATTTTGACGGAACCGACTGGTCAACCGCCGATTGGGACAAGGAAATCAAAGAATTTCGCCGTATTACTGCCGATGCTTACAAGAATAACGGCATTGAAGGCGAACCGGATGGCTGGCAGGAACTGGCGCGAAACGGCATCAATGGCTTTCGCGCACCCTACCTTGCGGCATCAAAGCCGGTACAAGATGCGCTGAAGTCGGAAGGGTTCCGCTATCAGGCGTCATCGATCACGCGTGGGCCAGAGGTGCCAAAGCTTGATGGTGCATTTGCTTCCTTCGGCCTGCCGCTCATTCCCGAAGGCCCATCACAGAGACTTATCGTTGGTATGGATTACAACCTCTATGTGCGCCACTCCAAAGGCAAGGAAGCGCCAGCACAGGCCGCACAGTTTGAGGATCGTACCTATAAAGCGTTCCGTGCAGCCTTTGACAAACAATATGATGGTGAACGCATTCCGCTTCAGCTTGGTTTCCATTTTGTGCTGATGAATGACGGCGCTTACTGGCGTGCAATGGAGCGGCTTGTTTCAGAGGTCTGCAAAAAGCCAGATGTCAAATGCACCACTTATAATGATTATCTCAACAGCATCGGTGCTCCGGGCGGCAATGCGCCCGAGAGCCATTCACAGGCATTATGATGTGAGACCGAGGTTTTCCTGATCCAGTGTCGGCAGAGGCTCATTATAGATCACGGCTTCAAAGCCACGCAGACGCTTATAAATCGATAGAAGTTCGATAATCGTCGTCCATGAATTGACCAGATACTGGAATGATCCACGCACCTGATCAAACACATTGAGGATCTGGTTCATCAGACCCAGTGTTAGCTTGCCTGCAACGATTGACGGCACCAAAATAAGCGTCGGGAAGATATTGTCGGCTTGTAGATAGAAGATACGGGCGACATTGAAATACACGTAATGGAAGTAAAGCCGAAAATAGTTCTGGCGAACATTGGAAAACAGTTCCCCCATGGTCAAGGGATGCGCGCGATCAGCAAAATCTTCCCCATAGACCAGTTCTTTACGGTAAGCGGCTTCCACACGCTGATTGTTGAATTCCAGCCCCGGCAATTTGATACCCACCAGTGCCAAAAAGCCTGTTCCAAACAGTGCCCAAACGATTGCCGCCCAGACTAATGCATGCGGTACCAGACCGATAATCGGCAACTCGCTCACCTTGTCGGAGAATGAAAACAGCACGGGAAGAAACGCAATCAGCGTCATGATCGCCTTGATGAGATTAACCCCAAGCTGCTCAAGTGTAGTCGAAAATCGCATTGTGTCTTCCTGCACACGCTGCGCCGCGCCTTCAACCGAACGCAGTTTTGGCCAATGCGCCATGTAAAAATCATTCATCGCCGTGCGCCAGCGGAAGATATAATGGCTAATGAAAAATGCGCTCAACACGCTGATCGTCACACCGATAAATGCAATTCCGGCAAAATCCAGCATGCTCCAGTAGAAATCGACCGCCTGAACAGCGCCTGGCTTAGCCAGTGCATTCTGCACCATGTCGTAGAACGGACCATACCAGGCGTTGACGGCCACGCTGACTTGCACGCTAAAATAAGTGGCAAAGAGAATGAGTGCCGACCCCAGAACTGACCAACGTTGCCAGCGATGCGGCTCAAACCAAGACCAGAAAGCGTAAAACGCCAGAACGACGACGGCAAAATATATATAGAACCACAAAAATGGCGCAGACCAAAAAACGCTCGCGCCAATGATCGGTGCAGCGTCGGCGGCAGCAGGTGTTAAACCGATTAATCGACCAAGATTGACACCGCCCTGATACCATCCCAGCACAGCCAGAATGCTCCAGAACAACACGGAAGAAAAAAACAGCTTGGGGCGCGGGAAGAAGGAGACGAACATTGACGCAAATCCAGAAATACTAAATTAGCGTCAATTAACTCCTGCTCCCTCATATTTGCCAGTTAAATAATTGTAAGGTTTACCGTCACTTGGCAGCTCTACCGGCCGCAAGACCGATCACGGCTGTTACAACCAGTGCAAAGGCTGCAACAAGGCTGGGAAGCGTAAACGAGCCAAAATGCTGAGCCATAAAGCCCGCTACCAATGGTCCAACAATCTGACCGATACTGAAACAGACCGTCATGCGGGCAAGAGCACGTTTTGGTGATTGCGGTGCGAGCATTCTTGCTGCCTGAAGGCCAAATGCGGTCAGCGCCATAAAGGTGATGCCCAACAGTGCGCCACCAATCAGTGGACCCCATGGTGGCGAAAGCAGCACACTTGCAGCCACACCGACCGCCTCAATTAGCGCCGTGATAGCAAAGGCTGTAAACAAACCAAATTTGCGGATTGCGGGAGACCACAACCAGATCGATGGTGCCGCACAAAGACCCGTCAGCACCCACACGCCTGCCTCCATCAATCCGCCGCCCTCATTGGCGCGGACAATCGCGATGATAAAAGTTGCAGTAATCACATAGCCAAAGCCAAAAATGCCATAGGCAAGAGCTATTGCATTGAAAGCAAAGCTATTCGGCAGCGCGGGCTCACGCTTACCGTTATTGCCGCCAATCGGGCCTTCTTTGACCAAAAAGACCACGCAAGCAGCGAGCACTGCACTTAAAATGGCTGCGCCAATCCAGTCAGCGCGCCAATCGAAGCCAAGGAAACGGACAGCTGCGACCATAATCGCAGACAGCGCGATACCAGCGCCCACGCCGCCAAAATGAAGCGCCGACAACTCTGCCTTTTCCGCCGCCGTAATGTGGCTTAACACGATTGCAGTGGCTAAAATCATCGTTACAGCGCTGATAAATCCTGCGGCAAAGCGAATGAATGAGAAAAGCCAGACCCCATCGACCATCGCCATGAGCGCACAAAGGATAGCGCTAATGATCAGGCCCGTCAGCACACTTGCGCGTTCAATTCCTGCCGACCAGCCATAGCCAGCGACAATCGCGCCTAGCAAATACCCCACATAATTGGCCGAAGCGATAAAGCCCGCATCAGCAGCATTGAAGCCTACATCTACCATCATGCCGGGCAAAATCGGCGTATAGATGAAACGTCCAATGCCCATCACCGCAATCATGGCGAAAAAGCCGCCAAGGGCATAGCGAAGGGCAGATGTATGCGGGTACGTCTGGGGGAGTGTGTTATTCATGGCGCGGAAAATACGCTTCGTTTGTCAGCATACAATTGAATTTTTCTGATCGGATCAATCACGGAAATTCAGTTCAACTTTCCGGCATTCGAGCGCTGAACCAGATCGGCGCTCTAACTCCTTTTACTTTAAGCATAATCTTATCGATCCTCGTTGAACGAAGGTCGGATTATGCTCGAGCGCGCACTGGCACGCTGTCCGGTTGGGCTGAATGCAGGAAGTGCAACAACGTTTCATTGACCGATTGCAAGCGAAAAGCCGTATCGCGCCAGCTGAAATCAATGTCTTGTGGCACAGGTAACAAACGCTCTGGCACCTCTCCTTCTTCGAGATTACAATTATGGATAACTGCTTGCAATGATTGCGCAATCCATTCTGGCGGCTGAGCTTCTTTCTTGCGCAGCGCATTGCCAAGCGCTTCGCCAAACAGCAGTGCTGATGCGTAGAGACGAATGCCTCGGCGATCATAGCGGCCTGCCATTTCGCTGACTTCGCGCGCGACAAGCCGCCCACGCAATGACCAGCGCGCATTGGAACGAGCCAATGCTATGCCGTCGCCCAGCGCATTGACCGCGCGTTGCGCCTGCGTGAACTGATTGATTGCGCTTTGCGCATGCACAACATCACGTTTTTCGAGCGCTATTGCCGACTGCTTGAGACCCTTCAGGATATTATCGACCAGCCCGCGAACGGCGCGATCAATCAGTCTGACCGGGTCAGGTGTTAGCAATATTTGGCTGAACAACAGCCCGACACCCGCACCCACCAGAACATCGATAAGCCGTGTCATTCCAGCAACTTGCGGCCCCATGGCCAACACAAGAATAGCCGAAACGCCCGATTGAATAGCGATGGCAGGGGCCAGACCAAAAGTCGTTGCAATCACCATGGCGACGCAGGTAGCAACGCTCATATGCAAGACCATAATGGTATCCGGCACGAAGAGAGACAACTCACCGACAATCACGCCGGTGGTCACACCGGCGATGACGCCAATCGCCTGTTTTCCGTGATTGGGCAGGTTCGGTGCAAGGCAAATAACGGCCGTCACCATCGCAAAAACAGGACGCGGCTGGCCGAGCATCCACTGGCAGATAAGCCATGCAACCGCACCACCAATGGAGGCGATCAGCGCATCGCGCCAACTCACCGACCATTGTTGAAAAACTCTGTTAAGTCGCTGATGCATGAATGGCCTGCCCTGTTATCCGTCATATTCAGAGATACAATTTATGGCAGGCTTTCAGATAGTTAAGCCTTAAAAAAATCTTCGTACTGATCCGGCTTAAAACCGACCGTCAACTTGCCGTCCTTATCGAGAACAGGACGTTTGACCATGGAAGGTTGCGCCAGCATCAGGGCACGCGCTTTGGCAGCATCGACATTCTGGCGCTCTTCTTCGGGCAGCTTCCGGAAGGTTGTGCCCGCACGATTGAGCAGCTTTTCCCACTCTATGTCCTTGAGAAAACGGTCGATTGTTGCAGCGTCCAGACCTTCTTTCTTATAGTCGTGAAAGCTGTATTCAATGCCATGATCCTCAAGCCAGCTACGGGCCTTCTTCATCGTGTCACAGGCCTTAATACCGTAGATGGTCACGCTCATTTTCGACTCCTTTGATCTCGTATCGCGATCAAAAGCCATCCGCAAAAACGTTGCAACCCCTTATTGTGCATCATGAAATATAATGCCCAGCGTATGACGTTTGCCTGAACGCAAACGACTAACGCCGTGCCGCATTTTAACTCTGTAATCGCCACGCGTGCCGCGGACCGGCCTGTCGTTTACTGCAAAAATCACAGCATCTCCCTGCCCTAAAGGAACGACTTCCGCCCTACTTTGCATACGTGGACGCTGCTCTGTGAGCACAAATTCCCCACCCGTAAAATCTTCCCCCGGCTGCGACAACAGCACAGCTACCTGAAGTGGGAAAGCAAGATCGCCATAAATATCTTGATGCAGGCAGTTATAATCACCCGCCACATATTGCAGGATGAGAGGCGTCGGACGCGTTTGCCGGGCAGCATGACACCTCGCGAGATACTCCTCATGATTCTCGGGGTATTCCACTCCGCTTCCGAGACGTTCACTCCAGCGATTAGCTATTGGGCTTAACTGTCCATACAATTCCTTGCGGGATTCACTGATGATCTTTGGGAGTGGATAGGCGAAATATTTGTACTCGCCGCGCCCAAATCCGTGCCTCGCCATGGAAATCGTCGAACGAAACGCATCGGAAGCGTTATAAAGGCCGCTAATCTCACTGCATTGGTCTTGAGAATAGAGCTGCTCCAGTGTTGCAGCACCGAACTGATCCAGCTCATCTGCAATTTTCTGCCAGTCGTAAGAAGCCAGTTTCTCTTTCATGACTGGCGTTCTTTTTTCAGCAATTGGCGCTTGCGTTCCACACCCCAGCGATAGCCGGAAATTCCGCCGTCATGACGCACCACGCGATGACACGGAACAGCAACAGCGATCTTGTTCGCACCGCAGGCTTGAGCGACCGCGCGCGCCGATTTTGGCAGACCAATTGTCTCAGCAAGCTCGCTATAACTCACCGTTTTACCCAATGGGATTTCACGTAAGGCTTGCCAGACGCGCTGCTGAAAAGCTGTACCTCTTAAATCGAGCGGCAGATGAAAACCGATACCGGGGTTTTCGACAAATCCGATCACCTGCGCGATATGATCCTCGAAATCGCGATCTGCACCGACAAGCTTTGCTTTGGGGAAGCGCTTCTCCAGATCGTCAATCAATTCCTGCGGATCATCGCTCATCAGAATAGCGCAAACACCCTTGCCACTTTCCGCCACCAGCACTGCACCCAGCGCAGATTGACCAATCGCAAAGCGGATAGTTTCGCTTTCGCCGCCAGACTTGAAAGCTTTTGGTTTCATACCGAGTATCTTGTCTGAGGCTTCATAGAAACGGCTGGAAGAATTATAGCCTGCCTCATAGATTGCATCGGTCACACGACTGGTCTCTTTAAGCACGGCACGCATTTTGTCGGCGCGATGCGCATCGGCATAGGCTTTGGGCGTGAGGCCGGTAAAGCTTTTGAAAATGCGATGGAAATGTGCAGGACTTGCGCCAGCGGCCCGTGCAATGTCTTCAAGCGACGGGACTTCTTCAGCATTTTCGATGAAACGACAAGCAAGCGAAACCATATCGGCATAACGCGCAGTGTTTTGTGTCTCAAGCGTTGCATCAACATGCGGTTTGCAGCGCATGCAGGGACGAAAACCTGCGTGTTCCGCATCGTCGCAAGCAGCAAAGAACTGGACATTTTCGCGTTTTGCACGTCGCGAAGGACATGACGGGCGACAATAAATGCCCGTCGTGCGGACGGCATAGACAAACTCACCGTCCGATGCCTTGTCCCGCGCAAGCACTTGTCTCCAGCGGTTGTCATCTGTGCTGTGGGTCAATGTCATCAGGTTCATGTCCGTTTCCCTTCCTACTATGAAGGAAAGCTATTCGCTTACAAGAGAAACAACACTCCGCTGCTTGCTTTCAAATTTTACGACCGCGTTAAGCCTTGCGTGCCTCTTTGATTGCATCAATCAGGTTTTGCTCTTTCATCACACCGCCATAAAGCCGCGTACCGATGACAAAAGACGGTGTACCACTGAAATTGAAAGCCTCGCCCTGTTCCATGTTGCGCTCAAGAATGCCGTCGATCCGCGCTGCATCAGCCTTATAGTCAGCTTCGAGCTTCTTCGGATCAAGGCCGGCTTTTTTCAAAGCCGCATCGGTCTGATCCTTTGTCAGACGGCCCGGCGTCAGCATCATGGCTTCCATAGCTTTGACGTAATTTTCCGACTTTTCTGCCGCTAGCACCAGACGCGCCGGATAGGAAGAATTGTCGCCAAAGATAATCCAGTCTTTCAACACCAGCCGAACATTGCCGTCTTTCTCGACAACACGCATCAGCTCTGCATGGCCCTTTTTGCAATAAGGACACTGATAATCGAAATACTCAACGATAGTCACATCGCCTTTCGGATTGCCAAGCACCGGGATTTCCGTGTCATAAAGGACTTCGGCGACGCTCGGCGCGCGCTGGGCGAAGCTTGCGCCGCCAGAAAATGCAAGTGTCGCGGCTCCGGCTACTGTTGTAGCGAGCATCTGGCGGCGGTTCATCATTAGCTTTCTCCTTGACCGGATTGAGACTTGCTCAGGACAACAACGCGGCTTCCAGCGGAAACGCGCTTGTGCAGATCGAGAATGTCCTGATTGAAAAGACGGATACAGCCCGACGAAGCAGCCTTGCCGATTGACCAGGGTTCGTTGGTGCCGTGGATGCGATAAAGCGTGTCTTTGCCATCGCGATAAAGATAGAGCGCACGCGCGCCAAGCGGGTTGCGAATACCGCCTTCCAGACCTTTCGCATGTTTTGCGTAATGGTCTGGGTTGCGCTTGATCATGTTTTGCGTTGGTGTCCAGCGTGGCCATTGTGCTTTGTAAGCAACCTGTGCGTCACCGCTGAATGTCATGCCCGCACGCCCCACGCCAACGGAATAACGCATGGCCTTACCACCGGGCTGCACGAGATAAAGATAGCGCGTATAGGGATCGACAATGATTGTGCCGACCGGGTGGCTGGTCTGATAATCCACTTGCTTGCGCAAATTGCGTTCAGCAATTTTACTGAGATCCAGCGCTGCGATGTGATTTCCACCATCGGTGACAGCGCCATACATCACTTCATATTCGCTTCTTGCCGTCTGAACTTCCGGCTCCGGCAAGAGAGGTGCAACAGCCGCAGGCTCAGGCGCCATGACCACTGGTTCGGGCATGTTAACAACCACAGGCCTGTCTTGTGTCGTGGTGCAGGCAGCAACTGCAAATGGCAGAAGGCCTATGAAAACCAGCCGCGCCAGCGAGCGTGCCGCCTTCTCTTTTTGATAATGTGTCGTCAATTTCCCCAACCCTACTTTGCCCAAGCCGTATCTAATTAAAAGCGCCGCCCTGCTTCTGCGTGGCATTCAGAAGCCCCACCGAACGCTCAATCGTTGCTGACGAAACATCGCCAACCAATCGTGTACCTTCAGGTTCTTTACTGGCATTGTTGAAGAAAATCATGGTCGGCGGACCTGCCACTCTGAGCTTTGCCATCAGATCGGCATTGCCCGCATTAAGGTCCGAGACATCGGCTTTGATAAGCTGATATCCGCCAAGCGCTTTCTTCACGCCTGCATCCGGCAGGACGCGCCGCTCCACAGCGGAGCAACTGACACACCAGTCTGCCGTAAAATAGACCAGCGTCGGCTTATCGCCGTGCGCCGCGTCCAGCTTTTCCTGAAGGGCAGAAACCGTTTCAACCGGCGCGAATCGTAACGCGGCTGAATTATGGTTAACATCTCGATTAGCTAATGCTGTCAGCGGTTGCAACGGATCGCGACCGCCAGACGCAACACCCACCATCAGAATAACGCCATAGACAAACGCAGCCGCTCCAATCGTGCGCGCAACAAGGTTGCGATGCGGGACTTTCATAAATGCGAAGCACGCCACGCCAAACAGCAGCAAAGCCCACAGAACCATATCCACGCCTGATGGCAGCAAAGGTGCAGCCATGAAAATGGCCGTGGCAAGAAAACCAAAGCCAAACACCTGTTTGACCGCTTCCATCCATGCGCCTGCACGCGGAAGCGTGCCCGCACCCAGCGTCGCAAAAGCAATCAGTGGCAGACCTTTGCCGATGCCAAGCGCGAAGAGCGCGCTGGCTCCAAGTGCAACATTAGCCGTCTGCGCAATATAAAGCAGCGCGCCAGCCAGCGGCGCAGTCACGCAAGGCCCGACAATCAAAACAGACGAGAAACCGAGGATTGCAGCAGAGCGCTTAGATCCCGTGCGCTGACCGGTTTTTGCGGAAATTGCACTGACCCATGACGATGGGAGCTGAAGCTGGAACAGGCCGAACATCGACAAAGCCAGCAATGTGAAGATGCCAGCCAGTGCCAGCGCCATCCATTTGGATTGCAGCACCATTTGTAGGTTCTGGCCCGACCAGCCTGCAATTGCACCAACGACTGCAAAGCCCAAAGCGAGGCTCACCACATAGGTGCTGGAAAGAACAAAGCCGCGTTTTGCCGTCAGTTTTTCACCTTCCCGCGCCAGCGTTCTCGCGACGATCGGATAGATTGGAAACACGCAAGGCGTAAAGGCCAGCAGCACACCGAAAGCAAGGAAAGCCGCAATCACCAGTGCCGAACCGCCCTGATCGAGAAGATTTTCGATCATGCCTTTTTCGGGGGCGAGCGCGAAAGCTTTGCTCTCAGCTATTGGAGCTGATGCGGCGGTGAACACCGAGCCGCTCGTAAACGCCTTCCCCATCTGAGAGCTGACGGCGAGCGTTACGGGATCTATCGTGCGGGTTTCAGGCCGATAGCAAATGCCGTCTTCCTGACATCCCTGATAGGTCAGCTGAATGGGTTCACTGCCTGCAGGAACACTTGCACTCGTACGTGTGTAATAGACTTCGAGGCGTCCGAAATTCGGGTCATCCTTGGCGATACCCGGTTGCGTATCAACGGTGAGTGCTGCGCCTTTCGCATCTTTTGCTTCGATATGATCGCGATAAAGATAATAGCCATCGGAAATCTGCCAGTTAAGAAGGAGCCGGTTGTCGCCATCCTTCACAACACTTAGACGAAAAGCATCATCCACCGGCAGCGGATTTGCGGCCAGCGCTGGTGAGAGAATGGCCACAACAAAGATGGCGAGTATCGCGAAGAGACGCATTTGGGTAATCTGATTCTCGAAAATGAATTAGGTTGTAAAAAGCAAATGCTGTTGCCAGCTTAAGGCAGCCTTAAGCTGGCGAAGCAAAAAGCCACATACGAATAAAACAAGGCGGAAACAGGAAAACATGCGCATTCTGGTGGTTGAAGACGATCCAATCCTGCTCGACGGGCTATCCGTGGGGCTGGGATTGGCTGGCTTTACCGTGGATGCGGTGGCGAGTTGTGGCGATGCGGATGCCGCGCTTGCTGCGCAAAACTATAATGCCGTTGTGCTTGATCTGATGCTGCCAGATGGTTCTGGTCTGGACATTCTCAAAGCCATGCGACAGGCCCGCGATGATACGCCAGTCCTGTTGCTGACCGCGCGTGATCAGGTGCCGGAGCGCATTGCAGGGCTAGATGCTGGGGCTGATGATTATGTCGGCAAACCATTCGATCTGCATGAATTGGCGGCGCGTGTGCGCGCCATTGCCCGGCGCGGTACCGGGCGCGCAAGCAGCACCCTTGAATGGCGCGGCGTGGAGCTTGATCCTGCCGAAATGTCGGTGCAATTCAACGGCGAACCGCTGCGCCTGACACGTCGTGAATTTTCAATATTGCGCGCATTGATGGAACGCCCAACCGCCACTGTTTCAAAGTCATCGCTTGAAGAAGCGCTATATGGCTGGCAAGAAGAAGTCGAAAGCAACGCAGTCGAGGTGCATATCCATCACTTGCGATCCAAGCTTGGCGCTGGCTTCATCGAAACCGTGCGCGGTGTCGGCTACAGGCTCGGCGGAGCACAGGCATGAATTCGCTCCGCAATCGTCTCACCGGCATATTGATCGGCATCACTTGTCTTGTCTGGCTTTTCGCCGTGATCTGGATACATGTCAGCACCCAATCAAAACTTGAAAAAGTGCTGGATGCGCGCCTGATGGAAGCTGCGCGCATGGTCAATTCGTTGCTCACCGAGCGGCGTGTTGAGGTTAATCCCGATGGTGACGGCGGGCAGCTTTCATTTAAACCGATGGATGATTTTCCTCATTATGACCGCCAGCTTTTCTGCCAGATTTGGGCAATCGACGGCAGGCTTGTGGGGCGGTCTGAAAGCGCTCCGGGTGAGCGGTTAACCGATGTTGCTAACGGCTTTTCCGATACCCTCGTTGCAGGTGAACGCTGGCGGGTCTTTGCGGTGGAAAACACCAAGCTCGGGCTGCGTGTGATGGTGGGTGACAGCCTATCAGTGCGTGAGCGACTGGTGCAAAATGTGGTGACGGGCGTGATTTTGCCAGCGCTGTTGATGCTGCCAATTCTGGCTCTGCTAATCTGGCTCTATGTCAGGCGCGGACTTAACCCGCTGAGCAACCTCGCTCGCACTTTATCGAAACGCGATGCGCGGGATTTGCGGCCGTTACCACAGGACAATCTGCCGTCGGAAATTACTCCCGCGGTCTCTGCGTTGAACGATCTCTTTCATCGCGTTGAGGAAGCGCGTGAACGCGAGCGCAATTTTGCGATCTTCGCCGCACATGAACTCAAGACCCCGCTTGCGGGTCTCAAGACACAGGCACAGATCGCGGAGGGTGCCAAAGACGACGCCATGCGCATCAATGCAGTCCGGCAGATTGCGGCGGGTGTTGATCGCACCAGCCGTCTCGTCAATCAGTTGCTGGATCTTGCCGCCCTTGAAACGGGCGATGAAATGGAGCCACCAGCACCGGAACCCGCCTGTCAGCTGCTGGTCTCGATCTCCACTGACATGCGTATGCTTGCAGCGCATCGTGGCGTAAAAATTGAACTGCCCAACAATCTACCGCTTGTTACAATGCAATATCCGCATCTTTTCACGCTTGCCATGCGCAACCTGATCGAGAATGCCGTCAACCATTCACCTGAAGGCGGCTCGGTGCGATGCAGCCTCGAAAAGACGGGTGATCAGGTTGTTTTCACTGTCGAGGATGACGGTCCCGGCATTCCGCCGCAAGATATGGCGCATGTAACCGAGCGTTTTTATCGCGGTGCCAACAGAAGTGAAAATGGCAGCGGCCTTGGCCTTGCTATCGTCAAGATGGCCACGACACGCATGGGTGGCGAGGTTCAACTTCGCAATCGCCCGGAAGGTGGCTTGCGCGCCCTTGTCATTATCCCCGCCCAGGCTACGGAATAAGCGGCTAGGCGCTCCAGAGCTGACAGGCCCACTCCCCCAAAACTCCCAATTCGTCGCATCCCAAACAAGCGCTATTTGATTTAGATCAATGACACGTAACCGAGAAATGTCGATAGAGGGGCTATCGACATAGCTGTCTTCATTAAGACAGTTTCTGACTTGCGCTGCGAGGGGATTACATGAACTACGCCGCTGGAACAGTCCTGTCTGGTCTGGGAGCACTTTTTGCCGTGCTTCTGGCCGGATTTTCTCATGATGAGTTGTTCAGAACCCATATGTGGATTCTGTTCGCCGTACTCGCCATTTTCACCATTCTGCTGATGCGTAATGCTGATTACAGCCTGACGCCAAAAAAGGTCGATACGTCGACCTATATTGACGGGCCGATCCGCTATGGCGTTATCGCGACCGTGTTTTGGGGTGTGGTTGGGTTTCTGGTCGGCGTGCTTATCGCAGCACAGCTCGCTTTCCCTGATCTGAACTTTGAGCCTTATCTCAACTTCGGTCGCCTGCGCCCATTGCACACATCGGGCGTTGTATTCGCATTTGGCGGCAACATCTTGATCGCATCGTCATTTTATGTCGTGCAGCGCACCTGTCGCGCACGCCTGTTCGGCGGCGATCTCGCATGGTTCGTGTTCTGGGGTTACAACCTCTTCATCGTGATGGCTGCAACAGGCTACCTGCTCGGCATTACGCAATCGCGCGAATATGCTGAACCAGAATGGTATGTCGATATCTGGCTGACCATTGTCTGGGTCGCCTATCTCGCCGTGTTCCTTGGCACCGTCTTGCGGCGCAAGGAGCCACATATCTATGTGGCAAACTGGTTCTACCTGTCATTCATCGTCACAATTGCGATGTTGCACATCATCAACAATCTGGCGATCCCAGTCTCATTCCTCGGCGTGAAAAGCTATTCAGCTTTCGCAGGCGTACAGGACGCTGTGACGCAGTGGTGGTATGGTCATAACGCGGTGGCGTTCTTCCTGACCGTACCGTTCCTCGCCATGATGTATTATTTCGTACCAAAGCAGGCGAACCGTCCGGTTTACTCCTACCGTCTATCGATCGTGCACTTCTGGTCGATCATCTTCCTCTATATCTGGGCTGGTCCTCACCACCTGCATTACACGGCTGTTCCCGATTGGGCGCAGACGCTTGGCATGGTGTTCTCGATCATGCTGTGGATGCCTTCTTGGGGTGGCATGATCAACGGTCTGATGACGCTTTCAGGTGCATGGGACAAGGTACGTACCGATCCGATCATCCGTCTGATGGTTGCTGCGATCGCCTTCTACGGCATGGCAACCTTTGAAGGTCCAATGCTGTCGATCAAAGCGGTTAACTCGCTGTCGCACTACACCGACTGGACCATTGGTCACGTTCATGCGGGTGCTCTTGGCTGGAACGGCATGATTACCTTCGCGGCTGTCTATTACCTGACACCAAAGCTGTGGAACCGCGAACGTCTCTATTCGATCCGTATGGTCAACTGGCACTTCTGGTTAGCGACACTCGGCATCGTGCTTTACGCCGCCGCCATGTGGGTTGCCGGTATCCAGCAGGGTCTGATGTGGCGCGAATACGACAGCCAGGGCTTCCTCGTTTACTCGTTCGTCGAAACCGTAGCTGCCATGTTCCCTTACTACGTCATCCGTACGCTGGGCGGCGTGCTCTACCTCGCCGGTGGACTGGTTATGGCCTGGAACGTCTATCAGACCATTCGCGGCAATCTGCGCAAAGAAGCCCCAATGGGCGGTGCGCAGCCTGTGGTTGGCGCAGCTGTTCAGCCAGCCGAATAAGGAGTGTGATTTATGTCTTTTCTGAAAAAACACTCCACACTGGAGAAAAACGCAACGCTGTTGCTGATCGCCTCGCTGGCTGTTGTGACTGTCGGCGGCATCGTGGAAATCGCCCCGCTTTTCTATCTCGAAAATACCATCGAGAAGGTGGAAGGGATGCGTCCCTATTCACCGCTGGAACTGGCGGGCCGCGACATCTATGTGCGTGAAGGCTGCTACCTCTGCCACAGCCAGATGATCCGTCCGTTCCGCGATGAAGTGGAACGTTACGGCCATTACTCTCTGGCAGCGGAATCCATGTATGACCATTCGTTCCAATGGGGATCGAAGCGCACGGGGCCAGACCTCGCGCGCGTCGGTGGCCGCTATTCCAACGAATGGCATGTGCAGCATCTGGTGCGCCCGCGTGACGTGGTGCCGGAATCGGTTATGCCGAATTACGGCTTCCTGCTGAAAAACCCGCTGAAAATCAGCGATATTTCGGCCAATCTCAAAGCCAACGTTGCTGTTGGCGTGCCTTATAGCCAAGAGATGGTCGATAACGCGCTTGCTGATCTTAAAGCGCAGGCAGAGCCGGATGCCGATACAACTGCCCTTCTCGAACGCTACCCCAAAGCGAAAGTTGGCGACTTTGACGGCAACCCGCAGGTCATCTCGGAAATGGATGCATTGATTGCCTATCTCCAGATGCTCGGCACGCTCGTCGACTTCTCGACCTACGACCAGTCCCCCAAAGCACGATAACGCGGAGAATTAGCCATGGATTACAATACCCTGCGCACTTTCGCCGATAGCTGGGGCCTGCTCGCGATGGCTCTGTTCTTCGTCTTCGTTATTCTTTTTGCTTTCCGTCCGGGAAGCAAAAAGAAAGCCGATGAAGCGAAGGAAATACCGTTCAAGGACGACAAAAATGACTGACAAACAAGTTGATGAAGTCAGTGGCGTACCCACAACCGGCCATGAATGGGACGGTATTCAGGAACTCGACAACCCAATGCCACGCTGGTGGCTGTGGACCTTTTACGCGACCATCGTTTGGGCCGCAGCCTATGTGATTGCCTATCCGGCATGGCCGCTGATCTCAAGCTCGACGGCAGGTCTTTATGAATGGTCGAGCCGGGGCGATTTCTGGAAGGAAAACGCACAGATCGCAGCTGACCGTCAGGGCATTATGGACCAGATTAATGCCAAGGACGTGCATGAGATCATCGCGGATGAAAACCTGCGCCAATATGCGATTGCTGGCGGTGCAGCAGCGTTCCGCGTGAACTGCGTACAGTGCCACGGCACTGGTGCACAGGGCGCACCGGGCTATCCAAACCTCAACGATGATGACTGGCTCTGGGGTGGTTCGGTTGACGACATTCTGACGACCATCCGTCATGGCGTGCGTTCGCCCGATGACGCGGATACCCGCGTTTCGGAAATGCCAGCCTTTGTCGATGTGCTTGAACCAGAACAGGTTCGTGACGTTGCGGCCTATGTGGTCAGCCTTTCGGGCACACCGCATAACCCGGATATGATCCCGGCTGGCAAGCAGGTCTTCGCGGAAAACTGCGCTGTCTGCCACGGCGCAGATGCGAAGGGCTTGCGCGAATTTGGCGCGCCAAACCTTACCGATGCGATCTGGTTCTACGGTTCTGGTGAAGACGCAATCGCCAAGCAGGTTGCGCGTCCAAAACATGGCGTGATGCCTGCATGGGAAGCACGTCTTGGCGACGCAACCGTCAAGCAGCTCGCAATCTTCGTCCACTCGCTCGGCGGTGGTGAATAATAGCATCCAAGCTTCAGCTGGCCCCGGCTTGACGGCAATTCGGGGCCAGCCAAACGAGAAATACATAAGAACGGACGGCGAATAATCACCCCGCTCTCAATCAAGACAAGTGCGAAACAACCGGCAAGCCAGCTTCTGTCTGTCGGCCTCGCGCTTGAGGAGCAAGGCAAATGTCAGACGATGTCGAACGGATAGACGTTCAGGCAGTCAATTCCCCCAATATCCGGCAGTCGTTGTACGCGGCACGGGTAAAGATATTTCCGAAGCGTGTGAAGGGCAATTTCCGCCGCTTCAAGTGGATCATCATGTTCATCACGTTGGGTATTTACTACCTGACGCCATTTCTGCGCTGGGATCGCGGCCCCTATGCGCCCGATCAGGCAGTGCTGATCGATCTTGCCAATCGTCGCTTCTATTTCCTCTTCGTCGAAATCTGGCCGCAAGAATTTTATTACGTCGCAGGTCTGCTCATCATGGCGGGCCTTGGTTTGTTTCTGGTGACATCGGCGGCGGGCCGCGCATGGTGCGGTTATACCTGTCCGCAAACCGTCTGGGTCGATCTTTATCTGGTTGTCGAGCGCGCTATTGAAGGCGACCGCAATGCCCGCATGAAGCTCGACAAAGCGCCTTGGTCTTTTGAAAAGGTTTGGAAGCGTGTCACCAAGCATACGGTCTGGATTATCATCGGTGTTCTGACCGGCGGCGCGTGGATTTTCTACTTTGCTGATGCGCCCACGCTGCTGGTGGATTTTGTCACCGGTCAAGCAGCCTCCGTCGCCTATATGACTGTCGCGATCCTCACCGCCACCACCTATATTTTCGGTGGACTGATGCGCGAGCAGGTCTGCACTTATATGTGCCCATGGCCACGCATTCAGGCCGCAATGCTGGATGAAAACTCGCTGACTGTGACCTATAATGACTGGCGCGGCGAACCACGCTCACGCCATTCCAAGAAGGCACTCGCAGCGGGTGAAACCGTCGGCGACTGCGTGGATTGTAATGCCTGTGTTGCTGCCTGCCCGATGGGGATTGATATTCGCGATGGCCAGCAGCTCGAGTGCATCACCTGCGCACTCTGCATTGATGCATGCGACAGCGTCATGGATAAAGTCGGCAAAGAGCGGGGATTGATTTCCTATGCAACGCTTGCCGACTATGACTGGAACATGGCGCTTGCCACCAATAATGGCACCGCGCCAATCAATCCGGCGCGGGTGTATGAAACACCGAACAAGCTGTCCCCCGCGGTTGAACATCTGTCGTGGAAGAAGGTTCTTCGTCCGCGCACTCTGTTCTATTTCATCGTCTGGGCGTTGATCGGTCTGACACTGGTTATTTCGCTCTCGATGCGTCAGCGTATCGGTATCAATGTATTGCATGATCGCGCACCGCAATATGTGCTGCTGTCGGATGGTTCGATCCGCAACGGCTACACGGTCAAGCTGCTCAACATGATCCCGGTTCCGCGCACGTTCCGCCTTTCGATTGAAGGTCTACCCGGCGCGAAACTGACTGTGCAAGATGAAAACCTGAATGCAGAGGGCGATTACGATATACCCGTTGAACCCGACCGGCTGAAAACATTGCGGGTTTTCGTAACCCTGCCGCATGATGCCATTACGGAGCAGCGCTCCGACTATGAAATCGAAGTGCGTGACGCGGACGGCGCGGAACATGCACGTTACAAAGCAACCTTCATGGCTCCGGAGAAGAAATGATGTCAGTGAAATCAAAAACCACCAATGGCTTCACCGGTTGGCACATGCTGGGTATTATGTTCGCGTTCTTCGGTGTCATCATCGCGGTCAATATGACCATGGCTTATAAGGCTGTGAGCAGTTGGAGCGGACTGGTCGTCAAGAACACCTATGTCGCCAGTCAGGAGTTCAACGACAAAGCAGAGACTGGAAAAGAGCAGGCAGCGCTTGGCTGGCAGTCTCAGCCAGCGCTCGAAGAAGGTGTGTTCTCGTGGCGCCTGAATGATCGCGACGGCAAGGCCGTTGTGATGACGGGCGGCACGGTAGAATTCAAGCGCCCTGTCGGTGATGCGCATGACACAAAAGTGGACCTCACTGTTGCAGAAGACGGTTTGCTCAGCGCTCCGCTAGCGCTCGATGAAGGTGCCTGGATCATGGAAGTCAACGCCGTCGCCAGAGACGATTACAACCTTGAAGACCCCTATCGTCACATCATCCGCGTTCTTGTGAAGGACGGGAGGATCTTATGAGTTGTTGCGTTGAAAATGCACAAATAGCGACCGTCATTCAGTCGGTTTCACCGGATGAAATGCTGGTCGCAAGCCGTGCACTCGGCGATGGTCTGCGCCAGCTTGATCTCTCAGTTCCCGGCGTTCATTGCGGGCTTTGCATCAAGACTATTGAAGACGCTCTGGGCAAGATTAGCGGAGTTGCATATGTGCGCGTCAATCTCACCGCGCGCCGCGTTACCATTCGCTGGAAGGATGGCGAAACGCCGCCCGATGTTGTCGATCCGCTACGCCGCCTTGGTTATGAAGCGCATATTTTCGATATGGTGCAGGACAAAGACCCGACCTTCACGCGGCTGCTGATTGCACTTGGTGTGGCAGCCTTTGCATCCAGTAATGTGATGTTGTTGTCGGTTGCCGTCTGGTCAGGTGCAGATGCTGCCACCCGCGATATGTTTCACTGGATTTCCGGTCTGATCGCCCTGCCGACCCTGATTTATTCGGGCCGGATTTTCTACGTTTCTGCATGGAATGCGCTGCGCGCGCGCCGCGTGAACATGGATGTGCCAATCGCGCTCGCCATTTCGCTCGCCTTTGGCATGAGCGTTTATGAAACAATGAACCACGGCCAGCATGCCTATTTCGACGCTTCTGTCTCGCTGCTGTTCTTCCTGCTGATTGGCCGCACGCTCGACTATCTCATGCGCGCACGCGCACGTTCTGCGGTGCGTGGTCTGGCGCAATTAAGCCCGCGCGGTGCGGTGGTGATTGGCGAAAATGACGAGCGCAACTATCTGCCGGTCAATGAAATCCGCCCCGGAATGCGAATCATCCTTGCCGCAGGCGAACGTGTGCCGGTAGATGCCAAGGTCGAAGACGGTCGTTCCGAACTCGATTGCGCGATTGCGTCAGGCGAAAGCGATGCGGTGCCTGTCGGCCCCGGCTCGGATATTCGCGCCGGAACCATCAACTTGTCTGCCCCGCTCGTCATTCGTGCGACCGCTGAAGCCAAGGATTCCTTCCTCGCTGAAATGGTGCGTCTGATGGATGTGGCCGAAGGTGGTCGCGCATTCTATCGCCGCCTCGCTGATCGCGCGTCGGAACTCTATGTGCCGATGGTACATACGATTGCCTTTGCGGCTTTTGTCGGCTGGATGATTTATACGGGCGGCGACTGGTATCGTTCTATTTACATTGCGATCTGCACGCTGATAATCACCTGTCCCTGTGCGCTGGCACTGGCAGTTCCCATCGTTCAGGTGGTCGCAGCGCGTCGCCTGTTTGAAAACGGCATCATGATCAAGGACGGCTCTGCCATGGAACGTATGGCCGAGATCGACACGGCCGTATTCGACAAAACCGGCACGCTGACACTTGGTCAGCCTCGCCTGATTGATCTTGATGCGGTCAATCCGAACAATTTGGAAATTGCATCTGAACTATCGCTTTATTCGCGCCATCCGCTTTCGCGCGCGCTTGCGCTGTTTTCCGGTGCAAAGCAGATGACGGCTTTCACGCGCATTGAGGAAATTCCCGGCGCTGGCATCGAGGCAGAGCTGAGCGGAACGATTTATCGTCTTGGCAAACGCGAATGGGCGGACAGAAACACGAACGCTGCGCTGTCAGATGGCCCGGAAACTTGCCTGTCCATCAATGGCATGCTTGTTGAAACCTTCCGCTTTGAAGATCAGCCACGCGAAGATGCAGCTGCCGCGATTGGTACGCTGAAGCGTAATGGTTTGAAGCTTGAAATTATCTCGGGCGACAAACTGCCTGCAGTGAAAAAGCTTGCTGCCTATCTCGGTGTTGATCAATATCGTGGTGAAGTTCTGCCTGCCGATAAATCGGAGCTTGTGCAGGGTCTGGCAGCTGATGGTCGTAAAGTCCTGATGGTCGGCGATGGGCTGAACGATGCGCCAGCGCTTGTGGCGGCG
This sequence comes from Ochrobactrum sp. EDr1-4, assembly GCF_049199085.1. Classification (NCBI taxonomy): domain Bacteria; kingdom Pseudomonadati; phylum Pseudomonadota; class Alphaproteobacteria; order Hyphomicrobiales; family Brucellaceae; genus Ochrobactrum; species Ochrobactrum sp. EDr1-4. Next base: position 587,297 of record NZ_JBLZOF010000001.1, read on the forward strand.
CATGTTTCGATGGCTCCAGCAACCGCGGCCGACATTGGCCGCAACGCCGCCGATTTCGTGTTCCTGCGTGAAAGCCTGTCTGCTGTTCCGCTGGCTTTTGCGGTGTCAAAAGAAGCGGGTCGGTTGATCAGCCAGAACTTTGCACTTTCCATCGGCTATAATATCATTGCTGTGCCGATTGCGATTTTCGGCTATGTCACGCCGCTGGTGGCAGCACTTTCAATGTCGTTGTCATCGATTGTGGTTGTCAGTAACGCCATGCGGCTTAGGGCCGGAAAACAAAAACAGCAGGCGCAAAACAAGGTCGCGCCGGCTGTCATTCTCAAGGAAGCGCACAAATGAGCGGACTTCTTTTCCTGATTCCAATTGCGCTTGGCCTGGGTATTCTGGGCCTTGCCGGATTTCTATGGTCATTGAAAAACGGCCAGTATGAAGATCTGGATGGAGCGGCAACGCGCATCCTGATCGACGACGAAACTAAGCCATTATCAAAATAGCGCGGAGATCGTTGACATTGGTGCCGGTTGGCCCCGGCGTGAACAGATCGCCAATCGCATCAAACGCGCTCCATGCATCATTGGTATTCAGCCGTGCAGCGCCATCCTCACCCGCATCGCGCAAACGCGAAGCGGTGGTGCCATCGGCAAAGGCACCGGCATTATCTTCCGAACCGTCAATGCCGTCCGTATCTGCGGCCAGCGCGTGAATATTCCCATAGCCATCAATATCAAGCGCGAAAGCCAGAAGAAACTCGCTGTTGCGGCCACCCTTGCCGCCTTTGGCGCGGATGGTCACAGTGGTCTCACCACCGGAAAGCAGAACAATCGGTTTTTTGAACGGGCGATCACGATCCGCCACTTCCCGCGCGATTGCCGCATGAACATGCGCGACTTCGCGCGCCTCACCCTCTATTGAATCGGACAGGATCACCGCTTCAACGCCATGCCGCTGCGCTTCTTTGACGGCTGCTTCCAGCGACACGGCTGCTGATGCGATCACCCGCACTTCGTTGTCAGCAAAGATCTTATCGTCAGGCTTCGGCGCATGCGATTTCTCGCTTTTGATATGTGCGAGCACGGCATCGGGCAGTTCAAGTCTATAGCTTTCGATAATTTTGAGCGCTTCGTCGCGGTTCGTTTCATCAGGCACAGTCGGGCCGGACGCCACAAAGGCGGGGTTGTCACCGGGAATATCGGACACTACCAGCGAGAAGACTTTGGCAGGATGCGCCGCTGCTGCCAGCCTTCCGCCTTTAATAGTCGAGAGATGCTTTCGCACGGCATTCATGGCCGATATCGGCGCACCGGACGCCAGCAATACTTTGTTGACGGCGATCTCGTCAGCAAGCGTCAGACCTTTAGGTGGCGATGGCAACAAAGCCGAGCCACCACCAGAAATCAGCGCCACAACAAGATCATCTTCAGTGAGGTTGGATACCGCATCAAACAGCCGTTTTGAGGCCCCAAGCCCGGCATCATCAGGCACCGGATGCGATGCTTCGATGATCTCAATCGTGTTGCAAGGCGCACCATAGCCATAGCGCGTGACGACAACACCTTCGATTGGCGCGTCCTCGCCCTCATGCCGCTCTGCCCATGCGCGCTCAAAAGCTGCTGCCATCTGCGCCGAACCTTTGCCCGCACCAATCACAATCGTCCGGCCTTTGGGCTTGGCAGGCAAATTGGCGCGGATCACCAGTTCAGGATCAGCAGCCGCAACCGCTGCATCGAACAGGCTGGTCAGAAACTTCTTCGGATCGTTGATGGCAGTCATGAGATTCCCGATATTATTGTTATTTCACAACACTATTTCGTGCTGCGCATATAAAAGCAATGGAGCCAGCCATCTCCCTCCAGATCGCCAGCTCCATGTTCTCCCCTCCAGAGAATTAATCTCTTGAATTAAGCCACATCATGATTGGCCATTCGCTCCAGCGCACGCACCAGTCCGGAATGATCGAGACCATCGTCGCCATGCGCTGCGCATGAGTTGAACAGTTCCTGTGCCATTGACGTATTTGGTAGCGAAACGCCCAATGCTTTCGCGCCCTGCAAAGCAAGATTCAAATCCTTCTGGTGCAGCGAAATACGGAAACCCGGATCGAATGTGCGCTTGATCATGCGTTCGCCGTGCACTTCCAAAATACGCGAAGAAGCAAAGCCACCCATCAGCGCTTCACGCACCTTTGCCGGATCGGCACCCGCCTTAGACGCAAAGACCAGCGCTTCAGCTACGGCTTCAATATTGAGCGCGACAATAATCTGATTGGCGACCTTGGTGGTTTGCCCATCACCGCAATCGCCAACCAGCGTGATGTTTTTGCCCATGAGTTTTAGGAGCGGCAGCGCCTTATCAAACGCACCCTGCGCACCGCCTGCCATAATCGAAAGGCTGGCATTCTTCGCGCCAACTTCTCCGCCCGATACCGGCGCGTCGATATATTCCGCACCCGTTGCCCGGACTTTTTTGGCAAATTCCTTGGTTTCAATCGGCGAAATTGAGCTCATATCAATGAGCGTTTTGCCTTTGCCCAAACCTTCGGCAACGCCGCCTTCGCTGAACAATACATCGGCAACCTGCGGCGTATCCGGCAGCATGAGAATGGTCATTTCGCATTCGCTTGCGACTGCCTTTGGGGTGTCGAGGACAGTCAGCCCTGCATCTAGCAAGTCCTTGTGCGGCGGTTGCGTATGCTTGGAGGTAAAAAGCTTATAGCCTGCATTTTGTAAATGCTGCGCCATTGGCTTGCCCATGATGCCAAGCCCGATAAAACCGATATTTGTCATAGCCATTCCCCCTATGCAGTCAGCCGTTCGGCTTGATCTTGTTTAAACCAACTAAGACCTTCCTCAGTGGTGGTCTTCGGCTTGTATTCGCAACCAATCCAACCCGTGTAGCCAGCATTTTTCAGCGCTTCGAACACATATGGATAGTTGATTTCGCCCGTGCCCGGCTCGTTGCGCCCCGGATTATCGGCCAGCTGAATATGTGCTATCAGCGGCTTGTAGCGCTCATAGGTGGCGATGAGTTCGCCGCGCGTGCGCTGCTGGTGATAAAGATCATATTGGATAAACAGGTTGTTGCTGCCGACTTCATCAATGATCGACACCGCCTGTTCGACCGTGTTGAGATAAAAGCCCGGCATGTCGTAATGGTTGATCGGCTCGATCAGCAAACGAATGCCATGCTTGCCAAATTCGCGCGCGGCAAGCCGCAGATTGCTCACGAACGTTGCGCGCAATGCATCGGGATCGACGCCTTGCGGCGCAAGTCCCGCGAGGCAATTGACCTGCGAACAATTGAGCGCAGTCGCATAGTCAATTGCATCGGCAATACCACGGCGAAACTCGTCAATCCGATCCGGCAGAACGGCAATACCGCGCTCGCCACCAGCCCAGTTTCCTGCGGGCAGATTGTGCAGCACCTGTGCCAGATTATGACGGTCCAGTGCTGCCTTCAGCTCGTGACGATTGAAGTCATACGGGAAGAGATATTCGACCCCTTTGAAACCCGCTTTCGCTGCCAGTGCAAAGCGCTCCATAAACGGCACTTCATTAAAAAGCATAGTCAGATTGGCTGCAAATCTTGGCATAGCCCATTCCTCCGAAATTAATCTAATAAAGCCGCAATTGCAGTTGGCGCATCTTCGCCACGCTCGGCCAGTTCCTCAAACTCGACAACCTGATCGATGTCGGCTCCCATGGAGATATTGGTGACACGTTCGAGAATGAATTCAAGCACAACCGGCACCTGATGTTCTTCCATCAACGCCTTTGCCTGTTCAAAACTCTCGGCAAACTGGTTGGGGCTTCGCACCCGGATCGCCTTGCAGCCCAGTCCTTCGGCAACCGCGATATGATCGACGCCATAGCCCTTTTCGGCATCGCCCGATGCGTTGATGTTATCAAATGCCAGGCTGACCTCGAAATCCATATTAAAGCCGCGTTGCGCCTGACGGATTAGGCCGAGATAGGAATTGTTCACGACCACATGAATGTAAGGCAGCTTGTGCTGTGCGCCGACCGCCAGCTCTTCAATCATAAACTGGAAATCATAATCGCCGGACAGTGCAACAATCGGGCGATCTGGATCAGCCGCGCGAACGCCAAGTGCTGCTGGCAATGTCCAGCCCAATGGACCAGCCTGACCGCAATTGATCCAGTTGCGCGGGCGATAAACATGCAGGAACTGCGCACCAGCAATCTGGCTCAGACCAATTGTGGTGACATAGCAAGTATCGCGGCCAAAGGCCCGGTTCATCTCTTCATAAACGCGCTGAGGCTTCAACGGCGTTTGATCAAAATGCGTCTTGCGCAGCATGGTTTTTTTGCGCTCAGCGCATTCTTGCGCCCAGCCGGACCAATCGCGCAGCTTACCTGCCGTCTTCCATTCGGTGGCAACATCCAGCAGCAGTTTTAACGCTTTGGCAGCATCCGAAACGATACCGAAGTCCGGTGCGAACACACGGCCAATCTGGGTGGGTTCAATATCGATATGGATAAATTTGCGGTCTTTCTTATAGGTTTCCACATTGCCGGTGTGACGGTTGGCCCAGCGATTGCCAATACCGATAACCATATCTGAAGCCAATAGCGTCGCGTTGCCATAGCGATGCGAGGTCTGAAGACCACACATGCCCGCCATGAGGCGGTGATCATCAGGGATAACGCCCCAGCCCATCAAGGTCGGGATAACCGGAATGCCGGTGATTTCAGCAAACTCAACCAGAAGATCGGAAGCATCGGCATTGATGATGCCGCCACCCGCTACGATCAGCGGATGTTCCGCATCATTCAACATCGCAATGGCTTTTTCAGCCTGTGCGCGGGTGGCTGATGGCTTGTAAGCCTCCATTGGCTGATAAGTATCGATGTCAAACTCGATTTCGGCGAGTTGGACATCGATCGGCAGATCGATCAGCACCGGGCCGGGGCGACCCGACTTCATGATATGAAATGCCTTTTGGAAAACAAAAGGCACCAGTGCAGGCTCCATAACCGTGACCGCCCATTTGGTGACAGGGGCCGCGATCTTGGCGATATCCACTGCCTGAAAGTCTTCCTTGTCGAGGCGCGCGCGGGGTGCTTGGCCTGTAACGCAGAGGATTGGAATTGAATCTGCTGATGCCGAGTAAAGCCCGGTGATCATATCGGTGCCAGCCGGGCCGGATGTTCCGATGCAAAGGCCAATATTGCCGTGTTTTGCTCGGGTGTAACCTTCCGCCATATGGGAAGCGCCTTCAACATGACGCGCCAGAATGTGACGGATCGAACCCCGCGCCCGCATGGCCGAATAAAACGGATTGATCGCAGCACCTGGCACACCAAATGCGCAATCGATCCCTTCTTTCTCCAGCACAAGTATGGCTGCATCCACTGCACGCATTCTGGCCATGTTGATCTCCTCCAACGGAAAAATAATCCATAACAAAAATCTATTCTATAAAAATGGAAATGCATACCATTCTATGGAAATAAGGATTTTCAACGAAATGGAGATAATCGACATGCACTTTCGGAGAGAACATGGATGCGGTAGTGATGAGAGAGCAGGGAATCGGAGGTGGCTAATGGAACAGGTAAAAGCAAAGCGGGGCCGCAAGGCTGCGGAAAACGCGGCACCTTCCTCCGTTCAGGTTCTGGATCGCAGTCTCAAGCTTCTGGCGCTGATTGCCGAAAATGATGGCTCGACGTTGACCGATCTTGCTGATGAAAGTGGGATGGCGCCTTCCACCGTGCACCGGCTTCTGACCTCGCTCGCCAATCACGGCATGGTTTCTCATGATCTGGAAAGCGGCGACTGGACCATTGGTGTCAAGGCGTTTGAAATTGGCAATGCGTTTCGCCGTTTCCGCAAGCTCGGCACACTGGCGCGGCCCTATCTCAAATCATTGATGGAAGCGAGCGGCGAGACCGCCAATATCGGCATCGAAGATGATGGTGATGTGGTGTTTATCTCGCAAGTCGAAAGCCACGCGCCGATGCGCGCTTTCTTTCGTCCAGGACGGCGTGGACCTATCCATGCATCCGGTATTGGCAAAGCAGTTCTGTCCACATGGTCGGATACCCAAATTGCGCGCACGCTTTCAGGCAAAGCGCTCGAGCAGTTTACACAACGTACGCTCGATACATTGCCTCTACTGCTGAAAGACATTCAGGCAACCCGCACACGGGGCTGGTCGATTGATGATGAAGAGCATACGCTTGGTATGTGCTGCATCGCGGCGCCTATTTTCAATGAGCATGGCGAGGCGATTGCAGGGATTTCCGTGTCCGGGCCTGCGGTTCGTTTGCCCCGGCAAAAGCTCGAAGAACTGGGGCCACTCATTCGGTCTACAGCCGATGACCTGACCCATGCAATGGGCGGCAAACGTCCGGAGGAACTTTAAGCAAAAAAGAAAGACCCGCTGCAGATTTCTCCGCCGCAGGTCCTCCCTCTCCCTCCTCCAGAGATTTTTTAGGCCAATTCAGCCTTTAGCGGCTTGCCCGCCACATATGTTTCAACAATTGCGCGATCATCGCCCAGCGTTTGCAGCAGGAACAATTCCTGCTCGAGTGTTGAAACGGCTGCCATGCGCAAGCGCATTGCCGAGGTGGCAGAGGAATCGAGCACCACGATGTCGGCTTCGGTGCCTTCTTCGAGCGTACCGATCTTGTCTTCCATCGATAGTGCACGAGCATTGCCGAGCGTCATCATGTAGAATGACTGGAACGGATTGAGCCGGTTGCCACGCAATTGCAGAACCTTGTAGCCCTCGTCCATCGTGCGCAGCATCGAGAAGCTGGTGCCGCCGCCAACATCGGTAGCCACTGCCATACGCACGCCCGATGCTTTGAGGCGATCACGGTCGAAAAGCCCAGAGCCGAGAAACAGGTTCGAAGTCGGGCAGAAGACTGCAATTGAGCCGGTTTCCGCCATGACGCCCACTTCACGATCTTCCAGATGAATGGAATGACCGAGCAATGTCTTTTCGCCGAGAAGCCCATAATGCTCATAGATGCCAAGATAATCCGGCGCATCGGGATAGAGCGACTTCGTAAACTCGATTTCTTCGTGGTTTTCCGACAGATGAGTCTGGATAAAGCATTCAGGATGCTCGCGGGCAAGCGCCTGACTTGCTTCCAACTGTTCTGGTGTTGAGGTAATCGCAAAACGCGGCGTAATCACATAATCAAGCCGGTCCTTGCCGTTCCAGCGGGCAATCAGCTGCTTGCTGTCATCATAACCCGATTGTGCCGTGTCGCACAGTGCTGGCGGCGCGTTGCGGTCCATCATCACCTTGCCGCCCAGCATACGCATATTGCGATGTTGCGATGCACGGAAATAGGCATCGACGCTTTGCGGATGCACCGAACAATAGGCAACGGCGGTCGTTGTGCCATGGCGGATCAGCTCATCCAGAAAGCGCTCAGCGATAAATTCCGCGTGCTGCTCATCGGCGAATTTCTGCTCTGCCACGAATGTATAGGTGTTGAGCCACTCAAGAAGATTGGCCGCATAGGACGCGATAACCTGCGTCTGTGGGTAGTGAATATGTGTATCGATGAAACCCGGCAAAATGAGATGCGGGCGATGGTCGGCAACCTGAACATCATGGCCCACTTCGGCGCTCACATCGGCATAGTCACCGAGGCGCGCGATACGGCCATTTTCGACCAGAACGGCTCCATCTTCGATATAGCGATAAGATTGCGCATCATCCAGACTTTGCGGTTCTTCACGAAAACTCAGCACACGGCCACGGATGAGAAGTTTGGTCATTATTGCTTTGCTCCAGCAGTCGCAGATTCATACCAGGAAGCGAGAAGCTTGCGCTCCTCATTGCTCACGCCGGTCACATTGGCAGGCGGCATGGCATGGGAACGACCAGCCTGCAAATAGATTTCACGGGCATGGGCCGCGATTTCCCGATCATTTTCAAGCACTACGCCCTTCGGTGGCGCGATGATGCCTTCCCAGCCGGGCTCCTTAGCATGACACATCGCACAGCGTCCGAGAACGGTATCCCGCACCTTATCAAAGTGCGGGTCCGAAATGAAACTCTGCTGTAACGATGAAATCTTTTGCTCTTCCGGTTCGCCCGTCAAGATTTTCGGCACAGTGGACAGCCACATGATCACGATGAACAGCAGCACCGTCACGAGCCATGTCCAAGTTGGATTGCCTTTGCGGGCATGGCGCGTGTTGAACCAATGGCGGATTGTAACGCCCATCAGGAACACCAGCGAAGCGATGATCCAGTTAAACTCGGTGCCAAATGCCAGCGGGTAATGGTTCGAGAGCATCAGGAACAGAACCGGCAGCGTCAGATAGTTGTTATGCGTGGAACGCTGCTTGGCGATCTTGCCGTATTTCGGATCGGGCTTGCGACCGGCAATGAGATCGGCCACCACGATTTTCTGGTTCGGAATAATGACCATGAACACGTTGGCAGACATGATTGTCGCGGTAAATGCGCCCAGATGCAGGAAGGCAGCGCGCCCCGTGAACAGATGCGTATAGCCCCATGCCATAAACACCAGAATGACGTAGAGGATCACCATCAAAAGCGTGTCGCTTTTGCCAAGCATTAGCTTGCAGATGGTGTTGTAGACAATCCAGCCAAAAGCCAGCGAGGCAATCGAAATGGCAATCGCGGTGGTTGCCGAGACATCGAGTACGTTCGGATCGACCAGATAAAGATCAGCGCCCGCATAGTAAACGATGCAGAGCAGCGTGAAGCCCGACAGCCATGTGGCATAAGATTCCCATTTGAACCACGTCAGGTGTTCAGGCATTTCGGCGGGTGCAACCAGATATTTCTGGATGTGATAGAAGCCACCACCATGCACCTGCCACTCCTCTCCATGCGCTCCAACGGGCAAGCCGGGGCGCTGGCGCAAGCCAAGGTCGAGCGCGATAAAATAGAAAGACGAGCCGATCCACGCAATTGCGGTGACGACGTGTAGCCACCGCGCAGCGAAGCCCAGCCAGTCCCAGGCCACGGCAAGATCATACATGCGGCACTCCCATTCTTGTTCTTGACGCGCATCTTATCCGAAAACCGTTTTACACTTTTCGGGACGCGCTTTCGTTCCCTGCTTTTGTATTTGCCAAAGCTTTGCGCCTGTGTGAACGTCGCATCAAGACCATCACTTTCAAAAAAAACTATACAATGGTGGAACGAACGCATGTCTTACCTTGATAATCTGCGTGTTTTTGTGCGCGTTGTCGAATTGGGAAATCTATCGGCAGCAGGTCGCGACCAGCGCGCCTCTCCAGCCGTTGCAAGCAATCGAATCAAGGAGTTGGAGAAGCATTTGGGCGTGCGGCTCTTCAACAGAACGACACGCAAACTGACCCCAACAGAGCATGGCCGCATCTTTTATGATGGTGCGATAAAGATACTCGAAGCGGTCGATGAAGCGGAAGCCGCAGTGGCCGAATTGGCCAAAAATCCGAAAGGATCGATTCGGATTACAGCGCCTTTAGGACTGGGTCGAAGACTGATTGCATCGGGAATTCCGGAGTTTCACGACAAATATCCGGACATAGAAGTGCGCCTGCGACTATCTGACCATGAGATCGACATTATGAGCGAAAGCGTTGATGTTGCTTTCAAATTAGGCGTTCTGGAAAATTCCAATCTGCGCATGCGCGGCATTTTAAACTGTGAGCGTGTGATCTGCGCTGCCCCAGAATATCTCGAAAAACACGGCACTCCACAGTCTCCTGATGAGTTGTTGGGTGATCAGCACGACTGCCTTCTGCTGCGTTTTCCTGGCTCAAAAGAGTTTTACTGGTCGCTACAAACCGCAGAGGGCCTGCGCAAGTTTGAAGTCACCGGACCATATGACTCCGACGACGGCGACGTATTGACGCAATGGGCGCTCGGCGGGCGTGGAATCATCAACAAGCCGCTGTTTGAGGTGAAGGAATATATCCGCGACGGGCGGCTGATTCCGATTCTTGAAAGCACCCCACCAGCATCAATCCAGCTTGCAGCGATCTATCCGCATAAGCGCTTTCAGGATCCGAAAGTGCGTCTGATCATCGATTTTATGACTGAGCGCTGCCAACGGCAGATCAAGGAATTGCTGGCTTAAGAGCGCGTTACGATCTGATTGAATCAGATCGGCGCTCTAAATATTTATTCTAACGCACATCTTTGTCCGCAAACCGTTTCACACTTTTCGGGATGCGCTCTAAACCAATTGCAAAACTTTGTTGGAAACCAGCACCGAGGTCAAAACCTCCGCCGCAGCCAATGCGGCAATAACTTCCGGCCGCTTGTCTTTGACAACTGCACCACCAACCGGACAGACGAGATTTTCAAACAAATCAGCGCTGCCGAATTCGTTTTTCAACCAATTCTTGAAAGTGGCTTTTTTGGTTTTTGAGCCGATCATGCCAACATAGACGGCATCACCCCGCTGCAAAGCCTCAGCCACGATCAGAAAATCAAGCGCATGGTCATGGGTCAGCACGATGAATGCGCTTGCCGGTGGAGCTGAACGGACCACCTGTTCCGGCATTGCCGCAAGACAGGTTTCAACGCCGGGCGCATCGACGGCCATAAGCTCCGCCTCACGCGTATCGACCAGAATGACGCGCACAGGGGTCAGCGACAATGCATAGGCAAGCGCGTCACCAACATGGCCAGCGCCAAAAACATAGACATGCGGACGCATGGCAATTTCGGCATCGACTTTAATGACCAATTCTTCGGCAAGGCCACGGTTCACGCGCTTGAAACCCAAAGCCACGCGACCACCGCAGCACTGTCCGATCTCGGGGCCAAGCGGCACATCCATCGGGGAATCTTTGCCGCCCGCTAAAATCTTCCGGGCATGGTCAATCGCCATATATTCGAGTTGCCCGCCGCCAATGGTGCGGAAAATCATATCGCGCGCAACAAGCATCCAAGCCCCCGCATCCCGCGGGGCAGAACCTCTGACATCAGTGACTTCGATCAGAACACTATCGGGCCGCTTATTCAGAAACGCCCTTATGTCGTCCCGCCTGCCCAGCATCGCATCAGCCTCTCTGACTTCGCAGCCGCTCGATTGCCATCAAGACACGCTCGGGCGTTGCAGGCGCATCAAGGCGCGGACTGGTCTTATGATCTGCAACACTCGCCACTGCATCCGACAGCGCATAGAGCACCGACATACCGTGTGGCAGCGGCGGCTCACCCACCGCCTTAGAGCGGTGGATCGTCGGCTCATAAGCCTCCGACCAGTCGGTCAGTGCTACATTGAAAATCTTCGGACGGTCCGAGGCCAGAGGGATCTTATAGGTCGATGGTGCATGCGTGCGCAGCCTGCCCTTATCGTCCCAGACAAGCTCTTCCGTGGTCAGCCAGCCCATGCCCTGCACAAAGCCGCCTTCCACTTGTCCAATATCAATAGCGCGGTTCAGCGAACGCCCGGTATCGTGCAGAATATCGGTGCGTTCCACCACATATTCGCCGGTCAATGTATCGACAGACACCTCGGAACAGGCAGCACCATAGGCATAATAATAGAAGGCGTGGCCTTTACCCTTGGCGCGATCCCAATGGATTTTTGGCGTCTTGTAATGACCCGATGCGGAAAGCTGCACGCGCCCGATATAGGCCTGCTTCACCAAATCGTTGAAGCTGACTTCCTGATTGCCGACGCGTATGCGGTTTGGCAGGAAAACAACCTGATTTTCCGGCACCTGATATTGCTGGGCGGCAAAATGAATAAGGCGCTTCTTGATCTGACGCGCTGCATCCTGCGCCGCCATACCATTGAGATCAGCGCCGGACGATGCCGCCGTGGGCGCTGTGTTTGGAACTTTCGCGGTCGTAGTTGCGGTGATCTTCACGCGATCAAGGTCGATCTGGAATTCTTCAGCAACCACCTGCGCCACTTTCAGATGAAGCCCCTGCCCCATCTCGGTTCCGCCATGGTTCATATGTACCGAACCGTCATTATAGACATGCACCAGCGCACCGGCCTGATTGGATTCCGTCTTGGTGAAGGAAATCCCGAATTTCACTGGCGTCAGTGACATGCCGCGTTTGACATAGCGGCTTTTGGCGTTGAATTCGCGGATTGCCTCGCGGCGCTTCGCGTAATCCGCACTTTCCTCAAGCTCGGCAACAATGCGCTGGATGATGCAGTCTTCCACCTTCTGGTGATAGGGCGTGACATTGCGTGTGCCGTCTGTTCCCATCGCGTCATAGAAATTGAGCTTGCGGATTTCGAGCGGATCTTTACCGACAGCAAAGGCCACTTCTTCGATCACGCGCTCGGCACCGACCATGCCTTGCGGACCGCCAAAACCACGAAAGGCCGTGTTGGAAACCGTATTGGTATAAAGCGGCGCGGATTGCGCATGAACGGCGGGGAAGAAATAGGCATTGTCGCAGTGAAACAGCGCGCGATCACCAACCGGACCGGACAGGTCGGCAGAGAAACCGGCATTCAACGCGAACAGATAATCGACACCGAGGATATTGCCCGCATCGTCAAAGCCCACTTCGTAGTCGACGACGAAATCATGGCGCTTGCCGGTCGAGGTCATGTCCTCATCACGGTCGAGCCGGATTTTGACGGCGCGTTTGTGCTTCTTGGCAGCGATAGCGGCAATTGCCGCCCATTGGTTTGACTGCGTTTCCTTGCCGCCAAAACCGCCACCCATGCGGCGCACTTCTACCGTCACCGAATGGCTCGGAACGCCAAGCGCATGGGCCACCAGATGCTGGGTTTCGCTTGGCCCCTGCGTGGAGCAATAGATCGTCACGTCTTCATCTTCGCCGGGGATCGCAAGCGATACCTGCCCTTCGAGATAAAAGTGATCCTGCCCTCCGATTTTCATGCGGGCTTTGACCTTGCGCGGCGCGTCGTCAATGGCCTTACGGGCGTCACCACGATTAAGCGTCAACGGCGTGAAGACCAGCTTGTCTTTGTAGCCGTCGAGACTCGAAATCGAAAACAGGCCGGGCATTTCTTCATAGTCTATCTTGGCAAGGCGAGCTGCGCGACGCGCCTGATCACGCGTGCGGGCCAAAACCGCAAAGATCGGCTGGCCGTGAAATTGCACAGTGTCTACCGCAAAAATCGGATCATCATGCATACCGGATGGCGAGACGTCGTTTTCGCCTGGCACGTCCTTATAAGTCAGTACGTCGACCACACCGGGGGCAGAGCGTACTGCCGACAAATCAATTCCGGTGATTTTGGCGTGTGCCACGGTCGAACAACCGATACCGATATGCAGCGTGCCTTCGGGTTCAGGAATATCGTCGATATAGACCGCTTCACCCGTCACATGCTTATGCGCTGAGTCATGGCGCTGATCGGTTGCGACACCGCCTTTAATGCGCGCCGCTTTGATTTCAGATGCAGGATGCTTGTTCATGTCATCCTCCTTATGCCGCAACAGTGTTTGGCTTACGCAAAGCTTCGCTCTCGCCCTGCGTTTCAGCATAGAAGCGGCGGAGCAGATTTTTCGCAACCAACAAACGGTAACCAGCACTCGCACGCATGTCGCTCAAAGGCTGATAGTCGAGGCCATAGGCTTCAAGTGCCGCCTCGACAGTTGCGTCATTCCATGGCTTGCCAAGAAGGGCTGCTTCCACATTCAACGCCCGCTTTGGCGTTGCGGCCATGCCGCCATAGGCGATGCGGATGGAGGCGACATTGCCATGTACATCGAGTGTCAGATGAAAGGCGCCAAGCGTTGCCGTGATGTCTTCCTCAAAACGCTTGGAGATTTTGTGAATAGCAAACTGACTGCGCTCGTCCGGAATTGGCACATGCACGGCTTCGACAAACTCGCCGTGCTGACGATCCTGTTTGCCGTAGGCGATGAAGAAATCTTGCACTGGAATCGTCCGGCGTTCGGCACCCTTGCGCAGTGTCAGCTTTGCATCAAGCGCGATCAATGGTGGTGGTGTGTCGCCAATAGGCGAACCATTGGCGATGTTGCCGCCGATGGTGCCCATATTACGCACCTGCTCGCCGCCAATGCGGTTGATCAGGCTTCCCAGCGCAGGAATGCGCTTCGCCAGAAATAAAAAAGCTTCGGTATAGGTGACGCCCGCGCCAATGCTGATAACACCATCTTTTTCGCTAATTGTCCGCAATTCATTGAGGTGACCAATGAATACTACCGGCGAAATATCACGCATCATTTTCGTGACCCAGAGGCCCACATCGGTTGAACCGGCAACGATTGTGGCCTTGGCTTCGGCTGCATAAATATTGGCAAAATCTTCGAGATCAGCAGGCACGACCAGACGGTCCTTGCCGCTGCCGATTTCAACCCGTGTGCCGTCGCGTAAAGCGCTGAGCTGGCTGATGACATAGGCGCGTTCGATCGCGAGCGGATCATCGGTCAAGGTGCCATAGTCAGATATTGCACGCGCGGCACGCATGATCGCCTCATAACCGGTGCAACGGCAGAGATTGCCTTGCAGTGCCTTTTCAATTTGTGCATCCGCTGGCTTTGGATTGCGCATCCAGAGACCATAAAGCGACATGACAAAGCCCGGCGTGCAGAAGCCGCATTGCGAGCCGTGAAAGTCGATCATCGCTTTTTGCACAGGATGCAGACCGCCGTCGGAGCCGCGCAGATGCTCAATGGTTACGACATGCGTAGCATCGAGAGAGCCTACAAAACGGATGCAGGCATTCACGCTTTCATAGACGAGTTCGTCATCGACAATCTTGCCAACCAGCACCGTGCAGGCACCGCAATCGCCCTCGCCGCAGCCTTCCTTGCTGCCGCGTAATTTGCACGAAAGCCGCAGATAATCGAGCAGAGTTTCTGTGGGCGAAACACGGTCTAATTCAACCGTCTCGCCATTCAGCAAAAAGCGGAGTGTATGTCTGACGGCTTGACCCATATCGCTTAACTCCCGCGATAGGTTGAATAGGAAAACGGCGAAACCAGCAACGGCACATGATAATGCGCCTTTTCGTCGGAAATGCCAAAGCGCAATGGCACCACATCCAGAAACGGAATGGTGTCAGCGCTTTTGCCGAAATATTCGCCAACGTGAAAAAGCAGCTCGTAAGAACCTTGATGCAGTGTATCGTCGGCAAGCAGCGGTGCATCACAGCGACCATCTGCATTGGTGCGGATTTCGCGCAAAGTTTCGGCTTGCTGATTCTCAATGCGGCGCAATTCGATGCGCAGATTTGCCGCTGGCTTGCCACTCACCGTATCGAGGACATGCGTCGTTAACCGGCCCTGACCGCTCGTTTCGTGACCCATTTGTACTCCTGCCGCTTGCGCGATTCGACCTATCTACCGTCGCAACCATTGCAAGCTATTGTTTTTATGTGGTTTATTTCGCACGACATTCAAGCCTTTGCGAACCACACTTGTTCCCGATTGTGAGTATTCACCGAAGCTCTGTCTTGGGAAAGATGATAATCGTTGGATGTCTTTCAAAATTTTGAGGGGGAATAGTCTGCGTAAATCTTTATTATCATAAGAAAAAACCATGAATAATCGAGGGAAGACCATATGAGTTATCCGCGCAATCTGGTTGGCTATGGCCGCAACACACCAGACCCACAATGGCCGGGCGATGCCAACATCGCCGTGCAGTTCGTCGTCAATTATGAAGAAGGTGGTGAAAGCTGCATTCTCGATGGCGATCCGGCATCCGAAAACCTGCTTTCCGAAATCGTCGGCGCGCAGGCATGGAACGGCCAGCGCAACCTCAATATGGAATCCATCTACGAATATGGCGCCCGATCCGGCTTCTGGCGTTTGTGGCGCGCTTTTACGCGACGCAACATGCCCGTCACCGTTTATGGCGTGACCCTTGCCATGGAACGCAATCCCGAAGCTGTTTCAGCCATGAAGGAAGCGGACTGGGAAATCGCCAGCCACGGCCTGCGCTGGTGGGAATATAAGGACGTTCCCGAAGAGGTTGAACGCGAACATATTCGCGAAGCGGTGCGCCTGCATACAGAAATAACCGGCTCGCGTCCGCTTGGCATTTATCAGGGCAAGCCGTCGGATAACACGCTTAATCTGGTGATGGAGGAAGGCGGCTTTCTCTATTCAGCCGATTCCTATGCCGATGAATTGCCTTATTGGGTGAAGGGGCCAAAGGGCCCGCATTTGATCGTGCCTTATACGCTCGACACCAATGATATGCGCTTCGCAACGCCACAGGGTTTTAACTCCGGCGATCAGTTCTACAGCTATCTCAAAGACACATTTGATGTGCTTTACCGCGAAGGTGCGGAAGGTGCGCCGAAAATGATGTCAATTGGCCTGCATTGCCGTCTGGTCGGGCGTCCGGGCCGTGTGGCAGCACTTGAGCGGTTCCTCGATTATGTGCAGACGCATGACAAGGTCTGGGTTGCCAAACGCGTCGATATTGCGCGGCACTGGCATGAACATCACAAGCCAAAGGCAGTCAATGTGGTGCCATCGAAAGCCAGCAAGGCAGATTTCGTTGCGCGCTATGGCGGGATTTTCGAGCATTCGCCATGGATTGCCGAGCGCGCCCATGACATGGGCCTGACGGAACTGGCAGACTCGGCTTCCGGTCTTCACACGGTTCTGGTGCGTGCTTTCCGCGCTGCATCGGATGATGAAAAGCTCGGTGTGCTGCGCGCCCATCCTGATCTTGCAGGCAAGCTTGCAGCGGCGAAGCGTCTGACACCGGAATCGACCTCTGAGCAGGCAGGGGCGGGTCTTGATGCTTTGACGGACGATGAGCGCAAGACGTTTACTGAACTTAACGACACTTACACGCAAAAATTCGGCTTTCCATTTATCATCGCGGTCAAGGGCCGCAACGCCCAAGAAATTCTGAGCGCGTTCAAACGGCGCGTCGAAAACAGCAAGCAAGCAGAGCTGGAAACCGCATCCGAACAGGTCGAGCGCATCGCGCTGCTGCGGCTGAAAGATATTCTTCCTGAGACACTTTACTAGGATAAGACCATGAGCCGTAATTATTACGCCCCGACCGGTGGCCTGCCGCCACAGACGCAAATTCTGACCGATCGCGCGATGTTCACCGAAGCCTATGCGGTCATTCCGAAAGGCACATTCAGCGATATCGTCACAAGCTTTCTGCCCTTCTGGGACAAGACGCGGCTTTGGATTATTGCGCGCCCGTTATCGGGTTTTGCCGAGACTTTCTCACAATATATTATGGAAGTGCAGCCCGGCGGCGGCAGTGATCGTGCAGAGCTTGATGATGGCGCACAGGGTGTGTTGTTTGTTGTCGAAGGCGAAGTGACCGTCACGCTTGCCGGCCAGGATCATGTGCTTACCGAAGGCGGCTATGCCTATCTGCCGCCCAAAAGCGGCTGGACGCTTCGCAACAATTCAGGTGCTGTCGCGCGCTTCCATTGGGTGCGCAAGGCTTACGAGTATGTCGATGGCCTTGATGTGCCGGAGCCGCTTTTCTTGAATGAAAAGAACATCGCACCAACACCTATGCCCGACACCAATGGCGCATGGGCCACGACGCGCTTTGTCGATCCGAACGATCTGCGCCACGACATGCATGTGACCGTGGTGACATTCGAGCCGGGCGGCGTCATTCCGTTCGCCGAAACCCATGTGATGGAACACGGGCTTTATGTTCTTGAAGGAAAAGCGGTTTATCGGCTCAATCAGGACTGGGTGGAAGTAGAGGCAGGCGACTTCATGTGGCTGCGCGCCTTCTGTCCGCAGGCTTGCTATGCCGGTGGACCCGGACAATTCCGCTATCTGCTCTACAAGGATGTCAATCGCCACATGAAGTTGTCGCGATAGAAAACCGGTAAAGCCGAAAAGAATGAATGCGGTTCAGTCTTATGTCTCCCAGATTGAACCGCAATTCAGCTATGAGCGCAAGTTCAACATCAAACTGCTTACATCACTCGGATTAACAGTCAATTCATAGAAATTAATACTTAAAATATTAGCTATTTATTTTTTTAGACCACCTGAATTTGCTTAAATAACAATAATATATTGCCTGTTGAATAGGCTCTTATTTTGTGATCAATAGTTGTTTGAGATTTGTAAACTGATTGATCGGCATTACACATCACCAATTTAGATAGAGATTGCATTTATGACAAAATATCGCTCCATCGGCCTTGCAGTTGCATTCACAACCATTTCGGGTCTGTCAGCTTTTGCTGCCCCACTTCCGGGTGGAGCAAGCACATTGCAGGAAACTTATGAGGATTGGACCGTTTCTTGCCAATCACAGAAAGATAAAACTCTCTGCGCAGTCCGTCAGGATCAGAATAGCTCTCAAACCGGCCAGCGCGTTCTGACCGCAGAACTGCGCAATGTGGATGGTGGCAAGGTAGAAGGCGTACTTCTGATGCCATTCGGTCTTGATCTCGCAAACGGTGCAGCACTCAAGATTGATGAAGCCGCGGGCCCAAATCTGACCTTCTCAACTTGTCTGCCCCAAGGATGTCTGGCGCCAGTGAGCTTTGATGCGAAACAGGTTGCGGCCCTGAAGGCAGGCGCCAATCTCAATGTGACCACGACAGCGCTCAGCCCCAGCCAGCCGGTTGCATTTAAGGTTTCGCTGAAGGGCTTTGGCTCTGCACTTGACCGCATCGTTACACTGACAAAGTAAGCAATTTTCCGGTCGAAAAGTAAGCCGCTCGCTTTTCAGCGCGCGGCTTTTGATTATACGGCTGCCGAAATATTGCTAATGCGCAAGAGCGACCGCCGCCAGCGCATCGTCATCAGCACGGATACGATTGCAAGCCCCGCCGCAAGGCCAAGCCAGACACCAGCGCCACCGAGTTTGAACTGGAATGCCAGCAAAGCGCCTAGCGGCAAGCCAACGCCCCAATAGCCAATCAATGCAAGATACATCGGAATGCGCGTATCTCGCAGGCCGCGCAGCATGCCAGCGGCAACCGCTTGTGCGCCGTCAACGATCTGGAAAAGTGCCGCAAGTGCAAGGAACGTGACAGCAAGCTCAATAACCGCAAAGTTTTCCGGATCTTTGAGATTGAGGAACACGCCGATGAACAAGCGCGGGATCAAAATCATCAGCAGACCCATGATTGCCATGAACCCTACGCCCAGTGCATAGGCGCTCCATCCTGCATAGGCGACAGCCTGCGCATCCCCGCGCCCGTAAGCACGACCGACGCGCACCGTTGCCACTTGCCCGAAGCCAAGCGGCACCATGAAGCTGAGCGACGCCACCTGTATGGCAACGGCGTGCGCTGCCATGGCAGTCGGCCCGATATAGCCCATCATAATGACGGCAGCGTAGAAGATCGACGTTTCAAATACGAAGGTCAGCGCCATTGGGAAACCAATGCGCCAAAGCTCGACCAGACGTGGCCAGTCAGCGCGCCAGAAGCGACCGAACAAACGATAGCGGCGGAAACGGCGATGGCGCATCGTGATAAATGCCATGCCGAGAAACATCATGATGCTCGACAGCGTCGTGGCTATACCCGCGCCATGCAGCTCCATACGCGGAAAGCCGAAGTGCCCGAAAATCAGGGTCCAACCAGCAAGCGCATTAAAGCCAATGGCAGCAGCAGCAATCAGCAGCGTCCACATCGGCTTTTCCATCGCAGCAAAGAACGACCGCAGCACAATATAGAAAAGATAGGGCAACAGCGCCCATTGCAACGTGTGCATAAAATCGGTGGAACGCGCCGCAATATCCGGCTGCTGGCCGAGGAAGATGAATATTTCCTCGCAATGCCACAGCACGATCCAGATCGGGATTGAAATGATAATCGCCGACCACATGCCTTGGCGCACGGTGCGGCGAACATCGCGCACCGAATGGCGGTTCTTACCGAGTGCGATGGCAATCATTGGCATAACAGCCGAGACCAGCCCCATCGAGAAGATCATCAGCGTATGATAGAAACTGGTCGCCAACAGCGCCGACGCAAGCGTGTCCTTACCGAGACGACCAATGAAGATAACGTCAGTCGCGGTGAGTGCCGCCTGCGAAAGATTAGTGAAAATCAACGGCCAGCCGAGTTTAAGCGACGTGGCCATTTCCCGGGCCCAGCGCCGAACGCTATTCACATGTGGCTCGCGAAAGCCCGCATCAACTGTATTGGTCACTCGTCACTCCCCGAACTATCCGTGGCCGTCAATCCGCCGGACAATCCATAGCTGAAACACGCGCCATGACGTCAGAGACCATGTCAATCTGAGGAATTTAGCATCGTGATACGATCATCGACTGCCCCATGCCGGCTAAGAGCGTTCATCGCTTCAAAAGCGACTACGCTCCCACTTTTCGGTTTGCTCAATTTCTTTTGGGAACGTTGTGTATGTTCCAGAAATTGATCCGGAGCCAGGCGGGTTGCACATCGATTTGCACAAAATTGGAGCACAATGGATAGCAGACTTGCATAAAGAAGCAACACATCTTGGGAAGTAAATTCTCACCTGCTGACATGCACGAAAATCAATTCCATTTACGTTGCAGAATTGTGGTTTCGCGGGTGCATTTCTGTTGACCGTTAAGCTCCTTTGCTCACCAATAGTGAAAATACCAAGTTGGGAGAAAAACCATGCGAAGCACGAAAGTCATTCACATCGTTGGCTGCCATGCAGAGGGTGAGGTTGGCGACGTTATTGTCGGTGGCGTTGCTCCTCCTCCCGGTGATAGCGTTTGGGAACAGTCGCGCTTCATTGCAAGCGACGAGACTTTGCGCAATTTCGTGCTGAACGAACCGCGCGGCGGCGTGTTTCGCCATATCAATCTTCTGGTTCCACCCAAAGACCCACGCGCTCAAATGGGCTTTATTATAATGGAACCTGCCGATACGCCGCCCATGTCGGGCTCCAATTCGATCTGCGTTTCTACCGTTTTACTCGACAGCGGCATCATCCCCATGCAGGAGCCCATCACACGCATGGTATTGGAAGCGCCCGGCGGAATCATTGAGGTGGAAGCTGAATGTCGCAACGGTAAGGCGGAGCGCATCAGCGTGCGCAACGTGCCATCCTTCGCTGACCGTCTGGATGCCGCACTGGAAGTTGAAGGGCTTGGCACCATAACAGTCGATACCGCCTATGGCGGAGACAGTTTTGTCATTGTCGATGCGGCGCATATCGGCATGAAAATCGAGCCGGAACAGGCGCGTGAACTGGCCGAAATCGGCGTGAAAATCACCAAAGCCGCCAATGAGCAATTGGGTTTCCGGCATCCTGAGAAAGACTGGAACCACATTTCATTCTGCCAGATCACTGAGCCAGTGACACGCGATGGCGATGTGCTGACAGGTGTGAATACCGTTGCCATTCGCCCCGCAAAACTTGATCGCTCACCAACCGGCACTGGCTGCTCTGCACGCATGGCAGTGTTACACGCAAAGGGCCAGATGAAAGTTGGCGAGCGGTTTATTGGAAAGTCCGTACTTGGTACGCAATTCCATTGTCGGCTTGATAAGGCTCTGGAGCTTGCTGGCAAACCCGCCATCAGCCCGATCATTTCCGGTCGCGCATGGGTGACGGGGACTTCGCAGCTTATGCTTGATCCAAGCGATCCGTTTCCAGGCGGTTATCGGCTCTCTGACACATGGCCTCGAGGCGACTGATATTTATTCGCTGACGGGCTGAACACCCGCCGCTTAATACACAAACAAAAACCCCGCCAAAGCGGGGTTTTCTTCAGTCATTTAGACGAGGCTTACGCGAAGTCGAGTGCGCGGTCGCCATCTTCATCTTTAATACGCGATGGCAGGCCGATTTGGTTCAGAATATGCAGGAATGGCTTTGGATTAAGCTCTTCCACATTGACCATCTTCTTCACGTCCCATTCGCCCGAAGCGATCAGGATTGCGGCTGCAACAGGCGGTACACCTGCAGTGTAGGAAATGCCCTGCGAACCAACTTCGTTATAGGCGTCCTTATGGTCGGCGACGTTATAGATGAAGACTTCCTTCTCTTTGCCGTCCTTCAAGCCCTTGACGAAATCGCCAATGCAGGTCTTGCCGGTGTAGTCCGGTGCCAGCGAGGATGGATCAGGCAGCACAGCCTTGACAACCTTAAGCGGGATGACTTCCAGACCTTCAGCGGTCTTAACCGGCTGTTCGGACAGAAGGCCCAGATTGTTCAGCACGGTAAAGACGTTGATATAGTGATCGCCAAAGCCCATCCAGAAACGCACATCAGCGTTTGGGTAGTTCTTTGAGAGCGAATGCACTTCATCATGGCCGGTCATATAGGCCTTGCTTGGGCCAACGACAGGCAGGTCGAAAGTCTGGCCGACTTCAAACATCTTGTTCGACTGCCACTGACCACCCTGCCATGAATAAACCGTGCCGGTAAATTCGCGGAAGTTGATTTCAGGATCGAAGTTGGTCGAGAACCAGCGGCCATGCGAACCAGCATTGATGTCAACGATGTCGATGGACTTAACCTCATCGAGATAGTCGTCGGCAGCCAGACGCGCATAGGCATTGACCACGCCCGGATCAAACCCGATGCCCAGAATGGCGGTGATGCCCTTCTCTTCGCATTCCTTCAGGTTCTTCCATTCGTAGTTGCCATACCACGGTGGGGTTTCGCAAATCTTCTTCGGATCTTCATGGATCGCAGTATCCAGATAGGCCACGCCTGTATCAATACAGGCGCGAAGAACCGACATATTAAGGAAGGACGATCCGACATTGATGACGATCTGAACGCCGATTTTCTGGATCAGAGCCTTGGTGGCTTCAATATCCAGAGCATTCAGCGCATGCGCTTCCAGCTTCACCTCAGTCTTGAGGCTCTTCTTTTCATGCACGCTATCGATAATGTTGCGGCATTTCTCAACCGTGCGGGACGCAATATGGATATCGCCCAAAATGTCAGAGTTTTGTGCACATTTATGTGCAACAACCTGTGCCACGCCCCCGGCGCCGATAATGAGAACGTTCTTCTTCATTTTCTGTCGATGCTTCCTCTTCCAGCGGTTTCCCGCCATCTGTTTACTGTCCCCGGCTCTCCTGCCTTATGGAACGTGTTGAGTTCGTGCGATTTTTAAGCCGTCACAGGTCTCAGGAGAGAGACCCTTCAAAATCCGCATAATCAAATTCGCGGACAATCTTCACCGTGCCGTCGAGTTCACGCACGGCAATGGCTGGCATTTTCACGCCATTAAACCAGTTCTTTTTGACCATCGTATAACCGGCAGCATCTTCAAATGAGAGGCGATCGCCAATAGCCAGCGGCTTGTCGAAATTGAATTCGCCGAAAATATCACCCGCTAGGCAGGATTTGCCGCAGATCATATAGCTGTGCTCGCCATTGTTCGGCACCATCTTCGCTTTTTCACGATAGATCAGCAGATCAAGCATATGCGCTTCAATCGAGCTATCGACCACGGCAAGGTTCTTGCCGTTATAAAGTGTGTCGAGAACCGTCACTTCCAGCGTCGTGGTCTTGGTGATCGAAGCTTCGCCCGGCTCCAGATAGACCTGCACGCCGAACTTTTCCGAAAACGCCTTCAGGCGCGCGCAGAAATCATCGACCGGATAATCGTCGCCCGTGAAATGGATACCGCCGCCAAGGCTGACCCATTCAACGCGATGCAACAGCGAGCCGAACTTTTCTTCAATATCGGTCAGCATCGTGTCGAAAAGACCGAAATCAGAATTTTCGCAATTGTTATGGATCATGAAGCCGGTGACGCGGTCCATAACCTTTTCAACCTTCGCGACATCCCATTCGCCAAGCCGGCTGAACGGACGCGCAGGATCAGCGAGATCGAAGGTTGAAGACGAAATGCCTGGATTAAGACGCAGACCGCGCTTGATGTGTGCTGCTTTATCGGCGAAGCGCTCAAACTGACTGATCGAATTGAAAATGATCTTGTCGGCATGGCTGACAACTTCGTCGATCTCGTGATCAGCATAGGCCACGCTATAGGCGTGTGTTTCGCCACCAAAACGCTCATGGCCAAGACGCACTTCGTTAAGCGAGGACGAGGTGGTACCGTCCATATATTCGCTCATCAGATCAAACACCGACCATGTGGCAAAGCATTTCAGCGCCAGCAGAGCTTTTGCGCCGGATTTCTCACGCACATAGGCAACTTTTTCCATGTTGCTTTTAAGCTTGGTCTTGTCGATCAAATAATATGGCGTCTGGATCATAGTCGTTCCGGGTCGTCAGCGAGGGGATATGGCCTGTCCAGTTATCTGGCCGGCACGTTATGCAGCTATATAAGGCTACTAATTAAGAGGCTTATATGAAGCTTGTGACAGAAACACAAATCCGCCACAGACATTTTGAGAAAAATTTCTCAAGAGCAGCGGCGGACTGGATATTTCTGGGCTTGATATAGGGCTTTTCATTTAAAATTGAACCCCTTTTGATTTTTATTCATGCTGTTTTACTTTCTCCCCCATTCCGAAGATCAAAAAAGCATTTTATAAGACGCACAAACGCGTGCGGACAACGGGCATCAACCCGTCTCTGAAATGCGGGATAGGACCAGGGAAAGAAATGCAGACCGAAAATCCAGCCGCCACTGTAACAGCAGGGGCTACCGCAGGCTGGGGAGAATTGTTTGCGGGCAAGAATGCGATAAGTTCGCTGACGCTCGTAGGCGGCGTAGCACTCCACGCCATCAATGTTTTTATCGCCACAACCATATTGCCAACCGTAGTCGCCGACATTGGCGGCATGGATTATTATGCATGGAACACGGCGCTGTTCGTGACCGCGTCTATTCTTGGCTCGGCGCTTGTGCCGAAACTTCTGTCACAAGCTGCACCGCGCAATGCCTATCTGGTGGCGGCAATTATCTTCGCTATTGGCACACTTGCATGCGGCTTTGCACCGTCCATGCCTGCCATGCTTGGCGGTCGCGTTGTGCAGGGGCTTGGCGGTGGCATGTTGCTGGCGCTGTCTTATGCAATGATCCGCATTGTCTTTAGCGAAAGGCTCTGGCCGCGTGCCATTGCACTTGTTTCAGGCATGTGGGGTGTGGCAACGCTGGTTGGCCCTGCTGTTGGCGGCATTTTTGCTGAGCTTGGCCAATGGCGCGCAGCCTTCTGGTCGCTGGTGCCAGTGATTGCTATCTTCGCAGTAATGGCGATGGTCGTTTTGCCAAAGCAGATCAGCAATGCTGAAAACAAAGACCGTCTTGCATGGCCGCAGCTGATTTTGCTGACCATGGCGGTACTGATTATTTCGGCTGCCAGCATTTCGCCGAGCGCGTTTTGGAATGTTGCAGGTGTTGTCATCGCATTTGCGGTGCTGATGCTGCTTGTTTTTGTCGAACATCGCTCCACAAAACGCATTTTGCCGAAGGGAACATTCAGCCTGAGCCGCCTTGGTGCGCTTTATCTCACCATGGGC
Organism: Ochrobactrum sp. EDr1-4; assembly: GCF_049199085.1. NCBI lineage: Bacteria > Pseudomonadati > Pseudomonadota > Alphaproteobacteria > Hyphomicrobiales > Brucellaceae > Ochrobactrum > Ochrobactrum sp. EDr1-4. Next base: position 612,578 of record NZ_JBLZOF010000001.1, read on the forward strand.
TTTCTGGGCGGTTCCGTCACCAGTTCGGAAGTGTTCGTGCCGCTGTTCTTTCAAGTTCTGCATAACCAGTCACCGCTAATTGCTGGCTATCTTGCAGCGCTGATGGGCGGAAGCTGGACGCTTGGCTCCATCGGCTCATCGGGCGTGACAGGTAAAAGCGTGAACCGGGTTATCCTTGCGGCACCCATTATGGGCGTTATTGGCATGATAACACTTGCTATCCTCGTGCCTCCGGGCAGTGAAGGCAATTGGACAAGTCTGCTGCCGATCTGTCTTGCGATGATTGTCATCGGCTTTGGCGTTGGCATGACATGGCCGCATCTGCTGACACGCATTTTCAAACGCGCTGATGCAGCAGATCAGAATTTGGCTTCGGCATCGCTGACAACGGTTCAACTGTTCACCACGGCTATGGGTGCAGCACTCGCTGGCATGGTGGCCAATCTCGCAGGGCTGAGCAATCCCGGCGGGGTTGCAGGCACCGCCAATGCAGCGCTCTGGCTGTTTAGCGGTTTTGCCGTGATGTCGGGCGTCGCACTCTTTGCGGCTATCGCACTGGTGCGCAGTTCGCGTTGAAAGGCAAATCGAGCTTCCTGAGCACAACATGCTTCGGAAGCTCGCTTGATTAGAACGTGGTTTCTTGAGACTGCGTTTGGATTCGATTTAATTGCGCGACGCATATACCTGATTAACTCTTGATGTCGGGACACAGAAGCATTATTCCAACTTCCGTAATCGTCGGCCGGGCATGGTGCAGCATACCGGCAAATCACGACCTCCGCGGAAGCCACCCTGAAGGCAGCCAGACGCGATCCCCCATGATTGCGATAAATGAAGTTCGCTTGTTTTGAGCGGACACCGTGAAAAGCGAAACAGAGACAGTTCCGACATGAGCAGCAATTTTTATCAGGAAACCGTTCTTGACGTTCACCACTGGACCGACAGGTTGTTTTCCTTCCGCACCACACGCGATCAGGGCCTGCGCTTCCAGAGCGGCCAGTTCATCATGATCGGCCTTGAAGTGAACGGCAAACCGCTGCTGCGCGCTTATTCGATTGCTTCCAGTGTCTATGACGAACAGCTCGAATTTTTCTCGATTAAAGTGCAGGATGGTCCGCTGACCTCGCGCTTGCAGCACCTGAAAGAAGGTGACAAGCTGATCGTTGGCAAAAAGCCGGTTGGCACGCTGCTTTATGACAATCTCATTCCGGGCGACAATCTGTGGCTGCTTTCGACCGGCACCGGCCTTGCGCCATTCCTGTCGATCATCCGCGATCTTGAAGCCTATGAGCGTTACAAGAAAATCATCCTCGTGCATGGCGTGCGCGAAGTGAACGAGCTGGCTTATGCCGATCTCATCACCAAAGAACTGCCAGAAGACGAATTCTTGGGCGAGATGGTGCGCGAGAAGCTCATTTATTATCCGACCGTGACGCGTGAAGAGTTCCGCAACAAGGGTCGCCTCACCGATCTGATCAGCTCAGGCAAGATTTTTGAAGATCTCGGCCTGCCGAAATTCTCCGAACAGGACGACCGGATGATGCTTTGTGGTAGTCCAGAAATGCTTGCCGACATGCGCGTCATTCTTGAAGGACTTGGCCTTGAAGAAGGCAGCCAGAGCGAAGCCGGTCACTTCGTGATCGAAAAGGCTTTCGTCGAAAAGTAAGAGCTGATCTATACGACGATGAAAGGGAGGCTCATGCCTCCCTTTGTTACTTTTGCACCTTGCCTTGTTCGGGATCGCTTTGAAATGCTGTTGAGACTGTTCGCCCTGATCATTGCTCTTGTTTGCCTCGCGCCCATAGCGAGCGCAGAAAGCTTCACCAGCAGCGGCGTCAGGAAGCTGCAAGTGATCGACCCGGTTGATCATCAACCGATGGATGCTGTGGTTTTCTACCCAAGCACAGACGAGGCAAAAGTCACAAAAATCGGCCCCTATCAGGTGGCAGCATCGCCCAATGCAATGATGGCAGAGGGGCAGTTTCCGCTGATCCTGCTGTCGCATGGCACGATGGGCAGCATGTGGGGGCATCACGATCTCGGCGCATCTCTTGCCCGCGATGGCTATGTCGTGGTCAGCCTGACCCATGCAGGCGATAACTTTGCCGATACCAGCCGGTTGGGCGCTATAAGCTCCACCTATGGCCGACCGATGCAGATTTCAGCAGCACTCTCCACAGCGCTGAACGATGCAGTACTTGCTCCGCATATCGACAAGAACCGTATCAGCTTTGTAGGTTTTTCGGCGGGTGGCACGACCGGGCTGATCCTTGCAGGGGCAAAGCCAGAGCTTTCGCGCTTTGAGGATTACTGCGCAAAACGCATCGGCGATAACAGCATCTGCGAAGCAGAGGGCAAGATCAGGATCGACCGCGCAGACCTCATACCACAAGCCGATCCGCGCATCAGCGCTTATGTCCTGATGGCACCGTTAAGCGTTGTCTTTCCGCCTGAAACGCTCAAATCAGTTACAGCACCCACACTCATCTATGTGGGTGATCAGGATAGCGAGTTATCGCCTGAGGACAATGCCATGGCGCTGGCGCCTGAACTCCCCAATGCAGAGTTGAAGATAATCAAGAAGGCCGGGCACTTCACCTTCCTCGCGCCCTGCTCCGAAGACCTTACAAAACTCGTTGCCGGATTCTGCATTGATAATCCGGGTGTTGTGAGAACCACGCTTCACGAGCGGATCAACGCGGAAATCGCGGCTTTCTTTGGCAAAAAGCTGAAGAAGCGGGATTAATCGCGTCGCAGCCTGATAATGATAACCACCTTGAAATGAAAATGCGCCTCAAACTCGGCACTGGCGGACCAAGTCCAACAATCCTTGGGAACTAGGATCACCACGATGATCGTTGTTCCAATGCAATGCCTGCCATCCGCAATCTCGCGCAGCTTCCACATTCAGCATCGTGTCGTCGATAAAAATGATATCAGCCGCATCAGCACCTGCACGTTTTTCGGCAGTTTTGAAAAAAGCAGGGTCGGGCTTTTTCACACCTAAAGCTGCGGAATAAATCATCCCGTCCACATGAGCCGCAAGGCCAAGATCCGACATGATGTAGGCCGCGCGCTCATGATCCTGATTGGTGGCAAGCCAAACTACGTGTCCATCGGCACGCAGCTTTTGACATGCCTGTAACACCGATTGATCGATATGGCTGTCATGGGTAAACCAATAATCTGCAAGCTGCTCGGCACTCACATCGGAGTTGATGTTTTTCAGGGCATCATCGAGAGATGGCATGAGTTCGGCATTTCCCAACTGGATCGCAGGTCAGTATTTTGCAAAAAAATGCAGCTTTAAATCAGCAGGCAAAATGCCGAGATCCGCTTCTAACGATGTAGTCCAGTGCTTTCCATCCGAAGGACGCCCTGAAATCAAAACACCGTCCACATCAAGCATAATCGTTTTCATCACACCTCTCCCTGATCTTCATTGCGCATCGCAAGCGATCGGCCTTTAAAGGAGGCATCTTCCGTCACATCAGCGCCAAACCATTCAGGTGGTTGAAATTGTCGTGCGGCTTCCATCGATGAAAACTCCACCTCAACCAGCAAAAGCGATGCAAGATCACCCGCAAAAACGTCGAGTTCAAAAGTCTGACCTTCAGGAAGGTCCCCGACATAGCGCGTCTTTTCAAAGCGTCGCGTAGCGGTTGCAGGCCAGAGCGCCTGAAACTGCGCCTCGCTGATCGCAACTTCATATTCTAGACGCTCAATCAAACCCTTTGATTTGAGGGTGAGAAAATGATCGGTCCCTTTACTGCGTAATCGAATTTCAACAGAGTCTTCAGCACGGGTAAAATAACCTTGCTGTATTTTCACCGCCTCAAGCTGCTCCAGCGGAGGCAATGTCGCCACCAGAAACTTTCGTTCGATTTCCAAGGGCTTATTCTCAATCATTAATACTGTCCGATTTCTAATGCTCGACGAAGGTCTTGGGAGAATCGGCGCAAAATAGCGATGCTATATTGCAGTTATGTAACGGCAACTGCGCTTAACCCGCATTATGAAACGATTACCACCATTCGCAGATCACACAAATTTCAACAAAAACATGATTGCTTTATTCATATATCCATGCAAATTATAAATGACTGACTATCAGTCAGTTAATATAATGATCTGGGAGGCCGGCTAATGTGTGCGTGCTGGCCTTTCAGGTTTTCGAGCGCATCACGAAAAGCAAGAAGCGGTTTTCGGAAAAGCTGCGCGTTACTGCAAAACTTAGAGTGTCGATCTCATGCAATCAGATCGAAACGCGCTCTAAGCCTCATAACCACGAGACATCGGTGCTTGCGACCGGATTGAACTGGCTCAAAACATGCAAGCGAGACCCTTGCATGCCGGTCAGCCAACAATTTTGGCCGCAGCGAGAGCGAGAATTCATGTTTCACAATACCGAACAGTGGCCTTATGTCGTCACGCTCGCCAAAGGCCCTTCGACAATCGAAGAGCTGCGCGCATTCTGTGAAAGCTGGAATGCATGGCTTGATGAAGGAAAGCCTTTCATTGCGATAAGGCGCTTTCTTGATGAAGATGCGCTTCAGCAGCCATACGGCGGAGCGCGCGAGATCAAGCAATGGTTTCAGCAAAATGCAGAGCGTATCCGCAATCAGGTCATGGGCATGATTAGCATTGTACCTGAATCCGTGTATGAGGAAGCAAGCCGCATGGATGCGGAAAAGCTGTTTCGCGTGCCCGCAGGCACATTCTCGAATGTCGACGCCGCCCTGCACTGGCTGGATGAACGGGTTGTTCGACCCAATCAGCTTGCTTTTGACAAGGCCGCAATCCGCGCAAAACTGGAAGCAGCCTGAAAACGGGAGTGAATGATTTGCCAGCAGCCACTAAGACAAAGCCCCGCACAAAACCGGCGGAAATTCGTCGCAGCGAGCTTATGTCGGCGGCTGAAACGATCTTTCTTGAAAAAGGGTTTGTGGCCACAAGCGTCGATGAAATCGTGCGCAAAGCTGACGTTGCCAAGGGCACCTTTTATCTGCACTTCCGCAGCAAAGACGACATTCTTGTCGCCTTACGCGAGCGCTTTATTGCCTTTTATTGCGAACGGCTCGACAGCGAGTTGAGCACCGTTCCAGCCAATGACTGGAACGGTCGCCTTACAGTCTGGGCAGGCACCGGCATTGCGACCTATCTCGACAATTATCGTCTGCACGATCTAGTTTTTCATGATTTTCATCCGCCAATGCGCCATGTCATGCAGGAAAATCCAGCAATCGTGCGGCTTGATCAGCTACTGAGTGATGGTAACGATGCAAACGCCTGGTCAATAGAAAACACGCGGCTTCTGGCCACGCTTCTATTTCATGCGCTGCATGGTGCGGTTGATGATTTCATCATCCGCTCCAACATCACTGACCGCGATGAAATGGTTCGCGGCGTGCAGGATCTATTTTTGAAAGCTGTCAGGTCGTAAGCGCGCTACTTCTTCACACCAAACACGTGTTCCGGCCCCGGAAACGTACGGGCGCGCACCTCTTGCGCATAGGCTTCAGCCGCATCGGAAATCTGCGGTGCAAGCTCTGTAAAGCGCTTGACGAAACGCGGCGTAAAATCCTGAAACAGACCCAGCATATCGTCTGAAACCAGAATCTGCCCGTCACAAGCGGGTGACGCGCCAATGCCAATTGTCGGGATCGCCAGATTTTGCGTGATCTCGCGGGCAAGTGGCTCGACAGTGCCTTCAATCACCAGCGCAAACGCACCCGCATCGGCAATAGCCTGTGCATCTTGACGGATGCGATTGGCTTCAGCATCGTCGCGTCCGAGTGAGCGAAAGCCACCAACTGTATTGACCTGCTGCGGCATCAGCCCAACATGGCCAAACACCGGGATGCCACGTTTGACGAGAAATTCGACCGTCTCGGCCATTTCCTCTCCGCCCTCAAGCTTGACACCATCGCAGCCGGTTTCCTGCATGATACGGGCAGCGCTGCGGAACGCCTGTTCTTTGGATTCCTGATAAGTGCCAAAAGGCAAATCGACAGTCACACAGGCATGGTCAACGCCACGCATGACCGCTTTTCCATGCGCGATCATCATGTCGAGCGTGACACCAAGTGTGGAATCCATACCGTAAAGCACCATTCCAACGGAGTCGCCCACCAGAAGCAAATCGCAATGCGGATCAAGCAATCGGGCAATCGGCGTGGTGTAAGCCGTGAGGCTGACAACCGGGCGTTCGCCCTTCATCGCCTGAATAGCCCTAGGCGAAAGGCGCTTTTTGTTAACAGTCGCACTCATTTCAGGCGGCCTTTTCCTGCGCAGATAATTCTATGACGCGATTATCGAGAAGACGCGTTGAGCCAAATCGCACGAAAAGTGCAACCAGAACCGGTCTGCCCTGCACCGACGTCAAACGCTCCAATGTGTCAGGATCGCGGAGTACAACCACCTCCGGGCTGGCAAGCGGCTCTGCTTCTATGAAAGCACGGATGGCGGCTTCAAGCGCTTCCGGGTCGTCTATGCCAGAGCGATAAAGCCGCTCTGCCTCATCAAGCGCCTTTGGCACGATGATAGCAGCAACACGTTGTTCAGGCGTCAGATAAACATTGCGGGATGAACAGGCAAGATTGTCATCGTCGCGCACAGTTTCGACACCCACCACGCGCACAGGGATCGCCATATCTTCGACCATGCGGCGGATGATGACGAGCTGCTGGAAGTCCTTCTCACCGAAGTAAGCAGCGTCTGAACCGACGATATTGAAAAGCTTGCTCACAACCGTTGCAACACCTGCAAAATGGCCGGGGCGAGCCTCGCCTTCCATCTGATTGCCGAGCGCTGGCACATCGACAACGGTTTGCATCGGGCGCGGGTACATATCCGACACCGCAGGGGCAAACAGGAAATCGACATTCGCGTTGCGCAAGAGGTTTGCATCGCGCTCAAGATCACGCGGATATTTGTCGAGGTCTTCGTTGGCACCAAATTGCAGCGGATTGACGAAGATCGAAACGACGGTGACATCGTTTTCCGCGCGCGAGCGGCGTACAAGCTCCAGATGCCCTTTGTGGAGATAACCCATGGTCGGCACGAGGCCGATGGATTTGCCGCTCTTGCGAGCCGCACCAAGTGCTTGTCGCAAGTCTTCAATTGTATGGACGATCTGCATGAGGGGCTTCCTGCCAACTGCCAGAGTTGGCCGTAGTCCTACAGCGCGCCTTCAAATATGACAACTGCACATTTGCCAATGCATAAGATGCAGCGCGGTTTAGTTTCCGACCGTGCCGCTGACTGTACTGCCTACCGTTCTGCCAAAGCGATCAATCTGCTCGTTGTAGGTCCGGCGTGTATTCGGATCGAAAACGGCGATCGGCGCGCTGACTACGAGTGAAGCAGCAGTACCCACGCCTTGTGCCGTACCGAGAGCCACAGCACCCAGACGCTCGCCAAGACCAATGTCGGAATCGGTGATGGTTTGGCCCGTGACGAGGCGCTGGCCGATCAACTGAACCACTTCCGGGCTTGATGCGAATTTGCCGTGATTGAGGCTATCGCCCGCTTTTAGCTGCGTGAGATCGATAACAGTAATTCCGGCCTGCTCGAGCTGTGACCTGTATGGCTCAACCGATGGATCAATCTGGCCAAGGCGGTCAACATTGCCCGAAATGAAGCGCGAAGCACGAAGCGCACGATCATCGCGGGATGTGAATAGCGTGAAGCGCGGATGCTCTTTGCCCATAGCGCGGAACTGCTTGTTGAACACATCCACATCAAGATCAGGGGACGCAAGAATAACGTCTGTGATCTTCCGATCTACGCGCTTATCCCGGATTGCCATCTGGCGCAGTGCTTCCACCGTCAGCCAGCTACCCATGGAATGCGCCATGATCGTTACGTCTTTGACGCGCGGATCATTCACGAGTTTGCGCAGCACCGTTTCCAGCGCATCGCGCGAATAATTGGTGCTTTCCTTGTCGTAATTATAATCAAACACACTGCCACGTGACGGCCATGTGAAAATCACAGGTGCCACTTCTGCGCCGGAATCATGCACGATCTGTGCGAAGCGATAGACCGAATCTTCAAATGTATTATTGAAGCCATGCACGAAAACCATCACGCGCCGTGATTTTGGCAGGCTATGATCAAGCCATTGTCGCGCGCCGGTTTCGGTATTGATCGCCTTCACTTCCACCGTCGCAAATTCTTTGAGCGGGTTCGGTGGCATTTTCTTAGGCCACTGCACTTCGCCAACTTTGCGATTTTTGTCCGGCGGAATGGAAACAACAATCTCGGTGAGGCTGATGTCCTGATCGCGCTCGCCGGAATAAAGCAGGCCTGGATTATCGGACGGCTTGCGGGTCGTGGCGACCATCAGGTCCACTTTTGACGCGCCCGGAACACTTTCTGTGATGGGAATAAGCACACCGTCGGGACGGCTGGCGCAACCCGCAAGGAGAGCAAGCATAACGAGCAATGCCGGGGCGGTATGACGAAAAATGCTCCGCAAAACTCAACTCTCCCAAAAGGACAAAACCCGAAACGCGCCCAATCGGGCAGATATGAAGGCACTATTCTTCAAGGGAGAGAATAAGCCAAGCGTTAAATATCGGGAGCTGTGGAAAGCCAGAACAATTGCGGCATCTCAGTTACACAAAAAGCACGAAAAAGGCCGCTATTTGCATAGCGGCCTTTTGGTTTTATCAGAGCTGTTCGGACAGCCAGTCGCGTGTGATACGAAGATCATCCTTTACAAGCCCATGACCGACACCCGGCAAACGACGACTATCAAGGCTGGCCTTGCCTTCATCTAACGCCTGTTCCAGAGGCCCAGACAAGCCACTATAGAGATCGTCAGCCCCACTCAAAAGCAACACCGACGTATCCGACAAGTCAGCTTTGGGAGCCTGTTCAAGCACCTCAATGCCGCGCAGCAACACCGCCTTACGCACAATGTGCGGGTGAAGCCGCATAAAGGCAGCAATCAGATTGGCACCATTGGAATAGCCAAGGAATGCCATTCGATCCGGGTCAAGACCATAGGATTTCACCGCACCGTGAATGAAAGCCTCGAATGCTTCAGATTCAGAACGAATGTCAGCCTGATCGAACCGATCCATCGTGATACGGCGGAACCAGCGCTGTGTGCCTTCTTCAATGCTGCGACCACGCACACCTAACAATGTGGCACGCGGTGCTACCTCATGGGCAAGCGGCATCAGATCATTTTCATTGCCGCCCGTTCCATGCAAAAGCACCAGCGTCGTTCCATCCGGATTTTCCGGCACATGAACACGATGCACGAAAGGCAAATCGCGATAGATCACCCGCTCCTCACCCGGCGCTGAGAATTGTGGCATGCGCATACGAATTGCAGCTTCCTGCTGCTCGTTACCCGGAGGCACAAACAGCGTCTGCCCAAGCGCATCAACCGGCTCGTCAATGGTAAAACCAGGGCCGTCGGTTGCAAGCTCGAACAAAGTGCCGCCCGGTTCGCGAACATAGAGCGAAGCAAAATATTTGCGGTCATGGACATTGGTTTCGCTGGAATTGAGCGAAGCTAATTCCTTCTCCACCCGTTCCACTTCGGCCATATCTGTTGCACGGAAAGCAACATGATCAGCAATGCCCGTGCCGGGAATACCCGGCCAGAAGCCTGTTGCATCACGCACATCAATCGCATCGCCTGAATCGGACACCAGACGATCGATATTGCCTTCCTTGGCGTGCGCACGGAAACCGAAATAACGCTCAACGAAGCTGACGGTCTGCTCTGGCTTTTCGGACAGGATCGTGGCCGAACGAATGCGGCGAACCGCATGCTCTGCTGGAACATCGCCCGAAACCCATGCATCATTGGCGGCAAGATCGCTGCCAACAAGCTTGACGATCACGCCATCAGGATCACGCAGTCGCAGCACTGGCTCGCCAAATTCCTGCACCGGACCTTCCGACTGCACATGATAGCGCAAGGCGCGCTCCAACCAGAAGCCAACAGAAGTGCGATCAATGGCAAGCGCAATTTCGCTGACCTGACCGTGACCGATGCGTCCGCGTGCACCATCTTCCCAGACGAGGAAGGTGATCAGCGAACCGGGCGTCCCGGAACGGTCGCCATAAAATAGATGCAACTGTTCAGCGTCTTCGAAGCCGCCTGTCTGTTTGACAATACGCAAGCCCAGAAAGCCCGCATAGAAATCGACATTGGCCTGAACCTTGCGCGTAATCATAGTCAAATGATGAATGCCGCTGGTCATAGTTCTAACTCCCGCATTTCTTGGCGGCAATGTCCTGATGGATTGGATTGCCGCAAAACTGATGTTGCAGGAGAGATAGTTCACATTTCCGCGATTGCCTATACGGTGACGCGGCAACGCACTGTCAACAAATAAGGGATTTTTTGGGGAAGTTTAAAAAAGAAAAAGGCCGCGCGGGAGGAGGATGCGCGGCCTGATCTTGAATACGGCTGGGAGGAGGAGTGCCGTATCCGTCATCGGGTTCTGGGAGGAGGAGTGAACCCGATGGTCAATGTTTACCCTGAGCCTCTTTATTCAACAACGGCCAATAACGCATAACAGTTATGCAAATACGCCGATGCTTAAGTTTGTTGCAAAATTACGAACATAAAAAACCTGCTCACAGAATGAGCAGGTCGAGAAAATTATTCTGCAAAAACAGTGTTTCAGAGAAGATGTGCGATGAAGGGCGCAGCCAGAACATTGACTAATCCGACGAGAACCATCACGAGACCGGCGATTGAGCCTTCTTCTCTGCCGATCTGATGCGCCTTGGCGACGCCTGCGCCATGCGCACCCATGCCAAACAGTGCGCCGCGCGCAAGCGTTGATCGCAGTGGCAACCAGTTGAGCATGAGTTCACCCAGTGCTGCACCAAACACGCCGGTAATAACCACAAAGATCGCCGTTAGATCAGGAGTGCCGCCAATGTCGCCGGAAACCGTCATGGCAAAAGGCGTACTCATCGAGCGCGGCATCAGGCTAAGACTGATCGCTTCATTAAGGCCAAGCAGATGCGCTAAACCCCATGCAGAGAGCATGGCAGACGAGCTGCCCATCACCACACCAACCAGCAGAACCGGCCAATAACGGCGAATGGTTGCACGCTGCTGATAGATCGGGATGGCGAAAGCAACCGTCGCAGGGCCAAGCAGCGCCACAAGCCAATGCGTTGCGCCAAAATAGCTGCGGTAATTTTCATTCATGCCAATAAGAAGCGCCATCAACAATAATGGCGTGACGGCAAGCGGCGTCAGCCACCACATAGGAAAGCGGCGATAAACGCGCTTTGCCGCCAGATAAAGCAGGATTGTGGCTGCCGACCAAAACAGCATCGCCACATAGGGGTTACTTAGCGGCATAACGCACACTCAGGCGGTAGCACATATCAACTGTCAGCGCAGTAACGGTCATGACGGTGAGTGTGCCAACCAGAATGACGGCCATGATCTTCACGCCGAGCATTCCAAGCAGTTCCTGATGCTCAAGGACGGCAAGCACGGCAGGCACAAAGAACAACAGCATTTCTGCCAGAAACCATTCAGCACCGCGCTTCATGCTGAACAGGCTAATGCGTCCGCTCAGAAGCAAAGCCAGAACCAGTGCCATGCCGACAATACCGCCCGGCAGCGGCAGGCCGACCAGGCGGACAAACGCTTCACCTGCCAGCCAGAAACCGAACAGTGTCGCAATCTGCATCATGCGGCTGTTGTGCAGCGCATAGCGAAAACGAACTGTCAGATTATGGGTGCTCATGGTCATGTTCCAATGCAGGTGTTGTGAATTCACTATAGGCGGAGCATCGCCATTCCAGAAATGAATTGATTTCATTGCAGCTATTCCATAATAGAATAGCTTATGAACTTACGTGGCTTTCAGGCTTTCGTGGAAGTGGTGCGCCAGGGCGGCTTTTCGGCTGCTGCCCGCACCATCAATGCCACCCAATCCACCGTCAGCAAGACGGTGCGTCAGCTCGAAGAAGAACTCGGGCTGATTCTGCTTGACCGTGAAGTTACCCCTCCCCGGCTGACAAATGCAGGCGAGATCGTCTATCGCCGGGCTATTGCCATGCTGACCGAAAAGGACGACATGCTGAGCGAGCTTGGCGAATTGCGCGGCTTGAAGCGCGGCCTTCTGCGGCTGGGCCTTCCGCCAATCGGTTCCAGCGTGTTGTTCGCCCCGGTCTTTGCAGCCTTTACCAAGCTTTACCCTGACATCGATATCCAACTTGTCGAGCATGGCAGCAAGCGCCTCGAAGAATTACTGCTAGCGGGCGACGTCGAACTGGCCGCATCGCTGTTGCCTGTTGAGGAAAGCTTCGAATGGCAGGCCGTCCGCTGCGAGCCGGTGGTCGCATTGCTTCCAGCCAATCACAGCTTCACCGATGATGGCGGCATTCCCTTGTCTGATATTGCCAGCCTGCCCTTCATTCTTTTTGAAAGCGGCTTTGCGCTCAATCATATCATTCTCGATGCATGCCATCAGCGTGGATTGTTTCCGCACGTGGCCGTGCGTTCCAGCCAGATCGATTTTATTGTCGAGCTGGTGGCCGCTGGCATGGGCATTGGCTTCTTGCCGCAAATGATCGCTGAACAACGCAAAAGCCCCGGCATCCGCATCCATCGTATCAGCGATGTGGAAATGAACTGGGACATGGCACTGGTCTGGCGCAAGGGTGCGTTTCTCTCGCATGCTGCAAGAGCATGGCTTGCGCTTTGCAAAGGCGAAAACAGCAGCGCCCAGACCTGACATCAAGACTTGAAAGCAAGCGCCACACGCCTATCTCGATAGATTATACCGACGTCAGTGAGCTTTGCTCAGCACACACCATAAGGCTTTAAGAGGAGGCCATCATGGAAGGTCAGGTCATATTCTACAAAGACGACAGGATCATTTACCGGCATCATGTTGAAGTGCACGACGATGATTATTCAAAGGGCGTCAACGATGCCCTCATCGCCTTTCAGCGCAACTATGCCGGTTTCGACCTTGCAGGCGATGACATTCACATCCGCTTCAAGAAGCCAGGTGAGGTTTAACGCCTAGAAAAGATCAGACGAAAGCAGCTTCGTGGGCGACACGGCGAATATCTGCGCGTGACAGACCGAGATCGGACAATTCGCGGTCGGTGCAACCGCTCAGCTCGCGCAGATTTTCGCGATACTGCATCCAACGGGAAAACTGAGTGCGAAGGTGGTTCATAATGGTATCCCCTTATGTTGAGCATCTTTTCAGTGCTGCATTTTTACCTTCCTCCCAAGATGAAGCTTCTGCCTTTTCAATCAGTTTGAGAAGTGCATAAACTGCATGGCTGCGTTGTCAGAACCTAGGCCCTGATGGTAAACAATCTCACGAAAGCCGTATGAGGACGCGACAAAAGTGATCAGAAAAAATGACCTCAACTGCGTGAGACATAGCTTCAAACGCATAATCGACGTAATTTGATTAAATCTGATTGTCTAAATTAACAGAACAAGATTTCCTAACATATGAATAAGACACTTTTTATTGTCGGGAACGGCCCGGTTGGCCGAGATATGTCGGCAGAAATCGATTCCGCTGACCTTGTTATTCGCTTTAACGAACCACGCGTTTCTCTGGGAATGACAGGCACAAAAACCGACATGCTGATGCTTGCGACATCGAGCAAGCAAATGGAAGAATGGATCAAAAATCCAAACTTCATCAATTCGGAAATTGTTCGCAATACGCCGGAGGTTTTGTTCGCCTTTCACCCAAGCATCATCAAACGGTTTCATCATCACCCGAATTTCCTGTCGCGCCTCAAAGGTCGCCGTGCAGATTGGACGAATGAAGCCATCGATTATTTCGGCCGCGCGGGAAAAAAGATTCGCATCATGCCATCACAGGACTACTTCTCGGTTTGCGACGAATTGGGAATTGGCGCTGATCGGATGAAAGAAGTGTTTCCAAGCACCGGATTCTTTGGCATCTGGCTCGCTTTGCGCAAATATTCACTACCCGACTGGGACATAAAGATCTGCGGCTTTAGTTGGGAAGGCTGGAAGCGTCACGATTGGGCGGCTGAACGCAAATGGATCGAAGAAAAGATCGCCTCGGGAGCCTTGATTAAAGCAGACTGATAAGAGCGACTTGCGCAAATTGAGCGCATAACAGATATAGAGGGCTATTCTAGCTCGCTTTACTTTATGCGCTCAGGTTCGACATGAATATCAAGGCCTTCATCATTCACTTGGCGCGCGCGAGCGATCGCAGGCCGCAAGTCGCAAAACTTGTCCAGGAACTGCCTGTTAAAACAGAAGTCATCGATGCCGTTGATAGCCGCACTTTGCCAGACGCAGACATAAAGCGCGTCTATAAGCGCAAGCTGCATGCCCCGCGCTACCCGTTTAAACTAAGCAAAAATGAGATCGCCTGTTTCTTATCGCATCGCAAAGCGTGGCAAGCGATTGTCGATCAGGGGCTCGATGCGGGCTTTGTCATTGAAGACGACATTGAACTGACCGATGTTTTCAATGCGGCCTTTCAGGCTGTCACCAATCATTTCGAGCCGGGCAGTTTTGTGCGCTTCACGTTCCGCGACCGCGAACAGGGTCGTGAAGTTTTCCGTAATGACCAACTCCGCATCATCATCCCAAACCCGATTGGGCTTGGCATGGTGGCGCAACTTGTCAGCTTTGATGCCGCTAAGAAACTCTTGGCTGCGACAGAGCAATTTGACCGCCCCGTTGATACGACAGTGCAAATGCGCTGGGTAACCGGATTACAGCCGCTTGCTGTCATTCCGGGTGGTGTCAAAGAAATCTCAGCACAGCTTGGCGGCACGACAATCCAGCACAAGAAATCCTTCAAAGACAAGCTTGCACGCGAAATACTGCGTCCGATTTACCGGATGCGTGTGCGCAACTTCTCTGCCAGATCGAAGTGAGAAACATGGCTGTTCCTGTTCTTCTTTATCATCAGATTGCGCCGCTGCCGCACAAGAAGGTTCCGTTTCGCGGGCTTTGGGTGCATCCCGACAAGTTCCGCAGCCAGTTGGCATGGCTGAAAAGGCTTGGCTATCAAGGCCTCTCGCTGCGTGATGCTATGCCCTATATCAAAGGCGAAAAGACCGGCAAGGTTGCAGTCATCACCTTTGATGACGGTTTTCTCAACAATTATGAGAATGCCCTGCCCGTGCTTTCGGAGTTTGGCTTTACCGCAACCAATTATTTTGTCGCAAATCAGGTGGGTGGCAGCAATGTCTGGGATAATGCGGTCGGCGTTCCGCTTTCGCCCTGCATGTCAGTTGCACAGATGCGCGAATGGGCGGCTCTTGGCCATGAAGTGGGTGCGCATACGCTTGATCACGTCAATCTCGAAAAAACACCCGATGACGAAGCCCGCCGTCAGATCGCGGAATGCAAGGCCAAACTTGAAGACATGCTCGGATCAGAAGTAACCAACTTCGCCTATCCTTATGGCGGCAACCTGCCGATCCATAGGGAAATGTGCCGTGAAGCGGGATATGAAACTGCAACAACAACAGTTCATGCACGCGCAAGGGCGACTGACGATTTTTTCGGCATGCCGCGGGTCTATGTTCGCCGCCGCGATTCAGCGCCAAAATTCATTTATCGTCTGATGACGCGTTAGAGCAGGTCGCATTTTTTCGTACCCACCGCCGCGGCTCCAGCGCGTCTTTTACAACGCATTTCATTATCAAAAATTAGCTCCCACTTTTTCGCAACATGCTAAAAAACCCTGCTATTTGTTTGATTTAGATCAATGCAGCTTCACGAAAACGTGGCAAATTGCCCATCATTGCGCCATGGACGCAGAGAAACAAAAGCGGTACTAGATCAATAACAAGGAGCGTTTAATGGACTATCGCCGGTTTTTTGAAGAAGCGATCGACCAGCTGCACGCCGAGAAACGTTACCGCGTTTTTGCTAATCTTGAACGCATTGTTGGACGTTTCCCCCGCGCTACCTGGCGTACCAATGGCACAGCACGTGAGATCACCGTTTGGTGCTCGAACGATTACTTGGGCATGGGGCATCATCCCGATGTTATCAAGGCTATGTGCGACACTGCCAATTCTACAGGTTCTGGCGCAGGTGGCACCCGCAATATTTCGGGCAACAATCACCCGCTCGTTGAGCTTGAAGCCGAACTTGCCGATCTGCATGGCAAAGAGGCTGGTCTCGTGTTCACATCTGGCTTTGTTTCCAACGAAGCTTCGATTTCGACCATAGCACGATTGCTGCCAAACTGTCTGATCCTTTCTGACGAGCTGAACCACGCTTCGATGATCGAAGGTGTGCGTCGTTCCGGTGCAGAGAAAAAGATTTTCCGTCACAATGACGTTGAGCATCTCGAACAGCTTTTGAAAACTGCGGACCATTCCCGCGCCAAGCTGATCGTGTTTGAATCCGTTTATTCGATGGATGGCGATATCGCGCCAATCGAAAAGATTGCCGATCTGGCCGATAAATATAACGCCATGACCTATATTGATGAGGTCCATGCAGTTGGCATGTATGGCGCACACGGCGGTGGCATCACCGAACGCGACGGCCTTGCAGATCGCATCGACATCATCGAAGGCACACTCGCCAAGGCATTCGGCGCTCTGGGTGGTTACATCACCGGATCACGTGCGATTATCGATGCCGTGCGCTCTTATGCACCGGGCTTCATCTTCACGACATCGCTGCCGCCAGCAGTCGCTGCTTCCGCCACCGCTGCAATCCGTCACCTCAAGACTTCACAGGTCGAGCGCGATGGTCAGCAGCGTCAGGCGCAGCGCGCCAAAGACGTTCTATCCGGTGCCGGTTTCCCGGTTATGCCTTCGGAAACCCATATCGTGCCAATTCTGGTTGGGGATCCGGAACTTTGCAAGAAAGCCAGCGACCGTCTGCTCGACGTGCATGGCATCTACATTCAGCCGATCAACTATCCGACTGTGCCGCGCGGCACAGAGCGTCTGCGCATCACGCCATCGCCGTTGCATGACGACGCACTAATTGATGGCCTGAAAGATGCGCTGCTCGAAGTGTGGAATACGCTCGGCATTCCATTTGCTGAGCCAGACGCACCAAAAGCAGCGAATTCGGACCGCATCATTCCGCTGATGGTTTCCAAAGCGGGCGGCTGATCAGTTCAGCAATAAAGCATCTAAAAAGGCCGGTTTTCACCGGCCTTTTTGCTTTCAGAGACCATTGATCCAGCGAACCAATCTTGCAGCAGCCTCATCGATTTGCTGCGGATCACGACAGAAGCAAAGACGGAAATAGCCCTCGCCGCCCACGCCAAATGCACTGCCGGGTGCAAGACCAACATTGGCATTATCGACCATATCGATTGCTGCTTTAACCGAATCCGTCACGCCATCAACGCCAAAGAACAGATAGAACGCGCCCTGCGGTGGCGTCAGGCGGACTTTGCCCGTTTCCTGCAAGGTCGCACACAAGCGATCCCGCGTTGAACGTGCGCGCTCAACCTGCATCGCAATAAATTCATCACCATGATCAAGGGCGGCTACCGCACCACGCTGCATAAACTGCGCCACGCCAGAATTGGAATATTGGATCATATTCTCAATTGCTGGCCCAATGGACGGATGCACATTCATCCAGCCCACGCGCCAGCCGGTCATCGCCCAGTTTTTTGAGAACGAATTGACGAAGATAATGCGATCATCCGACTCCATGATATCCATGAAGGAAGGGGCGCGACCACCGCCATAATAGAAGTGGGTGTAGATCTCGTCTGCAATAATCCAGATGCCCTTTTCGCGCGCGAGATTGAGAATATAGCGCAGGGTTTCAATATCGGCCGTCCAGCCAGTAGGATTGGATGGCGTATTGATGAAAAGAGCACGTGTACGTGGCGTAATGGCTGCCGCGATTTTTTCAGGGTCAAGCACCCAGCCATTCGCACCGAATTCGAGCTCGACAGGCACTGGAACAGCGCCGGACAGACCTGCTGCACCAACGAAATTAGGCCATGCCGGTGAAAGATAAATCGCTTCTTCGCCTGCACCCGTGGTCGCTGTCAGCGCCATTTCAATGGCGTGCATGCCAGAGCCGGTGACGTAGAAATTTTCGGCCTTGAACGGCTGTGGGAAATGACGTTCGTGATAACGAACCAGCGCTTCGCGCAGATCGGGAATACCAGCCTGCCATGTATAGAAGGTTTCGCCATCTGCTATGGCCTTCTGTGCAGCGTCACGAATAAAATCAGGTGTCGGCAGATCACCCTCACCCACCCAGAGAGGAATTATTCCCGGCTTGCCCCGGCCATGATTGGCGACAGCAACAATACCACTATCCGGTGCTTCAGCTGCTTCACGACGGAGATCAGTAAAAAGCGTCATTTGTTCCCACATAATTCAATTTTGATTGCTCCTGCTTAGCAAGGCGCAACCATGAAATCATGTGGTATTTTGTGATGATCCGATCATTCAAATTGATGGATCAAATAAAAACGGGGCCAAAAAGACCCCGTTCTAAATTAGCTATTTGAAAGCAATTAAGCTTTGCTCTGCTTTGCCAGAAGATCGCGGATTTCTGCGAGCAGAACTTCTTCACGCGGAAGCTCAGCAACAGCTTCTGGCTTTGCTTCTTCCTTCTTCTTAAGCTTGTTCATGCCCTTAACGACAAGGAACAGAACCCAGGCAATAATCATGAAGTTGATGAGCAAGGTGACGAAATTGCCGTACGCAATGGTTGCACCGGCTTCACGAGCTGCGGCAAGTGTTGGCCGTGGATCGCCAGCAAGCTGGATATACATATTGGAGAAGTCGATACCACCCGTCACCAAACCAATGATTGGCATAATGATGTCATTGACGATCGAGTTAACAAGGCCACCAAACGCGCCACCGATGATAACACCAATGGCCAAATCAACCATATTGCCCTTGAGAGCAAATTCTCTGAATTCTTTCAACATTAGTCTGTATCCCTCTCGAACACGAGCTTAACCGGGGCCGTCCTTGCTGCGGATAAGCATCGCCAGATAAAATCTTCGCTTCGAACGCTAGAGACCGGGAGGATCACCAAAGTTCTGTCCCTAGATTGTAGACTAAAACATTCAAAGAAAAGATGAACTTTCAAAATACATCGTTTAGAGGGGGCTTTTTTCGATTTTTCTAATGTTTAGGCAACTTGCGGCTTCAAATTAGCTGCTTTTCGCATCGTTTAAGTGGCGAATCGTTTGGTTGCCTCAATCAGCTCATGCATGATGCCCGGCTCAGTAACGGAATGTCCGCTGTCTTCAACGATCTTGAGATCGGCTTCCGGCCACATCTTTTTCAATTGCCAAGCATTGATAAATGGCGTGCAGATATCATAGCGGCCATGAACGATCACGCCCGGAATCTGGCGGATACGGTCAACATTACGAAGAAGCTGATCGTCACTTTCAAGGAAACCGCGGTTTTGGAAATAGTGGCATTCAATACGCGCGAAAGCGACAGCATAGAGGTCTTCACCAAAAGCCTCAACACGCGCAGGATCGGGCTGGACGGACAGCACAGAACCTTCCCACCGCGCCCATAAACGAGCGGCTGCCAACTGCACTTGCGGATCGCGATCCGTCAGACGCTTATAATAAGCCGCAATCATATCGCCGCGTTCTTCTTCCGGGATATGGTCCTGATAGGCTTCGAAATGATCCGGGAAAATAATGCTTGCGCCATTGGAATACATCCAGTCGACTTCAAAGCGACGCACCATGAAGATGCCGCGCAGAATCATATCCGACACGCGCTCTGGGTGCGTTTGGGAATAAGCGAGACCCAGTGTTGAACCCCACGAGCCGCCAAAGACCTGCCACTTATCGATACCGAGATGGGTGCGGATAAGCTCCATATCGGCCACGAGATCCCAAGTGGTATTCTCGCGCAGTTCTGCATGGGGCGTCGAACGCCCACAGCCGCGCTGATCGAATAGGATCATGCGATACTTTTCGGGATCGTGCAGACGACGCATAGCGGGCGTGATGCCACCGCCCGGACCGCCATGGATCATGATCACGGGTTTGCCATCAGGATTGCCGCATTGCTCAACATAGATACGATGCAAAGCCGACACTTGCAGCATCTCTTCCTTGAAGGGCACAATCTCCGGATATAGCGTATTGCGTGTCATGTAAGGCCTTTTCGTTTCCACCAAGGTCGCTGTTTCAAACCCAAAATTAGCGTATAATGCGGCCATAAGGGGGCAATGCGACATAAGTTCCGGCTAATTAGTGCTATTTTTAGTTGCGAGAGACGAAAAACGGCATAAAACGAAAGCGTTGCATGTCACCATGCATCGCTCGGGGAGGACTTTCAGAATGGCGTGCGAGGCTTATGCAGTTTATCATCGCTGACGATCATCCGCTTTTCAGGGGAGCGCTGAGACAGGTTCTGTCGAGCTTGCCGGAAGAAGCAACAGTCATTGAAGTCGGCGATTTCGATGCTGCAAAAAGGCTGGTCACGGATGGCGGCGACATTGATTTGTTGTTGCTTGATCTGACCATGCCGGGCGGCACCGGCCTGTCTGGTTTGGTGACACTGAAAGCGCTTGAACCCGCGCTGCCGATTATCATTGTCTCCGCAACTGACGACGCCACCACAATCCGCCATGCTATTGAGCTTGGCGCATCGGGCTTTATTTCCAAATCTGCCAGTATGGAAACCATTGGCGAGGCCGTGCATGCCGTGCTTGCTGGCGATATCTGGACACCATCCGATATTGATATTGATGAAGCGCGCGACCCTGAAATTGAAACGCTGATTGCCAAGATCAGGACGCTCACCCCACAGCAAACCCGTGTGCTGACCATGCTTGCGGAAGGTTTGCTCAACAAACAAATCGCCTATGAACTGAATGTCTCAGAAGCCACCGTCAAAGCGCATGTATCGGCTGTTTTGCAGAAGCTCGGCGTGGATAGTCGCACGCAGGCGGTCATTCTTCTCTCACGTATCGGCAGCGATGCGCTGACTATTGAGCCAAGCTAAGAACTTTATTCAGCGGCAGCGGAGCGCTGATGCAATGCGCTCGATAGAAGCGAGCGCAGAGCTGCCGGTCGCAATGGCTTATTGAGCACAGTGACAATCTCTTCTTCAGCACGCCTACGCACTTCCTTTGAGCGATCAGCAGTCAGAAGAATTGCCGGAACCTCGCTGCCGAAATTCTCGCGTGCAAAGCCAATCAGATCCAACCCGTTTTCATGATCGAGATGATAGTCGGCCACGATAATATCCGGTGGAACTTCGCGCTCAACGCAATAAACCTTCAGGCCTGAGCCGTTACGAAGCGTTGTGAGATTGCAGCCCCAACCACCCAGCAATGTTTCCATGCCGGCCAAAATATTCGCGTCATTGTCGATACACAGCACATCAAGGCCTGCTAGGCTCGATGAACGCTTGATGCCCTTACGATTAGCCACTTCCTCAACCGGCACTGCTTCGTAACTAACCGGAATACGAATAGCAAACACGCTACCCTTCCCAGATGTAGACGTGAAGGTCAGCGGCAGTTCAAGCATGCGCGCAATACGATCAACGATGGACAGGCCAAGACCCAAACCTTCGGCCTCTCGCATGCCTTCATCCAGACGCGTGAACTCGCGGAAAACCAGTTTCAGTTTCTGCTGGGGGATGCCGATGCCCGTATCCAGCACTTGCAATTCGATGAAATCACCTCTGCGGCGAACGCCGAATAGAATCCCGCCTTTGCGGCTATATTTGATCGCATTGGAAACCAAATTCTGAATGACACGGCGCAGCATATTACGGTCGGTCTTGACCACGATGCTCGACGGCACGGCGCGAAGTTTAAGTCCTTTCTTGCGCGCCATCGGCGTGAAGTCAGTCGCAATCTGGCTCAAAAGCCGGTCAAGGCGGAATACGGTTTCCTCGGGTTTCAACGCGCCTGTATCGAGCCGCGAAATATCGAGCACCATGCCCAGAATGGCCTCGACCGATTCAAGCGAACTGTCGATATTACGCGCAAGCTGGCTTGTTTCGGCACGACCAAGCTTTTCGGCCAATGCAGTACTATAAAGCCGTGCAGCATTGAGCGGTTGCAGGATGTCATGGCCTGCTGCTGCGAGAAAGCGCGTTTTGCCAAGATTGGCTTCTTCAGCAACGCTCTGCGCCTTGGCAAGTTTCTGATTGACCAGCGTTAGTTCTGCCGTCCGATCCACCACGCGTTGTTCAAGCACTTCTGCCTCGTGCTGGCGCATTTTGTCGGCTTCGACTTCGGCGGTGATATCCGTATAGGTCGCAACAAGACCACCATCGGGCATTGGGTTGGAGTTGATTTCCAACACCTTGCCGGTTGATTTCAGCGTCAATCGCCATGGCTTGCGCAAGGTTGCCAGCGACCGGATAGCGGCATTTTCTGCACTGGCGCTCAAGTCACCACTGCGTACCAGATGCTCGCCAATTTCAGATACCGGAATGCCGACCTGCATGACTTCGTCGGGCAGTTCAAGCAGCTTTCTAAACTGACGGTTCCAGCATGTGAGGCGCAAATCCTTATCAAGAACCGTGATACCCTGATCCATCTGATCGAGCGCGATTTGCAAGAGGTCGCGGTTTTGTTGCAGGGCAACCGAAGCATCATCGAGCAATTGCCGCGCATCGCGCGCGGAAGCATCATTGCGCTTAAACAACAGCGACAAAACCAGACGGGCCGATGAAGAACCAACAGCCGTGCCAAGTAGCTGCTCGGCATAACGGATCAGCGGCGTATCGACCATCATGCCGGGATCAAGCTTGCGCTGCTCACGCCCTTCAAAGCGGATGAAGGCGCGTTCTACGCGTTCAGCACCCAGATAGCGCGACATAGTGGCTTTGAGTTCTGCGACCGTGACGGTGGTACGCAAGCGTTTGAGCGTTGGTGCCGCAATCGAATAGCGGGGCAGAAAAATACTGGCCTGAATGCGCTCCAGTGGGGTGGAAGCCCGCGACAGCGAACCAAGAATATAAAACAGCGTGTTGGCGGCCAGGCTCCAAATCACGCCATGGGTCAACGGCAGTGCATCGGTGCCAAACAGGGCTTCGGGCCGCAGGGCGGTCAGACCGAGGAAGCCTTCACGCAAGATAGCTGCATTTTCCGGCGCGACCGTCGGCAGCAAAAGCGTATAGGCCCAGATTAAAAAGCCTGCCGAAAGGCCCAGCATCGCGCCGCGACCATTGGCATTGCGCCAGAACAACCCGCCGATGAAAGACGGCACAAACTGCGCGATGGCTGCAAAGGATATGAGGCCAATAGACGCCAGATGAATATTATTCGACGCCATGCGGTAATAGACAAAGGCCAGCGCCAGAATACCAACAATCGTCAGCCGCCTTGTGTTGAGAATGATCATGGTGAGATCACGCTGCTCGGTCGGGTGCCGCACAGCCAGTGTTCGAATGATCAATGGCAAGACCAGATGGTTGGAGATCATGATCGCCAATGCCACACAGGCAACAATCACCATCGCCGTTGCTGCCGACAAGCCTCCGAGAAACGCGACCAGCGCCAGCCAGTGTGCGCCAGCCGATAGCGGCAAAGCCAGCACATAAAGATCGCCACTCACCGTATTTCCGAGCGTCATCACGCCGATCAGCGCAATCGGAAATACGAAGATGTTGATCAGGATCAGATAGATCGGAAACAACCACGATGCCGTGCGCAGTTCTTTTTCGCTGCGGCTTTCAACGACTGTGACGTGGAACTGGCGCGGCAGCATGATGATGGCGGCTGCACTCAACATCGTATGCACAATCCAAGTGCCAATCGATGTTTCATAGTGGAATGCATCAAGGGCCGCTGGCGATTGTGAAATCTTGTCGATCAACTCACCGGGTGAGCCAAACAAGAAAAACGTACAGGCCAGACCAACCGTCAGAAATGCACAAAGCTTGATGACTGATTCGAGTGCAACAGCCAGAATAAGCCCGTTCTGGTGTTCGGTCGCATCAGTGTGCCGCGTACCAAACAGGATCGCGAAGACTGCAAGCACCGCTGCGACGGGTAATGAAATATCGCCAAATACAAAGGAAGACGGGTCAAAAGCTGAGCCGTAATGCTCCATGACCAGACCGACACTGCCCGAAACGGCTTTGAGTTGCAGCGCTATATAAGGAATGGAACCGACGGCAGCAATTGCCGTGGCAAGGGATGCTACGCCAAAGCTTTTGCCATAGCGAGCCGCCAGAAAGTCGGCAATCGAAGTGATATGTTCGGCCTTTGCCAGCCGCACAATATGGCGCAGCAGGCGGTTTCCGAGCGTGAAAACCAGAATGGGCCCGATATATATACCTAGGAACTCAAGCCCGCGTTGCGCCGACAGGCCAACCGAGCCGAAGAACGTCCACGAGGTGCAATAGACTGCAAGGCTCAGCGCATAAATATAGGGGCGCGGAGCAACGCTCCAGCGCGACGCACGTCTGTCACCAATGCTTGCCACAGCAAACAGCATCAACAGATACAGAAATGCGACGCCTATAATTCCCCAGCCCTGCATTGCCGGACTTTCCTCCCGTACTATTTAACCTCTATTGGAAAAACAGTATGAGGAAAGCAAGCATTTTCAGGCCATTGGCGCAAGCACTACTAAATACCGATGCGGCTACTGTGGAAGGTTGCCCGCTGGCTTTTCTGGCTCACTGTCAAAGCTTTTCGTGACGTCTATGAAGCGGCGCATGAAGCGTTCCATATAACCAAGCGACTGTTCAAACTCAGCTTCCGACGGCAGTTTCGACGGAGAGGCTGATGCAGTTCCGGCATCAATCGCCGCAAACTTATCTTCAAGCTTCTTCACGCGATCCTGCAAATCGGAAATGTCGTTCTCATAAGCCTCACGGTCTTCAGTCGCCATTTTGCAGATAAGCTGGCCCTGCTGCTCATTACAGACCGACAGCGCACCTGTTCGTGTATCGAGCCGCACATAGCCGGTTTCGGTGCCTTCGAGGCGATAACGCCCGTTTTCCTGAGCATATGCACTGCTTGCAACAAAGCTTGCACCAAGCACTGAAGCCATTGCGACTGCACAAATTTTACCACTCATAATTCACCTCCTTTAGAATACTTTTTTAAGCGCATCTTGTCCGAAAACCGCTTCACACTTTTCGGGATGCGCTTGAGCACTCCCCATCATATGGGAGCTATGCAAGAAAAACGAACAAGTCATGCTTTGATTTTCCGATAAATTCGGGCTAGAGAGCCGCTATGACCAAAACGACCATCTACAAGATCGCCCCGCGCGATCTCTGGGCGCAGGCGGAAGCGACTGGCAATTTTACCGGGGCACCCGTTGATATTGCCGATGGCTATATCCATTTCTCCACCCATGAACAGGTGCGCGAAACAGCCGCCAAGCATTTTGCCGGGCAAGCCGATCTGCTGCTAATAAGCGTGGATGCGAGAGCTTTAGGTGTCGCGCTGAAATATGAAGCCTCGCGTGGCGGGGCATTGTTTCCGCATCTTTATGACGTGCTGCCAGTGTCGGCAGTGGTAAAAGTCGAGCCATTGACGCTCGACGACAATGGTCTCCATATCTTCCCGGAGCTTGAGGGTTAATGAGCGGATTTTTTGAAGCAATCGGTCGACGTGCATTGTTTACGCTCGACGCCGAGCAAGCGCATGGTCTGTCCATCGCCGGTCTGAAAACAGGTATTGTTACCTGTAGCCGCCCGCATGATCCTGCCCTTTCGGTCAAGATTGCAGGTTTGCAGTTTCCAAATCCGGTTGGCATGGCCGCTGGCTTCGACAAGAACGCCGAAGTGCCGGATGCGCTATTGAAAATCGGCTTTGGTTTTACCGAAGTCGGCACGCTGACACCTCGCCCGCAGAGCGG
This sequence comes from Ochrobactrum sp. EDr1-4, assembly GCF_049199085.1. Taxonomy (NCBI): domain Bacteria; kingdom Pseudomonadati; phylum Pseudomonadota; class Alphaproteobacteria; order Hyphomicrobiales; family Brucellaceae; genus Ochrobactrum; species Ochrobactrum sp. EDr1-4. Next base: position 638,374 of record NZ_JBLZOF010000001.1, read on the forward strand.
TAATCCGCGTCCGCGCATTTTCCGTCTGGTCGATGATCATGCCGTCATCAACCGTCTTGGCTTCAACAATGAAGGCCATGATGCAGCGTTTAAGCGCCTGTCACAGCGCGCTGGCAAGACCGGCATTGTTGGTGTGAATATCGGTGCCAACAAGGATGCAGAAGACCGCATTGGCGATTATGTCGCTGGCATTCGCAAGTTCTATCAGCTGGCTCGCTATTTCACCGTCAATATTTCATCGCCCAACACACCGGGTCTGCGCAATCTGCAATCAAGTGATGCACTGCGCGAACTTCTCTCGCGTGTGCTTGCTGCACGCGATGAAGAAGGCAAGATGTGCACGCTGAAGCGTCCGGTTTTCCTGAAAATCGCGCCAGATCTTTCAGACGAAGAGCTTGATGATATTGCGGCGGAAGCGCTTGAGCAGAAGCTCGACGGTATTATCGTTTCCAACACCACACTTTCGCGCAGTGGCCTGAAAAGTGCTGATAACCGCGAAGAGGCCGGTGGCCTTTCGGGTGCGCCGCTGTTTGAGCGTTCGACGATTATTCTCGCACGCATGCGTGAGCGCGTCGGCGCCGACATGCCGCTGATCGGTGTTGGTGGTATTGATAGTGCCGAAACAGCGCTTGCAAAAATCAGAGCCGGTGCTGATCTTATTCAGCTTTATACCGGTATGATCTATCGCGGTCCGGGCCTCGCATCAGACATCGTGCGCGGGCTTTCAGAAGCTGTGAAGTCCGCAGGCGTGGCCAGTATTGCTGATCTGCGCGACCGCGACACCAAGGAATGGGCCGCGCGTCGTCTTCCTGACTAAACTTCTCTTGAGCATGATCTTATTCCGAAAACCGGTTCCCACTTTTCGGGATCATGCTTTGAAGAATTCAGCTCTGTATCTACGCGGCAGTAACGCGAGAAGCGTTATGCCGCGGATTGACAAGAACAGATTAATTGCCAACCAAAGCCCGTGATTTCCCATCACGGGCTTTACTGCATAAAGCACCGCCAAAAAGAATATCAGCGAGAAGAACATCATGTTGCGCATATCGCGCGACCATGTTGCGCCGATATAGACCCCATCCATATGGAATGCGAGCAGGCCAGTAAGCCCGGTTAATGCCGCCCATGGCAAATATCTGATCGCCTCATCGCGCACGTCCTCGGCCTTGGAAAGAAGGCCGATAATCGCATCGCCAAACACCAGCAGGATCAGTGCAATCGCGCTCGCCATCACCAGTCCCCAAACGAAGGTAAGCTTGGCACCGCGCACAAAAGCCGGGCTGTAGCGCGCACCGACTGATCGACCAATGATCTGTTCGACGGCCGCTGCCATTCCATCCAGAAAGAAACCGCATACTAGGAAGAAGTTCATCAGAACAGCATTAGCCGCAAGCGTCACAGGTCCGAGTTCGGCTCCTGCGCGGGTGAAATAAGCAAAGGCTGTGAGCAGCAGGATCGAACGGATCATAATATCGCGATTAAGCGCGATCATTCGCACAATGCCCGTCTTATCCAGAATCTGCTTGATGTCAGGATGACGACCCGTCTGCTTATGGAAATGCCGCATGACGAGGAAGAGGCCGATGACTGCCGCAACAGTTTCACCCGTCACTGTTGCCCATGCAACACCGGCCACACCCCAGCCAAGTTCCAGCCCGAGAATGATGCAGAGCACAATATTGATGCCGTTGATCAGCACCTGAAGGCTGAGGCCCAGAATGCCCTGCCCGCGCCCAAGCAGCAGGCCAAGCACTGAATAATTAATCAGTGCTACTGGTGCTGAAAGCATACGGATCGACACATAAGTGACCATTGCTTCCTGCGTAGCAGGTGTCGGATGAATGAAATCCGATGCAATTTTCAATGTCAGCGGCAGGCTCAGGATCATCAGGATGCCTGCAGCAATGGCAATGACAATTGCCCGCCAGAAGATCGCCTGTTCTTCTGCCTTGTCACCCGCGCCCATCGCCTGCGCGACGAGGCCAGTGGTGCCGGAACGCAGAAAGCTGAACATGGTCAGCAGGAAGTCAAACACCAGCGCACCAATAGCCAGTCCGCCAATCAGCTCCGCCTGCCCCATCTGACCGACCACGCCCATATCCACCAGCCCCAGCAATGGGGTCGTGATAGCTGCCAGCGTCATCGGCACGGCGATCATCATCACCATGCGATTGGTCACTTCAAATGGTCTGGAAACAATGCTCTTATCGTGCAGCATATGATCCCCGGCTTTCCCAAATTTCAAACAAGATAAGGGAAAGCTCTATGCTGGAATCATTCAAAACGACAGAGAATTCGGCCACCGCATTGTCGCATCCCTGACAGCCTTATGTCAGGAGCGATGCGCATGAAATTTCTACAGGCCGAGCATCATCGCCCAGTACAGGCGGCGCGGATTATTTTCTGGCGTGGCCCATGCAAGCCCGTAATGGCTGAATGTCGGATCGAGCATGTTTTTACGATGCCCCGGTGATTTCATCCATGCATCAAACACGGCTTGCGTATTAGGCTGACCGGATGCAACATTTTCAGCCGCAGGGCCGCGAATGCCAGCCTGCTTAAGGCGCGACACAAAACCATTGCCCCACCCGACGGAGTGGCCGATCTTGCCGTGAGATGCCATACGGCGCGCCTGATAAAGCGCTGCTTTCTCAAGTTTGCTGTCAGTTGCCATTGAAGACAGGCCATTGGATTTGCGGATCTGATTAAACAGCGCCGTTGGATCAACATCGCCAGAGGCTGCTTCTGCATACCCCTTCGGCAGAGCTGCATAAGCGAGGGCGCCACCGACGAGGATCAGAAAACCGCGCCTTGAAAGAGTAAAGCCGTTATTCTGCTGCATTTTACCAGACCCTAAAATTCTAACTCACTTCCGATAGCTCAGGATTCGGAGCAAAATAAAGACGGGAATAACAACAGCTGCACCAAGGATCAGATAATCTGCAAAACCGGCAATTGCCGAGAAGCCCATATTCCACAGGCGCAGGACGAAATCGCGGATACCATAGAGAATGTCATAAGGCGTCCAGTGAAACGCACTCATAACCACGCCAACCACAAGCGAGATCAGAATAAGCTTGATCAGCGCGCGCGCAGGCGTATCGCCAAGAAAACGGTTTACACCATCAGACATGCAAATCTCCTGCATTCAGCATCTGCCAGAGCGGCAGTTTCGCTGCGGAAAATAGGTCGTCGGCACAGGATTCGCAAGTAATCTAGAGCGTGTCGCGCCCATGTGCCCTTATTGCGCTCGCTCTAGCTTCTTTTTTCCGCATGTTGTTATCGGAAAACCGGTTCCCACTTTTCCGCAACATGCGCCCGACATTCAATGTTCTTTGCGATAATCGCGCGGTGGCTTCTGCTTCTGGCGCACAAACGAACGGTTCATGCTGCGCGTATCCGTGAAACCACTTGCAACGGCCACTTCGAGCAATGACAGTCCGGTTTCAGACAGTAGCTCCCGAGCCTTCTTGACCCGCAATTCTTCGCGCACTTCAAATGCCGTACGGCCAATCGCCATGCGGAAACCGCGCTCCATCTGGCGCACGGAAATGCCGAGCTTTCGCGCCACATCAATCATCGGCACCGGCTCTTCCAGCGTTTCCTCGAAAATGCGGATTGCCTTGCGGATCATCGGCGAGCGCACCCCGTTGAAGCTTAACGCCGGTTGTTCCGAACGCACAAGCTCATAGGGGATCATCAGGATGGATGCGCTTTTGCGCGCCAGCTCCTCGGAGATTTCATTCTGGATAATCGAGAGCGACAGCGAAGCAGCACCCAGACCACCCGCGCAGGTATAGTGTCGTCCGCTGCGGTGAAACAGACTTGTCGTATCAGCTGAATAGCCATCGAAAAGATTGATAAAATCGTCATGGTGAAACCAGCTTACACAGCAATTGCGATCATCAAGCAACCCGCCTTCGGCAAGCAAAAATGCTGCCGTACAGAGCCCGACCACTGTCTTTCCACGCTTATCGGCACGCTTGATGAGATCAATCAAAGCCTGCTGGCGTGGACGATATTGCCCAAGAATACCACCAACAACGGCTACATAATCGCAGTCGTCCAGTTCACCAATGGGCGCGGTCGGTTCGATCACCATGCCGGAACTCGATGTGACCGGACCACCAGACAGGGTGCAGATTTTCCAACCGCAGCGGATTTGGCGGCTTTTATCGCGATCATCGGCTGCAAGGCGAAACGGGTCGAGAAACAGGCTCAATGCGGTCAGCGTAAAGCCCGGCAATGCGACAATGCCCACAGACAAACGACGCGCTGGCGTGTCCGTCGCGATTTCCCGCACCTCATCTTTCCCGTTTTTCACCAAAGCAATCCTCCACCTATTCCCTATTTTATAGAGACGGAACTGGGAAGAATGCAATCACCTGAAATGCTTGGAGAGCTTGAGCTGCTGCGCCTGATAGTTTGATCCAAGATCAAGGCCATAAAGCGCCTTCGGGCGATGCAGCATATGCTCATAAACAAGACGGCCGACAATCTGCCCGTGTTCGAGAATGAACGGCACTTCATGACTGCGCACTTCCAGAACCGCACGGCTTCCCGTTCCACCAGCAGCGGTGTGACCAAAGCCCGGATCAAAGAAGCCTGCATAATGCACACGGAATTCACCGACCAGCGGGTCAAAAGGCGTCATTTCAGCAGCATATAGCGGCGGCACATGTACTGCCTCACGCGAAACAAGGATGTAAAACTCATCCGGATCGAGCACCAGTTCGCGCGCGCCACGATCATAGATTGGTTCCCAGAAGTCGAGAACGTCATTGGCGGCGCGCTTATCAACATCGACAACGCCAGTGTGGTGCTTGCCACGATAACCGATCAACCTGTCTTCGCCACCAGAAAGATCAACCGAGAGCGCAATGCCGCCGCCGGAGATGTTCGGCATTTCGGCAGCCACCAGCGTTTCGGTCTGATGCAGCACCGCAAGTTCGGCTTCGGTCAGCTGTGCGCGGCCTTGACGGAAACGGATTTGCGACAGGCGCGAGCCAGTGCGCGCGACAATCGGGAATGTGCGCGGGCTGACTTCAAGATAAAGCGGGCCATTATAGCCAGCCGGAACCTTGTCGAACTCCTGCGCGCCATCGGTGATGACACGGGTGAAAATATCGAGGCGTCCAGTCGAGCTTTTTGGATTGGCGGATGCTGAAAGCTCTGGCGAAAGCGACAGACTTTCGAGCAGCGGCACGATATAGACGCAGCCCGTTTCAAGCACCGCACCTTGAGTGAGGTCAATCTCGTGGAGCTTCAAGCGTTCGAGCTTATCGATGACCGGCGTTCCCGGACCCGGCATGAAAGATGCACGCACACGATAGGCTTTCGCACCCAAACGCAGATCAAGGCTTGCAGGCTGAATCTGATCGGCATCGAGCGGACGCTGAGATTTGAGCAAACCGCTTTCAAACAGGGCGGCAATATCCGCATCTGCCAGAATTCCTGCTTCCCTCTGCGTCATGCCACTCAACTCCGTGAATTACTTAAAATAGGTTTAAGACCATTGACCGCTTGAATGCCGCAAGACCAGCATTTTGACTCTGTTTCCCCAGCTTTCACGCATCAAAACACATGTCAAACTGCTTATTTTCCAGCTTGTCGGCGTCTTCTGGCATTGACGACCCCGCTCAAGAGGCATAAGGAAAAAGTGTTCCGTGGTGATTTGGCCGGCCGGCTTGCAGCCACGTTAAAGAATTCGCTAAAATAAGGCCGCGGTTCGTAACCGGCCTTTTGTGTATTCGCAAGGCCGGTTTTTTTATTGGCCGCCGAGGCAATCCGCCCCGGCCGACCAGCTTTCGACAGGTTGGATAAAATGACGAATAAGACTACCCGTAAATTACGCCCAGCAACGCAACTCGTTCATGCAGGATCGCTCCGTTCGGGCTTTGCAGAGCTTTCCGAAGCCCTCTATCTGACGCAGGGCTTCCTCTACCCGACCGCAGAAGCTGCGGAAGCACGCTTCACTGGCGAAGACCCGGGTTTCATCTATTCGCGTTATGCCAATCCAACCACAGACATGTTTGAAAAGCGCATGTGCGCGCTCGAAGGCGCCGAAGATGCACGCGCTTTCACATCCGGTATGGCGGCGGTCGCCGCATCCATTCTCTGTCAAGTACAGGCAGGCGAGCATGTCATCTGTGCGCGCGCTGTGTTTGGCTCGTCGCGCTACATTATCGAAACACTGCTGCCACGCTATGGCGTTGAGTTCTCCATCATCGACGGCTCGAAGATTGAAAACTGGAAAGCAGCTGTTCGCCCGAACACCAAAGTCATGCTGCTCGAAAGCCCGTCGAACCCCACGCTTGAGGTTATCGACATTGCAGCTGTTGCAGAGATTGCCAATGAAATCGGCGCAAAGCTGATCGTTGACAACGTGTTTGCAACGCCGCTTTTCCAGAAGCCGCTGGAACTTGGTGCACATATCGTCGTCTATTCGACCACCAAGCATATTGATGGTCAGGGCCGTTGCCTCGGCGGCATTATCCTTTCCGATCAGGAATGGACCGAAGAAGTGCTACAGCCTTACTTCCGTCATACCGGCCCAGGCATGAGCCCGTTCAATGCATGGATTATGCTCAAAGGCCTTGAAACACTCGGCGTTCGTGTGCGTCAGCAGACGCAGTCGGCGGCAGCCGTTGCCGATGCGCTTGCTGGTCAGGCAGGTGTGAAGCAGATCATTTATCCAGGCCGTGCAGATCACCCGCAGGCAGACATCATTGCAAAACAGATGACCGGCGGCTCGACACTGATCGCACTCGAACTCGAAGGCGGCAAGGAAGCAGCATTCAAGTTTGAAAATGCGTTGCAGGTCTTCAGCATTTCCAACAATCTGGGCGATGCAAAGAGCATCATCACCCATCCGGCTACAACCACGCATCAGAGCCTCACCGATGAAGCGCGTGCAGAACTCGGCATTTCTGACGGTATGCTGCGTATTTCGGTTGGCCTCGAAGATCAGGATGATCTTGTTGAAGACGTGCTGGAAGCGCTTGCCGCTGCTCGCTGATTGATATTCCAAATAAAGCAATTGCCGGAACATTCCGGCAATTGCAGCCACAAATCGTTGACCTTACCCGCAACTTTGGCGATAGAAGACAGCGACAAGGTATGATTTGAAGGCGGGTGCGTATGTACAGAGCGGTAACACGGGATATTGAGGTAACGGCTGAACCGTTTTATCTCGAAGACCAGTCCGAGCCGGACGAAAGCCGTTATGTGTGGGGCTACCGGATTACCATCGCCAACAATTCATCGCAAACCGTGCAATTGCGTTCGCGCTATTGGCAGATCACAGACGGCAATGGCCGCATTGAAGAAGTGCGCGGCGCTGGCGTTATCGGCGAACAGCCTACGTTGAACCCCGGCGACTCTTATCAGTATTCATCGGGATGCCCGCTCAGCACAACATCCGGCGTCATGGTCGGTCGCTATCAGATGCAATCGCCCGATGGAAATTCATTTGACGTCGATATTCCAGCGTTCTCGCTGGATATTCCAGAAACTCGACGGACACTGAATTAAAAAAAGGCGCTTTGAAAAAAGCGCCTTTTTAATTTGTCGCACATCTTATCCGAAAACCGCTTCACACTTTTCGGGATGTGCTCATTTACTTCGCAAACTGCGCCGGATCGAACTCGTAGGTCGTTGAGCAGAATTCGCATGTCACCGAAATCTTGCCGTCCTTGACGCTATCCTCAACCTCTTCAGCCGAGAAATTATTGAACACGCCTTCGATCTTCTCACGCGAACATGCGCAATTATCCTCTACGCGGATCGCTTCATATACACGCACGCCGCGCTCATGGAACAGACGATAAAGCAGACGTTCCGAACCGACCTGCGGGTCGGTTAGCTCTGAGCTTTCGATTGTTCCGACCAGCGAACGCGCTTCATCCCAGCCATCATCTTCAGGACCGAGAATAGCGGTATTCTCATCGCCATCGCCACCCGGCAGATCTGGCATGCGCGCACGCATTTCGGATTCCGGCAGGTATTGGATCATCAAACCGCCAGCACGCCAGCGCTCAGCCAGTTTACCGTCGCTACCGCGTTCAACAAGCTTCGCAACGCTCAGTCGCATATCGGTTGCAATCTGCTCCGACTGGCGGAAATAAGTGCGTGCGATCTCTTCCAGTGTCGATCCATCAAGCGCAACAATGCCCTGATAGCGCTGTGTATGTGCACCCTGATCAACCGTAAAAGCAAGCGTGCCGCGACCGAGCAGTTCTTCGGGGCGGGTTTTGCCAGCGCTCACCGCTTCTGCAACGCGCTCCGCATCAAAACGTGCATAGGCACGAACAGACTTCGGCGTGCGGAAATCCACGACCAGCATATCGACCGGACCGTCAGACTGCGTCTGGAAGATAAACTTGCCTTCAAACTTCAATGAGGTGCCAAGAAGCGTGGTCAAAACCGTCGCTTCCGCCAGAAGGCGGGCAACGTGTTCCGGGTAGTCGTGGCGCTTCAAAATTGCGTCAATGCTTGCGCCCAACTGCACGGCGCGACCACGCACGTCGAGCCCTTCCACCTGGAAAGGCACAACGGCGTCATCACCTGCGAATTCAAAATTGTTCATATCGATATGAACGACTTCGGCTTCGTTATGCTCTGTGCTGATCTTGTCAGACAAAATATGCTCCCAATCAGCTGCTTTGCAGGCACCATGCCAGAATGGCCTTCTGGGCATGCAGCCTGTTTTCAGCTTCATCAAATACGACCGATTGCGGGCCGTCGATCACTTCGTTTGTCACTTCCTCGCCGCGATGCGCGGGCAGGCAGTGCATGAAAAGCGCCTTCGGGTCAGCATTAGCCATCAGACGTGCATTTACCTGATAGGGCATGAAAACATTGTGGCCACGTGCGCGATCTTCCTGCCCCATGGAAACCCACGTGTCAGTGACGATGCAATCCACACCGTCAACTGCCTTGATAGGGTCCGCAGTGGACATGATAGTCGCGCCGTTTGCCTTTGCCCAATCGATGTATTGATGCTTCGGCTCGCTGCCTTCCGGCGTTGCGATATTGACGTTGAAATCAAAACGCGCCGCGGCTTCCACAAGCGAATGAAGAACGTTGTTACCGTCCCCCATCCAGGCAAAGGTCTTGCCTTTGATCGAGCCGCGATGTTCCTCATATGTAAGAACGTCAGCCATGATCTGACAAGGGTGTGTGTCGTCGGTTAGTGCATTAATTACCGGAACGGTCGCATGTTCGGCCAATTCCAGCATGCGATCATGCGATGTTGTGCGGATCATGATCGCGTCGACATAGCGCGAAAGCACCTTTGCGGTGTCCGCAATGGTTTCGCTGCGACCGAGCTGCATTTCCGAACCCGTCAGCATAATGGTCTCGCCACCCAGCTGACGCATACCGACATCAAACGACACACGGGTACGCGTGGACGGCTTTTCAAAAATCATCGCCAGCACTTTACCAGCGAATGGCTTTTCGATCTCACCAGATTTAATGCGTGCCTTACGTGCCTTGGCGTCTTCCATGATCGCGCGCAGTTCCGTTGCCGGAACGGCTGAGAGGTCAATGAAGTGCTTTATACCATTATTCGCCATGATCTCACGCCGTCTTACTGATCGGATTTGCAACAGAAAGCCGCTCAACAGCTGCTTCAATACGCGCCAGCGCTTCACGCGCTTCTTCCGGTGTTGTCACCAGCGGAGGCAGAAGACGGATAACATTGTCGCCCGCGCCAACACTGAGCAAGTTCTCATCACGCAGAGCCTGAATGAGGCTCACGTTTGGAACTACGCATTTGATACCCATCAGCAGACCACGACCACGCACTTCCGAAATAACATTCGGGTAGCGATCAATAATCGAGGCAAGGCCCTGTTTCATGGTGAGTGCAGTTTCCTGCACGCTTTCAAGGAAACCGTCAGCCAGCACAACATCAAGCACAGCATTGCCAACAGCCATAGCAAGCGGATTGCCGCCATAGGTGGTGCCATGAACGCCAGCAGTCATGCCCTTGGCAGCTTCAGCCGTTGCAAGGCATGCGCCCATCGGGAAACCGCCGCCGATACCCTTGGCGACTGCCATGATGTCTGGCGTAATACCCGACCATTCATGCGCAAACAATTTACCAGTACGGCCAACGCCAGTCTGCACTTCATCGAGGATCAGCAGAAGGCCCTTGTCGTCGCAGATCTTACGAATAAGACGCATAAACTCTTCAGGGAAACCGCGCAGACCGCCCTCACCCTGCACAGGCTCAAGCAGAATTGCAGCCGTTTCATCGGTGATCGCAGCACGCAGTGCCGCTTCATCGCCAAAAGGAACCTGATCGAAACCATCGACCTTCGGGCCAAAGCCTTCGAGATACTTTGCCTGACCACCAGCGGCGATCGTGGCCAGTGTGCGGCCGTGGAACGCACCTTCAAAGGTGATGACGCGGAAGCGCTCAGGATTGCCATTTACATAATGATAGCGGCGTGCGGTCTTAATCGCGCATTCAATCGCTTCCGCACCGGAATTGGTGAAGAAAACTTTGTCTGCGAAAGTCGCATCGACCAGACGCTGACCCAGCTTTTCCTGACCCGGAACTTCATAGAGGTTCGACAGGTGCCAGAGCTTGTCAGCCTGATCTTTCAATGTATTGACGAGATGTGGGTGCGAATGGCCGAGCGAATTGACCGCGATGCCTGCCGCAAAGTCGAGATAACGCTCGCCGCTTTCGGTAATAAGCCAGATGCCCTCACCTCGCTCGAAGCGCAGAGCCGCACGATTGTAAGTGTCGTAAAGCGGTTGCACAGTCGTAACGTTGGTCATTGCAGTCAGGCCTCCATTAGCCTTTTTAATGCAGCGCCCCCGGCAAGGCCGGTCAGGCAGCGTTTCCCATATTTTAAACGCGCATCTTATCCGAAAACCGTTTCACACTTTTCGGGATGCGCTCTGCGGAAATAAAAAACCGCCCTCAAGGCGGCATTATTTAATCCCGCGCGTATATTGGCGTTCACAAAAAAAATGTCAATCAAAGCAATCCCGGATAATCAAGCATCTTACGCATGAAGTGATGCAAGAAACACACCTTATAGTTATTGCCGGTTATAAGATGGCACCTATGCGGTCGAAGGGGTGGCATTTTGCAGAACGGGGCGATATAGAGACGCCAGAAGTTCTCCCTGACGGGGCGCACCTCTGAAAAGCTGCTGCAAAATACGCGCAACTGACTCAGAAAAACCGTCTTTAGCACCCAAGTTGGGGAAAACCATAGAAATGGAATCCGCCTGACAAGGCTATCCCTTGTCATGGCGTCGTTCAATAATGTAGTTTATTTTTAAAGTAAAAAACCACATTTTGTACGGCGGACCTAGTCACCCGGATAGATATAGTATTTGCACCTGGAGTAATCCGGGGGCGCTGGTGGATTCCGGATAACGAAGATTGATTGGAGCCCAGGGCGATGAACTGGACAGATGAGCGCGTCGAACTGCTTAAGAAGCTATGGAATGATGGCTTGAGCGCGAGCCAGATCGCAGCGCAGCTTGGCGGCGTCAGCCGCAACGCAGTGATCGGCAAAGTGCACCGTCTGAAATTGTCAGGCCGTGGCAAAACCACGACCGCTGCTCCGCGCAGCAAAAAAGTAAACCCAGTTGCAGCGACCCCGCGTCCAACTGCGACAACAACGACCAGCAGCAGCAATGGTGCAAGCCGCCCACAGGCGACCACGACCATTCGCACTGCAACCGTAACCCAGACTGTCGGCGCAACTGCACTTCAGATGGAATATGTTGAAGATGCTGTAACGCAGCGTGTTGTGCGCCCGGCATCTGACGTGGTGGTTCCAATCTCGCGCAAGCTGACACTGTTGCAGCTTAGCGAACGCACCTGTAAATGGCCAATCGGCGATCCGCTCAATGAAGACTTCCACTTCTGCGGCAGTGAATCCGGTGAATCCAGCCCATATTGCGGCTATCATTCGAAGCTGGCTTTCCAGCCAACTGCGGAACGTCGCCGCGCACGCTAATCAATCTCTTGAGCGTTTATAATTCAAAACCCCGGCAGCATTTTTGCTCCGGGGTTTTTCTTTGCGTATCAGAATTTGTCTAGTTTATGCCCGCTTTGGCAACCGCACCACAAAAGTTGAACCTTCGCCAAGCTGCGAGCGCACGACAAGACGTCCACGATGACGGGCAAGAATGTGTTTAACAATCGCCAGCCCAAGCCCAGTGCCCTTTTGGGCGCGGCTTGTCTCCACATCGATACGATAGAAGCGCTCTGTCAGACGCGGCAGATGTTCGGCGGCAATGCCCGGTCCAAAATCCTGCACCGACACCACGACTTCAGATGCGCCTTGCGATACTTCTTCATTCAGATTCACAATAATGCGCTTGCCGCCTTGCCCGTATTTGCAGGCATTTTCAACCAGGTTCTGGAACACCTGAATTAGCTCGTCCCGCGTGCCGGTAACGTTTAGCGGATGGTCTGGCAGATGGCGTTCAATAACCACATCCAGACCTTGTGCCAGCGGGCTTAGTGTATCAGCCACATGATTAAGTACGGCTGTCATATCCACGCATTCGGTCACGGCCAAATGCGCCCGCATTTCGAGCCGGGACAGAGACAGAAGATCGTCGATCAAACGCGACATGCGCTCGGCTTGTTTTTGCATGATACCAAGGAAACGTTCGCGTGCGCTCGCATCGTTGCGCGCCGGACCTTGCAGCGTTTCAATGAATCCGAGCAGCGACGCCAGCGGTGTGCGCAATTCATGGCTTGCATTGGCGATAAAGTCCGAGCGCATACGGTCAATGCGGCGTGTTTCACTCTGATCGCGAAACAGCAGAACAAACAGTTCTGGCTTGCCGTCAGCTCCGCGAAGCGCCTTCACCATGGCTTTATACCAACGGTCAATCGGCACGCGCTCGAAATAATCAATGCTGCGCGGCTCGCCATCGGTGATCACACCCTGAATAAGCGCATGCATCTCCGGCGCACGAAAGCGCAGATAAAGCCCGGTGTCCTTTTCAAGTGACTGAAAAGCATCACGTGCCGACACATTGGCAAAAAGCACCGTTGCGCGATGATCAAAGACGATCATCGGATCGGTCAGCAAATCCGAAAGACGTTCGCCAGTGACATTGTCCATCTCGCTGACGATGCTCACGTTTTGCGGCTCTTGCACAACCACATCATCAGTCGTGGCACTGGCAACCCAGATTGCACCAACGACGATCAACAGCAACAACACAATGCGGAACCACAATGGCAGATCCAGCACCATAACGCAGATAATCACAACAAGGCTTGCAATCAGCACACCTTTAACCCGGAGAAGCGGCGCGAAAAAAGATTCATCCGCATTTAAAACGGGTGCATCCTGATTGTTATCTTCACTCATTCTGACTTCTCTCAGTTATTTAACGCGTATCTTTATCCGAAAACCGCTTCACACTTTTCGGGATGCGCTCTCAAGCGCAAGCGATTCACCATGAAGACGCAGATGCGGCAAAAACCAGCATTGCGTCCTTTACGTCCATCACAAACAGCCCATATCATGTAAACAAGAAGAATGGGCATGTTTGAAACATGCTTTGTCTATATAGCAAAGGAGCTTGCGGTGGGTGACAGTTCAAAGACAGCTAACAAAAAGAATGCCGATAAGGGCGACACAAAACCCATCAAGCTGAAAATTAATGGCAAAACGCAGAAGTTCGACATCAATGATCCGAAACTCCCGGATTGGATTGAGGACAATGCGCTGCAGTCCGGTGGCTATCCTTATCCCGATAAAATGAAGGTCAAGGATTACGAAGAAACACTGGAGCGGCTACAAATCGAGTTGGTGAAGCTGCAATACTGGCTGCAAGAGACTGGCGGTCGCGTCATCAATGTTTTTGAAGGCCGCGATGCTGCTGGTAAGGGCGGAACAATTTTCACGCTTCGCGAATTCATGAACCCACGTACCGCGCGAAATGTCGCTTTGCCAAAGCCGACCGAAACAGAGCGCGGACAATGGTATTTTCAACGTTATACGCAGCATTTTCCGACATCGGGCGAGTTCGTCACCTTCGACCGCTCCTGGTATAATCGTGCAGGCGTTGAACGTGTCATGCAGTTCTGCACGCCAGAACAGCTTGAGACATTCCTGACGGAAACCCCTGACTTCGAGCGGATGGTGGTGACTGAAGGCATTCACCTGTTCAAGTTCTGGCTCGATATTGGTCAGGAAATGCAGCTCAAGCGCTTTCATGAGCGTCGACACAGCCCACTCAAAAACTGGAAATTCTCGCCGATGGATATCGCCGGGATTTCGCGCTGGGACGATTATTCGGCGGCACTGCAAACCATGTTGGAACGCACCGACACCGGGTATGCGCCATGGACGATCATCCGCTCCAATGACAAGCGTCGCGCGAGACTGGCTGCAATCCGGCGAGTGCTTTTGACATTGCCCTATACAGGCCGTGATCTTGAGGCTATTGGCCCGGAAGATCAGTCCATTATCGGCCGAGGTGCTGAGTTTCTAGCATCGAGCATTCCGAAGCTTTCCTCTTCAGGCACATAGAACAAGCTTGGCTGGTGCGGAGTCTTCTCCCATAAATGGGGTCTCCACACCAGCTGCCACACTGCGCGCCATGCAGAGAGAGAAATCAGAACCCAATAGACCGGAATTGCCAGAATATAGGCATAGCCGCCCAGCTCTGTTGGCTCCATTGTTTTGGAACCCAACACATAGAAACTCAGATAAGCCAGCAGGATATTCACCATATCAATGCGCAGAAGCCAGATATTTTCTGCACCAAGCGGCGCAAAAAACAGGCTGCCGAAAAGCAGCAGAACCGTCATCAGCATAAATGGATGCAGAAGCGCTGAGCCGATTATCCCCAGAGTATAAATTTGATTGATGGCAAAACGCCACCAGCCAAGTTCACGTGATGCGGCATAGGGATTGCGACCATGAACCAGCCAGGTTTGCATCCAACCTTTAATCCAGCGGGTACGCTGCTTGTTCCATACGCTGAAATCTATCGGCGCATCTTCAATCGTTCCACGACTGATAACGCCAATGCCGTAGCCAAAACGTGCCAGACGCAGGCCCATATCGGCATCTTCGGTCACATTATAAGCATCCCAGCCCCCGACTTCATCCAAACAGGAACGGCGGAAATGATTGGATGTGCCACCCAATGGAATAACCAGCCCTTGTGACGCAAGCCATGGCAAAAGCCCCCGAAACAAGGCCGAATATTCAAATGCAAACATCCGCGTCAGCAGGTTTTGGCGGAAGTTTCCGATAATCAGCGGAGCCTGAACACAAGCAAGCTTTCTACCTTCACGCTGAAATGCCTGCCATGCCTCCAGCAACTGATCCGGGTGCGGACGATCCTCTGCATCAAAAACGGCCACAATTTCCCCACGCGCAAACTGCAAGGCATAATTAAGCGCTTTTGGCTTTGTCCGCGGCCCGCCTGATGGGACGAGGATGATTTCATAATTGCTCGGCAGCCTGCAACTGCGAATGGCAGCGATTGTATCGAAGTCATCCTTTTCGCAGACGAGCTTAATGTCGAGTTTACTGCGCGGCCAGTTGATCTGATCCAGCGCTGAAATCAGTTGTCCAACGACAGCTTGCTCGCGATACAGCGGAACGAGCACAGAATAGACTGGCAAGTCACGTTTCTTGAATGGAAGCATTTGTGACAAGCGCAGCCTTCGACTGGAAACGGCAGCTGATAATCGTATGAGCACACAGCCCAAAAAGAATAGTGTCAGGCTCGTATGCAATACAAATATCGTTTGCATTGGCCAACCGACAATGCAGGCGATAAAGGCGTAGAGGCCCATAGCGATGAGAAATGCCTGAGGTGTTTCGAGTACACGAGCGGCCGAGAATGGCTTAGGCGTCATCAAGTGCGCACGTTGAATCAATTCGTCTTGATGACGTTGCCGCAATATCTGCTTGAGCAAGGAGTGCGTGCATATCCGAATGCGCGTTCGCAGCTCTGGCGAACGACGAAGATGTTCCAGAAGCCGTGCAGTCCGACGCTCATTCGGCGCAAGATAGAGATAGCTTGAACCGTCTGGCCCCAAGACCAAGGCTTGCCCGACCTCAACGACGGTTGCCGCCGCCTCCCCGGAAACAAAAACCCGAGACGGCAATATCTCCAATGTAAACGGAAGCTCAAGATAGTCCGCAATAGCCTCGAAAAGCATCGTCTCCGTGACATCTTTCGCGTGCTGAATTTCTTCGCAAAAACTCGTTCCGTTAATCAGAGCCCTTTCATATGCATGTTTAAGACACGCTCGCGACACACCTCGTCGCTCCAATCTCGCAGATATGGCTGTGCATACCGCAAGATCGAACCCAATCGACCCCTTACTCATAGCGCCCCCGCACCATTAATAATTATTTTTATTTTTTCTAATATATAGTTTAGATATATGTATATATTACATATATTCATAAATTATATATTATTAAATTACCCCTAGCTATCAATAATAATTTCACATTTATTTGAAAATAAACAGAGTAAATTGTAAAAATAAAATTTCTTCTGAATAACATGGCACCATATTCATTTCGGCATTTATTAAAAATACGATATAATGGATCGTTAACGCGAAATTATAGGATCGCACCTATATAAGATGTCTATGAAATGGCACCTCTTCGGCATAGCACTTACTGCTTGTTGGCTTTTAGGCACCCCTTCCACCAACGCGCAGACCACCCTTAAAGCTCCGTCCTTTTTTAACGAGAAGGAACGACTGGCATTGCCTGCTTTAAGCGGGCTGAACAGACTACGTTTCGTCACAACGCTGGATTTCCCACCTTTCAATACCGTCAATGATGCCGGGCAGCTTTCAGGTTATAATGTGGATCTCGCGAGAGCGCTCTGCAGCCAAATGAGATTGAGTGACATTTGCCAGATAGAAGCGGTGCCTTGGAGCGAGCTTGAAGCCAGACTGGAAACCGGTGAAGCGGAAGCCATTATCGCAGGCATCGGCATCAATGAGAAAAACCGCGAAAAGTACCTGTTCACCCGTCCCTATATGCGCCTGCCTGCAAGGTTTATAACGAAAAAGGCAAACACATTCTCAGATCAGGCAGCAATCGCAACGAAAGACAAAAATGTTGGCGTCGTTATCAACACTGCGCATGAGCAATTGCTCAAAGCCTATTTTCCATCCGCCATTGCGAAAACCTATGCCGATAGAACCAGCCTGCTGAATGGATTAAAAGCTAACGAAGTAACTGTGGCCTTCGACGATGGAATGGCACTATCATTTTGGCTTGAAAGCGACGAAGCTAATAATTGCTGCTCGTTCACCGACGGGCCCTATCTTGCGCCACAGTTTCTCGGCCAAGGAATGAGCATAGCCGTTGCACAAAAAGATACGGCTTTGGCCAGCGCATTTAATAATGCACTTCAATCACTGCAACAGCAGGGCAAGCTTACGGAGCTTTATCTGCGATATTTTCCAAATAGCTTCTACTAATAGGCTGTAGGGGATATTTCCAAAAAGGCCCGCGCAGCATCTGGCCAACCATTAATCACGCACGTGGCGTGGCCACAGCACAAACTATTTTGTGCCATTTTGTCGCACCCAAATGCGTGACCTTGTTTGAATTTTCAGTGATTATTGAAAATACCGATTATTCGATACTTACAGTACATAAGTAAAATTATTTGAAATCAGAATATTGAATGGATATTTTTTGATTTTTACGGGGCTAACAAGCGCTCAATTCCGTAATTTCCGTGTCGCTTTTATCATATTTTCTCAATAAATCCAGAGATTTATTTGTACTTGCAGATTCTTTCTTTTGATCGATAATAAAAATCAGGGATAAGGAGGAATAATTCATGTACCAAGGCATCAGTACTCATTGGCACAAAGCTCCTGCACAGACACAGCGCTCGCCACACGAAGCAACTTATGTATTCTTCGGGATCTTTCTGGCTTGCCTGACAGTTCCTGCGGCAATCATTCTTTGGGCAATTGCGCAAAGCGTGATGACGCATTTCTGAGGCGCCCCTCGAAGAGGTAAAGCTTTTGCTGGCTTGCATTCTGTTTTATTAAAGCCGCGTGAAGAGGTTCATACAGCTCGGGGTTTGATTATAGCTACGTTTACCGGCGTGGGTAACGGATAAGGCGTCCAAAAGATCTCGCTGGAGGAGTTTGGGGCGATTTATCAATTCGTCGCCAACTAAGTGGCTTATCAGCCAATCTGGAATGACAGCGCTCTCTTAAACGATAGTATTCGATGAATATCGGAGCCTAAAACCGTGGTGATTGTTATTCAATGTGACGCGCAATGTATGGAACATGAATTCCGTTGACCATGCTGATTGAGATGCCTTTGATTTTGAAATTTGCCCTCAATAGATAGCTTTCAGTCAAAAAAAAGCCCCGCTGCATGAGCGGGGCTTTTTTGTTTGAGTGTAATCCCGGCGGTGCACTGAGTAGCCACCGGGATTAGTTTTAATGGGCTGGGCCGCTTCCCTCACCCGGCGCGGCTCGCGCTGGCGCTACAGCTGTATCGTCAGGACGCTTTTTAGGCGGCTTGCGCGCAATCAGGCTGTAGAACATGGGAATGAAGAAGGTCGCAATAAAGGTCGCAGCCAACATACCGCCGATAACGCCCGTACCAATCGAGTGACGGCTTGCCGAACCCGCACCGGAGCTAATTGCCAGCGGAACCACACCAAGGATGAACGCCAGCGACGTCATCACAATCGGGCGGAAGCGCAGACGTGCAGCCTCGGCAGCGGCCTCAATGGCCGATTTACCCTCTTCTCGTTGCAACACGGCAAATTCCACAATCAGAATCGCGTTCTTCGCCGCGAGGCCCATGAGCGTCACCAGACCAATCTGGAAATATACGTCATTGGTCAGGCCACGCATGTACGTCGCCAGAAGCGCACCGAAGATAGCGAATGGAACCGCCGTAATAACCGCCAGCGGAAGACTCCAGCGCTCATATTGCGCAGCAAGGATCAGAAACACCATGATCAGACCGAAGATCATAGCCTGGCTACCACTGCCGCTCGTCGAGACTTCCTGATAGGCGGAACCTGTCCAGGCAATCTGGAAGCCCTGTGGAAGCACTTCCGTCGCCACTTCCTGCATCGCCTTAATCGCGTCACCTGATGTGAAACCGGGTGCCGGATTGCCCGTAACCTTGGCAGCGTTAAACGCATTAAAGCGTTCAAGCTGATCAGGTCCGACAATACGCTGAACATTTACCAGCGCGCTCAGCGGGATCATGCTACCAGAATCGGCGCGTACAAACACATGTTTGAGGTCGCTTGGATCGCGGCGGAACTCGGCTTCCGACTGCAAGTTGACCTGATAGTTACGGCCATAAAGCGTGAAGTCGTTGACATAGACGCTACCGAAAGTCGCCTGCATGGCCGTGAACACCGAATTGATCGGCACGCCCATCGCCTTGGCCTTGTCACGGTCAAGCTGGATGTCATATTGCGGCACATTCGGATCGAATGTTGTACGCACACCTGCAAGTTCAGGACGCTTGGCCGCAGCATCGGTTAGAAGCTTCGTGGCATTGGTCAGAGACTGAACGCCGCCGCCCGTACGATCCTGCACATAAAGTTCAAAGCCGCCGGTCGTGCTGAGGCCGAGAATCGGCGGCGGATTGAATGCCAGAACCAGCCCATCCTGAATGCCCGCATTCATACCCATGATCGTACCGGGAAGATTGCGCGCGTCGAGATCCGGCGTTGTGCGTTCTTTCCAATCTTTCAGCATGATGAACATCGTGCCAGCACTGGTTTTCAGACCACCCGAGAGTAGATCAAAGCCTGCAACTTCAAACACACTTGCGACCGCAGGATGCTTACGAATGTTTTCGCTGGCCTCATGCAGAACATTACTGGTCCGCTCCAGCGATGCGGCTGGCGGCAGGATTGCCACGCTGAACAAGAAGCCCTGATCTTCATCCGGCAGAAGCGAACCCGGCACTTTTTCAAACAGATAGTATGTGCCGCCTAACAGACCTGCAAAAATCAACAAGCCGATAGAAGCGCGTTTCAGGAAGAAGCGAACGCCATTTGTATAACCGCGTGTCAGGCTATCAAAAAAGCGGTTGAAGATACGGAATGGCAGCATCGGCTCATGATGGCCGGGCTTCAAAATCAGCGCGCAGAGTGCGGGCGTCAGCGTCAAAGCCACGATGCCGGAGATGATCACCGAAATCGCAATCGTAACAGCGAACTGCTTATACATTTCGCCGACCAGACCGCCCATGAACGCGACCGGAATAAACACAGCGCAAAGCACAAGAACAATCGCGATAACCGGGCCTGTCACTTCGCTCATTGCCTTGATGGCAGCTTCGCGCGGTGGCAGTTTTTCGGTCGTCATGATACGTTCGACGTTTTCCAGCACCACGATAGCATCATCGACCACGATACCAATCGCCAGAACCAGACCGAACAATGTCAGCAGGTTGATGGAGAAGCCCAGCACATACATGCCCGCAAATGTACCAATGATCGAGATCGGGACCGCGATGACCGGAATAAGCGTTGCACGCCAGTTCTGAAGGAAGATAAACACCACCAAAATGACGAGGATAATCGCCTCGATAAAGGTGTGAATGACTTCTTCAACCGAGACTTTAATGAACTTGGTCGTATCGAATGGAATCGAATAATCAATGCCTTCCGGGAAGCTGGTTTTCAGCTCCGCCATACGACTTTGAATAAGTTCCATTGTGTTGAGCGCATTTGCACCCGGCTGCAGATAGATCGCGATTGGAACCGCTGCGGTGCCATTAAGCGCACTGTCGACCAGATAGCTTTCGGTGCCGAGTTCAACACGCGCAACGTCTTTCAGAAGAAGCGTTGCCGCGTTCTTATCTGAACGAAGAATGATGTTTTCAAATGCCGTCGCATCCGGCAAGCGGCCCTGTGTGGTCGCCGTATAGGTAAAGGGACCTGCTTGCGGATCAGGCTGATCGCCAAAACGACCGGCTGCAAACTGCGCATTCTGTTCCTGAATAGCGGTCTGCACGTCTGATGGCGTCAGGTTATACTGAGCAAGCTTGTCCGGGCGCAGCCAGACACGCATCGAATATTCGATGTTACCCAGAAGCTGAACATCGCCCACGCCGGAAAGACGCTTGAGATCGTCAATGACGTTCAGAAGCGCATAGTTACCAACATAGGTACGGTCATAACGGTCGGTGGTCGAGAACATCGCCACCATGCCGAGAATGGTGCTGGAACGCTTGTCGACGGTAACGCCAAGACGCTGCACTTCCTGCGGCAGAGACGAGGTTGCACGCTGCACACGGTTGTTGACGTTGATCGTCGCCTGATCCGGGTCAGTGCCCAGAGCAAAGGTAACAGTCAGCTGCATGGTGCCGCTACCAAGGCTTGAGGACTGCATATAAAGCATGTTCTCAACGCCGTTGACCTGCTGCTCAAGCGGTGCCGCAACGGTTTGCGTTACAGTTTCCGCACTTGCACCCGGATAGTTCGCAGTCACAACCACCTGTGGCGGCGTCAGCTCAGGATATTGCGCGATGGGCAAAATCCGCATCGCGATAAGACCTGCCATCACGATGACGATAGATATGACCGCCGCGAACACTGGACGGTCGACGAAGAACTTATTCATTTTTTATCCGCCGCCTGTTCTGCACCAGCTTTAGCATCAGCTTCTGGCGCAGCTTTTGGTTCTACCGGCTGGACTGCCTTGCCCGGAGCAGCCTTGATCACACCTTCGGTAATGATGCGGTCACCTGGCTCCAGACCCTTGCTTACAATCCATTCATCTGGCAGTTCGCGCGATATGGTAATGGGGCGAACTTCCGATACGTTTTCCTTATTCACCACATAGACAAACTGTCCCTGCGGGCTCTGCATCAGTGCAGCCTTCGGAACCAAAATTGCATCATCAATGGTGATACCAAGAATGGACGCGCGAACGAACTGACCCGGAATCAGACGCTGATCGGGATTATCCACGACTGCGCGAGCGCCAATCGTTCCAGTTTCGGTATCAAGCGACGACGATGTGAAGTCGATGACGCCTTCCTGATCATAGGCTTGTCCGTCGCCGAACAGGATTTTGATGCGCAGACGATCGGCATCCTGACCTGTCGCGCCGCGTGCTTCACGCAGCTTGCGGATTTCAGCAGCTTCGGAGTCAGTGAACGAGAAATTGACATAGACAGGATTGATCTGGGTGATCGACGTCAGAAGGCTCGATGTTGCATCGGTGCCAATCAGGCTGCCTTCAGAAACCTGCTCAAGACTGGTAATGCCGCTGATCGGCGCCGTAACCTTGGTGTAGCTCAGGTTCAATTCTGCCGTGCGCAACGAAGCCTTGGCTGCTGCAACAACGGCCTTGTTGAGATCACGCGTTGCCAATGCAGTATCGCGGACTGCCGCGCTCTGCACCTTCTGCTGCACAAGCTGTTCAGCGCGTTCCGCATCGCGGATCGACTGCTGATATTGCGCTTCGGCCTGTGCAACCTGCGCCTCGGCGCGGGCAAGTTCGGCCTCATAAGGCGCTGGATCAATCTCGAAAAGCAGATCGCCAGCTTTGACTTCCGTGCCTTCAACAAAATTACGATGCAGAAGAATGCCGCCAACACGCGCACGTACCTGAACATCGCGGAATGCGCTTATACGCGCCGCATATTCATAAGGCACGGTAACATTTTCAGCTTTGATCTCGGTAACGGTGACAGGTGGCGGTGGCGGGGTCGCCCCGCCCGGTGCCTGCGCGAGTGCAGACTGCCCTGCAATAATGAAAAATGCGGCACCTGCCGCAAAAATCCGGATAGAACGGTTCATAGTCATAGTGGGAGCTGCCCTTGATGTCGCACGGTGCGGCCGAATAAACATACACGAATGTTTGTAAATACGAATTACCGTGTTATAGTCAATCACCTAATGTTACGTATCACGAATGAGTTACCCTGTTTGTGAACGAAAAATCCGTTTTATCCTGACCTTTGGCTCACGATGGGAATGCTAAGAGAACCGGAATGCGAAGGACGAAGGCCGAGGCCGCAGAAACACGCGATGCTATTCTGAGAGCTGCCGAGCAGGTATTTCTGGACCGCGGACTAACCCAATCCACTCTCATGCAAATCGCATGCCAAGCAGGCGTAACCCGTGGTGCGATCTATTTCCATTTTCAGGACAAACTCGACATATTCCAAGCAATTCTGAACCGCACTTGCTTCCCGCATGAAGAAATCATGCGCCATGCAGCGGAGTGCGATCACCCTAACCCGCTTTATGTTCTTGAGCAATCAATCCTGACGGCACTTGAGCATTTTATAAACAATGAGCGGCAGCAGAACGTTTTCACAATCATTCATCAGCGCTGCGAATATGTGGGCGAAATAGCACCCGTTGTCGATCATCTTCGCGAAGCACGCGGAAATGTATTGTCGCTTTTTTCCGGCCTGCTTGAAGTTGCTGAACGCCGCGACGAGCTTTCCAAAGAATGGACAGCTATCTCTGCTGCACAAATTTTGCTCGCCGTATTGGGCGGTTTGCTTAATGAATGGCTTCGCAGCGAGCGGGACTTTGATCTTGTGGGTGATGGCGGAAAAGCCATCAAAACGATGATCCAGTCCATGCGCCGGAACAACTGACCTTTGACTGATACACGCATCTCTTACTTTCAAGAATGCATGCCTATTCGAAACACGTATCATCCTCCGAAAACCGCTTCGCACTTTCCGAGATGCGTTATCTATTGAATTTTTAATTTACGCTTACGTCAATGTAACTCTTGCGATTAAGACGAAAGTCGACCACATTCATTATTGAGGAGCACCTAACCCGCACGTGGGAAAGGGTCGTATTGGGAGAAGGGTGGCGGCTTGCTGCTCAAACATTGGACGGAGCAATCCGGGGAGAAAGCATGGCAAAAAAAGCAACCGAAGCAAAACCCGCGTCGAGCAAGGCAACCAACAGTGCGGCTTTACCAGACAAGATCTGGCTGAAATCTTATCCAAAAAGCGTTCCGCATGAGATTGATCTCAGCAAAACTACGTCCATTGGCGACATGATCTCCAATGCCTGCCGCCACTTTGCCGACAGGCCAGCCTTTACCTGTATGGGCAAGGATTTGTCCTACAAAGAACTGGATGAAAACTCGCGCGCACTCGCTGCATGGCTGCAATCACGCGGACTGGTCAAGGGTGACCGCGTTGCGATTATGATGCCGAACATTCTGCAATATCCGGTGGCAATCGCCGCTATCCTGCGTGCTGGATTTGTGGTCGTGAATGTGAACCCGCTCTACACCCCGCGCGAGTTGCAGCATCAGTTGAACGATTCAGGCGCGCAAGCACTCATTGTTTTAGAGAACTTTGCCGCGACTGTGCAGAAGTCTCTTGCCTCCATTCATGTGCCCAACATAATTGTTGCCTCGATGGGGGATATGCACGGGCTGAAAGGCCACATCATCAATCTGGTGGTGCGCAAGGTCAAAAAGCTGGTGCCGGAATGGAATATTCCCGGCCATGTGCGCTTTAAAGATGCATTGTCGCAGGGAAAATCCAAATCATTCAATCCGGTGCCGGTCGACAGCTCTGATCTCGCTTTTCTGCAATATACCGGCGGCACGACAGGCGTTTCTAAAGGCGCAATGCTCAGCCACAAAAACATTCTGGCCAATGTCGAGCAGATGCAGTTCTGGATGGATGTTGCATTTCAGAACAAGGGCAAACCAAAGGAACTCAACTTCGTTTGCGCCCTGCCGCTTTATCATATCTTTGCGCTGACCGTGAATGCGATGATTGGCCTTAAACTTGGCGCACGCAATATTTTGATCCCGAACCCGCGTGACATTCCGGCCTTTGTTAAAGAGTTGCAAAAATATCCATTCCATATTTTCCCAGGCCTCAACACGCTGTTCAACGCATTGATGAACAACGAGGATTTCAAAGCTCTAAACTTCAAGCCACTGGTGCTGACGCTTGGCGGCGGCATGGCCGTGCAACGGCCAATCGCTGAACGCTGGAAGGAAATGACCGGCTGCCACATAACCGAGGGCTATGGTCTTTCTGAAACATCGCCTGTCGCATCGGCTAACCCTCTCGACGCAACCGAATTCAGCGGTACAATCGGCTTGCCAATGCCCTCAACCGATATCGCCATTCGTGATGATGATGGCAAGGATTTGCCACTCGGCGACGTCGGCGAAATCTGTGTGCGTGGCCCGCAAGTGATGATGGGTTACTGGAACCGAGACGATGAAACCGAACGTGCTATCATGGCCGATGGTTTCTTCCGTACCGGAGACATGGGCTTCATGGATGACAACGGTTTCACCAAGATTGTGGACCGCAAAAAGGATATGATCCTCGTATCCGGCTTCAACGTCTATCCGAATGAAATTGAGGAAGTGGCAGCCGAGCATCCGGGCATTGTTGAATCTGCCGCTGTTGGTGTGCCGAATGAGCATTCCGGCGAAGTGGTGAAGCTCTATGTCGTGCGCCGTGACCCAACGCTGACGGAAGAAGACGTTAAATCCTTCTGCGCGCAGCGCCTCACCAATTATAAGCGCCCGCGTGAAGTGGAATTCCGCGATGCTTTGCCGAAAACCAATGTCGGCAAGATTTTGCGCCGCGAGTTGCGCGACTAAAACAGAAACGGCCCTCTAATTAGGAGGGCCTTTTCATTTCATCTGAACAAGTCTGGCAGATCTGCGATGGAATTAAGCACCACATCGGCGTGCGGTTCCAGCGCATCGCGCGGGCTGTTACCGGATAAAACTCCTACACCGAGACCAGCTTTTGCGGCCTGTGCTGTTTCAAGATCGTGCAGATTATCGCCGACCATGGCGATTGCACCCGGCTCAAGGCCGAGTTTATCTGCAAAATAGAGCAGCGGATCAGCATAAGGTTTTGGACGCGCGGCTGTGTCATAGCCGATCACCACATTAAAGAGATGATCAATACCCAAGGCCTTGGCGGTGGCATGCGCTCCCGCTTCGGAATCATTGGTGGCGATGCCAAGGATAAAGCCCATCTCGCGAAGGGTTTCCAATGTTTCCCGCAGACCTTCAATCGCCGCGGCAGAACGCGCACCCTCGGCAACCGTATAGCTGTCGAATTCGGCTATTTTGGTTTTAAAGCCAGCCTCATCAATATCCGGGTGCCAGAGTTGCACAAGGTCTTCGACCGTTCCGGCAGCAATGACCGAATTGGCGCGAAAGCGCTTTGCCTGCCAGTCATAACCGCCCGCATCGAGCAGTGAACGTGCACGATGCTCATCGCCATCGGCGGTGCGCTTTGCAAGATTCCATGACACGGTAAACCATGTGCGGTCGAAATCAATCAGCGTGCCATCCTTGTCGAACAGGATGGCACGGATCGCTTTTAGTTTCTCGGGAGTAGGCAATGAACTCATGCCTCTAACGCACCGGAACGCTTTTTGACTGCCGATGGCTTGGCGGCAAGCAGTTTCAGCAAATCGTCACCTCGGCGGACATAACGCAACGTGCGGCGGGTTAGAATACGCCCTGCCTGTGGTGCAGTCAGTGTGATGTCGCCTTCCGGTTCACCCGGCTTGGTGACAACAGTGACGAGCTTTGCACCGGCCTCGACCACATCACCGGGAGCGACATGATAAAGCACCATGCCGCCTTCCGGCGCACGCAGCATTTCCACATTTTCAAGCGGCGTGATGAGGCCCTTGTAGTCGAGGTCAAGCTTGACGCTTTTATCGCGGATCACACCACGATGAACGAGGAACTTATAAAGACCTTCCGCGTCACCCTTGCCCATATCGGCATAGACATCGCTCAAACCACGGAATTCAACTGTGGTCACGGCGCGGCGCTTCATATTGCGCTTGTCGGCAGGCAATTGCAGAACCGGATGCGCGCATGCTTCCTCAAAAGCTGCGTCCGCAGTCGTGTCCCATGCGAGGATCGCGGTCGAGCCAAGCGCCACGGCCAGATCCTTCATGTCGTCCACGAATTCCTTGGCAATATAGACGTAGTTTTCGCTTTCATCATCACAATGAAGATCGAGTACGATGTCATTAGCAAGAGCCATCTTTAAAAGCGTGGCCTTCAAGCGCTGTGCAAGCGCTACAGGTGCATCCGGGCCGGGCAATTCAGACGTGTCGAAATCTGGCAACAGCGGGAAAGCGCGGTTGAAATTGACCGCTGAGAAAAACTCAAAACGACCCAGATGCTGATGCGCCTGCCACTGGTTCGAACCAATCGGATTGGCCTGTGGGATAACCGTGATGTTGCCGAGAATGCGGCCTTCTTCGGATGCTTTTTTCAGCATCGGAACGAGAAAGTGCAGAGCAGCCTGCCCCGGCAATTCGCCACCATGCAGCGAGGATTGCAGATAGGCGGTTGGCGCATCGCTGTCGTTGCCTGCAAAACGCAACACACGCAGCTCAATGCCGTTACCCGGTACATCGCCGGCAAACTCAATAATCTCGGTCTTCATTTCAGTTCCCATTTTCATTCAGCAATTCATACCTAGACGAAAAAAAAGCCGGGTGTGAAACCCGGCTTTATCCTTATCCACCTGTTTGTAATATCAGGCTTTACGGCGCGCATGCAAATGCGCAACGAGACCAACTGTCGAAGCATCTTTGCCTTCGGCAGATTCTGCACCCGAAACCACCGGAAGAAGCTCTGTCGCGAGTTCCTTGCCAAGCTCAACGCCCCACTGATCAAACGCATTGATGCCGAAAATCTGCGCTTCAACGAACACGCGATGCTCATAAAGAGCGATCAGGCGACCAAAGGCAAACGGGTCGAGCTTGTCGTGAACCAGCGTCAGCGATGGGCGATTGCCAGAGAACACGCGATGCGGTGCAATGCGCTCGATTTCGCTTTCAGGCAGATTCTTGCTCTTCAACTGAGCGTGGGCTTCATCCAGCGTGCGGCCCTTCATCAGCGCTTCCGACTGCGCAAGGCAGTTGGCGAGCAGCATTTCATGCTGATGATCGAGATGCTTTTCGTGGCCCTTTGCCGCAACGATAAACTCGAGCGGAATAGTATCAGTGCCCTGATGTAAAAGCTGGAAGAAGGCGTGCTGACCATTGGTGCCGGGTTCGCCCCAGACAACTGGACCGGTTGGACCGGACACAGGCTTGCCGTCAACCGTCACGCTCTTGCCGTTCGATTCCATATCAAGCTGCTGCAGATAGGCTGGCACACGCGCCAGACGCTGATCGTAAGGAATGACCGCACGGCTCGAATAATCGCAGATTGCGCGGTGCCAGTAGCCGATCAGACCGAGCCAGATTGGCAGGTTCTTTTCCAGCGGCGCATCGCGGAAATGCACGTCCATCGAATGCGCGCCCGCAAGGAACTTGCGGAAATTATCGGCACCAATCGCGATCATCACTGGCAGGCCAATAGCCGACCAGACCGAATAGCGACCGCCAACCCAATCCCAGAAACCAAATACACGATCTTCGCCAATACCGAATGCTGCAACCTTGTCGAGAGCGGTCGAGACAGCCGCAAAATGGGCGCCTACCGCATCTTCGCCCAGCGCATCGGCAATCCACTTGCGTGCAGTCTGCGCGTTGGTCATGGTTTCGATGGTGGTGAAGGTCTTCGACGCAACAATGATGAGCGTCGTTGCCGGATCAAGCGCATTCAGTGTGTCGGCAATGTGCGCGCCGTCGATGTTCGAGACATAATGTGCGCGTGGGCCGTCATGGTATGGCGAAAGCGCAATCGTTGCCATGACTGGACCAAGATCGGAACCGCCGATGCCAATATTGACGATGTCGGTGATCTTCTTGCCTGTCGCACCCTTGATGGAACCGGAACGGATGCCATCCGAAAACGCAGCCATACGGTCGAGCACTTCCTTCACGTCTGGCAGGACATTGTGGCCATCGACCAGAACTTCCTTCGACGTGGTGTCGCGAAGAGCCACATGCAGAACGGCGCGATCTTCGGTGTTGTTGATGTGCTCGCCTGCAAACATTGCAGCGCGGCGACCTTCAACATCAGCAGCCTGTGCGAGCTCAGTCAGAAGCGCAACAGTCTCATCATTGACGCGGGCCTTCGACCAATCAAACAGCAAATCGTCAAGCGACAGCGAATAACGCTCAAAACGGCCCGGATCGGCTTTAAATGCTGCACGCATGTCTTTTGGTGCCGCGTCCGACCAATGCTTTTTCAGCTTGGCAACCGTTGCTTCAAGCTTCGCCGTATCTCTTGCCATGATGGTACTCCAGTCAATCAAATCGATTTAATTGTCTTCATAGAGCATTTTAAACGAGAAATGCATCCGTTAAATTACAGAAATTTTCCATTTTGGTGTGGTTCTATATAGAGGTATGCATCAATTTAGGTTGATCAGGAGAAGTGTAAAGCATGGACCTCACCGGAGAAGAGAGAATTAGCGCGCCCCGGCAGGCCGTGTGGGATGCGCTTAACGACATTGAAACGCTGAAAAACTGCATTCCCGGATGCGAAGATCTGGAGCGAATTTCCGACTCGGAAATCCGCGCAGCACTCAAAGTCAGCCTTGGGATTATCAAGGTTCGCTTTCATGGAATGCTCGAACTCTCCAATATGAAACCGCCTGCCTCCTATACGATTTCAGGCCGTGGTGAAGGTTCGATTGCAGGCTTTGCCCATGGCGATACCGATGTGACGCTGACGGAAGACGGTCATGAGACAATTCTCAGCTATTCGATCAATGGCGATGCAGGCGGCAAGATCGCCCAGCTCGGCTCGAAACTGCTTGGCTCAGTGGCGCGTAAGATTGCCGATCGCTTCTTTGCTAATATCGGTGCTGCGGCAGCACAAAAAGCGGCAGATAATGCCGCTGCAAAAACGGCATAATTTCATTCGAAGATGGTATGGGAGGAGACGCGAAAGAGGTTTCGCTTTTCGTTCCTATGAGATAGTCGGTAAAGCATAACCTTAATAAGGCCTATCGGCATGAAACCCAGAGACGTCGCCACTTATATTTTTCTTGCCGTAGCATGGGGGCTATCGTTCCTCGTGGTGTTGCGCGTGGTCGAAGCCTTTGGCTGGGTGGGTGCGGTCGCCTTCCGCTCGTTCATCGCGGCGGGAACATTGTTTGCAATCGCCAAGCTCTCTGGGCGCAGCCTTGATTTTCATGCGGGCTGGAAGCCCTTTGCGATAGTGGGTGCTACGACCGTTGCAGGTCAGTTGATCGGCCTTTCCTATGGTACACCGCTGATTGGCACAGCGATGGCTGCAATCTGCGTTGCATCGATTCCGCTTTTCTCAATGGTTATCAGCCAGCTATGGGGCCTTGAGCGCATCACGCCCCGTGGCTTGGCGGGGCTTGTGCTTGGTGTCACCGGCATCGTGCTTCTGGTCGGCTTCCCGGCTGTCGCTGTAACGCCTGAATTTATCATGGGCTGTATTGCCGTGATGTTTTCGTGCTTTTCCGCAGCCTTCGGCAGCAATTATGCAAGCCGCCGTCTTTCTACCACCGGCTCGTGGGAAACCACAATCGGCGCGTTTGTATTTGGCGGCATTCTGACGCTGCCACTGATTTTCGCCATTCCTGTACCAACAACACCGGGACTTGTTGATTTCATCTATCTGCTGGTTTCGGCCTGTGTGATGAGCGCACTTACCTATGTTCTTTATTTCAAACTGGTCGGAAATGTTGGCCCGACAAAGGCCATTAGCGTGGAATTTGCAGTCACTGTAATTGCAGTTCTGGTTGGCGCAGTCTTCCTGAAAGAGCAGCTCTCCTTCATCCAATTTATTGGCGCTGCGGTGATCATTGCAGGCTGCGCGTTGGTGCTAAGCTCGCGTCCATCGCTACCAAAGGAAGCGGAAGCTTTTCCGAGCGTTGAGACAGACGAAACCTCTGACAGCACTATTATCAAATCAGAGACCATCTGATTTTACACTCTGATCAAGTTTCAAAGGTCCGTGCTTTCAAAGCCGGGCCTTTCGCTATTTCTAGTGCCTAAAAGTCATAAATTGACCAGATGATAAAAAATTTGACCTTCCGTAAAAATCTGTCATCCTGTCTTCAACGGGCACCACGCGACGGTAAAGATCGCAGCCCGGAACAGAGTTCAAGGTGCGCAAAGGGAACCCGCGCCTTAACAAGCAAAAATGGGAGATGCGATCTATGAATTCGATTCATGGGAGATCTGCAGAGAATTCGCCTATTGATGCAGTTGATAATCCGGGACACGCGAACGGGCCTGATATTCACGGCTCGCGGCTCGAAAAGGCCGACTATGTGCATGTTTTTGATGATCTGCATCCGCCGCTCAACAAGCATGAAGCCCTCGTTGAATCCGACCGCTGCTATTATTGCTATGATGCGCCCTGCATGAATGCATGTCCAACCAGCATCGACATTCCGCGTTTCATTCGCCAGATCAATACCGGCAATGCAATTGGTGCGGCAAAGACCATCCTATCGGAAAACATTCTGGGGGGCATGTGCGCCCGCGTCTGCCCGACAGAAACGCTCTGCGAAGAAGTCTGCGTGCGCGAAACATCTGAAGGCAAGCCGGTAAAGATTGGCCATTTGCAGCGCTATGCCACAGATGTTCTGATGGAAACCGGCAATCATCCATTCAAACGTGCGCCAGAAACCGGCAAGCACATTGCGATTGTGGGTGCAGGTCCCGCAGGTCTATCTGCCGCGCATCGCCTTGCAATGCATGGCCATCAAGTGACGATTTTTGAAGCGCTACCCAAGGGCGGCGGTCTGAATGAATATGGTATTGCCGCCTATAAGACGGTCAATAATTTCGCCCAGCGCGAGTTGGAATTCGTGCTGAAAATTGGCGCGATCAATATCGAATATAACCAGACGCTCGGTCAGGACATCACGATTGAAGCACTCAGGGCGGGCTATGATGCGGTGTTCCTCGGCATGGGTATGCCGGGCGTCAATGATCTGGCGCTTATCGGCGAAGATGCGCCTAATGTGATTGATGCGGTGGATTACATCGCCAATCTGCGTCAGGCAAAAGACCTCGCATCGCTTCCCGTTGGCCGCAATGTCGTGGTGATCGGCGGCGGCATGACGGCTGTCGATGTTGCTATCCAGACCAAGAAGCTTGGTGCTGAAAACGTGACTATCGTTTATCGTCGTGGTCAGGAAAGCATGAATGCCAGCGCCTATGAGCAAGAACTGGCGCAGATTCATGGCGTGGTCATCCGTCACTGGTTGCAGCCGCACGCACTGGAGCGGAGCGAAGACGGCACTGTCAACGCCATTGTGTTTGAATATACCAATGCCGAGAGCGGAAAACTTTCCGGCACTGGCGAATATCTCATTCTTGAAGCCGATCAGGTGTTTAAGGCTATTGGCCAGAAGTTTGAACCGGAACCCATTGCGGGCGCAGGCATCGGGCTTTCCAAAGGACGCATCAGTGTTGATGACGAACGTCGCACATCCGTTGAGGGCATTTGGGCGGGGGGCGACTGCGTTGCAGGCGGTCAGGATTTGACGGTGGCCTCAGTGGAAGACGGCAAAGTAGCCGCCGAATCCATCCATGCGACACTGACAAAACGACCCGAGGCGATTGAAGGCTTTGCCGATGCGGTTCTGTCGGGCGGCGCACTTCACGCGCCTGCCCCGTCGACTTACCGCGACCGCAGTGTGCCTTTGGGCCAAGAACAGGGCTGAGGAGAGTAACATGGCTAATCTTTCAACAAACTTCCTCGGCATTAAATCTCCAAACCCATTCTGGCTAGCTTCGGCTCCGCCGACCGACAAGGCCTACAATGTCGAGCGCGCTTTCAAGGCTGGCTGGGGTGGCGTGGTCTGGAAAACGCTTGGTTCCGAAGGCCCGCCGGTGGTCAATGTTAATGGTCCACGATATGGCGCTATCCATGGTGCTGACCGACGTCTGCTGGGTCTTAACAATATCGAGCTGATCACCGACCGGCCGCTCGAAGTGAACCTGCGCGAAATGAAAGAAGTGAAAATGCGCTGGCCCGACCGCGCGCTGATCGCTTCAATCATGGTGCCATGCGAAGAAGAAGCGTGGAAAGCCATTCTGCCACTGGTGGAAGAAACCGGCGCTGACGGCATTGAGCTCAACTTCGGTTGTCCGCACGGCATGAGCGAACGCGGCATGGGTGCAGCCGTCGGTCAGGTGCCTGAATATGTCGGCATGGTTGTAAAGTGGTGCAAGCAATATAGCCGGATGCCGGTAATCACCAAGCTGACACCGAACATCACCGATATTCGCAAGCCAGCGCGCGGTGCCAAGGCCAATGGCACTGATGCCGTATCGCTGATCAACACGATCAACTCTATTGTGTCGGTCGATCTCGACAGCATGTCGCCGGTTCCGTCGATTGATGGACGCGGCAGTCATGGCGGCTATTGCGGACCAGCTGTTAAGCCGATTGCGCTCAACATGGTGGCGGAAATTGCGCGTGATCCTGAAACCTATGGTCTGCCGATTTCAGGCATTGGCGGCATCACCACATGGCGTGATGCAGCTGAATTTATCGCGCTCGGTTGCGGCACGGTACAGGTCTGCACGGCTGCGATGACCTATGGCTTCAAGGTCGTTGAGGAAATGATCGACGGTCTTTCCGACTGGATGGACAGCAAGGGTTATGAAACGCTTGATGATTTCCGCGGTATGGCTGTGGGTCAGGTCAGCGATTGGCAATATCTCAACCTCAACTACGTCACCAAAGCGCGGATTGATCAGGATTCCTGCATCAAGTGTGGTCGTTGCCATATTGCCTGCGAAGATACTTCGCATCAGGCGATTACAGCGATGGTTGATGGTGCGCGGCACTTTGAGGTGATCGACGAGGAGTGCGTTGGCTGCAATCTCTGCGTCAGTGTTTGTCCTGTCGAGGATTGCATCACCATGGAGCAGATCGGCGATTTCGATCCACGCACCAAAGCACCGATCCCAGCGCAATATGCCAACTGGACGACCCATCCGAACAATCCGATGGCTGTCAAAGAAGCGGCAGAGTAAAACAAAAACGCCGGGCAAAAGCCCGGCGTCTTTCATTTCAGGCAAATGTTTTAACGACTGACGCGTTTGCCTTTTTCCGGCTCAAACACATGGCTGGTTGCCGGATCAATGGCAATGGTCAGTACATCGCCTGGACGCACGGTCAAACGTTCGCGGAACAGGCAGGTAATCGGCTGGTCGCCAAGCTTGCCCATGACCATGATCTCCGAACCGGTCGGCTCAACAATATCAACTGTGATCGGCACCCCCTGCTCGGCAATTTTCATATGCTCAGGGCGCATGCCATAAACAGCCTTACCCGAGAGGCTTGCATAGGCCCCTTCAGGAAGCTGCATGCGGAAGCCGCCGTCAGCCACAAACGAGCCTTCTTCGATCTTACCATTGACAAAGTTCATCGATGGCGAGCCGATAAAGCCCGCGACAAACATATTGGCCGGACGATCATAAAGATCAAGCGGCGCACCGATCTGCTCCACCAGACCATCGCGCATGACAACGATCTTATCGGCCATGGTCATGGCTTCAATCTGATCGTGGGTCACGTAAATCGTGGTGGTTTTCAGACGCTGATGCAGCCCCTTGATTTCACCGCGCATCTGCACGCGCAGCTTGGCGTCGAGGTTGGAGAGCGGTTCGTCAAAGAGAAACACCTGCGGATCGCGAACAATCGCACGGCCCATGGCTACACGCTGGCGCTGACCACCGGAAAGCTGGCGCGGAAAGCGGTCGAGCAGCTTGTTAAGGCCGAGAATTTCGGCTGCACGATTAACGCGGCTGTCGCGTTCTGCCTTCGGCGCATTTTTCAACATAAGCGCGAAGCCCATATTGTCGGCCACCGTCATATGCGGATAGAGCGCATAATTCTGGAACACCATGGCGATATCGCGCTCTTTCGCACGCAGATCATTGACGACGCGCGGACCGATGGCGATTTCGCCGTCGCTGATTTCTTCAAGCCCTGCGATCATTCGCAGCAATGTGGACTTGCCACAACCCGACGGGCCGACCAGCACGACAAATTCGCCGTCCTGAATATCAACGGACACGCCGTGCAACACGCCGACATTGCCATATTTCTTGATTGCATTTCGGATGGATACAGATGCCATCTTAAACCTCAATTCTTATTTGACGGCGCCTGCTGTCAGACCTGCAACGATCTGGCGCTGTGCGAAAACGGTGAGCAACAGGACCGGCAATGTGACCACGAGAGCCGCGGCGGCAAGCGGACCCCAACTGACCTGTTCAAAGGACAGCATGTTGTAAACTGCGACCGGCAGGGTACGTGTCTCGCGGCTTGCGAGCACGATGCCGAAAACGAAATTGTTCCACGAGAAGATCACCGCAAGGATGAGCGACACCACAACGCCCGGCTTGGCGATAGGAAGTGCCACTTTCCTGAACACCTGCCACGAGGAAGCACCATCAATAATGGCTGCTTCTTCAAGCTCCATCGGGGTCGTCTCGAAATAGCCAATCATGATCCAGATCACGATTGGAACAGTCACAACCAGATGGATGATGATCTGCGGCCAAAGCGTGCCAAGCAGTCCCAGCGTTTGGAAGAGCAAGAACAGCGGGATCAGGTAAGACAGGCCCGGCGTCATACGTGCAATCATGATGACGATTGCCGACTTGTTGGCGCGCAGACGTGCGATGCCATAACCAGCTGGAACGCCAACCAGCAATGCCAGCAAAGTGGCGGTTCCGGTCACGAGAATACTGTTCCAGAAATAGAGCAGGAAGTCGTTGGTCTCGAAAATACCGGTATAGTTCGACCACGCGATGCGGTCAGGGATCAGGATTGGCGGATAGGCGCCATTGTCGATTTCATATTTCAACGAAAGCGACAGCATCCAGACGAAGAAGAAGATTGCGGGCGACACGATGACGAAAACCATGAGTGCCGTGCCAAGCTTGGAAAGTATTGACTTGCGTGCCATGGTTGATCCTCAAGCGTTCCATTTGGTTCGTTGGCGCAGAGCCAGAAGAACCATCGACATTGCGATAATGACAATGAAGAACACCACGGCAATCGCCGAGCCATAACCAATGTCATAATAGGCAAACGCCACGTTATAGAGATAGATATTGATGGTTTCCGATGCCGTACCGGGGCCGCCCTGCGTCATCGCAAAGATGATGTCGAAGCTTTTCAGCGCATCAATCGAGCGAATGATAACGGCCACCATGATAAACGGCAGGATCATCGGAAGCGTGATATAGCGGAATTTCTGCCAGCCATTGGCACCATCGATTTCCGCACTTTCAAACGGATCGCGCGGCATGGATGCAAGGCCACCGAGCACAATCAGCATCACCAGCGGCGTCCACTGCCAGGTTTCAACCAGCACCAGCGACGGAATAACCGTGCTTTGGTTAAAGATCCACTCCTGCGGCGCAATGCCGATCAGCGAGAGAAGATAATTCAGTACGCCCAGCTGCGGATGATACATCATCGTCCAGACAAGAGCGACGGCAACCGGCGTTGCCATCATCGGCATCACGAAAATACCGCGCAATAGCCCGCGCATTGGCAATTTGCTGTCAAAGACCAGCGCCGCAATGGTGCCCAATATCATCGGGGCCACGACAGAGAGAACCGTATAGACAAGCGTGTGCCACATGGATTCCCAGAAGCGCATATCGGCGGCAAGACGCAAATAATTGTCGAAGCCGACAAAGCTCTGCTCACCACCGAGCTGCCACTGATTGGCACTCATCCAGAGTGTAAACACCCATGGAAAAACGATCACCGCCCCGACGGTAATCAAGGCTGGAAGAACAAACGGCCAGTAACTTGGCCGCAAGCGGCTCACAACGGGCTTGGTGGCAGGGGCCGCTGTCGCGGCTCCTGATTTTGCACCTATCGGGGCGGCAGATGTCATTTTCCTTCGCTCCGTGCGAGGACCGGACGGAATTCTTCCGTCGCGCGTTTCATTTCAGTTTCTGCGTCAGCACCATTGAGAAGATTGGTGAGGCCAACACCGATAATGTCGCGGAATTCCGTAACAGGCACGATGACTGGCAAGCAGAGCTGGCTGATTGGGGCAGACTTTGAGAGCGCTTCCACCCAGCCTTCCGGCATGGTGACGCCCTTGCGCACTTCTGCGTCGTCGATGATCGACTTGCGGAACGGAACGCCCGATCCCGATTGCAGAAGGCGCGCGCCCATTTCCTTGGAAATGGCCCACTGGCAATAAAGATATGCGGCTTCTTTGTTTTTCGAAGCTTCGGTCACGCCAATGCCATCGCCCGTGGTCGGGGCAGCCTGTGCATTCGGGCCTGCTGGCATGACGCCATAGCCAACCTTGCCGACAACACGCGACTTGTTCGGGTCTTCAAGCGGCGGCGCAAAGCCGATACCATCGAGCCACATACCAACGCGGCCCTGAAGGAAGTTTGACTGGCATTCGGCCCAGTTGAAACCTGCAACGCCGGGAGGTGCCGATTTGGTCATCAGGCGCTGATAAAGCTTGGCTGCTTCAATACCTTCTGGCGAATCCGTCTGAACATTGCCATCGGCATCCACCGACTGCTTGCCATAGCCGAGCAGAAGGCTGGTATAGACCGGCGCATTGGCATTCTTCATGCCGCGTGCAACAAAACCATAGGTTCTGGTTGCCGGGTCAGTCAGGGCTTCGGCAGTTGTAACCAGCTCTTCAAAGGTCTTCGGGAATTCAAGACCCTTCTCCGCAAAGAGATCCTTGTTATAATAGATGATCCAGTAATCAACCGAGAATGGCAGCGCACCGAAGCGACCATTGGCATCCTTGGCGAAAGTCAGACCAGCGCTTGCAAAATCATCTTCGGTGAGCGACGCATCGGTGAGTGTCGGGTCTTTCAGGAACGGGTTGAGGTCGGCAAGCCAGCCACCCTTTTCAAACTGACGCTTCTGAACGTGATAGCTGATATGGATGACGTCGAAGCTCGGACGGCCCGAAGTCAACTCGATAACGGCCTTCTGGCGCTGCTGCTGTTCCGGCGTCTGTTCGGAATTGACCTTGATGCCGGTCAGATCTTCGAATTCCTTCTGATGCTTCTGAAGGAGTTCGCCGCGCGGGCTCTTGATAAGGTTTACTTCAAGCGTGGTGCCAGCATATTTCTTCCAGTCGACACCCGACTGCGCGAAAGATGGGCTGATGCCCGTTACACCTGAGGCGGCAATGGCCGCAGTTCCCGCCAAAAACTGGCGACGTGTTGGACGTAATATATTCACTGCTTACTCCTCCCCTGTTGTGTGTTTGGCTCGGCGACTCCTCTCGCCAAACCTTCAGAGCGTTTCCCATATCGATAGAGTCATAGGAAACGCTCTAATTTTTTATTTTTCGCATTATCCTACGCAAAACCGCTACGCACTTTTGCTGGAAATGCTTAGTCTCAAATATGCAATGCCAGCTTCCGTGCGTTGTTGATGTGAACGGCGATAGCATCCATGGCAGTCTGTGGATCGCGGGTTTCGATTGCCGACAACACCGACAAATGTTCCTGCATGACCGGGATCACACGCCCGGTGATACGGAAACGCTCCTGATTGATCAGGCGCATCTTGATCGTATTGGTCTGATAGTTGCGCCAGATGATTTCATTATCAAGCGAGCCGACAATCGTGTCATGCAGGCTCCAGTCGATATTCTGCGCCTGCTCTTCAAGCTCTGGCGTTTCACCTTCGCTCATCGCGCGATTGAGCGTTTCTTCGTGTGCGGCACGCAGCGAACACAGCAATGCATCGGAAGCCGACTGACAGAAAATCGCGACCGATTCTTTTTCGATGAAAAGACGAAACTGAAATGCCTCGCGGATCAGGTTCAGATCGATATGCGCGATCTGCAGTCCGCGCTGCGGCACAGTCTTGATCAGACCTTCCGTTTCGAGACGCGGGATCAGTTCGCGGATCGCACCCAGCGGCAGGCCCGTCATGGTGACGAGCTGGCGCTGAGAAACGAACTGGCCCGGATGAAAATCACGCGCCAGCAAATGCTCGGTGAAGCTCTGATAAGCCTTATCCCGCAATTTTACTGGTTCGTTGTGATCGTCCGCCAAAGCCATTCCCTTTTTGCTACTAGCGCTTATGCAATGGTCAAGCCGCTTTTGCCATATGCAAACGGTCGAATACACTACCAATTGCGTCAAAATCCGCATCATTCAACGAAATCAACGGTGCGCGTACACGACGCCATTCCTTGTCACCCGTATGACGTGCAACCATAGCTTTGACCGCAGGCGTGACCGGATAGTTGAGCAACTGGCGCACTGCACCAACCAGCTCATTGTCATCCAGACCCTCATTGATCATGCGCAGAAGACGATCCGGGAACAGGTTTGCCATGCCGGAAATTGCACCCTGTCCGCCAAGGCGTACACCAGCTGCAAGATCACGCTCATCGCCAATCAGGATCGCAATGTCCTTGTGGGCCGCAAGCAGCTTTTCCGTATAGGACCAGGTGCCCGAAGAATCCTTCACGCCGATGATGATGTCACCGAAAGTTGCGCGCAGACGGGTGATGAGATCGACCGACAGTTCGACAGCCGTCACTGACGGGATGTTATAGAGGATGATGCTGCGCGCATCGCTGCCAAGACCCTTCAACACCGCCGAGAACCAGTTGAACAGACCCTCATCGGAGAGGTTCTTGAAATAAGACGGTGGCGCCAGAAGAATGGCCTTGCAGCCGCGGCGCAGTGCATCGGCAGACTGTGCAACCGCATCGGCAATCGAGTTTTCCATCACGCCGACGACGATGTTGGAAGCAGCAAAGCCTTGCGCGATGAAAGCATCAAGAAGCGCTGCAC
This sequence comes from Ochrobactrum sp. EDr1-4, assembly GCF_049199085.1. Taxonomy (NCBI): domain Bacteria; kingdom Pseudomonadati; phylum Pseudomonadota; class Alphaproteobacteria; order Hyphomicrobiales; family Brucellaceae; genus Ochrobactrum; species Ochrobactrum sp. EDr1-4. Next base: position 678,096 of record NZ_JBLZOF010000001.1, read on the forward strand.
GCTCGGCATCACCAATGGAAGAACCTTCGCCGGTCGTGCCAAACAGTGTGACACTTGAGCAGCCATTGTCGAGGCGCGCGCGTGCATGCTTCAGCGCACGGCTGACGTCGATATTGCCCTCAGCATCGAATGGGGTCGTGAGTGCTGCAGAGAGGCCGAAGCGCTCCTGTCCAGAATGATTATGTGCCAAAACTGGCTCCTCCCAAGATTGAACTGTAAGCTTGCACATACTAACATGTTAGTAAATAGTCAATTTGATGTTGAGGCCTGTATGTTCAATTTCGGGTGGGATTTTTAAATTATTGTGCGGGGACTATGCCGGTTTCTATGAAGGAAATAACTTCGGCTTGGCTTGGCGAACCGGCACGTCCGCCAAAGCGTGCGCATTTGATGGCGGCGGCGGCATTGGCAAAGCGGATGATGTGCGTCATGTCTTTGCCTTCCACCAGACCATGCGCGAAAGCGCCGTGAAACACATCACCTGCAGCCAGCGTATCAACCGCATCGACCTTAAAACCGGGCACATGGAAAACCTGTTTGACAGCGCCTTCCGTCCAATAACAGCCATCCGCGCCACCGGTCACAGCCGTAAACACGTCGTAGCGGTCGGCAAGAATGCGCACGCATTCGCGCAAGTCCGTCGTGCCTGTCACGCTGATTGCAGCCGGTTCTGACGCAACAATATGGGTTGCGAGTGGCAAAAGCGTTTCCAACAGTTCGATGGGTGCAGTATCGGCATCCAATATCGCCGGAATACCGGCATCGCGTGCCGCACGAAGGGCCGTTTCCGCAGCCCAAGGCCAGCGCACATCGGTCATGACGGCAGCATAAGCGCCTGCCGCGATTGGCGGCGTTTCTTCAGCCGGGCTGGCAAGCGTGCGATCATAAAACGGTACGATAATACGTTCGCCATTTGCATCAACGAGGATCGAAGAAAAGGCCGTGCGTGTGCCTTCCAGCCGCCTTATATGCGAACAATCAATGCCTTCGGCTTCAAGCTCCGCGACAGCGCGATCTCCCACCGGATCAATCCCGGCAGAAGCCCACAGCGCCACCTCCCCGCCAAGTCGGGCAATGGCGCTCGCGGCACTCGAAGCCATACCGGCTGCGATTTCAACAGCCTCACGCGGCAGATATTTGCCTGCCGCATGCGGGAGCGCATCAAGGCGGAGAATGGTGTCCATGGTGAGGGCACCGACGCAGAGAATTTTAGTCGACATGATTACGAAATGAGGCCTTCGGAACGTAAGGTCTGCCAGAACTCATCCGGGATCGATTGCTCGAACCAAACGACATTCTGCTTGATCTGCTCCGGCGAGCGGACACCGATCAGAATGGAATTGACGGCCTCATGGCGCAACGGAAACTGCATGGCAGCAGCAGCCAACGGCACATGATACTCATCGCAAATATCGTGCAGGCGATTGGTGCGTGCAATGATGTCAGCAGGCGCATCGGCATAGTCGAACTTCTGTTCGCCACCGCGCGGGGCAGCGAGAATGCCCGAATTGAACACACCGGCGATCACCAGCGCCATGCCGCGCTTTTGCGCCAGCGGCAGAAATTCTTTTTCTGACACCTGATCGAGTAGCGAATAGCGGCCAGCGAGAAGCGAGCAATCAAGATCAGCTTCCTCAAGCGCATCGCGAATGATCTGCCATTCGTTCACGCCAAGACCAAAGCCCTTAATATTGCCTGCTGCACGCAGTTCGGTCAGTGCCCTGAAGCCACCGCCTTTGGTCAGCGCATTCCAATGAAATTCGTGCATGTCGGCATGGGTTACGCTACCGATATCATGGACATAGAGCAGATCGATTTCCGGAAAGCCGAGGCGCTGCTGGCTGTCATCGAAACTGCGCATGACGCCGTCATAGCTGTAATCAAAGACCTCACGGAAGTTGAGGCCATTGTGCCAGCCCGAATCGAGCGGATTTTTTGGCGGCGCTGGCGGCAGGGTGCGACCAGCCCGCTCATTGGTCATCAGGCGTCCGACCTTGGTGGACACAACAGCGCGCTCAGTTTTTTCACGCAGCATATCGCCCAGCAGGTGCTCACAGCGACCAAGACCGTACATTGGCGCACTGTCGAAATATCGAATACCGCTGTCCCAGCCAGCTTCCAGCAAAGCATCTGCGTCAACCCGCGAAACTGGCGCATAAAGCCCGCCCAAAGGCGCTGTTCCCAGACCAAGCGCTGTTACAGAAAGACCAGTCCGGCCAAGCGTACGCTTCTCGGATGCTTTGAACTGCATGGATATCTCCTCCAGAATCTATGCTTTCGCGTCTTATGAACGCGGAGAGACTGATAAGAGGAAGCGAATAAATGCGCAAACGAAAAACTTATTCATTGGCGAATAGCTTACACTCAGCCCGTTTATGCGAAGCGGGCCTGAATGTTTTGTGAAAGCAGCGCAACCGGACGCGACTTATCGCCCGCCGCAACCCAGATCAGCTCTTCAATTTCGCTGGAAGCGGCAGGTGCTTGTCCTTCTCTCAAGTCGAGATGAAACAGTTCGGCCTCAACAATCGAATCTGCTTCATTGGCAGCGGGTGCCGACATGCGTGCGGCATGGCGCAATTGGCTTTCATCGATGTGAATTCCGAGCTCTTCTTCGATCTCGCGGATTAGGGCAATTTCAGGCGCTTCGCCCGCATCAATCTTGCCACCGGGTTGGAAGAAAATCTCGCTGCCGCGCTTGCGCACCAGGAGGAAACGGCCCGCTTCATCACGGACAATGGCTGCTGCAATAAGAATCGTTTTCATAGGGGCGAAACATCGTCGCGAACACGCACACCGTCAAGAATAATTGCCGCTATCGATCGTGCAGTCTGCTCATAAAAATCCGGCTGTTCGGCGCGGCTGCCAAGAATGGCTGCGACCTGCACTGAGAAATCAGAATAGTGCTGTGTCACCGCCCAGATTGTAAAAATCAGATGATAGGGATCAATCGGCGCGATGCGTTTTTCTTCGATCCAGCGATGAATAACCTGCGCCTTTTCATCGACCAGATCTTTCAGATGGCCTTTCAGAAAGTCGGTAATTGCCGGTGCGCCATGCAGAATTTCATTGGCAAACAGACGCGATGCGGCGGGCCTCTTCGCTGAAAGCTCAAGCTTCTGCGCGATATAGTTGCGCAGTTCTTCAAGCGGATCGCCTTCCGAGTTGATGCTTTCAAATGGGCCGAGCCATTCGGTCAATGTTTCTTCGAGAACGGTTACATAGATGTTCTGCTTGCGCGGAAAATAATACAGCAGGTTTGGCTTCGACATGCCTGCCTTTTCCGCAATCTGATCGACGGTCGTGCCGCGAAAGCCATAGGCAGAAAATACATCGAGCGCAGCGTCGAGAATAAGCCTGCGGTTGATCGCCTGAATGCGCGTCGCACCTTCCGCCTTATCGCTCGCACCTGCTTCGGCAGGGGCATTTGCGGGGGCTGTCGCATCTGTGACCATTTAGCACCTTCTCGTGAGGCAAAATTTCTTAAAACCGCTTGACCACTGCCGAACGCTCTTCTAGCCTGCATTTTGACCAAGTAGTCAAGTTTTTGCAATAATTGCAAGAAGATTGAGGCCAAAGAGCCGGGTCGCGGGAACAACATAACATGTGAAACGCTGGCAGCAATGCCACTGTTATTGCATGCTTGAAATGTGGAGGCAGAGCTTATGGCGCTCAGCAGCAATCTCAAGGTCAATGGCGACAGGCTGTGGGACAGCCTGATGGATATGGCGCAAATTGGCCCCGGCTTGCGCGGTGGTAACAATCGCCAGACGCTGACCGATGAGGACGCCGAAGGCCGACAGCTTTTCCAAAAATGGTGTGAACAGGCCGGACTGTCGATGACCGTCGATACAATGGGCAATATGTTCTTTCTTCGCCCCGGTGAAGATGCGGATGCTGATCCGGTCTATATGGGCAGCCATCTCGACACGCAGCCAACGGGCGGAAAATATGATGGCGTGCTCGGTGTGCTCGGCGGACTTGAAGTCATGCGCACATTGAACGACACCAATATCAAGACAAAACGCCCTATCGTCGTGGTCAACTGGACCAATGAAGAAGGCACACGTTTTGCGCCCGCAATGTTGGCTTCGGGTGTTTTTGCAGGTGTCCATGAGCGGGACTGGGCCTATGAACGCACGGACGCCAAAGGCAAGAAATTCATCGATGAATTAGAGCGCATTGGCTGGAAGGGCGACGAGCCGGTCGGCAAGCGCAAAATCCATTCGATGTTTGAACTGCACATTGAACAAGGTCCGATCCTTGAGATTGAAAATAAGGATATTGGCGTTGTCACCCATGGACAGGGTCTGTGGTGGTTGCAGGTAACATTAACCGGCAAGGAAGCGCATACCGGCTCAACGCCGATGAAAATGCGCAAGAATGCCAGCCTTGGTCTCGGCAAGCTGCTGCAACTCGTTAACGAGATTGCCATGTCGCATCAGCCGGATGCTGTTGGTGGCGTCGGTCATATCGAAGTTTCGCCAAACTCACGCAATGTGCTACCGGGCCAGATTGTGTTCACCGTCGATTTCCGCTCGCCCGATCAGGCAACGCTCGATGCCATGAAGGCACGCTTTGAAGCGGAAGCGCCAAAAATCGCCGAAGAGCTTGGCATCGGGATTGAGATTGAAGTGGCCGGGCATTTTGATCCGGTCACTTTTGATGAAGGCTGCGTCACAGCAATCCGAAATGCAGCAAAACGGCTTGGCTACAGCCATCGTGATATTGTTTCAGGTGCCGGTCACGACGCCTGCTGGATCAATCGTGTAGCGCCCACCGCCATGGTCATGTGTCCATGCGTGGATGGTCTCAGCCACAACGAAGACGAAGAGATTTCTAAAGAATGGGCATCGGCTGGCGCTGATGTGCTTCTACATGCCGTATTGGAGAGTGCTGAAATTGTGAGTTAATTTCCAGCCCATCCAATACTGCTTAATGTTCGAAACAAAACCAAAAAGGGGAACGCGAACATGGTTAGTTCTGGGGCAAGTAAGGTCATTAAAGGCGGCACCGTGATTACGGCTGACCGCACCTTCAAAGCCGACGTTCTTATCGAAGGCGAGAAGATTGTTGCCGTGGGCGATAATCTGACCGGCGATGAAACTATAGATGCAACCGGCTGTTACATCATGCCCGGCGGCATCGATCCGCATACGCATTTGCAAATGCCCTTCATGGGCACCTATTCATCGGACGATTTTGACACCGGCACCGCAGCAGCGCTTGCTGGCGGCACAACGATGGTGGTCGATTTCGTGCTGCCGGGGCCGGAAGGCAATCTGCTCGACGCGCTTCAGGAATGGTTCCAGAAGGCTGGCAAGGCCCGCACTGATTATTCGTTCCATATGGCGATCACCGGCTGGAGCGAACGCGCTTTCAATGAAATGCCGGAAGTTGTGAAGCGCGGCATCAACACCTTCAAGCACTTCATGGCCTATAAGGGCGCGTTGATGGTGAATGATGACGAGATGTTCGCATCATTCCAGCGCTGTGCTGAACTCGGTGCCATGCCGCTGGTGCATGCGGAAAACGGCGATATTGTTGCGCAATTGCAGGCAAAATTTCTCGCAGCAGGCAATGATGGGCCGGAGGCGCACGCCTACTCGCGCCCGCCGGAAGTGGAAGGCGAAGCTACCAACCGCGCAATCATGATTGCCGATCAGGCCGGTGTGCCGCTTTATGTGGTGCACACATCCTGCGAGCAGGCGCATGAAGCAATCCGCCGCGCGCGCCAGAAAGGCATGCGCGTTTATGGCGAGCCGCTGATCCAGCATCTGACATTGGATGAAAGCGAATATCACAATCGCGACTGGGACTATGCCGCGCGCCGCGTGATGTCGCCGCCATTCCGTGACAAGGTCAATCAGGATAGCCTCTGGGCGGGTCTGGCGTCCGGTAGCCTGCAGGTTGTCGCGACCGATCACTGCGCGTTCACCACCGAGCAAAAGCGTAACGGAATTGGCAACTTCACTAAAATTCCGAACGGCACAGGTGGGCTTGAAGAACGGTTGCCGGTGCTCTGGACGCGCGGTGTTCGCACAGGACGTCTGACGCCAAACGAGTTTGTTGCTGTCACCTCGACAAATATTGCAAAAATCCTCAATATCTATCCGCAAAAGGGTGCAGTTCTGCCGGGTGCTGATGCCGACCTCATCATCTGGGACCCGGAAGCCACCAAGAAAATATCGGCCAAAACACAGCACTCCTCCATTGATTACAATGTGTTTGAAGGCTTTGAGCTGAAGGGCCTGCCGGTCAAGACATTCTCGCGTGGCCGTTTGGCCTTTGACAATGGCCATGTGACCGCGCAGCCGGGCGATGGACGTTTTGTCGAGCGCGAACCCAATGGTGCCGCCAACAAAGCGCTGTCGCAATGGAAAGAAATCGTTGCGCCACGCAAGGTGGAACGCAGTGCCGAACATATGCCGATAGGGGTCTGATACATGGCTCTAGCTTCGCTTCGGGAACCGCATGTGATGAATATCGATAGCATGGCCCCGAGGCGGGGCTTGGATGACGCACAGACCGTCATCGACATTAAAGACCTGTCGCTGGTATTTGAAACCAATGACGGACCGGTTCATGCCCTGTCCGACATTAATCTCGCCGTTAAGCGTGGCGAGTTTGTCTCCTTCATCGGTCCATCGGGTTGCGGTAAAACCACGCTGATGCGTGTGGTGGCTGATCTTGAACAGCCGACGTCTGGAACAGTGACAGTGAACGGCAAAACTCCGGAACAGGCGAGACTTGACCGCTCTTATGGCTATGTGTTTCAGGCGGCGGCGTTGTTTCCATGGCGCACGATTGAAGATAATATCAGTCTGCCGCTTGAGATTATGGGCTTTTCAAAAGCCGAGCGAAAAGCTTGCATTGAAAAAAACCTAGCGCTTGTGAACCTCACTGGTTTTGGCAAAAAGTTTCCGTGGCAGCTTTCCGGCGGGATGCAGCAGCGGGCATCGATTGCGCGTGCGCTGTCGTTTGACCCGGATATGTTGCTGATGGATGAGCCGTTCGGAGCGCTCGATGAAATCGTGCGCGATCATCTCAACGAGCAGCTTTTGAAGCTTTGGGCGGCCACGCAGAAGACGGTGATTTTCGTCACCCACTCCATTCCCGAAGCAGTCTTTCTGTCGACCAAGATCGTGGTGATGAGCCCGCGTCCGGGCCGCATTCATGAAATCATCGACTGCGATCTGGGACCGGACCGGACATTGGACATTCGTGAATCGGAAGCATTTCTGAAAATCGCCCATCGCGTGCGCGAAGGCCTGCGGCTAGGCCATATTCATGAATAAATTGCGGGGGCGAAAATGACAGCGTTTTTTCGCGACAAGTTTATTCCGGTTGCGACCATTCTCGCGGTGATTATTGCGATCTGGTATGCATTCGCCGTCTATCTGAACGCGCCGTTTGAGCGTGATCAAGCACAGCGCGCGGGAGCCGAGATTTCATTCTCGACCATCGTTGCGAACACCATGCATCAGGATCGCCCTGTGCTGCCTGCACCGCATCAGGTGGCAAATGAGCTCTGGAAAACTGTCTTTGCCGTCAAGCCCAGTTCGAAACGCAGCCTCGTCTATCACGGCTGGGTGACGCTTTCCTCGACCTTGCTCGGCTTCGTGCTTGGATCGGCGCTCGGTGTATTGCTAGCGGTCGGCATTGTTCATTCGACAACGCTCGATAAAAGCCTGATGCCGTGGATCATCACCTCGCAGACAATCCCCATTCTCGCAATAGCCCCCATGATTATCGTGGTACTAAATGCGATTGGCATTTCCGGACTGTTCCCCAAGGCTGTCATTTCCACCTATCTATCGTTTTTTCCGGTGGCGGTTGGCATGGTCAAAGGGTTGCGCTCGCCCGATGTGATGCATCTCGATCTTATGCGCACCTATAATGCCTCAAAAAATCAGGTATTTTGGAAACTACGCTTTCCTGCTGCCATGCCATTTTTGTTCACATCAATGCAGATTGCGGTGGCGATCAGCCTTGTCGGTGCCATCGTTGGCGAATTGCCGACAGGTGCTGTTGCAGGACTTGGTGCACGATTGCTGGCTGGCTCCTATTACGGGCAAACCGTGCAAATCTGGGCGGCACTGGTGCTTGCAGCCTTCATGGCATCCATCCTTGTGGGGCTGGTTGGCATTGCGGCCACAATGGCCAAACGACGTATGGGCATAAAGCCGGAAAAGGCGGCATCATGATCATCAATATTGCCATTATCATCGTTCTGATCGCCGTGTCGTGGTTTGTTGTGCAGGGGCTGGCCAGCGTTAAAATTCGCAACGCTCAGGGGCAAAAGCTGATCGATATTGCCGTCCCAGCACTGTTTGGCATTGCCATGCTGGTCCTATGGGAAGTGGCTGTGCGGATTTTCGAAGTGCCATCGGTGCTTTTGCCTGCACCATCAGTCATCGGTGCGCGGATCGGCTCGTCAGTGCCGATTCTTTGGGCCGACTTTCAGCAGACTTTCTTAAAAGCTGTGATCATCGGCTATGTCGCAGGCTGCGGCCTTGGCTTCATCACGGCCATAATTGCAGACCGCATTCCGTTTCTGCGCAAAGGCCTGTTACCGCTGGGTAATCTTGCTGCCGCTCTTCCCATTGTTGGCGTCGCACCCATCATGGTGATGTGGTTTGGCTTTGATTGGCAGTCGAAAGCAGCAGTCGTGATCATCATGACCTTCTTTCCAATGCTGGTAAATACGGTTGCGGGACTTGCTGCCAGCGGTGCGATGGAACGCGATCTCATGCAGAGCTATGGCTCCAATTACTGGCAAACGCTTATCAAGCTGCGCTTGCCAGCCGCCATGCCTTTCATTTTCAATGCGCTCAAAATCAATTCAACATTGGCGCTGATTGGCGCAATTGTGGCTGAATTTTTCGGCACGCCGATTGTCGGCATGGGCTTTCGCATATCGGCGGAAATCGGGCGCATGAATGTCGATATGGTCTGGGCCGAAATCTTTGTAGCAGCTCTTGCAGGGTCGCTCTCCTATGGGCTGATCGCGCTGATCGAGCGCAAAGTAACATTCTGGCACCCTTCATACAGGAGGGCATCAGCCTGACGATTTGGCATCCGCCAACATAAGGCGGACCAAAGTGCATTCCGAAAAGTGGGAAACGGTTTTCGGGCAAAATGCGCGCAATAAAAAAGAACCAGAGGAGAACTGAAATGAAAAAGGCACTGTCTTTATGCCTTGGAACAGCCGGACTGGCGCTCGCACTCTTGAGTAACTCAGCAATGGCAGCAGACAAGTTGACCTTGCAGCTCAAATGGGTGACGCAGGGACAGTTTGCAGGCTATTATGTCGCCAAGGACAAGGGTTTTTACGAAGAAGAAGATCTTGATGTTGAGATCAAGCCGGGCGGCCCGGACGTGGCACCCCCACAGGTGATTGCCGGTGGCGGCGCAGATGTGGTTGTGGATTGGATGCCTTCGGCACTGGCCACCCGCGAAAAGGGTGTACCACTTGTCAACATTGCACAGCCGTTTAAAAAATCCGGCATGATGCTGACCTGCCGTAAGGAAACCGGCATCACCAAGCCGGAAGACTTTAAGGGCCGCACATTGGGCGTGTGGTTCGGCGGAAATGAATATCCGTTCCTGTCATGGATGAGCCATCTGAAAATCCCGACCACAGGCGGAGCTGATGGTGTGACCGTGTTGAAACAGGGTTTCAACGTCGATCCATTGATCCAGAAGCAGGCCGACTGCATTTCCACCATGACCTATAATGAATACTGGCAGGTCATCGATGCCGGTCTTCCTGCCGATCAGCTCGTCGTGTTCCCTTATGAAGAACAGGGCGTGGCAACGCTCGAAGATGGCCTCTATGTGCTCGATAAGAGCCTAAATGACCCGGCCATGGTCGATAAGCTGGCACGTTTTGTCCGCGCTTCGATGAAGGGCTGGCAATATGCGTCTGAAAATCCTGCGGAAGCTGCCGAGATCATTCTTGAAAATGATGCATCCGGCGCGCAGACACAGGAAGTTCAGGAGCGTATGATCAAGGAAATCGCCAAGCTGATCGATGGTTCGGACGGCACGCTCGATGTCGCTGCTGCCGACCGGACAGTCGAAACATTGCTGGGTGGTGGTTCTGATCCGGTCATTACAAAGAAGCCGGAAGGCGCATGGTCTCCTAAAATTACCGATGCTTTGAAGAAGTAGGCACGGCACTTTAAGAAGTACGCAGACAATGGCCAACTGCTGTTGTCTGCGGCTTTCGATCAACGTGTACTTCGTATCAGAATCATATATTAAAAGTTGCAACTTGGGTGTAATTGGGGGGCATTTCCTTCAGCCAGGTTATTTGAGGACATCATGCGTAAATTGCTGTTGGCATTTATTATTGCTATGGCTGCGCCAAATGCATTTGCTGCCGATCTGAATGTGTCATTCGATTGGGGCCCAACTAAAAAATGCCTCGACCCCAAATCGCCACCGATCAAGGTATCGGGCGTTCCGCAGGGCACCACCACGCTCGATATCAAGATGATTGATCGCAATGCGACGGGCTTTAATCATGGTGGCGGTAAGGTCGCTTATAAGGGGCAAGCGCAACTACCGTACGGCGCGTTCAAATATAAAGGGCCATGCCCTCCTGAAGGAACACATAACTACAAAATTACAGTAACGGCTCTGGATGCAGCTGGTAAAAAACTGGCCAGTGGTTCTGCAAGCCAGCCTTTCTCAAAGGAATAACCACTCCGAAACCTCGCCCTTACAGCGAGGTTTCTTTTTGCGTGCGCTTTATTTCAGCTTTTCTTCCAGAGCGACAGCTCTGATAAGTTCGCGTTCCAACCGCGCTTCTTCCTCAACCTTTGGCTTGGTGAAGCGTCCGAGCAGAAGATAAGCAACGGGTGTTACAAACAGCGTTGCGATGGTTGCAAGGCCAAGTCCACCAACAATCACCCAGCCGAGTGCAACGCGTGCTTCTGCGCCCGCACCGCTCGCCAGTACCAGTGGGACGCCACCCAGCACCGAACAGATCATCGTCATACAGACCGGACGCAGGCGGATATTGGCCGCCTCTTCAATAGCCTGACGGACATTCATGCCTTTGTCGCGCAACTGATCGGCAAATTCGACAATCAGAATACCGTTCTTGGCCATGATGCCGACAAGCAGCACAAGCCCGATCTGGCTATAGACGTTGAGGCTTGTGCCGGTGAGGATCATCGCGAAGACCGCACAGCCAAGGCCGAGTGGCACCGTCGCCATAACAATCAGCGCACTCACGAAGCTTTCAAACTGTGCAGCCAACACCAGCATAATGATGATGATCGCAAAGCCAAACACCAGCGCGATACCCGTTGAGGTTTCGCTTAAGGTCGAGGCTTCCGCTAGCGGAATAATGTGCGCGCCGGGAGGCAACAACGGTGCGGCAATCTCCAGCGCTGCCGCATAAGCATCACCCAAGGCAAAGTCACTACGCAGATCCGTTGTGATCGCAACCGAGCGCAGACGCTCTTCACGGTTCAACTGCGGCGGAACGGCCTTTTCAACGACGGTTGCAATCGACGACATTGGCACGTAACGACCATCAGTGGTCTTGAGGAAGACGTTTTCAAGATCGGTCGGGTCATTGATCGGATTGGTGGTCGAAACCAGCTTCACGTCGAAGCTTCTGTCGCCAACATAGACCGATCCGATTTTACGGCCATCAAGAACCGACTGCACCGCATTGGCCAGCCCGGTAATATCAATGCCCAAATCGGACGCACGCTCGCGGTTGATCTCAACGGAAAGCTGCGGCTGTGTTGGTTCCACCGACAGGCGAGGCTGCACAAAACGCGGATCTTTTTCGAGAGCCGAGACAATGGCGTCTGTTGCAGGGCGCAGTTTGGCATAATCACTGCCAAGAACAGCGAACTGCAAGCCATTGCCCGCACCGCGAATACCAAGACTGTTTGGCTGGGCCGTGAAGATACGCACGGCAGTAATGCCACGCACACGCTCGTTAATATCAGCCATAATTTCTTGCTGCGAGCGGGCGCGCTCCTTCCATGGCGCAAGCGTCATCACCACGAAGCCGTTATTGGACGATCCGCCGGAACCGGCGATGGCATAAGTAGTTTCAATTTCACCATTGTCTCGCAATGGCTGAATAGCCGCTTCAATCTTATCAAGTTGCGACTGAAGAAACTCCACACTGATGCCCTGCGGTCCGTTGATGCGCAGCAAAGCAACAGCACGGTCTTCAGTTGGGGTCAGTTCCTGCCTGAGTGTGCCAAAACCGACATAGGACGCGCCTGCAAACAGAACCGCGACCATCACCACAATGAAGGGAGCGGAAAGACAGGCATGAAGGCTCGTGCGATAGAAACTCGCCAGACCGCCACCAATGCGTTGCAGGAATTTGGGGCCATGTCCGCCCTCACCGGCTTCGCTACCCTCTTTGAGAAAACGCGATGCCAACATCGGACACAGTGTCAGAGCCACAACCGATGAAAGCAGAATGGCAATTGCCAGCACAAAGCCAAATTCGCGGAACAGACCACCCGCCTGCCCCGGCAAGAACGAAATCGGCACAAAAACTGCAACGAGTGTCAGCGTTGTTGCAACAACTGCAAAGAACACTTCTTGCGTGCCGAGCACAGCTGCCGCACGCGGCCCCATGCCCTGATTGCGTCGGCGCACAATATTTTCGAGCACCACAATCGCATCATCCACCACAAGGCCGGTAGCAAGCACCAGCGCCAGCAGGGTGAGAATATTGACCGAAAAGCCGCTGAGATAGATGGCAGCAATCGTTCCGATGAGTGCAACCGGAATGGCCAGAGCGGGAATAAGCGTCGCGCGAATATCCCATAAAAACATGAAAATGATCACGACAACGATAATCACCGAAGCGATCAGTGCGATTTCAACTTCGTGAATTGCGCCTTTGATGAAGTTTGCATCATCACTGGTGACAGTGACGCTGACACCAGCGGGTAATGTATTCTTCAGATTTGCAACGGCAGCGCGAATGCCTTCCGAAATATCGAGTGTGTTCGACTGAGCCTGACGCACGATGCCAAGGCCAATAGCTGTCTTGCCGTTGGAACGCACGGCAGAGCTTTCAATATCCGGTCCGAGGGTTACTGTTGCCACGTCGCGTATCTGCGTGCGGCCTTTGATATAGACGTTTTCAAAGGCCTCGGGCTTTTCCAGATTGGCTGTCGCACGCACGACAATTGACTGATCAGAACTGCGGAGCGAACCGGCAGGCGCATCCAACCCCATGGAGGAAAGTGCGCTCGAAATATCGGCAATGGTCAGGCCATAACTTGCAAGCCTTGCCTGATTGATATCGATGCGGAAAATCTTATCGCGATCACCATTGATTTGCACATCGGCGACGCCGGGGACCGCCGACAACACATCTTCAATCTGATCTTCAACCAGAACCGTCATGTCGTCTACCGACATAGTGTCGGATGTAACGGCAAGGCGCATCACCGGATCGGCATTGGAGTCCGCCTTGATGATACGCGAAGGATCGGCTTCTTCCGGCACATTGTTGGCCACGCGCGAAATCGCATCGCGCATATCGGCGGCAGCAACATTCAGATCCACACCGTCGTTGAACTCGACCGTCACGCGGCTGCGCTCAAAAGACGACGAAGACGAAATCGACTTCACACCCGAAACACGCGCGACGGCATTTTCCAGCACCTGTGTCAGCTGACGGTCAATGGTTTCCGCAGAGGCGCCACTAAAATCCGTGCTGATAGTAACAACCGGACGATCAACATCCGGCAATTCACGAATATCAACACCGGTAAAGGCCGCAAGGCCCGCAACGATGATCAGAACATTGATAACAAAGGCAAAAACTGGACGACGAATAAAAAGCGCCGTCGATCCACCTTGATTGCTGGGATTCGAGTTAGGATTGCTCACGCTTTATCCTCACCCTGCTACGCGGGTTTTGGCAGCGGGATCAATGCGAGCCGTACCTTGCTCATGCTGCAAGCGCACAGGTGCATCATCACGCACGGTCTGCACGCCCTGCGTGACAATCATATCGCCCTGTTTCACAGGCCCATCAATCAAGATATTGGTGGAATTGCGCTGCACGATACGCGCCGCCACTTTCTTAGCTTTGCCTTCTTCGACGCGCCAGACATAAGAACCGTCAGCCCCCCACTGGATCGCCAGCGGATCAACCGACGGAAAACTGTCGCCGGGGAAAAGTACTGTTACCGAGAAAGACATGCCAGCGCGCAAACGGTCTTCGTCATTGTTGACCTCGGCACGCACATGCAGCGTGCGGCTTGCCTCATCAAGCATATTATCCACCGCGTTGATTGCGCCCTTATAGCTCACCCCGGGAAAAGCAGTCGATTCCGCGCTCAGCGGCTGACCAACTTTAATCTGCGGTGCAAAACGTTCCGGCACCCAAATATCAATGAGGACTTTCGAGCGATCATCAATCCGTGCAATCGATGTCTGCGCAGTCACATAGTTACCGGCATTGACCGGAAGAATACCCACGACACCTGAAATCGGCGCACGCACCGTACGGCGGCTAAGCGCCAACTGCGCATCATCAAGAGCAAGTTTTGCATTTGCAAGCGCGAGGTCGGCTTCCACCTCCTGCACGACGGTTGCCGTGTTGGTGGCACGCAAACGCGCAATACGCTGACGGGTCGTATCGGCATCTTTCACTGCAATTTGCGCCTTGTTGACGGCAATGGTTTCCGTTTCATTGTCGAGAATAGCAATCGGATCACCCGACTTGACGGCATCGCCCGCTTTCACAAGCAGCTCATTCATATAGCCGCTTGAATAAGGCGTGACCGAAACCGTGCTCAATGCACGTGCCGAACCGATCGCCGTGAGCCGATTGTTGATCGTTTCTTCACCTGCCGGCTCAACCACAACGAGGGGAGCCGCACGAGCACCAGAACCGCCATGCGACTGCTGTGCGGGAGCATTTCCTGAAGCAGTCTGTGTTGAAGAGTCTTTGTTTTTATAGAGATACCAGCCACCCGCGGCAGCTCCGATAATAAGCAGGCACAGAACAATCTGCTTCCAGGACTTCATTCAACTCTCCGACAGAGCGCTATCGAGTGCATCGAGAGGCATCTGATTTAAATATTTGCATTCACGCTGGCACCTTCATGCCCGCAAAGAGTATCAAAATGATGATCGCGCCAATAAGTTGCATAATCGTGCACAAGTTGCGTCATCACGGATTTTCCCATTTGCGATTTTGCACTTGGCGATTCCGCACGTCGAGTTAAATTTCGGTAATGCTCGCAATGACCCGGAATAAGATTGTTTAAAATGAGAACTGCAATTGCCGTTGGAATTATCTTTTGCGGGCATATATAGATGGCAACATTTGTAACTATATTATTTATTCGGAAACTCCCCTGATGGAATGTTGCATCGCCTGCGAACAATCCGTCGATATGGATTGTGCGTATGACGGCCATTGAAAAGACCATGGAACCCGGTGGAGTTGCAGCAGAGATTGCTGCGCGTGCACCGGCAATGGCCTCTGCACAAGACGACAAAGTTTCGCCCACGCATTTCACAAGACTGCCCTGGCGCAACCGCCTATCCAACAAACTTCTTATCCTAACGGCGCTCGCTGTACTCATCGCCGAAGTTCTGATTTTTGTACCCTCCGTCGCCAATATGCGTGTGCGCTGGATGAACTCGCGTCTTGATACGGTGGAAGCGGTCAGCGAAGTTCTCGTTGCCAGCGGCAATATCGATATCCCGCGTGAAGTGCAGGACAAGGTTCTGCTTGCCACCGGCACCAAAGCAATTGCTCTGCGGAGTGCTGGTGCCTCCAACCTGCTTGCTATGAGCGAAATGCCCGGCCCAATCGATCAGGTGATCGATCTTAATAATATCAGCGAAGCAGCGGCCATTTGGGATGCTTTTGGCACGCTGTTTAATGGCGGCAACCGAACTTTGCGAATTTATGGATCTGTTCCGCCTAATGATCCATCTGGGCAGATTATTGAAATCGTTACCTCGGACGCGCCGCTTCGCCACGCGATGCTCAGTTACGCGATCAACGTCGCTCTCATCTCGTTGCTCATCTCGATTATTGCGGCGAGCCTTATCTATCTCATCATCCATGAGATGCTTCTGCGGCCTGTCCGCCTTATGCATCGCAATATGATTGACTTTGCGTTATCGCCCGACAATCCAACCAAGATCCTGGTTCCAGAAGATCGCAAAGACGAGTTTGGTGTGGCTCAGCGCCAGATCGCCCATATTCAGGCAGATTTGCAACGCACACTCAAAGAACAGAAACATCTTGCTGATTTGGGTCTCGCCGTTTCCAAGATCAACCATGACATGCGCAATATTCTGGCATCCGCACAGCTCATGTCTGACAGGCTTGCCGACACGGAAGACCCCGCAGTCAAACGATTTGCGCCAAAGCTCATTCATACATTAAGCCGTGCTATCAGCTATTCCGAGAGCGTGATGGCTTATGGGCGCTCACAGGAACTGCCGCCCGCGCCGCGCCGCGTGAAGCTGCACACTATCATTGAGGATGTGCGTGAGACACTGAACGTCGACAAAGAAAACGGCATTGAGTTTGAGAATCTGGTTACCGAAGATTTTGAGCTCAATGTCGATTCCGAACAGCTCTTTCGTGTTCTCTGCAACCTATGCCGTAATTCGGTACAGGCCATGGAACGTGACAGACCAAGCGACGTATCAACCGTCAAGCGGCTAACCCTTTCCGCAGGGCGTATTGGGACCACAGCGATCATCGGTGTTGAGGACACCGGCCCCGGCCTACCACAGAAAGCACGCGACAACCTTTTCACTGCATTCAAGGGATCGACCCGCAGCGATGGGACGGGCCTTGGTCTGGCCATTGCTCAGGAACTGGTTCGCGCGCATGGCGGAACCATTGAGTTACGCGAAGATCGGCCTATTGGAGCGCATTTCGAGATTCGTCTGCCTGACTTGTCCAATTGGCATGACAAAAAGCATAGCCGATCTGAGGGCAACTTAGCCTAATTTTGCCATTCTCCAAAAAAATACATGTGAAATCATAATGTTGAACCAACTGATTCCCGTCAGAAATCATTGGCATGCGAATCTCTGGCGGGGTTTCTTCCATTATTAGCTAGTTTTCCACATTCTAAAGCACCAATGAAAAGCCCGGAAAACCGGGCTTTGACAAAAAAACTTCACAGAACTTCATTTTTTTCCAAGAAGGCGCTTGCATTTAGCAATGGGGCCGATTATCAACCGCCCATCGCCGCAGACGACGCGGCACACAGGCATGCACCCGTAGCTCAGCTGGATAGAGCACCAGACTACGAATCTGGGGGTCAGAGGTTCGAATCCTTTCGGGTGCGCCATTCTTTTCAATAGGTTACGTGGATGAACGGTAGACACTGCATCAGCGGCTGTCGGCTATTATGCGCTAGCTTTATTGTTTAAAATCACAATCCTCATCGAACAAATGAACCATACTATTTTTTATGGTTGAAGCCTACGCGATTGAAAAAACAAAAAAGCCAGAGTGCTTTCACACTCCGGCCTCTCAAACTGATTCCGCTTTCGCAGATCAGATAATCAATGATGCATCATGTCGTGCGCGATATCTTTGCCGCTTGATGACGACGGATAATAAGTCGGCCAGTTGGTAACTTCTTTGAGCAGAGCCGCACGATCATTACCCCAATAGAGATGGTAGTGATCGGCCTTTTCCGGCGCTATGCGGTGATCGCTGAACTGCATATATTCAGGCGCAGAACTATCGCCCTCAACCTTCTTAAAGATGAAACGAACGCCGCGATTTCCCTTGGCATAGGTCAGAATTTCATGGCCATCGCTGGCGTATTTGCCGGTAGACGCTTTATCGCCTTTATAAAATGACACTTCGTCACCCTTAATGACGATACGGTCCACATCCGTTCGATAACCAATCTCATAATAGTCAGTATATTCCTTGGCACTCTTATCGCCATGCTCCGCCTTGTGCGCGAAAACAGCATCAAGCGTTCCGTCTTTCAAATATGGATAAACTGACTGCCAATCACCCGCCCAATCGGAAAGCTGACGGTCCTTGACCTGATTGTCCTCGAAATAACCGTTTGCAGCGGTTTTTTCGTCTTTGTGCGCGTGGTCATGCGAATGCGAATGAGTGTGACTGGACACAGATTTTTCCTTTGTCTCCGCCAGAGCCTGCCCTGCGAAAGCCAGAGCCGCGCACAGACTAACCGAAGCCAGCAATTTTACCATATCTGATATCTCCTGATATTTAAGTTATGTAATATCGTTACGTTCAGGGAGATAGACGTTCACAGGACATTTGACAAGAAGAACTATCATCATGAGCAATTTATTAAGTGCCAGCGCGTGAAAAATGGGCGCACTTGCCTCAGCCATGTTTTCGGCAAGCAGGCGCTCCACGGCGAGCCCTGAGTGCCTGAGGGCCATATACTAGGCATACAGAGCCCACATGATAACGGGCTTCGGATTATTGCGATTTTGGACTCCGTCTGCATCACGGAAATTACGGCCGAGACGAACAAGATCGCGCTCACGCTCCCAGATAAGCTCTGCGCAAGCCTTAATACCCACAGCGTCTAATTGGACAATAGATTTAGGGGTAATGGGACAGAGTTGTATTTCGTCGCAACAACCCTGCCTATGCGATTATCAACTTTAAGACCTTTTTAGCTTTCTGGAACTTCACCAAATCATGCGGAAACAAAGGCGCACCATCCGGAAATTTTGCAATGCAAACATCCCACATTTCAACATAGCTGTTTGAAATTGCCCAAGCCTTCTGACGGTCTTTCTTTTCCAATCGCCTAAAATTAATCTTTAATGCGCTGTCTTCACGCAGCGGAAAATGGCTCAGTTTCTCAACAAATGGATATTTTTCATCACAGAGTTCTTCGAGAACTTTCTCCGCCGAATTCTGCAAAACCAAACTATAAATTTTATGAGCCTGTTCTTCAAAGAAACACAAGTGCCGCTCAAGCCATTGCCAAGCTTCTTGCTCTAGCCTAAGTCGCTCGGCCTTCTGGTCCCGTGCACGACCAGTGATAAAACTGATGATCAATCTAAATATGCTAATCAAATCTGACATATTATTACCCCGACGATAATTCTATGCCCTACTCATAGTAACAAAAAGGGGCGTTGAAACGCCCCTTAAAATGCTCGCTAAAATTGGGATCAATCATCACCCATCTTGAGTGCCTGAATAAAGGCCTCTTGCGGGATTTCCACCTTGCCGAACTGGCGCATGCGCTTCTTGCCTTCCTTCTGCTTGTCCAGAAGTTTGCGCTTACGCGAAATATCGCCGCCGTAACACTTAGCCGTCACGTCCTTGCGCAGAGCTGAAATGGTTTCACGCGCCACGATGCGTCCGCCAATCGCTGCCTGAATAGGAATTTTGAACATATGCTGTGGGATCAGCTCTTTGAGCTTTTCGCAAAGCACACGGCCACGCTTTTCAGCAGCCGAACGGTGCACCAGCATCGAAAGCGCATCCACCGGCTCTTCATTGACGAGGATCGACATCTTAACCAGATCACCTTCGCGGTAATCCGAAAGATTATAGTCGAAAGAGGCATAGCCCTTCGAGATCGACTTCAGACGGTCGTAGAAATCGAACACGACTTCGTTGAGCGGCAGATCATAGGTGATCATCGCACGCGGGCCAACATAAGTGAGATCGATCTGGAGACCGCGACGCTCCTGACAGAGCTTCATGATCGTACCAAGATAATCATCTGGCGTCATGATAGTGGCGCGAATCCACGGTTCTTCAATCGCTTCGATCTTCACAACATCCGGCATATCAGCCGGGTTGTGCAGTTCTTTCTGCGAGCCGTCCTGCATGTTCAGGCGATAGACAACCGAAGGCGCTGTCGTGATGAGATCGAGATCAAACTCACGCTCAAGACGTTCCTGAATGATTTCAAGATGCAGAAGCCCCAAGAAGCCGCAGCGGAAACCGAAACCAAGTGCAGCCGACGTTTCCATTTCAAAGGAGAACGACGCATCATTGAGGCGCAGTTTGCCCATGGCAGAGCGCAGATCTTCAAAGTCTGCCGCATCAACCGGAAACAGTCCGCAGAACACAACTGGCTGTGCAGGCTTAAAGCCAGTCAAAGGCTTTTCCGTCGGGCGACGATCTTCGGTGATGGTATCACCAACGCGCGTATCAGCCACTTCTTTAATAGAAGCAGTAATAAAGCCGAGTTCGCCCGGTCCGAGCTCATCCATCTGAACCATCTTCGGCGTAAACACGCCGGTGCGTTCAACTGGATATTTCGCGCCTGTACCCATCATGCGGATGGTCTGGCCTTTTTTCAGCACGCCATCAATCACACGGACCAGAACGATCACGCCCAAGTAACTGTCATACCAGCTGTCAACCAGCATGGCCTTCAATGGGGCATTGCGGTCGCCCCCTTTCGGAGGCGGCAGCTGCTCAACAATCGCTTCCAGCACATCAGGAATACCAAGACCAGTTTTTGCCGAGATCATCACGGCCTTGCTCGCGTCAATGCCGATCACTTCTTCGATCTGGTTCTGAACGCGCTCAGGCTCTGCTGCCGGAAGATCAACCTTGTTCAGCACCACCACGATGTCGTGGTTGTTGTCGATGGCCTGATAGACATTGGCCAGCGTCTGCGCTTCAACGCCCTGCGAAGCATCCACCACCAGGAGCGAACCTTCGCACGCAGCCAGCGAACGCGAGACTTCGTATGCGAAGTCGACGTGTCCGGGGGTGTCGATAAGGTTCAGCACATAGTCCTCGCCGTTCTTCGCCTTATAGTTAAGACGAACGGTCTGGGCTTTGATGGTGATGCCGCGCTCGCGCTCGATATCCATCGAGTCGAGGACCTGGTCCTTCATCTCACGCGTGTCCAGCCCGCCCGTCAATTGAATGAGGCGGTCGGCCAGCGTCGATTTGCCGTGGTCGATATGGGCGACGATCGAAAAATTGCGAATATGGTCTAGTGGTGTGCTCATGCGCGCGATTTACCAGTAAGCCGCGAAATCTCAAAGCGGTATTGCATGTTTAATACGGGAAAAGCGGCCTTTGTCGCAGTCGTGACAACAAGTCCCCTTTGCGTTGTTGCCAAAAGGCGATAAATCAGCGCCAGAAAACATGCCGCAATGATCAACTCGGGCATCATATCCGGCGATATAATCAGGCTTTCATGCAGGAGTTCAGGATGAAGACCGAACCAAACGAAGTTCACAACAAGCCGAAACTGGTCACCGTTTTTGGCGGCTCTGGCTTTGTTGGACGCGCGGTCGTAGCAAGCCTCACCAAGCGCGGCTATCGTGTGCGCGTTGCAGTGCGCAAGCCAGATGCTGCTTATTATATGGCACCACTCGGCAATGTCGGTCAGATCCAGATGCTTCAGGCGAATGTTCGCAATCGCGCATCGGTAGAACGCGCGATCATCGGCGCCGATCACGTCATCAACCTTGTCGGCATTCTTTCGGAAAGCGGCAAGCAGCGTTTCAACGCCGTTCAGGTGCTTGGTGCAAAGAACATCGCTGAAGCCACCAAAGCTGCTGGCCTGAAGCTCACGCATCTTTCGTCGCTTGCAGCAGATGCAAATTCGGCATCTGACTATGCTCGCACGAAAGCGGAAGGTGAAAAGGCTGTTCTGAGTGTACTGCCCGATACAGTCATCCTGCGTCCATCGACCATTTTCGGCCATGAAGATCGTTTCTTCAACCGCTTTGCCAATATGGCACGCTTCTCGCCATTCCTGCCGGTTATCGGTGGCGGCGAAACCAAGCTTCAGCCAGTTTATGTTGGTGATGTTGCCGAAGCTGTTGCACGCGCCGTCGATGGCGATCTTACCGCTGGCACGATTTATGAATTGGGCGGGCCAGACGTACAGCCGTTCAAGCATTGGATGAAAGATATGCTCGGCGTCATCGCACGCAAGCGTATTATTATCTCCATGCCTTTCTGGGTTGCACGCATTCAGGCAGCGGTTTTGGGCCTTTTGCCAAATCCCCTGCTCACCAATGATCAGGTGACATTGCTGAAATCCGATAATGTTGTTTCCGATGAAGCAACAAAACAGGGCCGCACGTTGCAGGGCATCGGCATTAAGCCTGAAGCCGTCGATGCAATTCTGCCAGCCTATCTCTGGCGCTACCGCGTCGCTGGTCAGTACACCAAGACCGGATTTGCGTGAGATTAAAACATAAATGAATTAAAGGGGCCGAAAGGCCCCTTTTCTTTTGCATACTGTTTGCGGGTTAGCCCCAAATCAGAAGTGCTGCCATTCCGAGTGAGCCGACGATCAGACGCCACCAAGCAAACAGCTTGAAGCCATGACGCGAGACATAATCAAGCAAATGCTTGACGACAAAAACGCCTGAAATAAACGCCATGATAAAGCCCACGACGATCAGCGCTGTGTCATTCATCGACAGCGAGCTGTGGCTTTTATAAAGATCATAGGTAAAGGCACCGGCCATTGTTGGCATGGCGAGGAAGAACGAAAACTCTGCCGCCGAACGCTTATCAGCCCCAAGCAAAAGTGCGCCAACAATCGTGGAACCTGAGCGCGAGACGCCGGGGATCATGGCAAGGCACTGCACAAAACCAATCGCCAGACAAATCGGCAATGGATAATCCATCACATTATTATAGCGCGGCTTAAGATCGAGCTGATCGACCCAAAGCAGAATAAAACCGCCAAGGATCAGCATAATGCACACCAGCATCGGCGTTTCAAACAACACGCTCTTGATAAAGCCATGCGCCATTGCGCCGATAACGGCAGCAGGTAAAAAAGCCAACAGAATGCCGAAAACAAAGCGCCGTGTGCGGGCATCACGCGGAAAATCGGTCAGAATTTTAATGAGTTTTGACGAATAAACCGTCAGGATCGCGAGGATCGCACCAAGCTGAATGAGCACCTCGAAGGTCTTGCCGTTGGATTCAAAGCCCAGAAAATGGCCGATCAGCAGCAAGTGACCCGTCGACGAAACAGGGATGAATTCCGTCAAACCTTCGACCAGACCGAGAAAAGCGGCTTCCAGAAGATTATAAATTTCCATGAAGTCAGTACCTTAGAAGGTGGCAGGATAAAAATGGCGCATCTTGACGAGCTGTTAAGCATGAAAGTGCTACAATTAGCGCCTACAGCGATTGCTTGTCTCCATCAAGCTTAGCACCTATAACCTAAACATTCCGTTGAGGTGGCTTAAATCTCCTGACAGCAGAAAAACCTGCTGCCGGTGCAAATGCCAGCCACAATTCCTGAGCGGAATTCAATCAGAGCTTTTTTAGTCGAGAGTACCGCGTCGATTATGCTTACGCTTTTTCATCATCCTATGTCTTCAGGCTCGCGCTATGTGCGGCTTATTCTCGGCGAGTACGATGTTGAAGCGGAAATGATCGAGGAGCGTCCGTGGTCGCGCCGCAAGGAATTCCTTGCGCTTAACCCGGCAGCAACGCTTCCTGTGCTTTTGGCCGAACGTGACCTGCCGGTCGTCGGCGCAACCGTCATTGCCGAATATCTTGACGAGACACGCGGTGCCTTGAAGCGCAGCCGTCGTCTTCTGCCGGAAAGCCCAATGGAGCGCGCCGAAGTGCGCCGCTTGGTTGATTGGTTTCTGCTCAAGCTCGAAAATGAAGTCACGCGCCATATCGCGCGTGAACGCGTGTTCAAGCTTCAGATGGCCGACGAAATGGGCGGCAGTGCACCTGATTCGACCGCCATTCGTGCCGCGCGCACCAATATTCGCCAGCATATGCGCTATATTGACTGGCTTGCAGCCACCCGCGACTGGCTTGCCGGTGGTCATCCAAGTTATGCGGATATGGCAGCGGCGGCATCTATTTCCGTCCTCGACTATCTTGGTGAAATCGAATGGGGCGAGACAAAAGCTGCGCGCGACTGGTATGCTCGCATGAAATCGCGTCCTGCTTTCCGTCCGCTCCTGGCTGATCGTGTGCGCGGACTGGCTCCAGTGGCTCATTATGGCGACCTCGATTTCTGACAATAATCAAGCTGCGGAAAAAGCACTCAAGCTCAAGCGGTTTCTGATCGAAGAGGCGAAAGCTGTCGGCTTCGATGCCGTGGCTTTCACTGGCCCTGATTCCATCCCGCAAGCGCCCCAGCGTCTGCGGCAATACATTGCTGACGGCCATCATGCCGATATGCTCTGGATGGAAGAAACCGAAGAACGCCGCGGCAATCCGAGCGTTTTATGGCCGGAAGTCCGGTCAATCATGGTGCTTGCCATGAATTACGGCCCGGACAGCAACCCGCTCGAAATTCTCAAACACAAAGACCGCGCAGCAATCTCGGTCTATGCGCAGAATCGCGATTATCACGACATCATCAAAGGCAAGCTCAAGCATGTAGCGAGCCGTTTTGCTGCGCGCGCAGGTCAGGATGTCAAAGTCTTTGTTGATACGGCACCCGTGATGGAAAAGCCGCTAGCGCAGGCCGCAGGGCTTGGCTGGCAGGGCAAACACACCAATCTGGTCAGCCGCGAACTCGGTTCATGGCTGTTTCTCGGCTCAATTTTTACCACCGCTGACATCCCGCCCGATCAGCCGGATCGCGATCATTGCGGCTCGTGCCGTGCATGTCTCGACGCCTGCCCGACCAAGGCCTTCCCCTCGCCATACAGGATCGATGCGCGGCGCTGCATCTCCTATCTCAGTATTGAGAACAAAGGCCCGATCCCGCTCGAATTTCGCAAAGCAATGGGCAATCGCATCTATGGTTGCGATGATTGCTTGTCGGTTTGCCCCTGGAACAAATTTGCGCAAGCAACCAGGGAGATGAAGCTGAGAGCGCGCGATGAGCTCAAGGCGCCAAGGCTTGCTGATTTTCTGGCCCTTGATGATCCGAGCTTCCGCACGCTGTTTTCCGGCTCCCCCGTCAAACGCATTGGACGCGACCGCTTTTTGCGCAATGTTTTGATTGCAACGGGTAACTCTGACGATCCTTCGCTGGTACCGCAAGTGGAAAGCCTACTCGAAGACCCTGCTGCTGTTGTGCGTGGAGCGGCGATCTGGGCATTCAAGCAACTCGCAGA
Source organism: Ochrobactrum sp. EDr1-4 (assembly GCF_049199085.1). NCBI lineage: Bacteria > Pseudomonadati > Pseudomonadota > Alphaproteobacteria > Hyphomicrobiales > Brucellaceae > Ochrobactrum > Ochrobactrum sp. EDr1-4. The sequence goes on from NZ_JBLZOF010000001.1 coordinate 703,134, forward strand.
TGAAGAACATTTCGAAATTCTAAAAAATCGTCTGGCCTCTCTGGAAGAGGATGATACGGTGCGTGCAGAATGGAAATTGGAGGACTGTTAGAATGCGCATTTTTCTGTTTGGAGCCGGTTATTCTGCGAGAGCCTTTTCCCGCCTGATGACCGGAGAGGCAGAACGCATTGACGGTACCACCCGTAACGAACAAAATTTCCCGCTTCTCGAAAAATCCGGCATCGCACCGATCATTTTCGACGGTGAAACTGCTTCACCGGAACTCATTGACCGTCTCGCAAAATCAACCCACGTAGTTATCTCGATTTCACCGCGTGATAATGGCGATCCATCGCTTGCAATCGTTGAGGAAGCACTGCGTCGCCCCGGCAATACTGTTCGCTGGATCGGCTATCTTTCAACAGTCGGTGTCTATGGCAATTTTGATGGCAACTGGATTGACGAGACCGCGCAACGCCAGCCCGGTTCGCGACGTTCACTTGAACGCGTTGAGGCAGAAGATTCATGGGAAGCGCTGAGTGAGCGCCACGGCACGCCGGTTGCTCTTTTGCGCCTGTCAGGAATTTACGGCCCCGGCCGCAATGCTTTCATCAATCTTGAACGCGGCACCGCACGACGCGTTATCAAGGAAGATCAGGTCTTCAATCGTATCCATGTGGAAGATATTGCCGGATCATTGCGCTTTCTTGCAGGCACCAACACCGGCGGCGCATTCAACATCACCGATAATGAACCAGCGCCACCGCAAGACGTCGTCACCTATGCCGCAGAACTGATGGGCGTTGCCCCGCCGCCGGAAGTTCCGTTTAACGAAGCGGAAATGACGCCAATGGCACGCTCATTCTACGGCGAAAATAAACGCGTCTCCAACCAGCGCATCAAAGCTCTGGGCTATGAATTTATCTATCCCGATTACAAGACGGCCTTTAGCGCCATGTGGCGGGATGAGAACTGGCGCTAAAGCGTATCGCGTAAAAGTGGGAACCAACTTTGGCTAAAGACACGCGCAAAATAAGTGATTAATTGCCGTTTTGATCAACGCGAAGCATAATCCTAGCTATCCGTTCGAATGATTCGAGCAATATTTATTTGGAAACTGCCCATGGCTAAGAGATTTCTCTCCAAATTCTGGTCGCGTTTCGTCCTTGCAACCTGCCTTTCGGCGATGATTGCGCCGGAATTCGCTGCGCAAGCGCTTGCGCAGGATGCACCAGCAAAACAGGCATTCGGTAGCAAAAAGCTTCCAGTGGTAGCGCAGGAGGCCCAATCCATTGGCTTTTATGCCAAGGGCTGCCTTTCCGGTGGCGTTGCGCTCCCTTTGGATGGTCCAAACTGGCAAGTTATGCGCTTGTCGCGCAATCGCAATTGGGGGCACCCGCGCACAATCGGGCTCTTAGAAAAGCTTTCCCGCGATGCCGTAAAAGACGGCTGGCCGGGACTTCTAGTTGGAGATATTTCGCAGCCGCGTGGCGGGCCAATGCTGACCGGCCATGCCTCACATCAGGTCGGGCTTGATGCCGACATCTGGCTGACGCCCATGCCCAAAAAGCGCTTCACAGACGCCGAGCGCGAAAGCGTGTCTGCCGTATCAATGTTGAAAAGCGATTCACTTTACGTCGATCCGAAGAAATGGACGCCAGCGCGCACCGCACTCATCAAACATGCTGCCAGCTATCCAGAAGTTGAACGCATCTTCGTTCATCCTGGCATCAAGAAGCAACTTTGCGACACCGTCACAGGCGATCGAAAATGGCTTGGAAAAGTGCGCCCTTACTGGGGCCATTTCTATCATTTCCATGTGAGATTGCATTGCCAGCCGGGATCGCCGGATTGCACGCCGCAGCCGAAAGTCACAGGCGGCGATGGTTGCGATAAGTCGCTTGCGTGGTGGTTTACAGATGAGCCGTGGAAGCCAGCAAAGCCATCCAAAGAGCCGCCGAAAAAGCCAAAGCCAGTGATGGTTTCAGATCTACCAAAGGCTTGCGCTTCGGTGCTGAACGGTCCCTCGCCCGATTCCATCGCAGATGTGATCTATAATGCCAATTAAAGCGTGTATAGAAAACAAGCTTTTCACTGGCTTATGGCTTCGCTATAGCTTTCAAACGATTTAACTCAGAGCACATCCCGAAAAGTGGGAACCGGTTTTCGGAACAAGATGTGCGTAAAAAAACGTGTGACAAGGTTATCATTCTCATGTCCGACCGCCTGCGCATTGCATTGATTGCCCACGATCTGAAAAAGGACGAGATGGTTGCTTTCGCACGCAGCCACGAGAAGTCTTTGGCGCACTACGATATTGTGGCAACCGGCACGACTGGCGGGCTTATTCAGGAAGCGTGTCCTTCGCTCAATGTTTTGCGTGTTAAGAGCGGTCCATTGGGTGGTGATCAGCAAATTGGTGCAATGATCGCAGAAGGCACTGTGCAAGCATTGTTTTTCTTCATTGATCCGCTTTCGCCACTCCCGCATGACGTGGACGTGAAAGCCCTGACCCGTCTTGGCAGCGTCTACGACATTCCGATGGCACTCAACCCTGCAACGGCAGACAGACTTATAAAAGTGCTGGATTAATCCAGCACTCCGGTATCATCCGCCAATAATAAGAATAAACGAGACAGCAAGGCACACAATGATTAACGCTGACCAGAGTTTCAAGTTTCCCGTCCTCGTCGGCGACATCGGTGGCACCAATGCGCGTTTTGCACTGCTTGTTGATTCTCATGCCGAGCCTAAAGAATTTCCGGTCGTTCAAACGGCTGATTATGCAACGATTGATGATGCAATCGAGCAAACAGTGCTCAACCACACATCCATTCGTCCGCGCTCGGCAATTCTTGCGGTTGCAGGTCCAGTCGATGGCGACGAAATTGATCTCACCAATTGCGATTGGGTTGTGCGCCCAAAGCAGCTGATAGCCAATCTGGGCTTTGAAGACGTAACCGTTCTCAATGATTTTGAGGCACAAGCGCTCGCCGTTGTCTCAATTGATAAAGAATATTTGCATCAGATCGGTGGCAATGACGAAGAGATCGTCGCCACCCGCGTTGTGCTCGGACCAGGCACAGGCTTAGGCGTTGCCGGGCTTGTGCGCACCAGCAAAGCATGGGTTCCCGTCCCCGGCGAAGGCGGTCATATCGATATTGGCCCACGCAGCGCGCGTGACTATGAAGTGTTCCCGCATATCGAGACTATTGAAGGACGCGTTGCAGCGGAACAGATCCTATGCGGTCGCGGTCTACGCAATCTTTATCTTGCAATCTGCGCCGCCGACAAGGTGACTCCAGTTCTTGATACGCCACCGGATATTACCGCAGCCGGTCTTGATCGCAGCAATGCACAGGCTGTCGAAACGCTGGAACTTTTCGTGACCTATCTGGGACGCATTGCTGGTGATCTGGCGCTCGTTTTCAAAGCACATGGCGGCGTCTATTTGTCCGGCGGCATTCCACAGCGCATTCTCTCCGCGCTTCAGGCCGGATCGTTCCGTACAGCCTTTGAAGACAAGGCACCACACAGCCATTTCATGCGCGAAATTCCGGTACGCGTAGTGGTCCATCCGCTTGCCGCTTTAAGCGGATTATCCGCATTTGCGCGCGCGCCGACGCGGTTTGAAGTCGCTACCAAAGGCCGTCGCTGGCGCATTGACTGATGGGGCTTTTATTCTCAGGCATGGTCAAGCCACAAAGATAACGCTATAGAAGCGCTGCAAACAGACACCTATTGCGGCCTTTGGCTGCCAAATAAAAAGCACTTTGCCCGTGAGCTTATTCAAAAAGAAAAAGAAGAAGATCGACCCGAGCGAGGCCACGCGCGTCATTCGCCGCATGATGTCGGAGAATGTGCATCAGTATAAAAAGAGCTATGCGATTGCAATTTGCGCATCCCTGATCGTGGGTGGCTCAAATGCTGGTCTGGCTTATATGATGAAGCCGATGATCGACAAGATTTTCTATGAACAGCAAATCGGTCTCATCTGGATTATCTGCGGAGCTATCCTCAGCATTTTCGTCATGCGCGGTCTGTCGAGCTACGTTCAGGCGGTCGAGCTTGCCAAGATCGGCAACAATCTGGTTGCCCGCTATCAAAAGCGCATTTTCGACCATCTGATGAAGCTCGGGCTGGATTTTTATAACGATACGCGCTCTGGCCATTTGGCAGCGCAGATAAATCAGAACGTCAACGGCATCCGTGATCTTCTCAACATGACCATCACCTCGATCGCGCGCGATTTCGTGTCGCTGATCGGTCTGGTCGGCATGATGTTTTATACCGACCCATATATGTCGGCGGCAGTCTTTCTGATTGGTCCACCGCTGGTTCTTGCGGTCGCCTATATTTCGCGCCGCATCCGCACCGTTACCCGTGATCTGGTGCATCTAAACTCGCATCTGCTGGGTGCGATGCAGGAATCTGTTCAGGGTATTGCCATTGTGAAAGCCTTCACAATGGAAGAGCAGCTTCGTGGCAAAATCGATCTGCTCATCGATCAGACCGAAAACCGTAGCAACAAGATTGCCCGCGTTTCAGAACGCACGACCCCTATTTCAGAAATTCTCGCTGGCATCGCGATTGCGGGCGTTTTGGCCTATAGCGGATATAATGCAATTCTGAACCAGCAGCCTCCCGGCTCTATGTTCGCTTTCATCACAGCCCTGCTTCTGGCTTATGATCCTGCCCGCCGTCTGGCACGTCTGCAGGTTGGCCTTGAACGCGCACTCGTTAATGCGCGCATGATCTATGAAGTTCTGGATATTGAACCTAATCAGGGTGATGCGCCGGACGCAACAGAGCTTAAAGCTGGCACAGGCGAAATTGACTTCCAGAATGCGCATTTTTCCTATGCAAATAAAGTGCCTGTTTTGCACGGCATCAGCTTTACCGCAAAGGCAGGTGAAACCACCGCAATCGTTGGCGCATCAGGTGCTGGCAAATCAACGCTAATCAACCTTGTGCAGCGGTTTTACGATGTCACGGACGGGAAAATTCTGTTCGACGGACAGGATATTGCCAAAGTCACGAAACATTCGCTTCGCCATTCCGTGGCCTATGTCTCCCAGCAACCCTATCTGTTTGAAGGCACGATTGCCGATAATATCCGCTACGGACGCCCGGATGCGACACAGAATGATATTATCGAGGCTGCCAAGCTTGCCAACGCACATGAGTTCATTCTGCAACAACCACAGGGCTACGACACGCCCGTTGGTGAAAACGGCGTAACACTTTCAGGTGGTCAGCGTCAGCGGGTGTCGATTGCCCGTGCGATTGTGCGCAATGCGCCAGTTCTGCTGCTTGATGAAGCAACATCAGCACTCGATAACGAGTCGGAAAAGCGCGTTCAGCAGGCGCTCGATCACATCATGCATGACCGCACGACCATCGTCATCGCGCACCGACTTTCAACAGTTGTTAACGCGGACCGTATCGTCGTTATGGAAGCAGGACATGTTGTCGAAGAAGGTCGTCACGGCGATCTGATTAAGATACCCAACGGCGTCTATGCCCGTTTCTATGAACTGCAGAGCGGCAAAGACGAATTGCTTATCGGGAACAATGGCACGGAGGAAAAGTCCATTGGCTGAGAATGCTGAAATCGGATTGGTGGTTGTTGGTGCGAACGGTCGCATGGGACAAGCGCTCATCCGAGCTATCCATGCTATTGATGGGGCTCGCCTTGCGGGTGCCATTGCGCGTCCCGGCTCACCATTTCTTGGTAAAGATGCAGGCGAAGTCGCAGGCGTCGGCAATCTCGGTATCGCAATCACGGATGATCCGTTACCAGTGTTCGCAAAAGCGCAGGGCGTCCTTGATTTCACCACGCCCGCCACAAGCGTTGATTATGCCGGCCTCGCGGCTCAGGCGCGCATCGCGCATGTTATTGGCACAACGGGTTTTTCGAACGATGAGAACGAGAAGCTTCTGGCGGCAGCCCGCCACGCAACAATCGTCAAGTCTGGCAATATGAGCCTTGGCGTCAATCTTCTGTCCGGCCTTGTGAAAAAGGCTGCTCAAGCGCTTGGACCTGAAGACTTCGACATTGAAATTCTCGAAATGCATCACAAGCACAAGGTCGATGCGCCATCAGGCACCGCCCTTCTGCTGGGTGAAGCCGCTGCCCTCGGTCGCGCCATCCATCTTGAACAGAACAGCGTGCGTGTTCGCGATGGACATACCGGCCCGCGTGAGCAAGGCACTATCGGTTTTGCAACATTGCGCGGCGGTTCTGTCATTGGCGACCATGACGTCATTCTGGCTGGCGAAGGCGAGCGCATCACGCTCTCTCACCATGCGCAGGACCGTTCAATCTTTGCCCGTGGCGCTGTGAAAGCAGCACTTTGGGCGCATGGCAAAAAGCCCGGCCTTTATTCCATGCTCGATGTTCTTGGACTTAACGACTAACTAATAATTATCCCAACGGAGTGCTGCGATGTCTCGTACCCTCGTCCTGGTCCGCCACGGCCAAAGCGAATGGAACCTCAAGAACCTGTTTACCGGCTGGCGCGATCCGGGCCTCACCGAACAGGGCCACGCTGAAGCTAAAGCTGCTGGTCAGCGCCTGAAGGCTGCTGGCCTTAAGTTCGACCTCGCTTATACATCGGGCCTTTCGCGCGCGCAGGTTACGTGCCAGCACATCCTCGACGAACTCGGCCAGTCCGATCTCGAAACCATCCGCGATCAGGCTTTGAACGAACGCGACTATGGCGATCTGTCTGGCCTCAATAAAGACGACGCACGCGAAAAATGGGGCGAAGAGCAGGTTCACATCTGGCGCCGTTCCTATGACGTCCCTCCTCCGGGTGGCGAAAGCCTGAAAGACACCGGTGCGCGCGTCTGGCCTTATTACCTGCACACCATCCAGCCACACGTTCTGCGTGGCGAAACCATTCTGGTTGCCGCACACGGCAATTCGCTGCGCGCGCTGATTATGGCGCTTGATGGCCTGACACCGGAAGAAATCCTCAAGCAGGAACTCAATACCGGCGTTCCGATCATCTACAAGCTGAATGCCGATTCGACTGTCGCTTCCAAGGAAGTGCTTTCTGCATAAGGATTTTTCGGGCGCGGAAGCTCTAACGCCCCGCGCCCGATCTGCGTTTTCCTGCCTTTTTGATTGCTTCAATCCGCAATGTGAAAAAAAGCTGATAGAAGTAAGAAATCACGATTGACAGAAGCAGGCTGACCCCTTAGATCGGTCCTCGTCGCCCAGATGGCGGAATTGGTAGACGCACCAGCTTCAGGTGCTGGCGCTCGCAAGGGCGTGGAGGTTCGAGTCCTCTTCTGGGCACCATTTCCAAGTCTTCAGACCACTACCAAGGTCCAGAAGCACCCCAAAAAGCCCGCGCAAGCGGGCTTTTTTGTATCTTACGGTTGAATGTGGTTCTCAAAAATTCAAGACGCAGTTACCCGTAAGGGGCGCCGCCACCGCTCTTTCAAGGCAATACGGCGGCTGCAAACAGCCGCCGTATTCCAGCACAATTTAGACGTGACGAAAGCAGCGCCCATCTGTTTCACACCGTACGCGCCGGAGCTTCGGTTAGAGTATTGCCACCCAGTTTTCGCAAAATGAAGTAGGTTAAGGTGATCCCGAGCAGCGACAGCACAGTTGCAAGCATAAAGAGATCTGCATAGCCTAACTTGTCTGCCAGATAACCTGCCACTGAAGATCCAATCAGATAGATCAGCAGTTCTGCACAAGCAAGAATCGTAAAGTCCGTTCCGGGCTGATCGGACGAAGAAAACTTCATGAAAAACGAATAAATCGCGACCAGCTCCATATATCGCAGAAAGGTTTGAAAAGCCGAGGCAGCCATTGCAATCTCTACACCGGGCCAAATTTCACCTGCATTGAAGGTAAGCGCCAGAAAACATACAGTTCGCGCCAATCCAAGAATAATAAGCGTAGAAAAAAGCCCGGTCGAGCGGATCAGGATCGCTGCCATAACGGCACCAACCAGCCCGGCTGTTGCCGCGGAAGCACCTGAAAGATAGCCGATCCACGACAGCGGCAAGCCAATATCAACCAGATATGAGCCCTCCATCCCCCTGACCATCCCTTCGCTTGCACGATAGGTCAGTGCAAAACCCAAGATATACCAGGCGCTCGGCTGCTTAAAGAAACGCTTCAAACTGGGACACGGTGCTGTTTCACTTGTTGTATTATCTGGTTTCTCATCCATGCCAAATGCGGCAAGCAATGGTAATAGCGAAAGGGCCGCTACGATCAGGATGGTCGGCCGCCAGCCAATCTTATGGAAGAGCACGAGCGCAAGCGTGCCGCCTATGATAACGCCAAGAGCCACAGCACCTGCCTGAATTGCATTGCCTGTAGCACGCGTCTGATCATTAAGGCGACGCACCGCATAACCATCCGTCGCAATGTCCTGCAAAGACGACAGGAGCGTAATGCAGAAACAGATTGCAAATAGAGCCCCCGCCTGTTGCGGCTGAACCAGCGCCATACTGGCAATGCCGAGAGAGACAATAATCTGAGTGACAATGACCCAGCTTCTGCGATGCCCCCAGCGCTGAATAAGCGGATGTCGATCCACGAAAGGCGCAATAGCAAACTTGGCAATGAGCGGAATCATCAAAAGATAGAACAGCCCTATTGCGGTACGCGAAGCGCCCTGTTCGCGCATCAATGGCGGAAGAGCAACGAGTAACAGATAGGTCGGTATCCCCTGCGCGAGATAGAGACCACCAAGAACGGCATAAAGGCGCGCATACGCGCCTTTTGGCTCCTCAATAGACGGCAGCTGTCGTTCAGTCATCAGAATTTCTTGCTCACAGACAGCGCAAAGGTACGGCCACGACCTTTGTAGTCAAAGATTTCTTCAGGTGCCAATGCACCATAAAGAGCCTTGGCGCGCGAGCCCCAAACCGTATTATATTCCTTATTGAACAGGTTCAGGACACCGAAATTAAGCGTCGTATCGATTTTCTCAACGCGATAAGAGCCCATCATATCGAACAGGGTATAGCCTTCGATTTTATACCCGGCATAGTCATCAAGATTGAATACGTGCTGCCCCTGCAAACGAAGGTTAAGCTGGTCATTGCCCCAACCAATATGGCCACCAAGTTTGGATACGCTGGCGCTGCCAATCGTATCTTTGACCCAGTCACCATCATTCTTAACCTCGGTGCGCACCCACTGCCCTAAAGCGCCAATGTCAAAACCATGGCTGAGCTTCATGCCAGCCTTACCCTCAAAGCCATAAACCCTTCGGTCATTATCCTGCAATTCAACGGCAAGCGTAGTACGGTTGAGCACAATCGAACGGTCAGAGGTGGAGTAAAATCCAGCTCCCTCCAGGTTGTAAGTTCCGTCATCAAGGCGATAGCCAATTTCGAATGAATTGGTTTTGATCGCTTCAAGCGCCGAGTCTGATACATTGACGCTGCTAAGCAAATTGTAATGCCCGCCGGACAGGGCATATACACCAGCGCCGTAATATTTTGCGGGATCAGGAAGCTCAAAGCCCTGACTGAAATTCGCATAGACTTGCTGCGTATCAGTCAGACTGTAAGTAGCACCGGCATTAAACAGAAAAGCGTCATAATCTACGTCTCCTCCTGACATCGAATCCGCCGAAGACGCCAGACCATTCAGAATAGCGATCTGCTGTGCCGCGCCGACGAAATCGCCAACTTTTGTCTTTGTGTACTGATAACGAACGCCGCCGCTGAACGTCAGCTTATCGGTCGCCTTATAAGAACCTTCAACAAATCCTGCCAGATTTGTCACATCGATCTTAGGGTAAAGACCTGTAACGCCCATTGTTTCAAAATTCATTGCCCCAGAAGCAAGTGCTGTCCTCATATCGAAGATATTCTGGCTGGATGAAAGCGAGTCTCTGTCGGCATCAATGCCGTAAGTGATGTTGATTTTTTCTGTCGGCTCGGAAATGACAGCAGCTTTCATACCATAATAATCAGTATCCTGAGAGCTGCCATAGAAATAGGTTGAACTCGGGAACGGATGAAAATTCATCTGTTCACTGCGATAGAACCCTTGCACCAACAGCTGCTGACCGAAAAAGTCATTGTCGGTATAGGTTGCATTGACCATAGCGCGACGGGTGCGCGGATTGAAATCCGACGTATAATTATCGCGCGTTTCAATGAGGCTCGGATTGCGCAACCCGGCGAGATTCTGGCCGAAGTAAACACTATAATCGGACTTCTGTTCAGAGTTGAAAAGCTGGCCAGTGACTTCAAGCCTGCGATCAGCATCAATCTGGAAGCCAACATTGCCCATAAAATCAATACGCTGATTGAAGGCTGTTGAAGTCTGAGTAATGTCAGGCACAATCATGGTCCCGTCAGCATCATAGAATGCTCCGGTCCGATTGCCTGCTAAAGAGAGACGCGCATCCCAGGCTTCACTGTTATACGTGACTGCGGCGCCGCCATTCCGGTCAAAGTCCTGACTGGTCCTGAAACCGCTCTCGATACCAGCAGTGACTTCGGCATGCACACCTTCAGGCGCGTCTTTGCCTTTTTTGGTGATGATATTGATGATACCGCCAGTTGCATTGCCGCCGTACAGCGACGTTGCACCGGACAGAACCTCAATTCGCTCAATGTTGAATGGATCAATTGAATCAAACTGGCGGCTTAAGCCACGAGCGGAATTCATCGATATGCCATCAATCAACACAAGTGCCGTGCGTCCGCGAAGGTTTTGACCATAGGATGTGCGTGCACCTTGACTGGCAGGGTCAAAGCTTGGAATTTCCTGTGCAAGAATTTGCTGAATGGTTTCGCCCGAACGCGCACGCATTTCGATTTGCTGAGCATCTACGACATAGATGGTGCGGGCAGTTTCAGAAATCTGCTGTCCACCACGGCTGCCTGTCACTGCAATAGTATCCAGAACCATAACGCCATTGGTTTTAGCAGCAGGTTTTTCAGCCTGAACCAATTCCTGCTTTTTGTCCTGCGCCATCGCATTGCCAACGATGCTTCCAATTGCAATGAGCGTGAGAAGCGAAACGCCGTGATATTTACTGTGCATTATTCTCTCCGAAGAAGCGAAGACGCATTGCCTCGCTTATATGCGCGATTGTCAAACAAGACCATTGCAGTCATATTTAAATAATCTATAGGAACCTTGCTTGGAGAAAAGCGAACCTGAAGGGGACTAAAGTGAACCTCGAAGGCTGTAGAGAGTTGAAATGACAGAAGCGATTATGCCGCAAAAACTCGGAAATATAGCTTCAAGGGTGCCTGATGGTTTGCAACCTTGCCTTCAGATCCTGCGCGATATGATGGGCACCCCCTTGATAACCCAAGCGAACGGCGATCTTTCATCCGTGCGCGGACTATTCTGGAAACACCCTCTGTTGTCTTTGACGACGATCTACTTCCCGCTCAATCGAACCTTTTTATCCGCACCGGGGTCACGAGAAGCAGGCATTTTAATTTTAAGAGCGATGAGCTGTCCTGTCTCGGTAGAACAAAAGGATAGCCGGATAAATATGGCGCGTGGTGACGTTGTTTTTGTTCCGTCAGACGCTCCGCTTTTGCTAACGTTACCGACAGGTGGACGCCTTGATTGCGCATATATTCCGCGAAAGGCAGCGACACATGAGATTCCGGACATTGGTAAACTGTTCGGCAAGCCCCTGCCTTTCACACATCTGCCTTTACAGCTACTGGTGACCTATGCAGGTTATCTGCTGCAAAATGAGCATCAAAACGAACGCGATGCTGCAACAATGGTTCAACATTTTTATCAGCTATTGCCAATGTTGGTTGAGAATCTGCAGGCCATAAATAAACAGGTTTCACCAATCAGGCGCATCGAAACTATTAAAGAACAAATTGAAGAGCAAATTTCCAATAGCGATTTCTCTTTAATACAATTAGCGCAATCCGAGGGCATTACATCTCGCGCTATTCAAAAATTATTCAAGCGAGAGAACACCACCTTCTCGCGCTATCTACTACAACGGCGACTCGAGGTTGCGCGCTCAGTAATTGTGCGTGGTGATCAATCCGGCATTGCACAGATTGCTTATAATGCGGGCTTCGACGACCCTGCGTATTTTAGCCGGGCATTTCGAAACCTGTATGGTTTTACGCCCTCAGTATTGCGTCAACAAGTCAGCCAGTATTTCAAGAGCAGTGCTTAGCATTCTCAGGTGACTAAGGCTTAGCGATCAACCCATGTTGATGCAAAACCAGCGCAACTGCACCCAGCACGGTATCGTCATTACGTAGAAACTTACCAATGATGAAGTTTGGTTTGCGAACATGCGGTGCATGTGTCGGCGGCCGCACAGCATGTTTCTCGAAATTCTGCTCAACCAAACGCAGAAAGCTTGGTCCGATGGCCGCAATCTTTCCAGCAATGATAATATCAGGCGGGCTCAATATGGTAGAGGTGATGCCAATCGCCCAGCCCGCCATTTCAGCAGAATCCTGTATTAGCCGGTCATAAGGTGAAACACCTGTTTGTGCCTGTCTGATAAAGTCATCAAAGGTAAGCTTTTCGCCTGTGGCCTGCTCAGCCATCTGCATCAAATTAAAGCCACCCGCATAGGTTTCCAGACACCCACGATTGCCGCATTTACAAAGGGGCCCGTGCGGGTTGAGTGAAATATGACCAAACTCTGCAGCATTGCCATAAGCACCGCGCTGAACCGTCCCATCAATAACAATCGCACCGCCAATACCAAGATCGAATTTGTATAGAACGAAATTACTCAGACCAATGGCAGCACCCCAGGTCATTTCAGCCAGCGCGCCACAATGACTTTCGTTTTCTGCAAACAGTGGGCAGTCGATATGAGCGGAAAATATCTCCGCAATATCAATGCCACACCAGGTCGGCAGGATAGAACCGTTCAACACGGTACCTTCGTAAGAAACCGGGGCCGAAATCGCTAAACCGACGCCGAGCAAATCACGAATTGCAATATTAAGCTTCGCACATTCAACAGCCAGTTGGTCTCGAACGCAGATCGCAGCTTCTTGCGGGGTGTAATCTTCGCTCATCTCGAACCAGATATCAGCAATGACATTATGGCCCAGATCACAGACCGCGATACGTATTTCCGCGAGCCCGAACAAAACTCCCGCACAATAAGCTTGGGAAGGGTTGAGCGATATAATTTTGGTAGGGCGACCAAAACCGCTGCTTCGCGTTTCCGTCTCGAGAACGGCCTCGTTGATTTTAAGTTCCGTCAGGATTGTAGAGACTGTCGAGCGTGCAAGTCCCGTCTTCTTTACAAGATCCGTTGCACTTGCTGAACCAAGGCTGGCGACCGTCCGGAGAATTTTTCCAACGGGAGATTCGTGATCATCAAATATCTCTTTAAAGCCAACCATTAATCCTCCAGCCGTATCCATGACGCGAATTACTCACAGGTGCAACTTATTTCGTTTTTGAAAAAATGTGCGAAATTAATGCACTTTATAACCTAACAAGCCGCTATTTTCATCATACTTTTTTCGTGTACGAAATAAGTATTGACAGGTTTAGACAGTTTAGCGAAATTAGATGGGAGGTCGGGCCGATGGAGGAGAACCAATGGGCCCTGATTTCGACATCGAATGTTTGGTGATGTGCAGTTATGGGACGGGTGGAAACCACCCGTTGCGAGGAGGAACCGAGTGCAAAATCTATCCGCAATTCTGAAGTCTATAAGCCTGACCAGTGTGCTTGCTCTTGGCGTCGCAACAGCGCCCGCTCATGCCGAGAAGCTGACGATCTGGACGCTTAATTTTGATAACAATGCCGCCAATGTCGCACTGAAAAAGGTAGCGACTGATTTTGAAGCGGCAAATCCTGACGTGCAGGTCGAGATTGTGCAGCGTGCCATTGATGAGCACAAAACAGCGCTTCGTGTGGCAGCAGGCTCCAATCGCGGACCTGATATTTATTTCAGCTGGGCGGGTCTCGGACTTGGCGGCGAATATGTGAAAGCTGGCTTATCGCTGCCGCTCGATAAATATTACACTGAATATAAATGGAAAGACGAGCTGCTCCCGGCCTCAGCGGCCTTTGCTGACCTGTATCCAGGTGGCAAACACGGCGTTCCTTTCACCTTCAAGGGTGAAGCAGTTTACTACAATAAGAAATTATTTGAGCAAGCTGGCATCACAGAAGAGCCGAAAACCTATGACGAACTGCTGGCTGCCGCGCAAAAACTCAAGGATGCCGGCATTCCCGCCTTTACATTTGGTGGATCGGTCAATTGGCATGTTATGCGTCTGATGGACGTCATTCTGGAAACAAAGTGTGGTGCTGAAAAGCATGATGCTTTGAAGGCAATGCAGGCAGACTGGTCTGGGGAGCCTTGTGCAAAGGATGCCTTTGAGGAATTCGGTAAATGGACGAAGGATTATACGCTTCAGCCATTCATGGGCATTGATAACAAGCAATCTTACAGCCTCTTCACCGCAGGGCGAGCAGCTATGATGCTGGAGGGAGACTGGCTGGTAAGTCAGTTGAACGGTACCGGCGTCAATCTGGATGATTATGGTATTTTCACATTCCCGACCGACACCGGCCGCCTCTATGGCTTTGGTGAGTATAATTACATCAGCTCAAAAAGCAAAAACCCTGATATTGCAGCGAAATTCCTGGATTATTTCCTGTCTACTGAAGTCCAGCAGGATCTCGTCGGGCAGATCAGCGCAGTCTCTGTCAATAAGAACGTAAAATACGAAAATCAAATTCCGCTCGAAGCTGAATGGCTTGATATTTTTAACAAATACGGCACCGTTTATATGAACGGCGATCAGGCATTCCCGCTGGATGTGACGACCGAATACTTCCGCGTTATCAACAGTGTTGCTGCCGGTGACATGACCTCCGATGACGCCGCAAAACAAATGCAAACGTTCATCACGGCCCGAAACTAATCCTCCCCGGATGCGGGCTGCCTGAGCATATTGTTCAGGCAGCTCGCAGGACCACAATCATCAAGGCGGCTTATTGCTGCCTGGAGGAAAGCATGTCGCTGAAAGCAATCATTCAGACACCACGTAGCCAAGCGTCAATATTGCTGATCCCCGCATTAGCAATATACGGCGTGTTCGCGCTCTATCCAATGCTCGACGTCATTATCATGAGCTTCCAGAAATGGAATGGGCTTGATCCTGAGCGCCGGTTTGTTGGTTTCTCCAACTATTCTGCAATATTTACCAATGACCCTGTGTTCTGGGTTGCTTTCAAAAATACCATCATCTGGACATTGTTGAGCCTCGTCATTCCTCCTGTCGTCGGCTTGTTGCTGGCATTGAGCCTCAACCAGAAAATATTCGGCCGAAACAGCCTGCGTGCGATATTTTACCTCCCGGTTATCATCGCACCGATCGCTGTCGCGACGATGTGGAAATGGATGTACGATCCGTTCTTCGGGCTGTTTAACCAGTTGCTGACCAATTGGGGATTGCAATCCTGGATTCAGGATTGGCTCGGTAACAAGAGCATCGCGCTTTACTCAGTCTTTGTTGCCTATGTCTGGCAAACCGTTGGTTTTTCGATGGTCTTGTTCCTTGCCGGACTTCAAAACGTGTCACAAACGCTTATTGAAGCCGCAAGAATAGATGGCGCCGGGCGTTGGGCAGTCTTTAAGCATGTGACATTGCCCGCACTTCGACCAACGATGACCGTCGTTCTGGTGCTTTCCATCATTTCATCACTCAAAGCATTCGATATTGTTTATGGCCTCACCGGTGGTGGCCCAGCGCAAGGCACGCAGATGCTGGCACTTTGGGCCTTCACACAAGCTATGCAGATTTTCGACTTTGGGCGTGGCGCAGCAATTTCCGTCGTCCTGCTCCTGATCACGATGACAATTGTAGTTCCGTACCTGCGCTGGATGCAGAAAAACGAGGAGTTGGAATCGTGACCGCCACTTCGCTCTCTCAAGCTCCGTCTAAGATACAACGTGACCCGGTGCTGATCGGCTTGTGGATCAGCTTGTTCGTGATCGCTGTCATCTGGGTCGCCCCTTTTGTTTTCATTGTGTTTACATCATTGAAGACACCTGCCGCCGTAACAAGTACCGGGGCATTCATGCCACCTGTCGAATGGGCATGGGGTAATTATTCAAGCGCATGGAACCGTGGCAGCTTTGCCAGTTCGTTCTTCAACAGCGTGATCATCACGGCGATCAAGGTTCCAATCGGACTGCTGGTGTCTGCCATGGCCGCCTATGCCCTGGCCAAGATAAAGCTACGATTCAATAAGCTACTGCTTCTGATCGTTGTTTTTGGAACGATGATTCCGTTTCAGGTCATGCTCGCTCCGCTGTTCACGCTCGTAAACTCTTTCGGGCTGATTGATACCTATATTGGCGTCATTCTGCCTTACATTGCGTTCGGCGTCCCTTATCAGGTCTTCATCCTGCATGGCTTCTTCAAAGGAATTCCAAAGGAGTTGTCCGAAGCAGCTCTGATTGATGGTGCAAGCCACTTTACCATCTTCCGCCGTATTTTTCTGCCGGTTTGCCTGCCTGTTCTCGCAGCGCTTTTCATTCTGGACTTCGTGTCGACGTGGAATGAATTTGCGATGGCACTTGTGCTTTTGCAAGATCAGGGCATGTGGACACTTCCGCTGGGACTGATGTCATTTCAGGGGCAATTCTCCAGTGATTACGGGCAGTTAAATGCGGCAATCGTGATGACCGTCCTTCCCGCTACGATCGTCTATCTGATCTTCCAACGTTATTTCGTTTCTGGCCTGACCTCTGGCGCGGTCAAAGGCTAACGAGCATTCAGTAAATTCTGAGGAGAAAACGCATGTCTGGTGCAACCGTCGAAAAATGGGGTGTTTTTGAAGCATCCTTTGCTGGACCTTCCGCTGGCAATCCCTATCTCGACGTGGCCTTTGATGCCATTTTCAAACATAAAAGCCGTGAAGTTCGCGTTCCAGGTTTCTATGACGGCAATGGGACTTATCGTCTTCGATTTATGCCGGACCTTGAAGGCGAATGGACATTTACCACACGCTCCGCAACAAAGGAGCTTGAGGGTAAAACTGGCTCCCTTCAGGCAGCGCAGCCTTCAGCCAATAATCACGGACCGGTTCGCGTGCGTAACAAGTTCCATTTCGCCTATGCGGATGGCACGCCGTTCTTTTCGTTTGGTACGACCTGCTATGCCTGGACACATCAGCCGCTCGACATGCAGGACGAGACACTGGAAACGCTTGCAAACGCGCGCTTCAATAAGATCCGTATGGGTGTTTTCCCGAAAGACTATCCTTATAATACCAACGAACCTCTGCATCTCTGCTTTGAGAAAGATGCCGACGGCAAAGAGAACTTTGACAGACCAAATCCCGAGCATTTCAGGCATTTTGAAAAGCAGGTTGCAGCGCTATGTGAACTAGGCATTGAAGCCGATATTATCATGTTCCACCCTTATGATCGGTGGGGCTATGCAGACATGAGCGCTGAGCAGGATTATCGCTATGTCGAATATCTCGCTGCCCGCCTGTCCGCCTATCGCAATGTATGGTGGTCGCTCGCCAATGAGTATGACTTCTTGCTCGACACAAAGCCGATGGAACAGTGGGATCGATATTTCCAGATTCTGGAAGAGAACGACCCCTATCAGCATCTGCGCTCTATCCATAATGGCGATGTCAATTCAAACTATGACCACCGCAAACCTTGGGTCACGCATATCTGCATTCAGAACCCAGATGTGAAAAAGACACAGGAATGGCGTGACACATACGGCAAGCCAGTCGTGAACGACGAACCCGAATATGAAGGCGACATTCTCGAATCCTGGGGTAATTTGACCCCACAGGAACTGGTACACCGTTATTGGATCTCAATGGCGCGCGGTGGCTATGTCGGTCACGGTGAAACCTATTCCGATGCCAATGATCTTATCTGGTGGGCAAAGGGCGGTAAGCTGCACGGCGAAGCATGGAAGCGCATCGGCTTTCTTCGCGATCTTCTGGAAGCGGATGTCAAACATGGGCTGGAGCCCATTGCGCCTGCAAAACAGTGGCCCTGGTCACGCGTTTCAGGTGCACGCGATGGCGACGGTGATTTCAGGCTGATTTACCTTGGTGAACACCAGCCTGTTGTGTGGTCATCCGGGCTTCCTATGGATAGTGACGACTATGAAGTTGATCTGATCGACACATGGGAAATGACGATAGAGCCGGCGAAAAAGATCGCTGCTCCTATCACCCATCCAGTGCGACATGGCGCAATCGTGCGTGGTGGAAAACCGGACGCTGCCTTTGGTGTATCGCTGCCGCGCAAGCCATATCAGGCACTGCGTGTACGGCGTAAGAAATAAATCAGGAAGGTTTGCATATGTCTGAGTTGAGCATTGCGAATGTCAAGAAATCTTATGGGACAGTTGACATCATCCATGGTGTCGATGTCGAGATTAACGATGGCGAGTTTGTCATTCTTGTTGGCCCTTCTGGCTGCGGAAAGTCGACACTGCTGCGCATGATTGCAGGCCTTGAAGACATCACATCAGGAGAGATCAGCATTGGCGGGCGCGTTGTAAATAATCTTCAGCCCAAGGACCGCGACATTGCGATGGTTTTCCAGAACTATGCGCTCTATCCGCAAATGACTGTTGCCCAGAATATGGGCTTCGCGCTGGAGCTTGCAGGCTCCAGCAAGCAAGACATAGCCACGAAGGTCAATGAAGCGGCAGAGATTTTAGGGCTTCAGCCGCTCCTTGATCGAAAGCCTGCACAATTGTCGGGTGGACAGCGTCAGCGTGTTGCAATGGGGCGCGCAATCGTACGCAACCCAAAAGTGTTTTTGTTTGACGAGCCACTGTCTAACCTTGATGCAAAGCTTCGCGTAAAAATGCGTGCCGAAATTAAGGCCCTGCATCAGCGGCTGAAAACGACCATTGTCTATGTCACGCATGATCAGATCGAAGCCATGACAATGGCCGACAAAATCGTGGTGCTGAACGCTGGCAAAGTTGAGCAAATTGGCTCGCCGTTAGAACTATACGACCGCCCGAAGAACGTTTTCGTTGCAGGCTTTCTTGGATCCCCCGCAATGAACTTCTTTAGCGGAACGCTCAAAGATGCAAACCAGCTAAACTTGGAAAGCGGCCTGATTATAAATGTCGCTGGTGCACCGTCTGATGCTGTTGGTAAAAAGGTTGTTTTCGGCATCAGACCTGAAGATATTTCAATTGGCAGTGCTGACGACATTGAAGCAGTTGTGAAGGTTGTGGAACCAACCGGATCTGAAACGCACGTTGTCCTGGATATTCAGGGCCAGGAACTTACCTGGGTCGTGCGGGAGCGCATTGCATTGGAAGTGGGCCAGCCGGTGCATGTTTCATTCTCAACACCGAAATGCCATTTCTTCGACGATGCGTCCAAGCAACGTTTATGAGAAACAATACACAGTAAACACAAAAAAGCCCGGCCAAACCGGGCTTTTTTCTTTGTCGACAGTGCTGGTACATCCGCAGTCACCGCAACAGTTATGTCCTCATAGTGAAAGCGAATGGTTAATAAAACGTTAACCCGCCAGGCTTTCTAGCATCGCAAAGCTTTGGGCCTTGCCACATGCAGCAACTCCGCGCATCCTGCCTGAAAGTGATTGCAAGTTGAGGACCAAATCAGATGGTGCAGCCTACCTATGATCTTGAGTTCGGCGAGATTATTCGCTGGCTCAAAGAGCATGGCCTCATTCTACAATCTGATCTCGAAGGAAACAGCGAACTTTCCACGCGTGCCGAGCGCATGGGTCGTAAACGTCGGCGTGAGGCAGAAAAGCAAAGCAAGCAGTAAGCCACATAGAAGGCCTCAGAAAAACAAGGGAACGGCCTGACAAAAGCAATGGGGGAGCAAAATGCGACACAAGAAGCTGTTCGACTTTGAACGCCATAGTGTGTTTTTCAAACTGTTTTTCATCTGTGCTGCCTGTGCGATTTTAGGCAGTCTCATGGGCCAAAATGATGATTCAGCTTTCTGGCGCTGGCTTCACTATCTCACAAAGCCCACGGCAACATTGCTGCTGCTCTGCGCTATTCTGGCAGCCCCGCGCCTGATCTCCAAAACCTATGGCTTCACGATTGCCTTTGGTCTTTTATTTGCAGCTGCGGGTGACTTATTTCTGATGCTGCCGGGCGATTATTTTCTGGCAGGACTCATCTGTTTTCTGATCACCCATTGCATCTATATCTATGCGCTGTGTCGCAATACGAAATTCGCAGGCAACAAGCTTGTCTTTGTAATATTTACCGTTTTTGCAATTGCGATTATAGCGGGCCTTTGGACCAGCCTGCCCAATGCCATGAAAATTCCGGTTGTTATCTATGCGATTGCGCTTGCAGTTATGGCAGCGCAGGCTTTCAGCCGCGCAATCTCAATGCCGCCCGAAACCACATCGCGTTATAGCGCATGGCTTGCTGCCGCTGGTGGCCTATTTTTCATGGCAAGCGACACGTTGCTGGCCTTCAACCGCTTCCACACGCCAATCCCGTTGGCTGGATTTTGGGTCTTAAGCACGTATTATGCAGCACAATTCCTCTTTGCCCGATCAACCGAGAACTTTGCCTATGAGCGCTGATACTCAGCTTCGCACGACCTTTCAGCGTTTACGGCAAAGCTGGCTCGACGACCGCCCCTCCTATGAGCAGCGTGTCGATGATCTGCGGCTTTTGCGTAAGCTGCTGCATGAGCGCCTTGAGGATATGGCAAAGGCGATCAATGCGGATTTTGGCAATCGCTCGATCCATGAAACACTGCTGGGTGAAGCCAGTGTCGTTTTTGCCGAAATCGACCACACGCTGCATCATCTCAAACGCTGGATGAAGCCGCAGCGCCGCAAGGCTGGCTGGAAGCTTTGGCCTGCGAAGGCCGAAGTGCGTTTTGTGCCGCTTGGTGTTGTCGGCATTATTTCGCCGTGGAATTATCCGGTCAATCTCGCACTTGCTCCACTCGTTGCTGCAATCGCCGCCGGAAACCACGTTTTCTTGAAACCTTCCGAGCATACACCGCATACGTCCGAATTTCTGCGTAAGCTGATTGCCGATGTGTTTCCAGAAGACCGTGCCACGGTTGCGCTGGGTGATGCCGAACTGTCAGCTGAATTTTCCGCCCTGCCCTTTGATCATCTGTTCTTCACAGGATCAACTGCCGTAGGTCGCAAGATCATGAAAGCAGCAGCTGAAAACCTTACGCCCGTCACACTGGAACTTGGTGGAAAGTCACCTGCCATTGTCAGTGAAAGCGCCGACATAAAGCGTGCTGCTGCATCCATTGCGACGGGCAAATATTTCAACTCTGGCCAGACCTGTATTGCGCCAGATTATGTGCTTATCCATCACAGCAAGCGCGATGCATTTGTGGGCTTGTTAAGAGAAGAAACGCAAAAGCGTTATAGCGGCGAGACGGCTCAAGCAGACCGCACGACGATCATCAATGAGATGCAGCATTCACGTCTTGCTGGATTGCTTGATGACGCAAGAAGCAAAAGCGAAGCCGTCATGCCTTTATTGGACGAAGCCGCAACGCCGAGCCATCCACGGCTAATGACACCGACGCTTATTCTTGAACCAACGCCGACCAGCGCAATCATGAATGAGGAGATTTTCGGCCCGCTGCTGCCGGTCATCAGCTATCGGTCGATTGATGAGGCAATTGCCTCTATTCTGAACCATGAGCGGCCCTTGGCGCTTTATTGCTTCAGCGATAATTCGGCAGAAATTGAAACCGTGCTTTCGCAAGTCGTGGCCGGTGGCGTATGCATCAATGATACCCTCTATCATTTTGCCTGCGGTGATCTGCCCTTTGGCGGCGTCGGGCAAAGTGGCATGGGGCATTATCACGGACATGACGGCTTTCTGACATTCTCCAAAGCCATGCCGGTACTGAACAAATATACGCCCGCCTCAACGGATATGATCAAGCCGCCCTATACCGGCCTGACTGATCGGATCATCCGTTTCATCACGAAATAGAATATAAATACTGTTCAAACTGCAAAATGCCCTATTTAAGAGTAACGATACTCTTCGGATCATAATACGAGGCAGCAACGCGTGCAGAAGAAGAAAACACCGGGTCGGATTTCAACAAAGATACTGACTGCAATCCGTAACCGGCCCGGCTTCCGACCACATCATCCCGATACGCCAGAAGGCGATATTACGATTGCGTCGTATAATGTGCATAAATGCATTGGCGTGGATAAAAAATTCGACCCGCAGCGCACCGCCGATGTCATCAGTGAGATCGATGCGGATGTGATCGCGCTACAAGAAGCCGACAAGCGCTTTGGTGAGCGTTCCGGTCTGCTTGATCTCGGTTTGCTGGAAAAGCGCCACGGTCTCGTGCCTGTGCCGATCACTTCAACCATGCCGAAGGGCCATGGCTGGCACGGTAATATATTGCTGTTTCGCGAAGGCGTGGTGCGCAATGTTCGCCAGCTTTCCTTACCCGGCGTTGAGCCTCGCGGCGCGCTTGTGGCAGACCTGCAATTTTCATCTGGCCTTTTGCGAGTGATCGCCGCCCATCTTGGGCTTTTAAAGCGCTCGCGTCAGCAGCAAGCCGAAAGCATCCTTTCAGCCTTGGAAGAAGCCGATACGTTGCCAACCCTCTTGATCGGTGATCTCAACGAATGGCGCATAGGCAAAAACTCGTCGCTGGCTTCGCTGATGCCGACTTTCAACCATGTCGCAACGGCAGTGCCAAGCTTCCCGTCACGCTTTCCGGTCTTCGCGCTTGATCGCGTTCTCGGCACACCACATAATCTGATAACGGCAGTCGAAGTGCATAACACGCCGCTCGCGCGTATGGCGTCGGATCATTTGCCTATCAAAGCGCATCTTGATCTCAGAACTGCTTCGCAGCTTTTGGAAGAGTTCAATCCATCGCTGCTGACCAGCAACTCTACCATTGAGAATTAAAGATAAGGCGATCCGAGCCAGATAATCCGGTCGATAAGCCGCTCATGGAATGGGCGGTTTTTAAGCCGTGTGAGGTTGACTTCACGGCTGGTTTCAATCGCCTTGCCGATGCGTTCTTCCACCTGAAGCGCCACGTCCCGATCCAGAATTTCAAGATCAATCTCAAAGTTCAGTCGAAGCGATCGCGCATCCAGATTGGATGAGCCGACATAGGACCATGCGCCGTCGATAGTCATCAGCTTGGAGTGGTTAAAGGCACCACCGGCCCGCCAGATGCGGCAACCGCCTTTGAGCAACTGATCGAACTGCGCACGCATGGCGCGATCCACCAGCTTGAGATTGTTAACGCCCGGAATAACCACATCGACGGAAACCCCGCGCCGCGCTGCTGTGATCAGCGCACTGATGAACTCACGGTCCGGCAGCAGATAGGGCGACATAATCAGGATATGCTCCTGCGCAATCGAAAACGCGCCCATCATCATGCGGTGGTTGGTTTCGATATTCTTATCCGGCCCAGAACCAACGACACGGATCAGCTTCCCTGTTCCCGGTGGATCGTTTGGTGCAACGATGCTCCACGCATCGCCCGTCAAAAGCTCGCCCGTTGCAAAGCGCCAGTCTTCAGACGCCACATGAAACAGATCCGCAACCGCCGGGCCTTCGATATGAAAATGCGTGTCAAATGCTACCGCATCACCAGCGATTGCTTTCACAAAAGCGCCGCGAATGTTCATGCCCCCGGTAAAAGCGAGCTTGCCATCAACGATCAGAATCTTTCGGTGGGTGCGCAGATTGGCATAGGGCAGACGCAGACCCATGATGATATTACCGTTGAAGACATCAACGATAATGCCTTTTTCCTTCAACAGCCCGACGATGCTCGGAATGGAATAGCGTGCGCCCACGGCATCGACCAGCACGCGCACTTCAACACCGCGCTTAACTGCTGCTTCCAGAGCATCGGCAAATTTCTGACCAATCGCATCACGATCAAAAATATAGGTTTCGAGCATGATGCTGCGTTCAGCCTTAGCAATGGCTTCCAGCATTTGATCATAGGCTTCGTCGCCGGTTTGCAGCATTTGGATATTGTTGCCGCTGGTGAAATCATAAAGGCTGACAGTGTCGCCGAGGATTTTCATCGCGCCAAACTGTCGGCCAAAGGCTGCGCGCACCCGATCATTGGTCGTGTCGAAATGAGACAGATGATAGAGTGCTATATTGCCAAGATTTTCGCGTTGATGACTGAGCGTATTGCGTCTGATCCGGTTAACGCCAGCCAGACCATAAACCACGGCCCCAACGATAGGCGACAGCACGATGACGCCAACCCAGCCAAGTGCGGTGCGGACTTCGTCTTTCGTCATTGTGGCGTGAATTGCAGCTACTGCACCCAGAATGATCGACAGGACTGCGAGGATATGCGGCCAATAATGTGAAAGAATATCAAACATAAACCGACCTTATCCTGAAACGCACTGCAACAGCTTAGAGATATAATGGAAAGCCCCCTACGCCAACACTCATTTACCAAATAAACCAAACTTATAGAGTTCACTGGTCAAATCTGTGATCTACTTTATATTAGCCGCGGGACTTGCAATCAGAGGGACATCTCATGGCAACAACGCAAAGTAATTTTAACCGGTCTAATCTTCCGACAGAAGTCACAACAAAATGGGGCTGGTTTGTCGCTCTTGGCGTGGCGCTACTGATTCTAGGCGGCATTGCGTTCGGTAATCTCGTGCTCGCCACCGTGGTTTCGGTTTACTATGTCGGCATCATGATGCTGGTCGCAGGCATCATCGAAATCATTCATGCATTCGGCGTGAAAACATGGGGCGGTTTCTTCTTCTGGCTGCTCAGCGGCCTTCTCTATTCAGCCGCAGGTATCGTCGCATTCACCAATCCAATTTTGGCCGCTGGCGTTCTGACCTTCCTTCTCGCAGCAGCACTAATTGGTGCGGGCATTTTCCGCGTCTGGCTTGGCTTTCATTCGAAGCCAGCAGCTGGCTGGGGCTGGATTGTTGCAGCAGGTGTTATCACCGCACTCGCGGGCCTCGTCATCGCAATGCAATGGCCAGTCAACAGCCTGTTCATTCTCGGCCTGTTCTTGGCAATCGATCTAATCTTTCAAGGCTGGTCGTTTATTGCATTTGGCCTTGGCATCAAGCGCTAATACAGCTCTTCAGACGACACAAAGCGGCGTTCACACGCCGCTTTTTTCATTTCAACTCGACCTTTTGCCCAATGACTGCTAGATGCAGCGCAACATCTTCGCGGCGCGCGTTTTGCGCAGCCCATCCTTTCGCAATTACGAGTTTCTTTTATGTCCGCTCAAGACCATCCAGTTTCAAAGCGCCGCACCTTCGCGATCATCGCGCACCCGGATGCCGGTAAAACCACACTCACCGAAAAGCTGCTGCTATTCGGCGGCGCTATTCAGCTTGCCGGTGAAGTTAAGGCCAAGAAAGACCGCATCCAGACCCGTTCCGACTGGATGAACATCGAACGCGATCGCGGTATCTCCGTCGTCACTTCCGTGATGACGTTTGAGTATAAGGATTGCATCTTCAACCTACTCGATACACCAGGCCACGAAGACTTTGCGGACGATACTTATCGCACGCTGACCGCTGTGGATTCCGCCGTCATGGTTATCGATGCCGCAAAGGGTATCGAGCCACGGACGCTGAAGCTCTTTGAAGTCTGTCGTATGCGCGATATCCCAATCGTGACCTTCATCAACAAGATGGACCGCGAAGCCCGCGACCCACTCGAAATTCTTGATGAGATCGAAGAAAAGCTGGCGCTAGATACAGCACCCATCACATGGCCAATCGGCTCTGGCAAAAGCTTTGCTGGCACCTACGACCTGCGCAACAATACCGTGCGCCAGAAGGATGCCGAAGAGAAGCCGACCAAGGTCAGCGGACCAGAAGAAGCGGCAAAGCTTCTGCCTGAAAATGAACGCCAGGCTTGGATTGAAAGCCTGGAACTGGCACAGGGCGTTTGCCGCCCGTTCGATCTCGCATCCTTTCAGGAAGGCCATATGACGCCGGTTTATTTCGGCTCGGCACTCAAGAATTACGGCGTGCGCGATCTGATCGAAGCTTTCTGTGATTTTGGCCCAAGCCCACGCGACCAGAAGGCAGATGCCCGTATGGTTGGCGCAACCGAAGCCAAGATGACCGGCTTCGTATTCAAGATTCAGGCCAATATGGACCCGAACCATCGTGACCGTATTGCGTTCCTGCGCGTCTGCTCGGGCACACTTTCGCGCGGCATGAAGGCCAAACTGGTTCGCACCGGCAAGCCAATGAGCTTGTCTGCGCCGCAATTCTTCTTTGCACGCTCCCGCCAGATTGCCGATGAAGCCTTTGCAGGTGACGTGGTCGGAATCCCCAACCACGGCACATTGCGTATCGGTGACACGCTGACCGAGGGTGAAGACATCCTGTTCCGTGGCGTGCCAAACTTCGCACCGGAAATCCTGCGGCGTGTGCGGCTTGATGATGCAATGAAGGCGAAGAAGCTGCGTGAAGCGCTTCAACAGATGGCGGAAGAAGGCGTTGTTCAGCTTTTCGTGCCGGATGATGGTTCTCCGGCGATTGTCGGTGTCGTCGGCGCTCTCCAGATCGACGTTTTGACCGAACGCCTGAAGATCGAATATTCGCTGCCCGTCGGCTTTGAAATGTCGCGCTTCTCTGTTTGTCGTTGGATTACGGCGGATGAACCAGCCGAGCTTGACCGCTTCATCGCTTCGCATCGCGCCGATATTGCGCATGATCTCGACAATGATCCGGTGTTCCTCGCGCAGAATGGCTTCTCGCTCAACTATGAAGCTGAGCGCTGGAAGGCAATCCGCTTCGCCACGATCAAGGATTATCAGGTCCGCGATAAGGCCTGATAAAGCGTATCCCGAAAAGTGGGAACCGGTTTTCGGATAAGATACGCGTTAAAACAGAGATTTAGTGCTGATTAGCCCATCCGCAGATGCGTAAGCTTCTGCGGATTGCGGATGAGATAGACCGCTGCGATAAGTCCATCCTGCACATCCAAGGCCACCACTTGCGGCAGTCCATCTGCCTCTAAGCTCATATGGCCGGGTAGCCCGTCGAACAACGCAAAATGGCGAATGTCCGGCACCAGACCGTCCGTCTTGCGCGCGATACCCTCATAAAAACGCATAATCTTGTCACGCCCGTAAATCGGGTTGAGAGCGGCATTGCGGATACCGCCACCATCAGAATACATCACAACATCTTCCGCGAGCAGCCCTTTCAGCGCCGTCATGTCCCCGCTGCGGGACGCCTGAAAGAAAGCCTCGGCAATTGTTCGTCCACGATCTTCAGGCATGGAAAACCGCATCTTTTCCTGCCGAACATGGCTGCGCGCGCGGCTCGCCAGCTGGCGACAGGCCACAGCATCGCGATCAAGCACGCGCCCAACCTCATCAAAGCCCATATCAAACACGTCATGCAAAAGAAATGCCGCCCGCTCCAGCGGCGACAGACGGTCAAGCGCGAGCATCAGTGTCAGCGTAATGTCGTCACTGCGATCTTCTTCGTCCTCGACAAGTGGTTCAGGCAACCAAGTTCCGGGATAGGTTTCGCGTCTCACGCGCGCTGATTTCAGATGGTCGAGCGCAAGACGGCTAACCACACGGGTGAGCCAGCCCTGCGGCTCACGGATGGTTTCACGATCCACAGCGCTCCAGCGTAGCCATGCATCCTGCACGATGTCTTCGGCTTCGGCATGCGTGCCCACCATGCGATAAGCAATGCGGATGAGCCGAGGCCGCAAGGCCTCGAATACACCCGCTTCATTCATGTTTGGCTCAAGCGGCAGCTGCATCGGCTTTGACCGGATGAACAAGGCGCAGGCCGACAGCAATGCGGTTCCATGCATTGATGGTGGTAATCAGCATGGTCAGATTGACGATCTCTTCGTCTGAGAAATGTGCCTTCAAAGCATCAAAATCCTTATCCGGTGCGCCAGTCTGTGCCAGCAGGGTCAACGCCTCGGTCCAGCCGAGTGCCGCCCGTTCTCGCGCAGTATAAAGCGGTGATTCACGCCATGCAGCAACCAGATAGAGGCGCTCTTCGGTTTCGCCAGCCTTCCGCGCATCAGCCGTATGCATATAGATGCAATAGGCACAGCCATTGATCTGCGAGGCTCGGATTTTCACCAACTCATAAAGGCTATATTCAAGCCCGCAAGCGGCAACACGCTTTTCCAGCTCCACCATTGCCTGCATGATCTGCGGTGCGAACGTATAAGGGGCAAGTCTTAGTTCCATGATCTCTTCTCCTTGATGTTGACCCGTATTGGTCGTTCATCATCAAGACGAGATAGCTTCATCGGAATGTGACATGCCCCGCATAAAAAATCAGCTTTTTATTTCGAGAAGTGCGGCTGCAATTTTTTCTGCAAGCTTTTCAGCAACTTGCTCCTTGCTCATTTCCGGCCATTCTTCGATGCCAGCATGACTTAAAATACGCACGCGATTGCGATCGCCGCCCATCACGTCACCCGACACATCATTGGCAACGATCCAGTCGGCACCCTTTCGCTCAAGCTTGCGTCCAGCATTGGCCAGCACGTCCTGCGTTTCCGCAGCAAAGCCCACCACAAGACCGGGACGCTTCTCACTATGTCCAACACCGGCCAGAATATCAGGGTTTTCGACCATGCTGAGCATCGGCGCGCCCTCGCCCGGCTGTTTCTTGATCTTCTGATCGGCTGAATTGGCGGTTCGCCAATCGGCAACGGCTGCAACCATCACAGCCACATCAGCAGGCAAATGGCTCTCAACGGCTGCCTGCATCTCCCGCGCGGTTTCAACACGGATAACGTTCACACCTTCAGGATCAGGGATCGTGACCGGACCGGACACCAGATGCACCGTTGCACCTAAGCGCGCGAGGGAGGCCGCGATGGCATGGCCCTGCTTGCCCGAGGACCGATTAGCAATATAGCGCACCGGATCAATCGGCTCGTGGGTCGGGCCGGATGTCATGACGATCACTTTGCCTGCAAGCGGTTTTACTTGTGGTGCGAGTAAGCTTTCAATGGCTGCAACAATTGCAAGCGGCTCACTCATGCGACCTGTGCCCGCCTCTCCGCTTTCCGCCATCTCGCCCTTTTCAGGGCCAATGAAATGCACGCCGTCTTTTTCTAGTGTCAGACGATTGCGCTTGGTTGCCGGGTTATCCCACATGGCAGGATTCATTGCGGGAGCCACCAAGACCGGAATCTTGCGCGCAAGAAGAACCGCACTCGCAAGATCATCGGCAATTCCATTGGCCATTTTGGCCATCAGGCCAGCCGTCGCAGGTGCCACAACGATCAGATCGGCATCACGCGCAAGGCGAATGTGGCCGACATCCTGCTCATCTTCGCGCGAGAAAAGGTCGGTAAACACATGATCGGCAGCCACCGCGCCAATGGTCAGCGGTGTCACGAATTGCTGTGCTGCAGCCGTCATCAGCGGACGTACATGCGCACCACGCTCACGCAATCGCCGGATAAGATCAGGTGCTTTATAGGCCGCAATTCCACCACTGATAATGAGAAGAACGCGCTTGCCTTGCAATGAACCTGAAACCGACGGCGAAGCTTTGGCAGTGGACTTTGGCTCTTCAAGACCGCCAAGTAGAAGCCTTGCTTCTTCTTCCATGGAGCGTCCGTTTTGAGCGGCTCTTACGCGAAGCCGTTCTTTTGCAGCGTCATCAAGATTGCGGATGGTAATGCTGGCCATTTGATTGCACCGGATCGTTTCTGATGCAATCAATGAAATCACTCTTTTGTCGAATAATCAACAAACAGATACATTAAAGCTCAATATAGAGCTTAATTGCAATCGCAGCGAGTGAGATTGCAATCACGATCTGCGCAATACGACCCCATCGCGTATGCCGCGCTTCCGCCTTGCCAATGGCCTCCGCTGTCTCTGCATCGAAATGCAAACCCTTGACCGCCATCGCGTCCATCGCAGCCGTAGCGCGATCCATCCGTGCAACCATTTCTGGCGTTTTACGAGCGAAATGCAGCAGCGCATATGCACTGTCTTTTGCATCGAGCAACATGCCCTGCGGTCCAAGATTCTTGCGAATCCATCCGCCGACCACGGGTTCTGCCGCTTTCCACATGTTGAAATGCGGGTCGAGCGTGCGCGAAACGCCTTCAACCACGACCATCGTCTTCTGAAGCATCAGAAGTTCTGGCCGCGTTTCCATGTCGAACAGCTCCGTCACTTCAAACAACAATGTGAGAAGCTTGGCCATCGAAATGGTTTCGGCTGGCTGGCCATGGATCGGCTCGCCAATAGCGCGGATTGCCTGCGCAAAGCTTGCCACATCATGCGTATGCGGCACATAGCCTGCTTCAAAATGCACTTCCGCCACACGCAGATAATCACGCGTAATAAAGCCATATAGAATTTCTGCAAGAAAGCGCCGTTGATCCTTGTTGAGCCGCCCGGTAATACCGAAATCAACGGCAACAATGACACCCTGCGGATCAACGAACAAATTGCCCGGATGCATATCCGCATGGAAAAAACCATCGCGCAGAGTATGGCGCAGGAAAGACTGGATCAGTGTTTCCGAAAGCTTTTTCAGATCAAAGCCTGCCGCTCTCAAGCCATCGATATCCGACATTTTAATGCCGTCAATCCATTCAAGCGTCAGAACATCGCGACCCGTGCGCTCCCAATCCACATTGGGGACGCGAAAGCCCTCATCGTCCTTGATATTCTCGGCAATCTCGGACAGCGCTGCCGCTTCAAGCCGCAGATCCATCTCGATACGCGTGGTCTGATGTAGTGTTTCCACCATCTCGACCGGGCGCAAGCGCCGCGTAAACGGTATATGCCGCTCCTGCATGCGAGCGACCATGAAGAAGCTTTCAAGATCACGCGCGAAACGCTGACGAACACCCGGACGGATGACTTTAACCGCAACCTTATGCGGTGCGCCATCCTTCATCACATAGGCAGGATGCACCTGCGCCATGGATGCGGCTGCAATCGGCGCTTCGAAACTCACATAGAGATCATCAATCTTGCGGCCAAGAGAACTCTCGATAGCCGCAACGGCCTCAGTCTGCGGGAAGAAATCAAGGCGATCCTGCAAAAGCTCGAGATCAGCGGCAACGTCCTTGCCCACAATATCAGGACGGGTTGCAAGAAACTGACCGAGCTTCACATAGGAAGGCCCAAGCTTGTTCATCGCCCTCGAAATACGCTCGGAGCGAGGCGCATCTTTCGCACGCTTACGCGCAAGAAGCTTCGCAGCCTTGTGCCCTAAGGCTGGCAATCCAGCCGCATCATCAACAGGCAGCGAACTCAACACGCCTTCGCGCGCCATAATCCAGCCAGCATGCATCAATCTCAAAGCCGCAGAAATATTGCTCATACTGATCTCAGAGCTTCCAGCCAGAATGAAGGGCTGCGATACCACCTGTGAAATTGCGGTAGCTCACGCGCTCAAAACCCGCCTCGCGGATCATGCGTGCAAAATCTTCCTGCTTAGGGAATTTGCGGATCGATTCCACAAGATAGCTGTAGGATTCAGCATCACCCGTAATCATTTTACCAATCTGCGGAATAGCGTTGAACGACCACTGGTCATAAATCTTATCAAGTAATGGCAGTTCGACTTCGGAGAATTCAAGGCACATAAAACGGCCACCGGGCTTTAACACGCGATAGGCTTCGGACAGCGCCTTGTCGATATGTGGCACATTACGAATGCCAAACGAAATTGTGTAAGCATCAAAGCTCGCATCTTCAAAGGGTAGCTCTTCGGCGCTCGCTTCAACAAATTCGAGATTATCGGCTAAGCCCTTCTTGATCGCACGTTCACGCCCAACACCGAGCATTGAGCCGTTAATATCGAGAATAGTTACATGCGCCTGACGGTTCGAGGCTTCAACAATACGGAAAGCAATATCGCCCGTACCACCAGCCACATCGAGCGATTTGAAGCCCGGACGCTTGGATGGTGCCAGCCAGCCGATCATCGCATCTTTCCAGACACGATGCAGACCACCCGACATGAGATCATTCATCACATCGTAGCGCTTCGCAACCTTATGGAAAACGTCGTTGACCAGCCCCTGCTTTTCGCTTTCATCGACTGCCTTGAAGCCGAATGAATGCTCCATGCCACCTTGTGCGCCCACGCGGTCTGCATTGCCGTTCTGCTGGCTCATAACTATCCTGCCGGTTCATGTGCGAAACGAAGCCGATCTCCGTTTTCCGTTTGCTTGATGCATATAAAGCTTGTACCGGACGATACAAGCACAGACCGCAAGCCGATACCCCTTTTGTGATCTCCACTTGCGCATCTGTGCAAAATGTTCAAAGAAATAGAAAACTGTGCGTGCGCGCCTGCCACGCGTTTTCTCCGGCTTAATTAGCCGTTACAGTCGATAAAGATAACAAGAAAAGTGGAAACAACATGGGCGTTAATGTCGTCAGCCATCCGCTTGTCCAGCACAAGCTCACCATTATGCGCAAGCGCGAAACTTCAACCGCCAGCTTCCGTCGTTTGCTGAAAGAAATTTCGCTGTTGCTTTGCTATGAAGTGACACGCGATCTCGAACTAACCACCATGCATATCGAAACGCCAATGATGCCAATGGAAGCGCCAACGCTTGAAGGCAAGAAGCTGGTTTTCGCTTCGATCCTGCGCGCTGGCAACGGTCTTCTGGAAGGTATGCTGGATCTGGTGCCAGCAGCACGCGTGGCCCATATCGGTCTTTATCGCGATCACGACACGCTTCAGCCAGTCGAATATTACTTCAAAGCACCGGAAGACATCGTCAACCGCCTCATCATCGTGGTCGATCCGATGCTTGCAACCGGCCATTCGGCAATCGCAGCGATCGACAAGCTGAAGGAACGCGGCGCGACCAATATCAAGTTCCTGTGCCTGCTGGCAGCACCGGAAGGCATTGAGCGCTTCACGGCGGCTCATCCAGATGTTGATGTCTTCACCGCCTCCATTGATGATAGCCTTGATGAAAAAGGTTACATCATTCCGGGTCTCGGTGATGCTGGTGACCGCATGTACGGCACGAAGTAAGTTTCAAACCTTACGATAAGCACTATACTAATCCGCGTATTGGCCGCTCGATAATCGATATTGAGCTGCCAGCGCGGATTTTTTATCTCTTCAATATCAACTGGTATGGAACATCGCTCATGTCTACCGAAGCCCGCCTGACAGAACTTGAAATCCGGGTTGCTCAACAGGAACAGACGATTGAAGAGCTTTCTGCCGTCATTGCGGAGCAGTGGAAAACGATAGACCGTCTCGACAAAAAACATTCGGCCCTGACGGATCGCTTTTTGACGCTCGAAGGGCAAACCGCACCCGAAATTCCCATCACAAAGCCACCGCACTGGTAATGCAATGATTGAAATCATCACCCTTGAGCATCGAAAAGATCTCGCAGCAATTTGCGCAAAATGGAACCATGCCGAATGGGGACAGGCAGCGGGCGCAACTGAAGAAGAAGTCGCCTCAGCCTTACAGGATATTATCCATTCAAATGATGGTCAGGCAGCGCGTGCCGCGCTTTGGAATGGCGAACTGGCAGGCTTTGTTCTTCTGATTCATAGTGACCTCGACAGCCACCCTCACCTCAAGCCATGGGTTGCGAGTGTGCTGGTTGCACCGGAGTTTCGCGGGCGTGGTATTGCTAAGGCGCTCATGACAGCGATTGAAACGGCTGCTCATGATCTCGGTTATAGCGAGGCTTATCTCTACACCTATAAGCCTGATCTTTACCGCAAAATGGCATGGGGTGATTTTGAAGAACTGACCGGCGAGAATGAAGGCATGCTGATCTTAAATAAGAAAATCGCGCGGGGCTAACCGCGCGATTTTTTGCTTCTTATGATGCCGCCGGTATTGGGCAGCTCACACCTGTTCCGCGCAAACCGCAATAGCCATTCGGATTCTTGGCCAGATACTGCTGGTGATAATCTTCCGCGTAATAAAACGCCGGAGCATCAGCAATTTCCGTCGTGACCGGACCCAGACCACGCGATGCCAGCGCGGCCTGGTAAGCGTCCCTGCTCTTTTCAACCGCTTCACGATCCAGCTCATCAAAGGTGTAGATCACCGAACGATAAGTCGTGCCGATATCATTGCCCTGTCGCATGCCCTGCGTCGGATCATGCTCTTCCCAGAAGAGCGTCAGCAATTCATCAAGACTAACAACCTTTGGATCATAAACGACCAGCACCACCTCGGCGTGGCCAGTCAGACCCGTGCAGGTTTCCTCATAGGTCGGATTGGGCGTGATGCCGCCAGCATAGCCAACGGCAGTTACATAAACACCCGGCACCTGCCAGAACAGCCGCTCTGCGCCCCAGAAACAACCCATGCCGAACATGACCTGCTTCATGCCTTCCGGCCATGGCCCCTTAAGCGGCTTACCCGATACATAATGCGATGCTGCCGTCGGAAGCGCCGCAGCGCGACCCGGTAAAGCGTCCTGATGTGAAGGCATTTCTACCTTTTTGCGATAGCTGTCTAGGAAACTCATTTAACACCTCCTGAAGAGCTGAGAATATGCACATACTGCGCAACGCTCTTGGACAAACCGATCTTATGTAACTTCCGAAGATAGCGCCCGGAGACCAATGCTAACGCGCGCTAAAATTACCAAAGCGCTTTTCGCGACGATGGCCAGCCAGATAAAACAAGAGTGCGAGTATGCCGAACACCAGCCAGCCCGGCTGCTCCAGCAAAGGAACCAACACCCTGTCCCAAGCCGCTATGCCTATATAGTGCGTCACAAATGCTTCTGCATCCCCCAGCAGTTCTGGTGCACCAACAGCCCACATATCCAGAAATGGCTTCACGACGAATTCTTGCGCTCCGACCGAGCGCGCGCCATCCAAAACTGCAAAAACGACTGCCAGCGCCAGACACACAACCGCAAAACTGCGCAATACAAAACGAAACACGATTCTCTGCCTTCGATTTCACCCATGCAAATCGTGCCAAAATGCACGATCCATGCCATCTAGCCTCTGCCTAACTCATCACTAAATCATACCATAAGGCAGATGCAGCATGCATCATCGAATAAAGCACAAGTTTTTCAATATATTTTCCATTTAAAAAACAATTATTTAGCTCTTAAAAAGCCACAGGGCCGTGACTTGATACAAATTAAATAGAAAACTGACAAATAGCAGTTGAACATATGCGCATTCTGGCTATATTGCGCGCCGCAGCACCTGTTTTGGCAACTAACCAATGCCTGATTTGAAGCGGTGTCGTGTTTGCGAGAGTTCTGACCGCGCTTGCGGATTTCAAGACAGCAAATGAGTGGAGAGGTGGCCGAGTGGTTGAAGGCGCACGCCTGGAAAGTGTGTATACGGGGAACCGTATCGCGGGTTCGAATCCCGCTCTCTCCGCCAGACAATTCAAATAAGCATTTAGTCTGTTGAATTAAGTGGGTTAAAGCCCCAAAATTATATGACGACCTTTAGAAAATCAGCAGCAAACAGCCTGCCAAGTTTACCGCGCAACGCTATCACTCTCGAGGCCGCTATTTGAATAGAACGCGCAGCATCGCTTCCAATGTTGGATGACGATAGCGAATATAGATGCGCGGAATGCCAAACGCATCGTCGGTCGATTTGGCACGTTTACTCACTGTCGTTGTAGCGTTGAGATATCCAGCTTCCTTAACAATCTGCCTGTGGACCGGATCATTTCCACCGTAAGGATAGCAGAAGCTGGTGACTTCCGATCCGAGCACGTCTTCTATTTTTCTTTTGCAATCAGCAATTTGACGCTGCGCCTCCTGGTGGGAAACTTGAGGGAGAAGGCAATGATCCAATGTGTGGGCACCGACCTCATGCCCTAATCTAGCCCATTCACGTAATTCACTGGCATTCATACACGGCGACTGCGGTATGCCTTCTTTTGCATCCCAGACATTACTGCCACCAATTTGATTAGCGACAAAATAATTGGTCGCAGTGAAGCCAACTTCCGCCAGCGCAGGAGCTGCATGTTCAAGTGTATTCAAAAATCCATCATCAAAAGTAATGACGACGACTTTACCCTTCTTGTCACCTCGCAAATAAGGCCAAGCATCACGAACTGAGAGTCCTTTATAACCCAATGACTTCAGCCATTTCATCTGAGAACGGAAACTCTCAGGCCGAACGAAAAGTCCTTTGTATGGAACTTTAGGATCAGGCAGCCGTGCTATCTGGTGATAAAGAAGAACAGGTACTGACATTATTAATTAGCCTCAGATAAAACACTAACAATTAGGGGGCAATCAATATGCAGTGCTATATTATTAATCTTGACCGCGCACCAGAACGAATGCATCGCATATCTGAGTTGTTACAATCTTATTCGGCAAACTTCATTCGTCACCCTGCTACTGATGGCGCGCATTTTACAAAAGATGAAATCGCCCTTTACAGAAGCAAACGCACTCAAGGCAAGCCACTCACTACTGGTGAGATCGCTTGCTCTGAATCGCATCTAGCTATTTACCGGCAGATAATAGCATCCGCCGATGACTACGCTATTGTTATGGAAGACGACTTGCACCTATCCAATGATGCGGGTGATTTCATCAACTCTACAGACTGGATCCCCAGAGGGGCCGAAATTATTAAGCTAGAGACCGTTGATGAACCTACACTCATATCGACGCGAACAATAACAACCAAAAACAATCGTGAATTGGGCCAGCTATATTACAAGCATTGGGGGTCTGGAGCTTATGTAATAAGCAAATCAGCCGCTCGAAAAATGCTGGATCAATATATACCGGGTTCGACACCAATCGACGATTATCTTTTTGATCCCAGCGTGGCTCAATTCTCGCTATGGCAACTTCAACCCGCAATCGCTATTCAAGACGTCATTCTTACACGATTCAGCACGGCGAATGCCCCCTATTTAACCAGTGAAATTGAGATCGAGCGCCAAAAAGAACCGCGGTCCAAGCGCCGAAAAATTGGTTTACGCGCACTTGCTAAAAGAGAAACCATTCGCCTCGTACGCAAGAGCAGCAATCGTCTAAAATTCTTCTGGGGTATTTATATTTCCAATAAAATTATCAAGAAAAAAATATCCTTCCGATTGTAAAAATAACCCACAATAAATTGGATACTGGACTAAATAACATTTTATAGTTTACATTTGTTTGTTTACCAATACACATCAAACATGATTTAATATTTCAAAATATATTTTTGTTAAGTTTTAATAAATAGCGAATTTTAATAACGAAAATAACGATACTTAAGAAAATATTATTAAGGAAATTTTATGGCTCTTAATGACGAGACGACATGCAAAACCAATGAAACTAGCTGGCGTAAAGCCTTCTTGTCAGTGCAGAGCATGCGTATAGGCGTCGTGCCGCTTCCAATATATTTACTCATAACGCTGCTGATCGTTGGCTTCGTATTGATTGGCAAGGTGCCCTCAGATTTGACGATGTCTATCGGCATTCTGTCTGTGGGTGGCTTTCTTTTTATGGAGCTCGGTAAGCGCTTTCGAATACTGGGGCTGATGGGTGGAGCTGCAATTATGGCATTCGTAGTGCCGTCGGCTGCCGTCTTCTATGGCATTATTCCAGCATCGGTTGCGACATCCGTGACAACCTTCAGCAAACAATCCAACTTTCTCTATCTCTACATTGCAGCCATCATCGTCGGCAGCATAGTGAGTATGGACCGCCGCGTTCTGATAAACGGCTTTTTCCGAATTTTTGTGCCTCTTGCCGCAGGATCAATTGTTGCGTTGATCACGGGAACTCTTGTGGGCGTAGCAATGGGACTAACGGCCATCCATAGTCTCTTCTTCATCGTGGTGCCCATTATGGCTGGAGGATTAGGAGAAGGCGCAATTCCACTCTCTATGGGATATTCGCTCATTCTTCATCAGCCGCAAGATGTTCTGTTCGCTCAGATTATACCGGTTGTTATGCTCGGCAGTTTTACAGCCGTTTTCCTATGTGGACTGCTCAATTTGCTGGGAAAGCACTATCCGCATCTCACCGGCGAAGGGCGACTACAGCCAGACGACGAAAACACAGCATCCTCAACTGACAAAGCCTTCGAAGCTATCGCAATCACAGATATTGCAGCAGCAGGCGTTACGATTGTCAGCCTATATTTGCTAGGCGTCTATGTTCAGGACTTAACAGACTTTCCGGCGCCGATATGCATGCTATTCTTGGCTGTTGCAGCCAAAGTTGGCAAACTATTCGAGCCGCGTATCGAAAGCGGATGTCATCATGTCTACAAGTTTTTCTCAACTATTGTGACATGGCCGCTACTGTTTGCAATGGGAGTGGCTTATACGCCTTGGGCGAAATTTATTGCGGTATTTAACTTACCCACTGTCGTGACAGTCTTCGCAACGGTTTTCTCTCTGATCACGACAGGTTTCTTCGTTGCCCGGTTTGTTAAACTTTACCCAATCGACACCGCGATTGTGACCGGGTGCCACAGTGGACAAGGTGGGACTGGTGACATTGCAATTTTGACCGCTGCCAACCGTGTGGCTTTGATGCCTTTCGCACAAATAGCAACGCGCATTGGCGGAGCAATTACAGTTTCAATCGCGATTATAACATTAAGATATATTGTCTAAATTCCAGACCAGTAGCGTCCCGCATTATAGCGAGAACAATGCAGATCAACGCACCACTCCATGTCTATGGAGGAGGCTACATTACGACTGATATTTTATGAGAGTTAGAGCAATTCATTGAAGGACTGGTGCTGCGAGAGAGGATTGAACTCTCGACCTCTCCATTACCAATGGAGTGCTCTACCACTGAGCTACCGCAGCATTCTCTTGAACGCGGCGGACTTCTGACACATCATTACGCAAATCGCAAGCAACCAAATGCAATTATTTTGACATAATGTGGAAATCACCCTCACGTCGCTATAAAACCCACTTTCCGCAGGCGATACACCATAGTACACAGATCTGATGAGCGAAAAAGACATCGAAAACAACAAACAGAACCAGCCTGACCCGCGTGAAAAACGGCGTGCAGAGCAGCTACGGGCGAATCTGATGCGCCGCAAAGTGCAATCACGTTCACGACGTGCGGGCGATGCAGACGAACGCAACGACGGCATTACAGCCGGCAAACAGGATCAGGATTGAAATCCGTTGCCTTTGATCAGCTGCTACGATTTTAAAAACTGCCTTTTTAGCGAATAAGTATGTTGTGAAGCCTTCCTTGAAGATAGGGAAGAGCTGTTATAAAAGCGCAATTAATCTCTTGCTGGCGTCACCGCACGACTATGATTCGTGATCGACGTAATTTCGCCGCAGGATCAGTCAATTTCATATTGCAATACTGCGAGTCCCAAGACCGCAGAATTTGCAAATATCGATTACCGGGCAACGGCTTCGGCCCAGAAGGTGAAACAGCATGGATCGCATCAAAATCGTCGGCGGCAATAAGCTTAATGGCGTCATTCCTATTTCTGGCGCAAAAAATGCCGCTCTGCCGCTGATGATTGCTTCGCTTCTCACCGACGATACGCTGACGCTTGAGAACGTACCGCATCTCGCCGATGTCGAGCAATTGATCCGCATTTTGGGCAATCACGGCGTTGATTATTCAGTTAATGGCCGCCGTGAACATCAGGACGGTTCTTATTCGCGCACCATCCATTTTACGGCCCGCACGATTGTAGATACCGTTGCTCCTTATGAACTGGTTTCCAAGATGCGTGCGAGCTTCTGGGTTATCGGACCACTTCTGGCGCGTATGGGCGAAGCAACTGTATCGCTGCCAGGTGGTTGCGCGATTGGTACGCGCCCGGTTGATTTGCTGCTTGAGTGCCTTCAGGCGCTGGGTGCACAGATCGACATTGAAAACGGCTATGCCAAAGCACGCGCACCAAAAGGCGGTCTTGTTGGCGCACGTTATCGCTTCCCGAAGGTTTCGGTTGGCGCAACCCATGTCATGCTGATGGCAGCGGTGCTTGCCAAGGGCGAAACCATTATCGAAAACCCTGCACGCGAACCAGAAGTCGTCAATCTTGCCGACTGCCTGAACGCAATGGGTGCAAAAATCACAGGTGCTGGCACCGAGACAATCCACATTCAAGGCGTAACCAGCCTGTCAGGCGCACGCGTTCGCGTCATTCCTGACCGCATCGAAACCGGCACCTATGCCATGGTTGTCGCGATGACCGGCGGTGATGTTGTGCTCGAAGGTGCTGAAGCAAGCCAATTGACTGCCGCGCTTGATGTCCTTCGCAAGGCCGGTGCGGAAATCACCGAAACCAATAGCGGTCTTCGCGTTGTGCGCAACGGCCATGGTATTCATCCAGTTGATGTGACGACTGATCCATTCCCCGGCTTCCCAACCGATCTTCAGGCACAGTTTATGGGCCTGATGACGATGGCCAAGGGTACATCGCATATTACTGAAACGATTTTCGAAAACCGCTTCATGCATGTGCAGGAACTGGCACGTCTTGGCGCCAAGATTTCGCTGTCGGGCCAGACTGCTACCGTTGAAGGCGTCGAGCGCCTCAAGGGTGCACAGGTTATGGCAACAGATCTGCGCGCTTCGGTTTCGCTGGTTATCGCTGGCCTTGCAGCCGAAGGCGAAACCATTGTCAACCGCGTTTATCATCTTGATCGCGGCTTTGAACGTCTGGAAGAAAAGCTTTCGCGTTGCGGTGCCAACGTCGAACGTATCAGCGGATAAAAATTCAAAAGCCGGATTTGCTAACAGCATTCCGGCTTTTCTTTTATTCCTAAAGCGTGTCGCAATTTATCGTATTCAATCGACACGCTTTATCTTTTTGTTTTTACGCATGTCGTTATCGGAAAACTGGTTCCCACTTTTCCGCGACATGCTTTAGCTTATTAATCAACAGGCTGAAAAGTCTGTCGATTTTTTTGTGGCTACATGTAAAGTTGCTTCCAACATCATTTGAGAATAGCAGGGAATGATACCAGATATGGAAATGTTGAAGCTTGTGGCGCTGGATGAGGAAGATTTGCAGGTCCTGTCCGCCCATCTTCAGGATGCGGTTCTGAAAGTATCAGACCTGCAATATCTGGCGGCGGATAAGCGCTTTGTACTCACGCTGAACCGTTTTGCGTGGGAAGAAGCCAAGCCAAAGCTGTTCCGCAAGCCGCAATATCAGCGTCGCCGCACCGCTTTGCATTTTAACCGTGTCACGGCGGTCAAAGGCAGCGGTATCGACCGGCAGAAGTCGGAAGAGGTTCTTTCGCTGCTGGCTATCCGTTTTATCGCCAGTGAAGCACCAGCCGGAACTTTGGAACTGACATTCTCGGCAAATGCCGCTATCCGTCTCGATGTAGAATGCATTGAAGCGCAGCTGACAGATCTTGGCCCCGCATGGGAAACCGCTTCGGTGCCAAAACACGAAGCCTGATTGCCGCTTTGACTTAAGGGCTTTGCCCAGAATAAAAATTAAAGGAATACCAGCGTGGCCACGACGCTCAGACAAAACGATCCCGATTTTGAACAGCAATTTGCAGCTTTCCTCACAGGCAAGCGCGAGGTTTCTGAAGATGTTGATCGTGCTGCGCGCGAAATCGTTGATCGTGTGCGCCGCGAAGGCGATGCTGCGCTGATCGAATATTCGCTTCGTTTCGACCGCATTGATCTGAACAAAACCGGCATTCGTATAACGGAAGCTGAAGTCGATGCGGCTTTTGACGAAGCCCCTGCCTCGACCATCGAAGCATTGAAGCTTGCGCATGAGCGCATTGAAAAGCACCATGCGCGTCAGCTACCGAAAGATGACCGCTATACCGATGCGCTTGGCGTTGAACTCGGTTCACGCTGGACTGCAATTGAAGCGGTCGGCCTTTATGTTCCGGGCGGCACAGCAAGCTATCCAAGCTCGGTTCTAATGAATGCCGTGCCTGCAAAGGTTGCAGGTTGCGAGCGCATCGTGATGGTCGTCCCCTCGCCTGATGGTAAGCTCAATCCGCTGGTCCTGGTGGCAGCGCGTCTTGCCGGTGTTTCGGAAATCTATCGTGTTGGTGGTGCGCAGGCTGTTGCGGCACTCGCCTATGGCACAGAGACCATCGCCCCGGTTGCAAAGATCGTTGGCCCCGGCAACGCATTCGTGGCCGCAGCCAAGCGCATCGTATTTGGCACTGTCGGCATCGACATGATTGCCGGACCATCGGAAGTTCTGGTGATTGCCGACAAGGATAACAATCCAGACTGGCTGGCTGCTGACATTCTGGCGCAGGCTGAACATGACACGGCTGCGCAATCTATCCTGATGACCAATGATGAGCCTTTCGCAAAGGCTGTCGAAGAAGCCGTCGAACGTCAGCTCAAAACTTTGCCGCGCGCTGAAACAGCCGCCGCTAGCTGGCGCGATTTTGGTGCGGTCATTCTGGTTGATGATTTTGAAGCGGCCATTCCACTAGCCAACCGGATTGCTGCCGAGCATTTGGAGATCGCCACCGCTGACCCCGAAACGCTTTTGCCAAAAATCCGCAATGCCGGTTCAATCTTTATCGGCGCTTATACGCCAG
Source organism: Ochrobactrum sp. EDr1-4 (assembly GCF_049199085.1). Classification (NCBI taxonomy): domain Bacteria; kingdom Pseudomonadati; phylum Pseudomonadota; class Alphaproteobacteria; order Hyphomicrobiales; family Brucellaceae; genus Ochrobactrum; species Ochrobactrum sp. EDr1-4. Next base: position 745,593 of record NZ_JBLZOF010000001.1, read on the forward strand.
AAGTGATCGGCGATTATGTCGGCGGATGTAACCACGTTCTGCCAACCGCACGTTCGGCACGGTTCTCGTCTGGTCTGTCGGTTCTGGATTATATGAAGCGCACCTCGCTTCTAAAACTCGGCCCCGATCAGCTGCGCGCACTCGGGCCAGCAGCCATCGAAATCGCCCGTGCCGAAGGCCTTGATGCTCACGCACAATCCGTCGCCATACGGCTTAATCTATGAGGGATCATGACCGCTGGCGTTCCTAATGCCCGATTGATCGACATCGAGCTGGATGAGTCCATCGGCCGCTCGACGCCTGATGTCGAGCATGAACGCGCGGTCGCGATTTTTGATCTGGTTGAAGAAAACGCATTCTGCCCAGTCGGCGACGATTTAGGCGGACCCTACAAGCTCAAACTGTCGCTGATGGAATCACGTCTGATTTTTTTGATCATGCGCGAAAGCGGCGACACTGTCGCGACTCACATTCTATCGCTCACTCCGCTTCGCCGTGTAGTGCGAGATTATTTCATGGTCTGCGAAAGCTATTATGAAGCGATCCGTTCCGCCAGCCCCAGCAAGATTGAAGCCATCGATATGGGACGGCGCGGTCTGCACAATGAAGGATCGCAAGTTCTGCAAACCCGCTTGAACGGCAAAATCGAAGTCGACTTCACAACCGCACGGCGGCTTTTCACGCTCGTCTGCGTGCTGCACTGGCGGGGCTGATCCTTGATGCCGATTGAGGACATGATTACAGCACCGGAAGAGATTGAGGCCGCCAAACGACCAACTTCAGTGCTTTTTGTCTGCGGAAAAAACGCGATCCGCTCGCCGATTGCTGAACTTCTTGCCAGAAAACTGTTGCCGTCCAATATGTTCATTGCTTCCGCAGGTGTGCAGCGCGGGGAACGTGATCCCTTTGTCGATGCGGTGCTTGTTGAAGAAGGTCTGTCACTGGATGATCGTCAGCCACGCGGGCTTGAAGAACTGGCAGATGGTTATTTCGACCTGATCATTACACTGACCCCGCTTGCACATCACACGGTGCTTGAAAAAATGCGTGGCTTTTCAGTCGATGTGGAATATTGGCCCACACCTGACCCAACGCTTGTGACAGGCAGCCGCGAGCAGATCATGAATGCTTATCGCGATGTTAGGGACCGCTTAAAGCGCCAAATTACACAGCGTTTGGCCCCAAATTAACAGCGCCCGAGGCTAATCCAATTCCGTTGTTCACAAATGCCGTCTAATCATATAGGTTCCGGCCAAATTTAAAGCTATGGCCCGGTTTTGGGCCAATTTATCGTAGAAAGAAATAGGTATCGTATGCCGAAAGAAGAAGTCCTAGAGTTTCCAGGTGTTGTTACGGAACTGCTGCCAAACGCAATGTTCCGCGTAAAGCTCGAAAACGACCACGAAATTATTGCTCACACGGCTGGCCGTATGCGTAAGAACCGCATCCGCGTTCTCGCAGGCGACAAGGTTCTGGTTGAAATGACCCCTTACGACCTGACCAAAGGCCGTATTACCTATCGCTTCAAGTAAGTCTCAACTCGCTTTTCAGGAAAACTGGTGTCTATGAGCGCGCAACATAAGCTGGTTCTTGCCTCCGGCTCTCCCCGCAGGATTGAGCTTCTGGGGCAAGTCGGCATTGAGCCAGATCATATTCAGCCGGCTGACATTGACGAAACGCCTGAGCGCGCGGAACATCCGCGTTCGCTCGCGCGTCGTCTTGCGCGTGAGAAGGCAAAGGCGGCACAGGCACAATTGCAGGGTGATGAAAACCTCGCCAATGCTTTTGTTCTGGCAGCTGATACGGTTGTAGCTGTAGGACGTCGCGTTCTGCCAAAAGCGGAAATCACCGACGAGGCGCGGGAATGCCTGCGTCTTCTGTCGGGGCGCACGCATAAGGTGTTTACCGGGGTCTGCGTAATCCTGCCCAATGGTAACCTACGCCAGACGCTTGTTGAAACGCGCCTGCGTTTTGAACGTCTGACGCGCAAACAGATCGACGCCTATCTCGCCTCTGGCGAATGGCGCGGCAAGGCTGGCGGCTATGCCATTCAGGGGCTTGCTGGCAGCTTCGTGGTCAAGCTGGTTGGCTCTTACAGCAATGTTGTGGGACTGCCGCTTCAGGAAGTTGTAAGCCTGCTGGCTGACGGTGACTATCCGGTTTATGCAAACTGGGAAAGCGGCAAGGTCTGAGATTTCTATGAGTGATAAGAAAGACATATCAACAGCACCGGACGCGCGCGTAACACCGTTGCGCCCGACACGCCCCTGCCCTGAATGCAGCAAGCCGTCGGCTCGCGATTCTTATCCGTTCTGTTCGCCGCGTTGTAAAAGCATTGATCTCAATCGTTGGCTTTCGGGAAGCTATGTCATTCCCGGAAAAACGATTGAGGAAGAAGAAGAAAACGACAACTGATACTTTTCTATGAGTGATTTCCACAATCAAATCGGTGCTTTAGCGCGTTTATAAGAAATCTTATAAAAAGTGCGATAGGGTGCTGGACAGCGCGAAATTTAATGCTATAACGCACCCACTTCCGGCGGACACCAACACCGCCACTAAGTGAGAGATCACTGACAGGATGCCCGGATAGCTCAGTTGGTAGAGCAGCGGATTGAAAATCCGCGTGTCGGCGGTTCAAATCCGTCTCCGGGCACCACTCTTTCGTCCCAAAAATAACAATGATGTTTTACAGGTTTTGAGTCTCGCTACGAGAGCACTATGCTTTCTGCCTCCACTGCGCATCAAACCCTACCGCTAACTCAGCATCGACCGATTACGCCCGGCATTTTTTGCGGCATATAAAGCTTTATCAGCAGCCACCAGAAAAGCCTTGCGATCCCCACGTTGATACTCGGCAATACCGGCTGAGAACGTAACTTCAATAGACTCACTGCTCAATCGCATCTCAGCGAGTTGGCCACGCAACCTCTCAACCACGGCCAAAGCTGCATGTGCGTTTGTACGCGGCATAATGATCAGAATCTCTTCGCCTCCATAGCGGACGGCAGAATCGCCCTCTCTGATCCCATTGATGATCATCTCTGAAATCTCGCGCAAAACCTCGTCACCAACCACATGTCCGTAAAGATCGTTGATCCTTTTAAAGTAATCCACATCGATAAACGCGACCGAGAGAGGCTCAAGCCGCACTCTCGATAAGGCAATTGCTTTTGACACACGATCAAGACCGGCTCTGCGATTGAGCAGAGCCGTCAGCTCATCGCGCGTTGCATGAAATTCAAGCTTTCGATTTGCGCGCAACAATTTGTCTTCGGCAATCTTCTGCTGCGTAATATCAGTGACGAATGTTGCCTTGTTGCGGCTTCCATCTTTGCCCAGCAGCAGAACGGCATTTGCGATGATGAAAAGCTCGTTGCCATGCCGATCCAGCACAGTCCATTCCATCTGAAGCTCAGTCAGGGATTTGCTATCACCTTCCGAGTAATCGTTGATGAAACTGTTATGCAATGCGGTAAGCTCATCCTTGTTTGCATCCGGAACCAGAATAGTAAAATCCTGACCAATCAGTTCATCTGCTTCATAGCCATAAAGATTGCAAAACGCTCTGTTGACGAAAATGAAAAGACCTTGTTCATCAGTAATGCAAACACCGAGAGGACTTTCTGTGACCAAAGAAAGAATATTCTTCGAGGAAACAAAGGGATTCTTCTGATCGTGTATGTGCATATATTCGCATCCTCTTCCTGACGTCACATATAACGTCTCAAGACGATTTTCCGCTCATAAACTGAATAAAGATTTTTAACACAGGTTTGGAAATTTTGAAGAATATCATTCATAAAAATCAAATACTAAGCTTTATGGATATTATAATGATATTCACGGTTTTGTAGAAAATCTGTGCTCTCTTATAGGCTGTTACAACTGATAATTGCGCATTGGATGACCACACCTCATTCTGACAGATTTGTTAGTTGATTGAAGCAATCCAATTTGCTTAATGAGGCCCATGCTTTTACACGACAAACACCGCCTCGCTGTTCTCACTTCCTACAACACGATCGAGATGGGCCAGGACCGTACACTGGATGCGCTCTGCAATCTCGTGTTGTCGACGTTTGGCGTGCCAATGGCTGCAGTTTCACTTGTTGACGAGCATACCACGCATCACATTGGCATGGCTGGATGTGTGTTTGGCGATGTGCCAAACGAGAACACTTTCTGTTCGCATGCCATTGAAGGAACTGACCCGTTTCTCATTGAAGATGCAACGAGCGACTACCGCTTTGCGACCAATCCGTTTGTGAAAGAAGCTCCGGGTATCCGGTTTTATCTCGGTGCTCCACTCATTGCGCCAGATGGATCGACGCTTGGCGCGATTTGCGCGCTTGATACTAAGATCAGACAATGCACAGCGGAAGAGAAGATCAAGCTTGCTGGCCTTGCCAGCACGGCTGTCGAAATTCTCAATATGCGCCGCGTTTTGCGTGAAGCGCGCAAGCTCGCTCTTGTTGATGGGCTAACCGGCATTGCCAATCGAACCGGCATTGAGCTGGAAATCGAAAAAGCCATCATGGCTTCGCGCAATCACGGCCTGCCATTCTCACTTCTCTATTTCGACGTCGATCATTTTAAGCAAGTCAATGATCAGCGTGGTCACTCTGCGGGTGATGAATTGTTGCGGCTGATCGGTGAAACACTTGCCGAGCGCAATCGTCCCGATGAAATTAGCGCACGGCCCGGTGGCGACGAGTTTATCGTATTGCGATTGGGCGGCACCAAAGCCAGCGACCTCGCAGAAGCACACAATATCAAAGCATTGCTGGACGATGCTGTTTCGCGTGCTGGTTTTCCGGTTAGCTTCTCAATGGGGCTTGTCAGCTTCAGTGCTGCCCCCAATGATGTAGCCGCAGCACTTTATGCGGCAGACGCTCTTCTTTATGATGCCAAGCGTCGCGGCAAAAATATGATCTCCGCGGGCGAACAGAAGTGACAACCGACGCCGTCACTTTTGAGTGAAACTCTCAATACGCGTAATCGCGGCGGTTGATCTTGTGTCAGTTCCGGCTATTTTCGTGCAGTTTCCGCATAAATTGGCGAGGATTCTTCATGATCTGGACTCTGTTCGGCATTCTTTCTGGCGCATGTATCGCAATACAGGCACCAATCAATGCAGCGCTGGCGCGTGGCCTTGGCTCACCTGTGACGGCTGCCGCCATCTCATTTTTGTCAGGTGCCGTCATTCTTGGAATGATTGCCGCGATAACCGCACGCGCAACAGGTGCTATGCCAAACTTCAACGTGCCTGCGGGCTGGTTGTTTGTGGCTGGTGGTGCGCTGGGCTGCATCTATGTGACAACATCAGTTCTGCTCACGCCTCGCATCGGGGCCGCCGCCGTGATGGGGCTTGCTGTGGCCGGACAATTGCTGGCTGGGCTTGCCGCAGACCGTATCGGCTTTATGGGTATCGCTGTTCGCGAAATCACTGCCGGGCGTATTGCGGGAGCTGTCTTGCTGCTGACCGGCGCGCTGATGATCCGCTTTCTTTAGAGCCCATTTTAGGCGCATCTTGTTCCGAAAACCGTTTCACACTTTTCGGGATGCTCTTATATAAAAAGCGCGCCATTAATCTGACGCGCTTTTGTCTTTTACGAAAATGCAGGCTTATTGCTGAACATATTCCAGCGTCAGCGTTTCAACACCAGCTGACAGTGCAGTGCCCTTTTCGGTGTCTACAGCCAGCGGCTGAAGCGTGAAAGCCTGACCAGTTCCACCAACCAGAACCTGAACACCTGCGCCAAGACCAAGGCTTGCATCCGCTTCTGCACCAGCATAGGTGCCAGCAAGTGCGCCCGGCTCAATGGTGGTGGTTGCGGCGAGAACAGTCCAGGTCATCTGGCCGCCAGTGGTTTCACCGAGCTCCAGACCATACTGATCGATCGATCCGTTATACTGCTGCGACAGGCCATTGCCATTCGACAGCGTGCAGCTAACCTTCTGCTTCTGCTCAATGATCAGGCCAATGCCAGCCGACACATCACAGGAGAGCACACCAACTTCGGCGCTGACCTGCGCAGAACCGGAAGTCGTTGCAGCCATAAGAATAGAAGCACCAAGCACCCAAATTGCTTTTTTCATCATGAACTCTTCCCAAAAAATCTGCGCAGTTATTCCACGCAACCATGTCTTCGTAAGGGAACAATACTTAAGATTGCGCTTAAAAATGAATTATCTTTTGGTATGGGTCTGACTATCTGAATAGCTTCGCATGAACTTATAAGAAAAACCCCGGCTTGCGTAAACAAGCCGGGGTTTTGCGCTTAACCTTTGAAGGTATATTCCGTAATCGACTGCGGCTTCATTTCAATCGAGAAGCCTGGCAGCGATGGCGGCATATAGGCCGCATCCTTGATGATGCACGGCTCGATGAAATGCTCGTGCAAATGATCGACATATTCGATCACACGACCGTCCATGGTGCCAGACACGGCAACATAATCGATCATCGACAGATGCTGCACATATTCACAGAGGCCAACACCGCCTGCATGTGGCCAGACCGGCTTGTTATATTTCGCAGCAATCAATAGAACGGCCAGCACTTCGTTCAGACCGCCCATGCGACATGAATCGATCTGAACAATGTCAATCGCGCCTTCTGCGATGAACTGCTTGAACATGATGCGGTTCTGGCACATTTCACCCGTCGCAACCTTCACGTCGCCAATGGCTTCACGAATTTTACGATGACCTGCAACATCATCCGGGCTGGTTGGTTCTTCGATGAAGAACGGCTTGGAGAAGGCAAGCTTGTTGACCCATTCGATTGCCTGCTCGACTTCCCAGACCTGATTGGCGTCGATCATCAGATAACGATCCGGACCGATAACCTCACGCGCAATGGTGAGACGACGAATATCGTCTTCGAGATCGCGGCCAACCTTCATCTTGATGTGGTTGAAGCCTTCATCAATGGCTTCCTGACACAGGCGACGCAGCTTGTCGTCGCCATAGCCGAGCCAGCCAGCCGAAGTCGTGTAGCAAGGATAGCCAGTGGCTTCGAGCTTCGCGATACGCTCAGCCTTCCCACTTTCCGCCTTGCGCAGAATCTCAACCGCTTCGTCGCGGGTCAACACATCGGTCAGATAGCGATAATCGACAATGTCCGCGATTTCTTCTGCTGACATTTCCGACACCAGACGCCAGACCGGCTTTCCGGACTGCTTTGCCAGCAAATCCCAGAATGCATTGACCACGGCACCCGTTGCCAGATGCATCGCACCCTTTTCAGGACCGATCCAGCGCAGCTGGCTGTCGCTGGTCAGATGACGCCAGAACTTGCCCGGAGCCTCGCGCACCACATCGAGATCAACGCCGACCACCAAATGGCGCATGGCAAGAATTGCCTGACAGCAGATGTCGTTGCCGCGACCGATGGTGAAAGTGAGACCATGGCCTTTCAGCGCCTCATCATCCGTATCGAGGATAACATAGGCTGCCGAGTAATCCGGGTCAGGGTTCATTGCGTCAGAGCCGTCCAGACTTTGCGAAGTCGGGAAACGGAGATCGAAGACGCGCAGATCAGTAATTTTCGTCATGATTTATCCGTGATCAGACCATGCTCCCCACCCATAAAAACGGGCTTCGGGGAGCATGTTCAAAAGAATTAAACGTCAGCGCGCACGTTCTGTTTCTGCGTGCCGAGACCTTCGATGCCGAGCTCGACAACGTCACCAGCCTTGAGGTAGCGTGGTGGCTTCATGCCCATGCCAACGCCGGGAGGCGTGCCGGTGGAGATGATATCGCCCGGCTGCAAAGACATGAACTGTGACAGGTATGAAACCAGATGACGCACGCCATAGACCATGGTCTTGGTCGAGCCGTCTTGCATGGTTTCGCCGTTGACTTTGAGCCACATGCCAAGGTTTTGCGGGTCGGCAACTTCGTCCTTCGTCACCAGCCATGGACCGGTTGGGCCAAATGTGTCGCAAGACTTGCCTTTGGTCCACTGACCGGCACGTTCGATCTGGAAAGCGCGTTCCGAGACGTCATGCAGCGTGCAGTAGCCAGCGACATAATCAAGCGCGTCGTCTTCCGAAACGTATTTCGCGGTCTTGCCGATAACGATGCCAAGCTCTACTTCCCAATCGGTCTTTTCAGAACCGCGCGGGATGAGCAGATCGTCGTTCGGGCCAACGATGGCCGAAGTCGCTTTCATGAAAATGACTGGCTCTGGCGGAACAGCCATGCCGGATTCTGCTGCGTGATCGGCATAGTTGAGGCCGATGCAGATGAACTTGCCAGTGCCTGCAACGCATGGGCCGAGGCGTGGGTTGCCTTCGACCTTTGGTAGTACATTCACATCGAGCGAGCCAAGCTTTGCAAGGGTTTCAGGGCTGAGAACGGCACCCGATAGATCGCTGACATGCGCCGACAAATCACGGATATTGCCGTCTGCATCAAGAAGGCCTGGCTTTTCCTGACCCGTTTCGCCATAGCGAAGAAATTTCATGAGTTTACTCCTTGTGGGGATTTTCGGCAGCGAACTTAAATCGTCCAGCCACCATCGATGTTGTACGCCTGACCAGTCGTGTAAGTGGCACCCGCGAGATAGACCGCGAGATCGGCAATTTCTTCCGGCTGGCCGATACGGCCTATTGGCTGACGCGCGATGAAGGCTGCACGCTGCTCTTCATAATCGCCCTGCGCACGCAGGCGATCCTGCAGTGAAGGACTTTCAACCGTACCGGGGCAGATGGCGTTGCAACGGATGCCCTTGGCAACATAATCGGCAGCAACAGCCTTGGTCAGACCGATGACAGCTGCCTTGGTGACGCCATAGGCAAAACGGTTCGGCACGCCCTTCACACTTGAAGCGACCGACGCCATGTTGACGATGGCACCGTCTTTGCGCTCCAGCATACCCGGCAGCACGGCCTGAATGGTGCGGATCATCGCCTTGATGTTGAGATTGATCGCGAAGTCGAGGTCTTCGTCCTTCATTTCCAAAATCGAACCGCCATGGACGACGCCCGCGCAGTTGAACAGAATATCGATCTGACCGATCTCGGCCACGAGCGCCTTCACTTCTGCTTCGTCAAGCACGTTGAGTTTGCGGGTGATGATACCCGAAACGCCTTCGAGTTCCTTCAGCGCTGCTTCGTTGATATCGGTCGCATAGGCCTTGGCGCCTGCTTCTGCAAAAGCCAGCGCACTCGCACGGCCAATGCCCTGAGCCGCCGCCGTGATCAGTGCGGTTTTTCCATCAAATCGTATCGTCATAGTCATGCCTTCCGTTCAACAAGCAGGATGTGGTCACAAGCAAGCACCACTTCATCCCGCTGATTAAGCACTTCGCACCGCTCATTCACGCGGCCCATATTTGCCCGTTTCGGATCGTCTTCCTTAGCGCTGATCGTCACGCGCGTGCGGATCGTATCGCCAATATGCACCGGGCGCACGAAGCGAAGGCGATCATAGCCATAAGAAAACGCAACAGGGTTAATCAGCGTGGCGGTCAGGCCGACGCCGATTGCAAAGACCATCGTGCCATGGGCAATTCGCTGACCGCCCGGCAAGGTCTTTGCAAATTCCGCATCCATGTGGTGCGGAAAGAAATCGCCCGTATGCCCGGCATGAACTACGAAATCGGTTTCGGTGATCGTGCGGCCATAGGTGATGCGCTGATGGCCCAGTTCGTAATCTTCAAAATAGATCGTCTGTTCAGACATGATCAAAACTCCGGTTTTGCAGCAAGCGTCGTGGCGGGCGCAGCGCTTGACTGATAAGCGGCTTCGACCAGTGCCATCGTGTGCCATGCATCTTCGACCGAGCCGATCAGTTCTGCATCTTCACCAGTGGCGAAACGCTGCAACTGCGCCATGCGGTTTAAGAATGCGTCCGGAAACCATGCGCCTTGAAGTGCGACCTGCACCCAATCGCCTCCGCCCTTTGGCTTGATCCAGAGCTCGTCCGGTTCACCACGCGGATAGTCAAGATTGACGCCGAGTTTCACGTAAGCAGCGCCCTCGGTGCCGCAGATACGGAATTCGCAAGCCTGAAACTTACGGCCAAAATCATGGTCGTGATTGATCGACAGCGCACAGCGCACGCGGTTGCCATAATCAAGAATTGCAGCGGTGCGGGTCTGGGCGACCTCGTGGTTCGGATGCCCGATGGTCTTGGCATGAACACCTTGCGGATTACCAAGCAAACCGCGTACGAAATCCAGATAATGGATCGAATGCATTGCTATCTCGATACGTGGCAGACCTTTGAGGAACGGCCACAGACCCCAAGGGGTCGCAAGCGCCAGCCATGCGTCGAAATCCACCACTTCGCCGAGCAAGCCCTTATCTACGGCGTCGTAAAGAGCGAGCATCATCGGCGCGAAACGCAGCTGGAAATTCACCGCAGCTTTCAGATTACGCGCGCGGCAAACTTTCAGAATTTCCGTAGCTCGCTCAAGATCGCTGCCCATCGGCTTCTGGATCAGAACAGCCGCGCCTTCTGGCAATTGCGCGAGGATCGAAGCATGAGCGGAAGGCGGCGTTGCCAGATCGAAGATCGCGTCTTCAACCGCAATTGCTTCCTCAAGACTTGCAAAAGCCTTCACGCCCCATTTGTCGGCGAGTTCTTTGACCTTATCAAAATTTGGGTCGAAAATGCCAGCAACCGGAAAACCGCCCTGCTTATAGGCTGGCAAATGCGCGTCGCCGACAATGCTGCCCGCGCCGAAAATCACGATTGGTTTCGGTAAGCTCGGCTTCGGCCACCATTGGCGCAGGGCTTTCGGATCAAACGCTTCAGTCATGATGGAAAACCTCCTCCATCATCGCCCACCATTCACCCTCTTTTCGGGTTTCAAGCGGCTTCTGGCATGGCATACAGACTGACCACCATTCCTGATTTTTCGGATTATCGGCCATCTTCTTCATGTCGGCTTCAAAGTCGGTGCCGACATAGTCCCATGTGCCAAACAACAGGTTTTCAGGCTCTTTGAAAAAGATCGTGTAATTGGTGATGTTGCAGTCGGTAATGAGTGAGAGAATTTCCGGCCACACGCTCGCGTGCAGCTTTTTATATTCTGCGATCCTCTCAGGCTTCAGCCCGATCACCATGCCCATTCTTTCAGCCATTATGATCTCACGATCTCGCGGGTGAATTCAGAAACCGAGCGCGCACGCACGGCATCCCAATCCCACGAAATGCCAATGCCCGGCTCGGAAGGTGCAATGGCGTGGCCATCACGAATTTCCATGCCCTTGGTGGTCAGGTCATCAAGCTGCGGAATATATTCGACATAGCGCCCGTTCTGCACGGCACAGGTGAGGCTGACATGCAGTTCCATCAGGAAGTGCGGGCAAACCGGAATATCGAAGGCTTCTGCGGTGTGCGCAACCTTCAGCCAAGGCGTGATGCCGCCAATACGCGCCACATCCACCTGCACGATGGAGCAAGCGCCCTTCTGCATATATTCGCGGAAATGACGAATGGAATAGATCGATTCACCAACCGCAATCGGTGTCGGGGTGGAACGGGTCAGGCGGATATGACCATCAAGATCATCCGCCGGAAGCGGCTCTTCAATCCATGCCAGATCAAGCTCTTTCAGGCGCTCGGCACGACGGATCGCTTCATCCACGCTAAAGCCCTGATTGCAGTCGGTCATGATTTCAAAGCCATCGCCTACAGCTGCACGCACCGCCGAAAGACGCGCATAGTCTTCCGAACCATGTGGCTTGCCGATCTTCACCTTAGAGCCGGAAAACCCCTTGGCTTTGGCTTGCAAAGCATCCTCGACCAGCGCTTCTTTTTCGATATGCAGCCAGCCGCCTTCGGTCGTGTAAAGCGGACAACGATCCTTGGCACCGCCTGCAAGCTTCCACAGCGGCAGGTTCTGCTTTTTCGCACGCAAATCCCAAAGGGCGGTATCAACGGCGGCGAGAGCCAAAGCCGTTATTGCGCCAATGGTTGTGGCATGGGTCGCAAATTCGAGCTTACGCCAGATCGCTTCGATGCGATCAGCGTCTTCATTCAAGATAAGCGGAACCAGATGATCGCTCAACAACCGCATGACGGATGAGCCGCCGGTGCCAATGGTGTAGCTGTAGCCCGTACCGACCGCACCATCACTATCAGTGATAGTAACAATCGGCGTTTCCTGACTGACAAAGCTCTGGATCGCATCGGTGCGTTTGACCTTCGGCGGAAGGTCAACCATGCGCAGTTCAACTTTTTCAATCCGTGCCATGTTTAAACCGCCAAGCTCTTGCCGCTCGCCGCATCAAACAGATGCGCCTGCGACAGATCAAACTGCATCGGAATAACCTCGCCCGGATGCAAATTGCGCGGGTTCAACATGCGCGCAACCCATTCCTTGCCTGCAAATTCAGCAAAGACCAGCGTTTCGTTGCCGAGCGGTTCGGTGATGGAAACGGTGAGATCCGTTTCATGCACGGCATCACCCGAATAAAGGCCATGACCTTTCGGGAAAAGATCATCCGGGCGTAGGCCGAATGTGACCTTAGCGCCTTCGGTAACCTTTGCCTTGAACTGTGCAGGTACCGGCAGACGCTGACCATTGGCAAAGACCAGTTCCGAACCCTGCACGGTTGCTTCCGCCATATTCATCGGTGGTGAGCCGATAAAGCCCGCAACAAACTGCGTATCCGGGCGCTTAAACACTTCGTCCGGCGTGCCGACCTGCTCAATATGACCATCACGCATGATGACGATACGGTCAGCCAGCGTCATGGCTTCGACCTGATCATGCGTCACATAAACGACTGTCGACTGCACTTTGGCGTGAAGCTTCTTGATCTCGGTGCGCATCTGCGTGCGCAGCTTCGCATCGAGGTTAGAAAGCGGTTCGTCGAACAAAAACACTTCCGGATTGCGCACGATGGCGCGGCCCATGGCAACGCGCTGACGCTGACCGCCCGAAAGCTGTGCCGGACGGCGTTCCATCAGCGCTTCAAGCCCAAGAATGGCTGATGCTTCATTGACGCGACGGTCAATTTCCGTCTGCGGCTGCTTTGCTATTTTCAGCGAGAAACCCATGTTTTCGCGCACCGACATATGCGGATAAAGCGCATAGGACTGGAACACCATGGAGATGTTGCGATCACGCGGCGGCAGATCATTGACCACCTTGCCGCCGATTTCGAGCGCACCATCCGAGATGCTCTCAAGACCTGCGATCATGCGCAGCGTCGTGGACTTGCCACAGCCCGACGGGCCAACAAGCGCTACAAATTCCTTGTCGGCGATTTCGAGATTAATGCCATGCACCACTTCGACAGTGCCATAACGCTTAACGAGATTTTTAATGGAAAGCTGAGCCATTTTATATCAACCTTTAACCGCGCCGAACGTCAGACCAGCAACAAGGTGCTTCTGAACGATGAATGTGAGGGTCAGCGCCGGAATAATCATCACAACCGCCAGCGCGCACATGCCACGCCAGTCGATGGTGAATTCAGCGGTGTAATCGAGAAGACCGACAGGAAGGGTCTTGGAATTGACCGAGCGGGTAAGCTGGGAAGCCAGCGCATATTCGTTCCATGAGGTGAGGAAGGCGAAGATGCCTGCGGTGGCAATGCCGGGACCAGCCAGCGGAAACTCCACCTGCCAAAAGGCCTGCCAGCGCGTGCAGCCGTCAATCTGGGCTGCTTCCGCCAGATCCTTCGGCACCTGACGGAAAAAGCCATCGATCAGCCAGATCGTAAACGGCACATTGAGCGCCACGTAGGTGACGATGAGACCAAAATGCGTGTCGATGATGCCGATGCGCGAATAGAGCATGAAGAGCGGTAGCGACAACGCAATGCCCGGCACCGAGCGCGTCAGCATGAGACCTAAGAATGTCGTTGACTTGCCCCAGAAGCGGAAGCGCGCAAAGGCATAGCCACCCGAAATGCCGACAACCAGCGCGATAATGGTGGATGTGACCGAAATAATCAGCGAGTTTCGGAAATAATCCCAAACTGGAATGCCGCCGCCGCCTGCACCCGAAAACATCGCATAATAAGCATCAAGCGTGATTTCCTGCGGAATCCAAACCGGCGGCTTTGCCATGATTTCGACCGGCGGTCGCAGTGAGGACAGCACGATCCACAGACCCGGCAAGCAGATGATTGTCATCGCTAAGAACAGGCCGATGAGATAGGCGACTTTCTTAACGCGGCGCAGCAGGCGATGCTGTTGGTTACTGAGTGTCTTGTGAGCCATGATTACCACTCCGCTCCGATTTGCGCGCGTGCGGCAGCAAGCTTGCGGAAGAACATTACGGTGAAGATGATCGAAAGCAGGATCGCGACATAGGCCATGGCATTGGCCAGTCCCATTTGCGCATCCGAATAGGCGGTGCGTCCAACCAGTGTCCAGATCAGCTCGGTTCGCCGTGCCGGTCCACCATCGGTCATGATCTTCACGATGTCATAAGCGCGTGCCACATCAAGCGAACGAATAGTCATCGCTATGAAGGCAAAAGGCATCAGATAAGGCCAGATCACATAGCGGAATGTCTGCCATGGCGTGCAGCCGTCAACGCGGGCTGCTTCCACCGGGTCTTGCGGCATGGACAGAAGACCGCCCAGAATGAGAATCGCGAATACCGAGGTCGACATCCAGACTTCTGCCATCAGAATAGCAAACAGTGCCAGATTGCCGTCGATCAGCCACGGAATAGCCTGACTGGTAATGCCAAGCGATTGCAGCGCATTGTTCACTAGACCAATATTGTCGTTGAACATGAACTTGAACTGGAAGCCGACCAGAACCGGCGAAAACATCATCGGGAACATCATCAGCGTGCGCAAAACGCGCTGGCCATGCGTGGCTTTGTTGATGAGCAGCGCCAGCCCAAGGCCGAGCAGCATTTCCAGATTAAGCGCAATGGTGAGGAAGATCACCGTGCGAATGAATGCAGCCCAGAACACCCAGTCGGTCATGATGCGCTCATAATTGCGCAAGCCGATAAAGGTGAACAAGCTGTCGGGACGCGTCAGCCGGAACGGCGTGAAGCTTGAATAAAGCGAAAGCGCAAGGGGAAACAGAACCACCGCTGCGAGAATGATGAAGGCCGGAAGCAAAAGCAGAACCGGCGGGGAAATTCGTTTAAACATTGTTCTTCCGAAGCGATTGTAAGCGCATCAAGGCACACGCGCATCCTATCCGAAAACCGCTACGCGCTTTTTGGGATGCACTTGAAATGGCCCGCCCGTTAAGAGCGGACCATGAAGTCACAGGTTTAAAATCACAAGGCGAAATCAGAGTTCGCCAGCGTCCTCAAGGATCTGCGTTGCCTTCTTGGCTGCATCGTCAAGAGCCTGCTGCGAGGTCTTGTCGCCAAGAATTGCAGCCTGAAGCTCAGGATAAACAGCGTTGGAAATCTCGATCCATGATGGCGTCTGCGGAACCGGGAAAGCGGTCTTTGCCGTTTCCTGGAACACCTGAAGAACTTCCTTCTTATATGGATCAGACGCAGCCTGTTCGATAACGTAATCCCAGACAGCTGTGCGGGTAGGCAATGTGCCAGCCGACGATTCTTGCTTCTGTGAATCTTCATTGGTCAGGAACCAGACAAGCGATGCGGCAGCATCTTTGTTGTCGCAGGATTCTGTAACCGAGAAGCCGTGATGACCAGACCAGCCAGTGCGTTTGCCGGAAGAGCCTTCCGGTGCAACAGTCACACCGACATTACCAGCGACCTTTGACGACTTTGGATCGTTGAAATAAGTCGCCCAGCCCGGCCAATCCAGATTGAGGGCGATGGTGCCGGACGCGAAACCTGCGCCGAGTTCATCCCAGAGATAGTTGGTGGTGCCAGCAGGAACGGCCTTCGCCTTGTAGACGTTTACGAACCAATCAAGCGCACGCGCACCGGCTTCCGAATTAAAAGCTGGCTTGCCGTCTTTGTCGAGATATTCGCCGCCTTCAGCGACCAGCATTTCATAGAAGCGGCCATTGATGGCTTCTTCCTTGCCTGCAAACTGCGTGCCGTAGAAATTTGGCGGATCAGCAAAGAACACAGCCTGATCGGAAACTTCTTTCCATGTCTTAGGCGGTGCGAGATCGTAGCCGTATTTTGCCTTGAATTCTGTCTTCTTGGCGTCGTCCTCATAGAGGCTCTTCTGATAGTAGAGCGCCGACACGTCATATTGCGCGCGCGGCAGCATGATCAGCTTGTCGTTGAGCGTCGAAGCCTTGATCACCGATGGCACAAAGCCTTCGATTTCTTCTTTCGGAACCAGAGCGTTCAGATCGGCATAGAGATCAGGATATTGTGGCGCGAAAGACGAGTGATTGGAACCAACACACCAATTGATCGAACGCGAAGCGATGTCGGATTTGATTTCCTTATCCAGCTCGAAGTGATTCTTCTTGGACAGGATATTGACCTTAGCACCAGTCGCCTTTTCCCATTCCGCAATGCGCGAATAAAGCGCTTCGTATTGCTGACCGCCGATCAGCTTGGCGTTGATGGTAACGCCTTCAAATTTGCCCGGAAGGTCAGCTGCCCCCGCAGAAACCATACCCAACGCAAGCAGAACAGAACCTGCCAGCACGGATGTCGTAAAATTCCTCATGCTTTCCTCCTCATGACGGACATCTCCCGTGTCCACACCCAATTGTAAATTGTGTATTTATATGCAAACATAATATTCACAGCCGGTCAAGGCGCTTTCGATGTAATCCTATCTTTCATCGCGCAAGATATTCGTATATGAAGCAAGCCATTCATGAGGGGAAGAGACTTGGAAACAGACGATCGCTACCGCGCACCCGCACTGGACAAAGGGCTGGATATTCTTGAATTACTGGCCAGCGTCGATGGTGGATTGAGCCAGGCCGAGATTGCTAAATATCTCGACCGTAGCCCGAATGAATTTTACCGTATGCTCGACCGCCTGGTGAAGCGTGGTTATGTGACCAAGCTTGAAGGCGACCGCTATTCGCTCACGCTCAAGCTGTTTGGTCTTGCGCATCTGCATGCGCCCGTGCGCAGGCTAGCATCGTTCGCCACGCCCTTTATGCGCGAGCTTGCCGACCGCTCGAAACAGGCCAACCAACTGGCCGTATTTGATCGCGGCTCAGTTGTCGTGATCGCGCAGCAGGAGGCGCCGGATTACTGGGGAATTTCGATCCGTGTTGGCTCTCATATCAGTCTGTTTGACACCGGCTCGGGTCACACTTTGCTGGCATTCCGCTCACCGGAAGAACGCAAAATGATGATTGCCGAATATGTGAAAGGCAGCGAAAGCGCACAGCTCGATGAAAGCTTCTACGAGCGCCTCGATCAGATTCGCGAACGCGGCTATGAAATGATGCCCAGTGCGCAGGTGGCTGGAGTTTACAATCTGTCCGCACCGATTCTGGGACCGGACGGCACATGCATTGCAGCCCTCACCTGTCCTTATGTCACGCTCGTGAACTCCGCATCCGCACCTGACATCACACAGACGATCAATCTCCTGCAAAAGACCGTCAAAGAACTGTCCAAACTCGTTGGTTCAGACATCGGAACAACAGAATAATCGAGATTGATAATTCTTATTTGAAAACTCTCTTCGTTTTTGAAAGAATGACATTGGAGGAGAGTTTTCTATGATTATCGATACCCATCTGCACCTGATCGACAAAAGTGCGCTCAATTATCCATGGCTTGGCGACGTTCCAACGCTCAACCGCGACTTCCTTTTTCAAACCTACAGGCAGCAGGCGGAACGTTGCGGGATCAAAGCCGCATTGCATATGGAAGTGGACGTTGCGGCGGATAATATTCAGGCCGAAACTGATCATGTTCAGAATATTTCAATCACCAATGGCGGCTTCATTAAAGGTGCAATTGCATCCTGCCGCCCGGAAGAACCGGACTTTGCCGCGTACTTGGAACAGAGCCGCAGCAATCCTTTCATCAAAGGTTTTCGCCGCGTGTTGCATGTTGTGCCGGACGATCTGTCTGAAGGTGCATTGTTTCGCGAAAATATCAAACGACTTGCAGGCACTGGCCTGACCTTTGATCTCTGCACACTCCCACACCAGATCGACAAAGTGCTGGCACTTGCAGACCTCGCTCCAGACCTGCAATTCGTGCTCGATCATTGCGGCGTTCCGGACATCAAATCGGGTGCGCTGGAAGTCTGGAAGAAGGGCATCACCGAGATTGCGCAACGCGACAATGTGGTCGCTAAAATCTCTGGCGTTGTCGCCTATGCCGATTCTGAAAGCTGGACCGTCGACACGCTGCGCCCCTATGTCGAGCATGTGATCGCTTCATTTGGCTGGGAGCGGATTGTCTGGGGCAGCGACTGGCCGGTCTGCACACTAGCAAGCAATGTTGATGCCGGGCTTTCGACATGGGTGGCGACAACCCATGCGCTTCTTGAAGGATGCAGCGAAGACGAAAAAGCGTTGCTTCTCTGTGAGAATGCAACGCGTCTCTGGAAACTGTAAATTTGATCAGGCTGGCGGTAAACCGCCAGCCGAGCATTATTGATCAGAAGCTTTCGCGGAAAAGCCGATTGAGATCGGCGACGACGACTTCCGCCTTCTCCTTGTCAAGCAAGGCCCTGTTGATCCGTTCGGAAGCAGCTTCCTGAAATGGCATGTAGCCATCGTGACGCGGACGCACCCATGCACCTTCCAGCGTCGCGCGCGTATCGCGATAAAAATCGGACGTCGCTTTATTCACAACATCATCTTCCCATGCATCCGCATGTCCGGGCTGGCCGTTAGAAGCCGCATAGAGCCCCTGCTGCACATCACCGCTGGCAATCCAATAAGCGAAGTCGATTGCTGCTTCGGGATGCTTGCTGAAGGCTGACACCGCAATGCCAGTACCGCCCAGAGCAGAGCCAGCAACGCCCGCCGCACCCGCTGGAATATCCGCAAAGCGGATCAGACGTTCACGAAAACCTGGCATTGCATAATTCACATAGCCATAGATAAGCGGGGAACACGCAATGTCGGAATCAGGCTTTGCCATTTCCTCAAACACTGCAATTGGGTCCATGCCGAAACATTCCGGCTTCACCAGCGACGCAATTTCGCGCAACTGCTCAAAAGCTTTGGCACCATCTTCAACCGAGATCAGCTCGCCTTCAACCGCGCAAGGCGTTCCGGCATTGGCAACGAGTGTATAAAAACACATCAGCGAATGCGGTGAACGCAGTGGCAGCAGAACTTTCCCGGCGCGTGCCAGACGCAGCACCTCGCCCCATGAAGTGGCTGGCTTGTCCATCAGGTCAGGACGCCATGCCTGAACCTGTGTTGCAGCATCCAACGGAAACGCCCATTGCCGCCCCTGCCAGTTATAGCTTGGGAACGACCGGCCCACAGAGCCATCGGCCAGCTCTTTGAGTTCCGCTTCACGCCCCGGCACATCAAGCGGCACAAGGCAACTTTCCTTGGTGATCTGGCCGACATGCGGATGGTCGATCACGATCATATCGAAATTGCGTGCCAATTCCTCAACCGGAAAGGTCTCGAAATCCTGGAGCGACCGCTTTTCCCATTCGATCTCGACGCCCTTGTCCGTAAGCCATTGTTCGGCCCCCGCAACCATCGGATCATAGCCGCGCGGGTGGCTCCAGGTCATGCCTTTAAGCTTGATCGTGCTCATAGACCGAACTCCTCACGGATTGCTTTGCTGTTCTCGCCAATGCGTGGTGCGGCACGTGCCACTTTCGGGCGCTGTCCGTTGATGCGCAGTGGGGAACGTGTGGTGGTGATGGAAACATCATCTTCACGCGTTACCGTCTGGAGCATGTCGAGGGTTGAGAAACCTTCGCTTGCGAGCAGTTCTTCCCAATTGAGAACGCGGGCACACCAGATATCAGCTGGTTCCAGAATGGAGAGCCATTCATCGACAGTCTTCGTGGCAATACAATCAGCGATCAGCCGCTTGATTTCATCGCGCTTGGCAAAGGCGAGTTTTGCATCCTCAATGAAAGGCGAAAGTGTATCAGTTGCAAGCAGTGGTGCGAGTTTCGCAATCGGCATCATGGCGATAGCCAGATAACCGTCCGCTGCCGGATAAACACCATAAGGTGCTGCAAGATAGGCATGGGCACTGCGGAAATCTGACCGTTTTGGTAGGCGGCGACCATCATTTAGATGCGTGGTCAGCACTTCAAATTGGAAATCGACCAGCGCTTCAAGAAGGCTGGTTTCGACATGCGAGCCTTTGTTGGTGATGCCACGGCGAACCAGTGCTGCGAGAATGCCCTGCGCTGCCGCAGCGCCTGCCAGCATATCCGCAACCGCCAGACCGAATGGCACCGGCCCCTGCCCTTCATCACCATTGAGCCACATCAGGCCAGAGCGCGCCTGTGCAAGCAGATCCTGCCCCGGACGCCCGACCCATGGCCCTTCTTCGCCATAACCACTGATCGATGCATAGACGAGACGCGGATTGATCTGCTGAACGGCTTCATAATCAAGGCCAAGACGCTTGATGACACCGGGCCGGAAATTCTGGATGACCACATCGGCCTGCGTGAGAAGCTTCTTCAACGCCGCCAGATCGTCGGGATTTTTGAGGTCAATCGCGAGGCTGTCTTTGCCACGATTGATGGCATGAAAAATCGTGGAATCGCCACCGATTTCCGTATCGCTCAGATAAAGCCTGCGCGAGAGATCGCCACCATCGGGCCGTTCAATCTTGATGACGCGTGCGCCCAGATCCATCAAACGCAACGAGCAATAAGGCCCCGACAAAAACTGGCTCATATCGACAACGACAAGCCCGCTCAGCGGCAGTTCGCTTTCCGACATCGGGAAATTCCCTCCTCATGAATTTCTTATGTGAATATAGTCTTCACATATGGATTTATAGAAGGCAAGGCTGAAATTGGTCTCTTAGAGCGCATTTCGATCTGATTGAATCAGATCGGCGCTCTGACCTCTTATTTTGACGCGCATCTTTTTCCGAAAACCGTTTCACACTTTTCGGGATGCGCTCAATACAAAAACGCCGCCCGGTGGGGCGGCGTTTTGTAAGGAAATAGGCTGACGATCAAACTTCGTTGCTAACCTGCTCCAGCAATGTCCACACGTGGTCAGCGAACGAGTTCCACACTTCGATGCGGTAATGATCAGCGTCCCATTTCAACAATATGATCTGGGCATGATCAAAGATGGTGCGCGTAGCACCCGGATGCTGCATCTCAGAAAGATTGAGCGGCGATGCTGCATTAAGCAGCCACTCCGCTTGAGGACCGGAAATATCGATCCCGGTTTCGCGGTGACTGACTTCCGTCAGGCTATGAACCTCTGTCTCATAGAGCTTGGCAAAAGCCTGCGTGATCGCTACGCCCTTGCTTTCATCAGCCCAGATATACCATTCATCCGGGCCAAGGCAGGCAACGGCAGTATCATCCGTGCGGATCAGATCACCGATTTTCGTCGGGATTTTTGCACCGAGCGCCTTTTCAGCTTGCGCGAGCTTTGCAGGTGCAATGCGCAGGACAAAGCGAGCGGCATCTTCTGCCGCGTGGATTTCCACACGGCCGGAAATGACGACCTTGCGGTTCGAATAAGGTTTTGTCTCAACAAGCATGGTTCAATCCTTATCCGTTCAGTTTCTTACCTTCAGGGTCATAGAAGACCATGCCCGACACGATCGCTTCATGCACACTGCCATCCGGCATCGGCATATAAAGCGTTTCACCCATCCGATCCTTGCCGCCCGACACAACCGCCATTGCAATCGACCGGCCAAGCGCCTCGCTCCAATAAGAAGACGTAACATGACCAAGCATGGTCATTGGCACAGCCTGTTTCGGATCGGCAACGATCTGCGCGCCCTCTTCCAGCACCAGCTTCGGATCGTTGGTTAACAGACCAACCAGATGCTTGCGATCCGATTTCAGCATGTCCGGGCGCGTCAGCGAACGCTTGCCGACAAAGTCCAGCTTCTGCTTGCCGACGGCCCAGCCTAGGCTTGCATCATCTGGCGTGATCGTGCCGTCCGTATCCTGACCGACAATAATATAGCCTTTTTCCGCGCGCAAAACGTGCATGGTTTCGGTGCCATAAGGCGTAATGTCATATTGCTGACCGGCCTCGTAAAGCGCCTTCCAGAGCGACAGACCATAACGGGCGGGTACGTTGATTTCATAGCCCAGCTCGCCCGTGAAGCTCATACGGAACAAACGCGAAGGCACGCCCAGGAATTTACATTCCGCGACCGACATATGCGGGAAGGCTTCATCGGAAATATCCAGACCTTCAACCATTGGCTCGATGAGCTTACGCGCATTCGGGCCATTGATTGCGACCACTGCCCACTGCTCAGTGGTCGAGGTGAGCGAGACTTTCAGGTCAGGCCATTCGGTCTGGAGATAATCTTCCATCATGTTCAACACACGCGCGGCACCGCCGGTTGTGGTCGTCACATGGAAACGATCCTGCGTCAGACGACCAACAACACCGTCATCGCGGATGAAACCATCTTCGCCAAGCAGCAAGCCATAACGGCAGCGCCCGACACCAAGCTTTGTCCATGGGTTGGTGTACATGCGGTTCATGAATTCCGCAGCATCCGGGCCAACCACTTCGATCTTGCCGAGCGTTGATGCGTCGAACATGCCGAGCGACTGACGGGTTGCCTTGCATTCACGCGTCACGGCCTGATGCATGTCTTCGCCAGTTTTTGGAAAGTACCATGCGCGACGCCACAGCGAGACCGGCTCGAAAGCAGCGCCATGCTGTTCAGCCCAGCTATCAATGGGCGTCTTGCGCGTGACATCAAACAGTTTGCCGCGATTATAACCGCAGAAGGAACCAAAGGTCGTCGGCGTATAAGGCGGGCGGAAGGTCGTGAGACCGACTTGCGGCGTTGGGCGCTTGAGAGCATCGGCTGCAACCGCCAGACCGTTGATGTTGGACGTCTTGCCCTGATCTGTCGCCATGCCGTTGGTGGTATAGCGCTTGACGTGCTCGATGGAATGGAAGCCTTCGCGCACGGCCAGACGAATATCCTTAGCGGTCACATCGTTCTGGAAATCGACAAAAGCCTTGGCCTTGCCCGGATCGCGATCCGTTGGCAGTTCACGAACACTGACACCATCGCAGACAAAATCGCCAGCTACGGCATATTCCGACGCCTTGGCCTTGTGACCGGCATCAGAGGCCGCAGCAGCTCCCGCTTGAGCACCCTCACGCAAGGCAGCCTGCAAATCGGAATTGCCATTGCCCGCACCAGCACAGCGGCTTTCTTCAGTGCGTTCGCCCGGCAGATAAATCTGGCGGGTCTCGTCCCAAACCAGCGAGCCCTTTGTGTGCGAGAAAAGATGCACGCTCGGATTCCAGCCACCCGACATCAGCAACACATCGCAGGCAATCGTGCGCGCAGCACCGACCGAGCCGTTAGAAACCGGATTAGCGCGGACCGACGACACACGATGGCGTCCGCCTGTGTCCGTCACAGTCCAGCCAGTGAGCGTTTCAATACCAAGCATTTTGGCGCGGTTGATAAGGCTGTCGGCAACGTGTGAACGCACATCGATAATGGCTGGAACTTTGACGCCAGCGACTGCGAGATCAAAAGCGGTAAGCCAAGCGCTGTCATGCGAGGTGACGACGACAGCCTGATTGCCGACCTTAACGCCATAGCGATTGAGATAGGTGCGTGCGCTCGATGCCAGCATCACGCCGGGACGGTCATTGCCTGCAAAGACCAGCGGCTTTTCGATTGCACCCTGCGCCAGCACCACTTGCTTAGCACGCACACGCCACATGCGTTCGCGCGGCGCATTGGTGTCAGGCTTAGCCTGATGATCGGTCAGGCGCTCACAAAGCCCGACCATGTTCTGATGGTAATAGCCAATGGCTGTGGTGCGCGGCAAAAGCGTGACATTCGGATTGGCTTTGAGTGCAGCGATGGTCTCGTCCAGCCAATCCCAGCTTGCGCGACCATTGATGACCGGCTCTGGTTCCGACAGAAGCGAGCCGCCAAATTCGGACTGCTCATCAACGAGGATAACTTTTGCGCCACTCTTAGCAGCTTCTAACGCTGCTGCCAGACCGGCAGGTCCACCACCGGCAATCAGCACATCGCAGAAAGCATAGCGGCTGGCATAGGTGTCTGGGTCCGGTTCAGACGGCGATTTTCCAAGACCGGCGGCACCACGGATGAAAGGCTCATAGACCTTGTTCCAGAAGCTCTTCGGCCACATGAAGGTCTTGTAGTAAAAGCCTGCCGAGAAGAACATGTAAAACGCATCATTGATCGCGCCGACATCATGCTTCAGCGATGGCCAATGGTTTTGGCTCTCAGCCTTAAGACCGTCGTAGAGTTCCAGCACCGTTGCGCGAGTGTTCGGCTCGTAGCGGCCCGGTCCGCGAGAAACGCCCATCAGCGCGTTTGGCTCTTCGGAACCTGCCGACAGAATGCCGCGCGGGCGGTGATATTTAAACGAACGACCGGCCAGATGTTCGCCATTGGCAAGCAGTGCGGATGCCAGCGTGTCACCTTCAAAACCGGAATAGGTCTTGCCGTTAAAGCTGAACCGCACGGACTTGGCCTTGTTGACACGGCCTTTATTATTCAAACGCATATCGGTCATTATTTTATCTCCGCAGCCGGAGTTTCTGCCAAAGCAGGACGAGGCTCACCGGCCTTGTAGGTGGTGACAAACTTGTCGCTTACCGTGTCGCGCACCGCATTGAAGAAGCGACCGCAGCCATTGATATGCCGCCAGCGTTCAAAATGCTTGCCGCGTGGATTTGAGCGTGTGAACAGGAAATCGCGCCATTCTTCATCAGAAAGCTGGGATGGATCGGCAGGACGCGCAATATGCGCTTCGCCTACATAGGCGAATTCCAGTTCCGGGCGTTCCATCTCGCAATAAGGGCAACGGATTAAAAGCATTTTGTGTTCCCCTATTCCTTAGTGAGCAACTGCGGCGGCAGCCGCTTCGTCGATCAAACGACCAGTCGCGAAACGTTCCAACGTGAACGGCGCGTTGATCCAATGCGGCTCATCTCGTGCGATGGTATGCGCAAACACATTGGCCGAACCCGGCGTTGCCTTAAAGCCGCCCGTACCCCAGCCGCAATTGACATAAAGACCCGGCACCGGCGTCTTGCCGATGATCGGCGAACGATCAGGCGTGACATCAACAATACCGCCCCATTTACGCAACATACGCATACGCGTGAAAATCGGGAAGATTTCGCAAATCGCCGCCAGTGTGTGTTCAATCAGCGGCAGACCACCGCGCTGGCTGTAAGACGTGTACTGATCAGTACCCGAACCAATGACCAGCTCGCCCTTGTCCGACTGGCTGATATAAGCATGAACGCTGTTCGACATGATAACGCATGGAACAATCGGCTTCACCGGTTCAGACACCAGCGCCTGAAGCGGGAAGCTTTCCAGTGGCATCCGCACACCAGCCATATCCATAACAATCGACGTGCTGCCCGCAGCCGACACTGCAACTTTCTTGGCTTTGATAAAGCCGCGTGGTGTTTCAACACCCGTTACACGGCCCGATGCATCGCGACGGATACCCGTCACCGGACAGTTCTGAATAATATCCACGCCACGCTCAGTCGCGCCGCGCGCATAACCCCACGCAACCGCATCGTGACGAGCCACGCCACCGCGCCGCTGCAACGTAGCGCCAACAACTGGATAGCGGGCAGTGGGGGAAATATCGAGCGGCGGGCAATATTCCTTCGCCTGCTCTTTCGTCAGCCATTCATTGTCGATGCCATTGAGGCGATTGGCATGAATATGACGCTTGAAGCTCTGCACATCATGCACCGTATGCGCCAGCATCATTACGCCGCGCTGCGAGAACATAACATTGTAGTTGAGGTCCTGGCTCAAACCTTCCCAAAGCTTCATCGAATGTTCGTAGAGATGCGCGCTCTCATCATAGAGATAATTGGAGCGGATAATGGTGGTGTTGCGTCCCGTATTGCCGCCGCCAAGCCAGCCTTTTTCGATGACTGCGACATTGGTAATGCCATGTTCTTTGGCCAGATAATAGGCAGCACCCAGACCATGACCACCAGCGCCGACGATGATCACATCATATTCGGCCTTAGGCTCTGCATTGGGCCATTGTGGCTTCCAGTTCTTGTTGCCGGATAGCGCGTTGCCAACGATAGAAGCTAACGAAAAGCGGGACATATACAAACCACCAGTCTTACGGTTCACGCTCCCATGTGGCGCATGAAAAACCTCTGGCGATATTTGTATTGGTTCAAGCGGAGAATGGAAAGCAGACTTGCGTCATAAGACGTCATAAATACGACATTACCACCATTTCGCGACATACCCGCAGACGCCTTTTGAGAGTTGCTATTATCGCGATAGCCAGACAGTAATGGAATGAATTTGACATTATACGCCTAACGCTTTGATCGGATTGCCAATGACTGACGCGCTGCCACTTAAGCCACTCAACCTATCTGAAAGCGATTTCACAAGTCTTGTTCCGAACGCCAGATTGCGACAGCAGTTCCAGTTTATTCTTGAAGTCGAAAAGCTGAAGCAGGTCATTCGTCGGACACCGCTGCTGGATGGGTCGCGTCGCGAAAACGATGCCGAACACACCTGGGAACTGGTGCTGATGGCGATGGTTTTGCAGGAACATGCGAATGAGAGCGTTGATCTGTTGCGCGTGCTCAAGATGCTGATCATTCATGATATCGTGGAAATCGATGCTGGCGACACTTTCATCTATGACGATGCCGGGATTGTTGATCAGGAAGAGCGCGAAATACAGGCAGCCAACCGGATATTCGGCATTTTACCCAATGATCAGGCGCTGGAGTTCCGCGCTCTTTGGGATGAGTTTGAGGCGCGCAAAACGGCAGAAGCGCAGTTTGCTCGCGCGATGGATCGACTGCAACCGCTCCTACATAACTTCTTCACAAGCGGTGGCACCTGGCATACGCCGGGCGTGACCGCGCCTGTTGTGCTTGACCGGAAGTCACCAATCTCCCATGCATCCGACACGCTTTGGGAGGCTGCTCAGCGGATTATCGCGGAAGGCGTTGAGCGCGGCTATCTGAAACAATGATAAGCTCCGCCTTTATAATATTAGCATTAAGTAATATTAGAACAAATCCAAAACATTTTTTGGAAATAGGACAATAATATTGTCCTTTTCTCTTTTCTTTTATTGCGTGAAAAGGTACTCAGACTTGCGCAAAATCGCATTTAAAAACACTTAAGCGCAAGAAAGGTGATTTCGTGACTAGGGAAAATCTACTTGAAAGTGCACTGGTTCGTCTTGATGAAGCCGCAAGCCACATCAATATTGATCCGGATGTTATCGAAAAACTGAAATACGCCCGCGAAACCATGAAAGTGCGACTGATGATCCGCATGGATGACGGTTCGCGTAAATCCTTTCTTGCATGGCGCTGCCGTTACGACGACACGCGCGGACCAACCAAGGGCGGCATCCGCTATCACCCGGAAGCAACGGCTGAAGAAGTCGAAACACTCGCTTTCTGGATGACGTTTAAATGTGCGGTCATGAACCTGCCTTATGGCGGCGGCAAGGGTGCCATTCAGGTTGACCCACGTCAGCTTTCGAAGGCTGAACTTGAGCGCCTTTCGCGCGCTTATATTCAGGCTTTCTCCGGCATTATCGGCCCGGATCGCGATATCCCAGCACCGGACGTTTACACCAACTCCATGATCATGGGCTGGATGGCAGACGAATATTCGCAGATCGTTGGCCAGTCTTCGCCTGCTGTTATTACTGGCAAGCCATTAGCACTCGGCGGTTCATTGGGCCGTAACGATGCGACTGCACGCGGTGGCTTCTATCTCGTGCGCCACCTGTCGGAAGACCTTGGCCTGGCATCTCAGCTTCGCGTCACGGTTCAGGGCTTCGGCAATGCCGGTCAGTTCATCGCAAAGCTGATGGCAAGCGACGGCCATAAGATCGTTGCCGTATCGGATTCGTCCGGCGCTGTTTATTGCGCTGATGGACTTGATCTTGATGCGCTTCTCGAAGCCAAGAATGCGAATAAGTCAGTAGTTTCCACCGCTGGCAAAAATGGCCATGAAGCCATTACGCCGGATCAGCTGATTGCCGCCGAATGCGATGTTCTTGTACCAAGTGCTATGGAAAACATGATCCATGCCGACAATGCAGCTTCGGTCAAAGCGAAGCTGATTGTTGAGCTGGCAAATGGTCCGATCACACCGGAAGCCGACGAAATTCTCGTGAAAAACGGCGTTATCGTCCTTCCGGACATTTTGGCTAATGCTGGCGGCGTGACTGTTTCCTATTTCGAATGGGTACAGAATCGTCAGGGCTACTACTGGACGCTTGAAGAAATCCATGAGCGTCTCAAGACCATCATGGAACGCGAAGGCCGCGCCATCTGGAACCATGCCAAAGCACACAATGTAACCGTTCGCTCGGCAGCTTATGTCCATGCGCTTCAGCGCCTTGCGCAGGCAATTGAAGCACACGGCACCCAGAGCGATTTCACCGCCTGATTGTCGTAATAATTGCGGTTTTCGCCGGGTTTTCCGGCGAAAACCTCTTTGAAACCTGTTCCACCATTCCTATATGCCAGACTTATTAGTTTGTGAGGAATGGGATGAATATCGGCCAGGCAGCGACCGCATCGGGCATATCGGCGAAGATGATCCGCCATTATGAAACCATCGAACTTATCGAAGCTGCTGACAGAACCAGTTCCGGCTATCGCGTCTATACGCAAAGAGATGTCGAAACGCTGCGCTTCATCCGTTCAAGCCGCGACCTTGGCTTTTCCGTCGATCAAATCAAAGCATTGCTCGCACTCTGGCGCGACCGCAATCGCGCATCGTCCGATGTGAAGAAAGTTGCGCTGGTTCATGTCGAAGAGTTAGAAGCCAAGATGAAGCAGTTGCAGAACATGGCCGATACGCTGCGCCATCTCGCGCATAATTGCCATGGCGATGATCGCCCGGATTGCCCGATCATACATGAGCTTGCAAATACCAATGCGGAGCAGCTTCATCATACAGCACCGCGCAAAGGCGAATTGCTGCACGGCAAAATCTAACACACCCACATAATAAAAACGCCGGGAATTTCCCGGCGTTTTTTTACTTTTATGCGCCCTATTTCGGCAGCGTATAGGCGATCACATAATCGCCGGGCTTGGTGCCCACCGAACCATGACCACCGGCAACCATCAGCACGAATTGCTGATCACCGACCGTATAGGTCATGGGTGTAGACTGACCGCCCGCAGGCAGGCGTGCTTGCCAAAGCACCTTACCATTGGTGAGGTCGTAAGCGCGCAGATAATCATCCACGGCTGCACCAAGGAACACAACGCCACCAGCAGTAATCATTGGCCCGCCAATGCCCGGAACGCCAACTTTGAGCGGTAGCGGAACAGGTGCCATATCCTCAATAGTGCCATTGCGATGCTTATATGCGATCTTGCCTGTACGCAGATCAACACCAGCCACAAAGCCCCATGGCGGTGTCTGGCATGGAATGCCAAGCGGGCTAACGAATGGGCCCATGAACACGCCATAAGGTGCGCCGTCATTGCGGTTCAGACCCTGCTCACTGCCCTTTTCATCCTGACCACGTGGCGGAATATCGGCACGAGGTACAAGCTGCGAGGTGAAAGCAAGATAGGTCGGCATGCCGAACATAACCTGACGCACCGGATCAACAGCCACACTGCCCCAGTTGAACACACCAAAATTGCCCGGATAGACAATGGTGCCTTTCAGTGAAGGCGGCGTGTAACGACCCTCATAGAAGTGCTTACGGAAAGCAATACGACATGCCAGCTGATCAAACAGGGTCACACCCCACATGCTGCTTTCAGTCAGTGGTGCGGGACTGAATGTCAGATCAGAAATCGGCTGCGTCGGCGATGTGTGATCTTCCGGGATCGCACCCGTCGGCGCAGGGATTTCACGAACCGGGATAATCGGCTCACCCGTGCGGCGATCAAGCACATAAATATCGCCCTGCTTGGTTGGTCCAACCAGCGCAGGCACGCCATTGATGTCCAGAAGAACCGGCTGGGCTGGAACGTCCATATCCCACAGATCGTGATGCACCGTCTGGCGCACCCATTTCGGCTGTCCGGTATTCACATCCAGCGCAACGATGGACGACGAATATTTTTCGACATTATCGCTGCGGTTCATGCCCAACTGATCTGGCACCTGATTGCCAAGCGGAATGAAAATCAGGCCAAGCCCTTCATCAACACTCGATACCGACCAGCTGTTTGGCGAATTGGTCGTATAATGTTCACCTTCTGGCAACGGCGTCGTGACGTCCGGATTGCCCGAATCCCAGTTCCACAGCAGATCGCCGGTGCGAATATCAAAGGCGCGGATAACGCCCGACTGTTCTTCGGTCGAATAGTTATCATTGACCGCACCGCCAACGATGATCTTGTCACCCACCACGGCTGGCGGCGAAGTCGAATAGTAATAGCCAGCTGGGTTGTATTTCATGCCATGACTGAGATCGAGCGTGCCGCCATTGGCAAAATCGGTGCAGATTTCGCCGGTCTGGGTATCAAGTGCAATCAGACGTGCATCCGATGTTGGCAGATAAACGCGTTCAGAACACTTGGCCCCAGCCGTTGCAGTTGTGTCTTTCCAATAGCTGACACCGCGGCAGGTCTGGTGCTGGCGATCCGTATTGAAGCCGACTTTCGGGTCAAACTTCCACTTTTCCTTGCCCGTTGCTGCATCGAGCGCAATGGCCCAATTGTGCGGCGTGCAAAGATAAAGCGAGTCACCAATTTTAAGTGGCGTGACCTGATAGGTCGTTTCGCCCACATCTTCCGGCTGTTTCACATCGCCGGTCTGATATTGCCATGCGACTTGCAATTTCGAGACGTTTTCCGGCGTGATCCCGGTCAGAGGCGAATAACGCTGGCCATAAGGCGTGCGGCCATATTGATGCCATTCGCCATCGGGAACATTGCCACCGAGATCAGGCGTTGCTGCCACCTTGTCGGTTGGCAGATCACCCGCAATATTCCACGGGTCCTGCGTCATGGAGTAACCCGCAACCACAAGCGCCGCGAGCGTCGCAATGGTCAATGGTAAACCACCACCATTGAGAGGCCTTCTGATCCATGGGGTCAGCAGCCACAGGCCAAGCAGCACGATCACGCCGCCTGTCGAACCCAGTCCCCACCAGTCGAAACCGACTTCAGAGACCGCCCAGCCAAGTGAGCCAAGGACGACAAGTGCGTAAATCCAGAGCGCAACTGCGCTTCTTTTGAAGAGGAAAAAGCCTGTCAGCAAAAAGCCAATAGCAGCGATGACGAAGAACCAGCTGCCGCCCAGCGTGACGAGATAGATGCCCGCGGCACCCAGCCCCAGGCCGATCAATATCAAAACAATTGAAGTCAGAGAAACAAGCAAGACGTTACCCCCTTAAAGCTGTAACTGCCATCCCACCGTGCACTGCTGTTCGACTGAAAGAGCTGCACGGATAAAGAAAATTCGAGGTATTCCTGATTGGTGGAAGTGTTGCAGCAAAAGACCTTGCACGCAACACAACACTGCCTGCCCTGAAAGATAGGCGGCAAAATGAAAAATCCAGAGGCATTTATGCAAAAGAAATAAAGAATTACCGGCGACCAGAAAGGCCGCCGATCTTTGCGTAATCTATCAGGCCAGCGGGCTTTTAAATGCCCGCAGCCGAAGCGCATTGCTGAGCACGAAAATGCTCGAAAGCGCCATAGCACCCGCCGCTAACACCGGCGACAGAAGCGTTCCCGTAATCGGATAAAGAACACCGGCAGCAACTGGGATCAGCGCCACATTGTAAGCAAAAGCCCAGAACAGGTTTTCACCGATATTGCGGATCGTGGCTTTCGAGATTGCAATCGCATTGACCACACCGCGCAGATCGCCCGACATCAGCACCACGTCGGCACTTTCAATCGCGATATCCGTACCAGTGCCAATGGCAATTCCAACATCGGCAGCCGCAAGTGCTGGTGCATCATTGATGCCGTCACCCACAAATGCAATGCGTTTTCCACCAGCCGAAAGGCGCTTCAAAGCCTCAACCTTGCCATCAGGCAGCACTTCCGCAACCACCTCGTCAATGCCAAGGCGTTTGGCAATGGCTTGCGCGGTGCGACGGTTATCGCCGGTGATCATTGCAACTTTCAAGCCCTGCTCGTGCATGGCAGCGATTGCCGCAGGCGTGGTTTCCTTCATCGGATCGGCAACAGTAATAATCGCAGCCAGCTTGCCATCAATTGCCGCATAAAGCGGGGTCTGGCCTTCATCACCCAGACGGCTGGCATCATCAGCAAAGATCGCCACATCAAGCCCAAGCTTCGCCATGTAACGATCTGCGCCAATGGCAACTTCATGACCCGCAACCTCGGCTTTCAGGCCAAAACCCGGAACCGATTCAAAAGCCGATACATCACCAAGTTTAAGGTTTTTTTCCTTTGCGGCGGTTACAATCGCATCGGCAATGGGATGCTCCGAACGGGCCTCGACAGCAGCTATCAGCGCCAGTGCTTCGTCCTTATCAATACCATCGACAACGTCAAAATGTGCCAAAGCGGGCTTGCCCTGAGTCAGTGTTCCGGTCTTATCAACCGCAATCACCGATGCATCGCGCAAGGTTTGCAGTGCATCACCACGGCGGAACAGCACGCCAAATTCGGCAGCGCGGCCTGTGCCAACCATGATCGAGGTCGGCGTTGCAAGCCCCATAGCGCAGGGGCAAGCGATGATAACAACCGCGATGGCATTGACCAGCGCAAAGCCCATCATCGCCGTGCCGCCAATGATCAACCAAGCGATAAATGTAAGAAGCGCTGCGCCCAGAACCGCTGGCACAAACCAGCCCGTCACCTTATCGACTTTAGCCTGAATGGGCAGCTTATCGACCTGCGCATCTTCAACCATTCGCACAATCTGCGAGATGACCATATCGCGACCAACCTTGGTTGCGCGGAAGGTAAAAGCGCCAGTCTTGTTGATCGTTCCGCCGACAACTTCAGCACCTGTTTCCTTGACGACGGGGATAGGCTCGCCGGTGATCATCGATTCATCCACATAGGACGAGCCTTCCGTCACTTCGCCATCGACAGGCACTTTTTCACCCGGACGCACCTGCACAATGTCGCCCGCACGCACCTCTTCAAGTGGCACATCCAGCGTTTCACCATCGCGCACCACGCGCGCAGACTTTGCCTGCAAACCCACCAGGCGACTGATTGCGGCCGAAGTACGCCCCTTGGCGCGCGCTTCAAGATAACGGCCAATCAGGATCAGCGTGACGATAACGGCAGCCGCTTCAAAATAAACATTAGCCGTTCCATCCGGCAGAATATCCGGCCAGAAGGTAGCAACAACTGAAAAGCCCCATGCGGCCGTTGTACCAACAACCACCAGCGAATTCATATCGGGTGCGGCACGCAGCAGAGCGGGAATGCCCTTTTTGAAAAAGCGCATACCGGGGCCGAACAACACAAGCGTTGTCAGCACAAACTGGAAATACCAGCTGTTCTGCATCCTAATTGTATCCATGACGAACATGTGCACAGCAGGAATGAGGTGGGAGCCCATTTCCAGAATGAACACTGGAAGCGTGAGAACGGCTGCCAGAATAACATTCTTTTTCAGCTCAACCGCTTCAGCGTCGCGCTTGTCGGATTGTGTTTCCTGCTTGGCATCGCTGCGTGTCTCATCAAGCGAACGCGCTTCATAACCCGCCTTTTCAACCGCCTTGATAAGATCAGCGACTGCGACCTGTCCTGCAAGCTCAACATGCGCGCGCTCAGTTGCGAGGTTGACGCTGGCGCGAGACACGCCCGGAACCGCGTTCAAAGCTTTTTCGACATTGCTCACGCAAGACGCGCAGCTCATACCCTCAATAGCGAGTTCGGCGGCAAGATCAGCACTGCCCGACGGCACATCATAGCCAGCCTTGCGGATTGCATCGATGACAGCAGGCATATCGGGCGCTGACTTGAAGGTGACATCAGCCCGTTCTGTTGCGAGGTTGACGGACACTTTTTCTACGCCCGGAACCTTTGCGACGGCCTTCTCAACCGATGATACGCAGGACGCGCAACTCATCCCTTCAACAGGAATGGCAAAACTTGTGGCATCGGATTTTACAGGCTTGTTCATGGCAATCCCTTTTAAAGCGCATCCTGCTTTCCAAAAATCGTTTCCGACTTTTGGGCGGATGCTACTTCGCTCTGTTTGAAGAGCGATTTAATGAGTTGCATGATAGATAACCCTTCCCACCGTTGGAAGGTCAAGCCCTATCAGATAGCCAATTCGTTTTGCGGTTCGATCATTGCAAGGATAGATCCGCAGCGGGTCTGAATGAAATCGGCCACATCAATGGCGGGCATTGGGCGCCCCATCAAAAAGCCCTGCACTTCGCCGAAATTCTGCGCGCGCAAACATTCCAGCTGTTGAGTGGTTTCCACACCTTCGGCAGT
Organism: Ochrobactrum sp. EDr1-4; assembly: GCF_049199085.1. Taxonomy (NCBI): domain Bacteria; kingdom Pseudomonadati; phylum Pseudomonadota; class Alphaproteobacteria; order Hyphomicrobiales; family Brucellaceae; genus Ochrobactrum; species Ochrobactrum sp. EDr1-4. The sequence goes on from NZ_JBLZOF010000001.1 coordinate 780,012, forward strand.
TGTGACGATCTTGAAACCCGCACCAAGGGTTGCAACGGCCTGAATGATCGCAAGATCGCGCGTGTCCACCTCAATGCCAGACACAAAGCTGCGATCCACCTTGATCTTGTCAAACGGAAACGAACGCAGATAGCTCAGCGATGAATAGCCGGTTCCGAAATCATCCATCGCAATGCGAACGCCTAAGCGACGCAGTTCAAACAGCAATTCAATGTTGTGCTTGCTGTTTTGCAGGAACACTGATTCCGTGATTTCCAGTTCCAGCCTGTCAGGCGACAAGGATGCCGCAGCCAGTGCATCGGTGACTGAATCAAGAAGCGCCGTTTGCTGGAACTGCACAGGCGAGAGATTAACTGAAACCTTAATGCCATGCGGCCAAGAAGCCGCTTCAAGGCAAGCCTGTTTCAACACCCAATCGCCAATCGGTCCAATGAGACCGGCTTCTTCGGCAATTGGAATGAACTCAACGGGCGATACCATGCCAAGCACAGGATGACGCCAGCGCAGCAAGGCTTCAAAACCAGAGATGTGGCCGGTTTGAAGGTTAAAAATTGGCTGATAATGCAGTTCAAGCTGCTGTGCTGCCAAAGCCAGCCGTAAATCCGTGGTCATGGCATGACGTTTCTCGACAGCCAGCCGCAGCGAATGTTGATAAAAGCGGAATGTGCGTCGCCCATCGGCCTTGGCAGCGTATAGCGCCAGATCAACATTACGCATCAGCACGTCAAGATCATCGCCATGCAATGGCGCCTGCGCGATCCCAATGCTACATGAGACAAATTCCAGCGTATCGCCAAGATCGAACGGATCCTGAAAAACAGAAAGGAGCTGATCGGCAAACATGGCAATCTGCGAAACGGCAGCGCAACGATAAATGATCGCAAACTCATCGCCACCAAGACGTGCCAGAAAATGATCGCAAACGATGTTTTTAAGGCGCTCTGCAACCTGTTGCAGCAAGCGATCCCCGATCTGGTGCCCACGGCTGTCATTGATGTTTTTGAAGTGATCAATATCGAGATAGAAAAGCGCAAAAGCCGGTGCGCTTTCACGCTTTTTCAGCACGGCTTCAATATGCTGAGAGAAATAAGCGCGATTAGGCAAGTCCGTCAGATTGTCATGCATCGCAATATGCGTCATGCGTTGTTCGATCAAACGACGCTCGGTAATATCTTCAACAAGCCCAATGAGATAGCGCGATTCATCGCCTTCCACCGGCGGAATAGAGCGCTTGATGATCCGCATTCTGCGCGGAGTTCCGTCGGCACAGCGAATATCGCGCTCAATTGTCAGCACGCTGCCGCGACGCATCGCAAGACTATCTTGCTGGGTCAGAAGCTTGGCTTCCTCAGCGGGGAAGATTTGCGTATCCACAGAGCCAACGACATGATCGATCTTGTGGCCGCTGATAGTTGATGCAGCCTGATTATAGAGCAGGTAACGCCCCTCGTCCTGCATATCTTTGACGAAGACACCAAGCGGCATGTTGTTGATGAGGCTATCGAGCAATGTCTGCGCATGACTTGCCTGACGATTGGCTTCCTCAAGCTCCGTCATGTCCTGCACAATTGCCAATATGGCCTGCCGGCCATCGAAAACCACCTCACGGCCATAGGTCAAAACATCAATGATCTGACCATTGGCTTTCAGATGCTTCCAGCGCTCAGGACGCTCAAGATCACTTCTGTCACGAACCGCAATCGACATCCGGTCACGTTCCGTTTGCGGACGAATATCGAGAACAGTCATGCCCGGCACTTCATCAGCCGAATAGCCATAAAGCGCGTGGGCCGCTTCATTCATGATGATGAAGCGCAATGTATCGGGATCGTAAACCCACATCGGCGTGGGATGAGTGGTGAACAGAATGCGGAAATCCGCGTCAGATGTGCGCTCCAGCGCATCATCCGAGTGAGCCTGACCGGCTTCCCGCTTCCTCATCATTGTCCCCTCATCAGACTGATCCTGACCCGATATTTCATGTCCTCAAAAAGGACCGTGCCCAAAAATCAGATATTCGTCTGTAGCAGGACGAAGCTTTTCCCAAGCTGGATTAACGCATGGTCATTAAAAATTAATATATAAACTTGGGGAGAATATAATTTTATTCGCAAATTGTAATAATCGCGAGCGCTTGACCGGCTCTTCGTTCCGGCCTATGCCTAAAGCACAAAATTCGTTGGGGTGCCTTCGAAGCAAGATCAGGAAAAGTGCATTGCGGTTTTCCAATCGATCCTGCGACACAAAAGGCTGAGAGACGCTGATCGCGTTAACCCATTGAACCTGATCCGGGTAATACCTGCGTAGGGAACGGAGTTTGGCGCGTCGCGAACAAGGAGGATTCTATCCTCCGTGGGGCAAAGCCCCAAAACCCGTTCATGACGTCTCAATTTTCCGTTCGGAATGAGAGACGACATGATGGACTTAAGACAAAGCCTCTCCCGAACCAAAACGACCGCCAGCAATGGTGCATCTGTGCCTATTTGCGTGACGATTGCGGGTTCTGATAGCGGCGGAGGCGCTGGCATTCAGGCCGACCTCAAAAGCTTTTCGGCACTCAATGTCTATGGCGCAAGCGTGATCACTGCGATCACTGCGCAGAACACATTAGCCGTTACAGCCGTTCACGACATCCCGTCTGAAATCGTTGCTGCACAGATTGATGCGGTCTTCAGCGATCTCAATGTGGCAGCAGTCAAAATCGGCATGGTATCGGTACCGGAAACCATTCAGGCAATCGCCAAGGGCCTCGCGCATTTCTCAGGACCAGTCGTCCTTGATCCGGTGATGGTGGCAAAATCCGGCGATAGGCTGTTAAGCGAGGCCGCGATCTCAACGTTACGCGATAAACTGATCCCACTTGCATGCATTCTGACGCCGAACCGACCAGAGGCAGCCTGCCTGCTCGATTGTTCAATCGCCCGCAACGATGATGAGGCAGAGGAACAAGGGCGCGCTTTGCTCAAGCTCGGTGCAAAGGCCGTGCTGATGAAAGGTGGACATGCCGATGGCGACATCTGCACCGATCTTCTCATCCGCGCCAACCTGCCAACCATCCGTCTGGAAGCGCAGCGCATCTACACACGAAACACCCATGGCACCGGCTGCACGCTTTCATCCGCAATTGCAGCGGGATTTGGCAAAGGCCTTTCGCTGGAACAGGCACTTCGTGAAGCGCACAGCTATCTGCAAGCGGCCATCCGCTCTGCCAACACATTGCAGGTCGGAAGCGGGCACGGCCCCGTGCATCATTTCCACGCTTTGTGGGAGATTGCATAATGCACGTCACCATCATTGGTGCAGGCGTTGCCGGCCTTGCCTGTGCCGCAGAATTTAGCGATCAAGGCCACGCCGTGACCGTGATTGCGAAAAGCACCGCAATCGGTTCTGACAGCTGTTCGTGGTTTGCGGGCGGAATGCTGGCCCCTTGGTGCGAAGGCGAGAGTGCGGAAGAACCTGTCGTCAGGCTGGGGAAGCAAGCGATTGGCTGGTGGGAACGGCATGTGTCGACAGTCCACCGCAAAGGCACGCTCGTCATTTCCCACACACGCGACACGACTGAACTGCGCCGCTTCGCCCGTCGCACGGAAGCCTTCAACACAATTGATTCCGAACAGATCGATGCACTGGAGCCAGACCTTGCAGGCCGTTTCCGGCAGGGGCTTTTCTTTGCTGAAGAAGGCCACCTCAACCCACGCAATACACTGATCGAACTTGCCGAAAATCTGCAAAAGAAAGGCGTCGTCTTTCATCTCGGGCAAGATGCGAAAGATGTAAAAATCGACACCGATATTACCGTCGATGCACGCGGTCTTGCGGCTCGTGATCAGTTGCAGGATCTGCGCGGCGTGAAGGGCGAAATGCTGGTGGTTCGTTCCCGCGACATCAATCTTTCGCGCCCTGTGCGTCTGCTGCATCCGCGTATTCCGCTCTACATCGTGCCACGCGGTGACGGCATTCATATGATCGGCGCGACCATGATTGAGAGCGATGAGAGAGGCGGCATCAGCGTTCGCTCGACGCTGGAAATGTTGAGTGCCGCCTATGCGCTGCATCCGGCATTTGGCGAGGCGGAAATTCTGGAAACCGGCGTCGATGCCCGCCCCGCCTTCCCCGACAATCTGCCGCGTGTGCGTAAACGCGGCCAGACCATCTATGTCAACGGGCTTTACCGGCACGGCTTTCTGCTCTCGCCTGCGGTTGCACGCATGGCGGTTGCGGCAGCAACCGAGGCCGAACAACAACCTGAACTTCTGGAGAACCTGGCATGACCATCGTTTTAAATGGCGAGGTCTTTGAGACCAAAAGCGCCAATCTTTTGGCTCTGCTTGCAGAAATCGAACTTGATGAGGCCGTGGTGGCAACCGCGCTCAATGGCGAATTCATTGCAGGCGATGAACGCGAGGAAACGTTGATCGGCGAAGGCGATCGCATCGAAGTACTCGCACCCATGCAGGGAGGCTAAGATGCTGGATTTTTACGGAAAAACCTTTGAAAGCCGCCTGCTATTGGGAACGGCGCAATATCCATCCCCCTCTATTCTTGCTGACAGCGTTCGCTCGTCAAAGACCGAAATCGTGACAGTCTCGCTGCGGCGCGAGAGCGGGAATATGCGCGCCGGACAAGACTTCTGGACACTGATCAAGGATTTGGGTGTTTCGGTTTTGCCCAATACTGCCGGGTGCCATACCGCACGCGAAGCAGTCACCACGGCAAAAATGGCGCGTGACGTTTTCGGCACCAACTGGATCAAGCTTGAAGTCATCGGCGATCACGACACGTTGCAGCCGGACCCTTTTGGGCTGGTCGAAGCAGCCCGTATTCTCTGCGACGAAGGCTTCGACGTCTTTCCTTATATGAATGACGATCTGGTGGTTGCGGAAAAACTGATTGAGGCAGGCTGCAAGGTGTTGATGCCATGGGGTGCGCCGATTGGTTCAGGTCGCGGCCTCAACAATCCCTATGCGCTTAAAACCATGCGCGCGCATTTCCCCGATATTCCACTGGTCGTCGATGCTGGTATTGGCGTGCCATCGCACGCTGCAACCGCCATGGAACTTGGCTTTGATGCCGTGCTGATCAACACAGCCGTTGCCAAAGCAGGTGATCCATCCGCTATCGCCCGCGCTTTTGCACTCGCTGTTGAAGCTGGTCGCATCGCCTATGAGGCCGATCCGATTGAAGCCCGCGACATGGCTACCCCCTCCACTCCACTACTCGGAAAGGCATTTTTGTAATGGCCCTTGATCCGTTCTACCCGATCTTTGATAGCGCCAGCTGGTGTGAGCGCTTGGTGCCGCTTTGCATCAAACTCGTGCAGCTGCGCATCAAGGATAAGAACGACGCTGAACTGCGTGCAGAAATTCGCGCAGCCCGCGAAATTTGCGCGCGATATGACTGTCAGCTCATCGTCAATGACTACTGGCAACTGGCGATTGAGGAAGGCTGTGACTTCATACATCTCGGTCAAGAAGACCTTGATGATGCCGATCTTGATGCAATCCACGCAAGCGGCGTGAAGCTCGGTGTATCCAGCCATGATGAGGCTGAACTTGATCGCGCATTAGCACTAAAGCCAGCCTATATCGCGCTCGGCCCTGTCTATCCGACCATTCTCAAAAAGATGAAATGGCATGAACAGGGATTGGACCGCGTCAGCCAATGGAAAGCCACACTTGGCGATATTCCGCTTGTTGGCATTGGCGGCATGAATGTCGATCGCGCGCCCGGCGTCTTTAAAGCCGGAGCTGACATTGTATCCGTCGTCACCGACATCACTCTCAATCCTGATCCGGAAGCCCGCGTGCGGCAATGGATCGAAGTTACTAGACCTCATGTAATTTAGTTTCTGGAGGAAACATTGAAAAAACTGATTTTTGCTGCGCTTTTCAGCGCCACGGCTTCGTTCGCCCTGATGTCAGCTCAGGCGGCTCAGGCGAACGACAAATTCAAACTCATACTCGACTGGTATGTGAACCCGGATCATGGCCCAATCATCGTGGCCGACAAGCTCGGTTACTTCAAAGATGCGGGTCTCGATGTGGAAATCATCGCACCGGCGGATGCATCCGTGCCGCCCAAAATGGTTGCGGCTGGACAGGCTGATCTGGCAATTTCCTATCAGCAGCAGGTGCATCTCGATGTTCATGCCGATATTCCGCTGATCCGCGTCGGCACTCTGATCGATTCTCCGCTCAATTGCCTGATGGTGCGTGACGATGGTTCGATCAATTCAATTGCCGATCTCAAAGGCAAGAAGATCGGCTTCTCTGTCGCTGGTGTTGAAGAAACGGTGCTTGGCACCATTCTCAAACGCCACGACATTCCGCTTTCAGATGTCGAACTTATCAATGTGAACTTCTCGCTCGCACCATCGCTGATGTCGAAACAGGTTGATGCAGTGATGGGTGCCTATCGCAATGTTGAACTCAACCAGATGGCGGTTGAAGGGGTTGCGGGCAAATGCTTCTTCGTCGAGGAGGAAGGCGTGCCGGTCTATGACGAGCTGGTTTATGTCGCCAACTCAAACAAGCTGGATGCGAACGAAAAGGAGCGAATTTCGCGCTTTCTAGCAGCCACTGAAAAAGCCGCGCAATATATCGTCAATCATCCAGAGCAAAGCTACGACCTGTTTGCGTCTTATAGTTCTGAACTCAAAGACGAGCTGAACCAGCGCGCCTGGAAAGAGACGGTTGCCCGTTTCTCGCGCTCGCCCGCAAGCCTCGATTATGGACGCTGGAGCCGCTACGAAACCTATCTCAAGGATAACGGCCTCGTGCCTTCGATCCTGCCTGTCGAAAAATTCGCAATTGATGTGAATGCAGAAGGCGACAAGTCATGAGTGACACGCTTTATTCATCCGAATTATTCACTCGCCTGCGTGCCGCAACGCTTAATGACTGGAACCCCTATATCGATCATGAATTTGTGCGCGGACTGGGCAACGGCACGCTGCCGAAATCGGCATTCCTGCATTATCTCAGGCAGGACTACGTCTATCTGCATCACTATGCTCGCGCCTTTGCGCTGGGCGTCGTGAAGGCCGGGAGCTTGCAGGAAACGCGGCTCTGCGCCGAGATTATGCATGGGCTGGCGGTCACAGAACTGCCGCTGCATGTCGGAATCTGCGCACGCGAAGGCATAACCGAAGACGATCTTTACAGCACAAAAGAAGAGCCAGAAAACCTCGCCTATACGCGTTATGTGCTTGATTGCGGGCAGGCAGGCGATTTCCTCGACCTGCTGACCGCACTGGTTCCCTGCGCGCATGGCTATGGCGAAATCGGGGTCAATCTCGCAGCCAACGCGAAACCCGGAACACCCTATCAGGAGTGGATCGACACCTATGCGGGCGCTGAGTATCAGGAGATGTGCCACACCGTTGGAAAGCTTTTTGATCAGGCCGCAAAAACCCGCATCGGCACGGATTTCGAGAGCAGCCCACGCTGGCCAAAGCTCTGCCAGATTTTTGCGACCGCAAGCAGGCTTGAAGCGAACTTCTGGTCAATGGGTATTTCTGGGGGTCTCAAAGGAGCATGACGAGCATCGCTCCTCGCTCACGCAAAAAACGCATCGCCGACGGGTTTCTGTCGGCGTTTGCTGTGCTGGCACTTTGGCAGGCTGTGGTGAGCATCTGGCAGATGCCGCGCTTCATCCTGCCCGGCCCGATCGACGTCGTGCAATCGCTTATCACCAATGCACAGTTGATCGCCGATAATGCTGTCGTGACATTTGGTGAAGTGCTGGGCGGGCTGTTTCTCGGCTCTGCCATTGGTGTGCTTACAGCGATAGGGCTAATGCTGTCGCCGCTTGTACAACGTCTGGTCATGCCAGTGATTGTGTTCTCTCAGGCGATTCCGATATTTGCGCTCGCTCCGATCTTGACACTCTGGCTCGGCTATGGACCGGCATCAAAAATCGCCGTCACCATTCTGATGATCTTCTTTCCAGTCGTCTCCACCTTTCTGGATGGAATGCAAAGGACGGATCAGACGCTGATTAATGCCGCCGAAAATCTCGGCGCCAAGCCAATGCAAATTCTATTTCGTGTGCGCATTCCCGCAGCTTTCCCGTCACTCGCTTCGGGGTTAAGTCTTGCTGCCGTCTATGCACCCATCGGTGCCGTGGTGGGCGAATGGGTCGGAGCATCCAAAGGGCTTGGTTATCTGATGCTCCTTGCCAATGGTCGCGCCAAAGTCGATCTGATGTTCGCAAGCCTGTTTGTGCTGGCGGCCTTCACCATGCTTTTACATGCAACAATCTCGCATTTTTCGCGCAAGCTCGCAGTTTGGCCCCAAAAGCTGTAAGGCAGCATTTTTGCCACAGTGACCGAAATGAAATTAAGTTTCTGCATTTTGCCACTTGGCAAATAGATTTGCTCATTTATTGTGCACCCATCTGAAACACTGGCAAGAGGTATGAGATGCGATCCTATCCATTTCCGTCGGTGCCCGGTGTTTGCGCGGGCGCTTTCAAGCTTTAAGTTCTTGGCCCGTACAAGAGGCTAAGGCCTCACCGCCCTCCCTCAAAGGGCATATTCCTAAACACTTCCAAATTTGCCGCAGCTATTTTCAGCTGTTTGTTTTGTCTTCGTTTTCAAACATCGTCCGACGCGAAGCCGCTTCGTGCTTTTAATGAAAATGATTTTAAAGGAACCAGAATCCGTCTTAGTGCGGCCTGGTATAATTCATATGACTCGGTTTCGTATCAATTTCCGGGGACCTGCTTTCCGCAATGTCCTCGGCTACACCGTCAGCCACTGGCGAAGTCAGCCTCTGCGGCTGACGCTGATCATTATCAGCATGCTGCTTGCAACAGCCGCAGACGTCCTCACACCTCTCTATTCAGGGAAGCTGGTTGATGCGCTTTCGCTTGGACAGGATGGCGCATGGGATGCAGCCATTCACGCGCTGATCATTCTGCTTGTCTTAGGCGCAGTTGCTTTGATCACACGTCAGCTCACCTTCTATGTCATCACGGATTTCACGTTGAAAATCATGAGCGACATGGCTGCGAGCGCGTTTCACAAGCTACAGCGTTTTTCAACCGACTGGCACGCAAATGCCTTTGCCGGATCGACCGTGCGTAAGGTTTCGCGTGGCATGTGGGCGCTTGATCTGCTCAATGATACGTTGCTGCTTGCGCTGCTGCCGTCGATCTTGATGCTGCTCGGATCAGTCGCACTTCTCGCATGGTACTGGCCGATGATGGGTCTGCTGGTATTCATTGGTTCAGTGCTGTTCATCGTCTGCACGATTGTGATTTCGCTTGGCTTTGTTGCGCCTGCCGCAACTCTTGCCAACAGCTGGGACACACGCATGGGCGGCGCTTTGGCTGATGCGATTTCTTGCAATGCGGTTGTGAAAGCATTCGGTGCTGAAACCCGCGAAGATGGACGTCTTGCCAAGGTCGTCACCAAATGGCGCGGACGCACACGTCGCACATGGCTGATCGGCACGCTCAACGGCTTCATTCAGGGTGCAAACCTGTTGATCATGCGTGGCGTGGTCATTGGCTTTGCGCTTTATCTCTGGAGCCAGGGCAAAGCGACCGCAGGTGACATTACGTTTGTTCTGACCGCCTTCTTCATGTTGCAGGGCTATCTGCGCGATGTGGGTATGCATATCCGCAACCTGCAACGCTCGGTCAACGACATGGAAGAGCTGGTTCAGATCGAAGCCGAACCTTACGGTATTGCTGATAGGTCGGGTGCTGGTGCAATCCAGATTGGAAATGGCGAGATCACGTTTGATAACGTCACCTTCCATTATGGCAGCCACGACACGCCGCTTTATCGCGACTTCTCGGTTAGGATCGAAGCTGGCGAGCGCGTTGGTCTGGTCGGCCATTCGGGTTCGGGCAAGACGACATTCGTTAAGCTCATCCAGCGTCTCTATGATGTGAGTGGCGGTGCCATCAAAATCGATGGACAGAACATTGCCGAAGTCACGCAGGCTTCGCTCAGATCGCAGATTGCTATCGTGCAGCAGGAACCAATCCTGTTTCACCGCACGCTGGCTGAAAACATCGCCTATGCTCGCCCCGGCGCAACACAAGCCCAGATCGAGCATGCAGCGATGCTTGCCAGTGCGCATGAGTTTATCATGCGCTTGCCAAAGGGCTATGCAACGCTTGTCGGTGAACGTGGTGTGAAACTTTCGGGTGGTGAACGTCAGCGTGTGGCGATTGCCCGTGCATTTCTGGCGGATGCGCCAATTCTTATTCTGGACGAGGCAACATCGAGCCTTGATTCAGAATCGGAAGTGCTGATCCAGCAAGCGATGGAACGGCTGATGATCGGTCGTACCACACTTGTGATTGCACATAGGCTTTCAACGGTTCGTGCACTCGATCGGCTGTTGGTCTTTGACAGAGGCAATATCGTCGAAGAAGGCGATCATGATGCGCTTATCCGTAAGCCTGGTGGTATCTATCGTCGTATGTTCGAACGGCAGGCCTTGGAACTGACCAAAGGTCTTGATTTATCTTAAGATGGAATGGGCCGGGAAACCGGCCCATTTTATTTGGAAACCTTGCCGGATGATTGGCGAATAATCAGCTTGTAATCGATATGCCGCGACGGCGATGCCTCGCTGGTTTCTATCTGGCTCAAAAGCATATCCACCGCATCATAGGTCATTTCGCGGATCGGCTGATGCACGGTGGTGATCTGCGGCGATACCATGCTCGAAATCGCACTATCATCGAACCCAACAATGGTCAGCTCATTTGGCACGTCGATCTTATGATCATAGGCTATTTGCAGAACGGCTGCCGCCATATCGTCATTCGATGCAAAAATCGCAGTGGGTCTGTTCTTCAGCGACAAGAGTTTGCGGCCAGCCTCCAGACCGCTTGCAAAGCTAAAACCACCCTCCGCCTCATAATCAGGATTATGCGCAATTCCCGCCTGGTCGAGCATTTTGCGGTAACCCTCGACGCGCAATTGCGCTGAGCGGTGCGTCAGATCTCCGATCACAATTGCAATCTTACGGTGCCCCAGATCGAGCAAATATTGCATCAGATCGCAAGCCGCTTTCTCGTCATCAATGGCAATGCTATCTGTCGGATGCACACCAAAATCACCAGCCACGCGCGTAAAAGGCATCGCGGATGCAATCAGTTCCTGCAAAATCTCAGGATCATCCGACATCGGCGGTGTTACGATAATTCCATCAAGACCCGACGCATGGGCGGTCTCAATCAGCGATCCGCGAATATCTGCACGGTTCTCGACCGGAAATATCAAAAGCCGGTAGCGCGTGCCGCGCAAACGATCCAGCGCGCCTATCTGTAGTTCGGTTACATAGCTTTGGCTCGGATTTTCAAAGAAAAGTCCGATCAGATGCGAGCGGCGTTCGACCAGATTACGCGCCGCAGCATTGGGGCGATAGCGCAGCTCGGCGCCTGCCAGTTTGACCTTTTCGCGGATCGTATCGCGGACATTCGGCTCGTCATTATAAACACGCGAAACTGTCTTGATAGACACGCCTGCCAAACGCGCCACATCGTGGATCGTCGCTCTCTTATTGGATGCGGCCATGGCCGTTATGCACTCTCCCCAGTGATATGGCCAATTTAGTATCTGCTTTGCAGATCAACGCAAAGAGTTAAATGGAGCATATCTTGGAACGGGTGAGAAAGCGCTTTTCGCGACCATTATCGAGTGAGAACATACCGCCGCGCCCTGGAATGACATCGATGATGAGTTCGGTATGTTTCCACGCTTCATATTGCGCACCGCTGATATAAAACGGCGCACCGCCGATTTCACCGAGCTTCACATCGGCATCCGATAGTAACAAATCGCCCTGCGGATAACACATCGGTGACGATCCATCGCAACAACCGCCCGACTGGTGAAACATGATCGGACCATATTCGGCCTGCAACTCGGCGATCAGCTCCAGCGCTGCGTCAGTGGCAGTGACCTGCTCTTGTTCAGAGACTTGTGGCATGGTTCCTCCTCATTTAGAGCGCATTTCGATCTGATCAAATCAAATCGGCGCTCTACAGTCTTTTACTTGAAGCATAATCTTATCGATCTTCGTTGAACGAAGGTCGGATTATGCTCTAACAAAGCCGCCGCATCACTACGGCGGCTTTACTTCTTTGTATCTGCGCATGTCTTTTGCCCCAAAACCGGTTCCCACTTTTGGGAGACATGCTTTATTATCGCAGCATTACTGCGTCAGGTCCATCACGACGCGGCCTTCGATCTGGCCAGCGCGCATTTCATCAAAGATCACATTGATATTATCGATCTTGTCGGTGCGGATGGTGGCCTTAACCTTGCCTTCAGCGGCAAAGTCAATCGACTCCTGCAAATCAAGACGTGTGCCGACGATGGAACCGCGAACGGTGACGCCATTGAGCACCATATTGAAGATCGAAAGCGGAAATTCACCGGCTGGCAGGCCGTTCAAGGCGATCGTGCCACCGCGAGCCGCCATGCCAATGGCCTGTTCAAAAGCCTTTGGTGAAACCGCTGTCACCAGAACGCCCTGCGCGCCGCCGTCGGTCTCTTTCTTGATATAGGCTGCCGGATCATTATGCGTCTTGGCATTGACGGTAACCGTTGCGCCCAACTTGCGCGCAAGATCAAGTTTCTTGTCGTCAATATCCACAGCAGCAACATTCAGACCCATAGCCTTAGCATATTGCACCGCCATATGGCCAAGACCGCCAATACCAGAAATCACCACCCAATCGCCCGGTTTTGTATCTGTGACCTTGAGGCCCTTATAGACAGTCACACCGGCACAGAGGATCGGCGCAATCTCGTTAAACGAGATGTTTTTTGGCAGATGACCGACGAAATTCGGATCAGCAACAACATAATCGGCAAAGCCGCCATTGACCGAATAGCCAGTGTTTTGCTGCTCTTCGCAAAGGGTTTCCCAACCGCCAAGACAATGCACGCAATGACCGCAAGCCGTGTAAAGCCAGGGAATACCGACGCGGTCGCCTTCCTTCACATGCTTGACGCCACGACCAACCGCCGAGACAAAACCAACGCCTTCATGGCCCGGAATAAATGGCGGATTTGGCTTTACCGGCCAATCGCCTTCGGCAGCATGAAGATCGGTGTGGCACACGCCCGATGCCTGAATTGCTACCTGAATCTGGCCATCGCCCGGCACCGGAATTGGTACTTCATCAATGGTTAGTGGTTTGCCGAATTCGCGAACCACGGCAGCTTTCATTGTCTTAGCCATTACGAGAACATCCTTCTAAATTTTGGGTCGGATAGACAGGCACAAAGTCCTGCCGACCCGACCCTTTCCTGGGAGGAAACAGGGGGGAGCGGCTTCAAAATTATTTCTTTGAAGCCGCACTGAATCAGTGAAATTGCAAAGGCGACGACCCGCGGCTGATATACCGCGGATCGCTTTCATTCTTAGAAGAAGCCAAGCTTCTTCGGGCTGTAGCTCACAAGCATGTTCTTGGTCTGCTGGTAATGATCGAGCATTTTGAGGTGGTTTTCGCGACCGATACCCGACTGCTTGTAGCCACCGAATGCAGCATGGGCCGGATAGGCGTGGTAGCAGTTTGTCCAGACACGACCTGCCTGAATGGCGCGACCAAAGCGATAAGCGCGTGTGCCATCACGTGTCCAGACACCGGCACCAAGGCCATAAAGCGTGTCGTTGGCAATCGCGAGCGCTTCAGCATCGTCCTTAAACGTGGTGACCGAAACAACAGGGCCGAAGATTTCCTCCTGGAAAATCCGCATCTTGTTGGTGCCCTTGAACACGGTCGGCTTAACGTAATAGCCGCCTGCCAGATCACCAGCCAGTTCATTACGCCCGCCGCCGGTCAGCACTTCCGCGCCTTCCTGCTTGCCGATGTCGATATAGCTCAGGATTTTTTCGAGCTGTTCGCTGGATGCCTGCGCACCGATCATGGTTGCCGGATCAAGCGGATCACCCTGAACGATAGCTTCAACGCGCTTCAATGCCCGTTCCATGAACTTATCGTAGATTTTTTCATGGATCAGCGCACGGCTTGGGCAAGTACAGACTTCGCCCTGATTGAGCGCAAACATAACAAAGCCTTCGATTGCCTTGTCGAAGTAATCATCATCTTCAGCGGTTACGTCCGAGAAGAAGATATTTGGCGACTTGCCACCCAGTTCCAGCGTCACCGGAATAAGGTTCTGACTGGCATATTGCATGATCAAACGACCGGTTGTCGTTTCACCAGTGAAAGCGATCTTGGCAATGCGCGGGCTTGATGCAAGCGGCTTGCCAGCTTCTAGGCCAAAACCATTGACCACATTCAGCACGCCCGCTGGCAGAAGATCGCCGATCACTTCCATCAGAACGAGGATGGAAGCCGGTGTCTGTTCAGCAGGCTTCAACACCACGCAGTTACCTGCAGCAAGTGCTGGTGCGAGCTTCCACACAGCCATCAACAGTGGGAAGTTCCACGGAATAATTTGGCCGACAACGCCCAGCGGTTCGTGGAAGTGATAGGCAACCGTATCGTGATCGATTTCGGAAATACCGCCTTCCTGCGCACGGATTGCACCAGCGAAATAGCGGAAGTGATCGATTGCCAGCGGCAAATCGGCATGGGTGGTTTCACGGATCGGCTTGCCGTTATCCCATGTTTCTGCCGCTGCCAGCTTTGGCAGATTGGCTTCAATCCGATCGGCGATCTTATTGAGGATTACAGCGCGTTCAGCCGGACTTGTTTTCCCCCAAGCTTCTTTGGCTGCGTGTGCTGCATCAAGTGCTGCGTCGATATCTGCCGCATCAGAACGAGCGACTTCGCAAAGCACCTGACCATTGACCGGCGATGTATTTTCAAAATAGCGGCCCGACTTGGGTTCAACCCATTTGCCGCCGATGAAATTGCCATAACGTTTGGCAAACTCCGGCTTTACGGAGCGATGAAATTCAACCTTGTTCATTATTTCCTCCCAAAATTCAACGCCGCTCCTACGGCGTTTCAGACACAATGTGGCGCGGCTCTTGGGAGGAGTCATCCAGCGCTGGATAGTATGCTGTATCAATGTGTCTCAATAATGCGACACAATTCAAAAACTAATTGGGTCTTATGATTTTCAGGCGATTAAGCTTGCGATGAAGCGTGGCGCGGCTGATGCCCAGAAGCTTTGCAGCCGATGAGACATTGCCTTCTGAACGTGCAATGGCGCGCAAAATAACGCTACGCTCAGACTCTGCCATATCCTCACGCGGATCGGCATTCCAGCCAAGCAGGTCGGCAGCAGGCAGCGCGGTCGAAAGCGCTTCATCGGTCAGATCAAGCGAAAGACGCGCCGCACGTGTGGCACCAATGACGAGGTCATCCTTATCGACCGCAATCAATGCGCCGCCAGTTCTGTCGGCACTTGGCGCAAGCACGATACGCGCATCTGGAAAAGCCTGGCGGAAATTCTCGGCCTCAATGCGGCGCGCCGCATCAATTACCGCAACAGAAATCAGCTGCACGAAGGCTTCCGTCAAATCGCTGCGGCAGGACGAAACATCAAGCGCTGCCATAATGCGTCCCTGATGGTCATGGATTGGCGCGACTGTGCAGGAAAGCCCGATATTGCGGGTGTGAAAATGCTGGTCGCGATGGATGGTCAGCGCGCGCTGTTCAGCAATGCAGGTGCCAATGCCATTGGTGCCTTCAACGGCTTCGCTCCACACGGCACCCGTCCACAGACCCCAATCGTAAAACGTATCGTCATCACCCGCAGCACCGCGACGTTCGACCGGCACACCTTGGCTATCAGCCAGAAGCACACAGCAGCCAACGCCGCCAACCGCCATGTAAAGCCGGTCCATGCTGGCTTGTGCGATACTGATCACACGTTCCATGCGCTGACGTGTCGTGCGTAATTCATTATCGGATAGCGTTTGAACAGACCCTACCTGCGAGGGATCAAGCCCATAAAGGCGGGAGGAGCGTCGCCACGAGGCGACAAGTGCTGAGCGCGCCGCACCGCCCGTATCAATTGCGGACTGAATACGGTCAGCATGAATCCTGTCTTGCGGTGCACCCATGTTTTCCTCCCAGAAAGGCTGGAAACCGCCTAATGAGTGGATAATGACTTTTTATCGGACGGGTTGCAAGCGAACCGTTACACGACTTTCGCAGGTTCGACGAAAGTCTCAAGGGCTGCGACTTCCATCGCATTCATCCGCAGGCCAAGTTTGGTCCGGCGCCAGAGAATATCTTCTGCCGTATGCGCCCATTCATGCTCGATGAGATAGCGCACTTCCGCTTCATAAAGGTCGGCACCCAAATGTCGGCCAAGCTCGGCAAGTGATGTGGCGTTACCAAGCAAAACACGTGCGCGCGTTCCGTAAAGCTTGAACAGACGGCGGGCGTGGATCGCTGACAAAAACGGATAATCGGCTTTCAGCTTTTCCAATTCGCGATCAAAAGCCGTTGCTTCGAAATCACCTCCCGGCAGAGATGCGGCGTGGGTCCATGGCGCACCCTTTTTGCCCAAGTGATGCTCGATCTTCTCCAGCATATGTTCGGCCAGCCTGCGCGCGGTGGTCAACTTGCCGCCGAACACATTGATCAGCGGGGCAGCGCCCTGCGGCGCATCTTCTTTGAGCACATAATCGCGGGTTGCTTCCTGTGCCTTGCTGGCACCATCATCATAAAGCGGACGCACGCCGGAATAGGTCCAGACAATATCTTCAATGCGCACAGGCTCACGGAAATATTCGCTGGCACAGGCACAAAGATAATCGGTTTCCTTGTCGCTGATCGCAACCTTCGCCGGATCACCTTTATAATCCTGATCAGTCGTGCCGATCAGCGTGAAATCATCCTCATAAGGGATTGCGAAGATGATGCGTCCATCATTGTTCTGGAAGAAATAGGAGCGCGGATCGGAAAACTTCTTGCGCACAACGATGTGACTGCCCTGCACCAACCGCACATTGTGCAACTGACGTTCACCTTCGACACCTTCCAGTACCTTGTCCGCCCATGGACCTGCGGCATTGACCAAAAGGCGCGCGCGAAATTCTTCGCGAAGACCCGTATCGATGTTTTCCAGCGTCACTGTCCAGGCTTCATGGTCGCGACGGGCAGAGATAACCTTAGTGCGCGTGCGGATCATCGCACCGCGATCAGCGGCGTCACGTGCGGTGAGTGCTGTAAAACGCGCATCATCCACCCAGCAATCCGAATATTCGAAAGCCTTGGTGAAAAGCGGCTTGAGTGGTGCGGCGACCGGATCGGTCCGCATATCCAGCGTGCGGGTTGCAGGCAGCATTTTGCGGCCACCCAGATGATCATAGAGAAACAACCCAAGGCGCAGCAGCCATGCCGGACGCACACCGCCCTTATGAAAAGGCAGCACAAAACGCATAGGATGAATGATGTGAGGGGCATTTGCCCAAAGCACTTCGCGCTCCATCAGCGCTTCGCGTACCAGACGAAACTCGTAATGCTCCAGATAGCGCAAACCGCCATGGATAAGCTTGGTGGCCCGCGATGAAGTGCCGCTCGCCAGATCATTCATCTCGGCAAGACCGACGGAAAAGCCGCGCCCTATAGCATCGCGGGCAATGCCGCAGCCATTGATGCCGCCACCGATTACGAAAATGTCGAATATTTCATGCTGCGCCATGGTGAACCCTGAAGATCATCTCCAACCACCAAAACGAATATAATTTATTTAATACGAAAGCAAAACGAAAATGAAACGAAACTACGATTCTTTCTCTTCGGAAGAGCTAAGCGGGGCGGTTTCAATCATCTCAACCTCATTCTCGCGGCATAAATCACGCAATTGCCGCGACGGGCAGCGGTCAGTTATAAACGTATGGACCTGCGATATGTGGCCAAGGCGCACAGGTGCTGTGCGTTCGAGCTTGGTTGAGTCGCTTACCAGAATAACGTGACGCGCATTGGCGATGATCGCCTGCGCGACTTTCACTTCGCGGAAATCAAAATCCAGCAGCGCACCATCCTCATCCATCGCCGATGCGCCGATGATTGCGTAATCCACCTTGAACTGGCGGATGAAATCCACTGCCGCCTCACCCACGATGCCGCCATCAGAAGCGCGCACAACACCACCTGCAATCACCACTTCGATTTCAGGGTAAACGCGCAGCGTATTGGCAACATTGATGTTGTTGGTGATGACCATCAAGTTGTTGTGGTCGATCAGCGCATGACTGACGGCCTCGGTGGTCGTACCGATATTGATAAACAGCGATGCCCCATCGGGAATCATTTCGGCTGCCGCACGCCCAATCAATTCCTTTTCATTGGCTGCAATACGGCGGCGCGCTTCATATTCCATATTCTCTACGCCCGACGGATAAAGCGCGCCACCATGAATGCGGCGCAGCAATCGTGCCTTGCAAAGATCGTTGAGATCTTTACGCACCGTCTGCGGCGTTACGTCGAAAGCGACTGCCAAATCATCCACCAGAACTTGCCCCTGTCGGCGCGCGATATCCAAAATTGCATTGTGACGAGGGGTAAGCTGCATGGTGTTCCCGGCATGGAATTATTCTAACAATTAATTCGTAATTTCGCTGTTTTGCAAAAGAAAGCAACCACCTGATGACAAAACAGGCGGAAACTCACCATCTCTGCCCCTCATTGGAGGTATCGCCAAATAAACCTCCGTTTATTTCGAATCCGAAAGTTTTTCATTTCAGAAAGATACCGTTCAAAAGATAGCAAAAAGCCTCACGATCTTTGAGTGAACCTACACCTTCCGAATATAAATAAGCCAAACAAACATATTTCCCAGATCGTTAATTTAAATATTATTCAGATAATCCTTATTTCTTTGAGAAAAGGACCACAGATAAAATTGGTAATGGCGCCTTTATCCTATCAGTAAATGTGAAACATATATTCTTATCTGAAGGGGTTAGCTATGTCTAAACTGGGTATCTTTTTCATTTCCGTCGCACTTGTTCTTTTCAGTGGCAGTGCGTTTGCTCAAAGCGTGAATGTAGACAACAATACAAACTCGTCATCGCAAGCCGGAGCGACAGCTATTGCTGTTGGCGGCGGCGGAAATTCACCGAGCAAAATCAAAACAACGGTACCGGCTTTTGCACCGGGCCTCGTGGCCGCAGGTGTCCATTCCTGCGCGGGTTCAACAAGCGTGGGTGTCGGCGCAACCGGCTGGGGGTTGGGCTTTGGCAGCACTTATGAAATGCGTGAATGTAACCGCCGTGCCTATGCAGCAGCACTTCTAGGCATGGGTCAAAACAGAGCCGCACTCGATCTGATTTGTCTGAACAAGGAAGTCAGAGCGTCGCTGAATGCAACGGGCGTGGTCTGCCCTTCACAAGGCATAGCGACAGCACAAGCAACACCGCGCCGGGCACGACAGGCACCGCTTTTTGCATCTGTATCGAATGAAGAACCAGCTGCAATTCCAGCCAGTGCCCGTACAAGAACTGCACCGTCGCAGCCGATAACAGGAAAGCGAACTTATTCTGCCAAAGCGCTCGGGCTGAGTTCTGATCAGCTGCGCGCCAAGGGATGTGTTCTGCGCAATACAGCAAACAATGGACAAGCCTGGCACTGCTCGCGCCCTCTGATGTGAAGATCAGCACATATGCCCGGCCCAAAGAGGCTTTCAAAGAAGCTTTGGGCCGGCAACTCTGCGGTATAGCCCCTTGAGCATAAAGCCTGGCAGCAAGCGGATGGGCAGCGGGGTGTATCGTCAGGATATGCCGACCGAAACAAGATCGGGAACTCATTCAACACGTGGAGGACATCTCATCATGAAGAAAATTCTTATTGCTTCTCTCACACTTCTTGCAGCCGGCGCTCTGCCAGCAGCCGCGCAGACGGTAAACTGGAATGGTAGCTTTGGCGGTGCAAGTGGTGCTGGTTCTGCTGTTACCGGCGGTTTTGCGTTCGGCGCAGGCTCTACTGCGGCAGGTCAGGCAGCCACCACCGGCTGGGCAGAGGGCAAAGGCACAGTTGTCGGCATTGGCGGCAAGGTCGGACATTATGGCGGTAGTGCAGGAATAGGCTCCGGCTATTTCACCTCCGGCTCAGGCGGTCAGTCCGCTGCCATGGCGCAATCTGGCACAGGCTTTCTTGGCGGGAGTTCCGCAGGCACAGCCTTTGGCACCACATCCGGAGGATCTTCCGGCAGCATCAGCCTTCGTCGTTAACCAAAATCAGGCTGGCTGGAACTGGAGCGGTTATCTGTTGAGAGAAAGCCATCGACCCAAAGGCTCGACAGACAATTTTTCCAGAGCAAAAAACAGAAGCGGAACCGCATCAGGCGTCCATCCGCTCAGAAAAGAATGAGAGCCCCCTCAAAGGATACCCACTCTCATTCTGTAGGGGCAGGTGAAAATCTGCCCCTACCCCCTCATCTCAGAAGATCAGATGAGGCTCTACCTGCATTCCAAAAGCTAAGAAGCGCCGGCTGTTCAATTCAGGCGACGCTTCATAGTTTTTGGTATTGATAATGTTAGCATGTAAAAAACTTCATTCCTCACCAAACTTGTTGCCGTACATTTTATGCAGCTTACAAGCGACCTCCGTGCGATTGGCGGCGCCAATCTTGCGCATGATATTATGAACATGCGCCTTGACGGTACCTTCGCTCATGCCAAGTTCAAATGCGATGATCTTATTGGATTTTCCGACGCGAATGGCGTGAACAACTTCAATCTCACGCATTGTCAGTAATTCACCAAGTACATCGTCAGTCATTTCCTCAGACGGCGGCTTCATAAGCATAGAAGCAGGCACATACATACCACCTGCAAGCGCCAGATGGATGGCTTCCACACAAATCCGAATGTCCACGGATGTCGGAATGTAGCCACGCACACCAATTTCCATTGCCCGCATAACCTGTGACCATTCTTCACGTTCTGCCAGTAACACGAGCGGTATCGGATGCCACGCCTTCACCGCAGCTTCCACTTCATCAGAGAAAAACGGATCTGCCAGCCGTCTGGAACCCACATGCATGAGAACGACAATGGCTCCGTTCAGCGGCATATTTTTATAAGTTGCCGCGTAGCTTATAACGGGAAGCTTCAGCCCATTCATCATCAGGCCATTAAAGAGACATTCCCGCTCCAGATTGCTTTTACAGACGAGCATAAGATGAGGCTCATTCTGAACAGGCAAGCCAGTTGCAATTTCTTCACTCTTTTTTCTTTCCCCGAAGACAGCAAAAGCACCCTCGCGACTGCCATCAGGTGCTGCCCATAAGTAAGGCTCTCTTATTTGAAGCATTGCTTAGTTTCCTCTACTACTCATGTTTTTACTCGATACAAAACACTAGTTACGATAAAAACTTCGGCACTTTATTGGTATTTTCATTGCCAACCCAGCTGAAGACTGGTCTAAATATTGATACCAGCAAATAAACGTGTCATTAACTTATGTTAGCGGTTTATAAAAAAATGTGCTCGCCATAAGAACGACTTCGGGAACATAAAGTTATAAATTCTATAACTTTCGTTGAGCATGGGCAGCGGATGCATAGTGGGAACCAACACACCACCGCTTTACTGATCGACGGCTTGGTCAACTTATTGGAATCGCCTCCAATTCTTGCCAAGCTGGATTCGCGCGAAAAAGAGGCCATGCAGGCCCTTGCCATTTCAGAGCACAGCTATCCCGCCGATGCCGTTATCATTGATCAAGGTGCATCTATCCGCAGCATTCATATGGTCCGCACCGGATGGGGCTGCGTTTATCGAGATCTTTCAAGTGGAGAGCGGCAGATTATCGACTTTCCAATGCGGTGCGACTTCGTTGGATTAAGAACTGCTGGCGGCTACAGCTACAATACGATCAAAACACTGACGCCGATGTCTGTTTATGAAATACCGCTGGTGTCACTTGAACAAACAATCAAACAAGTGCCCCGTCTGGGCTTACTCTTCATTGAGATGCTTGCGCGACAGCGAGCGATGCTCGTTGAGCATCTAACCAATGTTGGCTGCCGCAGCGGTTTTGTCCGCACCGCGCATTTCTTGCTGGAATTGTCTGATCGCGTAAAATCCTGCGGCATGGACGAGCCGGATTCATTTTACTGTCCGCTCACGCAATATCAATTGGCCGATGCTCTGGGCCTTACCCCTATCCATCTCAACCGCATGATGAGGGAGTTGCGCGAGGAAGGGCTGGTCGTGTTCAAATCGTATAGAGTTGAAATTCTCAATCGATCAAGGCTTGTCGAAATTGCCGAGTATGACGGCGCATTTATGCGCATGTCTGTTTTCGACAGATCTATTTAAGCATTCACTTCTGGGAGAAAATGGTCGGAGTGGAGAGATTCGAACTCCCGACCCTCTGGTCCCAAACCAGATGCGCTACCAGGCTGCGCTACACTCCGTAACCATATTAGCGAGACTCGAACGTCTTGCTGTGAGCGGCTTATAGCGCCGCTCTTTTGAACCTGCAAGGGGATGCAACAGCTTTTTTTCAGCTATTTTTTTCAACCGCATAATTAGCTGGCTTATTTAGTTAAAAACTGGTGGTTTTCCCGCCCCAAAAGCCACAAAATCCGGGTTGGCAAAGCCTCTCGCGCTTCCATCAGAACGCGCACCATAGATCATCGGCTTTCCGTCGAAAGTCGTGGTCATGCCGCCTGCTGCGCGCAAAACTGCGTCTCCTGCCGCCGTATCCCACTCCATTGTCGGGCCAAATCGCGGATAAAGATCAGCATCGCCGCGCGCAATCATGCAGAATTTAAGCGACGATCCCACCGAAACACATTTACCGCTGTGATTGAGTTTAAGGAACTCTTCTGTTTCAGGCGTAAGATGAGAACGGCTGCACACAACGGTCTTTTCATCTGGCGCAATGCGAGCGGTAATCGGACGCCTGCTTACGATGTGATGGTCGGCAGACGTCGTCACTTCCTGCGCACCTTCACGCGAACCCACATAAAGCAGGTTACGCACCGGAGCATAAACTAGCCCTAGCACTGGCGCTCCACCTTCGATAAGCGCGATATTCACTGTGAAATCGCCATTGCGCAGAAGAAACTCCCGCGTTCCATCAAGTGGATCAATCAGGAAAAAATGTCTCCCCAATTGCGCTGGCAGTCGACCTGCCGCCGCTTCCTCTTCAGCCACAACCGGAATATCCGACGCAACAGATGCAAGGGCCGCAAGAATAATCGCCTCTGCCGCGTGATCGGCTTCGGTTACTGGCGACTGATCTTTCTTGGAATGAACGGCGCAGCCATCCGTGTAGTGTTTGATAATGACACGACCAGCCTCAAGTGCTGCATTCTCCAGCACAGTGAGCAACGCTTTGCTATCTGGGTCGGCTTTAGGGAAGGCTGCTGTTGTCATTTCTCAAATCGACCAGGAATCACTGCCATAACTGCCGATAACACCTCGCTCGGCAAGATATCTTTCCACTTCCGCGACGAGTTCGTCAATGTCACGCGCTGCGGTGTGAAGATGTAGTTCCGGCGAATGCGGCGCTTCATAGGGCGAATCAATACCCGTGAACGCTTTGATCTCGCCACGTAGAGCCTGCGTATAAAGCCCTTTCGGATCACGCGCCATACATTCCTCAATCGGCGTATCAACGAAGATTTCAATGAACTCACCCTCCGACAGCCGCGACCGCACGCGATCGCGTTCGGAACGGAACGGCGAGATGAACGAGACCAGCGTAATCAGCCCGGCATCGGCCATAAGACCTGCTACCTCTCCAACGCGGCGGATATTCTCGGCCCGGTCTTCGTCCGAGAAGCCAAGATCGCTATTGAGGCCATGACGGACATTATCGCCATCAAGCAGATAGGTGTGTTTGCCAAGCGCATGAAGCCGCTGTTCAAGCCTGTTCGCGATGGTGGATTTACCCGATGCTGACAAGCCCGTGAACCAGAGCACCGCTGGCTTCTGGAATTTCTGCGACGCGCGTGCCTGCTTATCCAGATCGAAAGCCTGTAAATGCACATTGGTTGCCTGACGCAATGCGCCATCAATCATGCCTGCGCCCACCGTTGCATTGGTTACACGATCAATCAGCACAAAAGCGCCGGTCACGCGGTTATCCGAATAGGGATCAAACACGATCTGATCCGCCGTCTGAAGATGACAATGCCCGACTTCATTCAGATCAAGCTGCGTCGCCTCTTCCCGCGCAAATGTATTAACGTCGGTACGGTATTTAATCTCGCTGATTGTTACCGGAGTCTGGTCGGTCTCGGTGCGCAGCAGATAGGAACGCCCTGGCTGTAACGCCTCTTCACCGAACCACACAATGTTGGCGCTGAAACGATCCGCCACTTCAGGCCGCGTTTCTGCACCCACCAGCATATTACCGCGCGAGACTTCAATCTCGTCTTCGAGAACCAGCGTTACCGCCTGCCCTTCGCTGGCGCGGGGCAGACCACCGTCATAGGTGGCGATGCGTTTCACCTTCGATTGCTTGCCCGACTTAGCAACGACGACCGTGTCGCCTTCGGCAATCGAACCTGATGCAACAGTGCCGGAGAAGCCACGGAAATCGAGATTAGGCCGGTTCACATATTGCACGGGGAAGCGGAACGGCTTGCCGATACTATCCGCTTCAAGACGTACGGTTTCCAGATGTTCCAGCAGATACGGTCCCTGATACCAGCCGATACGTGGCGAAAGGCTGGTAACATTATCGCCAAAGCGTGCAGACAGTGGGATTGCCTGAATGCTGGCAAAACCCAAATCTTTGGCAAAACTCATATAATCAGCGACTATACTGTCAAAAACATCCTGCGAGAAATCAACCAGATCGATTTTGTTGACGGCAACGACAATGTGCCGGATGCCCAACAGCGAAGCGATAAAGCTATGGCGGCGCGTTTGTGTCAACACGCCCTGCCGCGCATCGATCAGCACCACCGCAAGATCAGCAGTCGAAGCACCTGTCGCCATATTGCGCGTATATTGCGCATGGCCCGGCGTGTCGGCCACGATAAATTTACGACGCGGCGTTGAGAAAAAGCGATAAGCCACATCAATAGTGATGCCCTGCTCGCGTTCGGCTTCTAGGCCATCAACCAGCAGCGCGAAGTCGAAATCATCATCCGTGGTGCCGAATTTGCGGCTGTCATTTTTCAGTGTGGCAAGCTGGTCCTCAAAGATCAGCTTCGTGTCATAGAGCAAACGTCCGATCAGCGTGGATTTTCCGTCATCGACCGAACCGCAAGTGAGAAAGCGGAGCAGCGTCTTGCGTTCCTGATCGGCGAGAAAGTCGCTGACGGCTGCACTTGTTACAGAAGGCTTCAATATGGCGTTCATCAGAAATAGCCCTCCCGCTTCTTCTTTTCCATCGAGCCTGCTTCATCGCGATCAATGGCGCGGCCCTGACGCTCGGAGGTGCGGGCGATCAGCATTTCTTCGACAATGTCAGAAAGATTGGTGGCACTGGATTCAATAGCACCTGTCAGTGGATAGCAGCCAAGCGTGCGAAAACGCACCAGCCGCTCTTCCACCTTTTCACCGGGACGCAACGTCATGCGATCATCATCGAGTTTGATCAACATGCCGTCGCGCTCGACCACCGGACGAGGCGCTGCAAAATAAAGCGGCACAATCGGGATATTTTCCTGAAGGATATACTGCCAAATATCCAATTCGGTCCAATTTGAGAGCGGGAAAACGCGGATCGATTCACCAGCTGCAACGCGGGTATTATAAACCTTCCACATTTCCGGACGCTGGTTCTTCGGGTCCCAGCCATGCTGCGCATTGCGGAATGAAAAAATGCGCTCCTTGGCGCGGGATTTCTCCTCATCGCGACGCGCACCACCAAAGGCAGCATCGAACTTGTATTTATCAAGCGCCTGCCGCAATCCTACTGTCTTCATGACATGAGTATGGACGTTTGAGCCATGCGTGAACGGACCAACACCATCGCGCACACCGTCTTCATTGATGTGAACCAGCAGTTCAAAGCCCTTTTCGCGGGCTTGCGCATCGCGAAACTCGATCATCTCGCGGAATTTCCAGGTCGTATCGACGTGCAGAAACGGAAATGGAGGCGGAGCCGGATAGAACGCTTTCATTGCCAAATGCATCATGACGGAGGAATCTTTGCCCACCGAATAAAGCATCACCGGATTGGAGAAGGTTGCGGCAACCTCGCGGAAAATATGAATTGCTTCTGCTTCCAGACGCTCAAGATGCGTCAGGTTTTTGCTCAGGGATGCGTGATGCACGTCTGTCTCTCCCGGAAACCGGCTGGATAATTAATATTCGCGGGAGGGTGGCGAGAGCCTTGATCCGGCGCAGATGTGGCAAAAACCACTCTTCGCGCATTGTCGTGAAAGGCAGAGCAAAAGGAAAAGTATGCTATCGCGTATTGTGACGGGGTTAAGCGAAAACGTGCCTGTTTTGACACGATAACAGAAACAAACTTGCGCCAGATTGAAAAGTGCAATTTTTGGTCAAGTTGCGGAAAATACTACTAAATTTGTGGTATTAAGTCGATTTTTGAGGGGTAAATTGTCCTTCGGGCTAAACCGCCAAAGGATCAAACGTCGTTAGAGAAGGCCAAATGTACGCGCCTTGGCAACAGCCTGTACCTTGTTCACCGCAACAAGTTTGGTGAGAACATTGCTGATGTGAAAGTTCACCGTGCGCGTCGAAATGCTGAGGATTGTTCCAATAATCTCGGCGGTCTTACCTTCACTTGTCCAGCGCAGGATTTCACGCTCGCGCGCAGTCAGGTTCACTTCTGATACGCAATTGATTTTCGGAACATTGAGATGCTCATACATGGCGAGATGCAAAAGATTGGTCACAATCTGCATTTGGCGACGCAAGATTGAGATTTCGCCTTCTGATAAAGCTGGCTTGTCCCGCAGAAATGTGAGAATGCCAAAAACACCTTGTGCTGCCCAACATGGCTGGGAAATACCAACACGAAGCCCCAAATTCTGCGCATCCGCCCAAATTTGCGGAGTCTCGGCAAAAAGCCTCTGTGACCATACGAGAGGCTCGATGCTATTTACGCCACGCCGCACAACAGGGTCGATTTCAACATATTTTTTTGCCGCATATTGTTTCTGCCACGCATCGGGCGTGGTCTCAAAGCGTATCCAGCGTGAGACACTATCCAGCGACGGAACACACATGGAATAAGACACATAGGCAAAGCCTAGTTTTGCGGCATAGGTCTTAATCTGCTCGAACAGGACTTCGGCATTATCGGATGATTGAATGGTCTCGTAAAAATCTTCCCATTTCATAACTTGAATCCCAATATTGTTTCGATGAACCAAAAACTTCTGAGAAATATCAGTTAAAGAGCCGCACTCCGGCCAAAATTAAAAAGCCAGACAAGCGAATAATAATGTTGAGGATTCGATGGCGCCGGAATCCGAATTTATTTATCGACCACAAGACCGTGAGCCACCTGTATTACATACCATATGATTTACAGGTCATCTAGCTATATTGATTTGAATATTGTTATAATTTTCAAAAAACAGTACTTATTTTAACTGCATAAAACTTAAGTAAAATAAAATAGATAAGCCCCGCAATGCGGGACTTATGATTTTCAGATGCGCTTTACGGTTATGCAGCAGCTTCAACCGGCTCCGGGGTTTGGCCGGGAATGTAATTGAGAACCGGGCCAAGCCAGCGCTCGACCTCCTCAACGCTCATGCCCTTACGGGCGGCATAATCTTCGACTTGATCACGCTCCACCTTAGCGACGCCAAAGTAATAGCTTTCTGGGTGGCCAATGTAGAGACCCGATACGGACGAACCCGGCCACATGGAATAGCTTTCCGTCAGTTCGACCCCGGTTTGAGCCGTTGCATCCAGTATTTCAAACAGGGTCTTCTTTTCGGTGTGATCTGGCTGTGCAGGATAACCCGGCGCTGGACGGATGCCTGCATAACGCTCATGGATCAGATCGTCGTTGGACAGATCTTCACCCGGCGCATAGCCCCAGAACTCATTGCGCACGCGCTGATGCATCAGTTCAGCAAAGGCTTCGGCAAAGCGGTCAGCGAGAGCCTTCACGAGAATGGACGAATAATCATCATTTGCGCGCTCGAAGCGTTCAGCAATTGCTACTTCTTCGATGCCAGCAGTCACGACGAAGCCACCAACATAATCCTGCTTGCCACTCTCGTTTGGAGCCACAAAATCGGACATGGCGACATTCGGACGACCATCACGCTTGGACAATTGCTGACGCAGAGTGAAGAAGGTGGCAAGCTCCTGTTTCCGGCTTTCATCGGTAAAGAGACGAATATCATCGCCCACCGTGTTTGCAGGCCAGAAGCCAATGACAGCACGCGGTGCAAACCACTTCTCTTCGATGATTTTTGCAAGCATAGCCTGCGCATCACTCCAGAGCGCACGCGCCGCCTCGCCTTGCTTTTCATCTTCGAGAATAGCCGGATAGCGGCCCTTCATCTCCCATGTCTGGAAGAAAGGGGTCCAATCGATATAACGCGCAATCTCTGCGAGATCGTAGTTCTCGAATGTTTTGGTGCCAAGGAATGTCGGCTTAGGCGGCGTATAAGCATCCCAGTCGATCTTTTGGGCGTTTTCGCGCGCACGAGCCAGTGGCAGACGCTTCTTGTCTGCCTCATTACGGGCGTGAGCCGCCGCAACTTTGGCATATTCCTCACGGATGCCCTCGACATAAGCGCCCTTGTTTTCAGGCGACAACAGATTGGAAACCACGCCCACCGCACGGCTGGCATCGATCACATAGACCGCCTGCCCTTGCTCATAACGCGGGTGAATTTTCACCGCCGTATGCACACGGCTGGTCGTCGCACCACCGATCAACAGCGGAACGTTGAAGCCTTCGCGTTCCATTTCAGCAGCCACATGCACCATCTCATCAAGCGACGGCGTGATAAGTCCTGAAAGACCGATCACATCGACATTTTCAGCGCGGGCCGTATCAAGAATTTTCTGCGTTGGCACCATCACGCCAAGATCGATGATCTCGTAATTGTTACAAGCGAGAACCACGCCGACAATATTCTTGCCAATGTCGTGCACGTCGCCCTTCACAGTTGCCATCAGCACCTTACCGGCACTCTGGCGACCTTCGCCGCCATTCAGTCGCTTTTCTTCTTCCATAAATGGCAGAAGCACAGCCACGGCCTGTTTCATGACGCGTGCGGATTTAACCACCTGCGGCAGGAACATTTTACCCGCGCCAAACAGATCGCCCACCACATTCATGCCCGCCATCAGCGGACCTTCGATAACATGCAGTGGACGTGCCGCAGCAAGACGCGCTTCTTCAGTGTCGGCTTCGATATATTCAGTAATGCCATTGACCAGCGCATGCGAAAGACGTTGCTCCACCGGCCATTCGCGCCAGCTCAGATCCTGCGTCTTGGCTTCTCTTGTGCCGCTATCGCGAAAACGCTCAGCGATTTCGAGCAGCCGTTCCGTCGCATCATCACGACGGTTCAGCACCACATCTTCGCAGGCTTCACGCAGTTCCGTATCAATTGTGTCGTAAACCGCCAGCTGACCAGCATTGACGATACCCATATCCATGCCAACCTGAATGGCGTGATACAGGAACACAGCATGCATGGCTTCGCGCACCGGCTCATTGCCACGGAACGAAAACGACAAGTTTGATATGCCGCCAGAAATATGCGCATGCGGCAGTGTTTGCGTAATTTTGCGCGTGGCTTCGATGAAATCGACGCCGTAATTGTTATGCTCGTCAATGCCAGTTGCGACGGCAAACACGTTCGGATCGAAAATGATGTCTTCTGGTGGGAAGCCAACCTGCTCGGTCAGAATCTTGTAAGCGCGGGTACAGATTTCGACCTTGCGCTGTTCAGTGTCGGCTTGACCCGTTTCATCAAACGCCATGACCACAACTGCTGCACCATAGGAACGCACCAGACGCGCATGATGCAGGAAGGCTTCTTCGCCTTCTTTTAACGAGATCGAATTGACGATCGGCTTGCCCTGAACGCATTTCAGACCAGCTTCGATCACCTCCCACTTGGAGCTGTCGATCATGACCGGAACGCGCGCGATATCCGGCTCCGCCGCGATCAGGTTGAGATATTCAACCATGATCTTCTGGCTGTCGATCAGACCTTCATCCATATTAATGTCGATGATCTGCGCGCCGTTTTCGACCTGATCACGCGCCACAACAAGCGCCGCCGAATAATCGCCAGCCTTAATGAGCTTACGGAAACGGGCGGAGCCGGTAACGTTCGTCCGTTCGCCGACATTGACGAAGGGAATATCCTTGGTCAGCGTGAAAGGCTCAAGGCCCGACAGGCGCATCAGCGGCGGCACGTTGACCGGCTTGCGTGGCGGATGCTTGGCCACAGCAGCTGCTATCGCACGGATATGGTCAGGCGTCGAACCACAGCAGCCGCCCACTACGTTGACGAGGCCTTCGCGTGCGAAATCCTCGATTTGGGCTGCCATGGCTTCCGGGCTTTCGTCATACTGACCAAATTCGTTTGGAAGGCCAGCATTCGGATAGGCGCAGACAAATGTATCGGCAATGCCAGCGATTTCGGCGAGATGTTCGCGCATTGCATTGGCACCGAGCGCGCAATTAAGCCCGATGGTGAACGGCTTGGCATGGCGCAGTGAATACCAGAACGCCGTCGGTGTCTGACCGGAAAGTGTGCGGCCTGAAAGATCGGTGATCGTGCCGGAAATCATCACCGGCAGATGCACGCCCTTTTCAAGAAATACTTCTTCAGCCGCAAAAACAGCGGCCTTTGCGTTCAGCGTATCGAAGATGGTTTCGATCAGAATAATGTCGGAGCCGCCATCGATCAGCCCGCGGATCTGATCGGCATAGGCAATACGGAGATCATCAAAAGTGACGGCGCGGTAGCCCGGATTATTCACGTCCGGCGAAAGAGAAGCGGTGCGGTTTGTTGGCCCCAACGCGCCTGCAACAAAGCGGCGGCGACCATCTTTTTGCTGCGCGCGGATTGCTGCGCGACGCGCCAGACGCGCGCCATCACGGTTCAGCTCATAGACGGCATCTTCCATGCCGTAATCGGCCTGCGCGATGGTGGTCGACGAGAAGGTGTTGGTTTCCAGAATATCAGCGCCAGCAATCGCATAGGCATAATGAATTTCTTCAATCGCCTTTGGCTGGGTCAGTGTCAGAAGATCGTTGTTTCCTTGAAGCTGGCAATCGCAGGAACCGAAACGCTCACCGCGAAAATGCTCTTCGTGAAAGCCAAGCCCCTGAATCTGCGTACCCATGGCACCGTCGAGAATCAGAATGCGTTCACTTGCGGCTTTGGTCAGTGCTGCAAGCACTTCCGAACCATCCGGCTTAGCTGCCGTTGAACCAAAAAGATTATCGAGGGAAGACGTCATAGGGGATTACCGCCTGTATTCTAATACGCAAAATCGCAGTGGGTTGCTTAATGACATAAACATATCTTTATGTCAATTCAGAAGCAGTTTTCTAAGTAGCCGCGCAACCCTTCACCAATCTGTTGCTACAGCAAAGAAAAAGTGAGTTTTCCCAGCCACCTACCCGCCACATTGCAGGAGCAAAATCGCATCAGGGACGTTGAAGATAAAGCTCATATAATCGAGGAGATAACGATGAAGAGACTTGCATCATCCTTCTTCGCAGCGTGTCTGTCACTTGGCATCGGTGTGCCTGCGATAACCGCAAGTGCAAATGCGGCACAGCCAACATCGCTTATTGCACCCGCTGTTTCACATGGCGCACAGGCACCGGTCGAGACCATTCAGTATTACGAACGTCGCGGAGATCGACGTCATTGGCGTGACGGTTACAGGCATCACCGCCCCCATTACAGACCACACTATCGGCCGCATTACCGGGATTGGGGTCCGCCACCACGCTACCGTCATCACCCGCCGCGCTATCGCCCAGCCCCAGTATATCGTGGCGGTGGCAACGCGCATGTCCGCTGGTGCTTCAATCGTTATCGGTCATACCGGGCTTATGACAATACGTTCCAGCCCAATTATGGCCCACGCCGCCAGTGTTATTCGCCATATATCTGAATAAAAAAAGCCCCGGACAAACCGGGGCTTTTTCATAAGACTATTTAATTCAGAGATCAGGTGACGAAAGCACCGATGGACGCGGCGACCAGTCCAATGGCAACAGCAATCATCACGCCATAAACGCGCGGCTTATCGAAAAGCACCGCAAAAGCAGAAAACCAGCCCACAACCGCCGCACCGAGCGCGAAAAGAAAACCGGGCTTATCGCCATGATAAAGATTGGCCGCCATCAGCGCGCCAACGATCAGCGCACCAAAAACGATCATCAGCCCTGTGGCATAGCGTTCGTAATCGTCCATTTAAACTTCCTCGTTCCGATCACATTCAACACGTGCCGGAAGGTATCGCTCTGTTATTTGGCCATAAAAAGTCATGACTCACGATCATGCCTATGGCGGTTGTCCCCACACAATCACTATTTGCTGCGTTCTTCAACCATTTCGCATCACCATCCGCAGCAATTGTTGTAAATTATGCTATATCAATGCTCATGGATTCGACCGGCATCAACATATTTGACACGCCTATCGGCCCTTGCGGGATTGCATGGGACGCCGGTAAAATCATCGGCGTGGAAATTGGTGACGCCGATGAAAGCGAAACGCGTTACCGGCTTCAGTCACGCTTTAATAATGCAGAAACATCATCTGCACCTGATTATGTCAGCGAAGCTATCAACAAAGTTTGCGTGTTGCTTGATGGTGGCGATCCGGATTTTTCACAGACACCGCTGGCACTTGATCAGGTGCCGGACCTCAACCGCAAAGTCTATGAAATTCTTCTGGAACTTAAAGCCGGTGAGACCATCACCTATGGCACAATCGCGCGCAGGCTGGGCGATGTTAGTCTTTCGCAGGCAGTGGGCTATGCACTTGGCAAAAACCCGTTTCCGATCATTGTGCCCTGCCATCGGGTTTTAGGCTCCAATGGCAAGGTCGGCGGTTTTTCAGCTGCGGGTGGAACAGTGACCAAGCTGCGCCTGCTGAATATCGAGCGTGCCAGAACATCAACAGAGCCCGACTTATTTGGCGGCCTACCACTTCAGGCACCACCACAGGCGGATTAACCCTTCTCGGTCACGACATCGGCAGAAAAACGTAGCTCACGCATAGGTCGCACATATTGCGTGGACGCATCATATGTCGGATGGTTTTTATACGCAAAAAGCGCTTCTTCATCCTTGAACTCAGCATAGACAACGAGATCAATCGCATTGCCCATCGGGTCGACTTTGGAATTTGGCAGAACTTCAAACACGTCGGAATAAGGAATAGTACCCAACTGCTCCAAACCCTTGCGGACAACATCGATGTCCTGATCGGGCTTGACGCTGAAGAAAACAATGTGGCGGATCACGTCTCGTCTCCAAATCCAGAGCGGCCCGGTTCTAAATGAACCCATGCGAACCGCTCTATCTTTTTGTTTTGACGCATTATCCTACGCAAAACCGCTTCGCACTTTTGCTGGAAATGCTTTTATGAGGGTATCTACCCCATCAAGCAGACAAGCAAAACCACAAAAAGGTGATCGCTACGATTTAACTGGCTTTAATACGCCGCCACGCATAGCCGCTCTCCTGCTGAACCGACCCGCGACCAGGCTGATAATAGCCGGGCGTATCGACCAGGCGCTGCTCGCCAAGACGCGATTGCGCGACTTTATTGGTCACTTGCAGGCTATCAAAACCCGTGCGCAGCATAAGAGCGGCCTGATCGATCAGCACATCGCCTGTTGCCCGCAACTCGCCTTCAAAGCCAGCGCGACGCAGAACTTCAGCTTTCGAATAAGAACGGCCATCATTGAAGGCTGGAAACTCCAAAGCAATCAATGGCAGGCTTTCCAGATGATCGAGCAATGGCTCGATTTTTTCACCCGGCGCCACCGACACACCAATGCGGCGATTGGAGGCACGGCGTAGCTCGTCATCCAGCCCCAGCCAGACAGCCAAAGGTATGATGATCGCCGGTGCATCACCTGCGGTTTCCAGATCATCCGCAAAGATATAGTCATCTTCGCGAAAGCCCTGCTCGGACCAAAGTTTTGTTTCACTCATTTCTGGTCCAAAGCTCCATGATTTTTCAGGCTATCGGCGAGTCCGGTCAGATGGATGCCGCATTCGGTCTTTTCCGATCCCGACCAGCGTCCGGCGCGCTGATCTTCACCGTCGCTCACGGGCCGCGTGCAGGGCATGCAGCCGATCGAGCGATAGCCTTGTTCTGTCAGCGGATGGACAGGCAGATCGTGTTTTCGCGCATAGTTTCGCAAATCGTCCGCACTCATACGTGCCAGCGGATTGATACGAACGCGAGGGCCGACCGATTCAAAAACTGGGAGCGCATTGCGGGTCGAGGCCTGAAACTGCTTCCGGCCAGTCATCCATGCACGATAAGGCGAAACCGCACGCGCCATTGGCTCAACCTTGCGGATGAAGCAGCAGCGGTCCTTGTCGGTCATCGACAAAGCGCCAAACGGATCATCGGCTTTCACGCTTTCCTCAAGCGGCAGAATATCCTGCACGTCGAGAAGCCCCAGCCGGTCAACCAGATCGTAGCGATAATCCAGCGTTGCGCGGAAATGCTTGCCCGTATCAAGAAATAGAACTGGTGTTGCCGGATTAATCTCAGAGATCATGTGCAGCAGGATAGCGGATTCCGCACCAAACGACGAAACGACTGCAATGCGCCCGTCAAAAATCTCGCGCACGCTCAGCGCAATCACCTCCTGCGGAGAGGACGCGCCATGGCTTCCCTCCAGCAGACGGGCTTGTGCCTCTGCGATTTGGTCTGAATTTGGATCAGAGTCAGGCAGCACGGCTTACCTCTCCGTAAAGCGCGCGTTTGAACGGCTCCATACCAACCCGGCGATAGGCATTGAGGAATGTCTCTTCACCGTTTTCTCGAAGACCAAGATAGGTATCGACCACAGTTTCAATTGCGTCGACCACTTCTTCGGATGAAAAGCCACGACCGGTAATGTCACCAATCGACGTATGCTCGTCGCCAGACCCGCCAAGCGTGATCTGATAGAGTTCCTCGCCCTTTTTCTCGACGCCAAGAATACCAATGTGGCCAACATGGTGATGGCCGCAGGCGTTGATGCAGCCAGAAATCTTGATCTTGAGATCACCGATTTCAAGCTGGCGCTGCTGATCGCCAAAGCGCTCCGAAATACGCTGCGCGACCGGGATTGAGCGTGCATTGGCCAGCGCGCAGTAATCAAGACCGGGGCATGCGATAATATCCGTGATGAGACCAGCATTGGCTGTCACTAATCCATCCGATTGCAACAGATCATAGACCGCCGGAAGATCGGCCTTCGCCACATGCGGCAGAACCAGATTCTGTTCATGGCTGACGCGGATTTCATCAGAGGAATAGGTCTGCGCAATATCCGCCACCAGTTCCATTTGCTCTGCACTGGCATCACCGGGAATACCGCCAATGGGCTTGAGCGAAATCGTGACAACGGCATAATCCGGGTTCTTGTGCGGCGTCACATTGCGCTGGGTCCATGCTGCAAAATCGCTATCTGTCTTCTGCGTGACAGCCAGAATTTCCCAGCCTTCAGGACGCTGCGCCAAATCCGGCATGCGGAAATAGCTTTCAATCGCATCGATGTCGCGCTGCGGCAGTTGCAGATCGCTGTAACGAATCTGTTCCCATTCTGCGTCAATTTCCTGCACCAGCGGCTCGACGCCCGTTTCATGCACGAGGATTTTGATGCGTGCCTTGTACTTATTATCGCGGCGTCCGTGGAGATTATAAACGCGAACAATTGCCGTCACGTAGGTTAGCATGTCTTCAAGCGGCAGAAAATCACGGATTTTCTTGGCAACCATCGGCGTGCGCCCCTGCCCGCCGCCGATATAGACGGCAAGGCCCAGTTCGCCTGCTTCGTTCTTTTTAAGCTGCAAGCCGATGTCATGCACCTGAATGGCCGCACGGTCATGCTCGGAGCCGACAATTGCAATCTTGAACTTGCGCGGCAAATAGGAAAATTCCGGGTGCAGCGACGACCACTGACGCAGAATTTCTGCCAGTGGGCGCGGATCGGCCACTTCATCAGCAGCCGCCCCTGCAAAGTGATCAGCGGTCACATTGCGAATGCAATTACCCGACGTCTGGATCGCATGCATTTCGACTTCTGCAAGCTCTTCAAGAATACGTGGTACATCTTTCAGCGCTGGCCAGTTATATTGAACATTCTGACGCGTCGTGAAATGTGCAAAACCCCGATCATAATCGCGCGCAATAGTGCCAAGCCTGCGTAACTGGCGGCTCGATAAAGTGCCATAAGGGATCGCAACACGCAGCATATAGGCGTGCAATTGCAGAT
Source organism: Ochrobactrum sp. EDr1-4 (assembly GCF_049199085.1). NCBI lineage: Bacteria > Pseudomonadati > Pseudomonadota > Alphaproteobacteria > Hyphomicrobiales > Brucellaceae > Ochrobactrum > Ochrobactrum sp. EDr1-4. Next base: position 816,317 of record NZ_JBLZOF010000001.1, read on the forward strand.
AAAGGCCATTCATCAAGCGCAGCGGTTTGAACTGATCTTCCGTCATTTCACCCGAAAGACGGCGCTCAACCTGATCCTTGAACTGTGCAACGCGGGCCGCAACAAAATCGCGGTCAAATTCATCATAACGATACATATTTAATTCCGATATTCAGATCAGGAAGCTTGCTTCAGGAGCTTTTCTTCACGCATGGCTTTATCCCAAAACCGGTTCCCACTTTTGGGCGCCATGCGATTGACCAAGCGTAACGATGGTGGGTCCGGAAAGCCGGATGCGCTCGCGCAGGCGAATGGGATAGAGCCCTTCATCACGCTCTTCGACGTCAATCACGTTTACATCGACCACCAGATTGGCTTTGGCAGCAACCTTGCCCGCGTCTTCAAGAGCGCTAACTGCTTCGGCATGACGGGCAACCAGTGCACCATTAATCGTTTCCTGCCATGAACCATCAGCGCCAAGCCACACGGCCTGACCATCAATGAGCCGGTTTGCGGTGAGAACTTTTACAACCATTTTTCCGACTCCTGATTTAAGCAGCGACTGCAACGGGTCTAACCGCCAGCGCTTGCGCTTTATCGATAGCGGCACCTGCAACAGCATCGCCGATGATGACCATGACCGGACCCGCAAGCTCTTTGCGCTCTTCCAGCGATGGCAGATCTTTCAATGTTCCATGAAACAGCCGCTTATCCTTACGGCTGGCATTCTCAACAACTGCGACAGCCGTATCTTCGTGAAGACCCGCAGAAATCAGACGGCTTGCAACGGATGCCGCAACGCTTGAGCCCATATAGACAGCGATTGTTGCACCAGAGACGGCCAGCTTGGCCCAGCCCGGCAACACATCACCTGCCATGTCGTGACCTGTCGTGAACACCAGCGAGGATGCCACGCCACGCAAGGTTAGTGGCAGTTCCATATCGGCAGCAGCAGCGAAAGCGGACGTGATGCCCGGCACAATTTCAAAACCGATACCGGCTGACCGCAATGCAGCCATTTCTTCGCCCGCACGGCCAAAGACCAGCGGATCGCCCGCTTTCAGACGCACCACGCGCTTGCCTTCGCGACCAAGGCTGACGAGCAGATCGTTAATCTCGTTCTGGCTTTTGGAATGGCAACCCTTGCGCTTACCAACCGAAAGACGCTCCGCATCGCGACGCCCCATGGCGATAACGCCTTCTGGCACCAGCGCGTCATGCACAATCACATCGGCTTCCATCAGCACACGATGCGCACGCAGGGTCAGCAGATCTTCGGCACCCGGACCAGCACCAACCAGCCAGACATAACCGGCAGCATTCTGCGGCTCGGCAATCAATTCGTTCGCTGCTCTATACGCTTCCTCACGGTCGCCGTTTTCAACGCTACGGGCAACGGAGCCAGAAAAGAAGCCGCGCCAAAAACTGCGCCGCGCCAAACCTTTTGGTAGTAGTTTTTCAACCAGCGGACGCCAGCTTTCGGCATAATGCGCCAGTTCGCCAAGGCGTGGCGAGAAAGCCGCATCAATGCGCGCGCGTACCATCTGCGCCAGCACAGGGGCCGAACCTTCTGTGCCAATCGCAATTGCAATCGGTGCACGGTTGACGATAGCCGGCGTCAGGAAATCGCAAAGTGCGGGACGGTCAACCACATTGACAGGAATTTTATGCGCTTTGGCAATCGCTGCAATTGCGCGATCCTGTTGCTCATCGCCGGTCGCGACAAAAACCAGCTTCGCACCTTCAAGATGTTTCGGTTCAAAAGCTTCGTAAATCTGCTCTACACCATGGCTTTCGATGAAGCTCGCCAAAGCTGGCTCATACTCTTCCGCAACGATGCGCAAACGAGCCGACGTCTGGGCCACAAGACGGGCTTTGTTGAGCGCTTCTTCGCCGCCGCCAACAATAACCACCACCTCTTCCGAAACACGAAAGAAGGCAGGAAAATCAGCAAGAAGTCGTTGGGACGCGAGAGCCACAGCAGTATCCTTTTTTAGACTGCTGTTATTATTCCCGTACCGATGAAATTTTATAAGAAACGGGCTTGCGCGCGCAAATCGCACGGAGCATCACTTTTCCTTTAAAAAGGTGTTTTGAGGATTTTAATTCCTGCTTGCCTTAAATTATATCCCATAATTTTTGTAGGATTTACATCAGCTTAGCGATAATTTTCAGAAGTGAAGAATGCAGGAAAATGCTTTGGCCAGCGGCGCGGCAGAACAGCCACGAGGTCAAAGCGCAGTGATAATTGTGCGTAATCCTTTTGGCGTTGCAGCCACATATCGGCGGCCGCCTCGATACGGCGCATAGCTTGTGGGGTGACGGCAAGATGTGCCGCTTCCACAGTGGTCCGCGCTTTAACTTCAACGATGAGGATAAGATTGCCGCGCCGGGCAATGAGATCAATTTCGCCTAACCGTGTGCGATAGCGGCGAGCGACGATACGATAACCTTTGAGCATGAGCGCAAACGCGGCCAGCCGCTCGGCGCTATGTCCGCGAAAGAAAGCAACTCGCTTTTTCTCGCGGAAATCACTCATCAGCCTTGTGCCTTCAACTGCATCAGACGCTGATAAAGCACCGACTTCTGCCCGCCGGTCATCTTTGCGGCCTCGCCTGCCGCCTTGGACGGAGACAATTCCTGCGAGAGTGACAGCAGCAGCTTGTCGATGTCTTCTTCGCTCTGCGGACCGGCTTCCCCTGTTGGCGGACCAACCAGCAACACGACTTCACCGCGAATACGATTTTCGCCATCAAATTGCTGTTTCAACTCACCCAGAGTGGAAGTGACAATGGTTTCATAAGCCTTGGTCAGTTCGCGGCACAGGGCCGCTTCACGCGCGTCGCCAAAAACCTCCGCCATATCGGCAAGAGTTGTCGCCGTACGATTGGGCGATTCATAAAACACCAGCGTTGCTTCGATATTCTTGAGGCTTTCGAGCTTGGAGGTTTTCTGTCCATGTTTAACCGGCAGAAAGCCGCAAAACATGAAAGCATCGGTCGGAAGCCCTGAAGCGGCAAGGGCTGCAAGAAGTGCGGAAGCACCTGGAATTGGCACCACGCGAATGCCTGCCTCGCGTGCTTCACCGACGAGCCGAAAACCTGGATCAGACACAAGTGGCGTACCCGCGTCGGAAACAAGCGCTACGCTTTTGCCAGTCTGCAAAGCGGCAATCAACTTTGCGCCGGCTTCAGCAGCATTATGCTCATGATAGCTGATCGGGCGACGCGCAATTCCATAGCGATCCAGCAACACGCGGGTTACGCGGGTATCTTCACAGGCAACAATGTCGGCACTTGCCAGTGTTTCCAGCCCACGCAGCGTCATGTCGCCAAGATTACCGATAGGGGTCGAGACGATATAAAGCGCGGGTTCAATCGGGCGCGCACGCTGAGCGGTGCCACCGACAACAAATTCGCGTTTCTGCTCGTCCAAAAATTCGCTCATCTAAATTCCTTATTGACGCATGTCGTTATCGGAAAACCGGTTCCCACCTTTCCGCGACATGCGCTAAGCAGCCAGATCAGCCACCAGCGCATCAAGCACCAGCGAACCATCCGGCGTTGCACGGATGAAAGTTCCATCCATCTTTTCAATCATGCCCGATGCAATCAACCGTTCAAGACGCTTGCGATCAATATCGTGCCCGGTCAAGCGTTGATAACGCGCAAGATCGATGCCTTCGCGCAACCGTAGCCCCATCATCAGGAACTCATCGCCTTCCTGATTGCCATTGAGATATTCTTCTTCAATGATGCCGTGACCGTTGGTTTCGACCTTTTCGAGCCAGGTTTCCGGGTGCTTTTCGGTCATTGTGACCGTGCGTGTGCCGTTCTCAACAAAACGACCATGCGCGCCGGGACCAATGCCGACATATTGCCCATAACGCCAATAAACCAGATTGTGCTGCGACTCGCGCCCCGGCATAGCATGGTTTGAAATCTCATAAGCAGGCAGGCCGTGTTCTGCAGTAATCTTTTGCGTCTCTTCATAAAGAGCCGCCGCATGATCCGGCTCTGGCGTAGTCAGCTTGCCAGCCTTCCAAAGATTATAGAACTGCGTGCCTTCTTCAATCGTCAGCTGATAGAGTGACAGATGATCGGCAGCCAGATCAATGGCTTCTTTCAGCTCTTCGCGCCATGCTTCAATCGTCTGATTGGGCCGCGCATAGATCAAATCAAACGACAGCCGTGGGAAAATCTCACGCGCCAGCCGGATTGCGGCCTTTGCTTCATCAACGGAATGCATGCGACCCAGACGACGCAGATCAGGGGCATTGAGCGCCTGAATGCCGAGCGAGACGCGGTTGACACCGGCGGCGCGATAGCCGCGAAACCGATCTGCTTCCACGCTTGTCGGGTTGGCTTCCAGCGTCACTTCAATATCGGGTGCAACAGACCAGCGCGACGCAATGCCATCAAGTAAGCTGCCAACGGTTGAAGGCTGCATCAGCGATGGTGTCCCGCCGCCTAAAAAGATGCTGGTGACGGTACGCGGACCTGTGCGCTCACGCAGTGTCTCCATCTCGCGGTTGAAGGCGGATGCAAAGCGATCCTGATCAACCGGCTGATGACGCACATGGCTGTTGAAGTCGCAATATGGGCATTTGGCCAGACAAAATGGCCAATGCACATAAACGCCAAACGCACTCTCTCCATCCGCTCGCGCAATCGGCAGAATATCAACACTTCCAGCGGGTGGAGAAAAGTGGTGGTTCATTCAGCAGCATCCGAAACAACACCGAGCGCTTTTTCAGCAAACAGCTTGAAAGCACGCGCACGGTGCGAAAGTGCGGACGCATCGCCCGGCTTCCAGCCATGCTTTTCGTCAGCAGTCATTTCGCCAAAGGTCTTCTCATAGCCTTCCGGCTTGAAAACCGGATCATAACCAAAGCCAATATCACCACGAGGAGGCCAGATCAGCGTGCCTTCCACTTCACCGCGATAATATTGTGCTTCACCATCCGGCCATGCAAGGCAGATCACCGAAACAAAACGCGCCTTACGCTGGTCAGGTGCAACAGCGCCTTTTTCCTGCAAAAGATCTTCGACCTTCTGCATTGCCATATTGAAATCACGCGTTCCGTCTTCGGTTTCGGCCCAATCCGCGGTGTAAACACCCGGATTACCATCCAACGCGTCAACCATCATGCCGGAGTCGTCAGACAGCGAAGGCAAACCAGTGGCTTTGGCTGCGGCCAGCGCCTTAATGTAAGCATTCTGCTCAAATGTCGTGCCGGTTTCTTCCGGCTCAGGCAGACCGAGAGCTGCAACGGAACTGACCTCAAAGCCAAACGGCGCAATCAGCCCATCGAACTCACGCAATTTGCCTGCATTGTGCGATGCGACGATCAGTTTGCCTTTTTCAAGCGCCTTCATTTAAGTTCTACCTTTTTACGCATGATCTTATCCGAAAACCGGTTCCCACTTTTCGGGATCATGCTTTAACTCCAAAGTTTCGGCTCAGCGAATTCCAGCGAATTACCGGAAGGATCGCGAAAATAAATCGAACGCGCACCATTAGGCCATTCGAAATCAGACTCGATAGCAATGTCGTGCTTTTCGAGATAGATGCGCCAGTCGTCAATTTCATGACGTGTGGCGGCAAAACAAACATGTCCCGGACCCGCAGCGCCATGTGGTGGCACCGGTAACGACCCGAGCAGAGGTGGTTTCAGTGTTTCTTCCGCTTTGAACAAAAGCAATATGCCATCGCCACAGCGGAAGAATGCATTGCGTTCGCTCACCTTGCCCACCGGCTCAAGCCCGATAATGTCGCGATAAAACGCAATCGCTTCAGCAACATCACGGACATAGAGCGCAGTTTCAAGAATGCGGGATGCTTGCATAGTCTGGCCCCCATTAGAGCGCGTTTCGATCTGATTTTATCAGATCTGCGCTCCAATCACTTACTTTAACGCGCATCCCGAAAACTGTTTCACACTTTTCGGGATGCGCTTTAATCAAGAAGGCCCTAACTATCAGGCAAGTGCTGCCTTCTGCAACTCAACCAGCTGATTGATGCCGCCGCGAGCAAGCTTCATAAGCGCTGCAAACTCTTCTTCCGAGAACGGCGCGCCTTCAGCTGTACCCTGAATTTCGACAATGCCGCCCTTGCCGGTCATGACGAAATTGCTGTCGGTTTCAGCCGCCGAATCTTCAACATAGTCAAGATCAAGCACAGGCTGGCCTTCATAGATGCCGCAAGAGATCGCAGCGATATGATCCTTGAGCACTTTTTCGATGCGGATCATCTGACGCGCTTCCATCCAGCGCAGACAATCATGCAGCGCGATAAAGCCGCCGGTAATCGCCGCGGTACGCGTGCCGCCATCAGCCTGAATGACGTCGCAGTCAACGGTGATCTGGTATTCGCCCAATGCCTGAAGATCAACAACAGCGCGCAGCGAACGGCCAATAAGACGCTGGATTTCCTGCGTGCGGCCACCCTGTTTGCCAGCTGCTGCTTCGCGGCGCATACGGTCGCCGGTTGAACGTGGCAGCATGCCATATTCTGCTGTGACCCAGCCCTTGCCGGAATTGCGCATCCAGCCCGGAACTTTTTCCTCTAAGCTTGCGGTGCAAAGAACGTGGGTGTCACCGAACTTTACGAGGCACGAGCCTTCCGCATGTTTGGAGACGCCGCGCTCAAAAGAGACGGCACGCATTTCATCAGCAGCGCGCTTAGATGGACGCATTGTATTTCCTCAATTCGTTTTTCGTTGCGGCTTTTTAGGCTTGTCGTGCAGGAATGGAAAGGAATTTCGCATGATCCGGCAAGAGAGATGTTAAGAGAACTGTCATTATTGGCGCAAAGCCTTTGACGGCTTGGGTTGCGCGCTTATATTTATAGCATGCAATTCAGAGGCTTCGCTCTAAGACCATGATCAAATCACCGGAACATCAGCTACTTAATTCGCTCGACCAGCGGTCGCGCGATATTTTCAGGCTGATCGTCGATAGCTACCTCAATGATGGCGATCCGGTCGGTTCGCGCAATCTGTCGCGTCTGCTGCCGCACAGTCTTTCGCCTGCCACCATCCGCAATGTGATGAGCGATCTGGAACAACTCGGCCTCATTTACGCACCGCATATTTCTGCCGGACGCCTGCCAACGCAGATCGGCCTGCGTTTCTTTGTCGATGCTTTCATGGAAGTGGGCGATCTGCGCCCCGATGAACGCACGTCGATTGAAGCGCAGGTTCGCTCGGCGGGTATGAACAATTCAGTCGAAAGTGTTTTGACCGAAGCCAGTCAGGTACTTTCTGGCCTATCGCGTGGCGCGGGTCTTGTGCTTGCAACCAAGGCCGAAGGCGCACTCAAACATATCGAATTTGTGCGGCTTGAACCAACGCGCGCGCTAGCCGTTCTGGTGATGCAGAATGGCGATGTGGAAAACCGCGTCATCAATCTGCCTGCCGGGATTTCGGCTTCGCAACTTGTGGAAGCTTCAAACTTCCTCAATGCGCATATTCATGGCCACACGCTTTCGGAAGCAAAGTCGGAACTGGAAAAACTCTCGCAGGAAACCAGACAGGAGCTTGATCAGCTTTCGCAAGAACTGGTCGAACAGGGCATAGCGGTCTGGAGTGGCGCAGGTTCTGACCAGCCAGCGCGTTTGATTGTTCGTGGCCGCGCCAATCTGCTTGAAAACATTCATGCGCAAGAAGATATTGAGCGCCTGCGCCATCTGTTTGATGATTTAGAGACCAAGGATGGCATGATCCAGCTGCTTGATCTGGCTGAATCGGGTTCGGGCGTACGAATATTCATCGGCTCCGAAAACAAACTGTTTTCTCTGTCCGGTTCATCGCTGGTAGTGGCACCTTATCGCGACAGCGAACAGCGCGTTGTTGGCGCGCTTGGCGTGATAGGACCAACCCGCCTTAACTATGCGCGTATTGTGCCGATGGTCGATTATACCGCTCAAATCGTGTCTCGATTGCTGCGTTAAGTTGTCAGTCTTAACAAGGGCAACAAATTAGACCTTGATTTTAACGCCGCGAAACTCGATATCCGCCCTAAACATACTTCAAGACGGAAGACAAAAAATGGCTGATGAAAAAAACACACCTGAAACCGCCGATCTTGAGCAGCGCGATATCAACAATCCTCGTGATCGTGATGCGCTGAAGCGTGCTGCCGATGATTTTTTGAAAAGCCGCAAGGCTGAGGCACGCGCTGAAGCTGCCGAAGACGAAGTTGATTCCGAAAGCCTTGCTGCAAACACGATTGCTGCTCTGGAAGCTGACAACGCAGAATTGAAAGATCAGATGCTGCGTCTGGTTGCTGAAATGGAAAACCTGCGCAAGCGCACCCAGCGCGATGTTCAGGACGCCCGTACCTATGCGGTGACAAACTTCGCACGCGACATGCTCTCGGTTTCCGACAATTTGAGCCGCGCACATGAATCGATTCCAGCAGAAGCGCTGGAAAGCGATGCGAACCTTAAGTCGCTGGCCGAAGGCGTGGAAATGACTGAACGCGCCATGTTGCAGGCTTTGGAACGTCATGGCGTGACCAAGCTCAACCCTGAAGGAGAAAAGTTCGACCCGAACTTCCATCAGGCGATTTTTGAAGTGCCAAATCCTGAACTGCCAGCCAACACAGTCGTTCAAGTTATGCAGGCAGGCTTTGCCATTGGTGATCGCGTGTTGCGTCCGGCCATGGTCGGCGTTTCCAAGGGTGGTCCGAAGGCTGCTGCGGAAACAGCACCCGAAGGCAATGCATAAGCATATAAACTGCTGAACATATTTGAGAGAAAGAGCGGCGCGTTAATCGCCGCTCTTTCTTTTTGCCGGCATCCGTTGGAATATCGACAGACAATTGCTGGGAGGCGCGCTTGACGATTATCGACTTTGCCAATTTTGCAGGCGTTTTCATCTTCGCTGCCACCGGCGCACTTGCGGCCTCACGTCGACAGCTCGACATTATCGGCTTTATTTTCCTCGCCAACATCACCGGCATTGGTGGCGGCACCATCCGCGACTTGCTTCTCGGCGCGCCTGTTTTCTGGGTAATCGAGCCATTCTATTTGCTGGCCGGCACATCAGCCGCAATCATTGTTTATTTCACAGCCCATCTCGTTGAATCGCGCTATCGGCTTTTGTTGTGGTTTGATGCCATTGGTATGGCCGCATATACGGTGGTGGGGGCCGCGAAGGGGCTGGCGCTTGGCTTTGGGCCGTCAGTCGCGATTGTGACCGGAATTTTCACCGCAACACTGGGCGGCATTTTGCGCGACATGGTGGCAGGCGAACCATCGGTGCTGATGCGGCGCGAAATCTATGTCAGCGCAGCGCTTGTCGGAGCATGTCTCTATGTGATCCTGGAGCGCTTCGGGATCAATCCGCTCTTTGCCGGGCTTTCATCAGCACTGATCGCCTTTGTCGTGCGCGGCGGTGCGCTTTACTTTGGCTGGAACCTGCCCGTTTATAAAAGCCGTCCCGGTCGCACCGAAGAAGAACTCAAGCGCGACCGGATCGTACCCTAATTAAATAAGCTTGGCCTGTGTTGCCACAGCCTTGAGATCGACCAGCGGACGCGGGCCCATCTGCTGGATAATCATACCAGCGGCGAGTGAACCAAGACGTGCGCAATCCTCAAGCGAGCGATCCTTCGTGTAACCATAAAGGAAGCCAGCCGCATAAAGGTCACCGGCGCCGGTGGTGTCGATCAGTTCTTCAATCTCGATAGCCGGTACTTCAATCGTCTGATCAGGCGTTACGACAACCGCACCTTTTTCAGACCGTGTGATTATCGACAATTCACAATCCTTGCGGATAGCTTCGATTGCCTCATCAAGTGTTTTGGTTTGATAAAGCGACTTGGCTTCATCTTCATTCGCAAACACAATATCGACCGTGCGGCTGCGCATCAGATCGAGAAACTCTTCGCGATAGCGATCAACGCAGAATGGATCAGACAGAGTCATCGCGACCTTGCGGCCATGTTCATGCGCGATTTTGGATGCCAGAACGATTGCTTCCTTGGCGCGTGGCGGATCCCACAGATAGCCTTCAAAATAGGTCACACGTGCATCTGCAACCTTGGAAGTCTCAACATCTTCCGGTCCAAGCTCAACGCAAGCACCGAGATAAGTATTCATCGAACGCTCACCGTCAGGAGTCACGAAAATCGTGCAGCGTGCAGTTGGCGATCCCTTTTCAAGCGGGCGCGTATCGAAAGCGACGCCCTGCGCGCGAATGTCATGTGCAAAAACCCGGCCCAGATGATCCGTTGCAACCTTGCCGAAATAGGCAGCACGCCCACCAAGGCTTGCAATGCCCGCCGCCGTATTGCCTGCGCTGCCGCCCGACATTTCCGTAACCTGACCTTTGATACGGCTATAGAGCAGCTCGGCCCTATCCGCATCAATCAGGTTCATAGCACCTTTTATGATGCCGTTTGTTTCGAGAAATGCGTCTTCGGTACGCGAAATAATATCGACAATGGCATTGCCAATGCAAAGAACGTCGAATGTAGCCATGAGCTGGTCTGGGCTCCCCTTTGATCTGCTGCCAGTCGTTGTCTGACGTTTTCAGACTGGAACCGGCGACAGCAATGTGGGGCGGGTTTAACCGTTTGCAAGTGCTTTGACCACCCTGTCCGCCGCCTATTAGACCTTTGGACTGTGGGTATGGGATATTGCGCAGACCTATCCCACTTCCTACTTTCATGCGGTAAGATCGAGAAAAGTGGACAAAAATGATCCTTGAAGCCGCAGCAAAAGCCCTCAAACGCCTTCCAACACCTGAGTTTCGCTCGGTTTTGTTGAAAACGCTGGGTTTGACACTATTGCTGCTCGTCGGGCTCTGGGTCGCAATTCGTCAATTATTTTTTACCTTAGCCTGGCCGTGGATGGAGCAGATCCTGCCCGGAATGCCCGAATGGGCTGGCTGGCTTGGAATTGTGGCAGCTATTGTTGCTGGCCTTGGGCTGGCACTCGTGCTCGCGCTAATGATCGCTCCCGTCACAGCGCTTGTCGCCGGTATTTTCCTTGATGACGTGGCCGATGTGGTTGAGCGCGAGGATTATCCGGGTGAGCCAAAAGGCACACCCTTGCCATTAGGGCGTTCAATGATTGTGTCACTGAAATTCTTAGGCGTCGTTATTCTCGGCAATATCGTGGCGCTGTTTTTGCTGTTCATACCGGGGATCAATCTAATCGCCTTTTTTGTAATCAACGCCTATCTGCTTGGCCGGGAATTCTTTGAATTTGCCGCAATGCGCTATCGTTCAGAAGCGGAAGCGAAGGCGCTACGCTCGCAATATGGAGTAACGGTCTTTCTCGCAGGACTGTTGATTGCAGGCTTCCTCGCAATCCCAATCGTTAACCTGCTGACACCGCTTTTTGCCGCCGCGATGATGATTCATCTGCACAAAGCGATCTCTGCAAAGGAGATGTTAAAACTGCGGCGGTAGCGGAATAAGCGCTGCCGGAACATCGCAGGTTTTGCCCGGATATTTGCAAATATCGGCGACAACGCATTTCTCGCATTCAGGCTTGCGCGCCTTGCACGTATAGCGCCCATGCAGAATGAGCCAGTGATGGGCGTGGAACAGATATTCCTTTGGGATCACCCGCATCAGAATAGCTTCCACCGCCTCTGGCGTTTTACCTGGCGCAAGCCCCATGCGGTTACCGATGCGCAAAACATGCGTGTCGACCGCCATGGTAGAATGCCCGAACGCCATGCTTAACACCACATTGGCAGTCTTGCGACCAACACCCGGCAGCTCAACCAATGCATTCAAATCGTCCGGCACCTCGCCACCATGCTCGCGGATTAACGCTTCTGATAAAAGAATGACGTTTTTGGCCTTGTTGCGCCAAAGCCCGATGGTCCGGATATAATTACCAACCGTCTCTTCCCCAAGCGCAAGCATCTTTTGCGGCGTATCAGCAATGGCGAAAAGAGCGCGGGTCGCTTTGTTGACGCCCGCATCGGTTGCCTGTGCCGAGAGAACCACTGCCACCAGCAGCGTAAAAGCATTCACATGCTCGAGTTCGCCCTTCGGTTCGGGGCGTAGAATGGAAAAGCGGCGGAAAATCTCATGAATCTCATCCACTGTGTAAAGCGTACCAGCCACCCGGCGCGGACGGCGAGCGGGTGTTGCAACATTCACAGGGGATTTGATTTTGGCGTTTTCCATTTTGTCTCTATACTGGCACTTGGCTTTGGAAAAAACTTAGCAGCTTGACGCAGCCCCCACAGGACGTCGAATCCATGCAGCATCCAGACGGCGCAAATCCGGATAATTTTGACGAACCAATTTTCAGCGCATTACTGACGCCCTATCGATCACTGGGACGAACGGGATTTCGCGTGCTGATGGGCGCGCTCATCGCCTGCTGGCTTTTTGTGTGCTTACTGTTCTGGTCAATTGGCGCATGGCCGATCATCGGATTTTTCGGTCTTGATGTCCTGCTGATCTATCTGGCTTTTCGCTGGAATTACCGCGCGGCCAATGCACGAGAAGAAATATCCGTCTCCCGTTCAGCACTGCATATTCGCAAATATGAGCCGTCCGGCAAAGTGAGTAGCCACGAGTTTCATCCGTTTTGGTCGCGGTTTAAAGTAGCCCGTAAACCTGAGTTCGGCATCACATCCATGCATGTCGAAAGCCGCGAAAACCGCGTGCTTGTCGGTGGTTTTCTTAATCCCGATGATCGCGAAAGTTTCGCAACCGCTTTTCGCGATGCGCTTTCAAAAGCGAAAAGATAGATTTTTCCACATAAGTTGACGGCTTTTGCCTCTAACGCATCTGATTTACGGTGTGACATCAGGAATCGGTTTTCGGCTCTTGAAGTCGGGCTTTTCACAAGCCATATCAGTTGGGTGAAAGATACGCCGCAAGGGTGCTTTCCATAACCGGTCGCTTCGATAAGGACTGATGCAATGACACGAATGACACCGTTTTCGAGCCCGCTATTGCTCGGATTCGACACAATGGAAAAGACGCTGGAACGGATTGCCAAATCCGGCGAAGGTTACCCGCCCTATAATATCGAGCGACTGCGCGGCGAGACCGGTTCTGAACGGCTGCGTATCACGCTGGCTGTTGCGGGTTTTGCCAGCGACGACCTCGAAGTCATGACGGAAGACAACCAGCTTGTTATCCGCGGACGCCAGACCGACGACACAGAACGCGAATTTCTGCACCGCGGCATCGCTGCCCGACAGTTTCAGCGCGTGTTTGTTTTGGCGGATGGAATGCGGGTTGTCGCCTGCGATCTGAAAAACGGCCTACTAGCGATTGATCTTGATCGTCCTGAACCAGAACGGCTGATCAAACGTATTAATATAGCAGTTAAAGATTGAACCGGGTTCACCTTAGGTTCAGATCAAAACCGCTATAAAGAATTATTAAGCTCTTAAGCGCCATGATCGCAAATGATATGCCGCTGGAACGGAGGCTACGATGATGAACAGACACATTCTTACTGATCATGAATTCGCGCATCTGGGTGAAGGCGAACTGGCCTATGTGCGCAAGATCAGGTCCGATGACCTTTCCCGCACCTTTCCTGCGCTGCCACCGATTGCTCCAGGTTTAGAAATCTGGGCGCTGTTTGGCGCGAGCGGCGAGCCGATTGTGCTCTCCGATGTCCGAGCCACAGCGCTTCAGGGCGCACATGAACATGAACTGCGCACAGTGACGCTGCAGTAAGCTTAACCAGTAATGTCGATCCATAACATGGCTCGACATTACGGCTTCGCAGAGAATTGCATCTTTTCCTTTTATACAGAGATAAAACGCCTGAATACATCATTCAAGTAAGCCTGATCTTGAATGCGGAAGTTTGTAGTTCCGACTTTTTCAAAACCCTGTTTAACATAAAATGCTATCGCGGGACTATTCTCAGAATTGGTCGTCAGCCAGACTGAAGGGCTTCCAGCAGCTCGCGCGTATTTCAACCCTTCCTGCAATAATAGCCTTCCAAGCCCTTTACCGTGATGACGAGGCTGAACATACAGGGTAGAAATCTCCATAGACGAACAGCCGATAACTGGAGCAGGTTTCCCGTCACTCATACGAATGAACGCATCTATGCCATCTTCATTCTCTGAAACGACGATATGTTCGTTGGGATCATCAATTAGTTTGTCGAAGTTGTGGGCAGTAAATTCAGTTAGTGCATAATCAGCAAAAAAAGCATTTACCCCACGCTTGATGTAAGTCCCCAACCAAACTTCAATTGAGATAGCGGCCAATACTGGCGCGTCGGACGCATGGGCAATACGAAACTTCATGTGCAGGTTCCAGCATACAGGTTGAAATGCTTCTTACAATTATGAGGGCATTGGAATTCAGAAACTCTCTGGAGAGGCAGACTAAAAAAATACTGGAGCTTATCAAGCTTATACGTGTTCACGGTGCGTTATATCGCGTTGCGAAACCTAGTTAAACGTTCCGTCCACTGTTTAAAATCGAAAGAATGAGGGACTAACTTCCAGCCCGCAAATGCCAGAACAAACAAAGCCGCCGTTCTCCCCGAAACGGCGGCTTTTTTAATTCTTATTCGCCAAACTCAGGCAGCGTTGGTGGCTGGCTGTGCTTTGAGGAATGAATAAAGCGCCTGCGCATCATGTGTGCCGCGCAACTTTGCAACTGTATCAGCATCGCGCAGCATACGCGCAATCCGTGATAGGGCTTTCAGGTGGTCAGCGCCCGCGTTTTCCGGTGCCAGAAGCAGGAAAACAAGATCAACAGGCTGATCGTCCAGTGCTTCAAAATCCACTGGCGTTTCAAGGCGCGCAAAAATTCCGGCAATCTTATTAATACTCGCCAGCTTACCGTGCGGAATGGCGATGCCATTACCAACGCCAGTCGAACCAAGACGTTCGCGCTGGAGAATTGTTTCAAAAACTTCACGCTCAGGGAGACCGGTCAGTTCCGCAGCCTTTTCAGACAGAATCTGCAAAAGCTGCTTTTTGGAGCTGGCTTTCAACGCAGGGATAATCGCCCCTGGCTGAATCAGATCACTAAGATCCATTCTCTCCGTTCCTTCTTCAATCAAGCCATTTAAGGCCCTGTTTAGGGAAGCGCACGACAGCATCCACTGCGTGCGCTCCAGGTTTGCCGTCAGGCGCGTGGCGCGGACTGGCGGGTTACCGTTGACGGATCAACCCAGCCAATGTTTCCGTCCGCACGACGGTAGACGATATTAACTTCATCATTTCCTGCATTGCGGAACACCAGAACCGGATTTTCAATCAGGTCAAGTTCCACAACTGCCGACGCGACCGAGAGGGTGCGAAGAGCAACAGACGATTCCGCAACAATAGTTGGCGCGTAATCCACCGGAAGATCCTCCTCTTCCTCCGGCAGCGGTGCCATAACACGATATGTCACATCATCATAGATCGCATTTGGTGCAGTGGCAGGACGAGATTTCAGCCGGCGCTTGTAACGACGCAACCGGGTTTCAATCTTATCAGCCGCCGCATCGAACGCCAATTGCGGGTCCTGCGCATCTCCGGTGCTCTGAAGAGTGGCACCACTATCGAGATGCAAGGTACAATCTGCGCTATAGCGCGATCCGGACTTGGTGACCGTTACCTGCCCGGAAAAGCCATGATCAAAATATTTGCCGACTGCATCATTAACCCGATCAACGATCCGAGTCGTAAAAGCTTCGCCGACGTCCATATGCTTTCCAGATACACGCAGAGTCATTTGGTACACCTCATTTGCGTTACACAACAGGACGTAGTCTAACCACATGGTGAGCGAAGCGCAAAGCGAACCAGCATCAATTTTGCTTTTCGTCCTGTGCTTATTTTAGCCTCGTTTCACATATTCCAGAGAAGCAGAGCTTGCTTTCTGGAATGCGCTCATTTTCACGGCTATTCGAGTAATTTCCCCATTCATCGTCAGGGATGGCTCACTGCACATCGTTCTCTTATGTAACGCAGAAAACGCAGAAGCGTTTCCTGAAATATTACCTAGCCTTCCATTCAAACAATCGGTCAGTGTGAAACCGACTTTTGCAGGTTCATATCGTTATGCGAGCCGGGCTTCTATTGACTGAAACGTCAATTGTCAATCGCAGCGAATACCAGTCATTTTCGAATGCAATGCGTGCTGCTTGTTAGAAATTGAGCAAATTCTTATAAAATCAGAGTTCAGTCGTCTCAAAGTTTCAGAGCAATTCCATGATGTTACAAACGTATTTCGTTGCTGCTTCCTGACGCCAGATGCCACCTGTCATCGTGCAGATAATCTGGCTTTTTTCTCGCGTCTGCGTTGAACCGATGAAGCAATATTCATCGATTCCCTGTATTTTGCGACTGTACGGCGTGCGATATCCACTCCGTCTTTTTTCAATGCATCAACGATTGCATCATCGGAAAGCACGTCATCGGGCTTTTCCGCGTCAATCATCTGGCGGATACGATGACGCACACTTTCCGATGAATGAGCATCTCCACCTTCTGACGAGGCGATAGAAGCGTTAAAGAAATAGCGCAATTCAAAAACACCGCGCGAGGTTGCCATGAATTTATTGGCCGTCACGCGACTAATGGTTGATTCATGCATACCGACCGCATCAGCTACAGTACGCAGGTTCAGAGGTTTGAGATGTGTGACACCGTCGCGAAGAAAGCCGTCCTGCTGACGCACGATTTCCTGTGTGACTTTAAGAATCGTTCGCGCCCGCTGATCAAGACTGCGCACCAGCCAGCTTGCCGACTGCATACAATCAGACAGAAATGCTTTCTCTTCCGCTTTCACAGAAGGACTGACTTCCGCGTAATATTCATTATTCACGATCAGGCGCGGCATCGCATCAGGGTTAAGCTCAATCGCCCAGCCGCCATCGCGGGTGGGCGACACCAACACATCGGGCGTGATTACATCAGCAACCGAAACCTCAAACTGCGTGCCGGGCTTCGGATCAAGCGCTCTGATTTCACCCAGCATATCGAGAAGATCGGATTGATCGACACCACAAAGCTTTTTGAGCGCGACAAAATCCCGACGCGCAAGCAAATCAAGATTATCAATAAGCGCGGCCATTGCCGGATCATACCGATCTTTTAATCGAAGCTGAATGGCCAGACATTCGCGCAAATCACGGGCAAAAATGCCTGCCGGATCAAAACCTTGCACGGCATGCAACACACGCTCAACATGCGCTGTTTCAACGCCAAGATTTTGCGCAAGCAATGACGTATCAGCGCGCAAATAGCCACTTTCGTCGAGCGCATCAGCAAGTGCAGTGGCGATAAAACGATCAGCGGGATTGCTGAATGAGAGGGCAATTTGCTCGGCAACATGCTCACTCAAAGACGGACGGTTCGCTGTGAGTTGATCAATATCATAGCTGCCACCGCTGCCCGCACTCTCGACGCCGGTGGTTTTCCACTGGGGATCAAGCATGGCCCCAGCATCATCTGAGCGACCAGGATCATCGGGAAAAATATTTTCTAACGAGCTATCAAAGGTGGACGAAAGATTTTGCGCGTCGGCGACATTATCCGTCTTGAACCAGTCTTCATCGGATGAAGCATCCGACGTGTCACCGCTATCGCTCGCAGTTTCAGGCTCTGCAAAATCGTCGTTTGCAGCTTCTATTCTATCCAGAAGCGGGTTTTTCTCGATCTCTATGTCGATAAATTGCTCCAGCTCGATATGCGTCATCTGCAACAGCTTGATGGACTGCATCAACTGCGGAGTCATCACCAGCGATTGCGATTGACGAAAATCTAGCCTCGGCGACAGAGCCATATGACGCGCAACTCCCCCATTTCCTTTACAGCAAGTTAGCTGGCAAACCGCTTGTTCCCGAATTGTTTTCAATTAAAGCGTGCAGTTCATCAAAACTGGTATGAACCTTGCTTGTCAATTCTGAATGTGCGTATTTTCCAGAAAAAGGAAAAATAGTCGCAGCAATGAGGCGACTGTCGAAGCAGTCGTCGCGTTATACACGGGAAGAAGGGAAGCGGTTTCCACGTGTTTGTGGAAACCTGAAATAATTAGAGCGTGAACTGGTCGCCGAGATAAAGCCTTCGCACGTCAGGATTGGCGACGATTTCCGCGGGGCGGCCATGGGTCAGCACCTGACCCGCATGGATAATATAGGCACGGTCAATCAGACCAAGCGTTTCGCGCACATTGTGGTCGGTAATCAGAACGCCAATGCCACGGCTGGTCAGATGGCGCACGAGCTGCTGGATATCGGAAACCGCAATCGGATCAACACCCGCAAACGGCTCATCCAACAACATGAAATTTGGACGCGATGCGAGAGCGCGGGCAATTTCGAGACGGCGTCGTTCACCACCCGATAATGAAATTGCGGCAGCCTTACGCAAATGCGAAATGTGAAACTCTTCAAGAAGAGCATCGAGTTCCATAGCACGCTTCTTGCGGTCCTTTTCGACCACTTCCAGCACAGCCTTAATATTGTTCTCGACCGAAAGGCCACGGAAAATCGACGCTTCCTGCGGCAGATAACCGATGCCAAGACGCGAACGGCGATACATCGGCATCGAAGTTACGTCGTAACCATCAATTTCAATTGAACCTGCGTCAGCGGGAACGAGACCCGTCACCATATAGAAGCACGTCGTCTTACCGGCACCGTTTGGGCCAAGAATACCAACAGCTTCACCAGCGCGAACACCAAAAGACACGCCGTTGACAACCTGACGTCCGCGATAACTTTTGCAAAGTCCACGCGCCACCAACGTTCCCTTGAGGCGTGTTTCTTTGCCCGGCTGCGCAGGCATCATGCCATCAACAGCAGATGAAGGTGCAGCACTTTCAGAAACGGCCATAGACTCGTCGGCTTTCTTATTCCAGAACAATCCCACGCGTGCTCCGGTTAATTCGATTTGGGCGCAGCGCCGCCCTGCTGTTGATCCTTGGGCGACATGATGATCGAAACACGACCCTTGCTCTGGCCCTTGCAGCTTTCAAGGAAAGCTTTGCCGGTGCCCATATTGGCCGTTAGTTTGCAGCCAGTGGCCACATTGTCACCATCGGTGAGGACAACTTTCTGACCCTGCAACACCATGACCTGACTTTTGCCGTCATAAGTGCCGGTATCGCCAGTGGCGACCTGCGTGCCGGATTTCAGATAAACTTTTTCGCTGATTTCCAGACGATCAATGCCAGAACCACTCAAGCCAGCAGTACCGCCAGCGGGTTTGCCATCCGCGCCCTGCGCATCTTTATTATAAAAGACAATCATCTTGCCGGACTTCAGAAGTGCATCGCCCTGCATCACAGAAACATTGCCTGTGAAAATGGCCTTGCCTTCTTTGTCGAGCATTTCGAGCTTGTCGGCATCGATCTTGATCGGGTTTTTGCCATCAGAAAGCTTGAGGCTGCCGAATGGAACCTGCTGGCTATCCTGAGCCATAGCCGAAATCGGTACAACAATGAGACCGAGCGCCAAAGCCGCAAATCCCATCCGCAGCGTGCGGGTCTTCAAGATCTTGTTCATTGTGCCCGTCTCACGTTCCATCGCTTATACTTCCCCTAAAGACCCCTGCGGGATCAGGTCCAGCGCAATTCATAACTGTCTGACGCTTAAACGGTTATGAAAAGTCGATCAACCTTCCACAACCACATCTTAGGCCAGAATATCAGTCTTAATCTTAAACATAACGCAGCCAGATAGAAATATCTGACTGCGCATAAACCCAATCACAACCACCTAAAAAGCGCGGCAAATACATGCGCTGCTTTTCGGCAATTATCCTGCCCGATCATTTTCAGGCGTTTTGTCACCCGAAACTTCACCACCGTCAATGACGACACGCACTTTGTTTTCAAAGATCAGCACCTTGCCGCTCTCTTTAATCTGCATGCTGTCAGCACTGATCTGCGTGCTGCCATTGCGAATATCAACCGGCTTATCTGTCGTCACCTGTCCGCTCTTCAGATTGACATCTGCGTTGCGCATGACGGCATGAAGTCCTTCATCAGTGGTAACAGTAAAATCCTTATCAAGTTGCAAACGGCCATTCGCATTATCGTAAACGCCGGACGCAGCTTCGATTTTAGCATTACCCTTTTCGCCAACAGGCAGCTCTGCCGAAATACCTTCAAGTGCAATCGAGCCACTATTCTTGGCATCCTGCACAGCTTTTGCTGCCACCATCGAATAAGGACGATTATCCTTGGTATAACCATTGAGCTGCGGATTGCTCATCACAAGCTTACCCGGCTCTCCGCCATTATTGACTTCAACTTTAACAGGCGAAGCAGGCGTAGCAAGAAATGTGTACCACGAAAAAACAGCTGCCAGTGCAATTGCAGCGACAGGCAAAGCGGTCTTCAGTACCCGCACGCGGACCGAATGGCGCTGTGCTGATCGAAAAATCGAGGCTGCCTTTTCAGACGCTCCAAAATGCATGCCAACGCCTTCAGAAACTGCAGTGGCAGCTCCTCGCGAAACATGAATATGTGGTGTGTCAGCGCTCATCGTGTCTTTCAATCGTTCCAGATTTTCGTCAGCTTTTAATGTTGCTTTATTGCTCAACAGTTTACGAAAGCATTAGGATCAACATTTTTCGTCGAATGCTATCTTCGTTCAATGCGGCTTATTTGGGGTTCAATAGCCTGCTACTCAAGTCTGATACAGACCACAAAACAACGCACCTGCCATGCAAACCGGGCATAGGCTCTATAAATTCGCAGAAAATACCGCGTATTCCGGCTTTTCACTGCTGATAAAAGCCCGATCAATTCCTTGTTAACATAAAACTAAATTTCATTATAGTCTCCAGCCTGAGCAGAAGGGAAGCGCACCACCTTCCCCAATTGCGAACCATATATTAAAAGGCATCAATTATTATTTATCTTGTTTGTTGAATGGATGGGACCGACCGAATGGCTCAAGATGCCGAAGCCCTGATCGAAAGACGCAAGCTGCGCCGTAAATTGACTGTCTGGCGTGTGGCGTTTCTCCTTCTGCTGGCTCTATTGATCGCCGGCATCGCCTCTTATTCCCTGCGCGGAACGAATTTTGCGACACCGCATGTTGCGAAAGTGCGCATCGAAGGCACTATTTTTGAGAATGAAGAACTTCTCAAGCGTCTTAACAAGATTGCCGATGACGATGCCGTCAAAGCTGTGATCCTCATTCTTGATTCTCCCGGCGGCACCACCGTTGGCGGCGAAACGATTTATGAAGCTGTGCGGAGAATCGCCAAAAAGAAGCCGGTCGTGACACAAGTTGGCACACTTGCGGCTTCCGCGGGCTATATGATTGCCGCTGGCTCAGACCACATTATTGCGCATCAGACCTCTATCGTTGGTTCAATCGGCGTGCTGTTCCAGTATCCGGATCTGTCGAAGCTGCTCGACACAATTGGCGTAAAGGTCGAAACCATCAAATCTTCGCCACTCAAAGCCGAGCCTAATTATTTCAGCCCAGCAAGCGAAGAAGCCAAAGCCATGATCCGCAGCATGATCATGGATTCCTATGACTGGTTTGTCGGCATTGTACAGGAACGTCGCTCTTTCACGCATGAAGAAGCGCTGGCGCTTGCCAACGGTGCAGTTTTCACGGGCCGTCAGGCGCTTGAGAAAAAGCTGATTGACGGGTTGGGTGGAGAGCAAGAAGCGATTGATTGGCTGACGAGCAAAGGTATTTCCAAAGATCTGCCGAAACTTGAATGGAAGCCGGTCAGCGCAGATACCGGATTTTCGCTCCGCGATCTCATTATTCATGCTGGTGCCAAACTTCTGGGCTTGCCTCAGGAAGCCAATGGATTACTTAATGAAATCGCTAAAGATCGTATCTTCCTTGACGGACTTCTCTCCGTTTGGCACGTTGACGGTCAGTCGGGCAACAACCCGGCAAATAATTGAGTCCTTTCATCGGACAACATAAACACAGGGGTTAAAAGCCGTGATCAAATCGGAACTCGTTCAGATTATCGCCAGCCGTAATCCGCATCTTTTCCAGCGCGATGTTGAAAACATCGTTGGAGCGGTTTTTGATGAGATCACAACCGCCCTTGCTGAAGGCAATCGCGTTGAGCTTCGCGGCTTTGGCGCGTTTTCGGTGAAAAACCGTCCTGCACGCAGTGGCCGTAATCCACGCACCGGCGACACGGTGGACGTCGAAGAAAAGTGGGTTCCTTTCTTCAAGACGGGTAAAGAATTGCGCGACCGTCTCAACGGCGCCATCTGATCTGTCATGGTGGCAAAGCGCGTCGTAACAATTGTCATTCTTGTGCCGCTGGCGATCATTCTAATCGCTTTGTCGGTGGCCAATCGTCAAACGATTGGCCTGACAATTGATCCGTTCAATCCCGGCAATCCAGCGCTGACCTATCAGGCTCCTTTGTTTATCTGGCTGTTTGGTGCGCTCATCCTTGGCGCTTTCATTGGCGCTGCGGTGACTTGGCTCACCCAAGGAAAGCACCGCCGCCGTGGTCGCCACTATAAAAAAGAGGCCTCACAGCTTCTCGAACGTGCCGAATCTGCTGAAAAACGCCACACGTCTCACACTCTCACCAAGGTCTGATCGCGTCTTTTCGTTTTTTCACTTTCGTTCCGGCGACATTTGCCCTACCTAAACCCAAAATAATAAACGGAGTTTCGGGTGAAGGCGCCAAAAGGAAAAGGCAAAAAGCCAACAGGTGGTAAAGAGCAGCGCGGTTCAGGCCGCGTAAAGCATGAAGAACCACGTTCGGCTTCAAGACAAGGGAACAAGGCCGACGACAAGGGCACGTTCTTTAAAAAGCCGCGCCCGCAATTCGCTAAGGCACCTGTTAAGCCAGCCGAAGAAAAGCACGTTGCAGCTAGCCCTCTACGCGAAATCAAAGCGTATCAAGGCGAGCGTCCCGGCGAACGCGCACCGGTCATCCTCGAAACAGAGCCATCAAACGATTATGCGCTGCTTGATAGCGGCGATGGTCTCAAGCTCGAACAATATGGCCCCTATCGCATCATCCGCCCGGAAGGTCAGGCCATCTGGCTTCCAAGCCTCGGCAAAGGCGAATGGGATAAGGCCGACGCAGTCTTTACCGGCAATACCGATGAAGAAGGTATGGGCCGCTGGGCATTTCCAAAGCTGCCGATTGGTGAGCAGCTCGGCGAAACATGGCCGATGCAGCATGACGGCATTTCGTTTCATGGCCGTTTCACATCGTTCCGCCATGTCGGCGTGTTCCCGGAACAGGCCGCACACTGGTCCTATATGGGCAAGCTTATTCGTGATGCAGCCAAATCGGGCCGCACTGTAAAAGTGCTCAATCTGTTTGGTTACACAGGTGTAGCTTCGCTTGTTGCAGCACGCGCAGGCGCTGAAGTCACCCATGTCGATGCTTCGAAGAAAGCAATCGTCTGGGCGCGCGAAAATCAGGAAATGGCCGGACTTTCCGACAAACCAATCCGCTGGATTTGCGAAGACGCGATGAAATTCGTGCAGCGCGAAGAGCGTCGCGGCAGCACCTATGACATTATCCTGCTTGATCCGCCTGCCTATGGCCGTGGCCCGAACGGCGAAGTCTGGCAGTTGTTCGAACATCTGCCTGCAATGGTCGATACCTGCCGTGCGATCCTTTCGCCCAAAGCTTTGGCCGTCATTCTGACCGCCTATTCAATCCGCGCTTCCTTCTTCGCCATCCATGAACTGGTCCGCGACCGCTTTACCGGACTTGGCGGAACGGTCGAATCGGGCGAACTTATTCTTCGCGAACGTGCCTCAAAGCGTGCGCTTTCCACCTCCATGTTCAGCCGCTGGGTAGCAAAATGAGCCGAGACGACGATTTTTCTAAAAGCGGCAACACACATTCTGGCCAGCATTCGGGCCAGCGGGTCGGTCAGGTGAAAGAAGTCACCAGCCTGACAAATCCGATTGTTAAAGACCTTCGCTCGCTCGCACTGAAAAAATTCCGCGACCAGCAGGGCGTGTTTCTGGCCGAAGGTCTGAAGCTCGTTATTGATGCCTTCGAACAGGATTGGCGCATTAAGACGCTTGTTTTTGCCAAGTCCGGCAAGGGTAACAAGATGGTCGAGCAGGTTGCAGCGCGCACGTTTGCCAAGGGCGGACTGGTGCTGGAAGTGACCGAGAAGATCATGGCAGCCATCACCCGTCGCGATAATCCGCAGATGGTGGTTGGCGTTTTCGAGCAGCAGTATCAGCAGCTTTCAAGCCTCAAGCCAAAGGGCAATGATGTTTACATCGCGCTTGACCGTGTGCGCGATCCCGGTAATCTTGGCACCGTCATCCGCACAGCCGATGCGGTTGGTGCCAAGGGCATTATCCTGATCGGCGACACCACCGATCCTTATTCGCTTGAAACCGTGCGCGCCACCATGGGCTCGGTCTTCTCGTTGCCGCTCTATAAGACAACGGAATCCGATTTTCTCAACTGGCGCAAAGGCTTTTCGGGGCTTCTCGTCGGTACGCATTTGAAAGGTGCCGTCGATTACCGCACTATTCCTTATGCCAAAAAGCCGGTCATTCTGATGATGGGCAATGAGCAACAGGGACTGCCGGATAATCTGGCAGAAAGCTGCGATAAGCTCGCACGTATTCCGCAAGCTGGTCGCGCCGATTCGCTTAATCTGGCGATTGCCACCGGCGTGATGCTCTATGAAATTCGCCGCGACGCGCTCACCCTTGATGAAAGGACCAGCGGATGAAGCGTCATGCCGTCCTGTCATCGTTTTTCGTTGTCTTCTTTGCGGTTCTGATCGATCAGGGCATCAAATATCTCGTTGAAACCCGGATGGGCTATCACGAGCAGATTGATATTCTGCCGTTTCTTGCGCTGTTTCGCACGCATAATGAAGGCATCGCATTCTCGATGCTGGCATGGCTGCACGACTGGGGACTGGTTGCGATTACCGCAGCCGTCATTGTTTTCGTGCTTTATCTCTGGTGGACCAATCCGTCCAATCGCGTCTTTGCGCGTTATGGCTTTGCGCTCGTTGTCGGCGGTGCGATTGGCAATCTGATCGACCGCGTCATGCACGGTTATGTGGTCGACTATATTCTGTTCCATCTGCCGACGTGGTCGTTCGCTGTTTTCAATCTGGCGGACACGTTTATCACCATCGGAGCAGCGCTGATTATTCTGGAAGAATTCCTCGGCTGGCGACGCGAACGCGCCACTCGCTAACCATTATTGCTAGTTGTTTTTTGCAGCCCGAGCGAAAGTCTTGATTGCACAGGGGCTTTCGCTTAGTTTGAATTCAAATTTAACAGTTTTTTGAAGGGGATAAGCTCGACCCACTCCAATTGACACATTGGTGACACGCTTCTGTCATCCTCGCGTAGCACTGAACGACTATTGCTTTGGCAAATACGGAACAAATCATCCGTTGCCGGGGCAAGCCATTCGGGACTGCGCGGAAACGGAATTAGGAGCGAATCATCATGTCAACACTGCTTGGAATGAGCCAGCAAATCATCGATGATACGGTCATGTCGGGTATAGAAGCACAACAGGCACTTTTTGAGACAAACGGCGCTCCCATCGTTTTGGGACGCATTGGTTCACTCGAAGTGCGACTTGCAAATTCTCGCGAGGCGATTGAAGCCGCGCAGGAGCTGCGGTTTCGTGTGTTCTTTGAAGAGTTAGGCGCCCGCAAGGAAAGTATTGAAGAAGTTGAATTGCGAGACGCCGACCGTTTCGACGCAATCTGCGATCACCTTCTGGTTTACGACACCGCCCTGCCCGTGCCTGAGCACAAGCAGATTGTCGGCACCTATCGCCTGATGCGCAGCGAACAGGCAGAAAAGGCACTCGGCTTTTATTCGGCTGATGAATATGACGTGCAGCGTCTGGCGCTTTCGCGTCCTGATCTGAGACTTCTCGAGCTTGGTCGCTCTTGCGTCAAAGCTGAATATCGCTCCAAGCGTACGGTCGAACTGCTCTGGCAGGGTGCGTGGGCTTATTGCCGCCGCCATTCGATTGATGTGATGTTTGGCTGTGCATCCTTCCATGGTGCCGTGCCTGCTGCACATGCGCTGGGACTATCGTTCTTGCATCAAAATTGCCGTGCAACGCCTGACTGGGATGTGCGCGCGCTACCACATCGCTATCAGCCAATGGATTTGATGCCGAAGGAAGCCATCAACACCAAGGTTGCGCTGTTTTCGATGCCACCACTGGTGAAGGGCTATCTGCGCCTTGGTGCCATGATCGGTGACGGCGCAGTGATCGATGAAGCTTTCGGCACGACCGATGTATTCATCATCCTGCCAATCGAGCGTATTTCCAGCCGGTACATCACGTATTACGGCGCGGACGCAAACCGCTTTGTTTAGTCTGTAGATATTCTGGTTCTGGTGGCCTGCAAATGGCTTTTTTCTGCGCTTCCGGTGCTCATGTACCTTAAGTACACTGCGCTCCGGTTCTCGAAAAACACCATTTTCGGCATACCATAACCAGAATCTCAAACAGACTGGGCAGTGCCCTTATCCCCTGCCCGCCAATTCCTTCAGCTTATAAATCAGCTCAAGTGCTTCACGCGGTGTCAGCTCATCCGGGCTGATATCCGCAACAGCCTTGGACAACTCGCTGTCCTTTGCGTTCACCTGCGGCTTTGGCTTTTCCTGTTTCAGCACGACTGAGAACAGCGGCAGATCATCGATCAGCTTGTCAGCCTTCCCCGATGTTTCGCCAGCTTCGAGCTGATGGAGCACATCACGCGCACGATTGACGACAGCTTCCGGAAGACCGGCAAGGCGCGCAACCTGTACGCCATAGGAACGATCAGCCGCGCCCTTTGCCACCTCATGCAGGAACACGACATCATTGTCCCATTCCTTGACCCGCATGGTGACATTCGACAACCGGTCGAGCTTTTCAGAAAGTGCCGTCATTTCATGAAAATGCGTGGCAAACAATGCGCGGCAGCGGTTCTTTTCGTGCAAATATTCAACCGCAGCCCATGCAATCGAAAGCCCGTCAAAGGTTGCCGTACCGCGACCAATCTCATCGAGAATGACCAGCGAGCGTTCGCCCGCCTGATTGAGAATAGCGGCTGTTTCAACCATTTCCACCATGAAGGTCGAACGGCCGCGCGCCAGATCATCAGACGCGCCAACGCGGCTGAACAAGCGGTCCACCACACCGATCTGCGCCGAACCCGCAGGCACAAACGAACCCATCTGTGCCATGATCGCAATCAGCGCATTTTGACGAAGGAAGGTCGATTTACCGCCCATATTCGGGCCTGTGAGCAGCCAGATAGCGCCATTCCCGCCGTCTTTCTGTGGTGAAAGATCACAATCATTGGCCACAAACGGATTGGCCGCCTGACGGCGCAGCGCCTGCTCCACCACCGGATGACGGCCAGCGACGATGTTGAATGACAGACTGTCATCGACCAGCGGACGACAATAGCCCTGCTCATCGGCAAGTATTGCAAGTGCTGCTGAAACATCGAAAACGGAAAGTGCAGCAGCAGCAGCACGAATACTATCGGCATGGCTGACCGCTTCGGCTGTTAGTTCTTCAAAGATTGCAAGTTCAATAGAAAGCGCACGATCAGCCGCATTGGCGATTTTGCTTTCCAGCTCGGCCAGTTCCGTTGTGGTAAAACGCATGGCATTGGCCATTGTCTGGCGATGGATGAAGCGGCCCTTTGCTTCAACCGTATCGGTCATAGTGCCGGAATTATTGGCTGTAACTTCAATGAAATAACCAAGCACATTGTTGTGCTTGATTTTCAGCGTCTTAATACCGGTTTCCTCGATATAGTCGGCCTGAAGTCCGGCAATCACGCGGCGCGACTGATCACGCAGCGCACGCATTTCATCGAGTTCTGTGTTGTAGCCTTCACGCACGAACCCGCCATCGCGCTTTAGCAGCGGCATTTCGTCAGCAAGCGCACGATCAATGTGCGCCGCAAAGCTGACCGGCAATGCCTCAATGGCCTCACGCGCCGCTGCCAGTTCATCGGGCAGAATTGTACCTTCAAGTATAGAAGCAATGCCGTTGGAGGCTTCAAAACCACGCTGCAAAGCACCCAAATCACGCGGACCACCACGACCAACCGCCAGACGCGACAGTGCGCGCGGCATATCCGGCACACCTTTCAGCTCCAGCCGCAGCCCTTCGCAAAGCGATTGCTCGCTTAAAAACCATGAAACGGCATCAAGACGCAGCGCAATCGCCTTCGGATCTGTCAAAGGTGCTGTCAGACGCTCGGCAATCAGCCGCGCACCACCGCCCGTTACCGTGCGGTCAATGGCCTTGAGCAGACTGCCCTCGCGATTGCCGGACATGGTGCGGGCAAGTTCAAGGCTTGCACGGGTGGCAGGATCGATGAAAATCGTGCCGCCTTCCTGCTCGCGTTCAGGCCGCATCAGCGGCGGACGCTCGGCAATCTGCGTCTTTTCAATATAGGCAATGGCACCGGAAATGGCGGAAAGCTCAGAGCGGCTGAATTGTCCGAACCCATCCAGTGTCGCCACATTGAAATAGCGCTGAATGCGATTTTCAGCGGCCGCACTGTCAAACAGAGTTGCAGGCTGCGGGATAACCGCCTTGCCGATAAGATCAAAAGTCGGACGCAGCTCGGCATCATGAAATGCCGTGTCCGCCACGATCAGCTCTCGCGGATCGACACGCGCCACATCGGCAAAAAGCCGGTCTTCGCTCGTCTCCGACACACGGAATGTGCCGGTGGAAATATCGATCCAGGCAAGAGCCAGCGCGCCGTCGCCTTTGGTGCGGCCAAGCGCCATCAGATAATTAGCTTCTGACGGATCAAGCAGCTTTTCCTCAGTGATTGTGCCGGGCGTTACCAGCCGGATAACATCGCGGCGAACCACTGATTTCGAGCCACGTTTCTTGGCCTCTGCCGGGTCTTCAATCTGCTCGCAAACCGCAACGCGATAGCCTTTGGCAATCAGTCTTTGCAGATAATCATCGGAAGCATGAACCGGCACGCCGCACATCGGAATGTCTTCGCCAAGATGCTTGCCACGCTTGGTCAGCGTGATGCCCAGTGCCTTGGAAGCCTCGACCGCATCGTCGAAAAACAGCTCGTAAAAGTCGCCCATGCGGTAGAAAAGCAGCGAATCAACATTCGCAGCTTTGATCTCAATATACTGTTCCATCATGGGCGTGAGGCGAACAACGGTTTCCTGCGTGTTATTTTCATCCGCATCAACCTGTTTCTCTTCGACCTTCGCTTCCATGCCAAACCTTCATTTATTGCGATTTAAATCCATTTAAAGACATAATACGTTCAATATCATGCTTTTTAGGATCAATATCTATTCCAAAATGCGCTGTTTACACTCCTACGGACTGACGCTATCGAATTCGTCCCGCAGAAGAAACCGGAGGGAACATGCCAGTCTCGACGCCGAAGGGCAACACGCCAGAACGCACACCCACAGCCAGTGAGAAGGAAGCGCTCGACTTTCACGCGCATGGCCGTCCGGGAAAGCTGGAAATCAATCCCACCAAGCCGATGATGACGCAGCGCGACCTGTCGCTGGCCTATTCGCCGGGCGTCGCAGTGCCAGTCAAGGCAATCGCCGAAAACCCTGCCACCGCCTATGATTATACGGCCAAGGGCAATCTGGTTGCGGTCATTTCCAACGGTACAGCCATTCTTGGCCTTGGCAATCTCGGCGCACTGGCTTCCAAACCTGTGATGGAAGGCAAGGCCGTCCTCTTCAAGCGCTTTGCGGATGTGGATTCCATCGATTTGGAAGTCGATACGACCAACATTGATGAATTTATCAATGCCGTGCGCTATCTCGGCCCATCCTTTGGCGGCATCAATCTCGAAGACATCAAAGCACCGGATTGCTTCATCATCGAACAGCGTCTGCGCGAAGTGATGGATATTCCGGTTTTCCACGATGACCAGCATGGCACAGCAATCATTGCTGCAGCAGGCATGATCAATGCGCTGCTTTTGACGGGTCGTGACATCAAAAATACCAAGCTCGTCTGCAATGGCGCGGGCTCTGCAGGCATTGCCTGTATCGAACTCATCAAGGCCATCGGTTTCCCGTCTGAAAACGTCACGCTCTGCGACACCAAAGGTGTCGTTTATCAGGGCCGCGAAGAAGGCATGAACCAGTGGAAGTCGGCGCATGCCATCAAAACGTCCAAGCGCTCGCTTGAAGACGCCATGAAAGATGCCGACATCTTCTTCGGCGTTTCGGCAAAGGGCGCGCTGACCAAGGAAATGGTGCGTTCAATGGCACCAAATCCGATCATCTTCGCCATGGCCAATCCCGACCCGGAAGTGACCCCGGAAGACGTTGCCGAAGTGCGCGACGATGCAATTGTTGCCACAGGCCGCTCGGACTATCCAAATCAGGTCAACAACGTTCTCGGCTTCCCGTATATTTTCCGTGGTGCGCTTGATGTGCGTGCAACCACGATCAATGACGAGATGAAGATCGCAGCGGTTTACGCGATTGCGGATCTGGCACGCGAAGACGTGCCGGACGATGTGGTTGCCGCCTATCAGGGCAGCCGTCCGCGCTTTGGTCCGCAGTATATCATTCCGGTGCCATTCGATCCGCGCTTGCTGGCAACCGTTTCCGCAGCCGTTGCCAAGGCCGCGATGGAAACGGGTGTGGCCGGTCGCGCCATCGAAGACATTGAAGGCTACAAGCAGGAACTGCTTGCGCGTCGTGATCCAATTGCTTCGACATTACGAGGCATTTATGAGCGCGTGCGCCGTCAGCCAAAGCGCATCGTCTTTGCCGAAGGCGAAGAAGAGCCAACAATGCGCGCCGCTGTTTCCTATGTTAATCAGGGCCTTGGCACTGCCATTCTGGTTGGCCGCGAAGAGCGTGTTGCAGAAACGGCCAAGGAAGCGGGTCTTGATCTCAACCGTCCGGGCATTGAAATCATCAATGCGCGCTTGTCGAGCCGCAACGCGGCCTATGCTGATTATCTCTATGAGAAGCTTCAGCGCAAAGGCTATCTGACGCGCGATTGCCATCGCCTGATCAACAATGATCGCAATCATTTCGCGGCTTGCATGGTTGCACTTGGCGATGCGGATGGCATGGTAACGGGCATCACCCGTAATTACGCCACGGGCCTTGAAGACGTGCGCCGCGTTATCGACTCAAAGCCGGGCCATCGTCTGGTTGGTGTTTCCATTGCGCTTTGCCGTGGTCGCACTGTGTTCATCGCCGATACTGCCGTTCACGAAAAGCCAACCGCTGAAGAACTCGCCGATATTGCGGTGGAAGCCGCAGGCATGGCGCGTCGCATGGGCTATGTGCCACGCGTGGCACTCACTGCGTTTTCGACATTTGGTCATATGGGCGGCGAAAGCTCGGCGCGCATTCAGGAAGCCGTGCGTATTCTCAACACGCGTCATGTCGATTTCGAGTTTGACGGCGAAATGAGCGCAGACGTGGCGCTGAACCCAAAGCTGATGGAGCGGTATCCGTTCATCCGCCTGTCGGGTCCGGCCAATGTCATCGTCACACCGGATAATCATTCGGCATCAATTGCAGCCAATATGCTCCAGGAACTGGGCGGGGCGACCATTATCGGCCCGCTGCTCGTTGGTCTCGACAAACCAGCACAGATCGTCAGCATCGGTGCGAAAGATACCGACATTGTCAATATGGCGGCAATCGCTGCCTATAATGCTGGCAACTGAAAAGACGAATGAAATGCTAAACAGCCGGGCAATGCCCGGCTGTTTCTTTTGAATATTCATACAATTTAAAACCGGCTATAGGATAGTTCCGTCAGTTCCCTCCCAAAACGCCGGACATACAAGCCGCATGAGCGCACACGACCTGAAGCTTGAAGAAATCGTCAATCCCGAAACGCTGCGTCGCAAGATCAACGAACTCGCGGATTCAGCCGACGAAAGCTATACGAGCCTGCCTGTCCGCAAGGTGGTTTTGCATGCGCTGAAAGATGCGCTCGTTCGCGGTCGTGGCGTTGCGGAAAACATGCTGATGAAAGATGGCGGCGGCTCGCTTTGCGTGCGACGTCTTTCCTATCTCATGGATACGCTGATCAGCGCTCTTTTTGAATTTGCCAGCACCAAGGCTTATCCGGCGCTCAATCCATCCAAAGCCGAGAACATGGCGATTGTTGCTGTCGGCGGATATGGTCGCGGCGGACTGGCTCCCGGCTCAGACATCGATCTGCTGTTTTTGCTACCTTACAAGCAAACGCCGTGGGGCGAGCAAGTCGCTGAATATATGCTCTATATGCTCTGGGATATGGGGCTGAAGGTCGGCCATTCCACGCGCAATATCGACGAATGCATCCGCCTTTCGCGCGAAGATATGACGATCCGAACCGCCATTCTCGATGCGCGTTTTATCATCGGCAATCGCGATCTGTTTAATTCGCTCGTCGCGCGTTTTGACGAGGAAGTGGTCAAGAATACAGGTCCGGAATTCATTCAGGCCAAGCTTGCCGAGCGTGATAACCGTCACCGTAAGGCAGGCGAAACCCGCTATCTGGTCGAGCCCAATGTCAAAGAAGGCAAAGGCGGCCAGCGCGATCTGCATACTCTGTTCTGGATTGCCAAATATTTCTATCGCGTCAAAAGCAAGGAAGAGCTGGTCAAGCTTGGCGTGTTGTCACGCGCGGAACTGAGGCTTTTCAATAAGGCTGAAGATTTTCTCTGGGCTGTACGCTGCCACATGCATTTTGCAACGCTGAAAGCCGAAGAGCGTCTGTCTTTCGACATTCAGCCGGAAATTGCGCAGCGTCTGGGTTACACAGCCCATCCCGGCCAGAACTACGTCGAACGCTTCATGAAGCATTACTTCCTCGTCGCCAAAGACGTTGGCGATCTGACGCGCATTCTTTGTGCAGCATTGGAAGAAGAGCAGGCCAAGCATGTGCCGGGCTTCAACCGTATCTTCCTCACATTCTCCAACCGCAAGCGCAAACTTGCGGGCACCAATGATTTCATCTCCGAAAATCATCGTATCAACATTGCCGATGCCGATGTGTTCAAGCGCGATCCGGTCAATATAATTCGTGTTTTCCAGCTCGCTGATAAGCTTGGGTTAGAATTTCACCCCGATGTGATGCAGCAGCTCACTCGCTCGCTCAAACTCATCAATACGGAGCTGCGTGAGAACCCGGAAGCCAACAAGCTGTTTCTGGAAGTGCTGACCTCGCCACGCAACCCCGAACTCATTCTCAGGCGCATGAATGAATCGGGTGTGCTGGGCAAATTCATCCCGGATTTTGGCAAGATCGTCGCGATGATGCAGTTCAATATGTATCATCATTACACGGTTGATGAGCATCTGCTGCGCTGCATTGCTGTGCTTTCCGAGATTGAGCATGGCGATCTTGAAAACGAGCATCCGCTCGCCAATCACCTCGTCGGCACCATCAAGCGTGATCGCAATTTGCTCTATGTCGCCATGCTTTTGCATGACATTGCCAAAGGTCGCCCTGAAGATCATTCGATTGCTGGCGCACGTATTGCGAAAAAGCTTTGCCCGCGTTTTGGGCTTTCGCCATCAGAAACCAAAACCGTCGAATGGCTGGTGCGTGAGCATTTGACCATGAGCATGGTTGCGCAATCACGCGATCTCAACGACCGTAAAACCATCGTTGATTTTGCCGATACCGTGCAGACGATGGAGCGGCTTAAGCTGCTGCTGATCCTGACGGTTTGCGACATTAAAGGCGTTGGCCCCGGCGTTTGGAATGGCTGGAAAGGCCAGCTTCTGCGCACGCTTTTTTATGAAACCGAGCTGGTGCTAACAGGCGGCTTCTCCAAGCTGCCACGTGCTGATCGCGACCGACAGGCCCGTGCAGACTTGGCTGAAAAATTGAGCGACTGGCCGGAAGCCGAGCGCGAAGCATATCTTGGCCTGCATTACACCAATTATTTCCTGACCGTCAGTCTTGAGGATCAGGTTCGCCACGCGCATTTCATCCGTGAAACGGACCGTAATGGGCGTGTGCTCGCCACCATGGCAAAACCCCATACATTTGAAGCTGTCACGGAAATAACCGTGCTTGCGCCCGATCATCCGCGTCTTTTGTCGATCATCACCGGCGCTTGCGCTGCTGCTGGCGGCAACATTGTCGACGCGCAGATCTTCACTACAGGCGACGGTCGTGCGCTCGATACAATTCTCATCAACCGCGAATTTGACACAGACGAAGACGAACGCCGTCGTGCAGAGCGTGTCGGCAAGGTGATCGAAGATGTACTCTCGGGCAAATCACATCTGCCGGATGTGCTTGCCAAACGCACCAAGCCCAAACGTGGCGCAAAGGCTTTCAAGGTCGAGCCGCGCGTTGAAATCAACAACACTTTATCCGATAAGTTCACCGTCATTGAAGTGGAAGGTTTGGATCGTCCCGGCCTTTTGTCAGAATTGACTGGCCTTATTTCTGACTTGTCACTGGATATTGCTTCGGCGCATATCACGACTTTCGGCGAGAAAGTGATCGACAGTTTCTATGTCACTGATCTGGTCGGGCACAAGATTTCAAACGCGACGCGTCAGGGTAATATCAGGCGCAAACTTACTGCCGTCCTTAGCGGCGAAAATACTGCTAAGACCAATGGCCGCGCAGCAGCATAATATAGGTATTTCAATTCAATGAGTTTGGTCAAAAAGTTCGCTACCGTTGCATCTGGCACGCTAATGAGCCGCATTTTCGGTTTCACGCGTGAAATGTTTATGGCAGCGGCTCTCGGTACTGGTCCGGTTGCGGATGCGTTCAATGCGGCGTTCCGGTTCCCGAATACTTTCCGCAGACTGTTTGCCGAAGGCGCGTTCAATACTGCCTTCGTGCCTCTATTTTCAAAAGAGATCGAGAAGAACGGCATGGACGGTGCCCGTCGCTTTTCGGAAGAAGTGTTTGGCGTACTCTTCACGGTTCTGATGTTCATTACGATTGTCATGGAACTGTCAATGCCGTTTATCGTGCGCACCGTCATTGCGCCGGGCTTCACCGATGATCCGGTGAAGTTTGACAATACGGTGCGGCTCGCCGTGATCATGTTCCCCTATCTTGCCTGTATGTCGCTGGCGTCAATGATGGCGGGAATGCTCAATTCGCTGCATCGCTATTTCGCAGCAGCAGTGGCGCCAGTCTTTCTCAACATCATCCTCATTGCAGTTCTCGCCTTCAGCTGGTGGCAGGGATATGACGCGCTTGCCGTCGGCTATGCGCTGTCATGGGGTGTGATGGCCGCGGGTCTGGTTCAGCTTGCTATCGTCTGGATCGACGTGCGCGTTGCAGGCATTAAAATCGGTTTTCGGCGTCCGCGTCTGACGCCCGGCGTCAAACGGCTGCTCGTTCTGGCATTTCCAGCAGCGATCACCGGTGGCATCACGCAGATTAATCTGCTGATCAACACCAATATTGCGTCGGGTATGGAGGGTGCAGTTTCCTCGCTTGTTTATGCCGACCGCATTTACCAGTTGCCACTAGGCGTAGTGGGGATTGCGGTTGCGACCGTACTTCTGCCGGAACTCTCACGCGCTTTGCGCGGCGGGCATATGAAAGAAGCATCGAACCTGCAAAACCGCTCGGTTGAATTCACACTGTTTCTCACCCTTCCGGCTGCGGCTGCTCTTTTGGTCATGTCAGAGCCGATTGTTCGACTGTTGTTTGAGCGCGGACAGTTCAGCGCAGAATCAACGCTCGTTGTTTCCAGCATTCTGGCAATTTACGGCATCGGCCTGCCAGCTTATGTGCTGATCAAAGCTTTTCTTCCGGGCTTTTTTGCCCGTGAAGACACCCGCACACCAATGATCTTTGCAGCCATTTCGGTTGCGGTGAATATAACACTAGCCCTCACCCTGTTTCCGCGTATGGGACCGACCGGCATCGCCATTGCAGAAATCACAGCGGGCTGGATCAATGCGGCACTGCTGTTTGTAATGCTGATAAAGCGTGGGCATTGGGGCAATGATATTCCATTGCTCACCCGCATTCCGCGCCTGCTGATTGCCGCTGGCGTTATGGCTATCGGCATTCATTTTGCCATTGGCTATTTTTCGCATGAGCTTTCATCAGCATCATCCTTTGGTGTGCGCGCCGGAACTCTAGCGGCCATGGTTTTGGCGGCGATGGTTGTCTATTTTGCGCTGGCCTTTGGGCTTGGTGGTGCAAATACGGCGATGATACGTCGCGGCATCAAGCGCGGTGCCACCAAGAAAGAGCCCGAGAGCGAAGTATAATAGACCTTGAAAGGTACTCGCAGCTCTGCGAAAACACCGCATCAAAATTAGTGCCCTTCGCTCTCCACCGGCGAAGGCCAACATCAGGATATAATCATGAGCACGTTCAAACCGCTTGTCTTCTCCGGCGTTCAACCGACCGGAAACCTTCACCTTGGAAATTATCTGGGTGCGATCAAGCGGTGGGTCGAAGTGCAGGAGACGCAGGAATGCATCTACTGTGTTGTCGATATGCATGCGCTGACCGTTTCGCCCGATCCGGCTGAACTGATGCAGTCAACCCGCGAAGTGACAGCTGCATTTATTGCGGCAGGCATCGACCCTAAACGCAGCATCGTGTTCAATCAGAGCCGCGTGCGTCAGCATGCCGAACTCGCTTGGGTTTTCAACTGTGTGGCGCGCATGGGCTGGATGAGCCGCATGACGCAGTTTAAAGACAAGGCTGGTAAAGACCGCGAAAATGCATCGCTGGGCCTCTTCGCCTATCCAAGCCTGATGGCTGCAGACATTCTGCTTTATCGCGCAACCCATGTGCCGGTCGGAGAAGATCAGAAGCAGCATCTGGAACTGACCCGCGACATCGCACAGAAGTTCAACAACGACTATTCCGACCGTATTGCTGCCCTTGGTATCGGCGTGGATATGCAGGTGGGCGACGAACAGGTTTCGGGTTTCTTCCCGCTGACCGAGCCGATGATTTCAGGCCCGGCTATGCGTATTATGTCACTGCGTGATGGCACTAAGAAAATGTCGAAGTCCGATCCATCTGACCTGTCGCGCATCAATCTGATCGACGATGAAGACACCATTAACAAAAAGATCCGCAAGGCAAAAACCGATTCGGATGGCTTGCCAACGGAACTCGATGGCCTCACAGGTCGCCCGGAAGCTGACAATCTTGTTGGAATCTATGCAGCCCTTTCGTCCAAGTCGAAGGAAGACATTCTGGCTGAATTTGGCGGACGCCAATTCTCAGAATTCAAAACGGCGCTTGCCGATCTGGCAGTCGCGAAACTCTCGCCAATCACCCATGAAATGCGCCGTTTGGTGGCTGATCCTGCCTATATCGACAGCGTTTTGAAGGATGGTGGCGAACGTGCAAGCGCGATTGCAGAGACCAATATGCGCCATGTACGCGACATTATCGGCTGGCTGCAAGACTAGATTCCAGCTCTAGCGGCCTGGAAATTGCGATCTTCTGTGCTCCGGTGCTCATGTACCTTTAAGTACACTGCGCTCCGGTGCTCGATGATCACAATTTTCGGCACGCTATAACCGGAATCTCAAAAGGTCCTAATCAAATTCGAAGGCTACCAGCTTGCAGGTAGCCTTCGAGAATGCCACATTATCGCCATGGTATCAAAACGACTTAGCCGGGAAACCGGACATCGACGCAAGTTTCTTGCCGTTATCGACGAGACGCCCGAATGCGGGCGTGCTGTTGCCTATGCTGCACGCCGCGCTAAAAACTCCAATGGCGCGCTCGTCATGCTTTTCGTCATCGACAATTCAGATTTCCAGCAAATCCTTGGCGTTGGCGAGATCATGCGTGCCGAGGCAGAAGAACGTGCGCGTTCAACGCTTGAGAAGTTTGCTGCAAAAGTTCGCGAAGAACAGGGCATTGATCCCGAACTGATCATTCGTGAAGGCCGGATAACAGAAGAGCTGCCGAGCCTGATTGAGGAAGATCAGGATATTGCTATCCTCGTTCTGGCGGCAGGTTCGGGCAACGAAGGCCCCGGCCCTCTTGTGCAATCTCTTGCCAATCGTGCGCAATTCCAGATTCCGGTGACCGTCATTCCGGCAGGTCTTTCCGATGAAGACATTGATGCGGTGACATAATCACCCTATATTGATCGTAACGCGCATGCGCCTTTTGAGATGAGGCTTGCTTAAACGCGCATCCATGCTTACGAAAAGCTTCTGATATTGAAAGCGGAGAACGGACATGTTCATCCAGACCGAGACCACGCCAAACCCGGCAACCCTCAAGTTCCTGCCCGGCAAGGTCGTTATGCCTGAAGGCACCGCCGATTTTCGCGATGCAGCCAGCGCTGGCAACACTTCGCCACTCGCAGCCAAGCTGTTTGCCGTTCCGGGCGTAACCGGCGTCTTCTTTGGCTTTGATTTTATCACGGTGACCAAAGAAGACGGCGAATGGCAGCATTTGAAGCCTGCTATCCTTGGCACCATCATGGAACATTTCATGTCGGGCGCTCCTGTCATGGCAGGCAACACTGGCGTTGATGCTGCCAAGACCGATGAAGAAGAAGAATTCTTCGATAAGGCCGACACTGAAATCGTTGATACTATCAAGGAACTGATCGAAACACGCGTCCGCCCAGCTGTGGCTCAGGACGGTGGTGACATCACATTCCGCGGTTTCGAAAACGGCACTGTGTTTCTGCACATGAAGGGTGCCTGCTCTGGCTGCCCATCATCGACCGCAACACTCAAGCACGGCATTCAGAATCTTCTGCGTCATTTTGTGCCGGAAGTTCAGCAGGTTGAGCAGATCTGATCTTATAGAAATCGCAATAAAAAGGCCGCTTTTCAGCGGCCTTTTTCATATCGTCTGTTATCGGACTATAACTTTGGCACCCTGCTCGGTGCGCTCGTAAAGATCAATGATATCCTGATTCATCATGCGAACGCATCCCGATGACATGGCCTTGCCAATCGACCACCATTCTGGTGTTCCATGAATACGATAGCCGGTGTCGCCGCCCTTATTGTAGAGATAGAGCGCGCGTGCACCCAAAGGATTCTTGAGGCCCGGTCCCATACCATTGCGGTATTTTGCCAGTTCAGGCTGACGCTTGATCATTGCAGATGGAGGTGTCCATGTCGGCCATTCACGCTTCATCGCAACGCGTGCCGTCCCGTTCCAGCCGAAACCTTCACGACCTACACCGATACCGTAGCGCATCGCCTTTCCGTCTGGCTGCACCAGATAAAGAAACTTTTCGCCGGTTTCCACAATGATTGTGCCCGGCACCTCATTGGTCTGATACTTGACGATCTGACGGCGATATTGCTGCGGGATCTTCTCATTCGGAATAGCTGGAATTGTGTAGCCAGCGTCGCTGACCGAAGAATAGGACGCGGTGTAGAAGGTGCCGCCGACTGTGGAGCAGCCAGTAAGGGCGCCACCAAGAAGAAGGGCTGCGGTCAACTGCAAGACGCGAGACTTCATGAAAATTCCCCAGATTGAAAAGACCATCATCAGGAGCGAATCGCTCATTCATACGCAAAGATGAGGGAGTATTGTTAACCAAGCGTTAACCGTAAATTGAAAATTCATTATTTAGCCATAATCTCGCCATTGGTTTCACAATCTCGTACTAGGTTTGCCGCTGGTTTTTGAGTGTTTTTCAATTGTTTTGGACGTTTTTCACGCGCAAAATGCACTCATGCCAATCGTGATTCCCAACAAAACACACCCACTTTCCGACGGTCGCCAATCCGAAAATGCCATGCTTGTGCGGCGCGGTGTTCAGCGTCTTTTTTTGGAAATGGGACTGGCAACTTTGCCGGAGCTGTCTCTCGCTTCAGGCAGGCGCGCAGACCTTATTGCGGTTAGCCGCAAAGGCGAAATCTGGATCGTCGAAATCAAGTCGTCCATTGAAGACTGGAAGGCCGATCGCAAATGGCCAGACTATCGCGCCTATTGCGATCGTCTGTTTTTTGCGACGCATCCGAGCGTGCCAAGCGAAATATTTCCAGAAGACTGCGGGTTTATTTTATCGGATGGGTATGGCGCGGAAATCCTGCGCGATGCACCGGAACACAAACTGCCGGGCGCTACCCGCAAAGCGCTGATGTTACGCTTTGCGAGATCAAGTGCGGCAAGGCTGACAATTGCTGAATTAGCAGGTTTAGACGTGCCTGAAACCGATATTGATTAACTCTTTGTTTTTAGGCATATCGTGATCGGAAAATCGGTTCCCACTTTTCCGCGATATGCTTTAACGAGGCGCGCGCTTTGCCAGAATGCGCTGCAAAGTACGGCGGTGCATATTGAGACGACGCGCGGTTTCAGAAACATTGCGCTCGCACATTTCATAAACCCGCTGAATATGCTCCCAGCGAACCCGGTCGGCAGACATTGGGTTTTCCGGCGGTGCAATCTTTTCGCCCGGGCGACGGGTAAGTGCTGCAAAAACTTCATCCGCATCGGCTGGCTTGGACAGATAATCAATCGCGCCAAGCTTCACCGCGTTTACTGCTGTCGCAATATTTCCGTAGCCGGTGAGTACAATCGCACGGGTATCGGTACGGCGGGTGCGGATGGCTTCGATCACATCAAGGCCGTTTCCGTCACCAAGGCGCATATCGACCACAGCATAAGCGGGGGCCGCGGCTTTCGCAGCGGCAATGCCTTCTTCAACGGATTCCGCAGTGGTCACCTGAAAGCCCCGACCTTCCATGGCGCGGGCAAGGCGCTGCAAGAAAGGCTTATCGTCATCAACCAGAAGAAGGGTTGGATCGTTGCCAATGGCTTCGGTGTCTTCCTGCTTCAAGTCTTCCATGGGGTGCTTCCTGCCTGTATTTTTGTTCCTTTATTGATACCCCTGCGTCAAAAAGTCAAATAGCCATTGAATTGTTGAAGCAATCCTTGCAAAAAATTGACAAACAGAAACAAGGCAAACTGTTGTTTTCGCAAAGTCTTTTTTAGGTTTTCCATATAAAAATGATTTTATATTTGGGCATTATAGCTCGCCAATGTCACCCATAATCTAATAAAGATTATCGAGCATATTCATTAGCTTAGTGCAAATGCAGAGCGTGGCCAAACCACCTTTACCTCGGCTCCCTGACCAGGATTTTTGCGATTTTTGAAACTGATCTGTGCACCAGAGCGTTCGAGCAAGGTTTTTGCGATAAAAAGTCCCAGACCAAGCCCACCGCCGCCATTTTGACTGCCGTCGCGACTGCTCATGTAAGGTTCACCGATTCGGTCAAGAATTTCCGGTTTGAAGCCTTCGCCATCATCCTGAATAAGAACGGTCACATTGGTGTCCGTCCATCCCCATGTCACGCTGACCTCTTCACGCGCAAAATCGACGGCGTTTTCAATGAGATTACCAAGGCCGTACAGCAAGCCTGGATTGCGCCGCACAACAGGTTCGGGCTTTGGCCCATCGAGCTTGGAAACATCAAGCACGACACCAAAGTTGCGATGCGGCTCAATCACTTCTTCAATCAGTGAAGAGAACGGCAAGCGTGACATATGCTCTTCGTTTTCCGAAGAAAGGCTGGTCAGACGTTGCAGGATTTCACGACACCGCGCCGCCTGCGACTGCAGAAGCGCAATGTCTTCCGCCAATGCGGGATCACTATCCGGCTTTTTAGCGTAAGTGCGCTGCATTTCTTTGACCACCAGCGTGATGGTGGCAAGCGGGGTGCCCAGCTCATGGGCAGCAGCAGCGGCAAGACCATCAAGGGCAGTCAAATGCTGTTCGCGCTGCAATATCAGTTCGGTGGCGGTTAATGCATCACCCAGCTGACGCGTTTCCTCAGCGATACGATAGGCATAAACGCCAGTAAAGCCGAGCGCCGAAACGATTGCACACCAGATACCGGCCACAAAGAGGAATGGGAGAACCAGCATCTCGCCCGGATACCAAGGCAAAGGCCGGTGATAAAATATCAGAAACGAAGTGCAGAACACCGCAAGCAAAGCCAGAGCCAGCGTGTGCCGTACCGAAAGCGATGTTGCAGAGATAATTACAGGTGCAATCACCAGAATGATAAACGGGTTTTGTACGCCGCCGGTTAGATAAAGCAGGCCTGCGAGTTGCAAAATATCAAAGGCAAGCACCAGACTTGCCGCTTCGGGATTAAGTCGGTGAGTGTTTGGAAAGCGAAACGCCAGATAGAGATTAAGCCACGCGGACGATGCTATCAGTGCGAGGCAAATGCTGATGGAAAAGCTGAATTGCAGATAAAGCGCCACAAACATCACGGCTGCCGTCTGTCCGGCAATCGCCAACCAGCGCAAACGTACCAATGTGGTAAGACGCGGCCTGCGTGAGAGATTGGAAGCGCGATTATCGAATTCTGCGTGCATGGCCACTCCCAAAAATTCCACCAAATTTCAAGACAGCCTCGCTTTAAGAAAAGCATATCCATTGCGCTGGATAAAGCGAAGCCACCTTCGGCTCCTTATGCGACAGCGCAAATATTCATGCAAGTAGAACTGTGTCATCCAGTCGCAGCTTAACAAGCAATAGGCCATAACCCCGCATTTACGGGGATTTGGGCTGCAATCACATTGCCGTCAGGGTGGACGTGATTAAATTGTGTCAATTTTGTGAATAATTTATGATGCCCTCTACACGCGTAGGAGGGCACGCATGGTTATCTTCAGGGGGAAGATATCTTCGGGGCTTGGGAGGCATTCCGAGCTGATCATTCCGGGAAAACAAAATTTGGCCGATTCACCCGTTGATTGGCCGGAAGAATTTGCGGCTGGATCACTCAATGTTCAAATCGTCGAATTTCCCGAGGCACTGAAAAGCCGCCGCAGCAGATTGAAGGCGCTGGACCGTGGTTTGGTTCCGCCAACCTTGGTGATCCCGCAAGATAGGATTGAAAATAACAGCCTTAGGCGCAAGCTTTTCAAGCCACGTCGAGGCATGGGACAAGCATGGCGAGCCACACTTTACGCCAAGTCGCGGTCGATGCCAGTTTGGGTTTTCCGGCGTGTGGGATCACACATGCATGACTGTCTGGAACTGATCTCAGATAAGCGGATACGCAATCATCTTGACATTCGCGATGAAGACGAAGTGAGCGTCGTTCTGCATGCTTAAGTGCCGCGAGGCTTAGCGCGGCTGGTAGCTTGCGCATTGGCCGGATCTTCCGGCCAGACATGGCGCGGATAGCGGCCACGCATATCCGTGCGCACATCGGCCCATGAACCTTGCCAAAAGCCCGGCAGGTCACGCGTGATCTGGATCGGGCGGTGGGCGGGGGAAA
Source organism: Ochrobactrum sp. EDr1-4 (assembly GCF_049199085.1). Classification (NCBI taxonomy): domain Bacteria; kingdom Pseudomonadati; phylum Pseudomonadota; class Alphaproteobacteria; order Hyphomicrobiales; family Brucellaceae; genus Ochrobactrum; species Ochrobactrum sp. EDr1-4. The sequence continues at coordinate 859,397 of NZ_JBLZOF010000001.1, forward strand.
GCAGTTCCAGCAAAAGGGGTACTTTGCCATTGGCAATTGCCGGGTGAATGCCAAGGCCGAACAGCTCCTGTACACGCACGGCAAGGATCGGCTCCTCCGCATCGTATCGAATGGGAATATTGGAGCCAGTCGGCACTTCGAAATGTGTCGGGGCCAGTCTATCGACGCTGCGCTGCATGTCGAATGGCACAAGGCTCATCAGACCGTTTTTCAGCACATGCGCCGGGATACGGTTGAGTTGTGACTCACCCGTAAGAAATGGCAAAAGCCAGTCATCAAGACGCTCGATCAGATGCTCATCATCCATTGACGGCCACGGATCACCAAGGCCGCGATAGAGCCAGCCCAGACGACGACGCAGGATTTCTGCCTCTTTGCCCCATGGAAGGATTTGCAGTCCGTGCTCGCGCACGGCAGCGATCACGCCTTCATCGGCGCTCACGCCGGAAGGGGCGGCAAGCGGTTTTTCCGACAAGGCGATGGCGCCAATGCGAACAGCTTCACGCGCACGCAGCGCGTTCTTTTCTGCGTCATAGACGACTTGGCGGCCGCTTTCGATCTTGTTGCCAAGAGCAGTGCGGATTTCGGTTTCTGAGACTTCAGCCGCAGAAAGTACGCGTGCGCGGCCTGCCTTGCCCGACATATCTGCCACCACAAGCCATGGCGCACGGCTAAGGCTGATCGCCGGATCGACCTCACCGCCGCGGCCATTGGCCAGCAGAAATTGCCCCGTTGCTCCACGCGCCTTGGCGATACGGTCTGGATAGGCGTCGATGAGCATACGGCCAACACTGGAACCTGCTGCTTCGCCTTTATTAGGCACATTTGCAGCCAGACGTTTCGCTAGTCCTTTGGCGCGTTGCGCACGATCGGATCGATCATTGCGGAAGCGCGACATGCGCGTGTCGAGGTCGGTTTCATTGCCGCCAAGGCCGCGCTCAGTCAAAAGCACTGCAAGCTCTGCTGCCCGCGAAGCCTCACCGCGTTTGCCCGCTTCCGCCACCATATGCGCCAAACGTGCAGGAAGTGCGAGTGACCGCATCGCCTCGCCGTCCGATGTCAGTCGCCCTGTTTCATCAAGCGCACCGAGCCGCATGAGCAGCGCTTTGGCTTCTTTCAATGCCGGTGCCGGGGGCTTGTCGAGCAGTGATAAGGTTGCGGGATCAGTGACACCCCATGCCGCCGCATCGAGCACGAGGCCGGAAAGATCGGCTTCAAGAATTTCGGGTGGAGAGAACGCGGGAAGTGCTGCGGTCTGTCCCTGATGCCAGAGGCGGATTGCGATACCCGGCTCAGTACGTCCGGCACGACCAGCGCGTTGATCTGCACTCGCACGCGAAGTGCGCACGGTTTCGAGGCGGGTCAGGCCGGTGGCGGGTTCATATTTTGGCAGGCGGGCAAGACCTGAATCGATCACCACCCGAACGCCATCAATTGTGATGGAGGTCTCGGCAATCGAGGTCGCCAGCACGACCTTGCGATGGCCTGCGGGCGCTGGCTTGATTGCCGCATCCTGATCACGGCCTTCCATCGCGCCATAAAGCGGGGCCAAAATGATATTGGCAGGAAGAAATTTCTCTAGAACGCCAGCCGTGCGTTCAATCTCGCCCTGACCGGGAAGAAAGGCAAGAATGCTGCCGGTTTCGTCGGCCAGCGCTTCGCGAATGGCTTTCACCATCGCATCTTCAATGCGTTCGTCAGGCTTGCGTTCGCGATGACGAATATCGACGGGGAAAGCGCGGCCTTCGCTCTCGATAATGGGTGCATCGCCCAAAAGTGAGGCCACACGCGCACCATCCAGCGTTGCCGACATGACGAGAATTTTTAAATCGTCGCGCAAAGCGGCCTGCACATCGAGCGTCAGCGCCAGACCAAAATCGGCATCAAGGCTGCGTTCATGAAACTCATCGAACAGAACGGCGGCAATGCCATTGAGGTCGGGATCATCAAGAATCATGCGTGCAAAAACGCCCTCAGTGACAACAAGAATTTTGGTCTTGGCCGAGACCTTGCTTTCAAGGCGCATACGATAGCCGACCGTTTCGCCCGGCTCTTCGCCCAAGAGCTGCGCCATGCGGCGGGCCGCTGCGCGGGCGGCGAGACGACGCGGTTCGAGCAGCACAATCATGCCGTCGCCGCGCCAGCTGGCATTTAAAAAATGCAGCGGCACCAGCGTCGTCTTACCCGCGCCGGGAGGTGCAACCAGAACCGCACTTGCATGGCTGTTCATGGCAGCGTCGAGTTCCGGCAGAATGCGGGTAACGGGGAGATCGGGTAGGCTCGTCAAATGAAATTCCGTATTATAAAGGCGTTGCTTTGCTGCTTATCACACAGGGAACCGAGATGATCCATATCCGAAAATCCAATCCGGCGGATGCCCCAGCCCTTACCGCTATCTGGCGCGCAAGTGTGCTGGCAACGCATCACTTTCTAAGCCGCGAAGATTTCGCTGAAATCGAAAAGCTGGTCGGTGAGCAATATCTGCCGAATGTGGAAGTGGATGTCATTGAGGATGACGGCAAACCGGTAGGTTTTATGGGCATGACCGATAACAATATCGACAGCCTATTCATTTCACCTGTTCAGCGCGGCAAGGGTATTGGCAAGCATATGATTGCGCATGCGAAAAAGCAGGGCACGCTGACCGTTGATGTGAATGAGCAGAACACACAAGGCGTCGGCTTTTATAAGCATATGGGTTTTGTCGAGACAGGCAGCTCGGAAACGGATGATCAGGGACGCCCTTATCCGCTGCTGCATTTTAAGCTTGAGGCATAAAATCCAGCCTGTAAGATTTGCTCGCAAAACTATTCTCGCAAAAGCTATTTTAGGAGCAATTGACATACTCCCCTAGAGTATATAGATTTTGTGAAAATCGGGAGATTCCATGCCGCATTCACCGGAAGACAAAAAGCGTGCTTTAACGCGTCTGCGCCGCATCAAAGGCCAGGCCGAAGCGCTTGAGCGCGCAGTGGAAGCAGGCACGGAATGCGCTGCCTTGTTGCAGCAGATTGCGGCTTTGCGTGGGGCGACCAACGGATTGATGGCGGAAGTGCTGGAAAGCCATTTTCGCGAGACATTTGGCCAAGCGCGTGAGACCATAGCGCAAAATGCAGCGGCTGATCCCGATACACAAATCGACGAAATCATGCGGATTTTGCGTACCTATCTGAAATAGGGCGCACGGACAAAAGGATTGCAAACATGAAGTCACGCGCAGCCGTTGCCTGGGAGGCAAAGAAGCCGCTCACCATCGAAACTATCGAAATCGGCGGTCCACGCGCTGGCGAAGTGCTGGTCGAAATCATGGCGACCGGCGTTTGCCACACGGATGCCTACACGCTTTCCGGCCTTGATTCCGAAGGCAAATTCCCGGCCATTCTCGGCCATGAAGGTGCGGGTATCGTGCGTGAAGTCGGCGCTGGTGTGACTTCGGTAAAGCCCGGCGATCATGTGATCCCGCTTTACACGCCGGAATGCCGCTCATGCAAAACCTGCCTGTCGCAGCGCTCAAACCTCTGCACCTCGATCCGCGCAACGCAGGGTCAGGGTCTGATGCCTGACAAAACTTCGCGCTTTTCGTGCGATGGCGGCGAAGTGTTCCATTATATGGGCTGCTCGACCTTCTCGAACTTCACTGTATTGCCGGAAATTGCTGTCGCCAAGGTCCGCGAAGACGCGCCTTTCGACAAGATTTGCTACATTGGCTGCGGTGTGACCACCGGCATTGGCGCGGTTATTTACACGGCTAAGGTTCGTCCAGGTTCTAATGTTGTCGTGTTTGGTCTGGGCGGCATTGGTCTTAATGTCATTCAGGGCGCACGCATGGTTGGCGCCGATAAGATCATCGGCGTCGACATCAATCCATCCAAGGTGGAAATGGCAAAGAAGTTCGGCATGACTGACTTCGTCAACCCGCGCGAAATCGGTAATGACAAGGTTGTTCAGGCCATTCAGGATCTGACCGATGGCGGCGCGGACTATTCGTTCGATGCCACCGGCAACACCGATGTCATGCGTCAGGCGCTCGAATGCACCCATCGCGGCTGGGGTGAATCGATCATCATCGGCGTCGCGGAAGCGGGCAAGGAAATCGCTACGCGTCCATTCCAGCTCGTCACCGGACGCGTCTGGAAGGGTACAGCCTTTGGCGGCGCACGCGGTCGTACCGATGTGCCAAAGATTGTTGATTGGTACATGGAAGGCAAGATCGACATCGACAGCCTGATCACCCACACCATGCCGCTTGATGAAATCAACACCGCCTTCGATCTGATGCATGAAGGCAAGTCGATCCGCTCGGTGATTGTCTACTGATGAGTGAGAAGCTTTTCACCTCCCATTGGGATGAAATCGACAACCTGACCCCGCGCGCACTTTATGCGATGCTGAAGCTGCGCGTGGATGTTTTCGTGGTGGAGCAGAATTGCCCCTACCCTGAAATCGACGGCAAGGATTATGACGCGTTTCATCTACGCATTCTCGATGGTGAAGAACTCGCAGCAAGTCTGCGGGTTCTGCCACCAGAGAAGGATGGTAAGCCGGTGAAGATCGGTCGCGTTGTCGTGGCGGCCGATTATCGCGGTTACAAACTTGGTCAGCGCCTCATGAAAGAGGCGATTACCTTTGCTGAGACACGCTTTCCGGGCATCGCCATGGAGCTAGGCGGGCAGAGCCATTTGCAGAAATTCTATGGCTCGTTTGGCTTTGTTGCGGTTTCAGACGAATATCTTGAAGACGGTATTCCGCATGTCGATATGCGGTTAGAGCCGCAGGAAAGCGCTGCCTGATGTTTTTGCTGCGCCGCCATATGTCGTTTTATCTCGCGGCCATTGGCGGCGCACTCGCATTCATCATCACTTGGGTTCTCAAAACCCCGCTTGCGCCAGTTATTGGGGCGAATGTTTTCTTCGTGCTTTATCTGGCGCTCGCATTGTGCGCCTTGCCAAAACTGACAGCGCCTTATCTCAAAAAACATGCAGCTACGGCAGATGAACCGATGTGGATCATCTTTCTGGTCACATTTGCCACGGTGGTGGTTGCGGTTGTGTCGCTGTTTGTACTGGTCAATCAAAAGCCGGAAGCAGATATGTTTTCGCTTATTGTGACGCTGGCGTCTGTGCCGCTTGGCTGGTGCACCATCCACATGATGACGGCGATCCACTATGCGCATTTATACTGGCAACCAACGGAGCCAGCTGGAAAAGATGCGGCGCATGCCAGTCGTTACCGGGGCGGATTTGCGTTTCCTGAAACGCCACAACCTTCGGGCTGGGATTTTGCCTATTATGCCTTCATCATCGGCATGACAGCGCAGACCTCTGACACCAATGTGACCACGACCGCGATGCGAAAAATGACGCTTCTGCACAGCGTCGTCTCATTCTTCTTCAATACTGTCCTCGTGGCTGCAACCGTCAATGTCGCGGTTGCCCTTGGAAGTTAAAGTATCCGGGAGTTAGGATTTAATCATGGAAACGATTTCGACCGCGAAATGCTTTGGTGGAACGCAGGGCGTCTATCGCCATAAGAGCGAGACCACTCAATGCGAAATGACATTTGCCGTTTTCCTGCCGCCACAAGCAAAGAACGGTCCCGTTCCGGTGCTGTGGTATCTTTCCGGCCTGACCTGCACGCATCAAAATGTGATGGATAAAGGCGAGTATCGGCAAATGGCCGCAGAATTAGGAATTGCCGTTATTTGCCCCGATACCAGCCCGCGCGGTGAAGATGTTCCAGACGAGACGCAGAACTGGAAGTTCGGCAAAGGTGCAGGCTTCTATGTTGATGCGACGCAGGAACCATTCGCCAAAAACTATCAGATGTATAGCTACATCACCAAGGAACTGACCGATCTGGTGGCGGCTGAGTTCCCACTTGATATGTCGCGTCAGGGCATCACCGGCCACTCCATGGGTGGTCATGGTGCACTGACCATCGCACTGAAAAACCCCGACCGCTTCAAATCGGCATCGGCTTTCGCGCCGATTGTGCAGCCTTCAACAGCCGACTGGTCGAAGCCTGCGCTGGAAAAATATCTCGGTTCCGAAGAACGCGCATGGCGCGCCTATGACGCGACGCTGCTTATTGAGGATGGCGCACGCTTTTCGGAATTTTTGGTCGATCAGGGCGAAGCCGATGTGTTCCTTGAGGAAGGACTATGTCCGTGGTTGCTGGAGAAAGCTTGCCAAAAGGCTGGTATTCCGCTCACGCTCAACATGCGCGAAGGCTATGACCATTCCTATTTCTTCATCTCATCTTTCATGGGTGAACATCTCCAGTGGCATGCGGAGCGTCTTGCTAGGTAAAAGCCTTGCTAATTAAAAAGTGGTGATGTGCGTTTGTGGACTTAGCAGTAAGCTTATTCGCAAACGCATCAACATGACGGGACCCTCATGGCGAAGAAGAAGAAAGTTGTCACCGTCGGTGCCTTGCTGGTGAACGGCGACAAAAAAGTCCTGATGGGGCTGCGCTCACCATGGAAAAAGGCGTGGCCCGAACATTGGGACACGCCCGGTGGTCATGTTGAGCGTGGGGAAACTCTGGAAGATGCGCTGGTGCGGGAAATGGGCGAGGAACTCGGCATTCGCCCGATCAAGTTTCGTGAGATCGCTGCCATCGATGAGAAAAAGCCTGAGCTCTATGGCGATTCCATCTGCCATATTTTTCAGGTCACTGCATGGGGCGGTGGCGAACCGCGCAATGTCTGCGATGAACATTCTGAGCTTGCATGGTACAGCCCTAGCGAGCTCGAAACCATCAGCAATCTGGCCGACCCCGAATATCCGCGTCTTGCGCGGATCGCCATTGGTGCGGCAACCGATTAACGTTTCATAACCTTCATAGGCAGACCGCCCTGCGGCTGGGTGGTGAGTTTCTGCACCGGCCATGGCTTTGTGGTCTCCAGCACATCAAAGCGACGACCATCGAGCAAGATTGCAAGCGCAATGACAGCTTCCTGAAGCGCGAAGCTCGCACCGATGCAGACACGCGGGCCTGCGCCAAATGGCAGATATTGAAAACGATCCAGCTTGTCGCGATTTTCCGGCCAGAAGCGTTCCGGCATGAAGGCATCCGGCTGATCCCAATAAAGCCTGTGCCGATGGATCACCCATGGCATCACCAGAACAGCGGTTCCTTTGGCAATTTTCAGATCACCATAAGTGTCATCCGTTGCGGCCTCGCGATTGATGGACGGCGCTGGCGGATAAAGCCGCATCGCCTCTTCAAAGGCAGCGCGTGTGAAAGGGAGTTTCGCCAGCCATTCCTGCGGCGGCAGATCATGTCCGCCATCAGCAAAAAACCCATCGATTTCGGCCTCAACACGCTCGCGCTCCTGCGGTGCTTTGGCCAGCAGATAGAGCGTCCAGCCAAGCGCGCGTGCTGTTGTCTCATGCCCCGCGCCGATGAAGGTGATGATGTTATCTTCAATCTCGGCACGGCTCAAACCATCCGGTCCTTCGGCGCGCAAAAGCAAGGTCAGAAAATCATTGGGGACGTCTTCGCCCTTATCCATCCGCGCTTTTCGCAGAGCGATGGTCTCGGAGACCAGTTCACGGAAGAAGCCAAGCGATTGATTACCACGAAGGCGCGTGAAGCGCGGCAGCCAATCTGGCAGGCCGAGCAAATCAAACGGATCGACGCGACCCATGGTCTCGAAAAGCTTGTCGATCTGGCGCGCAAAGTCGTTGGGATCACCGGCGATCTCACCCGAAAACAGGGTTTCCGCGAGAATATCATAGGTGAGCAGCGTCATATCGTGGGCTACATCGGTGATGATGCCGCTTGTCTTGTAACGCTCGACAAACTGGCGCGAGCGATCGCGCATCGCTTCCGCAAAGCCGCCGATGTGGCGCGGCGTGAACACGGGTGCCATGGCCTTGCGCGAGCGCTTCCAGACCTGACCCTCAGCGGTCAGCAATCCATCGCGTAAAAGCGGACGCAAAACCCGCTGGCGAATGGCAGACATCGGATAGTTTGCGGCATTATCGACCAGCACATGCCGGATGAGGCCGGGATCGTTGGCAATAATGGTTTTGATACCAAGCCAACTCACCGAAACCCATGGCTCATTGTAAGAAGGCTCACCCCACAATTCGAGCGGGTTTTTATAAACCACACGCATCATCTCGAAGCGGCCAACCGGCTTTTCGCGCGGGCGTGGTGCCGGTGGGATGAATGGTTGCGCGGCTTCGTTGATCGCCATTGTGGTATCCATAAAGTGCTCCTCGGTGTCGAGAATGCCCCTGCTGAAAACCAATATAAGCGCCAATTGTGGCAGTTCCAAAGACTGACGGGGCCAAAGCCCCGTTTGGTCAATGTTAAGGCTTGTCCGCGTTTTTCAAAGTGGCTTGCAGAAGCGCTGAAATTACATTGGAAAGCTCTGCATGAATATCGCTACGTGAACGCTTTGTCGGCGCACAGATTGGGTCGGGTTCATTGATTGATTTCAGGAAAGCTTCCGCATCTGGTTTGCATTCGGGCAGAAAGCTAAAGTGGTCAGATTCCTGAACGCTCACATAGCTGCCATTGGGCGTTATCTCCGCCAGCTGACTTGCCTCTGTCGCCAGTGGCACCGTGCCTTCACTGCCCAAATTGATGAAATTCATCGGGATTTCAGTCTTCGCAAGGCTCTCTGGCACATAGGCACGGGCCATTCCGGGATCAACAATAATAGCCGTGCGAAGACGCGGATCGCGGTTTGATTGTTCAAACAATTGCCGGTCTACGTTGCGCAGATCATAAGTCCCGACTTTGACTTCCTCATTGTCACGAAAGCCAATGCCATTGGCATACCATGCGCAATCCCATTGCTTATAACCATCGCAATAGTGCGCATAAGCCTCAAGATTGTTTCGCGCACCAGACATTCTCATAACTGTGGTGCCACCCAGCGAAAAGCCAACGGCACCGATGCGATCCACATTGATATGCTGCTGCCACTCTGCGTCCTTGCTCATGAAATCGATCACGGCTGAGAGGTCGCCCACACGCTGCCAGACTTTGGGTGTTTCTGCAGGTAAGGAATCGCCCGACGTCGTGCCCGGGTGATTGGGGCCTGCCACAATAAAACCGGCCTTCACCAGAATATTGGCAAGCCAGCCCATTGCCTCGACATTGCCCCCAGACCCGTGCGAAAACAGCACCAGAGGATATACTCCTGCACTCAAAGGTGCATTTTCAAACGCCTCTGCACCTTGAAAAACACGGTTTTCACCCATCGAAGCAGGTTTGCCGCCCTTTTGTGCCGGATACCAGATGCGCAGTTTAAGATCGCTTCCACGCGTAGGCGATGGAATATCGACCGCACGCACGCCGACCTCTGTGGCCAACGCGCCAGACGCCGAAGACAGGATCACCCCAAAAGTGAGACCGAGGACCAGTTTGCAAAGTTTCATGTCTTTCTCCATGCATGTTCGATTCAGATGACGATGCGTTGGAGGTTTCTGCTAAATCTTGGCGTCTCGCGTTCTCAATCGTGTTTCAGGTCGCCCAAAATCGCGATAAAGGACAAAATGCGACAAAAGCCAAACATAGTTCGTGCCAATGGCAAGCTGAGGTGCCCTTGATTTTCATTCCCCTGCCCTTTGTCGCAGCGCTTGCATTGTTGGCTTTGCTTATTCCAACGCTGCGCAATCAGGAACTTGCACGCCAACATTGGCCGTTCATTCTGGTGATCTTTCTCAGCGCTATTCAATCAGCACTTGTTGGCTTGCGATGGGGCTATGACATCACCGCTTTGCGCATGGTGTCGCCCGTCATTGCATCTTGTCTGCCGCCACTGGTTTACTTGGGCTTTTGCAACCTTATTCAGCGGGAAAAACCATCAAAAAACCCAACTTTCTGGTCGGCACTATTGCTACCTTGCCTGATGGTAACATTGCTGCTTTTTGCGCCCGAATTGCTCGACGCAGCGCTGTTTGTCATTTTTATTTTCTTTGCGTCCGCACTACTTTTTATGGGCGGGGCCGGACCAGACCGGCTGGAGGAAGCGCGCTTTGATGCTGCAATTTCAGCCCATCGCGCTTTGATTATTGCTGCCATTTCGCTTTATTTTTCAGCATTTTTTGATGTTGCCGTTCTTGTTGATGCAGGATGGAGCGGTGGCCAGCACACGGCCTTCATTATCGGCAATGCCAATCTCATCGGCCTATTTCTGATCGGCGTCACAGCGCTCATTGCAAGCAATGCGATTGCTGCTCCAATGCCCGAAAATCGCGAGGATATTTCCGATGTATCCGCGCAGGATCACGACGTTCTTCTCAGGATAAAAACGTTACTTAATGAGACACGGCTTTATCAGAACGAGAGCCTCAATCTGACGCGGTTAGCGCGCAAGTCCGGTATTCCATCGCGGCAGATTTCAGCCGCAGTCAACCGGGTGAGTGGAGAGAATGTCTCGCGCTTCATCAACAATTATCGGATCCATGAAGCCTGCCGGTTGCTCACCGAAACCGACCTGCCTGTGACCACGATCATGCTGGATGCTGGCTTTCAAACTAAGTCGAATTTCAACAAGGAGTTCAGGCGTGTTACCGCTACGAGCCCTTCACTTTGGCGCGAAAACAACCGTGAGAAGATAAGCATATCCAAATAAGCGCAATCCCCGGCAATTTTGGCCGCTAAATTTGGAAAAATCACCGTTAACGCCTATATTAAAGCCATGTTTGTCGAGTGATTCGACATAAGATTTTATGCTGGATAAGCAGCAGGATTTCAGGCCGCATTCGCGGCACATTTGCGAAAGATTTTCATGACCGAGACTCCAGAGATGAATTCCGAAGCCCCTGCCGAATACGGCGCGGATTCCATTCGTGTTCTGAAAGGCCTCGACGCAGTCCGCAAGCGTCCGGGCATGTATATCGGCGATACGGATGATGGCTCTGGCCTGCATCACATGGTCTACGAAGTCGTCGACAACGCAATCGATGAGGCGCTTGCAGGCCACGCCACGCTGGTCACCGTTACGCTCAACGCTGACGGCTCCTGCACCGTGACCGACAATGGCCGTGGCATTCCGACCGACATCCACAAGGAAGAAGGCGTCTCGGCTGCCGAAGTCATCATGACCCAGCTTCACGCTGGCGGCAAATTTGACCAGAATTCCTATAAGGTTTCCGGTGGTCTGCATGGCGTGGGCGTTTCGGTTGTGAATGCGCTTTCGGTCTGGCTGCGACTGAAAGTTCGTCGCGCGGGAAAAATTCACGAGATCGCGTTTACGCATGGCGTCGCCGATGCTCCGCTCGTTGTAACAGGTGATGCTGGCAGCGAAACCGGCACCGAGGTTAGCTTCCTGCCTTCGACCGACACATTCACTATGGTTGAATTCGACTATGACACGCTGGAGCGCCGTTTGCGCGAACTGGCGTTTTTGAATTCCGGCGTCCGTATTCTGCTAAGCGACCGCCGCCATGCGGATGTGCGGGAGCACGAGTTGCATTATGATGGCGGTGTCGTTGAGTTCGTAAAATACATCGACCAGAGCAAAAAAGCCCTTCTGGATGCACCGATCTACATCAAGAGCGAAAAAGACGGCATGACCGTTGAAGTCGCCATGTGGTGGAACGATTCCTACCACGAGAAGGTGCTTTGCTTCACTAACAACATTCCGCAGCGCGATGGCGGTACGCATCTGGCCGGTTTCCGTGGCGCGCTAACGCGTCAGGTTACGGGCTATGCTGACGCATCCGGCATGACCAAAAAAGAAAAGGTCAGCCTCACCGGTGATGATTGCCGTGAAGGACTGACGGCCGTGCTTTCGGTCAAGGTTCCTGATCCGAAATTCTCGTCGCAGACAAAGGACAAGCTGGTTTCCTCGGAAGTGCGTCCTGTCGTCGAAAGCCTCGTCAATGAAGCGCTCTCAACTTGGCTGGAAGAACATCCTGCTGGCGGCAAGACCATCGTTGAAAAGGTCATTCAGGCAGCCGCCGCGCGTGAGGCAGCGCGCAAGGCGCGCGACATCACCCGCAAGAGCAATCTGAGCGTTACATCGCTTCCCGGTAAGCTTGCTGATTGCCAGGAACGCGATCCTGCAAAATCAGAAATCTTCATCGTCGAGGGTGATTCTGCTGGCGGTTCCGCCAAGAGCGGTCGTTCGCGTCAGAATCAGGCAATTCTGCCGCTGCGCGGTAAGATCCTCAATGTGGAACGTGTTCGTTTTGACCGCATGATCTCGTCTGATCAGGTCGGCACATTGATTACCGCACTTGGTACATCGATTGGCAAGGATGAAGCTTATGGCTTCAACCCTGACAAGCTGCGCTATCACAAGATCATCATCATGACCGATGCTGACGTCGACGGCGCGCATATTCGCACATTGCTGTTGACCTTCTTCTTCCGTCAAATGCCGGAACTGATTGAACGCGGCCATATCTATATTGCACAGCCGCCGCTTTATAAGGTCGTGCGCGGAAAATCCTCGCAATATATCAAGAATGAAGCAGCCTTTGAGGATTTCCTCATCGAGACTGGCCTTGATGAAGCGGCTCTTGAAATGGCAAGCGGAGAAGTGCGCGCCGGACCTGACCTTCGTTCTGTTGTCGATGATGCCCGCACGCTGCGTCAGCTTCTGGGTGGCCTGCATACACGTTATGATCGCCGTGTTGTCGAACAGGCCGCAATTGCCGGACTGCTTAATCCCGGTTCTACCGCCAATGACGCGACAGCACAGACATCGGCTGCAACGGTTTCCAAACGTCTTGATATGATCTCGGAAGAAACCGAGCGTGGCTGGACAGCACATGTGACGGATGACGGCGGCTATCGTTTCGAGCGCATGGTGCGTGGCGTGAAGGATGTTGCTATTCTCGATATGGCACTGCTCGGTTCTGCTGATGCACGACAGATCGACCGCGTGGCCTCACGCCTTGCAGAAGTGTTTGCCGAGCCTCCAGTGCTGCGCCGCAAGGATAAGATCGATACGCTTTCTGGCCCGATGGCGTTGCTTGATGCAATTTTCGCGACGGGTCGCAAGGGCCTGACGCTACAGCGTTATAAAGGCTTGGGCGAAATGAACGCTGAACAGCTTTGGGAAACCACGCTAGACCCGAATGTGCGCACGCTTTTGCAAGTTAAGGTCAACGATGCGACGGATGCTGACTCGCTGTTCTCGCGCCTGATGGGTGATGAAGTTGAACCGCGCCGTGAGTTCATTCAGGAAAACGCGCTCAGCGTTGCCAATCTCGACGTTTAGACCAGATTTACTGCACGGATAACAAAGCCCCGGAAGACCAAAATCTTCCGGGGCTTTTTCTGTTTTGGAGTTTTGACAAAAAAAAGCCCGCCAATTGGCGGGCTTTTTTTAATCTATGGAGCGATTACTCGCCGCGTGGCTTTTTCGAATAGCCATCGTTGGATTTCTTGCCGTCCTTCTTGAAACCATCTTTCTTGAAGTCGCCTTTCGGCTTCGACCAGCCACCCTTAGCGCCGTCGCGATTATTATCGCGTGGGCCGTCACGGAAATCGCCTCTTGGCTTATCACTGCGTGGCTTGAAATCGCGCTTACCTTCGCGAGGCGCAGCATCGCCACCGGCGCCTGCAACGGCAGTGCGGATCACGAGACCCTTTTCGCCAGTGCCGCGTTCTTCAACCGAACGACGGAATTCATCAGCCTTGGAAGCGACGATTTCAAAGCGGGATTCATTGTCGAAAATCTTAATCGAGCCAACATCGCGCTTGGTAATATCGCCAGCCTTACAGATCAGCGGCAGCAACCACTTTGGATCGGCACGGTGCTTACGACCAGCCGAAACCGAGAACCAGACGCCGTCAAAACGAGCATTACGGTCAAAGCGTTCGCCCTGATCAGCACGATCAAAACGTTCGCCACCACGTTCCGGACGATCACCACGCTCTGAACGCTCACGCGGCTTCTTGCTGGAAATCGGGTGAACAGGTGCGTCCGAAATATCTTCCGCAGCTGGCAATGCTGCCAGTTCGCGATTGAGGAACGCAGCCGCAATCTGTTCCGGCGTATAACGCTCGGTCAGTGCCTTCAACAGATCCTGATGCTCTTCATCAATCGGCTGGCTGAAAGCTTCACCATTGAGAATGCGCTCATTGTTCTTGGCCTGAACGGCAGCAATGCCCGGAGCTGGTACTGTCTGCGCATCAAGCTTTGCGAGGCTCAGAAGGCGCTCGGCAATACGGCGACGCGAGAACGGAACCACCAGAACGCAAGTACCCTTGCGGCCTGCGCGACCGGTACGGCCCGAACGGTGCAGCATGGTATCTGGATTGTTTGGCAGGTCTGCGTGGATAACCAGATCAAGGTTTGGCAGATCGATACCGCGTGCAGCAACGTCGGTTGCAACGCAAACACGCGCACGTCCATCACGCATCGACTGAAGCGCATTGTTACGCTCGGCCTGGCTCAATTCACCCGACAGCGCCACAACCGCAAAACCGCGATTGGAAAGGCGGCTTGCCATGTGCTTAACCGCTTCACGCGTCGAGCAGAAAATGATCGAGTTCTGCGCATCGTAATAAAGCAGGGTGTTGATGATTGCATGATCGCGTTCCTGTGGCGGAACCGGCATCGCAAAATAATCAATATCGGCGTGCTGACCGGCTTCGCCAGCAGCTGTAATGCGCAGCGCATCTTTCTGGAAGCGCTTGGCAAGCTGGGCAATCGGCTTTGGTACGGTTGCCGAGAACATCAATGTGCGGCGATCTTCCGGTGCTTCACCAAGAATGAATTCGAGGTCTTCACGGAAGCCCATATCGAGCATTTCGTCAGCTTCATCGAGCACAACAACGCGCAGTTCCGACATATCAAGCGCACGACGCGAAATATGATCACGCAGACGACCCGGTGTGCCGACAACGATATGCGATCCACGTTCGAGCACACGGCGCTCGGAACGAATGTCCATACCACCAACGCAAGAAGCAATCACAGCACCCGTATCAGCATAGAGCCATTCGAGTTCGCGGCGAACCTGCAAAGCAAGTTCGCGCGTTGGTGCAATAATCATCGCAAATGGATTTTGCGCACGATCAAAGCGCAGGTCGTCACCAAGAATGGTGGATGCCATGGAAAGACCAAAGGCAACAGTCTTGCCGGAGCCTGTCTGCGCGGAAACAAGCAAATCGCCATGAAGTGTTTCAGGCGCCAAAACGGCATTCTGAACAGCGGTGAGTGTGTTGTAACCACGAGCGGCTAATGCTCCGGAAAGAGCCGGAGCGATCGTATCAGGTAGGGACATGAGTGACTTTCAAAAAAGCTTCACAAGCCGCATACCCATCGGTTGTGAACCTTTTTGTTCACAACTCTCCTGACGACTACCGAAGCACCATAATTAGCGCCTACCTATAGGTTTGTGCCTCTCAGGTCAACAGGGTGAGACGCTAGAGCGCAATTCGATCCGATTAACCCGGAACGGCGCTCTAGTCTTTTTTGACGCGCATTTAACCCGAAAACCGTTTCACACTTTTCGGAATGCGCTTTTAATGCGCCTCATCCCAGTTATGCGCAGCACGCGCATCGACCTTTAATGGCACGGAAAGCGACACAGCTGGCATCGCCGCGTTTTCCATAACGTCACGCACCAGCGTAATCGTCTTTTCGACTTCATTTTCAGGCACTTCGAAAATCAATTCGTCGTGGACTTGCAACAGCATACGGGCGGCAAGCTTCTCTTTTGCAAGCGCATCTTCCATGCGGATCATGGCGCGACGAATAATATCAGCTGCAGCGCCCTGAATAGGCGCATTGATTGCAGCGCGTTCATTAAATGCGCGCACCTGTGGATTGGATGCTTTGATGTCGGGATAATGCGCGCGACGGCCAAAAATGGTTTCGACATAGCCATGCTCGCGGGCAAAAGCCTTGGTCGCTTCCATATAATCTTTGATGCCCGGAAAACGCTCAAAATAGGTGCGGATATATTGCCCTGCTTCTTCGCGTGGAATGGACAGCTGATTGGCGAGACCAAAGGCCGAAATACCGTAAATGATGCCGAAGTTGATCGCCTTGGCGCGGCGGCGCACCTCTGACGGCATGCCTTCGACAGGCACACCAAACATTTCAGACGCGGTCATGGCATGAATATCGATACCGTCGGCAAATGCTTGTTTTAGCTGCGGAATATCCGCGACATGCGCCAGAACGCGCAATTCGATCTGGCTGTAATCGGCAGAGACCAGCTTATTGCCGGGTTCGGCAATGAAGGCGGTTCTGATCTTGCGGCCTTCGGCGGTACGCACCGGAATATTCTGCAAATTAGGCTCAGACGAAGACAAGCGCCCCGTTGAGGTGGAAGCCATCGAATATGACGTATGCACACGCTTGGTCTGGGAATGAATAAAGCCCGGCAGAGCATCGGTATAGGTGGATTTCAGCTTCGTCAGCTGACGCCAGTCGACAATCTTGCGCGGCAAAGGCAAACCTTCAGCGGCTAGATCTTCCAGCACTTGCGCAGAGGTCGACCATTGACCGGTCTTGGTCTTTGAAGCGCCCGGAAGTCCCATTTTGCCAAACAAAATATCGCCAAGCTGCTTGGGCGAACCAATGTTGAATTTTTCACCGGCAAGCTCGTAGATTTCGTCTTCATTGCGCGCAGCGGACTGTGCGAGATCACCAGACAGGCGCGAGAGAACCTGACGATCAACTGAAACGCCACGTTCTTCCATACGCGCCAGCACATCGACTAGCGGACGCTCAAGGCGTTCATAAACCGAGGCCAGACCTTCTGCCGCAAGACGCGGTTTCAGCACCTGCCAGAGACGCAATGTCACATCAGCATCTTCGGCTGCATAGGCGGTGGCGCGATCAATATCGACCATATCGAAGGTGACAGCGCTCTTACCACTGCCTGCCACATCCTTATAGGCGATTGGCGTATGACCCAGCCAACGCTCGGACAACGGGTCCATGCCGTGGCCGCCGGGGCCAGCATCGAGCGCGTAGGAAATCAGCATCGTATCGTCAAAAGACACAGTGTCGATGCCGTGGCGGCGCATGACCAGCCAGTCATATTTCATGTTCTGTGCGATTTTGAGGACGGATTTGTCCTCAAGAACGCTCTTCAATGCCGCAAGCGCCTTATCGAGCGGAATCTGCTCTTCGACGATTCCGCCGCCCAAGAGATCATTTACGCCAGACTTGTGTTGGAGCGGGATATAGGCAGCTTTGCCGGGCGCAAGCGCCAGCGAGAAACCAATCAGTTCCGCCTGCATTGGATCAAGCGAGTTGGTTTCTGTATCGAAGGCAACCAGACCCGTCTCAACAGCTTCCGCGAGCCACTTGTTCAGCGTTTCAATATCGCGAATGCAGGTATAGGCCGTGGTGTCGATTTTCTGCGCCAAAGCATCAGATGCACGCTTTGCAGCGAGCGCTTTTGGCGTATAGCCGCTTGCGTCGGACGTTTCAGCAGCAATGGGAGCCGAGCCAGTTGGCGCAGCATCTGTCTTCGCAGGCACATCAACGTCTGGTCCGTGGGCATCTGCCCCCCATTCCGTCTCGATGTGGCAAGGCTCAACCGCCGATGCATCTGTGTCGGTTGCTTCCGCCACGCGGCGCGTCAGTGACGTGAAATCCAGCGCTTTCAGGAAGCCGATCAGCTTCGGGCCGTTCTGCGGCTCAAGCACCAGACCATCAAGGTCAACATCCAGCGGCACATCGACTTTAAGTGTGACCAGCTCACGCGCGATCTTGGTCTGATCAGCATAAGCAATGATATTTTCGCGGCGCTTATTCTGCTTGATCTCGGACGCCCGTGCGAGCAGCGTATCAAGATCGCCAAACTCTTCCAGCAATTGCGCTGCAGTCTTTGGGCCGATGCCGGGAATGCCCGGAACATTATCGGTGCTGTCGCCAGTCAGCGATTGCAGATCAATCATCTTCTCCGGCGGCACACCCCATTTTTCGATCACTTCCGGGATCGAAATCTGTTTATCCTTCATGCCGTCATACATCGACACTTGCGTTGTCACGAGCTGCATCAAGTCTTTGTCAGACGATACAATAGTGACATCGGCCCCGGCTTCTGCCGCAATGCGGGCATAGGTTGCGATCAGATCGTCAGCCTCAAAGCCTTCTTTTTCGATGCAGGGCAGATTGAAGGCACGAGTTGCCTGACGGATCAGGCCGAATTGCGGGATCAGATCTTCCGGCGGCGCGGTGCGGTTGGCCTTATATTCGGGATAAATCTCTTTGCGGAATGTCTGCGATGAATAGTCGAAAATGACCGCAAAATGCGTCGGCACCACGCCCACATCAGTATTGCGCGCATCTTTCAGCAGCTTCCACAGCATGTTGCAGAAACCAGACACCGCGCCCACTGGCAAGCCGTCCGACTTGCGGGTCAGCGGTGGAAGAGCGTGATAGGCGCGGAAAATATAGCCCGAGCCGTCGATGAGGAAGAGATGATCGCCTTTTTTCATGGCTTAGGATTAAATCAAACAAAGCACAAAGAAAACCGGCCTTGTGTCAGGAGAAACATGTGTCCACCGTTGGATCGCTTCCCGACCTGTTTTGATAAGCGAAACTACTCCAAGTCTTCCTGAATGAAGGTGCTTGAGACGTGAACATCAATCGTTTCCAGCAGTCCGGGCCCGAGGTTCACATATTTGTGCGCAATCTTGGCCGCACCAAACACAACGCTGCCTTCTTCCGCTTCAAATTGCTTTTCGCCAACGGTGAATAAAGCCCGACCTTTGCGCACGATAAAAATCTCATCGTAAGGATGGCGATGCAGTCGCGGCCCGCGGCCAATCTCCTCAGTCGAATAGAATATGATCGACGTGCCCGCGCCGAACACATTGCCTTCAAATTCGCCGTGCCACTTACCTGGCGTCTTCTCCCAGTCGGCCTTGCTGAGTATGATAGGCTTTTCCATAAGTGCCTCCGTGCATATGCAATTTCAGGTTATTACAGATATCGGATTGCTCACGAAAAGGTAACGTTTATGTTACGAATTTGTAATCTAAAATGCCACCAAATGCCCTTGAATAGCCACAGTTGAAGGGCCATTTCTAGGTCATCGACAGTACGTTGATCGCCGGTTTACTGACCCGTCCCCCGTTGGAAACCGGTTGTGAGCGACAGCCTAAATCCCCTCTCCGGGCTGTCGTTTGTGAGTGTAGTGATATGGCCGTTGTGGTAACCCCCTCACCACGACGGCCAATTCATTTTGAGGCAACTTTCCTTCATCAAATTGCGCCCCTGTCAAATTGGGTTTCTTCTTGAGCTTCGCAGTTGTACTGTGCGCGCAGTATTTCGACTCGTCAGGAAGTGTTCATGTCCGCGCAATCACTCGATAAAGTCCTCAACCATCTCGACGCAAATCTCGACAAGAGCATCGATCATCTGTTCGATCTTCTGCGGATTAAGTCGATTTCGACCGATCCGGCTT
Source organism: Ochrobactrum sp. EDr1-4 (assembly GCF_049199085.1). Classification (NCBI taxonomy): domain Bacteria; kingdom Pseudomonadati; phylum Pseudomonadota; class Alphaproteobacteria; order Hyphomicrobiales; family Brucellaceae; genus Ochrobactrum; species Ochrobactrum sp. EDr1-4. Next base: position 878,755 of record NZ_JBLZOF010000001.1, read on the forward strand.
ACAAAGCCGATTGCCGCAAGGCTGCCGAATGGCTGGTCGAGGATTTGAAGTCCATTGGTTTTGACGCAAGCGTGCGCGAAACACCCGGTCATCCAATGGTTGTCGCCCATCATGACGGCGCCACCGCCGATGCGCCGCATGTGCTATTCTATGGTCATTATGATGTGCAGCCGGTTGACCCGCTCAACCTTTGGGAAAACGATCCGTTTGAACCGGCGATCAAAGACGTTGGCAATGGCCGCAAAATTCTGACCGGTCGCGGAACTTCTGACGACAAGGGCCAGCTGATGACCTTTGTCGAAGCCTGCCGCGCTTACAAAGCCGTCAACGGCAACCTGCCTGTCAAAGTGACCTTGCTGTTTGAAGGCGAAGAAGAATCCGGCTCACCATCGCTCAAGCCATTCCTCGATGCGCATAAGGAAGAGCTGAAAGCAGACGTCGCGCTCGTCTGTGACACCTCAATGTGGGACACAGAAACGCCAGCGATCAGCGTTGGTCTGCGCGGTCTGGTTGGCGAAGAAATCGTTATCAAGGCCGCTGACCGCGATCTGCATTCTGGCTTCTTCGGTGGCGCTGCTGCAAACCCGATCCATATTCTCGCAAAAATTCTCGCTGACCTGCATGACGAAACCGGACGCGTCACGGTTCCGGGCTTCTATGAAGGTGTGGAAGAAACGCCGTCACAGATTTTGCAATCATGGGAAAACCTTGGCCGTACCGCTGAAAGCTTCCTCGGCCCGATTGGCCTTTCGATCCCATCTGGCGAACAAGGCCGCAGCGTTTTAGAGCTGACATGGGCGCGCCCGACAGCCGAAGTCAACGGCATCATCGGCGGCTATACCGGAGAAGGCTTCAAGACAGTTATCGCAGCGGAAGCTTCAGCCAAGGTTTCGTTCCGTCTCGTGCACAAACAAGACCCGGTCAAAATCCGCGAAGCTTTCCGCGCATTTGTTCAGGAACGCCTGCCAGCTGACTGCTCTGTCGAGTTTCATCCGCATGGCGGCTCGCCAGCGATTCAGCTGCCTTATGATTCACCGCTGGTTTCAAAGGCCAAGGACGCATTGTCCGACGAATGGCCAAAGCCAGCCGTGCTGATCGCCATGGGTGGATCAATCCCGATTGTCGGTGATTTCGACAAGTTCCTCGGCATGGAATCGCTGCTTGTTGGCTTCGGCCTCGAAGATGACCGCATCCATTCGCCCAATGAAAAATATGAACTGAACTCTTTCCATAAGGGCCAGCGCTCTTGGGCACGCATTATGGCAGCCATCGCTGCTCAATAAGGAAGACTAAATGACTATTCGTTTTCATAAAAACGATTTGCCTGATCTCGAGCATTATCAGGTGGATTCGGTTGCTATCGATACCGAGACGCTGGGCCTCAACCCACATCGCGACCGTCTTTGCGTGGTGCAGATTTCACCGGGCGACGGCACCGCAGATGTGATCCAGATTGAAGCAGGCCAGAAAACTGCGCCTAATCTGGTCAAGCTTTTGCAAGACAAAGCGATCACCAAGATCTTTCATTTTGGCCGCTTTGATCTGGCTGTGCTGGCGCATGCTTTTGGCACCATGCCGGAGCCGGTATTCTGCACCAAGATCGCATCCAAGCTCACCCGCACCTATACGGATCGCCATGGCCTGAAGGAAATCTGCGGCGAACTGCTTGAGGTTTCGATCTCCAAGCAGCAGCAGTCATCCGATTGGGCGGCAGAAGTTCTGTCACAGGCACAGCTTGAATATGCAGCGTCTGACGTTCTTTACTTGCACCGCCTGAAGGCCGTGTTTGAACAGCGCCTTGAACGTGATGGCCGCACCAAGCAAGCCGAAGCCTGCTTCAAGTTTCTGCCAACCCGCTCAGAGCTTGATCTGATGGGTTGGCCTGAGGCGGATATTTTCGCTCACGCGTAAATTAATACCAATATTTAAGGAGCGCCCAAACAGAGCGCTCCTTAAATTTTCTGATAGATACCTGTTCTGATTGTAAATAGCTTTATAAGCACTTCAACTTCAAAATAATCGATAATTTAACCATTTGATAACCAACAATACCGGCTTTTTCGCGTAAATGCCCGGAAATACGTGGTTTTTCCTGCCAGATATTCACTGTGGTATTCTTGCTACAGACTTTATCAGTGGAAGGATTATATTGGGGGCAACAAATGAGTTTCCCCAATTTCTCCACCGGAGGTTTTATTATGACACTTAAGTCCCTTCTTCTCGCATCAACTGTTGCTCTTCTTGCTACCACTGGCGCAAAAGCCGCTGACGCTATCGTTTACGAAGAACCAGCACCAGTTATCTCCGCTCCAGTATTCAGCTGGAACGGTGCTTACCTCGGTGGACAGATCGGCTACGGCTGGGGCAAGTCGCAGTTCAGCGATATCGATGGCTCCGCTAACTTGAAGCCAGATGGCTTCCTCGGTGGCCTCTACGCTGGTTATAACTTCGACCTCGGCAACAGTGTTGTCCTCGGTGTTGACGGTGACGTAACCTACAACAATCTCAAGAAGCGTTTTTCTGAGACCGACGCAGACGGTGATTTCGATAGCGTAGAAACAAAGCTGCGTTGGTCGGGTGCTGTGCGTGCACGTGCAGGTTATGCAGTTGACCGCTTCCTGCCTTACATCGCTGGTGGTGTAGCGTTCGGCCAGATCAAGAATTCTGCAACCTCTATCGTTGGCGGTGTGGAAGACAGCTTCTCCTCCAGCAAGACCCACACCGGCTGGACAGCTGGCGCTGGTGTTGATTACGCTGCAACCGACAACGTAATTCTGCGTCTTGAATATCGCTATACCGATTACGGTCACAAGAACTTTGACGTTGACGGTGTAGATACCCGCAACAAGTTCAAGACCAACGAAATTCGTCTTGGCGTTGCATACAAGTTCTAATCTGACTTGATAAAACTACGGAAAAGGCCTCGCATTTGCGGGGCCTTTTCTTTTTGAGCTGCTGGAAGGTTGTTTTTTGTGAATGCTGAGTTTACGCCCCTTTAAACTGCCGCATTTACACTTCAGGCGATAAACAACGTAAAAAATATACAGGCGGGTGGATTTAAGCAGATATGGCATCGCGAGACGGTAGAAACGGACGTATCGAACCTTCCTTCGGCAATGCGCCGAAAAAGGAAGAGGAAGAAGACGTGTTTCGCGTCGATGATGAGGAGCGCATGGCCAGAACGCAGCGCGGCGGCAAGCAGCCAAAAGAGCGTGAACCACGTGGTTCACGCCGTAAGACGAAAAAGCGCGGCGGCTTTTTTGGCTTTGTTCGCCGTGCCTTTTACTGGTTCCTGGTACTCGGCCTATGGGGAGGCATCGCCTTCGCCGGTATGCTCGTTTATTTCGCAGCAAAAATGCCGCCGACAACCGATTGGTCCATTCCTGATCGTCCGCCAAATGTGCGTATTGTCGATGTGCAAGGCAGTTTGATTGCCAATCGCGGCACGACAGGCGGCGAAGCTGTCGGTCTGCATGAAATGTCGCCTTTTATTCCGCAAGCGGTTATGGCCATTGAAGATCGCCGCTTCATGTCGCATTTCGGCATTGATCCAATCGGTCTTGCGCGTGCTGTTGTTACCAACATCACTTCAGGCCGTGCCGTTCAGGGTGGCTCAACGCTCACGCAGCAGCTGGCTAAAAATCTGTTCCTGTCACCAGACCGCACGCTGGAACGTAAGGTGCAGGAAGTGATGCTCGCCCTCTGGCTAGAGCATAAATACACCAAAGAGCAGATATTGGAGATGTATCTGAACCGCGTTTATCTCGGTTCCGGTGCTTATGGTGTCGATGCTGCCTCACGCCGCTATTTCAACAAATCCGCAAAAGAACTCAACCTGATGGAAGCGGCAACAATCGCCGGCCTTCTGAAAGCGCCTTCGCGCCTTTCACCAGCACGCGATCCGGAAGCAGCCGCCACCCGCGCGCGGCTGGTTCTCGGTGCCATGCGTGAAGAAGGTATGATCGATGACCGTCAGGTCGCGATCGCGGAAAGCGAGCCGCCAGCACGAGCTGCCTCTTATTGGCAGGGTTCGGAAAACTATTTTGCCGACCGCGTGGTTGCTGAAATTCCGTCCCTGATTGGCGAGACAAAGACAGATATAGTTGTTGAAACGACCGTTGATCTTAATCTTCAACGCGCAGGCGAAGAAGCAATCAAAGACCAGATTTCCGCGAACGGCAAGAAGATGAATGTAAGCCAAGGCGCGCTTGTCTCCATTGATGGCACGGGTGCAGTGCGCGCTTTGGTTGGCGGTTATGACTACGCGGCCAGCCAGTTTGACCGCGTGACCGATGCACGCCGTCAGCCAGCATCGTCGTTTAAGCCATTTGTCTATCTGACTGCATTGGAACAGGGCCGCACACCGGATTCCGTTCGTAACGATGCGCCGGTGCGGATCGGCAAATGGACGCCAAGCAACGACAACGGCAAATATATGGGCGAAGTGACGCTTGCGACCGCGCTGTCTCACTCGCTCAATTCCGTCTCTGCGCAGCTTGTGATGGAAGTCGGGCCGCAGACCGTTATCGACACCGCACATCGTTTGGGCGTTCAGTCCAAGTTAGAGCCCAATGCTTCGCTGGCATTGGGAACTTCGGAAGTATCGCTTCTGGAATTGACCGATTCCTATGTGCCATTTGCCAATGGTGGCTATCGCGCGCCGGTCTATTTCATCACCAAGATCACGGATTCCGAAGGCAAGGTTCTCTATCAGCGGGAAGATGGCATTGGTCCGCGCGTCATTGATGAGCGCAATGTCGGCATGATGAACGCTATGCTGCGCAAGACAGTGGAAGACGGCACGGCAAAACGCGCGGCCTTCGGCTGGCCAGCGGCAGGCAAAACCGGAACCAGCCAGAATTTCCGCGATGCATGGTTTGTCGGCTACACCGCCAATCTCACCACTGGCGTGTGGTTCGGCAATGATGATGGCAAGGGCATGAAGCGCGTGTTCGGCTCGACACTGCCCGTCGCCGCTTGGAAAGCATACATGAAGGAAGCGCATAAGGGCGTGCCGATTGCCGAGCTTCCCGGCCATTACGACATTCAGAATATCATTCCCGGCGGCAGCGACGGTATTGATCCGAACAATCCGTATGAACCGGGTATGATTCCGCAGGGCGGCTATGGCGAACAGCCACTGGCTGGCAATGGCGATGACGGCTATTGGCCGCCAGCACCTGACTCGCCCGCCCGTAACAATGTTCAACAGGGCCAGCAATCGGGCGTACCTGCCAATTACCCGGCCAATGACAATGGCGCACCATTGCCTCCCGGTGATGTCGGCGGACAGCCACAGCAGAGCCGTGATTCAACCACGCTTCTCGATATCATTATGGGCAATACGCAGTGATCTTCGCATAGGGCCGGTTAATACCGGCCCTTATCGCGATCAAGTGAAGCAGATAGCGCTAATAGATATGAAATCCGCTCGAAATCCTGAGTGGCTTAGTCTATTCAAGGATTGAGAGTGAGGTTTTCATGTCCACAGTTTCCCAAACAGATGCGGCCCGGTCTGAAGCTCCCAAGCCAGACACGGAACGCAAAACGATCGTTTTGACAGGCGCAAGCCGAGGTATCGGTCATGCGACGGTCAAGCGTTTTTCGCGCGCTGGCTGGCGTGTCATCACCTGCTCGCGTCAGGATTTCGCTGAGAATTGCCCATGGCCAGCAGGGCCGGAAGACCACATCAAGGTTGACCTTGCCGATCAGGAAGACGTCGGCAAGGCAATCGCTGAAATCCGCCGCCGACTGGAAGCCAATGGCAGCAAGCTGCATGCCCTCGTCAACAACGCCGGTATTTCACCAAAGGCAGAAGGTGGTCGCCGCTTGAATTCCATCGAAACGCCGATGGCCGTTTGGCGCGATGTGTTTCAGGTGAACTTCATGGCACCGATCATGCTTGCACGTGGTTTGTTCAAAGAACTGGAATCCGCGCAAGGCTCAGTGGTCAATGTGACCTCCATTGCCGGATCCCGCGTACACCCTTTTGCAGGTACGGCCTATGCAACTTCCAAGGCAGCGCTTGCAGCATTGACCCGCGAAATGGCTTCCGATTTTGGCCCGCATGGAATTCGTGTGAATGCGATTGCGCCGGGCGAAATCGACACCGCAATCCTTTCTCCCGGCACAGAAAAGCTTGTCGAGCAACTACCAATGCGTCGTCTTGGCAAGACCTCAGAAGTTGCAGAGACGATCTATTATCTCTGCTCCGAAGCCTCATCTTATGTGACGGGTTCAGAAATCCACATCAATGGCGGTCAGCACGTCTGATCGATTTTCAAAAGCGCGGCATTGATCAACGCTGCGCTTTTGTGTTTACCTTGCTCGTTTTGTAATCTTCAATCGATTTAACAGCTGAGTTGAAACCATGATCCTATGCTGCGGCGAAGCCCTGATCGACATGCTGCCACGCGAAACTGCGTCAGGTGAAACAGCATTTTTGCCGCTCGCTGGCGGGTCGGTTTTCAACACGGCGATTGCGCTTGGGCGTCTTGACGTTCCAACGGGTTTCTTCTCCGGACTTTCATCAGACTTTTTCGGCGAAGTGCTGCGCGATACACTCGCACGATCCAAGGTCGATTATTCATTTTCGGCCACTTCGGATCGTCCCACGACACTGGCTTTTGTCCGCCTCGTTGATGGTCAGGCGCGCTATGCTTTCTATGACGAAAACACAGCCCTGCGGATGCTCTCCGAAAGCGATATTCCGCCGATTGATGATGCAATTAAAGCCATGCTGTTTGGCTGTATCAGTCTGATTTCCGAGCCATGCGGCAGCGTTTATGAAGCGCTGATGACCCGCGAAGCGTCACAGCGCGTCATGTTCCTTGATCCGAATATCCGCACAGGCTTCATCAAAGATCGTGAAATCCATCTTGCCCGGATGAAACGCATGATTGCGCTTGCGGATATTGTGAAGCTTTCGGACGAAGATCTTGAATGGTTCGGTGAAAAGGGCAATCACGATGAGATTGCTGCCCGATGGCTTAAGCTCGGGCCGAAGCTGATTGTCATAACCAAAGGCGCACATGGCGCTGATGCCTACAGCGCAAACGCCACCGTTCGGGTGCCCGGCGTGAAGGTTGACGTGTTGGATACGGTTGGCGCCGGCGATACGGTCAATGCCGGTATTCTTGCGAGCCTGCAAAATCAGGGGCTTCTCGACAAAGAAGCTATCTCCAAACTCGATGAAGACCAAATTCATGCAGCTGTAGCGCTTGGCGTGCGCGCTGCCGCAGTGACAGTTTCGCGCGCGGGTGCAAATCCGCCATGGGCGACGGAAATGAAAGACTAGAGCATGTCGCGGAAAAGTGGGAACCGGTTTTCCGATAACGACATGCGTAAAAAACAAGGAGTTAGAGCGAGCGCTATGGATACGAATAAGCGCGACACGCTCTAAATCAAAACACGTTCCAAACTTGCATGTGAACGAATGCCCCCTGCCCTTGACCTGACTCATTTAGCGCCTTCTATTGAAGAAGGTGGGAACGAATCGAAAGTTGGCAAAGGACATGTCATTGAACGTCTTGCGTATAGCTGCCTTCTCGCAAGGTAATCAGGGCGGAAATCCTGCCGGTGTACTGATTTCTGAAAAACTGCCTTCAACCGAAGACATGCAGAAAATTGCCAAAGATGTTGGCTTTTCCGAAACGGCCTTTGCAATGCCGGAAGCCGGAGGCTTTCGCGTGCGATATTTTGCGCCGGAAACAGAAATTCCTTTCTGCGGCCATGCGACCATAGCACTGGGCGCAGCGCTCGCCATGCGCGACGGCGATGGACGCTTCGCATTGAAGCTCAACAATGCAGAAATCAGCGTAGAAGGCCGCAAAGAAGGCGAGCTTTTTGCCGCCAGCCTGCAATCGCCGGGAACGCGCAACCGCGCCGCATCGGAAATTGAAATTGAGCAAGCGCTGGCTTTGTTCAACTACGAACAGGACGATCTGGCGCCGGGCATTCCGCCAGCACTCATTCACGCCGGTGCTGACCATATCGTGCTGGCATTGCGCTCACGCGAGAAGCTAGCGGCCATGCATTATGACCTGCAACGTGGTCGCGTGTTGATGAACCGTCAGGGTTGGACCACAATCCTTTTGGTTCACGCAGAAACGCCCACGCGTTTTCATAGCCGCAATCCATTCGCCTCTGGCGGTGTTTATGAAGACCCGGCAACGGGCGCTTCGACAGCCGCATTTGCAGCCTATCTCCGTGATCTCGGTTGGCCACATGGTGGCGCCATTGAAGTATTTCAGGGCGAGGATATGGGTGTACCATCACACCTTCGCGCAGAGATCGGCCATATACGTGGCGAATCTATCCGATTGTCGGGCACTGCACGACTGATGGAATAATTGACGCAGCTCATTAAAACGCCGATCTGATTAAATCAGATCGGCGTTTTAATTGTTTGTCTTAACGCGCATCTTTTCCGATCGTAGCGGGATCAGAAATCAGTCCAGTGGACTGATTTCCCCGCGTAGGCGTTTCACACTTTTCGGGATGCGCTCTATACTTTAACGAGCTGCTCGACGCGCTCTTCGTTGCCGAAGAATTTCAGATAGCGCTCGACTTCCTTAGGATCACCCGTCGCCTTCTGCGGATTATCCGAAAGCTTGACCGCCGGACGTCCATTGGCATCAATCACCTTGCAGACCAGCGAAATAGCCTTGAGGCCATGAATGGTTGTTGGTGCGCAACCGGCGAAGTCATTGGTGAGGTTGGTGCCCCAACCAAAGCTCATGCGGACGCGGCCTTCAAAATGGCGATAGGTTTCCTCAATCGTATCGACATCAAGCGCATCCGAGAAAATCAGCAGCTTTTCGCGTGGGTCTTTGCCACGTGATTTCCACCATTCGATGATGCGTTCGCCGCCTTCAATCGGCGGAGCGCTGTCCGGGCGGAAGCCGGTCCAGTCCGCAACCCAATCCGGCGCATTGCGCAGGAAGGCAGCGGTGCCGAAAGCATCCGGCAACACGATCAGAAGATTGCCACCATAATAGCGGTTCCAGTCCTGCAACACACGGTAAGGTGCGGTTTGCAGTTCCTCATCCGTATTGGCCAACGCCGCCAGCACCATCGGCAGTTCATGCGCATTAGTGCCGAGCGCTTCCAGATCATTATCCATCGCGAGAAGCACATTGCTGGTGCCGGTAAAGGAATTGCCGATGCCTTCTTTCAGCGCCTCAACACACCAGCGCTGCCACAGGAACGAATGGCGGCGACGTGTGCCAAAATCTGAAATCTTCAAGTCAGGTAGTTCGCGCAGTCGCTCGACCTTGCTCCACATCTTGGCCTTGGCGCGAGCATAAAGCACATCAAGCGAGAACGGCCCCAAGTTCTTCATCGCAGCGCGCGAACGAAGCTCATTGATAATGGCGAGTGCTGGAATTTCCCACATCGTTGTGTGCGACCACGGACCATGGAAATGCAGCTCATATTGCCCGTCTTTGCGGCTCAGTTCATATTCCGGCAGCTGGAAGTCAGGCAGCCAGTGGAGGAACTCCGGCTGGAAAATCTGCTTGCGGCCATAAAAGCTGTTACCCGCCAGCCAGATCATTTCTTTCTTGGTAAAGCGCAGGGTACGCGCATGATCAAGCTGCGCGCGTAGCTCACCTTCATCAATTTCATCGGCAAGGCGCACGGATGTCGTGCGATTGATCAGCGAAAAGGTGGCGTCTACCTTGGGGTAAAGTCCCCAGATCATCTGCAACATCAGAAGTTTGTAGAAATCGGTATCCAGCAGGCTGCGAACAATCGGATCGAGCTTCCATGCGTGGTTAAAGACGCGCCGCGCGATATCGGTTTTGGCCATAACGGCCTCCATTCCATGAGCATATACCGCTGCCTAGCCAAATGCTTGGCAGCAAAAAGAAAGGCGGGTTTTCACCCGCCTTTTTAAATGCTTCATTCAGATTTGGGAAGCTCTACTATGATTTCATGTTCGCCATCCGGCTTGATGATTACACCGTCTTCCGGCTTGGTGACTTTACGACCATCAAGCTTGATGGCCTTCGTCTTGGCGCCCGTAACAACCTTCACACGATAGAGCGCTTCACCGAAGCGAAGTTCTGCCTCATAGCCATCCCACTCAGGCGGCAAGGCCGGATCGAGATGCAGACGATCACCGCGCTTGGTCACACCCAGAATGCCCTCAGTCGCTACGCGATAGAACCAGCCGGCAGAACCTGTATACCATGTCCAGCCGCCTTGTCCGCGACGTGGCTCGACCGAATAGATGTCAGCTGCAATCACGTAAGGCTCAACGCGGTAGGTATCCGGGTTGCGGCCATGATTGACCGGGCTGATCAGCGAGAACAGTTTCCATGCTTCCGCTGCCTTGCCCATGCGGGCGAGCGCCAGAATGGCCCATGTTGCACCATGGGTGTACTGACCGCCGTTCTCACGAACACCCGGCGGGTAGCCCTTGATGTAACCCGGTTCCTGCACCGTTTTGTCGAATGGCGGCGTGAATAGCCGCAACAATTCACCTTCATCGTCAAGCAGATGCTTTTCGAGCGAAGCCATGGCCTGTTCCGAACGCTTCGGATCGGCAACGCCAGACAACACACTCCAAGACTGTGCAATGGCATCAATCTGGCATTCGTCGCTGTCTTTTGAACCAAGCGGCGAACCATTGTCGTAGAAGCCACGACGATACCATTCGCCATCCCAGCCATCGCGATCAAGCGCTGCGGTCAGGCTTTCAAGATGTGCGGCCCAAGCGTTTGCCCGGGCATCCTTGCGGGATTGCGCAATCGGAATGAACTGACGCAAGGTGTAGGCGAGGAACCAGCCCAGCCAAACGCTTTCGCCCTCGCCTTTCACGCCGACAAGGTTCATGCCGTCGTTCCAGTCGCCGCCGAGCATCAGCGGTAGCCCATGCTTGCCAGTGCGTTTGATTGCGAGATCAAGCGCCAGCGCACAATGCTCATAAAGGCTTACGGTTTGATCGGAAATCTCCGGCTCAAAGAATGCGTCATGTTCACCTTCTTCCAGCATGCGTCCCTTCAGGAACGCCAGCTTTTCATCGAGGATTGCATGATCGCCGGTGGTTTGCACATAAAGCGAGGTGCCATAGCCGAGCCAGACCACATCGTCGGAGATCAGCGTGCGAACACCCGCACCCGTCGCGGGCAACCACCAATGCTGGACATCACCTTCAGGGAACTGACGCGAAGCGGCGTTAAGAATCTGCGCACGGGCCAGTGACGGATCAATCAACAACAGAGAGAGTGTATCCTGCAACTGGTCGCGGAAACCAAAAGCACCGCTGGCCTGATAGAAAGCAGCACGCGCCCAGATACGGCAGGCAATCGCCTGATAAGGCAACCAGCCATTGATCAGCAAATCAAATGCCGGATCAGGTGTTTTGACCTGCACGCGGTTGAAGAGACCTTCCCAATGCTTGCGAGATGCATTGAGCTTCTCGTCAAAGGAAGCCTTGCGGCTTTCTGTGACCAGCGCCTTTGCTTGCTGCTGATCGGCAGCATTGCCAAGCAGAAACACCACTTCGCGGCTTTCGCCGGGGCCGACCTCAACGTCAATTGCGAGGGCGGCACACGGATCGCGTCCCGCTTCAACCGTGTTGGACAGCGCTTTGCCAGCCAGCACGATTTCAGGACGATCAACCGAGCCGGTCGAGCCGATGAACTCGCCCCGGTCAGCCGTTACCGATTGCGGCTTTTCCGTTGCCGCAAAGAACGCCACCTGACCAGACTTGTCCGGATGATATGGATTGCCTCCAAAGAGCGCGCCGAGTTCTTCATCCTGCGATGGCACGATGAACGGCACATTCTTAGAGCGGGCATTGCCCAGCACCCATTCAGCATAGCCATAGACGCGCAGCTTGCGCTTGGAACGACCCTTATTGGTGATCGTGAGGCGTGAAAGCTTAACTGGCTTTTCCGCATCGACAATATGGGTCAACTCCAGTGCCAGTTCGCCATGCTGGGCAGCAAACGTGCTATAGCCATGGCTGTGACGCGCTTCATAGGTCACGGCCTCATCACGAAGCACACTTGCCGTTGGGGCAAAGCTGCGTCCCGTTTCTCGGTCGAGAATATAAATCGCCTCACCCGGACGGTTGGTGACCGGATCGTTCGCCCAAGGGGTGAGCTGATAATCGCGACTGTTGCCAGCCCATGTGAAGGCCGAACCTTCTGCCGAGACATGGAAGCCGAAATTCGGATTAGCGATCACGTTGATCCAAGGATGCGGCGTGGTTGTGCGGTTGTTGACACGCACGACATAGCTGCCGTCGTCAGCAAAGCCACCATAGCCATTCCAGAACTGGAGATCATCGCCGGTTGGTGCCGGGCGCAGAACAGGCTTAGGCTTGGCGACCATGCGGCGCTCTTCAGTGCCGCGTTCGATTGTCGTCGGTGCAAGACCAGCAGCACCCAGACCCTGCTGTGAAGCTGGCGTCTTGCCGTCACCGCGTGCAGCCATATCGACAGTGAGTTCTTCACTGCGGCGAAGCTGTTCGGCCAACGAGCCGTTCTGCGCATGCATCACGATACGAGCGGAAGCAAGCAGCGTGTTGTAGCTCTCTTCGCTCATCTGATCGCGACGAACCGCAAAGATATGCGGCTGACCACCACCGCGGGCGCGGAAGCCCTCAATGATCCAGTCAATCGCCCGCTGTGTATCCTGCGCATAGGAGAAGGCGCGTTCATTGACTGCAACCACATCCACAGTCAGGCCCTTGCTGCGCCAGTATTCCTGGGCGCGCAAAACGCCGCGCAGCACGTCAAGATCGACTTCGTTATCAATGCGAAGCGCAAAGATCGGATAGTCGCCCGAGATCGACATTGGCCAAAGGTTCGACTGCTTGCCAAGGCCCGCTGCAATGGTTTCCGGCGGCTGGCGCATAGTCCGCTCTGGATAGAGCAGATAGGCCGCAACCTTTTGATAGTCGGCTGCTTCCGCTGGCTTGATGCCGATATGGTAGAGCTGTACCTGCGAGCTTGTCCAAGACAATGAATATTCGCGAACGAAAGTTTCCGGATGACGATGGGTTGCAACAGCGTGCTCCACCGCATCGCGGCTACCGCCGGCGAATGTCCAGAAGACGAGGCTCACCTTCTTGTGTGCGGGAACGCGGACACGCGTGCGCACCGATGCAATCGGATCGAGCACACAACCCTGACTTCCGGTAAACTTTGCACCGTCATCAAAGGCCGCTGCATCGCGTAGTGAACGGCCACGCCCGATGAAGGCACGACGGTCTGTTTCGACTTCCGTTTCACGGACTGAACCAGACAGGTCGGTCACAAAGTGTGCGACGTGAATATCCGGATCGGACGGCGCACGTTTGCGACGCTTCGCATAAATGGTCGAGCCATTATCTGCGATTTCCGTTTCAACGAACATCTTGGCGAAGGCCGGATGCGCTGCATCGCTATCGCTGTCCGTCAACACCAGTTCGGAATAGGACGTCACTTCAATCACGCGGTCACGCGCAGAGGTGTTGATGATGTCGAGCCTGCGGCCTTCACCATCCGATTCCGACGAGACAATCACTTCCATGACCGTCTTGATGTCACCGGCGGTTTTGTAGAATTCCGCCTTGTCTTCAGTGAAGACAGTCTTGGTTTCTTCGTCTGGATTGCGCACCGGCTCACCGGTTGCCGACCACCAATAACCACTTTCCATATCACGCAGGAACAGGAAGCTGCCCTGAAGATCTTCCGACGCATCGGCATGGAAACGCGTGATGTCCCAATTGTGCCAGCGGCTGTAGCCAGAACCATTGGCCGTAACCATCAGCGCATATTGACCATTCGACATCATATGCGTGGTGCGTGGTGCCTTGAACGGCACATCGATGATGCGCATTGGTGCATCGTCGAAGCCGCCCGAATCCACGCGCATCGGATTTTCCGTCTTCGCATAGATCATCGGGATTTCGCGTGGTGCCTTTTCCTGCAACAGAAGTTCTGCTGCTTCGATCACCGGATCGGAGTGGAAACGCTCACGCATACGACCTTCGAAAATCACGTTGTTGACCGCGATAATCGCCATGCCATGATGGTGGGCATAGTAGTTTTTCACCACGGCATATTGTTCGCCTTCGCGAACACGCGATGGAGTGAAATCAACTGAATCGTGGAAGCCATAGCGACCAAGCGCACCAAGCTTTGCGAGACGCTTCAAGTTGGCAACTGCTGCCGCTGGCTGATACTGCGCTGCAAGCAAGCTTGCATAAGGCGCAATAACCGCATTACGCGAGAGACCACGCTGGAGACCGAGGTTCGGCACGCCAAAGTTAGAATACTGGTAATTCATATGCGCATCGCGCGCATTGAATGCCGCTTCCGAAATACCCCATGGCAGGCCGCGCGAGGTCGCATAATCAATCTGGCGCTGCACCACAAGTTTATTGGTCTGATCAAGCAGCGAACCGAGCGGCTCGGACATGACCAGCGGCGGCATCAGATATTCGAACATCGAGCCGGACCAGGAGAGCAGAGCGCCCTTCCAGCCAACCGGCACCAGAAGGCGACCAAGCTTGAACCAATGTTCAACTGGCACATCGCCCTTGGCTATTGCGAACAAGCTGGCCAGACGTGCTTCGGACGCCAGAAGATCGTAACAGCTTTCGTCCAGTTCGTTTTCCTGCACGCGGAAACCGATGGAGAGAAGGCGACGCTCTTTGCGCTCCAGGAAGCCAAACTGCATATCAAAGGCCAACTGACGCGCGCGCCCTGCCAGATCTTGCAGACGTTCACGCAGCTCGTCGGTGTTGTGCTCACCAACGGAATCATCGGTGTGTGCCTTACAGGTATCGACCAGAATATTGGCCCATTCCTTGGCTTCAGCACTTGCCGCTGTTTCGATTTCGCTATCCAGTTCTTCCATCAGGCGCACAATGTCGGTCGCGAAAAGCGACAGATTGATCGTGCGGAAGGTTGCCGATTCTGGCTCTTCCTTGATGGTGCGAACGGCGCGGCGGAAATTGGCAATCCGCTCTTCCAGACGACGACGAAGCGGACGCAGAATGCGGCGATCATCCGGGATCTGCGCAATGCTTTCCTCAAGGATGTCGTTGACATCAAGAATGCCATCGAGATCGGCCTGAAGATATACACTTGGCGCTTCCGCCCATTCTTCGAGTGCCGAAGAAAGCGTCACAAGATGGCCAGCCAAATTGCCACTATCAACCGCAGAAACATAGAGCGGACGCATCGGCGTCAGCGTGTTGGTTTCGTACCAATTGTAGAGATGGCCCTGATATTTCTCCATCTTTTCGAGCGTTGTGATGGTCGACGAAAGGCGGTTAAGCGTTTCATCAAAGCCGATCCAGCCAAAATCGCGGGCCGCGACTACGGATAGTACATAGACACCGATATTGGTTGGCGACGTGCGCTGAGCGACAATCGGGGCCGGGTCTTCCTGAAAGTTATCCGGCGGCAGATGGTTGTTTTCCTCATTGGAAAACTCGGCGAAATAGCGCCATGTGCGACGCGCATAACGGCGCAAATCAGCCTTATCGGAGGAGAGAACTTCCAGCGTATCCTGCGGCTTGGCTGAACGACTGACGAGCCAGGCGATCAGTGGCGACGCAAACCAGATCACAGCAAACGGTGCCGCAATCAGGGCAGCATGGCTATCAGCACCAAGCGGGATAAACACCGCAAGGCCAGCAATGATAATGGCAGGCCACATCAGCTGGAAATAATAGAGCAGCGTATCCGGCGATGATTTCGCCTGTGCAGCCGTCTTCCATTCGAGCAGATCGCGATGCGATACAAACAGACGATAAATCGTGCGCACAATTGCATCGGCCATCAGGAACGCCGAATGCGCGATAAAGGTTGTGCGAAGGGCGACATCCGCTGTGCCGAGCGCAATATCAGTCAGAACCGACTGTGCATGGCCTTTCAGTGAATAATCCATATTCGACGGAATGAGATTGGTCAGAATACCAAAAGTCGGCGCCACGAACATGCTGACGATCAGGAATGCCTGCCAGACGGAGGCAACGCCAATCGGCAGAATGGTCCAGCCAACAACCGATGCAATCAACCACATGATTGGGTTTAATGAGCGACGCAGATTATCGACCATCTTCCAGCGGGTGATTGCGCTCACACCACGACTTGTTGAGAACAGCCATGGCAGAAGCTGCCAGTCACCACGCGCCCAGCGATGATGACGCGATACGTCAACATTATAGCCAGTCGGATAATCTTCAACGACTTCGACGTCACTAACGAGCGCCGCACGTGCATAGCCACCTTCGAGAAGATCGTGGCTGAGCAGCGTATTTTCCGGCACACGATTTTTAAGCGCCGTTTCAAAAGCATCAATGTCGTAAAGGCCCTTACCCGTGAAGGAACCTTCGCCCAACAAATCCTGATAGGTGTCGGAAACAGCAAACACATAAGGATCAATGCCGCGATTGACCGAGAACACGCGTTGCAGAAACGATGCTTCGTCGCCTGTTGTCAGCGATGGTGTAACGCGGGGCTGCAAAATGCCGTAACCGCGCACAACGCGGCCTGTTTTGTCATCAAATACCGGACGATTGAGCGGATGGCTGAGCTTACCGACCAGATTGGTGACAGATTCAGGCGTCAGACGCGTATCCGCATCGAGCGTCATCACATATTTTATGTCTTTTGGCAGACGGGCATCCGGAGCAAAATAGCTCGTATCCTGATCGCCACGCAACAGCAGGTTCAGCTCATGCAGCTTACCGCGCTTGCGCTCCCAGCCCATCCAGCAGCCCTGCTTCTCATTGTAAAGCCGGCGACGGTGCATAAGGAAGAAACGCGGCTGTTCATCGCCGGTATAATGCTCATTGAGCTTGGCTATTTCTTCGCGCGCGTATTCGTAGATTTCCATATCCGCAGGCGTGATTTCCTGCTTGGCATCCGTCCAATCGCTCACCAGCGAGAAATAAATCTCGCCGCGCGGATTGGTCAGATAATGGACTTCAAGATTGCGGATCTGCTCATCGATGGAGTCACGCGAGGTGATCAGCGTCGGCACAGCAACCAGCGTGCGCGCCTCAGCAGGCAGACCTTCCTTATATTCAAACCCGATCAAACGTGTTGGCTGCACAAAGCGCGGCACGAGCGCGTTGAATAGCGAGTAAGATGCATCCATCGCCGGGAAGAGTGCCAGTATGGTGAAGAGCGCGCGCCAATCAGCCGAGAGGCCAGCCTTCATCATACAGTAATGCACGATTGCCAGAATAATGACCGTGAAGATCGCAGTCGGAATAAATAGACCAAACAGGCCAAGACTACGATAAAAGCGCAGGACTTGGGTTCCGAATGGCGCTTTATAACCGCAAAGCTGCTCAAGCTCTGTTCGACCATCACCGGAAAGGTAATAGGCAATCGAGCCTTTGCCTTCGGGCTGGTTGTCATCAACCTTGCTGTCGTCAGCAAGTTTGAGCGCCGCCCATGTGATGTCAATTTCGCTCATGTTTGAAAAGCGAGCGAGCTTTTCAATTGTCACACGATACGCATTGCGCGAGCGAAAATCGAGCAGTTCAAAATCGCTGTGATCGCGCAGAATCGCATCGACTTCATTGACGGTTTCAAACCATGTTTCCCAGTCAATATCGTCAATGCGCTTGAGACTGCTGATCGCATTGCCCATGGTCACGCCGCCGGTAGACTGGCGTGCATGCTCCTCGACAATAGCGTCTTCGGCGTTGCTGCCTTCCTGGTCGAGAATACGTTCAAGCCAGCTTGATGCAGCAGATGTATCAGTGGAGGCACTGCGCAGACGATAAAGCAAATGCGTGGCAAAGGTACTGTCGCGCGCAGCCTTTGAGTATTGTGCGAGAACCGCCTCCAGCTCATGCTCATTGGCAGCAATGACGATGCGGTCAGCCGCCGTATTGGCGAGATTGCGCATGTCGCGTGCGCGATCAACGCGAAGCGCTAGACGACGCACATTCTCTATCAGGAAAAAGCGCACGGCCGAAGGCAGCGCCCACAATTCACCAATCTTGAGCGGCTCGACAGTCTGGAAACCCTGCACAAGTGCTGTCAGTGACTTCAGCGAAAAATTGCTGTCCGTATGCGCAACATAAAGCCAAGCCAGCGCGAAAATGCGTGGCATGTCTTTCTGCGCTGCATAAGTTGGCAGTTGGCGAATGAACTTGCGCGGCAAATCCCTGCGGGTCTGCTGGACTGTCTTATCAACCTGATAATGATTGTCGAGCAGCCATTGTGCGGCTGGCGTGATGGTCTCGCCTGCACGCGATGCAGCGTCCGATGAGCGATAAGCATGAAGGATGAGCTTGCCGTTTTCAGACAGGCGCTCATCAAAAACAAAAGACTGATAGCCGGGCAGTGCCAGCTCATCTCCACGCGCAACAGATGCTGCGAGTTCACGCAGCTCATCGTCACTTTTGTAGAGAGCGCGTATTGGAGAAGGTTGTTCGGGCGGAATCTGATCCGAAGTCTTGCGATCGACGATGGACGATTTTGACGGCGAAGAAGTCGATTCCGGCATGTGCCTTAACAGCCTTTCCGAAGGGAATGAGTTGAATGCGGCGGGTGAATACGAGTTAGAATTTCAATTCAGAAAAACGACAGTATTCGTAATCGGTTCCCTGAATGTCGATATCATTTGTCTAAAATGCGACGACGGGTTGTGCTGATATTCAAATCGTTTAAATCGCAACGCACAAATCTTTCCCGGTAGTAATGTTGCGTTATGAAATGTGCGGTTTCCACAACCCTAACATACTGAAAATAAAAATAATACCACCCAGAGTCTAGCTTCATTGTAATACTTACCGAGCAAGCAAACCTTCATGCGACACAAAAAATCCGCACCCCGGTTAGGATGCGGATGATGTTTTGAGAGAGTAAATCCGCTGTGCAGCAGATTTATGAAGCTTTATCGAGCGCAGTCGATGCATTTTCGGCATCTTCGCGACCAAAAACCTTCCAATAACGCGGACGAAAAGCGATGCGGCTTTTTTCCGACGCAGGATGTTCGGCAGGGATTTCTATTTCGACGCGCTCCCGCGAACCACCGATTTCAAGTTCGACACGGCGCTTGCCGCCTGATCTGCGGCTCGCAACAACCGTGCCCGCGATACAGCCACCGCAACCATCAAGCAGTTCAACCTCATGCGGGCGGAAGAACAACTTTGCTTCACCGTCAGCCGTGTTCTCGACAGTGAGGCCGATATTGCGATCTGCAAGCCAGACTTCGCCATTCTCTATGCGCACAGGCAGCGTGCTCGATTCCCCAATGAAGCCATAGACAAACGGTGAATTGGGATTGTCATAAACTTCATCCGGCGTACCGATCTGCTCGATACGCCCCTGGCTCATCACCACCACGCGGTCAGCGAGCTCCAGTGCTTCGTCCTGATCATGCGTTACGAAAACGGTGGTATGGCCGGTTTTGTCGTGAATTTCGCGCAACCAGCGGCGCAATTCCTTTCGCACCTGCGCATCAAGCGCGCCAAAAGGCTCATCCAGCAGCAAAACTTTTGGCTCAATCGCCATGGCGCGGGCAAGAGCGACGCGCTGACGCTGACCACCGGAGAGCTGGGATGGATAGCGGCTTTCAAGTCCCTTCAACTGTACCAGATCGAGCAATTCGAGCGCACGGCGGCGGATTTCTGCACTTTCAGGGCGTGTGCGACTTGGACGAACCTTGAGGCCAAAGCCGATATTATCAGCGACTGTCATATGGCGAAACAGCGCATAATGCTGAAACACGAAACCGACATTACGCTCCTGCACGCTTTTGTGCGAAGCATCTTCATCACCAAAATAAATGGCACCATCTGTTGGCTTTTCCAGGCCAGCAATCAGGCGCAGCAAGGTTGTCTTGCCGGATCCTGACGGTCCAAGCAAAGCAATCAACTCGGATGAGCGAATATCAAGCGACACATTATGCAATGCCGGAAAGCGAGCAAACTCTTTACGCACACCGGCGACACGAACTTCCATTCCAGATCCTTTCCCCTACCGCCACTGGTCCACAAAACCGGGCGGCTTATTCTCTTATATCTAATCTAAGTGTTAATGCCCGTTACTGCCAGCCAGTTCATCGCCATAGCGCAATTCCAGAAACGCTTTGACCGCCAGTGTCACGAGAGCCAACAGCGCCAGCAGCGATGCCACAGCAAAAGCCGCAACGAAATTATACTCATTATAGAGGATTTCGACATGCAACGGCATGGTGTTGGTCAGGCCGCGAATATGCCCGGACACCACGGAAACCGCACCAAATTCGCCCATCGCACGCGCATTACAAAGCAGCACACCGTAGAGAAGGCCCCATTTGATATTGGGCAGCGTAACATAGCGAAATGTTTGCCAGCCATTTGCACCCAGCGAAATGGCCGCTTCTTCGTCACCGCTTCCCTGCTCCTGCATCAACGGAATCAGTTCACGCGCCACAAAGGGAAATGTCACAAACAAAGTCGCCAGCACAATGCCGGGCACTGCGAACAGAATTTGAATGTTATGGCTTTCAAGCCAAGGGCCGATCAGGCCATGGCTTGCAAAAAGCAGCACGAACACCAGACCGGAAATAACCGGAGAGATCGAAAACGGCAGATCAATCAGCGTGGTTAGAAGCGCCTTGCCCTTGAACTCGAACTTGGCAATTGCCCATGCAGCAGCGACACCAAAAACCAGATTGACCGGAACCGAAATCACCGCCACCAGAAGCGTGAGCTTGATGGCTGCAACGGCATCCGGTTCAACCAATGCTGCCAGATATTCGCCAGTGCCTTTGCGAAAAGCTTCCACAAAAACGGCAACAACCGGGAGGATCAGAAACAGCGCGAGAAATACCAGTGCTATGCCGATCAGGATGATCCGCGTCGGCAGGCTTTCAGTCACAGCGCTGCGCGTGGAAGAACTAGACGCCATAGCCGTACTTCTTTCTCGTCCACGACTGGATCAGATTGATGAACAGCAACATGGCAAATGACAGCGCCAGCATGACAGTGGCAAGCGCAGTTGCACCGGCATAATCATATTCTTCCAACCGGATCACGATCAGAAGCGGCGCAATTTCTGAGACATAAGGCGTATTGCCAGCAATGAAGATGACTGAGCCATATTCCCCAACGCCGCGCGCAAAAGCCAGCGCAAAACCTGTGAGAATGGCGGGCTGAAGGCTTGGTAAAAGCACACGCCAAATGGTCTGAAAACGCGATGCACCAAGAGTTGCAGCAGCTTCTTCAACTTCGCGGCTGATCTCTTCCATGATCGGTTGCACCGTGCGCACCACAAATGGCAGACCGATAAAGATCAGCGCCACGATGATGCCAGCACGCGAAAAAGCAATTCTGATATCAAAAGGGGTCAGCAGGCTGCCAATCCAGCCATTGGGCGCATAGATAGACGCCAGCGCGATACCGGCGACAGCTGTCGGAAGTGCAAAGGGAATATCGACAATTGCATCGATAAACCGGCGTCCCGGAAAACGATAGCGCACCAGAACCCACGCAAGAATAACACCGAAGACCACATTCACCAGTGCTGCGATGAAAGCCGTACCGAAGCTCGTTTCAAGCGCCGCCACTGTGCGCGCATCTGTGACGATCTTCCAGAATCCCGCAAAGCCAACATCAGTGGAACGCAGCACAAGTGCCGCCAGCGGAATAAGAATAAGCAGAGTCAAATAGGCGACACTAAAACCGAGTGTCAGTCCAAAGCCTGGAATGACGCTCGGTTTTCTGAAATGCCACCCTGCTCTGACCGGTGCAGGGTGAGAAGACATTGTTATGTTCCCTTTTATTGGTCGTACTGACTCGTAAGCAAGAGCAGCTTATTTTGCTGGCTTGTAGATCTGATCAAATGTTCCACCATCACCGAAGTGATAAGGCTGAGCCTTGGCCCATCCGCCGAAGATTGGATCATCAATCGTCACAAGCTGCAACTGCGGGAAATCGCGCTTCTGGTCAGCTGGCACCACATCGGGCTTCGATGGGCGATAGAAATGCTTGGATGCCAGACCCTGACCTTCTGGCGAATAAAGATATTCAAGGTAAGCTTCCGCCACTTTCCGGGTTCCATTGTCATCGGCATTCTTGTCGACGAGGGCTACTGGCGGCTCAGCGAGGATCGACTGAGGTGGCACAACAATGTCAAAAGCATCGTCGCCAAACTCAGCGATGGAAAGATAGGCTTCGTTTTCCCACGCCAGCAACACGTCACCCAACTGACGCTGCACAAAGGTTGTGGTGGAACCACGCGCACCCGTATCAAGCACCGGCACATGACGGAACAGTTCGCCGATATATTCCTTTATCTTGGCATCATCGCCACCATATTCTTTGTGCGCCCATGCCCATGCAGCCAGATAGTTCCAGCGGGCACCGCCGGATGTCTTCGGATTTGGCGTGATGACTTCAACGCCATCCTTGACCAGATCACCCCAATCTTTGAGGCCTTTTGGATTGCCCTTGCGCACAAGGAAAACAATCGTCGAGGTGTAAGGCGATGAATTGTCTGGAAGGCGCTTGCGCCAATCCTTATCGATCTTGCCGGAATGCTCGACGATAGCATCAATGTCGCTTTCCAGTGCCAGCGTTACGACGTCAGCCTTTACACCATCAATAACCGAACGCGCCTGCTTGCCTGATCCGCCATGCGATGCGCGAATAGTGACCGTCTCGCCGGTTTCATCTTTCCAGTGCTTGGCAAACGCTGCGTTATAATCCTTGTAAAGCTCTCGTGTCGGATCATAGGACACGTTGAGCAATGTCTGATCAGCGTGACTTGCCTGAATCCCACCGGCAAGTGCTGCGGCCGCAACAAAAGTTGCAAGCGCGAACGAAAATTTCGATATTTTCTTCGACATGTTCAGGTCCACCTCTCCGCGTTTCATTCCTCAAAGAGTATCAGAGGACAGTGATCACAGGATGCCACAAGGTTTCTGTTATTTAAACGCTGTACGAAAATTATAAGCGATCAGAGCTAATTTTAAGGAATAAATTTTCTAACACCCTCTTTTAAAACTGAGAGAGAGGTAAGAATTATCAATGTGAGGATGAGAAGAAACCAGTTCTTTAACTGGCTGAACCTTGAAAAGGTGGGACCCGGATTGGGATTGCGGGGGCAAATTTAGTCCGGGTCCCGGCCGATCTAACGACCAGCACACACACAACGGATTATCATGATTTCGGTTCCATTAGAATATTGAAAATTCTTAAGATTTTTTATGACCAAAAAATTGCCCCTTAATCATAAGAGCATTTGATGCTTTGAAGTGAATAGCTGCCACATTACAATGTGATGAGTTCCAAAACATGCCAATAGAGAGGCCGCCATGCGAAGCAAAACTCAGACTATGGTCATCGCACTCACTGCGGCTTTTCTGGTGACTGGGCCAGCATTAGCCCAATCGATCAGCCGTGATTCAGTCATTCGCACAGATTATATATGCGAACGGGGTGTTGTCGTTCCTGTCACCTATATCCATGCGGGAGAAGAGCCAGCTTTTGCAGTGCTTGATGCCGAAGGAAAAATGGTCGCGCTGCAATGGCACGACGCATTAAAAAAATACGTCGCTATGGATGAGCAGGATAGCTATCGCTGGAATGAGAAAGACGGCAAGGCTGTTTTAACCCATCTTGAAGCTGATGATTCAGCGAAGGAAATTACGATACTTGCAGCCTGCCGCGCGGACGGTAATGAAGAGTAAAATCTAATCAGGGGACGAGGTAATGCTTGTCCCACTGATCCTGCGGAACTTCATCGCCGATTTCATAATCAAATGAGGTGACGCTGATGTGGTCATCAGCAGTCTTGCAGACAAATGCGAGCTTATACCAATGCTCACCGCTGCGAAACGCAGCGCCATCAGCCTTTATACTGTTTTTTCCAGCGCGCGGGTCGGAAAACGCATAGGCCAAAACCTTGTCGACGGAGAACTTGCGGACATCGCGGCTAATCTGTTCCATTGCCTCGACATCACAGCGCTGCTCAAGGCGCGTTGCAGGATCAAGCTTCTCAAGTTGCGCCTTTTCAAGCGCAGTCATGGCCGAGGCTGGTGAATTGAAAGCAACGAGAACAGTCCCAAATGTGACCGCTAAAGCGCGGACAACAAACGATAAGGAAAACAGACGATATAAAAACTTCATTGGATTTTGGAAAACTCGCTGAGAAAGATTTTAAATTAGTGCTTTAATAACACACTCTTTATGCCAGCTTGTCGACCTTCACGGCAATGTTATTGATTGTGATCCCCACAAGAATTGGCTGCACCCAACAAGCTGGTCTGGCTATCAAAATCAGCTACCAAAGAACGTCCGGTTCCGCCCGGCTTTTTTAGCAGCATACAAAATCTTATCAGCTGCTTCGACAGTTTTCCAGAAATCCCCGTGGCTTTCGAGCTTAGCCGCGCCAAAGCTACAAGTAACCTGCTGACCTTCCGACAAACGTGCAAACTGTCGATCATTCACAGTTTCCCGAATTGTCTCGACCAGAACCAGCGCCTCGTCGGAGGGCATATCGTCGAGATAAAGAATAAACTCCTCCCCTCCGATACGGGCTGTCAAATTGCGATCACCGGAATACGACTGAAGAATATCAGAAAACTCCCTCAAAACAGCATCGCCCGCCGCATGGCCATGGAGGTCATTGATGGTTTTGAAGTGATCAATGTCACAAGCGACAATCCACCCGGAGAGATTGCTGCGCTCTGTTTCAACAATGCGCGTTTCCAGCCCGCGTCGGTTCAACAGCCCTGTCAGAGGATCTCTATCGCGCTCGTGTTCCAACTCACTTAACCGATCGGCACCGGCAGCGGCAAATAACACAAGCCCAGCAATAACGCCTGCCACCGCAGTCGAAAACACCGTCCATTGCCAAAACGGTGTAAAAGAAAAATCGATGCCGGTATCGTCGCCGACAATAGTTTGTGCGGTTAACAATGTTCGTGGGAAGAATTGTATCGATACGAGTAACAACATACCGAGAATGAGTTTGTCAGCGACAGAGCCATAAACCAACCCGCGCAAATACCAGACAAACGCCAAAATCATGAATGCGAGGCCAAAATTTACAACGTAAATACGGCCAATCGCATTGGGTTGGGGGTAAAGAAACCAAAGAACGCCACCCATGATCAACACGATGCTGACAATAGAGAACCCAACAGACAGGCTAAGACCTGATCTTCTAAGTATGCCCTGTCCACCCGCCAAAGCACCCAACACATAAATGCCAGTGGTTAGCAGCGTATTATTTTCATCATCCGCCGGTATATCGACAAGTTGGCTAAGCATGGCAAAGCCAATGCAGATAAAACAAACAGCACACCACAAAAGATGGCGACGCAGTTTATCTATGACCCCGACGATAACAAAGGCCAATGAAAACAGGATAAAAACGGCAGGCAGTACATAAAGCATAGATTGATTATCTTATTTCTAATTTTAAGCTGTGTTATCGCCTTCCTTAATTGAAAATACAATTCAGTAAATTAAACCGAAGGCAGAAACACGCGCAGTGATCAAACGCTCTTGATTTAGCGCCTCTGACCGTGCTTGAAACAGCCAAGACAATCGGCAATTCAGTCATAAAGCTTTAAAGCTAATTATGGCGAAAGGAACAAATATGAAGCCCGTTTTTCTGCAACTGCAATGTGCGCCCGGCAAGACCTATGAGGTTGCCGACACACTTTATCAGCGCGAGATCGTTTCAGAGCTTTATTCAACGAGCGGTGAATATGATCTGCTTGCAAAAATCTATGTGAAAGAAGGCGACGACATTGGCAAGTTTATCAACGAGAACGTGCTGAATATTCCGAATATTGTCCGGTCTCTGACCACGTTGACATTCACGGCATTCTAAAAGAGCAATTGACTATCCGATATACAATGATTGCAGCCGTTCTTGAGACGCAACCGAAATAAAGATTTGATTTACCATTATTCTATTATCCTGTTGGCCATGGAACCTCTTCGCGTCCTCGCGCATTGACTCGGCGGCACACCCAAAAAGGGTTTACCAAAGAGTATAACAATAGCGATAATGGAAAGACGATGGATAATCTTGAACATAGACGAATACTTGTTGTGGAGGACGAAGTTTTCGTTGCTCTCGACGTAGCGGCTACTGTGGAAGATGCCCATGGGACTGTTATAGGGCCTGTCGCAACAGTTAAGAAAGCCATTGAACTTATCGAGAAACAAGATGTTGATGCAGCAATTCTCGACGTCAATTTAGCGGATGGCGACCTTGAACCCATTCTCAAGCGATTGAGGAGCCGCAATATTTTCGTCGTAGTGCATACAGGCGGAGGAATGCCTGCACATGTTGCGGCGCGCTATCCAGAGGTTCCGGTATTTCGCAAGCCAGTGCCGCCCTATGTACTTACGCGGACGCTTGCTCACGCGTTTTCCTCTGAAATGGCAGAGCAGCGCTGATGCGGCATGGTTTTCCGGACTTTGCTACCATCTTGAAGGAAGCTGAAACCGAAAGCGAGCGCGCTGAATATGCACGTCCTTCGCATGTTCACCTCGCTTCGGCAGTCTTCACCGCAGGCTTGAATTCGGCTTCAGCTGACACAGAACAAGCCAGAAGAATATTGCCTCAGTTCGACCTAGAAGAATTTGAAAGCGAAGCAGATACGTTCAATCGCGAAATGCGCGAACTTGCAAAGCGTATGGAAAGCCAGTCACCTTCATCTATTCGCGTTGAGCTCGGTTTACACGCTGGCATGAAACGAAGTGAGCTTCAGCGTCTTCGACGTAGTTTTGCAGCCGAGAACCACCCCGACCGCTTGCCACAAGAGTTTCGTCTGGCTGCAGAACAGCGCATGAAAACAGCCAACGCTCTGCTCGACAGCGCCATGACCTCTGCGCCAAACGAGCCTTAAGAAATTTCATTACGTTTAATTGGCAAAATCTTTTGCATTATATCAATAATGTGTTAGATTATCCGTGTCGGTGCCTGCAATTGCTATTGCACGCCTGAACCTTCCGTGGAATGCAAAGTGCCTTAAAAATAGTGCGCCAGTGCAGTCTCTGGGGCAATTTGCGCTTTGCTCTGCGGAAATGATTCTGGCATACCGGCATCAGCGCATCGGCCTGAAATCGATTTCGATTTCAGAAAAGCACGATGCGCCGATTCAAAGAGTTAGAGCGTCCTTAGTGCGTCCAAAAGGACGCACGGCGCTCTAAAGTTAGAACAGTTCCTAAAAGGTTTGAAAATGCCTCCTTATCGTTCGCGTACTACCACTCACGGCCGCAACATGGCTGGCGCGCGCGGCCTATGGCGCGCCACCGGCATGAAAGATGAGGATTTTGGCAAGCCGATTATTGCTGTGGTGAACTCGTTCACGCAGTTCGTTCCCGGCCATGTACATCTCAAAGACCTCGGCCAGCTCGTCGCGCGTGAAATCGAAAAAGCAGGCGGCGTTGCCAAGGAATTTAACACCATTGCAGTCGATGACGGCATCGCCATGGGCCATGACGGCATGCTTTATTCGCTGCCTTCGCGCGAATTAATCGCCGACTCCGTCGAATATATGGTCAATGCCCATTGCGCCGATGCGATGGTCTGCATTTCCAATTGCGACAAGATCACCCCCGGCATGTTGATGGCATCGCTGCGTCTTAATATTCCAGTCGTGTTTGTCTCCGGCGGCCCGATGGAAGCCGGCAAGGTTATCTGGGACGATCAGGTGAAGAAGCTCGATCTCGTCGATGCTATGGTTGCAGCAGCTGATGACAGCTACACCGACGATCAGGTCAAGGCGATTGAACGCTCCGCCTGCCCGACCTGTGGCTCGTGCTCTGGCATGTTCACAGCCAACTCGATGAACTGCCTGACCGAAGCGCTTGGTCTGTCGTTGCCGGGCAACGGCTCGACGCTCGCGACCCACGCTGACCGTAAGCGCCTTTTTGTCGAAGCTGGCCATCTGATTGTTGATCTTGCCCGCCGTTATTATGAGCAGGACGACGCAAGCGTTTTGCCACGCTCGATTGCGAGCTTTGAAGCGTTTGAAAATGCGATGACGCTCGACATTTCAATGGGCGGCTCGACCAACACGGTTCTACACCTCCTTGCCGCCGCACAGGAAGCTGAAATCGACTTCACCATGGCGGATATTGATCGTCTGTCGCGCGGTGTTCCTGTGCTTTGTAAAGTGGCACCTGCCAACAACACGGTTCACATGGAAGATGTGCATCGCGCAGGTGGCATCATGGGCATTCTCGGCCAGCTCGATAAAGCGGGCCTCATCAACACCGATCTGCCGACCGTGCACAGCGAAACCATGGGCAAGGCGCTCGATACTTGGGACGTGACCCGTACCAAGAGCGAAATGGTACATAAGTTCTTCTCAGCTGCTCCCGGTGGTGTACCGACACAGGTTGCTTTTTCTCAGGAACGCCGCTTTGACAGCGTCGATTCTGACCGCGAAAAGGGCGTTATCCGCTCGAAAGAACACGCTTTCAGTCAAGATGGCGGTCTGGCCGTGCTTTACGGCAATTTGGCCGAAGATGGTTGCATCGTGAAAACGGCAGGCGTGGATGATTCCATCCTTAAATTCTCCGGCCCGGCCCGTATCTTTGAAAGCCAGGACTCGTCGGTTCTTGCTATTCTCAACGGCAAGATCAAAGCTGGCGACATCGTGCTGATCCGCTATGAAGGTCCGCGTGGCGGTCCGGGCATGCAGGAAATGCTCTATCCGACCAGCTATTTGAAATCGAAGGGCTTGGGTAAGGCCTGCGCGCTAATCACGGACGGACGTTTTTCGGGCGGCTCATCGGGTCTTTCGATTGGTCACGTTTCGCCGGAAGCAGCCGAAGGCGGCACAATTGGTCTGGTGCGCGAAGGCGATATTATCGACATCGATATTCCAAACCGCACGATCCATCTCGCTGTTGACGATGCAACGCTGGCACAACGCCGCGCAGAGCAGAATGAAACAGGCTGGAAGCCACTGGAACAGCGTAAGCGCAAGGTTTCAACCGCGCTTAAAGCCTACGCCTCCATGGCAACCAGTGCCGCCAAGGGCGCGGTGCGAAAGCTGCCTGATTGATAGTATGAAAAAAGCAAAAGCCCCGCACATGCGGGGCTTTTTCCATTTTATAGAGTTTATTGCTGAAGCGCCTTCTGTACCGCTGGCATCAGATCATTCTTGACGGATTCTGGCGTAAACGGCCCAACATGCTTGTAGACGATCTTTCCATCGGCATCGACGAGGAAGGTCTCAGGCACGCCGTAGACGCCCCATTCTATGGCTGAGCGGCCGGCACGGTCGGCACCGACTGCGGCAAATGGATTGCCAAGATCGCCCAAGAAACGGCGGGCGTTTTCGGGCTGGTCCTTATAATTAAGGCCAACTACCCGGATGCGCTCATCTTTGGCGATCTCCATCAGCAGCGGATGCTCCTGACGGCATGGGACGCACCATGATCCCCACACATTAACCAGTGTGAGCTTGCCTTTGAAATCTTCGCTGTTGAGGCCCGGGACAGGTGCGCCTTCATGCACAAGACCTTCCACCGGCGCGAGATTGGTTTGTGGAGCATCCTTGCCGATCAGGGCAGACGGAATAGTCGTGTTGTCTTTGCCGGATAAGAGCTGCACAGCAAAGATTGCGGCAAGGCCAACGAAAATCATCAACGGCAGCAGCGCAACCCAGGTTGCGCGTTTCTTTGTAGCTTCAGTCATCGTGCGGAACCAGATGCTTTGTCAGAACGGCGGCGCACGCCCTGCGCATCAAGCCGCTTCAGCTCATTTTTCTGAATGCGCTGATCAATTAAAAGCCAGCCAATGGTGACGGCAAGCGCTGCTGCTGCAATCCCGTAAGACGTCATCACATAAGCAAAGTGACTCATTGTGCGGCCTCCTCTTGCGCGTTAGCACGCTCTCTTTTCAGACGGCTGCGATCTGCGTTACGGGCGGCAAGCTTCTTCATCATTGCCACGCGACGACGCCAGATTTCATTGCGCATCGCCATCATATGTAATGTGAGAAACAACAGCGTGAAGCCAATCGCCATAACAAAAAGCGGGCGCAGCATGGAGCCGTCAATCGTCGGGCCGTCCATGCGGAACACCGAAGCGGGCTGATGTAGCGTGTTCCACCAGTCGACCGAGAATTTGATAATCGGGATGTTGATGAAGCCAACCAGTGTAAGCACTGCCACTGGCTTGGCGCTTTTTGCCGGGTCATCCATGGCGCGCGACAGCGCTATAATGCCAAGATACATCAGGAAAAGCACGAAAACGGATGTCAGGCGCGCGTCCCACACCCACCATGTGCCCCACATCGGCTTGCCCCAGAGCGAGCCGGTTGCAAGTGCCAATGCTGTGAAAACAGCACCCAAAGGTGCAGCTGCACGAATGGAGACATCGGCCAGCGGATGACGCCAGACCAATGTGCCAAGCGCCGAGATTGCCATGATCGAATAACACATCATCGAAAGCCATGCGAAAGGCACATGGATATACATGATGCGGACCGTCAACCCCTGCTGATAATCATCCGGTGACAGGAAAACCATATAAAGCCCTGCGGCCAGAAATAACGCAGAGAGGATTGCCAGCCACGGCAAAACCCGGCCCGCAAAGCCAAGAAAGCGCGTGGGGTTTGCCAGATCAAGCCAGCTTGTGGTTTTCACAATGTCATTCGTCATGGGCTATACTTATACCTGACGCGTTATGGCGTTCAATTGACCGTAATCAACTGCGACACTCTGCCGAACATGATCTGATCCGAAAACCGGTTCCCACTTTTCGGGATCATGCTCAATCCGCCGAGCTTTTCAACGATGCCGCAGCAGCCAATGGCCCCAAAATTGCGAAAAACAAAGTCAGGGCGCAGAGAATAAGAAACGGAGCAAAGAATGGTGCCACCATATCGGTCGCGCCATAAGATGCCGAGACGCCGAAAATGAGCACCGGAATGGTGAGCGGCAGCACAATCACCGAAACAAGCAAACCGCCGCGTGGAAGCGCAACCGCAAGGGCAGCGCCCACAGCGCCGATAAAGGTAATCGCTGGCGTTCCAACCAGAAGTGTGAGTGTGGTAGCAGCCGTTGCCGTCGCATCCATATTCATGAACAGCCCCAACAAAGGTGATGCAATCACCAGCGGCAAAACGCTTGCGACCCAGTGCGCAAAACATTTCACAAAGACTGTGAAAGCCAGCATATGCCGGTCTGCGCCGATCAGCAGCAGATCGAGCGAACCATCATCGCGGTCTGCCTGAAACAGCCGGTCGAGGCCAAGCAGTGTCGCCAGCAAAGCGCCGATCCACAACATGGCCGGACCAATCCGCGACAGCAGGTTAAGATCAGGGCCGACGCCGAACGGCATCACGGAAATGACCGCCAGAAAAAACAAGATGCCGATCAGCGCGCCACCACCGGCACGAAAACTCAGGCGTAAATCTCGCAAAAACAGCGCCAGCATCACACGGCCTCGTGCGAATATTGCGCCATATCGAGCGTTTTGACACCTTCGAGGCCGAGCGGAATATGTGTTGCGGCAATCACCATACCGCCGTCGCGCATATGATCGCGCATCAGTTCTGCAAAGCGCTCTTCCGATGCTTTGTCGAGACCCGCAGTCGGCTCATCGACAATCCAGAGCGGGCGATGACTGATCAACAGTTTTGCGATGGAAACGCGGCGCTTCTGCCCGGTTGAAAGATAGCCGAAAGGCAAATGCTCAACACCCGGCAGATCGACGGCTTCCAGCGCCTCATCAAGTTCAAGCGCTGCTGCGCCATTAAACTTTTGCCAGAACAGTAGATTTTCACGCACGCTCAAAGCAGGCTTCATTGCATTCTGGTGACCGAGATAATGACATGCTGCTTGAACAGGCAGGGTAGTCTCGTCTTCAACCAGCGTAATTTTGCCTTCTTCGGGAGCAAGCAATCCGCAGAGGATGCGCAGCAAAGTGGATTTCCCAGAACCATTCGGGCCCGTGACAATCAGCGCTTCGCCAGATGATAATTCAAATGAGAGGCTTGCGAAGATCGTCTCGCCACCGCGTTCGCCCGCCAGATTTTCGGCCCCAAGCCGCATATTCTCTCCTAGGGTCAAGCTGATCAAGCCGACCGGGATAACGTAACATTTTGCCGCAAGGGATGACGTTCACGATAATCTGTCTGGAATCGTTATAAGAAACTCCCTATATCTGAGTTACCATGCCAGCGGTCGGTGTGGAAACAAATTTTGGCCGATCTCAAACACTTGGCGCTTGCAAGAGCACAGGTTTCGGGACGGACAGCGGAAATGACTGCACCCGCACCTTGGCGCGTCCTTGAAACGCAAGCCTAGGCGTTCGTCCTGGTTTTCCGGCCAGTAGCATGAGGACGAACTAACGTGTCAAACATTGATAGTTTCAAAAGCCGCAAAACGCTTACCGTCAACGGTAAGGATTATATCTATTACAGCCTGACCGAAGCCGAAAAGAACGGTTTGACAGGCATTTCCAAGCTTCCATTTTCCATGAAGGTTCTGCTCGAGAACCTGCTGCGCTTTGAAGACGACCGCTCGGTTAAGAAGTCGGACATTGAAGCAGTTGCTGCGTGGCTTACAGACCGCGGTTCTGCCGGTGCAGAAATCGCTTACCGCCCTGCCCGCGTATTGATGCAGGACTTCACCGGCGTTCCAGCCGTTGTCGATCTTGCAGCCATGCGTGACGGCCTCAAGGCACTTGGTGGCGATCCGGAAAAGATCAATCCGCTGGTTCCTGTCGATCTTGTCATTGACCACTCGGTCATCGTGGATGAATTTGGCAATCCAAATGCGTTCAAGGCCAATGTTGATCTCGAATATGAGCGCAATGGCGAGCGTTACCGCTTTCTTAAGTGGGGCCAGCAGGCATTCAAAAACTTCCGCGTTGTTCCTCCGGGCACAGGCATCTGTCATCAGGTAAACCTTGAATATCTGGCGCAAGCCGTTTGGACCAAGGAAGAAGACGGCGTGACCGTCGCCTATCCTGACACATGCGTCGGCACAGACAGCCACACAACCATGGTCAATGGCCTTGGTGTTCTTGGCTGGGGTGTTGGTGGCATTGAAGCGGAAGCTTCGATGTTGGGTCAGCCTGTTTCCATGTTGTTGCCGGAAGTTATCGGCTTCCGCCTGACCGGGAAGGTTAAGGAAGGCGTGACCGCAACCGATCTGGTGCTTACGGTTACACAGATGCTGCGCAAGAAGGGCGTAGTCGGCAAGTTTGTTGAGTTCTTCGGCGAAGGCCTCGAAAACATGACGCTGGCTGATCGCGCCACTATTGCGAATATGGGCCCGGAATATGGCGCGACTTGCGGCTTCTTCCCGATCGACAAAGAAACGCTCAACTACATGAACACGACCGGTCGCGCAGAAGATCGTCTCGCGCTCGTGGAGGCTTATTCCCGCGCACAGGGCATGTGGCGTGAAGCCGGTTCGGAAGACCCTGTCTTCACCGATATTCTTGAGCTGGACATGAGCGAAGTTGTTCCGTCGATGGCTGGTCCAAAGCGTCCTGAAGGCCGTATTGCGCTAGAAAATATTGGCTCAGGCTTCGCGACCTCGCTTGAAACTGAATATAAAAAGACCACCGGCCAGACCACACGTTATCCGGTTGAAGGTGAAGACTATGATCTTGGTCATGGCGATGTGGCCATTGCCGCTATTACCTCCTGCACCAACACCTCTAACCCAAGCGTGCTGATTGCTGCTGGTCTTCTGGCCCGCAATGCCGTTGCCAAAGGTCTTAAAACCAAGCCTTGGGTTAAGACTTCACTTGCTCCCGGCTCTCAGGTTGTTGCCGCTTATCTTGAATCGGCTGGCCTTCAGAAAGACCTCGATGCGCTCGGTTTCAACCTCGTTGGCTTCGGCTGCACGACCTGTATCGGCAACTCCGGTCCATTGCCTGCACCAATCTCCAAGACCATCAACGAGAAGGGCCTGATCGCTGCTGCCGTACTTTCCGGCAACCGTAACTTTGAAGGCCGCGTCTCGCCGGACGTTCAGGCAAACTATCTGGCCTCGCCTCCGCTCGTTGTGGCTCATGCGCTTGCTGGTACGGTCACCATGGATCTGACCAAAGAGCCGCTTGGCGAAGATCAGAATGGCAATCCGGTATTCCTGCGTGACATCTGGCCTTCATCGGCTGAGATTCAGGATTTCATCGCAAAGAACGTAACCCGCAAAGTCTTCTCCGAAAAATATGCGGACGTGTTCAAGGGCGACGAAAACTGGCAGGCTGTGCAGGTGCCAGCGGGTCAGACCTATGCATGGGACGACAATTCGACCTATGTGCAGAACCCGCCTTACTTCGTGGGCATGGGCAAGTCGGCTGGCACGATTGCAGACGTGAAGGGCGCGCGCGTTCTTGGCCTGTTTGGCGACAAGATCACGACCGACCATATTTCGCCTGCCGGTTCCATCAAGGCACAGTCGCCTGCTGGTAAATATCTCATCGATCATGGCGTCGGCATTGCCGACTTCAACCA
Organism: Ochrobactrum sp. EDr1-4; assembly: GCF_049199085.1. NCBI lineage: Bacteria > Pseudomonadati > Pseudomonadota > Alphaproteobacteria > Hyphomicrobiales > Brucellaceae > Ochrobactrum > Ochrobactrum sp. EDr1-4. The sequence continues at coordinate 913,170 of NZ_JBLZOF010000001.1, forward strand.
GTACGGCACGCGCCGTGGCAATCATGAAGTGATGATGCGTGGCACTTTCGCAAATATCCGTATTCGCAACCACATGCTGGGCGAAAATGGTCGCGAGGGTGGTTACACCATTCACTATCCGTCAAAGGAAGAAACTTCGATCTATGATGCTGCCATGCAGTATAAGGCCGAAGGCGTTCCGCTGGTCATCTTTGCGGGTGTGGAGTATGGCAACGGCTCGTCGCGTGACTGGGCTGCAAAGGGCACCAATCTGCTTGGCGTCAAGGCCGTGATTGCGCAGTCGTTCGAGCGTATTCACCGCTCCAACCTCGTTGGCATGGGCATTGTGCCATTTGTGTTTGAGGAAGGTACAAGCTGGCAGACACTGGGTCTGAAGGGCGACGAAATCGTCTCCATTGAAGGCCTTGCCGATGTACGCCCGCGTCAGAAGGTTGAAGCTTCGATCACCTTTGCAGATGGGACAGTGAAGAAGGTTCCACTGATCTGCCGTATCGATACGCTGGACGAACTCGACTACATGAAGAACGGCGGCATTTTGCAGACCGTTCTGCGCGATCTCGCTGCTTAATCAGCGCGTTCATAAAACAAAAAGGCCGCTGGAGGAATCCGGCGGTTTTTTTCATTTTATAGCCCCGAACGAATCATTTCCCTGATTTTCAAAGCCTTCTCAAAGTGATCCAGCTTATGGGTTTTGATCCACCATTCTGCTGCTTCCATAAGCAGGTCTGGGTCTGAGTTTTTATTGGCAAAGAATGCATAAAAGGAAATGCCGACCGTCTCGCCCTTTTTCGCGATTTTCTCATCGCAAATAGCGATGGCCTTTTCTCTTAAACTCGACCTCATATTCACTCAGTCCCTTACTTATATAAGTGCGCGTGGGCCACACTTATCGCAAGCAAGCTCAAACGTGGGATAAAAGAAACACCCATATGACAAAAACTGCGACAAATCTCACTGCAACGTGACTTCCTATTGATCGTCGCAATTCCTACATAATAGATGTCAGCGTCAATTATAGCAGGATGAAACCAAAGTGACCTTCCACTCCCCTTTTAATGGGACATATACATGGCTTTCCGACGAGTGCGCTCCCGGTCTGCGTTGTGTTTGTGCTGCCTTGGGGATGGCGTTCACTGGTTGCCTGTCAATGAGTGGCGCTGCAAAGGCACAGGACAACAGCACACGCACATCGGTGCTTGAGCTTTATACCAGCCAGGGCTGCAAATCCTGCCCGCAGGCTGATAAGAATTTAGCATCCTATGCGGATGATCCAAACGTTCTGGCGCTGTCGTTTCATGTTAATTACTGGGATTATATGGGATGGCGCGATACGCTTGCCTCTCAGGATAATACCGACCGACAGAATGCCTATCGCAATTCATTCAATGCGAAGATGGTTTATACACCGCAGGCTATCGTCAATGGTGCTGCTGAGATGAACGGCAACGACGCTCAGGTCGTGAAAACGCATCTGACAGACAACAAGCTCAATGTGCCGGTTTCAATCACCAAACTGGATGACGGACGTCTTTCGATTGAGATTGCAGCCGGTGAAAAGCCGGAAAAGCCCGTGCATGTTGTGATGTTTTATCTGCGCGATTCGGTGACGATACCAATCGAAAAAGGCGAAAACGCCGGTCAATCCGTGACTTATCGCAATACGGTAACAGACATCAACACAATCGGCATGTGGGACGGCAAAGCGCTTAAGATTGAACTGCCGGCGTCAGAACTCACGCGCAAAGATGTGAGCGGCTGCGCAGTCGTTTTGCAGGAAAGCAACAGCGAAAAGGCTCTCGGCCCTATTCACGGCGCAGCGATCTTTAAGCAGAAAAATCCGCTGGCTCTTTGAGCCCAAAAGGCGACGTTTCAAGCGTATAAAATTACTTTGTCATTTCGGGAAATCTTGCCGCTGTCTCAACAGCTAACCATCAGAGGTTGGTTCGGTTCGGGCAGTCCTTTGGGCGGGGGGCTTGGGGTCGGACATACCCGGACCGAACCGTCTCAGGCAACGAGCTAATATATGCCACAGAATCGGGCCGGAATGGGGATTTGACAAGGCCAAAATGTGGCCAGCGATCACCATTGAGAACAGCTATTCTCTTTTCGTGATCAGCTAATATACAACTAATTGGGAGTAGTTTTGTATAGACCAATCAGAGAGTGAGCGCTAGCCCTCAAACACAACCTTGCAAAGATTTAATAAAAGCATCACCATAGCACTATGAAGCAAGATATTGCCGCTTGCTCATTCCCTTCACGACCAATTCTGCGATGAAAGGAACACAATGGATATTCCAAGCGCTGCGAATGAAGATCAATCATCGCAACCCATTTCCCCTATATCGGCAACGCCAAAAGTAGTCCCTCTTGGCACATCACGTCCGCAACCCCCAACGGTCAGTTTTGACAGGCACGAGCTGGGAAAAATCCTCAATATTTATGGACGCATGGTCGCAACAGGCGCGTGGCGCGATTACGCCATCGATCATCTTGCCGACAGAGCAGTATTTTCCATCTTTCGGCGCGCCAGCGAGGTGCCGTTGTTTCGGGTTGAGAAAAACCCCAAGCTTGCGAACAAGCAAGGTGCGTATTCGGTTATTGCCGCAAGCGGACTGATAATGAAACGCGGGCATGAGCTTGAACGCGTGCTGCGCGTTTTCGATAAAAGCCTTAAGCTCGTAGACAATTAAAACGCGCATCTTATCCGAAAACCGCTTCGCACTTTTCGGGATGCTGCTCTTTTTGACGCGCATCTTATCCGAAAACCGCTTCGCACTTTTCGGGATGCTGCTCTTTTTGACGCGCATCTTATCCGAAAACCGCTTCGCACTTTTCGGGATGCGCTTTATTAAATCAGCGGCATTGGCCCTGGATCAACCGTACAGCCACCATTGAGCGGCAACTGCATCAACACCGTATCAAGCCAACGCCCATGCTTGAAACCCGATCCCTGAATACGCCCACAATGGACGTAGCCAAGGCTCTCATGCAGCTTTACTGAGCCAATATTGTGCTCGCCGTCACCAACCACTGCCAGCAACTGCCGGAAGCCGAGCGCTGTTGCGCGTTTGATGAGTTCGCCAAGCAGAAGCTTACCGACACCCTTCCCCTTCGCATCGGGTGCGATATAGATCGAATCCTCAGCAAGCCAGCGATAGGCCGGGCGGGTGCGGAAATAGCTGATATAGGCATAGCCAAGAACCAGCCCGTTTTCTTCGGCAACCAGAATTGGAAAGCCCTGTTCGACAAAGTTATCGAAGCGCCGTGCCATGTCTTCAAGCGTCGGCGGCTCGAGATCATAGGAACCTGAGCCGTTTAACACGGCTTCGGTATAGATGGTTGTGATAGCTTCAATGTCGGTGGGATGAAAGTCGCGAATATGGGGCATGTGGGCCGGGACTCAGTTTGAAATTACCCGCTGAGCATGACTCCAGGCATCTCTTTTGAAAAGCAAAAAGGGCAGCGTTTCCGCTGCCCTTTCGCAATAACTCTATTCCAACTTGATTAGTCACGGTTGCCCATGAACTGAAGCAGGAACATGAACATGTTGATGAAGTCGAGGTACAGACGCAGCGCGCCCATAACAACCTTGCGGCCCTGCGATTCAGCAGAATCACCTTCGAAGTACATTTCCTTGATCGACTGTGTGTCGTAAGCGGTCAAACCTGCGAAGATCAGAACGCCAATCACCGAGATTGCAAACTGCAGCGCGGTGGAGCCGAGGAAAATGTTAACAACCGAAGCGATGATCAGGCCGAACAGACCCATCATCAGGAACGAGCCCATCGCCGACAGATCACGCTTAGTGGTGTAGCCGTAAAGCGACAGGGCGCCGAACGAGGCAGCGGTTACGAAGAAGGTGCGAACGATGCTCTGTCCGGTATAAACCAGAAAGATCGACGACAGCGAGAGACCAACGAGCGCTGCATAGCCCCAGAAAACGGCGCTAGCCGTGCCAACCGAAAGGCGCTCGATACGGAAGCTCAGGAAGAATACGGCAGCCAACGGCGCGAGCATAACAACCCAGCGCAGTGGCGATGTGTAGAGTGCTGCACCAAGTGCAGTGAGCATTTTGCCGTTTGCCATCTGTGCAACCGCAGCCGACGGATCGGTTGTGACAGCCAGTGACGAAACAGCCAAAGCAGCAAGGCCGGTAACAACCAGACCAATTGCCATCATATTGTAGACGCCGAGCATATAGCTGCGGAGGCCCTGATCGATGTCGGCTCCAACACGAGCGCCACCTACCGGCCTCTGCTGTGCCTGAATATTGCGAAAGTCAGCCATGACTTAAATCCCTTTGCGTTGTCCCGTCCGGTGTCGAGGTCAGGCTCTTTTCGAGCCGCTCCCAGGCGCCGCTGGCGAGACCCCAGCATGCCTGCGTTTTATTATGGGGATTTTGCCGCTCTCACACAAGTACTACTTGAAAAAAATCGTGATGAGTCTGGTTGAAATACGGATCGCATTATCCATGCGATCCAAAGGCTTAAGCGATTTTAAGCTCTCACATTACAAATGCTTCATAAGGTACGAAGCACATTTGCGGGCTTCTGACCCAGCACCCGCCATGTTCCGGCAAGACCAAAACCGACAGTCAGCACCAGAGCTACACCAACCGTCATCAGTGCAACATCCGGTAGAAACTGTGCTTTGAGCTTCATCACTTCCACAACCACATACCAGCCCGCGACACCGCCAGCGACCAGCGCAAACACGGCGGTTGCCAGACCCAACAGCATATATTCAATGATATAAGCGCTAATCAGCGTGCCACGCGTGGCACCCAGTGTTTTCAGCACCACTGCATCGTGAACACGGGCGCGATTGCCCGCAGCCAGAGCGCCGCCGAGCACCAGAACAGACGCCGCAAGCGCAATAGATGCTGCTGCACGAATTGCTGTTGCAAGCTGGCTGATCAGATCGTTCGCCACATCCAGCGCATCTGTCACGCTGACAGTGGTAACCGCTGGCCATGTTTTTGTAACCTGTCGCAAAACATCGGGTGCGAGATTTTTCTGGCCATCAGGAATGGTCAGCGTCGCAAGCCATGTGGCAGGTGCTCCGGCAAATGTATTGGGCGAGAACACCATGACGAAATTCATCGCCAGCGTTTCCCATTGCAACTGCCGGAAGCTTGCGATTTTGGCATTGATATTGCGGCCAAGCACGTTGACCGTAACCATATCGCCAACTTTCAGACCCAGCTCTTTGCCTTCGCGTTCAGCAAAAGACACAAGCGGTTCGCCGGTGTAATTTTCCGGCCACCATTCGCCTTCAGTTAGGGTCGAGTTTTCAGGAACCTTGTCGGCAAAGGTAATGCCGCGGTCGCCGCGCAGCACCCATGCAGCCTCCGGAGGAATGGTCATGTCACGCACATTGGTGCCGTTGAAAGCAACGATGCGTCCCCGCAGCATTGGTCCGGAAGTCAGTTTGCCATCCGGCACAATGCCGGTGACAAGCTTTGTGAAGTCGCCAATGTCGTTGTTCTGGATATCAACAAAGAAGAAGTCCGGGGCCTGCGCCGGAATATTCTCCGTCACCTGACGACGAAGATTGCCGTCGATCAGCGCTATCGCCACCATCAGCGTGAGACCAAGGCCGAGCGAAAGCACAACGGATGGTGTCAGAGCGCCGGGGCGATAAATATTGCCAATTGCAAGACGAAAGGCGGTCGAGCGTGTACGCGGCGCACGGCGCGCCAGCCAGCGGATACCATCCGCCACAAGGCGCAGAATACCAAAGGCTGCGATCGAGGCCACGATGAATATCGCCGCAATCCGCCTGTCATAAGCGACGTAAAGTGCCAACCCTGCCAGTGCAGCAATCAGCAGAACCGCAAGCGACAGGTATAAAAACGGTGGTAATCCGCGTTGCTCAAAGCCCTGTTCGCGAAACAGTGCAGTCGCCGGAATATTGCGCGCGCGACCAAGTGGTATAATCGCAAATGCAAGGGTTGTGATGAGGCCGAACACGGCTGCCAAAGCGAGTGCATCGGGGAAGAAACCACCACCACCCGCAACTGGCAGATAATTGGCAAGCGCCAAAGCAGCTGCAAATGGGATGATAGCCGCAAGAACCAGTCCGATCGCAATGCCCATCAAACCGATGACCATGATCTGGACCAGATAGACCAGCACGGCAAACCGCGCAGGCGCGCCCAGTGATTTGAAGGTAGCAATCACACCGCGCTTGCCATCAAGATAAGCGCGCACGGCATTGGCCACACCAACACCGCCGACGATCAACGCGGTCAGGCCAACCAGCGTGAGAAACTGCGAAAAACGTTCAATATTGGCGGTTAGTGCTGGCGCGGCATTGTTGCGCGAACGGATATTCCAACCCGCGTCGGAGAAGTCGGCAGTTGCGCGTTCGCGCAATTGCGCGATTGCAGTATCAGGCGCGCCATCAGGCAATGCGACCTTATAAATATGATCGACAAGGCTTCCGGGTTGGATCAGGCCAGATGCGCGAAGACCATCTATTGAGACAAGAAATCGCGGTGCAAAATTAAAGCCAGACGACAGGAGGTCAGGTTCGCTTTCGATCAGCGCGCGCAGTTCAAAAGTCTCGGAACCGAGCAGAACTTTCGTACCGAGCTTCACACCCATCCGGTTGAGGAAATCCTGACTGACAGCAGCACCGTAAGCGCCGTCCTGCTGTTTCGTCATGTCCTCGAACGAAAACTCTGGTGCGACTTTCAATTCGCCATAAAGCGGATAGACAGCATCGACCGCCTTCACTTCGACCAGCGACTGATCAGAGCCATCCGGCAGACGCGCCATCGAGCGCATTGTCGCACTTTCAGCGACCTTGCCTTGGCTGTCTATGAAAGCGCGCTCTTCTACGCTTGCTTCGCGCTGGTTAAGCGCAAAGCTGACATCGCCACCTAGAATGCTCTGCCCTTCTGCGGCAATGCCAGTGCTGACCGAACGGGCAACCGAATTAACGCCGCCAATGGCTGCGACACCCAAAGCGATACAGGCCAGAAAAATATAGAAGCCGGAAAGCCCGCCGCGCATTTCGCGCAGCGCAAAGCGAAGAGCAAGAGAGAAAGAAGCGAGCCTGCTCATGCGCTAGCCGCCGCTGTTTCAAGCGCTGGCTCTTTTCGGGCTGGTTCTTCAATGCGGCCTGAACGAACCGGAATTTCCTGATCACAACGCGCTGCAAGCGATGGATCATGCGTGACAAGCACCATGGTCAGGCCGTTTTCACGCTGTTTGGAAAACAAAAGATCAGCGATTTGTCGACCTGTCGCCGTATCAAGATTGCCTGTCGGCTCATCAGCAATCAGGATTTTCGGGCTTGGCGCAAGCGCACGGGCAATTGCCACACGCTGCTGCTCGCCACCGGAAAGTTCTGAGGGATAATGCGTGAGCCGCTCGCCAAGGCCGACTGCACGCAATTCGCGTTCGGCAACTTCAAACGCATCTCTGCGGCCTGCAAGCTCAAGCGGCACGGCAACATTTTCCAGTGCCGTCATGTTCGGAATGAGATGAAATGACTGGAAGACGATCCCGATATTCGCGCCACGAAATGCGGCAGCCTGATCCTCGGTCATTTGGCTGATGGTTTCGCCTGCGATTTTCACCGTGCCCTGATCGATATGTTCAAGACCAGCCAGCACCATCAACAGTGTGGACTTGCCCGAGCCTGATGGACCGACAATACCCACAGAGCGCCCCTGCGCAATGGAAAGCGAGACGCCTTTAAGCACATGCACGGATGATGCCGCATGTCCCAGAGTCAGATGAACATTATCAAGTTGAATGATCGGCTCTAGCTCGATGATCGGAGCATGATTTAGCGAAGTCACCTGTTCCGTCACGCGTTTTTCTTCCTATATGAATATTAAGAGCCGAAGCGCGTCACAAAAATGATCTTGTTTTGCGCAAGAAGGAATCATGTAGGTGGATCCACCACCAATTAGCTAGATATGGGTTGCTAACGATGCGTTTCAAACACTCGATCACGGTTTGGTTATCGATTTTTGTCGTAGCTGCGTCTTTTATTGCTACCGCTGCGCGTGCGCAGGAAGACCCTACGGGGCTTGAGGACGCATTGCCAACCGAGCAACTGGCACCCGTCAAAATTGTTGGCTTCGGCGATAGTCTGATGGCGGGCTATCTTCTGCCTTCAAATGCCGCCTTCCCGCAGCAACTCGAAAAAGCGCTTGATGATAAGGGTTATGAAGTCAGCATCGAGAATGCTGGCGTGTCGGGCGACACCACCACGGGTGGTCTTGCGCGCATCGACTGGTCTATACCCGATGGCACGGATCTGGTGATCCTAGAACTCGGAGCAAATGATGCGCTACGTGGGATTGCGCCTGATATTACTGAGAAGAACCTTGATGAAATGCTCTCGCGGCTGAAAACACGCGGCATCTCGGTTATTCTCGCAGGTATGATGGCGCCGCCTAACATGGGCAAAGACTATGCCGACAAGTTCAATCCAATTTTTCCGAAGCTAGCGCAAAAATATGGCGTGCCGCTGTATCCATTTTTCCTTGATGGCGTTGCTGCACAAAAGCAGTTGCAACTTGAAGACGGCATGCACCCGAATGAAAAGGGCGTGGAAACGATGGTGAGCAATTTTATGCCAACAATCGAGAAAGCGTTGAAAGCTGAACAAAAGACGGGGACATCAGGCGGCTGACACAAACCGCAGGCATAAACAGCTTGCCCAAGAAGGCGAAGAATGATTCGCTAAGAAATACATCGATTAGGAAAAAGAGATTCGTTTTTCCGATAGTCGATGCACAGGCACTCTAAGTCAGAGCGTCCTCCCGTGGCTAAGCCACACGACGCTCTGGATCAGAACCGTTCGAGGAGGATGCTTAATGCCGCGTCTCTTTACTGCCCTCGAAATCCCGCGCGACGCCGCGCTTTCGCTTTCGTTATTACGGGGCGGACTCCCAGGCGCACGCTGGATTGATGTCGAAAACTACCATATAACTCTGCGTTTTATTGGGGATGTGGAAGGCCATGTGGCCGACGAAGTTGCCAATGCACTGGATCGCGTAAGGCGTCCCGAATTCATGCTCAACCTGTCCGGTGTAGATGCTTTCGGTTCCAAGAAACCGCACAGCATCTATGCGGGTGTATCACCCTCCCCCGAACTCAATGCGTTGCAGAGCGAAATAGAACGCATCTGCCAGCGGCTTCATATTCCGGCTGATCCACGCAAATTCACGCCCCATGTGACTTTGGCACGGCTGAGAAATCCACATATTGCGGATGTCGTGCATTATCTTTCATCACGCGGAAACTTCTCAACAATGCCATTCAAACTGGGCCGCTTCGTGCTGATGTCGTCACGTGATTCTGTTGGCGGTGGACCTTATATTGTCGAAGAAGCCTGGCCTTTGATGGCAGCCTCCCGCCAGAACTGGTCGGCAAGCGCTTTAGAGGATGCGAGCACCATCCGGTAAACCTGCTCGAAATCCCCGATGTTTCCATAATAAGGATCGGGGATTTCAACTGCTTTACCCTCTGCTATTTCGGTGAAAAGCCCGATACGCGCAGTCGTGTTCGCAGGCTGGCGCTGCGCGATCATACGCATATTGTAGCGGTCCATTCCAAGAATTAGATCAAAGCGGGTGAAATCTGTCGCGGTCAACTGGCGGCAAGATTGTTCTGAAATATCAAGGCCATGCTTTGCCGCAACCCGGACTGAGCGCTCATCAGGCTCTTCGCCCGTATGATAGCCGTTTGTTCCTGCCGAATCGATCTTCACATGTTTGATGCCACGCTTGGCCAAAACATATTCCATCACGCCTTCTGCGAGCGGAGAACGGCAGATATTGCCTGCACAGACAAACAGAATACTGGTTGGGGCTTGTTGGGTCACGGAACTCTCGCGGCTATGATAAGTTATCATCAGAACCGCAACATAGGCGAAATGTGATGGCACGCAACAGGCTGACAGAAGAAGAACTCAAACAAGCACTCAGCGACCTTGAAGGCTGGCAGAAGGTCGATGGCCGCGAGGCGATCAGCAAAAGCTTCAAGTTCAAGGACTTCAATGCAGCTTTTGGATTTATGACGCGGGCAGCGCTTTATGCGGAGAAATTCGACCATCACCCGGAATGGTTCAATGTTTATAATCGCGTCGATGTTACGCTTTCAACGCATAGCGAGAACGGCATTACGGAACTAGATATTAAGCTTGCACGCAAAATGAATGCGATTATGTGATTGGTTCAAACTTTTGAAATATAAACGAAAATCGTCTTTTTCTGAAAATTGAAACTGCCGTCACGGTTTCTCGCGATGTATGGCAGTGCTTTGGTCAGATCAACGCGATCACTCCACTGTTGGCCGAGTGCGCCGCCATTAATACTGCGAATAAACACATCTCCTATCGAAACGGCAGAATGGAAAATGTGGCCAGCTCTCACATCGTAAAAGCCGATAGCGCGTCCGTATGGCAGTGAAGAATAACCGTTCCACAATTCCCCAGCCCGGAAGTTTAGCAGCGGTATCCAGTTTTGGCCGGATGTACCACGTAAGGTATGCTCTGAAATACCCGCACCAAGCAGAAAGCGCATATAGGCCGTGATGTCATAGCAAATGCCGTCTTTCACATCGATATTGACCTGATCGCCAACATCCTGCGCGGCTGCGAGTTGATGGCCGCGATAGAACTGGCTCGACCGGTCACTGCGCACAAAGTTTTCGCCATAACCAGTTAAATGCATTGAATAGCTCCACTCCCTCAGATCTTGTTCAGCCCTAAAAAGGCAAAATCCATAATCCGGTGATTTGGGATGCGCGGTGAAGCTGATGGTTCTGGCAGGGTCTGCCAGTGTCTCATCGGGTAGAAAACTTGAAAATGACGAAAAATAATCCCATCTTCTTTTGGTGCAGCCCTCTATCTGGCTGACAGGAGTTAAACTGACTATGGATCGCACCAAGATTGATGACATCCTCGAACCCGGAAGCGAGCGCGACCACGAGAAGCGCAGCGAACGGGTGAAACAGGGCTTCTGGAAGACTGCACGTCGTGCTGGTCGTATGGTCCCGTTCATGGACGAAGTCGTAGCGGCTTATTATTGCGCGCTCGATGAAAAGACCCCGACCCGCGTGCGCATGACACTGATGGCGGCCCTCGCCTATTTCGTGCTTCCGTTCGACATTATTCCCGACATGCTGGTGGGCATTGGCTTTACCGACGATATTGCCGTACTGATGGCTGCATTGACCGCTGTACGCACACATATAACGCCAGCGCACAGAATCGCAGCGCGTGAGGCTATGCGCGATGAGGGCGAAGCCGCTTAAGCTCTGTTTCACAGATTTGTGACGGTGGAATACATCGCTCATAGCGAATTGACGCGATATGACAAACTCTTGCCGCTTTCTTTTCATTGAAGTTGGCAACGGGATCGTGGTGGGCTTTTCCCACTCGTTCAAGTTTTCTTTCAAAACTTCACCGTTTGGTAACCCAGATTAAGGCACATTAAGGGTCATCAAACGGGGCGGCGTGTTGAACGGCGACATCCCGATATTCGACTTTGAAGCAAACGAAAGAGAACCGGTAAAAAATCATGCTTGGAAAATCGATCGTCGCGGCTTCGGTGTTCACGATTGCAATGGCAGGCTCAGCACTCGCCCAGACACCGACCCAGATTAAGCAGTTCGACGCCTGGGGCGCATATAGCTACCAGTCTGCCAATGGCAAGGTTTGCTATGTCCTGTCCGTTCCGACGGTTAAAGCGCCCGCCAATGTTGATCATGGCGATAACTTTTTCCTCGTGAGCAAGAAGCCAGGACAGAACGTTAACCTCGAGCCGCAGTTTATGGCTGGCTACGAGCTGAACGCCAATGCGAATGCCAAGGTTATTGTCACCGTGGGAGCTCGCAATTTTACGATGTTCGTGAATGGTAAGTCGGGCTGGATGGAAAATGCAGCCGAAGAGCCGCAGCTGATTGCAGCGATGCGCGGCGGTGCGGACATGAAGGTGCAGGCACAGTCCAAGCGCGGCACAAAGACCAATTATACCTATTCGCTCAAGGGCATTTCGGCAGCGCTCGCAGCCATTCAGAATTGCAAATAGTTCATTTGGTCCAAGCTAAAACTATAAGCCGGGGCTTCGCTCCGGCTTTTCTTTTCGACACTGCATCCTCACTTATGCATGTCTGCCGCGACAGACTGCGGGATGACGGATGCAATATTGTGTGCTAAGAGCGCGCGCAACAGGCTCGCATTTCAGATGAACGAGCCCATATATCCATGCAATCGACAAAATTACCGGCGCGCTTTATGCGGTCGCCCCCAACAGTTGAAAAAAGATGTCCATTTCGTTCGACCTGACCATTGATGATACGCGTGACCAGCTTGCCCGCCATGTGCGCGCAAATATGGAGCAAAAGCCGTCGCTCATCGGCATGTCGCGTGAGGAAATGGCTGATGAGCTGATTAAGATTGGCGTGTTGCCAAAGCAGGTCAAGATGCGCATTGCGCAGCTCTGGCACTGGCTTTATGTCCGCGGCGTTTCCGATTTTGCCGATATGCGCAATATCTCGAAGGATCTGCGCGCCCTTCTGGCGCAGCATTTCACCATTGCGCGCCCGGAAGTGGTTGAAGAACAGATTTCGCAGGATGGCACGCGCAAATGGCTGTTCCGCTTTCCGCCACGCGGTGCTGGACGTCCGGTTGAAATCGAATGCGTCTATATTCCTGAAGAAGGTCGCGGCACGCTGTGTATTTCCTCTCAGGTTGGCTGCACACTGACGTGCACTTTCTGCCATACCGGCACGCAGAAGCTGGTGCGCAATCTGACCTCTGAAGAAATTCTGGCTCAGTTGATGACCGCGCGTGATCGTCTGGGCGACTTCCCGGAAACGGACACACCAGACGGTGCGATCGTGCCAGCTGAAGGCCGCAAGGTCACCAACATCGTTATGATGGGCATGGGCGAACCGCTTTATAACTTCGATGAAGTGAAAAAAGCTCTGCTGATTGCGTCTGATGGCGATGGTCTGGCACTTTCCAAGCGCCGCATCACGCTTTCGACCTCTGGCGTCGTGCCTGAAATCTATCGCACCGGCGAAGAAATCGGCGTGATGCTGGCGATTTCGCTGCATGCCGTGCGCGATGAATTGCGCGATCTTCTGGTGCCAATCAATAAGAAATATCCACTGGAACAGCTTCTCAAAGCGTGCCGCGAATATCCGGGCCTGTCGAACGCCAAGCGCATTACATTTGAATATGTGATGCTCAAGGACGTCAATGACAGCATGGAAGACGCCAAACTGCTCGTAAAGCTTTTGCGCGGCATTCCAGCCAAGATCAATCTGATCCCGTTCAACCCATGGCCCGGTACGAATTATCAGTGCTCGGACTGGGAGCATATTGAACGCTTTGCCGATTATGTGAACGCTGCCGGTTATGCTTCGCCGATCCGTACACCACGCGGTCGCGATATTCTGGCTGCCTGCGGTCAGTTGAAGTCGGAATCAGAACGTATGCGCAAAAGCGAGCGTCTGGCGCTTGAAGCTATGATGATTGCCGGGCACGGTGAATAATTCAGGGGGACTAAGCGCCTTTGACCGATACGTTTGATTATATCACGCGCTTTGTCGTTATCGTTTTCGGCTATTGCTTAGCCGTTCTGGCCGCTGGGTTTTTTCTGGCGGCTATTTTGTATAGCCAGATCGATGTGCTGGGCTATGCAATGTCAGACCCATTCTTTGAGGATGTTTTCAGGGAAATCCGCAACAGCTGGGATACGACCGGCTTTTATGCTGCGGTTCTCGTTGGTGGCCCGGTTCTGGCATTCATGGCAGGCGGTTTCAGCTTCTTCCCAGCGCTGCTGCTGATTGTCATCAGTGAAGCGCGCGGATGGAAGTCATCCCTGCCTTATTGCATCGGTGGCATGGTCATTGGCCTGCTTGGAATGGGTACGGGGTCGCTTTTCGCGGTGACGGATCAGAATATCGCCGCAGGTCTTGCGCTTATGACAGGCGCTTTCGCCGGTTCAGGTGTCGTCGGCGGCTTCGTCTATTGGCTGATAGCTGGCCGCAATGCCGGGCGGTTTTTGGGCCACCCGGCTAAATAACTTTACTTCGCCTGCGCAGTGATAATTTTCAGCGCGAAAGCTGAGAAAATACCTGCAAAAAGCCAGTCCACAATCCGCGTCACTGTCGGATTCTTCTTGAGAAGACCCGCGAACTTGTCGGCTGCAACCACCATTGGAATGGTGAAAGGCAGTGCCAGTGGAATGAAGGACAGGCCGAGGAAGAACAGTTTTCCCATCGCATGCGGATCACTGGCTGAGACGAATTGCGGCAGGAAGGTCATATTGAACAGGATGATCTTCGGATTGAGCAAATTGATGCCGAGGCCCGTTGCCCAATTCTGAAACAATGTATGCTTTTTGCCGCCATTCTTTTCCGGCGAGAATGCAGACCCCTTGCGGATTGCTTGCACTGCGAGCCAGACAAGATAGATCGCACCAACAGCTTTGAGTCCTGTGAAAGCGGCGGGAGACGCGAGGATCAGCGCGGACAAGCCAAGCGCCACCATGCTCGTGTGAATGACGATGCCAGTGCTGGCACCCGCCATACAGGCAAAGCCCGCAGCCTTGCCCTCAGACAACGCACGACCAACGAACAGCGTCATATCCGGGCCGGGGGTGATCGACAGGATTGCAGTAGCAATCACGAACTGGACGAAGATGGTCCATTCGGGGATGAAGGTCAGGTTTGTCAGAAAAGACATTGAAAAGCACTCCGGGAATTCGCGGCAAGCTAACGCGAATCCATGTCCTCCGCCATCGAATTTTTTAGCCGTCTTAGCGACCCGTGATTACGCGTAGGCAACCCATCCGCGATAGGTGAAAGACGCATAAAAAAGGCTCAGATTCTTAAAGCCCGCACCGCGTATCAGTGCTTCATCCTGATGCGGCGTAAAGATATGCAAACGCTCATTGATCGCTGTGCTGGCTTTGATTGCATTTGCCAGATCAACGCCAGAATCATTCAAAAAGGCAGCATAGCGCGACAACCACAAAGCCCGCTCATCGGCGTTGCTCTGCTCAAAGCTAAAATGCGCCATGATGAACGGCGCACCGGGTTTCAATCGGCGATGTACATCTGCAAGCGTTTGTCTGCGCGTTTCCGTATCCAGAAAATGCATGGTCAATAAGCAGACAGCGCCATCGAACGGTCCCATTGCTGCAGTGTCGATATAACCATTATGGAAATTCACACGCTCCCCATTGGTGCCTAGATTTTGCCGCGCCAGTTGCAGCATTTCGGTGGAGGGATCAACTGCTTCAAAAGTCCAACGCGGGTGTTTTTCAGCAAAGAGGGTGAGTTCAAGCCCACCACCCGCGCCAAGCACGAGAATGCGCGCATCATCAGCAACCTGTTCAGCAAGCAGCAAACGCGTCATGCGCTGCATGTCTCGAAAGCCCGGCACAGCTTTCGGCGGCCCCTCACAATAACGAGCAACCAACTGCGGATCAGAAAATGGATTGGGTTGATTATTCACGTAACTTTTATAGTTACAAATCAAGATGACAGTCAACACTGTCCAAAATGGAAGATAAAGCTTTCTTTTCGACCACAACGCACCATCCGGCTTGCACGCTGCTTAGCAACTGATAAAAGAGCTGCAACATCCTGTTCTACGGCCCTTCAGGCCACCATCGCATCTCAGACGGAAGTGAACTATGAGCAAGCTGAAAGACGTCAAAAAAGTCGTTCTGGCCTATTCGGGCGGTCTCGACACCTCGATTATCCTGAAATGGTTGCAGACTGAGCTTAACGCAGAAGTCGTTACCTTTACCGCCGATCTCGGCCAGGGCGAAGAACTTGAACCAGCACGCAAAAAGGCGGAAATGCTGGGCATCAAGGAAATCTTCGTTGAGGATGTGCGCGAAGAATTCGTGCGCGATTTCGTCTTCCCGATGTTCCGCGCCAATGCCGTCTATGAAGGCGTCTATCTGCTCGGCACCTCGATTGCCCGTCCGCTGATTTCCAAGCACCTCATCGAAATCGCCAAGAAGACCGGCGCTGACGCGATTGCGCATGGCGCGACCGGCAAGGGCAATGATCAGGTTCGCTTTGAGCTTTCCGCTTATGCGCTGAACCCGGACATCAAGATCATCGCTCCATGGCGCGACTGGACCTTCAAGAGCCGTACGCATCTGCTTGAATTTGCTGAACAGCACCAGATCCCTGTTGCGAAAGACAAGAAGGGCGAAGCGCCGTTCTCGGTTGACGCAAACCTGCTGCACTCCTCGTCCGAAGGCAAGGTTCTGGAAGATCCGGCAATCGAAGCGCCTGAATATGTGCATATGCGCACGATTTCGCCAGAATCAGCACCAGACACACCGACCATCATCAAGGTTGGCTTTGAAAAGGGTGATGCCGTTTCGATCAATGGCGAACGTCTGTCGCCTGCAACACTGCTTGCCAAGCTCAATGATTATGGCCGCGACAACGGTATTGGTCGTCTTGACCTCGTTGAAAACCGCTTCGTTGGCATGAAGTCCCGCGGCGTTTATGAAACACCGGGCGGCACGATCCTGTTGGCTGCACACCGCGCTATCGAATCGATCACGCTCGACCGTGGTGCAGCACATCTCAAGGATGAGCTGATGCCACGCTATGCAGAACTCATTTACTATGGCTTCTGGTTCTCGCCAGAACGTGAAATGTTGCAGGCTGCAATCGACCTCAGCCAGCGTCATGTTGAAGGTGAAGTCACACTCAAGCTCTATAAGGGCAATGTGATCGTCACTGGCCGCGAATCGGACAAGTCACTCTATTCCGACAAGCTCGTGACGTTTGAAGATGATCAGGGCGCTTATGACCAGAAGGACGCAGCAGGCTTCATCAAGCTCAATGCGCTTCGTCTGCGCACCCTGGCTGCTCGCGACCGTCGATAAGCGGTTCACATCAATAAAAAAGCCCGCCTCCCGGCGGGCTTTTTCTTTTCAGGAACTAAACGGAGCGTGAGCCGTGTTTCTCTATCTTGCGATGCCTCTTTGCATTCTGCTCGGCATTTATCTGCTGGTCCGGTGCATTTCCATTCTGTGGGGCATCATCATGCCAGCGGTCCGTCATCGCTTTAAAGCAGACAGCCAGCCACACGTGTTTTACTTGCCAAACACCGGACGATATACTGTGAGCATCGTGTTTCCGCCGCTAACGATTGTTACAGGAACCGCTTATTTCTCAACGCAATTTGCAATCAAGTCGCTGCCAAGCGGCGCAACTGTCGCCTATCGCTCAACAAGCCGTTCGCTGCTCGGCGTCAGACGCACAGATATGAGCGGCTACGCTTCGCATGCTTTAGGAAACTTTGAATGCTCAGCAGCGGGCGAATACGAGATAACCTGTCTTACGCCAGAGAAAATCCGGTCAAATTTTCAGCTGGAAATATCGCCCTATGTTTCATTCCTAAAACTCGTGCCTGTCATTTTGGGAACCATTCTGGCAAGCGGAATGAGCATCGCCGGAACGATAATATTCATCCTATTACTGGCTGGTAAAATCGGGTGATCATCATACCGCGTGACTGATAGAGCCAAGCATCTTTTCTTCGCCGGGACGTAAGGTCAGCACCCGAACGCCATTCGACGTAACAGCCACCGTATGCTCAAATTGGGCTGACAATTTTCCGTCACGCGTCACCACCGTCCAGCCATCTTTTTCGGTCTTTACCTTGGCTGTGCCCTGATTGAGCATAGGCTCAATGGTGAACACCATGCCTTCGCGCAATCGAGCACCAGTGCCCGGCTTTCCGAAATGCAGAACCTGCGGCTCTTCATGCATTTCACGGCCAATACCATGACCGCAATATTCACGCACGACGCTGTAATCATGACGCTTTGCGTGACGCTCGATGGCATAGCCAATGTCGCCCAGCGTTGCACCGGGGCGCACGGCAGCAATGCCCTTCCATAGCGCTTCATAGGTTACACGCACCAGACGTGAGGCGAAGGGAGCAACTTCACCAATCATATAGGTCTTGCTGGAATCAGCGATATAGTCGTCTTTTTCAAGGGTAATGTCGAAATTAATGATCTCACCATTTGCGATGATTTCATCATGAGACGGCATACCGTGACAAACGACTTCATTCCTTGAGGCATTGAGCACATAAGGAAAATCATATTGCCCCTTGCTGGCCGGACGCGCCTGCAATTCGCGGGTGATATAATCCTCGACCAGATCATTGACCTGCATTGTACTCATGCCAACAAGCGACGTGTTGTCGAGAAGCGTGAAGACAGAAGCCAACAGCGCGCCCGAAGCCGCCATCTTTTCCACTTCAGCCGGTGTCTTGATCATGATGACTGAACCGCCAGAACCGGAATTTCGACATGGGCGGCGCGTAACTGCATCTGCACAATTTCATTGAACGACAGTTCGGGGTGAGCCTGTGCCAGCATGCCGATCTTCATCCAATATTCTGCCTGCGCATTGATTGAGCGGCACATAACATCGCTTGCCTTGCGCAGTTCTTCATGCAGTTCGTCGCTAATTTTTACGATACCCATAATTGCGATCCATCGTTTAATATATAAAACATATATAAATCGTATATTACACTCAATCAAGGCCAGCTAGTCGCCATCTATCTTTAATCCTCTTGCATTTAGTACGGCACCTTACTATACGTCGCCGTATGGAAATTATAGAGCAGAAGCATCACGCCCTTTTGGGCGAACTGGAACGCCGCAACACTCCCTCAACCGGCGCGTTGAAGGCCTGTTTTGAAATCCTGTCGCTGGCAGCAGCGATTGATCGAGACTGCGCGAACAGGCTTAGCCCTCACAAGCTTTCCGAAGGCAAGTTTGTGCTGCTGTTTTTGTTGCAAAATGCAGCTGACGGCCTGTCGCCGCATGAGCTGTCGGAACGCGCTGGCGTCACACGCGCCACCATTACCGGCCTTCTCGACGGGCTGGAACGTGACGGCTTTCTGACGCGCCATGCAGATACGCAGGATCGCCGCAAGCTCACAGTAAGGCTAACACCCGAAGGCGCACGTTTGGCACAAGAGCTTTTCGATCAGCATACGGCCTGGATCGCGGGCCTGATGAGCGATCTTTCAACCGGCGAGCAACAACTGCTGAGTACCCTATTGCGCCGCATCTGGAGCCGAACTGATGCGGGCCATTCCTTCAAAATTAGTGAAACCCTAAGGGACTTATAATGACCTATTACCTCGCCGAGCTTTACTCACCCAAAGCAAGCTGGCTTGAACTTGATGCACAAGGCAGACAGGCTTTCTTTGAAAAAGTAGGCGCTGGCATGGGCGGTCTGGCAGCACTCGGAGTTGAAGCTTTGGCTTTGGGTCCGGTCGATTCCACAAAGCCTTATGCACCAGAGCAGAGCTTCTTTGCCATCTGGCGTTTCCCGGATGAAGCCGCTCTCGACATGCTAATTGCCGGAATCACTTCAACCGGCTGGCATGATTATTTTGACACCATCAATGCATCAGGTGCTGGCACTGACCTTGGTGGTCATCTCGCACAACTGGCAGGCGTATCTTTTAAAGAAGCCGCCTGAACTGAAAGAAAAATGCTCCCTATCGAGGAGCATTTTTCTTATCCACACCAACCCACAGATGATCTTGCTTGACTCTTCGCTGACTCGATTCAATACTAGAACATAAAGTGAACAACAATAGGTTTCAAACGTGAGCGGCATCGACATCGCGGCGTTGCGGCGCATGGTTACGGCCATTGAAGGCAACGACGCACAAGGCAGTTTTAGCAGTGAAGCGGTCGCGGGTTTCGGGCGTGCGCGTAGTTTCACGCTGGGTCTTGCTCACGCTGATGATGCTTTCCCGCATGGTTTGGCAGGCGATGCTTTGCATGAGGTTTTTGCAGAAAATCCGGGTGCGCATATGGCAGCAACAGGCTTTGCACTGGCGCTTGCCTTGCGGGCATCGCCTGCAAAAAAGCCGATTATCTGGATTGAGGAGGAAAGCACTTCAACTGAATATGGCGGGCTGTATCCACCGGGACTTCATGCCTTTGGTATTGATCCGGCGCGGCTGCTGATCGTGCGCTGCCCCACCGCGCAGGATGTGCTCAAAGCATCTAATGATGCGCTTGAGGCGGGAAGTGGTGGCAAGGCTTCGCATCTTATCTCCGGCGTGGTTGCTTCAATGACTGGCCAGCCAAAGTGCCTCGACCTGACAGCGTCGCGTCGTCTGCTGCTGGCAACGGAGACTGCGCAACTACCAGTTTTCCTGCTCAGGAGCCACCGAACGGGCATTCAGAGTGCAGCCGTCAGCCGCTGGCGGGTAGCCCCTGCGCCCTCGCGCTCCAGCGGAGCGAATGCCCCCGGAAAGCCTGCCTTTTCTGCTGTACTTGAACGCAACCGGCACGGCACATGTGGGCAATGGATCATGGAATGGAACAATGAAAGCCTTGAATTTGGAGCAGCAAAACGGAGCGCCAGAACGGGTGTTCCTCGCCCTGTGGTTTCCGTTTCTGCCGACCGACCGGCTTCGCCGCTCCGCTCCGCATGAGGGCAAACAGCAACTGCCACTTGTTGTCACCGAGCGCACGGCCAATGCACTGCGACTGACGGCAGTGGATATTGAGGCCGCAAAGCTGGGCCTTTTTCCCGGCATGGCCCTGACCGATGCGCGTGCGCGGGTAGAAAAGCTGGACGTGGCAACCGCAGCACCTCAGCGCGACGCAGCGCTGCTCAGACGGCTTGCGCATTGGTGCGAGCGCTATACGCCGCTTGTCGCTCTCGATCAGCCCTATGGGCTGATGCTCGACATCACCGGATGCGCGCATCTTTTTGGCGGGCTTTCTGCCCTGCGAGAGGACGCGATCATGCGGATTGAACGGGCTGGGCTCAGCATACAGGCAGCGATTGCCGATGGCAGCTTTGCCGCACGGCTTCTGGCGCGTGGCACCAGAGGCGGCGTTTTCAGCAAGGCTGGTGCCGACCATTTTTTGCCGCGTCTGCCGATCAGCTCTCTTGAACTGAATGAAGCTGCTGAGACGGGTCTTAAACGTGCCGGGCTGAAGCATATCGGCGATGTGATGGCACTCCCACGTGCAACGCTGACCGCACGTTTCGGAACTGACCTTGCCACGAAGCTTGAACGACTGGCGCGGCAGGAACGGGCACCGATTTCACCCTTGCGCATCGTGCCGCTCAGCATAGCTGAACGCCGTCTTTCAGAGCCGGTCACGGTGATGGCGCTTGTTGAGCAAATTTTGCAGGAACTGGCGCAGGAATTATTCGCCCTGCTTGAGACCGAAGGCAAAGGCGCACTGCTGATCGAAGCTTCGTTTTTCCGGGTCGATGGCGAGGTGCGTCATATCCGCATTGAAACCGGCCAGCCTTTGCGTGAAGACCGGGTTTTTCTGAGGCTTGCGCGTGAGCGGCTCAATGCGCTGACCGATCCGCTTGATGCCGGTTTTGGCTTTGACATGATACGGCTTGCGGCACTGCGCTCTGCTGCCATTGCCCAGCGCCAGACCGGACTGGACCAGAACGAGGAAGATCAGGCCGGTTTCAGCCAGCTGATTGACCGGCTTGCAGCCCGGCTTGGTGCAAACCGGGTGCTCATCCCGTTTGCGCGCAACACGCATATGCCAGAGCGGGCTTTCAGCCTACATTCAGCAATGCAGACAGGTCGTAAGAATGACGCGGATTATGAAAGCAGTCGGACGCTTCCCGGCGACCCGCCCGCGCGACCGATAAAACTGTTTCATCCGCCGCAGCCAATCGAATCGATTGCTGAAGTGCCTGACAGTCCGCCATCGTTTTTCCTATGGCGGCGCGTACGCCATCATGTGCGCCTTGCCGAAGGGCCGGAGCGGATCGAACCGGAATGGTGGCTTTCTATCGGCCATAATGTGCCGCAGCTGCGCGACTATTACCGGGTGGAGGATGATAACGGCCAGCGTTTCTGGATTTTTCGTGAGGGGCTTTATGACGGCTCTAATCATCCGCGCTGGTTCTTGCATGGGTTGTTCGCGTGATGGACCGCTATTTTGAAATGGCTGTGGCCAGCAATTTTTCCTTCCTGAGTGGCGCATCGCACCCGCATGAGCTTGTCTTGCAAGCCCATGCCTTGGGGCTTTCCGGCATTGGTATTGCTGATCGTAACACGCTCGCAGGTGTGGTGCGTGCGCATGCGGCATGGAAGGATATTCGCGAGACATGCGATTTCCGGCTTTTCATCGGTTGCCGTCTTTCCTTCATTGATGGCACGCCGGATATGGTCGTCTATCCGCGTGATCGTGCTGCCTATGGGCAATTGTGTCGCCTGCTGACAGAGGGAAAACAACGCGCTGCCACCAAAGGCAAATGCCATCTTGAATGGGGCGATCTGCTATTCCGTGCACGACAGTTCCAGATTGCCGTCTTTGCCCCCGACGAAGACCAACCTTATTTTATTGACCGTCTGACAGAGATTGCAAAAGCCGCACCGGGCTCTGTCTGGCTGGCGCTGACCATGCCACATCAGGGCCATGATGGACGCCGTGCAGAACGCATAGCACATTTTTCGGCAGAGGCGAATGTGCCGCTACTCGCCACCAATGACGTGCTTTATCATCATACAGACCGGCGCGCTTTGCAGGACGTGCTTACAGCAACGTGCCATTACACAACAGTTTTTGCCGCCGGGCGAATACTTGAAAAGAACGCCGAGCGTCATCTCAAGCCGCCGCATGAAATGGTGCGTCTGTTTCGCAATTATCCCAGCGCAATTGAAGCGACTGCCGATTTCGTGGCGCCTATCAATTTCCAGCTTGATGAGCTGAAATATGACTATCCCGACGAGCCAGTGCCGCCCGGCAAGACACCACAGCAGCATCTGCATGATCTCGCATGGGACGGCGCTGCCCGGTATTATGGTGCAGATACAGTTCCGCTTAAGGTTCAAAAGCTGATCAACAAGGAACTAGCGCTGATCGAACAGCTGCAATATGCGGCCTATTTTCTCACTGTTCATGACATTGTGAGCTATGCGCGCAGGAAAGACATTCTGTGTCAGGGGCGCGGTTCAGCCGCCAATTCCGTTGTCTGTTTCTGCCTTGGCATAACGGGCGTCGATCCGACAGAAGTGGATCTTCTGTTTGAGCGCTTCCTATCCGTCGAGCGCAAAGAGCCGCCAGACATCGACGTCGATTTCGAGCATGAGCGGCGCGAAGAGGTGATGCAATATGTCTATGAGCGCTACACGAGAGACCGTGCGGCGATTGTTGCGACCGTCATCAGCTATCGTTCCCGCAGCGCTATCCGCGATGTTGGTAAGGCGCTTGGGCTAACAGAAGATGTGACTGCAGCACTCGCCAACACCGTCTGGGGCATATCAGGCGGCGGCATCGACAAAGAGCATATCAGACAGGCGGGGCTTGATCCTGATAATCCCATCATTCGGCGAGCGGTTGAACTGGCGCTGGAGCTGATCGGCTTTCCAAGGCATCTATCGCAGCATGTCGGAGGCTTTGTGCTGACCCGAGATCGTCTGGATGAGACAGTACCAATTGGTCCGGCGGCGATGGACAAACGCTCTTTCATCGAATGGGACAAGGACGACATTGACGAAGTAGGCCTGATGAAAGTGGACGTGCTGTCTCTCGGCATGCTCACCTGTATCCGCAAGGCGTTCGACCTCATTCACGCTCATAAACCGCAGCTTTATCACGGCAAAAAACTAACGCTCGCCACTTTGGAGCGTGAGGACAAAACCGTTTACGATATGCTTTGCAAAGGCGATTCAGTCGGTGTGTTTCAGGTTGAAAGCCGTGCGCAGATGAACATGCTGCCGCGTTTGCGCCCTCAAAAGTATTATGATCTTGTCATTCAGGTGGCCATCGTCCGCCCAGGTCCTATTCAGGGCGATATGGTGCATCCATATCTGAGGAACAGGAAAAATCCGGAGAATGTAATCTATCCCGCTCCCTCACCTGAGCATGGTGAGCCGGATGAGTTGAAAAACATTCTGGAAAAGACCAAAGGCGTGCCGCTGTTTCAGGAGCAAGCCATGCGCATTGCCATTGAAGCTGCACATTTTTCGCCTGATGAAGCCAATCTACTGCGTCGCGCCATGGCGACATTCCGGAAAATGGGCACCATCCACACCATGGAAACCAAGATGATCGATGGCATGGTCAACCGTGGCTATGACCGGACTTTTGCAGAAAACTGCTTCAACCAGATCAGAGGCTTTGGTGAATATGGCTTTCCGGAAAGCCATGCGGCGAGCTTTGCACATCTCGTTTATATTTCCGCATGGATCAAATGCCACCACCCGGAAGTGTTTGCAGCGGCTCTGCTCAACTCACAGCCGATGGGGTTTTATGCGCCAGCACAGATCGTGCGTGATGCGCATGAACATGGTGTGTGCGTGCTGCCAATCGATGTGAACTTCAGCCATTGGGACAATACTCTGGAAAACAGATCCAATATGCAACCAGCGCTTCGACTTGGTTTTCGCCAGATTGATGGATTTTCAAAGGATGCTGCAAAGCTGCTGATTGCCGGTCAGCATGAACCCTATCGCAGCATTGAGGATATGCATCGCCGCCTGCGGCTCGACCGGCGTGCTTTCACGCTTCTTGCCGATGCCGATGCTTTTGGCTCGCTTAACATTGACCGGCGTGCTGCTTTATGGGCTGTGCGCCGCCTGCCCAATGATGAAACCCTGCCGCTGTTCATGGCTGCCCAAACCAGCGAACTCGCGGAAGAGCCACACACAAAACTGCCTGAAATGGCGGCTTCTGAGCATGTCATTGCTGACTATGAGACAACCCGGCTCTCGCTCAAAGGTCATCCAGTGGAATACCTGCGTGAAAGGCTCGCGGCAGAAGGTGTTTCCACCTGCAAATCCGTACAGCAAGCAACACAGAGCCGCCGCATGAAAGTGGCGGGTGTTGTCACTGTTCGTCAGCGCCCCGGTAGTGCCAAAGGCGTGGTGTTTCTCACGATTGAAGATGAAACCGGCATCGCCAATATTGTTGTGTGGCCGAAAATCATGAAAATATTTCGCCGCGAGGTGATGGGCGCACGGCTCATTCTCATTGATGGGCAGGTTCAGCGCAGCCCGGAGGGCGTCGTGCATCTGGTTGCATCAAAGCTGGAAGATCGTTCAGCCGCGCTCATTGAAATGAGTGGGCGCGAGCCAAACCGCCTTATCGCGCCATCACAGACCACAGCGCGCCATCCGCGCAATGTGAAGATCATGCCGAACTCACGTGACTTTCATTAGGATTAGACTTCTAGCGGCCTGCAAATGGCGTTTTTTCTCCGCTTCCGGTGCTCATGTACCTTAAAGTACACTTCGCTCTGGTTCTCGCAAACCCCATTTTCGGCACGCCATAAGCCCAATCCGGCGCATCGCAATTATCCTCAACTTCACGTTCCGACGACGAAAACTGCGCAATAATGCAGTGCTGCGCCAACCACGACAAAGCCGTGCCAGATTGCATTCTGAAATCGCAACCGCTCCCAGACATGGAAAATTACGCCGAGCGAGTAAACCATGCCACCCGCGGCAATCAGCCAGAACACAGCCGGCGGCAGCGATTGCACCATGGTGTCATAGACCATCACGCCACTCCAGCCGAGCGCCAGATAAAGCAGGATCGACAACCGGTCGAAACGACCCGGCATGAAGAGTTTGAGCATAATGCCGACAAAAGCCACGCTCCAGACAAAGAGAAGCAGCGGCAAAGCCCGATCACCCATATGGACTGCGAAAGGCGTGTAGGTGCCAGCAATCAGCAGGTAAATCGCTGAGTGATCGAAGCGGCGCAAAAACCATTTGGTCGGCGAAACTGGCCAGATATTATAGACGGCAGAAATTCCAAGCGCTGCCAGCAGGCTTGCAAGATAGACACCCGAAGCGATGGACGTCGTTACCGTCATATTGGGTAGAAAATAGAAAAGCATGGCAATCGCGCCGCCAAGTGCCAGCGAAACACCCAATATATGGATGACGCCATCTGCCCAAAGTTCGGCACGATCATACTTCCATTTAATAGGATATGGGAGTTTTATATCCATCACGCTTTTCCATATTCACAAACGAAGCTTGTGATGACATTGGATTGCAGCGTCAAGATGACAGAGTGTCGTTTGGCTTCTTACTGCGCAGCAGGTGCGAAAGACGCCTGAATGGGTGCAACGCCCGGCAATGGAACAGCGTCACCTTGCGGAAGAACTGCTGGCTCAACTGAAGTTGCGGCTGCTTCAACAGTCGGACCATTGCGCTTAAGGCTTCCGTCGAGACCAGTTTCCTGCAACAGACCCTTACGCTTGGCATCGTAATAATAGCCACGCGCATAAAAACGGACTGCCTGACTTTCATCACCGCCTGCGACCTTATAGGCACCCGACAAATAACGAACGGCATATTTCAGGTTCGTCTCGGCATCGAGCAGACCCTTGGGGTTGCCCTTATAACCCATGCCGCGCGCGGTCGGATGGCTGATCTGCATCAGACCCCAGTAAGGGCCGTTGCGCGCACCGGGATTAAAGCGGCTTTCGCGATGCACGACGCGACGCACCAGACGTTCCGGCACATCATAGGCAACTGAATATTTGGTGATCAGGTCGTCGAGACCTTCCGGTGCATGGTCCGGCGTTTCAAACGCCATATTGGTGGCAAGAGACGCGGGCGAAGCTGCGGCCTGTGCGCCAGCAAAGGCAAGCATCGGCTCGGACTGTCCGCGCACACCCGGAATTGGCACAACCGATGGAAGCACAGGATTTTCAAGAGATGCAACAGTCTCCGTGCCCGGAGCGGCATTTGCATCCGCAACAGCGGTAGTACCCGCGGCTGGCGTTATAGCGTCGCCGGTTGCGGTTGTTGCAGCAACAGTCGTAGCCGTAGCGGAATTTTCAGTTGGTGTGATCAGTGCAGTTTTTGCAGGCTTACCATCGCTCGTCGTGTTGCAGGCACTCAATGCAAAAGCGCAACCAAACAGCAGCGCGCCTTTAAATAGTGGAAGAACGAATGGCTTTGAAAAAAACTGAAATCGCATGATCAACCGATCCTATGAATCGAAATCTTGTTCGATGCGTTTTTCGAGTTCAACCAGATCTTCTGGCAGAGGCATACCTGTTGCTTTAAGCGTATTGAGCTTTTCGCGAACGATTTCACGAACTTCGTGAACGTCCTGCGGCTGGTTTACCATCTGCTCAAACAGCAGAGCGATCTCTGCCTTGATGTCCTCGAATGCCATAAGATCCTCTTGGCTTAACAGGCGCAAATGCGGCCCGGTTCAGTCAATATTCTTTCAATCGATGACAGTGATGTACCACGCTAAATGAGCAAAGCGGAAGCCCTGAAAATCATAGAGGCGTCAAAATGAATATTTCAACGCGTAACAGAGCCGTTTTCCGGATCATAAAATCCGGGGCAACATTGTGTCTATCGCATTGAATTCATGCGCAAAAATTCCAAGATCCTCGAAGTCAATGCTGCCATCGGGATTGAACAGATAAATGCTCATCCAGATCAGTGCTACAGTCAGCACAATCGCCAGAATCGTCAGAAGTAACAGGCGGCGACCGAGAGCGGCCTTATGGCGCGCTCCCTCAGGTGGAATCTTATTCATCATCAATCGTCATTTGTGGCGTTCAATTCTTCAGGCGGTGTACCATGTTCTGGCTCAGCTGCAAGATAACCTTGATGCACAAGTGCTTTTCGCAGAATCAGAATAATTGCCTCGGTCTGATTGATGCCCGGATGCGTCTCGTTGATGAAGCGCTCAAGGGCATCATGAACGTCAGTCGGAAGATATGTGCTCATTGTTCCTCCAGAGTTTAAGCGTCTTTCAAATAAATCAGACGACCTTGACGGAAATGGAGCCGACACCGTCCACATTACCCTCCAGCACATCACCACGCTGAACCGCGCCAACACCGGCTGGTGTGCCAGTGTAGATAAGATCACCGGGTTGCAGCGCAAACAGCGACGAAAGATAGGAAACCGTCTCGGCAATCTTCCAGATCATCTGATTGAGATTACCCGACTGGCGGGTCTCACCGTTGATTTTGAGCGAAATCTCAGCCGATTCGGGATGGCCGATTTCCGATACCAGCACGATGGCCGAGCATGGTGCGGAGTGTTCAAACGCTTTTGCCACTTCCCACGGACGACCGGCTTTTTTGGCCACGGCCTGCAAATCGCGACGCGTCATGTCGATGCCAACTGCATAGCCAAAGACATGATCGAGCGCTGTTTCAACCGCAATATCCTTGCCGCCCGTTTTCAATGCGACCACCAGTTCAATCTCGTGATGCACATCTTCGGTCTTGGGCGGATAAGGAAAATCACCACTATCAATCACCAGATTATCCGGGTTTTTCTGGAAGAAAAATGGCGGATTGCGAGTAGGATCACCACCCATTTCAATAGCGTGATCAGCATAGTTTTGACCGACACAGTAAATGCGGTGCACAGGAAAACGCGCTTCTGTTCCCTTAACCGGCACGTAAGGCTGCGGCGAAGGCTGAAAAACATAATTTGTCATAAAAAGCTGATCCCGTGAGATATGTATGAGGTTTTTATCATGCAGGCAGGAATCACCACCTGCAAGTCTTGCCCGTGCAATTTTCCGTCATGCACTATGCCGTTTTGACAACGTAATTAGCATCGCGTGAAGATGAGACTACAAGTTCGGCGTTAGGAATATCGTTGGAAAGTGCGCGTTCGCGTGCGGCATCGGGCGTATGCCCATGCTCAAGCCAGCGCTGAATAAGCCGACGTTCAAGCTCGTCCAAAGGAACATCGAGAAAGATCGTCATATCGAAAAATGGCGCGAGCCTTGTCCATGGCTCCTGATTGAGAAGCAGATAATTGCCCTCGACCAGCAATATGCGATGATCGTCATGCACGACAGACGCAC
The DNA here is from genome assembly GCF_049199085.1 of Ochrobactrum sp. EDr1-4. Classification (NCBI taxonomy): domain Bacteria; kingdom Pseudomonadati; phylum Pseudomonadota; class Alphaproteobacteria; order Hyphomicrobiales; family Brucellaceae; genus Ochrobactrum; species Ochrobactrum sp. EDr1-4. Next base: position 942,031 of record NZ_JBLZOF010000001.1, read on the forward strand.
CGGCACGTGCAAGATCAAGCGTGCGGTCGAAAACCGGAATAACTACATCCTCCGATGTATTTTTGAGACGCTCAAGAAGTGTGGCAAAGCCTGCGCAATCAAACGTCGGTGGAGATCCTTTGCGGCTACGTAGGCCGCGCTCATCAAGAATCGCATTATCGAGATGAAAGCCATCCATCGGCACGATGACAGCTGGTCCTGACTCGCCCTGATTGATCGCATCGCGGAGATATTCCGAGATGGTGGATTTGCCAGCACCGGGCGGACCCGCAATTGCAACGATCAATCGACCATCCATATGAGAAAGCTTTGAAAGAATTTCGGCGGGCAGGCTTTCCGCTTGGAAAGGCTTCATATGAGGTCATCCGGAATGAAAAACAGAACTGTTTCTGCACAACAGCACACAGTTTGTTATTTTCAAACAATAAGTTTGATCTATCTTGTCTTGCAATGAGCGCAAAGACTGATCACTGCTACACCAAATCATTGAATCGAACGGGAAAAATATGACCGTCAAGACAGTTGCCACCACGCCCTTTCAGGATCAGCAGCCCGGCACATCAGGCTTGCGCAAGAAAGTGCCGGTTTTCCAGCAGCCCAATTATGCCGAAAACTTCATCCAGTCGGTTTTCGATGTGCTGGACGGTTTCGGGGGTAAGACCCTCGTGGTGGGCGGCGACGGACGCTTCTATAATCGCGAAGTAATCCAGAAGGTCATCAAGATCGCAGCCGCCAATGGCTTTGGTCGCATCATGGTTGGTCAGGGTGGCATTCTGTCCACGCCTGCCGCTTCCAACATGATCCGGAAGTACAAAGCTTTCGGTGGCCTCATCCTGTCAGCAAGCCACAATCCTGGTGGTCCGACCGAAGATTTTGGCATCAAGTATAATATCGGGAATGGTGGCCCGGCACCTGAAAAGATTACCGAGGCAATCTATGCGCGCTCCAAGGTGATTGATCAGTACAAGATTATTGAGGCTGCGGATGTTGACCTCAACACGCTCGGAACCGCCAAGATTGACGACACCGAAATTGTGATTTTTGATCCGGTAGCAGACTATACTGAGTTGATGGAAAGCCTGTTCGATTTCGAAGCGATCCGCGCCATGATCAGCCAAGGCTTTGCGCTAAAATTTGATGCTATGCATGCCGTTACCGGCCCTTATGCCAAAGAAATTTTTGAACGCCGTCTGGGTGCGCCGGAAGGCAGCGTGATGAATTTTGTGCCGCTGCCAGATTTTGGCGGGCATCATCCCGACCCGAACCTCGTTTATGCCAAAGAGCTCTATGATCTGCTGATGTCAGATAATGCGCCAGATTTTGGAGCGGCGTCAGACGGTGATGGCGACCGAAATCTCATTATCGGACGCGGCATTTTCGTAACTCCATCCGATTCGCTCGCCATGCTTGCCGCCAATGCGCATCTGGCACCCGGCTATAAGGACGGCATTAAGGGCATCGCCCGCTCCATGCCAACCAGTGCCGCAGCCGACCGCGTCGCAGAGAAGCTTGGCATCGGCATGTATGAGACGCCGACCGGCTGGAAGTTCTTCGGAAATCTGCTCGATCATGGCAAGGTTACGATCTGCGGCGAAGAAAGCTCCGGCACCGGCTCCGACCATGTGCGTGAAAAAGATGGATTGTGGGCTGTTCTACTCTGGCTCAACATTCTCGCGGTGCGCAAAGAAAGCGTGAAGGACATTGTCGAAGAACATTGGGCGCGCTTTGGTCGTAACTATTACACCCGCCACGATTATGAAGCGGTTGATTCCGACATTGCAAAGAAGCTCGTTGCTGATTTACGCGGTAAGCTTGCAAGTCTGCCGGGCACCAGCGTCAATGGTTTGAAAATCGAAAAGGCCGATGATTTTGCTTATCATGATCCGATTGATCATTCGGTGAGCGAACATCAGGGCATCCGCATCTATTTTGAAGGCAGTGCGCGCGTGGTTCTGCGTCTGTCCGGAACAGGTACATCTGGCGCGACGATCCGCATTTATATCGAGCGTTATGAAGCAGATCAGGCCAAGCATAATCTCGATACGCAGGAAACGTTGGCAGCGCTGATTGATGCTGCCGAGCAAATTTCTGAGGTCAAAAAGCGCAGCGGACGAACTGAGCCAAGCGTCATCACATAATGAAATGGGCCCTCACGGGCCCTTTTCTTTTTTAAACTACTCGAAAACAATAGCCGGAGCCGGTTTTCCCGCGCCTGCGCCAGACTTCATGTTTTCCCAAACCTTAGCGGCAATATCGCGATAGATTTTCGCGTGTTCGCTATCCGGTTCGACCGCGGTAATCGGCGTTCCGTTGTCTGAATGCGCGCGCACATCCATATGCAGCGGCACTTCGCCTAGGAACGGCACATTGAGACGCTCCGCTTCCTTGCGTGCGCCACCATGACCAAAAATATCATAGCGTTTGCCGGTATCGGGCGCGATGAAATAGCTCATGTTTTCGACAATGCCCAAAAGTGGCACATCGACCTTGCGGAACATATTGAGGCCCTTGCGCGCATCAATCAGCGCCAGATCCTGCGGCGTTGAAACGACCACAGCACCCGCGAGTGGCACCTGCTGCGCCATGGTGAGCTGCGCGTCACCCGTACCGGGAGGCATATCGACAACCAGAACATCAAGATTGCCCCATGCCACTTCGCGCAGCATCTGTGTCAGCGCAGAAATCACCATCGGGCCGCGCCAGATCATCGGCGTGTCTTCTTCAACCATGAAGCCCATGGACATGACCTTAACGCCATAATTTTCCATCGGCTTCAAGGTGCGTCCTTCCACCGTTTCCGGGCGGCCAGAAAGACCAAGCAAGCGCGGCATCGATGGGCCATAAATATCGGCATCAAGGATACCGACCTTCAGGCCATTCGCCACCATACCGAGCGCCAGATTAACCGCCGTCGTGGATTTGCCGACGCCACCCTTCCCCGATGCAACTGCAATGATTGCGCCGACGCCCGGAACCCCCGGTTTCGCAGCCGGACGCGGTTGTGGTGCCGCAGCCTGTGCAGGGCGCGGCTGTGGCTTTGGCGGGGGCGGGGCGTCGTCACTTGTGCGACCGCCTTTCTTCTCAGCAGTCAGTGTGACCAGCGCGCCGGACACGCCCGGTATTTCCTTAACCGCTTTTTCCGCAGCCAGCCGCATCGGCTCAAGCCCGTTTGCGCGATCCGCAGGAACCGTGATGGAAAAGAAAACCTTGCCGTCGGCAATGAAAATATCCGACACCAGACCGAGCGACACGACATCGCTTTCGAAATCTGGTCCTGTTACGGCCTTCAGCCGCTCCAGAACCTGTTCACGCGTTACGCCTGACATTATTCCAACCTCGTCTGCGGCAAGCCCTCGTCTGCAACACGCATTGCGCTTGCCCGCTTTGCATGTCTTGAGATAAGCCAGTTTTAGCCAAAAGGCCAATAGAACCAAGCAAAGAGTTTTATAGAGACAGGTGACATAATGGCCAAAGCCATCCACACGATGATACGCGTTCTTGATGAGGAGCGTTCCGTTTCCTTCTACGGCCATGCTTTTGGTTTGAAAATTGCTGAACGCATCGACTTTGAAAGCTTTACGCTTGTTTATTTGCGCAATGACGAAGCGGACTTCGAAGTTGAGTTGACCGTGAACAAAGGTCGCACCGATCCTTATAATCTTGGCGATGGCTACGGTCACCTGGCTTTCGTGGTTGATGATCTGGGCGCCGAACATGCCCGCTTCAGTGAGCTCGGCTTTAAGGTCGGCAAGCTGGTAGACTTCAAAAATGGTGACGCGCTGGTCGCGCGCTTCTTCTTTGTCGAAGATCCAGATGGCTACAAGATCGAAGTCATTCAGCGCGGCGGACGCTATCAGTAAGGCACATCAGGCGAGCAGTTTATCAAATCGCCGCTCGCCTACTAACAAATCAGCTTCTATTTGACGCTTGGCAAAGACGGTTGCCTTGGAATAGATAAGGTCAATCCTGAAGGAGCACTCGGATTGAATAGGCGCACAGTCCAGTTACGGGCAACATTGGCAATACGCATCTTGAGCGTATTGGCGTTGATGCTTGTCGCGTTCGGACACAAGCCAGTCGCGCTCGCTTCTCCAGAACAATTTCTGCTCGCACAATATGTGTTGCCTGATGGCAGCTATCCCGTGCTTTGTATCACCGATCATGCAGTCGATATTGACGGTCATGAGGATGATCAGCATTTGCACAACAACACTGTTTGCGATGCCTGCCGCATTTCATCAGCGTTTCTGTGTCCTGCGCCTGCTCCATCGACAGGAGCCACAATCAATATTGCAACGGCTGATATTATCACGCCATCAGAACCAGTTCTGAGGCAGCAGACTTATCCGCCTCAAGCGCCGCCACAAGCGCCGCCTTTCGCCTGAAATCAGTCTTTTCCTGCACGCGCTTAGAAAAGCTGCGTCCCGACACATGATTATTCAGGTTCTTTACAATGAAAAATGCTCGTCTTTTGACATCTGCCATTTCGCTCTTTGCCCTTTGCGCTTCCGCAGGCATGGCAAACGCCCACTCATCGCTTGACCGGAGCGAAGCCACGGCAGGGAGCCGCTATAAAGCTGTTGTGCGCATTCCGCATGGTTGCGACGGCAAAGCCACGACTTCGGTAAAAATTGAACTTCCAGAAGGCTTTATCGCGGCCCAGCCACAGGCAAAAGCCGGTTGGAAAATAGAAACCGCCAAGGGTGATTACGCACAGAGCTACAAAGTCCATGGCAAAGATGTGACCTCCGGCGTCAAGCAAGTCACGTTCAGCGAAGGCGAATTGCCAAGCGATTTCTATGATGAATTCGTGGTCGTTGGTCAGCTTGCCAAGTTTGACAAGGACACAACGCTGTCCTTCCCGGTGACCCAATATTGCGGCACGGATGATTCCGTTGCATGGACTGAAATTGCAGCGGACGGCCAGAACCCACACGACCTGAAAAGCCCTGCCCCGCAGCTTCGCGTTCTCGTGGCTGCCGCGTCAGATGATCACTCCGGACATGGCTCGCATGGCAATCACGCCATGGCTCCAACCAAAGCGGGCGATCTGAGCATCAGCGGCCCTTCCATCCGTGCAATGGTTCCGGGTGCCAAGGTTGCTGGCGGTTTCCTTACGATCAAGAACGACGGCAAAGCAGCTGACAAGCTGGTCAGCGTCACAACGACTGGCGTTAAGCGCGTTGAAATCCATGAAATGACCATGGACAATCAGGTCATGAAGATGCGCAAGCTTGAAAATGGTCTGGATATTCCTGCCGGTGAAACTGTTGAGCTAAAATCCGGTGGCTACCACCTGATGTTCATCCAGCCAGACCATCCGTACAAGGAAGGCGACAAGGTTTCCGCTACGCTGGAGTTCGAGAAGGCTGGAAAAGTTGATCTGGAATTCCCTGTGACCCCGCAAAGCGGTAAGTCGGAAGATCATTCCAACCATTAATGTTAGGGTAAAGGGCGCTAACGCGTTTCTCTCCTTACAGCATTATGCGCCCGTTTGCCGCAACCGCTACCCCGTTGTAGCGGTTGCGTTCTTCGTTTATAGCTATAAACATGAATGTAATAGTATAGAATAATTCTAATTTATTGAAATAATTCTGCTTTTTAAAAGCTGACTAATTGACTCCAGATCAATTTGCAGCTTTTATGAAGCGTAATTATTTTACTTAACCTTTGATGTTTGGGCCTTGAACCCGTTCGATTGGAGGACCAGATGATCGGTCTCAGTGAGTGCCGGTCCGCAAATGTTGATGGATTGCCGTGGCAGTTGCATCTTTTGCCGACCGGATATTGTAATGCGCGAGGGGAAACAGAACGCCTCGTGAAATCAAAGCAGCAAGACTGCGCACGTGTTCGCACCTCTGAATGGAGGCGCACATGAATATGCGTATTTCTGAGCTGAATGGCACCAACAGCGTCGGCTATTATGACCGCCTGCCTGAGAAGCTGGTGCTTGAAGGCTATCGCCGCTGGACCGCCGGTTTTGAGACCGGATCGATCATTCCCTGGGAAATGACCTGGGGCCTCTATTCGGAATTGCTTGGCGCATCAGAAGCAAAGCGGGCCGTGGGCGAACTGTCCCAGTTCATTCGTGTGCTGCACCATTGCGCGAGCTGCCAGCTGCGCGCCTTTCCATTCGATTCACACCATGTCTGCCGCGAAGAGTGTCTGACGCTCGGTCTGATATCCGGCATCCAGAATCAGGATGGCTTGTTGCTCGATACCTGTCTTGAGGCGATTGCATGTAAGCGTCGCAGCCATGATGTGGCCGATGCTGCACGTAGTTTCGCCGAGACATTGGCGGATTTCGGACAGACTTTGCTGCCAATACCCATCCATGCAATCGACAGTGCTTTGAACATATCCCGTCGCGCGACTTTTCACTGAGCTGAAAACGCAGCACGAAAACCAATTCAGATTGAGGCCGCGAAAAGCGGCACGAGGAGAACGAAAATGCAGGCCAGAACAGAACGACGCCTCGGCTTTGTAGCAGCGATTGCACTCACCGCATCAGCCTTTGCAATGCCAGCAGTATCGACCCAGATGGCACAGGATGCCACTGCACCTGCTACGCTTCATGCATCAGTGGACAGCATGAAACTTGAGCTATCCCGCCTTGTCGCTTTTGCTGACAATGCGGCTAAACCAGTTCACTACGAATAAATTCTTTAGCTATTAGCCGGCCGAAACGCCTCCAGTCAGTCCGGTAAAAACAAGAGCGCGTGCATTACGAAATGCACGCGCTCTTTTTGTTTAGGCCGATGGGCGAACCGATCATCCAACGATGATCGGCGCCTGTCCCTGAACACGATTATAGAGATCAATAATGTCCTGATTCATCAGGCGGATACAGCCCGACGACATCGACTGCCCAATCGACCACCACTCCGGTGAGCCGTGAATACGATAACCCGTGTCGCGACCATTCTGGAAAATATAGAGCGCACGCGCACCCAGCGGGTTCTGCGGACCCGGTTCCTGACCGTTGCGGTATTTTTCAAGATCAGGTCGGCGCTGGATCATTTCCGGCGGAGGCGTCCAGCGCGGCCATTGCTTCTTATACTGCACATTCGCACGGCCCTGCCATTCAAAGCCCGCCTTGCCGATGCCCACGCCATAGCGCAGCGCTTCACCGCCCGGCAGGACATAATAAAGGAAATGGTCTTTTGTGCTGACAACGATTGTTCCAGGTGCCTGCCCTGTCGGATCTGGCACGATCTGACGGCGGAACTCTTTCGGCACCTTTTGATACGGAATGGCAGGCAGCGCATATTGGCCTTCCTGCACCGCAGCATACATAACATCCGGCGTCGTGATATTCTTATCGACGCTGATTTGCGGACGCATCGGCGTAATGCCACCCGTCGACATCGGGTCCAGATTCATCTGAAACGCCGACATGTCCATGGTTTGCGAACAGCCCGCAACGCCGCCCAGCATAGCGGCACCTGTGCCAAGCAGAAAATGGCGGCGGCTTAATTTCTCAGTCAACTTAGACATACAAATCGCCTAACTCAAAACAACTGGCAAAATGCCTTCTGATCATTTTGACAATTTGCGTCCTTATGGTTGAGGAAGCGTTAAATAGCTCGCGCAAACGTTAAGAAAATTGGTTACCGTGCCATAGATAAAACAAAGGCCGGGATTGCCCCGGCCTTTCAAATTTCAACTGAATGATGGATCAATAGTCTTTTTCGTAGAAGATACCGGCACTGGAATCCCCATCTGATCCAACCGCACCCTTAATCTTCAGGTTTCGCGAAATATCGAGATTGACAGTGCCTTTCGTCGCGCCAGCTGCACCGGCTTCAACGCCGAGATAAATATTATCCCGAATATAGCGCCCTGCCCTCACACTGGTCTGGCCCTTGCTGTCTGTTACGACATCAATGTCATCCAGCCCCGTTCCCTGACGTAATTTGCTCATGAGCGAATTGTTGGAGCCGCCAGCAAGCTCCGCAGCGGCTGCTGCAAGCTGCGCGATCTGGAAGGCTGACAATTCGCCAATGGAGCGCTTGAAGATCAACTGCGCAAGCACTTCGTCCTGTGGAAGTTCCGGCGATGATGAGAAAACGATATTGAGATTATCGACCGTTCCCGTCACCGTCACAATTGCAGTGATATTGTCACCTTCACTGCGGGCCACGAAATTGATCTGCGGGTTGAGATCGCCAACAAGCGTGACACTGCCTTCGTCAAAGGTAATACGCTGACCAAGGATGCTGATGCGGCCACGGATCAGGTCAAACGAACCAACCGGCTGGATATTGGTGACAGGGCCGGTGAGACGCACACGCCCGCCCAATTCCGTATCAAGACCACGACCACGCACAAAAATCTGGTTCGGCGCATTAACAAGAATATCAAGGCGCGGAACGGTTGGACGCGAGGTTGGCGTCGGCACTTTGCCCCTGCGCGTTTCGACCTTGGCGCGTTCAAGTGTTGTCAGCACATTTTTTGGCGTATGGATATGCGTTACCGGAACATAGGTCGCGCCACCGCCCAGATTTTCCGGAACAGTGATTTCCGCACGTTCGACATCAATACGACCAGCAATCAACGGATCACGCATGAGCGGGCCGGTGATGGAAATGCCACCATTGACGGTTGCTGCTACCAGTTTGCCATCTGCATAGCGCGCATTATCGAGCTTGATATCGATATTCGCGGGAAAATTGGCAGCCGCATTGGTCGATATCGTGCCAGTCGCGGAAACAGAACCGCCGCCCCCCAACGCTGCATTGACTTGACGCAACGTGATGGTTTCACCCTCCATCGCGCCCATGACATTGATATTGTTCAGGCGAAGGTTTGTTTCAGGATCAATGAACTGTGCACCCGACGTCGAGAACATGCCACGCAGCTGCGGCTTGTCGAAACCACCTGAAACGCTTGCGGTCAGCGACAGCGTGCCGCTTGCCTGTGAACCACGATCAGCAAGGAAGCGGTTGGCGAGAGCCAGCGGAACACTGCCCGAAACATTCACACCAAGGCCCTGCCCCGAAAGCGGAACTTTGCCATTTGCCGTGACATTGAGACCCTGTGGACCTTCAAGCGTCAGCGACGAAATATCGACAGTCTTTGCTGCGTAATTGCCAGCCGTTTGCAAGCTTATTGGCGCAAGGCCGTTGTCACGCAGAGGCTTGGCAGCAAGACCTGTTCCACGCAGATTAAACTGCGCAGCTGGATTGGTCAGCGGGCCAGTCACACGCGCAGTACCAGTGACATTTCCGGCCAGATCCTGACCTTTGACCGCGCCGTTCAATGCAGTCAGTGGCAGATTGGCGAGGTTAACATCAACGGCCAGATCGCCTTTACCAAGCGGAACAGCCCCCTTGGCGCTCACATCAATACCGCCACCACCGGTAACACGCGCATCGACATTGAGACGATTGTTATCCGAGGTACCTTTGGCATCCGCATCAAGCGGCGCAATGCCCTGATTTTTCAGTTCGGCAGCAGTCACGCCACGCGCAGTGATGTCAAATGCCGCGTTCGGATTATCTTTGGTGCCTGTAACGCGTGCCGTACCGTTGAGCGTGCCGCCAAGCCCGAGCTCAGGCTTGAACGTATTGGCAAGTGCCAGCGGCAGATTGGAGAGTGCGACCGAAAGATCGAGCCTATCGCCAACCGCACCATTGACCTTCACCTGTCCGTCACCCGTATTGACAATAATATCGCCAAAGGAAATGTCGCTGCCTTTCATGGCAATGGTTGCAGGTGCGGCAAGCGTTGCCGCGAGGTTTCCTTGCTTCACGTCTGCAGATGCAAGTGCCAGTTCAAAGCCACCATCTTTTGGCTCAAGCGAACCGGAAGCATTGGCAAGCGTACCAATCTTGAGTTTGGTGCTGGCCGTAAAATCGGTCTTTGTACCAGTTGCATTGGCTTTGGCGTCAAAATTATCAATGCCGAACGTGCCAACCAGAATGTCGCGCGCACTCGCCGTACCATCGACAACCGGCACGCCGAACAGATCCTGCGCGGTGAGCGCAATATCAGCCGATGTAATATGATTGCCGTTGATTTTAAGGCTATTGGCCTTGGCATTGACGGTTGCGTTCTGGCGCTCGCCATTGGCATCAAGCGCAATATCGGCATTTGCAGAACCAGTCGCATCAGCAAGGAAGAGCGCTGCGGCTGTGGAAATATCTGGTGCATCGACCTTCAACTGGCCTGCCAGCAAGCCTTTTGCATTCTGCGTAACATTGCCAGAAAGATGCGCACCGCCTGCGTTGAACACTAAGTCGGTCAGACGTTTCTCATCATTGACGATGTCAATCAGCGTAGCAAGATCGATCTTCTGGCCATTGAGGAATGCGTTACCGGCAAGCTTGCCCGACAAAGACGCGCCCGTTGTGGCATTCCCATCAAGCAGCGCGTTAAAATCAAGCGCGCCTTCTGTGAGCTTGCGATCCGCCAGCGTTCCCTGTGGTGCATCAGCACGCAATGCCAGGGCAATCAGCTTATCATCACCACGCGCACTTCCCTTGATCGTCATGCGGCCCGAAGCTTTTTCGGACAATAGCTTGAGATCAGAAAGCATCACACCGAAATCAAAGTCAGCCTTGTCGGATGCAAAAGAACCATTGGCGGTGATTTCGCTCAGCTCATTGCCAATGCGGAAATTACGCGCTGCGAAACCTTGCGCGCTACGGGCAATCCCACCGCTTAGCTTCACATCGCCATTCAGAATATTATCGACCGCTTCCGTGCCGGTGCGCATATTCTGCGCATTGCCGTCGAGATTGAGATCGAACGCACCGCTGATCGGGCTGACAGTGCCAGATGCCTTCACATCGATGCTACCTGCAAGATCGCGGTCAGCGAGCGCTGCATAAGGCGCAAGGCTTGCGACCTTGGCTGCGATATCGCCATTGAATGTGAAATCATCAATCTTGCCAGCGAGTTCAAGGCTCAGGCCGTTGCCTTCAATTGCAGCCTTTGTAAGATCGACAGCAGTGCCAGCACGCCAGCCGCCCGCAATCGCGAGATCAATTTTATCGCCCAGCGCTTCAGCAACTTTAGCATCGGTCGCATCGATTCCGGTGACACCGCCCTTAACATCGAATGTTACGCGGCGGTTGGCCGCGTCGTTCAGGTTTTCAGCAACGCCGCCCATGTCGAGCGCAATGCTGGAAGCCGAAATAGTCGCATTCTTAAATCCAGTTACAGCAAGCTTGCCGGTCCAGTCATTGGTCGGGCGGTCGCCGTAAGCGATTTGCAATGTGGCGTTGTTGATGGCTGTTTCAGCGCCTTTAACCGGCAGAAGCACTTGCCCCTTGCTGTCATCCTGAATGGTTGCGTCTACGCGCAGCTTGTTCAAAAACCCGTCATTGCCAGATTCAGCCGACGCTTTAACGTTGAGCGCAGCACTCTTGAGTGCCAGATCATCGAGACGGAAACCACCGCCATCTTTGAGCAAACCATTGGCGGAAAGGGCCGTTTCAGCGCCAAAGAAATCGCGGAATGCTGGCGGCACCAGAACAGCAATAGGACCATTGATCTGGGTCGCAAACACGCGTCCATCGGCCTGACGCAGCAGTGTAAAGCCACCCGTCAGTGTGCGACTACCATTGGTATCGAGCGCCAGATCGATCTTAAGATCATCCAACGTGCCCTTGCCAGTCAGTGTCAGATCAACCGGCGGGCGACCATCAATATTGAGCACATTGGCAACAATACCATTGGCAGGCTCAGCGACTTTCAAATCAAGATCGAGCTTCTGATCGGCATTGGCATAGGCCGCACGCAGCGAAAAATTACCGCCCGGACCATCAAGACGTTTAATGTCAAAAGCAGAAGTCAGCGATCCATCGGCAAGCGACAAGTTACCCGTGAGCGACACTTCCGATGGAAGGCCAAAAATATCAGGGCCGAATTTGAGACGTGCCACATCAAGGCTATCGATATTGATCGACAGCGGCAGTTCCGGCAGGCTGAAACTCGACGATTCAGGCGATGGCAGACCTGTATCCGGCAAAGGCTTGCGGATAAAATCAATGCGCTCAGCAACGAGCGACTGAATGCTCAGACGACCCGTGAACAGCGCCGTACGGCTCCAGTTCAGCTTGGCATTTTCAATGCGCAGCCACACGCCTTCACGATCAGCAATGGTAATCTGGCCAACACTTGCCTCAGACGACAGAAGCCCGCTCAGGCCTGAAAACTGGATACGACGGTTTGGCGCGGAAAGTTTGCTTTCCACGAAGGAGATGAAATACGACTTTTCTTCTTCCTGCTGTTGCTCTTGGGCGACGGCAGGTACTGCGAAAAGGATGAAGGCGAGAAGTGCGAGAAATCTGGTCAAAACGCCTGTCCTATGCCTACGTAGAATGCATAGCTCGGATCGCCCGAGCGGCGGTTAAGCGGAAGAGCGACATCGAGACGGATCGGCCCAAGCCCCGTCAGATAACGCAGACCAAGGCCCGCGCCGACACGCATTTCTTCCGAAAAGTCAGGATAGGATTGTTCGCCGACATAGCCAGCATCGACAAAGCCCACAACGCCGATGGAATCGGTGACGCGTGTACGAACTTCGCCCGATGTTTCAACCAGCGAGCGCCCGCCAATCGTGTCTCCGGTCGATGTTTCGACACCGATACTGCGGTAGGAATAGCCACGGATCGACCCGCCGCCACCTGCAAGGAACAGTTGGTTCGGAGGAAGGTCAGCAATATCCGCACCCACCACGGAACCGAGTTTCACGCGGCCTGCGAGAACGACGCGATCCGTTGCGCCAAAGCCGTAATAAGCACGACCTTCTGCGGTGAAGCGTGTTGCGAAGTTGCCGCGCTGAAATTCGTAGAAAGGCTGAACATTGCCTTCTGCATAAAGACCCGAAGTTGGATCAGGTTTGTTATTACGGCCATCATAAAGAAGATTGCCTTCAAGTCCGCCAGTCGTGAACTCGCGCTTTCCAAAAAAGTCATCTTCAAAGCGGCCATGGCTTGCCTTGGCATAAAGCGCACCGGACAGTTCATCGCTGAAAATCTGTGTGAAGCCAGTCTTCGCATTGATCGAAGTTTCGGTATAGGCGTCGAGCACTTCGCGCTTCGCATCTAGCGCTGCCACAAAGTCCGTATCCGGCGTATAAACGCCCGGCTTCGCAAAGCTCGTGCCAAGCGTATAGGTGAAATTTGTCGGGTCGAAGGAATTATCCTGCGATCCGCCGACACCACTAACCTTGGCATCAAAACGCAGACGTTCGCCTCGGCCAAACAGGTTTCGATGCATCCAGTAACCCGTCACACCGAAACCGTCGAGCGTCGAATATTCCGCACCAAAGCCAAAGCGACGGGGCTTTCGCTCCTGCACATTGAGCGTCATCGGCAAGCTGCCATCCGGCCCAATTTGATCGGCTTCCTCAAAGTTCATCGCACGGAAAACTTCCATGCGGCCAAGACGCTTCTTGGCGTCTTCAATATCTTTGGGACTGTATTGCTCGCCTTGCTTAAGGCCGGTCATCCAGGCCACAAATTGCGGGTCCATGCGCGCGGTGCCAACGACGCTGACCGGCCCATAAAATGCCTTGCGACCCGGATCGAGCGAGACATCAGCGGCAACTGTATCGCCATCATGGTTGGCAACAATGTCTTCGCCAGTGATTTTCGCTTTCGCATAACCTTGCTGACGCCATGCCTCAACCGCTAGTCGCTCAGCCTTCAGGATTGTGGTTGATCGGGCAACCTCACCCGGCGCAAAACCAGCTTCTTCCGGCGTTTGAATTTTGTTGCGTTTATCCGCATATGGCGGCGCGATATTTGAAATAGCCGTGCGGGAGAACAGGAACTGCGGACCCGGATCGACCGAAATATCAACCTTAGCATTATTTGGAATGTCGGTATCGGCAGGAATGTCCGCTGCCTCCCGCCCATTGACCTTAATGGATATCGTGCCACCGTATCGGCCATCACCATAAAGAGCGGCCAAAATCCGACGATAATCACCGCGTGCTTTTGCCAAAAGGCCAGCTGAACCGGATGCAGGCGTTTCTTCATCTGAGACGAGACCAGACGCGCCATCAATTACAGATTTCAGATCAGCATCGCTACCGTCGGCATTTTTTCGGGTGCCAGAAGTAGTGACTTCGACGGTGTAGCTTTTGGGATCAATAATGTCGGGATCAGTTTCTTTCTTCTGACCCCAAAGGTGAATCCCAAAAATCTCAAACGCCAAAGCAGGCGAAACCGTCATCGAAGCAAATTGCACCGCCAAAGCGAGCACAATCAAACTTCTTCCCTGTATCGTCCTGTTACGCCTAGTCATACACAATACTGTCCGGTTGCAATTTCACGACCGCTTGGGCAGTGCCTCGTCCTCCCCCGAAATCCCAGGACGATTCAGGGATTAACATAGTGCGGTAGGAAGACCAAGCTTCAACCCGATGCGTTTTGACATTTCAGGCCCGGATGCCGTGCTTTGCGAGCAATGACCAGCTTTAACAAAAGCCCTCACAGCGAACCCAAACAGCGATCCAAGCCCTAAAGTCAAATATGCCCTATTTTGAATAGATTGAGTCAATGGAGCGTTAATAAGCGGACAAGATTAAACTAAAATTTATTCGCAATATGAATGCGGCCCACCAGAGGGAGGGACTCTGGCAGGCCGCGGCTCAGGTCATGATTGTGCGGGGAGGATATGACCTGAAGACAAAAAAATCTCAGAAACGTTAGAACGTAAGGCTCGTCTCGCTTTCGTCTTGCTATTCATGTTCGTAATTCTGCGGTTGCGTCTAAGCGGAATGGCCAAGCCCAAGCCGATCAGTCTGCATTTAATCAGGCGACCTCATGGGCCTCACACCTCCACCAATAGGAGGAACTGTTGAAGGACCGGAATCACGATAAGGATCGTATCCCGGTGCGGGATCCGGTTGATAAGGGTCATAACCAGGACGAGCGGGTGGGCGCCGTCTAATCTCCACACCATCGCCAATAGGAACCCTAGCGCCACGCGACATTGAATAGTTTGGCGCAGGAGAATAACGACTGAAGCTTAAAAAGCGTGACGATATCCAGCCTCTATAGAAGCTAGTACGAACTTGACACCAACTACCGCGACATGGGCCAGCATCAACTCCCATACCCGCCGGTAGCGACGCTAGCCGCTCGTAATTACTCCCGGGACCAGTTCTTAAATTCGCGTTCGCAGTTACCGTTGCAGGTGCTGCAAAGACGGTACTCGGCATCAGGAATAGGGATACAAAAACTAAAGCGCCGAAAAATCTATTGCTCGTAAATAAATCAGATAAATACATTAACATTTCTCCAAATACGCAATTTAAAATATACGATTTAAGAAGTTAATGCGCGTATCTTTATACCAAATATCCAAAAAATGCAAATACACATT
This sequence comes from Ochrobactrum sp. EDr1-4, assembly GCF_049199085.1. Taxonomy (NCBI): domain Bacteria; kingdom Pseudomonadati; phylum Pseudomonadota; class Alphaproteobacteria; order Hyphomicrobiales; family Brucellaceae; genus Ochrobactrum; species Ochrobactrum sp. EDr1-4. Next base: position 957,376 of record NZ_JBLZOF010000001.1, read on the forward strand.
AAAATCGTGCTTAATAAGGATAAGCAATACATCGTATTACACGTGATTTATGTCAAACAATTTCACTTATTAACATTTTTAAAAAATTTTAATTAAATTTACTGCTAAATTTATTCATCACTATATCAAAATAAAAGCGCCCTGGAGGGAACCAGGGCGCCACGCGACTTTTAAGGGGGAGAGGGAGGAAAAAAGTCGCGCAACCGGGCCGTCAGACCTGGTTTCAGGCGATCAGAAGGCCAGCCGGAACCAGCCTTCTGAAATTCAATTATGGCAGATTACGCGCATCATCCGGTGTCATATACATCGGCATCATATTGGTATCGAGGTGATGCATGACCCAGATGGAGCCAGCAAGCACGATAGCCAGAATAATGACCGTGAAAATGAGCGCCAGAATGTTCCAGCCATTTTCCGACTTCGGATCAAGGTGCAGGAAGTAAACCAGATGCACCACGATCTGAACAGCAGCCATACCGATAACAATCGCTGCGGTCGTTGCTGGTGTGAAGTAACCATTCATCGCCAGCATAAACGGAACGATGGTGAGAACGATCGCGAGAGCCAGACCAATCAGGTAGGACTTCAGGCTGCCATGTGCGGCTTGATCATGTGTTTCGTGTCCAGAGCTCATCACAATACACCCAGCAGATAGACAAGGGTAAAGACGCCAATCCAGATGATGTCCAGGAAGTGCCAGAAGAGGCTCAAGCACATCACGCGCGTCCGGTTCTTTTCAGTCAGGCCATCACGCAGAAGCTGGGCGGAGAGCACCAGAATCCAGATCAGACCCGAAGTAATATGCAGACCGTGGGTTCCGACCAGCGCAAAGAAGGCCGAAAGGAATGCACTTCGGCTTGGACCTGCGCCTTCAACGATCAGGTGATGGAACTCATAGATTTCCATAACAAGAAACGCTGCGCCGAGCAGGAACGTCACGCCCAGCCACAACAAAACGCCTGCGCGGTTGTTGCGGTACATCGACAACGTGGCCAGACCGTAGGTCAGCGACGATGCCAGCAGGATCATGGTTTCTGTCAGAACGAACGACAGATCAAACAGTTCACGGCCGGTTGGGCCACCCGCAAACTGATGCGCCAGAACGGCATAGGTTGCAAAAAGGCCCGAGAAGAGAACGCAGTCGCTCATCAGGTAGATCCAGAAGCCGACCAGTGTGGTCGACCCTGCATCGTGATGGTCTTCGTGAGCCGGATGCTCGTTGCCACCTGTGAAAGGGGCAGATTTATAACCCATAGCGCTCATGGATCAGGCCTCCTGAGCATTCAGTTGCCGAGTGCGTTCGTCTTCGACGCGCTGCACTTCTTCGGCCGAGACATAATAGTCTCTGTCATTGTTGAAAGAATGGGCGATAGCGACAGCAAGCACACCAACCGCTGCGCCAATTGCCAGCCACCAGATATGCCATATCAGAGCAAAACCTAGTGGAATGGTCAGCATACCGATGATGAAGCCAGTACCCGTGTTGCGCGGCATGTGAATGCGGGCAAACTTTTCTGTACGACGAACATAACCGTTCTGCTTCATATCCCACCAGCTGTCTGGATCACGGACATGCGGCACTTCAGCAAAGTTATAGAATGGCGGAGGCGAAGACAGCGACCATTCCAGCGTACGGCCATTACCCCATGAGTCACCATTGAGGTCACGCAGCTTTTCACGATCACGGATCGAAATCATGATCTGGAGAACCTGGAAGACGATACCGCAAAGGATAATCGCAACACCGATGGCAGCAACGATCAGGTAGATGTGCCAGGCTGGGTTTTCAGTGTGGTTCAGACGACGGGTCATACCCATCAGGCCAAGCACGTAGAGCGGCATGAACGCAAGGATGAAGCCAACGAGCCAGCACCAGAATGCCTTACGGCCAAGTCCTTCGTGCAGCTTGAAGCCGAATGCCTTTGGCCACCAGTAGATGAGACCGGCGAAGCAACCAAACAGCACGCCCGAGATGATCACGTTATGGAAGTGGGCGATCAGGAACACCGAGTTGTGCAGTACGAAATCCGCAGGTGGAACAGCAAGCAGAACGCCTGTCATACCGCCGACAACGAAGGTGCACATGAAACCGATGGTCCAGTACATAGGTGTCGTGAACTGGATGCGCCCCTTATACATGGTGAACAGCCAGTTGAAGACCTTAGCCCCTGTCGGGATCGAGATGATCATCGTTGCAACACCAAAGAAGGCGTTGACGCTTGCACCGCCACCCATGGTGAAGAAGTGGTGCACCCAGACGAGGAACGACAGAACAGTAATCGCAACAGTTGCGTAAACCATCGACGTATAGCCGAAGAGACGCTTGCCAGTGAAGGTCGAGACGACTTCAGAGAACACACCAAATGCAGGCAGAACCAGAATATAGACTTCCGGGTGACCCCAGATCCAGATCAGATTTACATACATCATCGGATTGCCACCACTGTCATTGGTGAAGAAGTGGAAATCCAAATAACGGTCAAGCGAAAGCAGAGCGAGGGTAACGGTCAGGATCGGGAACGCAGCCACGATCAGAACGTTCGAGCAAAGCGCGGTCCATGTGAAGACAGGAACCTGCATCATGCCCATGCCCGGCGCACGCATCTTAATGATGGTGGTGATCAGGTTGACGCCCGAAAGAAGCGTACCCATGCCGGAAATCTGCAATGCCCAGATATAATAATCGACGCCGACATCCGGACTGAACTCGATGCCAGACAGCGGCGGATAAGCCAGCCAGCCGGTCTTTGCGAATTCACCGATACCCAGCGACAAATTGATCAGGATTGCACCAGCAACGGTCAACCAGAAGCTCAACGAGTTGAGGTATGGGAAGGCCACGTCGCGCGCACCGATCTGAAGCGGAACGGCAAAGTTCATAAGACCGACGATGAAAGGCATTGCCACGAAGAAGATCATGATCACGCCATGCGCCGTGAAAACCTGATCGTAGTGATGTGGCGGCAAGAAGCCTTCATTCGCACCAGAGGCAATCGCCTGCTGAGCGCGCATCATCACAGCATCCGAGAAGCCGCGGAACAGCATCACGAAAGCCAGAATGATGTACATAATGCCGATGCGCTTGTGATCGACAGATGTGAGCCAGCCATGCCAGAGATCTTCCCACTTTTTATAGTAGGTGATGGCTGCGAGAATAGCGAGCGCCCCACCAGCCACCGCGGTCAGTGTGACCATGATGATAGGCTCGTGATAGGGTATCGCTTCGAGCGTAAGTTTTCCGAACATTTCTATTCTTACTTCGATTGGAGTGCGATCAACAGTTTAAGCCCCGGGGAATACATCCGGGGCTCAAGCTGCATCGGCATATCAGTTTTCAAGCTGCGTCATACGCTGCGGCTGAGTGAGGCATAGAATGTCATTTGCCCACTGGCTGAAATCGACGGGCGAAGACTTGCGCAGGTCCGAACGTGCTTCACGCACCATCTGTTCCTGATGCATCTGATCATCGATACAGACGGACTTTCCATCCCAGCAACGATTGACGATGTTATGAAACAGCGCCTTATCATTATAGGCAAAGTGCTGAACAGGCGCCTTTTCGCTTGGCTGAACCAGCGAAGCATAACGCTCACGCGACAGTTCCTGACCCGAAGCCTTGGCATCGGCAACCCACTTGTCAAAGTCAGCCTGGTTGAGCGAATGCGCTTTGAAACGCATCTGAGCAAAACCCTGACCGCTATAATTCGCGGAGATACCGTCAAACACGCCTTCATGATTGGCAATCAGGTGAAGCTTGGTCTGCATGCTTGGCATGGAATAGACCTGGCTACCGAGCGCAGGAATGAAGAACGAGTTCATAATGCTGCTGGATGTCAGCTTGAAGTTCACAGGAACATCAACCGGCATCGCCATTTCATTGACAGACGCAACACCCAGATCAGGATAGATGAACAGCCACTTCCAGTCGAGCGCAACAACTTCAACGTTGATCGGCTTCGCATCAGACACCAGCGGACGATACGGATCAAGCTTATGCGTTGTGATCCACGTCACCGTGCCAAGCACGACGATAATGACCACAGGGATCAGCCAAACCGCAGCTTCGATCTTGTTGGAATGGTGCCAGTCTGGCAGATATTCTGCCTTTTCATTGGTCGCGCGATACTTCCAAGCGAAGTAAAGCGTCATACCAATGACCGGGATCACGACGAGCAGCATAAGGCCCGTCGCAAAGAAAATTAGATCGCGCTCTGCCACACCGACCTCTCCTTTCGGAGAGAGCAGGACCTGGTTCTCGCAGCCGGCGAGGAACGCCGTGAGGGCCAAGACGGCGAACGAAACGATCGTCCGGGGGGTGCCGTGTTTCATTTGTCTTTCCATCCTGCACGCAAAGCGTCAGCTCTGGTGCATGCGTCATTTTCTAGATTTCGGTAAATTCTGAAAATTTCAAAAGTACCGATATAACGAATAATCCCGTTTGTCACGCGCCAGACCAAAAATGTATTGGATCGAAATGTCGCGGCTGCATGGGTTTGAAGAGTCATAATCGACCCATTCGGAATCATATTGGACAAGCCAATTGCGATTGGCGGTTCTCTACAAGTTCAAATCAAAATTTTCAAGACGATATTCAGTGGTAAACTGGCTGTGATTAATGGCAAAGATGAAACTTGCTAATAAGAATACATTAAGTCTAATGAATGCCATCCATGCTTATTTTGTATTTTGCAAATTAATCATATTAAAACACAAGACATACAATACCATATATATATCGATACAACAAATAATTCTATGGAATCCATCGCAAATTGGACTCAGAACGATTCCAGTCTGCGTTGAGATGCTGTAGTTTCAACTTGCAGAAACTGAAACCAACGAGACATGCATGATTTTTGGTAATTGGCCAATCGAAGAAACTGAGGGAGCAGTACTTGGCTATGCAATTGCCACAGGCACTCACAATTTTCGCAAAGGCACGCTGCTTACGTCGGATCATGTTGCGGTTCTGAAGCATCACGGCCTCACGCATATTTTCGCAGCTCGTCTCGAAAACGATGACATTAGCGAGAATGACGCGGCGCTTGCAGTTGGGAAATTGCTAATTTCAGCAAATCTCCAGGCAGGCCCGCCCATTGCAGGACGCGTCAATCTTTTCGCTCAACATGCAGGTCTGTTTCATGCCAATGCCAGCGACATTGATGCAATCAATCTGCTTGATCCCCGCATTTCAATTGCCACAGTACGCAAGGATTGCCGCGTTGATCGCGGTCAGATGGTAGCAACCGTCAAGATCATCCCGTTTGCCATTCCAAAAGCCTTGATTGAAAAGCTAGAAGGAAAGCAACGCAAAGCAATTGACGTCAGGCCATTCCGCGCCACACGGATCGGCCTTATACAATCACGGCTGCCGTCGATACGTGAAACGATATTCGAAAAAACCAAAAATCTGATTTCCAGTCGCGTCGAGCGAAATCAGGGTTCTGTGTCCATGGAGCATCGCGTTGCTCATGAGCAAACGGCGCTGTCTTCTGCAATCCGTGAAGCTGCCAAGGATTGCGATGTCATCGTGATTTTCAGCGCATCATCAATTGCTGACGAAGCTGACATTGTTCCACGCGCAATCATCAATTGCGGGGGCAAAATCCTGCGAATGGGCGTTCCGGTCGATCCCGGTAATCTTCTTGTGCTGGCAAAGCTAGACGACAAATATATTGTCGTAGCACCCGGCTCAGCACGAAGTGCACGCGAGAACAGTCTTGACTGGATACTGGATCGGCTGATGGCAGGAATGCAACTCAGCGCAAACGATCTGGGAAGAATGGGCGTCGGCGGGCTCGTTCTATAGAACTGGTTTAGCAGTTGTAGTCGAACACCAAAATGCCGTCGATCCCGCCCTCTGCGAGTTCAACAAGCTTTCCACCGACCACCGCATGATCAGGATGTGGAAGATAGGCATCCCGCGACGCTTCATCCGTGAAGTCGACGACGAAACCGTGTCGGAAACCTTTTTCCAATGCTTCAGGGCTGGTATTCGCGCCAACGCTGACCGCAACAATACCATCAATCTTTTCACGCAATGCAACAACCTGATCAAGCGCTGCATCGATTTCCGCGGCTGGAATCTCAGACCTGAACTTCACAAGAACGATATGGCGCAGCATTGATTATCTCCTCGCAGAATGCCGCCAGACATTAGAGCCTATTCGAAAAACCGAGAAGGCATTTTCGATGCATCACCTGCAAATAATGAAAGACTGAAATAACAGTCGTCGGGGATCAGCAATACAAACGCATTTTTAAAACGAAAAAGGCCGGGCTGAACCCGACCTTCCGCTTCCATTCTGATTTTGCGCCAGTACATCCGTGGACACATTATCGAATGAATTCCCGATACATGAGCAGATTTAGCATCTGTCCATTTCAGGTTTATGACACTTCCCGGTAAAGTTCCGGTCGTTCAAGCTGCCATCGGCGTTTCAATCGGCGCGGGATTATTATACTCCCAGACTTCGATCAAACACTGCCGCATCAGATCGAGATCAACCGGACCGATCCGGCTCAATACGAGATCCAATTCGTCCGGCTCGACGCCACGATTGAGGAGCTCGACTATTGCTTCGATCAAAACTTTTTTGTCGTCAAATCTATAGCGCTGCATCAAACCTGCTCCGCCAGATGTTCCTTTTTGATACAGTCAGACTACACCAGCATGGTTAACCGAAGCTTACCGTTTTACAAATGCTGTAGATAAAGCGAGACCATACAATTTCAAAAACATCTGCACATGGAAACAAAAAACGTATTACTAAAATACCCCATTATGAAAAATGGTATTAAAATAAGTAATAATTCGCATAGATTACTCCTAGTATGAATAATTACAATAATAAATTATGAAATGAATTAATTTTAGATCATTATATTATAGCAATAAAAAAACGCCGATAAAAATATCGGCGTTTTTATTCTTAATTTATAACTGCTATATTCTGATAAATTCAGAATATGCAATCATCACAAATTTATCAGTCAAGACCGACGATCTTGCCGTCTTCCCATTTAAACACATCAAAGCTTGGCGACGAAAGATCGCCCGTTTCGCCATAGGTCAGCTTGCCAATAACAGTTTCGATTGGCTGACCATCGCGAAGGACTTTTGCCACGGCTGCAGCATCATCTGTTGTCCCAGCGCGTTCGATGCCATCTGCGAGAACCTGAACAGCGGCGTATGCATTCATGGTGAATGCTTCAACCGGAATGTTCTTTGCAGTCAATGCATCGACGGCTTCCTTGGAAGCTGGGTTCTTGGTTGCATCAACAGCGTTAGTGAAGAGCGTGCCTTCAGCATTCTTCTGGCCAATTGCCCAGAATTCAGTATTGGAAAGACCTTCACCGCCAAGGATCAGCGCATTCAGACCTGCATCATGAAGCTGACGCGCCAGAAGACCGCCTTCACCATGATAACCGCCGAAGTAAACGACTTCGGTGCCAGCAGCCTTCAGCTTGGATACGAGGGCGCTGAAATCCTTGTCGCCTGGCGTGACGGAATCATACTGAACTTCCGTAACGCCGTCTTTGTTGATTGCAGCCTTAAACGAATCTGCCAGTCCCTTGCCGTAAGCGCCCTTATCATGAACGATAGCGACTTTCTTATCCTTCATGTTCTTGATGAAGTAATCGGCCATAACGTCAGCCTGCTGGTCGTCACGACCGCAAGTACGGAACACTGTTTCCAGACCGCGAGCGGTGAGGTCAGGACCAGTCGCCGTTGGCGTAACCATGAGGACGCCGTTTTCAGCGAAAACATCGGACACCGGAATTGCAACGCCAGTTGTAACCGGACCAACGACAAACTTGACGCCGTCACCAACCAACTGGTTAGCAGCCGAAACGCCCTGCTTTGGTTCGCCGGCATCGTCAGCAAATTTCAGAACGATCTTTTCACCCTTGATGCCGCCCTTTGCATTGATGACTTCAACGGCGGTTTCCGCACCCTTCTTGACCTGATCGCCATAAGCAGCAACCGGACCTGTGAGCGGTGCAACAACACCGACGGTGATGTCCGCATAAGCAGTACCGGCGAAGCCAAGTGTAGCGGCAAAAGCTACGCTGGAAAGAAGCTTGAGGTTCATTCTTTTTCTCCTTTGCGAGGTCTCGTTTTCCCGATGACCTCAGACAACCCATGCCGGTCAAATTGCAGCGTCTTTGCGCCGCCGGTTTGCCGGGCCCTCCCTTTTATTTCAATCATACGATTTTAAAGGGTCAATCCAAAAGCACGCCACACCACCCATAAGGGCATCTGAGCCATAATATTATCCGAAATTACTCTCGCACTTTCGGAATCATGCTCAGGAACGGGAGCGAGCTTTCATGATGTAATAAGAATGCATTTCCCGCTTGCGATTGCAAGCGTTCAACTGCCTGCAACTACAACAGAAATACCCCCACCATAATCGGCTAGGTTTATTCCCATTCCTAATCATCTGAGTTCTTTTGAACTGGTCATCAGAACAAGCGAAAATGCTCCATATAGCGGCACACGAAAGGCAGGCTTAACAGGAGACTGAACCTAAGCGAGATCAACAAGATCGCGATAAAGTTCCAAGGCTTCCGGATTTGCCAGCGCCTCGCGATTTTTCACCTCGCGCCCATGCACAATGTCGCGCACGGCAAGTTCAACAATCTTGCCTGACTTGGTGCGTGGAATATCACTGACAGCAACGATCTTCGCTGGCACATGGCGCGGCGTTGCACCGGTGCGGATTTTGGTCTTGATACGCGCTTTTAGATCATCATCGAGCGAGACGCTCTCAGCAAGCCTCACAAAAAGCACCACGCGCACGTCATTGTCCCAATCCTGCCCGATGCAAAGCGCTTCAGCCACTTCTGCCATCTGCTCAACCTGATTGTAGATTTCCGCCGTACCGATACGCACACCGCCCGGATTAAGTGTCGCATCTGAACGACCGTGAATCACGATGCCATCATGTTCGGTCCATTCAGCGAAATCGCCATGGCACCAGATATTGTCAAAGCGGTCAAAATAGGCAGCCTGATATTTGGCGCCTTCGGGATCGTTCCAGAACTCCAAAGGCATACAGGGGAAAGCCTTCGTGCAGACCAGCTCGCCTTTCTCACCGCGCATCGGCTTACCATCATCGCCCCAGACATCGACCGCCATGCCAAGACCAGCGCCCTGAATTTCGCCCTGCCAGACGGGCTCTGTCGGAACACCCAGCACGAAACAGGAGACGATATCAGTACCGCCGGAAATGGAGGCCAGATGCACATCTGGCTTGATCGCTTCATAGACGAAAGCAAAGCCTTCCGGCGATAGCGGCGAGCCAGTCGATGAAACCGTACGCAAAGCAGACAGATCATGGGTTTCGCGCGGGTTCAGCCCGGCTTTCAGCACCGCATCAATGAATTTTGCAGACGTGCCGAAATAGGTCATTTTTTCTGCTGACGCATAGTCAAACAGCACATTGCCATCGGGATAGAATGGTGAGCCATCATAAAGCAGAAGCGTTGCGCCGGACGCAATGCCGGATGCCAGCCAGTTCCACATCATCCAGCCACAGGTCGTGAAATAGAATAAGCGATCGCCGTCGTGAATATCTGCATGCAGACGATGTTCTTTGAGGTGCTGCAACAGCACACCACCAGCCCGGTGAACAATGCATTTCGGAATGCCCGTCGTGCCCGATGAAAACAGAATATACAGCGGGTGATCGAATGGCGGTCGCGCGAACGCGACGTCTTTTGCAGCAAATGATGCAAGGGCTGCATCCAACGCAATGCCATTTGCAGCTTTGGCTGCAACAGTTTCAGCTTCCCCCAGATAGGTCACGATGACCGTGCGCTTGCTGGTTGGAAGTTTCGCCGTCACTTCGGCAATCTTCTCGCTCACATCGATGCGCTTGCCATTGTACCAATAGCCGTCGCAGGCGAAGAACAGTTTTGGCTCAATCTGGCCAAACCGATCCAAAACGCCCTGTGAACCGAAATCTGGCGAGCACGAAGACCAAACCGCACCGATAGACGCTGCTGCCAGCATCAGTGCGATTGCTTCGGGCATATTAGGCATCATGCCTGCAATGCGGTCACCGGGTTTTACACCTTCTGCAAGCATGAATTGCTGAAGTTTTGAGACCAGCGCATGCAGATCATCCCATGTCAGACGGCGCTCGACCTTGTCTTCGCCGCGAAAGATGATTGCTTCGCCCTCGCCCTTATGACGAAGAAGATTTTCTGCGAAATTAAGCTTTGCGTCCGGGAAGAATTTTGCCTCGCGCATGTGGCCACTATCGATCAACGCCGTATCACCGCGCTCGCCAATGACATCACAGAAATCCCAGATCAACGTCCAGAATGCAGCGCGATCTTCGATCGACCAGCGATGCAACGCCTGATAATCTGCAAGCTTCCGCCCTGCGCACTCCTCTGCCTGCACGCGAAAATGTTCAAGCCCGCTCGCTGCAATGCGATTTGCATCAGGTTGCCACAGCGGACGATCATTAGCGGAAACAGTCTTATTCATCATTCCTCCCAGAATTATGTGAGCTGAGATGTTCTCCCCACCCAGCTCCATAGAAGTCTCTAAAAGAGACTCGACTTGGCGTCTATGCTTTTCCTGATCTTAATCAGTTGCACGCAATTCAACACCCGCTAATATCAGCACTTATGCGGATAATGGGCTGGGTCATCAAACTGATAATCATCGGTTTGCAAATTTCAATAATTGCACCGTCGCAGGCAGCGAACACACCATGCAGTGGCAGCAAAGGTGGCATATCGCATTGCCGCGGCGATATTTTCATCTGCAATGATGGCTCAGTCAGCGGCAGCAAAAAATCGTGTCAGGCCGCAATGGGAGCAGTTGGGGATGCAGCCGGTTTAATCAATCCTGCTCAATCGAACATGCAATCTTCATCGAGCAACGAATGCTCGTGCCGCGACGGCTTGTTTTGCACAGGTCCACGCGGTGGAAAATATTGCATCGATGATCGAGGCAAGAAAAGCTATTTAAGGCGCTGATTTCATCGGAAATTTTGGTGGAGCCAAGCGGGATCGAACCGCTGACCTCTTGCATGCCATGCAAGCGCTCTCCCAGCTGAGCTATGGCCCCATCAGACCTCTTGCGAGGTGGGCCAGACAGAAATTTCTGTCCGGTGTGGCGGCTTCTTAAATGGCGTTTGGAAGAAGATCAAGAGCTAAATCGCAACTCTTATCGCATCGGCCAAAAATAATTTGCCGATTATCCAAATGCCATCCACCATGCCGTAAAAGCAACGAGGCGGCTCAATGAGCCGCCTTGTTTCAATCTATCTCGATATCAGAAGATTAGACTTCTTCGTCGTCATCCCCGACGCCGCCGCCGAGAATGCCCGAAACGTCGTCGTCTTCGTCTTCTTCTTCTTCGAGGAAGGTGTCATCGTCGTCATCGCCGAGATCGACATCATCATCCAGATCCGGAAGATCTTCGCCGCCCTTGGCTTCATCGTCCGCATCCTCAAGGGAAACGAATTCTGGCTTTTCGAGTGCGGTATCGACTTCTTCCGCTTCTTCTTCCTGCTCAGCCGCACGGCTTTCCGCTACAGTCGCTTCAAAATACGACCGTGGATAGGAAATGCCGCTGTAAGGCGAAACAATCGGATCGCGATTGAGATCGTAAAATTTCTTACCCGTTTCCGGATCGATGCGCTTGGTTCCAAGTTCAGCTTTTGACACGTTTAGCCTCGTGAGTTGATTTCCCCGTCGCGCTTGCGACGCATGCATGCATTCAGCTCGCCATCAGACTCCTCAACCGTCAATCAGTCGGGAGAAGGCGGAAGACGCGCCTCTGATCTAATTTTGGCGGTGTTGTTTGGTGCATAAACGTAATTTGCAGCTTTTGTCAAAGCCAAAGACTCATTCTGCGCGTTTACAACACCTGAAAATATGCATTGGCGGATGACCAAGCCTTGTTCCTGTGTTACGAAGCTGCCGCTTTGATTAATCCAGCGTGAATAACGCCAAAATGAGACAGTGAAGAATCCATGTCCCATTCCGCTACCCCGAAACCTGCAACCGCCCGCCGTTCAGAGGCTTTGACGGGCGAAATACGCATTCCGGGTGACAAATCCATATCGCATCGTTCCTTCATGTTCGGTGGTCTTGCTGCGGGCGAAACCCGCATCACAGGTCTGCTCGAAGGTGAAGACGTTATCAATACAGGCCGCGCTATGCAGGCCATGGGTGCCAAGATTCGCAAAGACGGCGATATCTGGATCATCAATGGTGTCGGCAATGGCTGTCTTTTACAGCCGGAAGCGCCGCTTGATTTCGGCAATGCCGGAACTGGTGCCCGCCTCACCATGGGTCTTGTCGGTACATACGACATGACCACAACCTTTATCGGTGACGCATCACTGACCTCGCGTCCGATGGGCCGTGTGCTCAATCCGCTGCGCGAGATGGGCGTTCAGGTAAAGGCCGCCGAAGGCGACCGCCTGCCGCTCACACTCACTGGTCCAAAGACTGCAAACCCGATCAGCTATCGTGTGCCAATGGCATCCGCGCAGGTGAAGTCCGCCGTGCTGCTGGCAGGGCTTAACACACCCGGCGTTACAACAGTCATCGAGCCGGTCATGACGCGCGATCACACCGAAAAAATGCTGCAAGGCTTTGGCGCTGATCTCACGGTTGAGACTGACAAGGACGGCGTGCGCCATATCCGTATCGTCGGACAGGGCAAACTGACCGGTCAGACCATCGATGTGCCGGGCGATCCGTCCTCAACCGCCTTCCCGCTTGTTGCCGCTCTGCTGGTTGAAGGCTCGGACGTCACCATTCTCAATGTTCTGATGAACCCGACCCGTACCGGGCTCATTCTCACCTTGCAGGAAATGGGTGCTGACATTGAAATCATCAATCCGCGTCTTGCCGGTGGTGAAGATGTTGCTGATCTTCGTGTGAAATCATCGAAGCTCAAGGGCGTTGTCGTTCCGCCGGAACGTGCACCGTCGATGATCGATGAATATCCGGTTCTAGCGATTGCAGCCTCCTTTGCAGAAGGCGAAACCGTCATGGATGGCCTTGATGAGCTGCGCGTCAAAGAATCAGATCGTCTTGCAGCGGTCGCTCGTGGCCTTGAGGCCAATGGCGTTGATTGCACCGAAGGCGAAATGTCGCTGACGGTTCGCGGTCGTCCAGACGGCAAAGGCCTTGGCGGCGGCACGGTTGCAACCCACCTTGATCACCGCATTGCGATGAGCTTCCTCGTCATGGGTCTGGCCGCGGAAAAGCCGGTCACGGTTGATGACAGTACGATGATCGCCACTTCATTTCCGGAATTCATGACCATGATGCCCGGCCTTGGTGCGAAAATCGAAGTCAGCGAGAAGCAATGACAAGTTTCGTCGTAGCCATCGACGGACCAGCAGCCTCGGGCAAGGGGACCCTTGCCCGGCGCATTGCCATTCATTACGGCATGCCACACCTTGATACCGGATTGACCTATCGTGCAGTCGCGAAAGCCCTACTTGATCAGGGACTGCCGCTTGATGATGAAGCGATAGCTGCGGATGTGGCGCTCAATCTTAATCTGCACGACATGGATAAGGCTGTGCTTTCAGCGCACACCATTGGTGAAGCAGCATCGAAAGTGGCTGTCATGCCTGCCGTGCGCCGTGCGCTTGTCGAAGCACAGCTCAGTTTTGCCAATGCATTGCCTTCAAGTGTTCTTGACGGGCGGGACATTGGAACGGTGGTCTGCCCGCAAGCGCAAATAAAGCTCTTTGTAACGGCATCGCCAGAAGTCCGCGCCCAGCGTCGCTTTGACGAGATTATCGCCAAAGGCGGCACAGCGGATTTTGATGATATTCTCGCTGATCTCAAAAAGCGCGACGAGCGCGACATGAACCGCACGGATTCGCCCCTTAAGCCTGCCGAAGACGCGCACTTGCTAGATACGAGCAAAATGAGTATAGAAGCGGCATTTCTGGCTGCGAAAAAGCTGATTGATCATGCTCTTGCGCAGCACAAGGCATAATATCGGGACAGTTTTACAACTTTCTGATAGAATAATGCCTCTGAAACGCTGAATAATCCGGGTTTTGTTCCTATATAGGGCTCACCCAAACTTATAACCTGACTTCGCGTTCCACGCGCCGGTTGTCTCTAAGAGACGGAGCCGAAGGACAGGCCTAACGCAACTCTAACCCCCGGCGCCGCATCCGATGTTGTTTTATACCGGATGCATCAGGAGTATTTATGTCTGAATTCAATCCCTCCCTCGCAGACTTCGAATCGCTGCTGGCTGAATCCTTTGCCAACAATGACCTTGCAGAAGGTTATGTTGTAAAGGGTCGCATCGTTGCCATCGAAAAAGACATGGCAATCATCGATGCTGGCCTCAAGGTCGAAGGTCGCGTACCGCTGAAGGAATTCGGCGCGAAGGGCAAAGACGGCTCGATGAAGCCGGGCGACGAAGTTGAAGTTTATGTTGAGCGCATCGAAAACGCACTCGGCGAAGCTGTTCTGTCGCGCGAAAAAGCACGTCGTGAAGAAAGCTGGGGCAAGCTCGAGCAGAAGTTCGCAAACAGCGAACGCGTCGACGGCGTCATCTTTAACCAGGTTAAGGGTGGCTTCACCGTTGATCTGGACGGCGCAGTTGCGTTCCTTCCACGTTCGCAGGTCGACATTCGTCCGATCCGCGACGTTACCCCACTTATGCACGTCCCACAGCCTTTCGAAATCCTCAAGATGGACAAGCGTCGCGGCAACATCGTTGTTTCGCGTCGTACCGTTCTTGAAGAAAGCCGTGCGGAACAGCGTTCGGAAATCGTTCAGAACCTTGAAGAAGGTCAGGTTGTTGACGGCGTTGTCAAGAACATCACCGATTACGGTGCGTTCGTTGACCTCGGCGGCATTGACGGCCTTCTGCACGTTACCGACATGGCATGGCGCCGCGTCAACCATCCTTCGGAAATCCTCACAATTGGCCAGTCGGTCAAGGTGCAGATCATCCGTATCAACCAGGATACACATCGTATCTCGCTCGGCATGAAGCAGCTCGAGAACGATCCTTGGGATGGCATTGGTGCGAAGTACCCGATCGGCAAAAAGATCACCGGTACTGTAACCAACATCACCGATTACGGCGCATTTGTCGAAATCGAGCCAGGTATCGAAGGTCTGATCCACGTTTCAGAAATGTCGTGGACCAAGAAGAACGTACACCCAGGCAAGATCCTGTCGACCACGCAGGAAGTCGAAGTTGTTGTGCTCGAAGTTGATCCGGTTAAGCGCCGTATCTCGCTTGGTCTCAAGCAGACTCTCGACAACCCATGGACGACCTTTGCTGACAAGTACCCACAGGGCACAATCGTTGAAGGCGAAGTCAAGAACAAGACCGAATTCGGCCTGTTCATTGGTCTCGACGGCGACGTTGACGGCATGGTTCACCTTTCCGATCTCGACTGGAACCGTCCAGGCGAACAGGTCATCGAAGAATACAACAAGGGCGAAGTTGTTAAGGCCGTTGTTCTCGACGTTGACATCGAAAAGGAACGTATCTCGCTCGGCATCAAGCAGCTTTCCGGCGACAAGGTCGGCGAAGCAGCAGCTTCGGGTGATCTGCGCAAGAACGCCGTTGTAACCTGTGAAGTCACAGCTGTTACCGATGGTGGCCTTGAAGTCCGTCTCGTTGACCACGATCTCGATAGCTTCATCAAGCGTTCGGATCTGTCGCGTGATCGTGACGAACAGCGTCCAGAACGCTTCACCGTTGGCCAGAAAGTTGACGCTCGCGTCATCGCCTTCGACAAGAAGACCCGCAAGCTGCAGGTCTCCATCAAGGCTCTGGAAATCGCTGAAGAAAAAGAAGCAGTTGCTCAGTACGGTTCGACCGACTCAGGCGCTTCGCTCGGCGACATTCTCGCTGCAGCAATGAAGAAGTCGGAAAACAACTAAGTTTTCGACACTTCACTAAATACGAGAAAGCCCGCCATTTGGTGGGCTTTTTCTTTGCTCAAACCATTCTCAAATGCTCGATGCATGACCATGCGATTTTGCCGCTTTGGCAATTCGGGTATCTTTCCCTATCTGATCCGCTTCACTCGTGCATTCATCCAATGCCGGACAATATGTCGATAGATCAGTCCGCGCAGCCAGCCGAATTTTTGCTTATGCAGCGTGTAAAAGTCGTCTGGCGTATCGAACAAGCCAAGATCAGCATTTATTCCGGTGCGTTGTATGTAGGTGTCTTCGCCAGTCCAGTCGACTTGCGGAGAGGACAGGCAGTCTGTTCCAGCGCCATATCCGCAAAGGCTTTCACCATCGCGCCCGAACCTATTTTGCAAAGCCTGCAGAAAAGGGCGATCCAGAATGAAGCCCTCGAGGTTGATCCATCGCCCATTGTGCCAGATTTCAATCCAGCTGTGTAAAATGCTGTCAGGCGCAAGTGCATAGGCAAGTTCCGGCACGACACCACGTTGGAGGTCTTTATGGATCGTGAAGCCATGCAGACGGCAGGGAATGCCAAGGCCGCGCAACAAAGCCATCAACAGAGTGCCTTTCGTGTTGCACTGGCCATAGCCATCGGCCAGCACGGCAGATGCCGTGATGTTGTCGCTGCTGTTATATCCGAACACGATCTCATCACGCACAAAGTCGTACGCCGCACCAACCCTCTCAAAGCTATTGAGATCAAACCAAGCCCTTGAGGTCATCAGCTCCTGAATTGATCCTGAGCTAAAGTCGAGAAGTGACGTTTCTTTGAGGTAGTTCCGATCCATTTCAACATTCCTGTTACGAATTTAAAGCTTCGTAACATCTCTAGTGACTAGAGGATCAAGCGGATTTTTGAATGAAAAATCCGCGCAAACGGAAAGTCAAACAACACCAAGCAAATGGATCAGGCCAAGGCTGATCGCGCCAAGAACCAGCAGCGACAGGATAGCTGCAAGCGTAACGCGCCCACCAGCAGACGCGACCGAGCGCACATCGACACCAAGCCCCAAAGCCGCCATTGAAATGATAGTCAATGCCGTGGATGAAAACTGGATGATTGGGAGAATGGTTTCAGGAATGAGGTGCAGCGAGCGCAGTGCCATCATGCCCAGAAAGCCGATAATGAACCATGGCACGAGTTGCAGAAAGCCGGGTTTTACTTCGGCGTCCTTGTTACCAGCCACTACGGAAAGCGCCAGAATAACCGGACCCAGCATCAGCACACGCACCAGCTTGACTAATGTACCAAGCTGAACGCTGATTGCAGCTACAGGAGCGGTTGCAGCCAGCACCTGCGGCACGGCATAGACGGTCAGTCCCGCCAAAACGCCATATTGCGTAAAAGACATTCCAAGCAGTGGCACCAAAAGCGGCAGCAGCAACACGACAACCACGCCCAGAATGGCGGTAAACGCTATGGAGGCGGCGACGTCTTCGCTATCTGCACCTATGACGGGAGCCGTCGCCGCAATCGCCGAGTTGCCGCAGATAGAATTGCCGCAAGCAACGAGAATGGCCATGCGATGCGGCAGCTTTAACAGCCGCCCAATGCCATAGCTGAAGGTAATAGCCATTACCACCACACAGGCAATGCCGAGGATAAGGCCCGGTCCAGCATCAATCACTGCACTTGCACTGATCGACGCGCCAAGCAACACCACGGCAATTTCCAGCAATAGCTTTGCTGAAAAGCTGATGCCTTTGGCAAATTGCTTACCCGGGCGGAAAATGGTGCGAACGGTTGTTCCGAGAAGAATTGCAAGTACCAAGGCTTCGAGCCATGCTTTGCCGGTATAATGTTCCTCGACTTTTTCCAAGCTGACCGCGACTGCCGATACCGCCAGACTAAGTGCTAGTCCGGGGAGAATGTTCTGGAATTTGGTGACGGTTGCAGTGGTCATTGGAACAGGCATTCATTGCAGGAGAAAGATTTTCCAATCTGATGCGCTTTTTCTTCTGTTCATTCCATCGCATAATATGGCATAATTCATTCGATAAAATCGAACGATTAAAGCTATGACACTGGAACAACTACGCATTTTCATCGAAGTAGCCGAGCGCGAGCACCTCACACGTGCGTCGGAGGCACTCAATCTCACGCCATCGGCGGTGAGTTCGGCCATTCGTACGCTTGAAGATCGCTATGGTGCGATGCTTTTCAACCGGATCGGGCGGCGTATAGAGCTAACCGGCGATGGCCGCATGTTTCTCGATGAAGCGCGAGCGACACTGGCGCGGGCGCAATCCGCAGAACGTATGCTATCCGAGCTTGGCGGCGGCAAACGTGGTATTCTTTCCATCCATGCAAGCCAAACGATTGCGAGCTATTGGCTACCGCCTTATCTGGCACAGTTTCACGCGGCCTACCCTATGATTGATGTCCGCCTGACGCTTGGCAACACCGAAAGCGTGACACAATCGACTGAGGCCGGCTTGGCTGATGTAGGCCTTGTGGAAGGTGCTGTTCAGGCTCCTGCCCTTTCGCTTCGCAAGGTAGGCACCGACAAGCTGATCGTCGTCACAAAGCCAGATCATCAATGGCACGATGCCGGAAAACTCACTTGGGATTCATTGTTTACCGGCCAATGGATATTGCGTGAACATGGATCAGGGACACGCAGCGTGTTCGAAGATGCAGCGCGCGTCGCGGGCTATAATCCCGCGCGTCTGAACATTGCACTTGAACTGCCTTCCAATGAGGCTATTTGCTCGGCGGTTTTATCCGGCAATTACGTCACTGCAATTTCGGAACTGGTCGCAGCCCCGCATCTTGCGGCGGGAACGTTGGTCAAAGCGGATTTTGCACTGCCACAACGCCAGTTTCTGATGCTTTCGCACAATGATCGCTATCAGACGAAAGCGCTCAAATCTTTCGCCGACATGCTGACGAGCGAACCGGACATGTCGCGCACAGGACAACTTCCCGACCGGTAACCGCTGTAGGCTTCACCCACGGGTATATCCCCGCACATCCCGGCCCAACATGTGCGGATCGGGACCGATCCGCACGTCAATCTGGAGGAGGTAGACATGAGCAGGAATAGAGGCGTTGTGTATATGCGCCCGGGTAAAGTGGAAGTTCGTGACATTGATGATCCAGTGTTGAGCGCTCCTGATGGGCGCAAGCTTGATCACGCCGTCATTCTAAAAGTCATCACAACCAATATTTGCGGCTCTGATCAGCACATGGTGCGTGGCCGTACCAGCGCGATGCCGGGGCTTGTGCTTGGCCATGAAATCACTGGCGAAGTGATCGAAAAAGGCAGCGATGTCGAAATGCTCGAAGTCGGCGACATTGTTTCCGTGCCGTTCAACGTCGCCTGTGGGCGCTGCCGCTGCTGCAAATCGCAAGACACCGGCGTGTGCCTGACGGTCAATCCGGCACGCGCAGGCGGTGCTTATGGCTATGTCGATATGGGCGGCTGGATCGGTGGGCAGGCGCGCTATGTCATGGTGCCTTATGCCGATTTCAATCTGCTGAAATTCCCAGACCGGGAACAGGCCATTGAAAAAATCCGCGACCTGACCATGCTGTCGGATATTCTACCCACCGGCTTTCATGGCGCGGTGAAAGCGGGCGTTGGTGTCGGCTCGATTGTCTATGTGGCTGGCGCTGGGCCAGTCGGGCTTGCTGCTGCCGCCTCTGCCCGCATTTTGGGTGCTGCAGTCGTTATGGTGGGTGATTTCAACAAAGAGCGGCTGGAACACGCCCGCAAGGTCGGCTTCGAGCCGATTGATCTTTCGGCCAGCGACCGCCTTGGAGACATGATTGCCGAAGTGACCGGTAGCAATGAAGTGGACAGTGCTATCGACGCGGTGGGCTTTGAAGCACGCGGCCATAGCGGCGGCGAGCAACCGGCCATTGTTCTCAACCAGATGATGGAAATCACTCGCCCCGCAGGGTCTATCGGCATTCCGGGGTTGTATGTGACGGAAGATCCGGGTGCCGTTGACAGTGCCGCTAAGCAGGGAAGTCTCTCGCTGCGCTTTGGTCTTGGCTGGGCAAAGGCTCAATCTTTCCACACGGGCCAGACGCCGGTGGTTAAATATAACCGTCAGCTCATGCAGGCCATCCTGCATGGACGTCTGAACATTGCAGATATCGTCAATGCGCAGGTGATTTCGCTCGAAGATGCGCCGCAAGGCTATGAAAGCTTTGATCAGGGCGTGGCAAAGAAATTCGTGCTCGACCCGCACGGTATGCTGACGAAGGCGGCTTAAATGCTTTGCGCCGGAGCGATTATCTCGCTCCGGCGCAGATTTTAGCGAATGGACTTTACCAGTTCAGGCTGGGTAAAGCATGTTGGTGCCATTCCATTTTTGGACTGCCAGAGACCAATCGAACGACGCGTTTTGAAACCCGGCAGTCCATCCGCCTTGCCGATATCATAACCTTGCGCCTGCATGCGCTTTTGCATCGCCAGAATGTCAGAGCGATACATGGTGCCGACGTTGCCCCATTGGGTTTGAAAATCGCCAGCGCCATAGGCGATACGGTCCCCAATATGGCCAATGAAGAGCGCATAAAGATCGCTCATATTGTAATCTTTGATGACGTAGAAATTCGGTGTCACGATAAAGGCCGGACCATAGCGACCAGCGGGCATCAGTAAAAAGCCCTCGCCGCGCATTTCATTGGCCGGAAATGCCTTGCCGTTTGTGCGAGTGATGCCAAGCTTTGACCACTCAGCAAACGTCTTGCCTTGATCAGGCCCTTCAAGCGAGCACGAGATATTCTGAGGCACATTGACCTCATAGCCCCAGTCGCGCCCTGCCTGCCAGCCGTGGATTTTGAGATAATTGGCGATTGATGCCAGTGTATCCGGCACAGAGTTCCAGATGTCGCGCTTGCCGTCGCCATCAAAATCAACAGCATGTTTGAGATAGGATGTTGGCATGAATTGCGGCTGGCCCAGAGCGCCCGCCCACGAGCTTTTCATCGCGCCATTGGCAATGTAACCGCGCGATGTAATCTCAAGCGCTGCAATCAGCTCCTTGCGGAACATATCCTTGCGGGTTGCCATGAAGGCTTTGGTGCCTAGCACTTCAAAGGCATTGTAAGGAATTTTTACCGTGCCAAAGCCAGACTCGCGCCCCCAAATGGCAACCACAATCCGGCCCGGCACGCCATATTGCTGCTCAATGCTTTTGAGCAGGCTTGCATTCTGACCAAGCCGTGCCTTGCCGCCATTGGTGACGCTACCAACGGTCTTATCGTTGAAATATTTACCCGGAGCACCGAATTCGGCCTGTTTCTGCTCTTTTGGTCCCGTTGGCTTTTCGCCGGGGATAACCAAATCCGGCAGTTTCCAGTTAATGCTAACGCCTGCGAAGGCCTGCTCAAAAACAGGGCGTGAAACGCCGGCGGCTTTTGCCTCCGGCCAAAGGTCTTTTTCAATCCAGTTGCGATACTGACTTTCGATCTGCGCTTTGGAAGGAGCGGCAAAAGAAGATGTTACGAACAGCGATGCAGCGAGACAAAGAGCCGTTGTCAGGCCTTGTTTCCAGAATCCAGCCTTCATAAGCGTCTCCCAAATAGCGTGTCAGAGTGCTGTTCGCGCCCGCAGAGCCGCCGCAAGCGTTCCTTCATCAAGATAATCAAGCTCACCACCCACTGGCACACCATGGGCAAGCCGCGTGACACGAACTTCAAAATTTGTCAGCTGATCGGTGATGTAATGCGCGGTGGTTTGACCTTCGACAGTCGCATTGACTGCAAGAATCACTTCTTTGACGTCGCCTGAGGCCACACGTTCGACCAGTCCCTTGATGTTAAGATCATCAGGCCCGATGCCATCCAATGGCGACAATCGCCCACCCAGCACATGATAACGCACATTCATGGTGCCAGCGCGTTCGAGCGCCCAGAGATCGGACACGTCTTCGACGACAATCAGGATTGCTGGGTCGCGGCGATCATCAGTGCAGATCGTGCAGGGATCAGATGTATCGACATTACCGCAGCACGAGCAGATGCGTACTTTTTCAGCCGCCTCTTGCATGGCACCGCCAAGCGGCACAAGAAGCGCCTCTTTCTTCTTGATCAGGTGCAAAGCCGCACGACGTGCAGAACGTGGTCCCAATCCCGGCACTCGCGCCAGAAGCTGGATCAGACGTTCAATTTCAGGACCGGCGATACGTTTTGACATGCTGCTTTAAAAAGTTAGGGAGTCATAAGGAGATAAAAAGGGGAGCTGAAACGCTCCCCGAACAGTTTTAAAATGGCAGCTTGAAGCCCGGAGGAATTGGCAGACCGGCGGTCAGAGACTGGGTCTTTTCAGCCATTTCAGCTTCGAGCTTCGCCTTGGCATCATTATGAGCTGCGATGATCAGGTCTTCGAGGATTTCGGTATCTTCTTCCTTCATCATCGAAGGATCGATCTTGAGAGACGATAAAGTGCCCTTGCCGGAAAGCGTAACGGTAACAAGACCGCCACCCGAAGAAGCGGTTGCTTCAAGATCAGCGATCTCGTCCTGCATGGCCTTCATTTTGGCCTGCAATTCCTTCGCCTGTTTCATCATGCCCATCATGTCACGCATGGGTTCACTCCATCATTTTTTGAACGCGCATCTTAATCCGAAAACCACTTCGCACTTTTCGGGATGCGCTCTAAAATTCAGTCATCGTCAGAAGGCGCGCCGGGCACGTCTTCAATCGTATCAAGGTCTATATCGTCATCGTCGCTCTGTTCTGCAACGGCAATGCGGACATCTGTGATCTTTGCGCCGGGAAAAGCCGCCAGAATTGCAGCAACATCGGGATCAGCACGCGCATCGGTTACAAGATTATCGCGACGCTCGGTTTCAGCTTCGGCAACGGTTTGTCCCGAAACATCGCGCACAACGCTCACCACCCAGCGAATGCTCGTCCAGTTCAAAAGACGTTGCGCAATATCGCTTGGCAGTGATTTTGGCGCATCGTCCGTCAAGCCGATTTCCAGCCGTCCTGCTGCAATAGACGACATGCGCACACAGTTCTTGACCAGAATCTTGAACTGCATGTCGCGGAACTTATCAGCCAGGGAAACAATATCGTTGAGGCTGTTAATTTGAACCGAAGGTTGCGGTGTATTATCGACAAACTGCTGGGGCGCAACGGGCTGAATAGGCTGCGGCGGCGATTCAACGAGACGCATGGCAGTTGCAGGACCACCCGACGCAGGCATCATGGTTGAGGCGGCAACTGCATCAACACTGCTGCGCGCTTCCGGCTGTGAGCTGCCATTGGAGCGTGCGCCACCTGACGGCTGAGGACGTGGTGCTGACACTGATCCATTTTCCAAGCCACGCAAGGCTTCATCCAGCGTTGGCAGGTCGGCTGCGTGCGCGAGACGGATCAGCAGCATTTCCGCCGCCTGCACAGGCCGCGTTGCCGTATCCACTTCCGCAATGCCCTTGAGCAGCATCTGCCACGTACGCGAAAGCACACGCACGGACAGTTTTTGCGAGAAGTCGCGGCCACGTACGCGCTCATCTTCCGAGAGCGACACATCTTCAGCCACATCCGGCGTAAAGCGCAGACGCGTTACCAGATGATTGAAATCGGCGAGGTCCGTCAGCACGACTGATGGATCAGCACCAACATCATATTGCGCGCGGAACTCGGTCAGCGCACCGGCCACATCACCACGCATAATCATCTCAAACAGATCGATGATGCGCGCACGGTCGGCAAGGCCGAGCATTGAACGCACAGCCTCTGCTGAGACATGCCCTGCACCATGCGCAATCGCCTGATCGAAAATCGAAAGCGAATCGCGTGCCGAGCCTTCGCCCGCACGCGCAATCATCGCAAGCGATGTGTCATCGACTTCGATCGCTTCTGATTCCGCAATACGGCGCAGGTGTGCAGCCAACGTGCCCGATTCGATACGGCGAAGGTCAAAACGCTGACAGCGCGACAGAACCGTGATCGGCACTTTGCGAATTTCGGTGGTCGCAAAGATGAATTTTACATGCGGCGGCGGCTCTTCAAGCGTCTTCAGCAGGCCGTTGAAGGCCTGATTGGACAGCATGTGAACTTCGTCGATGATGTAGACTTTGTACCGCGCCGACACAGGGCGATAGCGCACCTGCTCGATGATTTCGCGAATATCGTCGATACCCGTATGCGAGGCCGCATCCATCTCGATCACATCGACATGGCGGCCTTCCATGATCGCCTGACAATGCTCACCCATTACGGAGAGATCAATCGACGGCTGATCGACAGTATCGGTCTTGTAATTGAGCGCACGCGCCAGAATACGTGCCGTCGTAGTTTTGCCCACACCGCGAACACCAGTCAGCATCCATGCCTGCGCAATACGGCCAGTCTCGAACGCGTTTTTCAGCGTGCGGACCATCGGCTCCTGGCCGATCAGATCATTGAAATTCTGGGGGCGATATTTGCGGGCGAGAACGCGATAAGCGCCAGTTTCGGATTTTGTGTCCATTGCGACCCTTCCGTTCTCTGTTCGCTTGTTCCGATCAACAAACTCTAAACAGTTTGGACCAGAGACGAAAGTGGCTTTGGCGATGGCTTATCAACCATCAACAGCCATGATCGTTTTAGAAAGGTGGGAGGCTGGCACGATGACCCGTGCCGTGCTCGTTGGGGCTGCTTCCTTCCGGACCTGACCCGGTTGGCGAGTGGCTCGTCCACCACCAACCTCCCACGCTGCATATCGTCAATTACCAAGCAAAAAGCAAGCGCAGAGACAAAAAAACTGATAAGAATTATTCTATGGAACAGTTTGAACTCGATAAACGGCTTGATGCCGACACTTTTTCAGTAGCCAAGCTTGGCCTTTGCGAACTGCGCTTGATGAATGACAAGCGCTGGCCATGGCTGATACTTGTGCCGCGACGTGCTAAATTATCCGAGATACACGACCTCACACCGCTTGATCAGACTATGCTGACCTTTGAAGCGGCAATCGTTTCGCAGGCTCTTAAAAGCGCCACCAATTGTCTCAAAATCAATACCGGCGCTTTGGGCAATATGGTTCGGCAATTGCATATGCATGTGATTGCGCGCAATGAAGGCGACGCTGGCTGGCCCGGACCTGTCTGGGGGCATGGCACACGCGAGCCTTATAGCGATGACGAAGCCCACAAGCTGATCGAAGACATTCGCGCAGCACTCTGATCCCCTTCCAAACATTTCCCGAGAACATCATGGCTTTTCGCCTTTACGACCTGCCGGAAATTGAGCCGAGCCGCCTCGTCGGCTTTGCAGGCAACCGCATTGACCGCCTATCCGAAAAACGACAGGACGATTCTGCTTTCACAGCATTGGCATTGCCGGAAACCCGCGTGTTGGTTCTGGGCGGCAACAAGCTTCTGCTTGATTACACGGAAGAACAGGAACCCCGCGCCCTGTACTCGCTCACTGAAGTACAGGCTTTCTCGCCAGATTTGCATGAGCCTATTCTGCTGGGCTTACAGGATGGTGCGCCGATTGTTGCACTGATGGCACCGCTTGATCCGGATGCAATCGAGCAGCCTTACCGCGTGCAGGATTATCGCAGCATTTATATGGAAGGACTGGTTCCTTCGGATATTGTTGGTGCGCTGGCACAGGCTGCAGCACTAACCGCATGGCACAGCAATCATCGCTATTGTGGACGTTGCGGCACCAAAAGCGAAATGCGCGCCGGTGGTGCAAAGCGCGTTTGCCCCAATTGCAGCACTGAGCATTTTCCGCGCACTGATCCGGTGGCGATCATGCTGCCGGTTCGCGGCGAAAAATGCATTCTCGCACGCAGCGCGCATTTTACTGCTGGTTCTTATTCTTGCCTTGCGGGCTTTATCGAGCATGGCGAAACAATTGAAGCAGCAGTTCGTCGCGAAAGCTTTGAGGAAATGGGCTTGGCAATCGGTCGCGTTGGCTATCACGCAAGCCAGCCATGGCCGTTCCCCTATTCACTGATGATTGGCTGTCATGCCGAAGTGCTATCCGACGACTTCACTATTGATCATTCAGAACTTGAAGATGGTCGCTGGTTCGATAAGTCAGAAGTGCGTGCCATGCTCGCAGGCACACATGAAAATGGGCTGCGTGTACCGGCAAGCGGTGCCATCGCAACCCATTTGATCAGAGCCTGGGCAGAGGGTTAGAGCGGCTACGCCGCTCTAATTATTTTCGCGCATTCTCCTACGCGAAACCGGTTCCCACTTTCGCTGGAAATGCGGGTTACTCCGCCGCCAGCAATTGTGTGCCGCGAATATCGCTGCCCTTATAGACGCCAAGAATGCGTACTTCCTTTGAGAAAAACGCCAGTTCTTCCAAAGCAAGCTGCACGTTACGGTCTTCCGGATGGCCTTCAATATCCGCATAAAACTGCGTGGCAATGAAACGTCCACCAACCTGATAGCTTTCCAGCTTGGTCATGTTGACGCCATTGGTCGCAAAACCGCCCATTGCTTTGTAAAGGGCCGCAGGGACGTTGCGCACGCGGAATACGAAGGTCGTGATAATGCGCTCGTCCTTTTCGGGACGTGGTTCCCATTTCTTGGTCTTTGACAGAACAACGAAACGGGTCACGTTGTCTTCTGCGTCTTCAACATTCTCTTCCAGAATATCGAGGCCATAAAGTTCAGACGCTAAGCGTGGCGCAAGGGCCGCCATCGAGCGGTCCTGCATATCTGCAACAAGACGTGCAGCACCTGCCGTGTCGCCTGCGATCACCGGCTTCCAGCCGTTTTCCCGAATGACTTTGCGGCACTGACCCAGCGCATGAACATGGCTGTGAACCGTTTTGATCTCTTCGCGTTTTACGCCCGGAAGCACCATCAACTGAAAATGGATCGGCAGGAAATATTCGCCGACGATATGAATATCAGCCAGCGGCAGCAGATAGTGAATATCGGCAACGCGACCAGCAAGCGTGTTCTCGATGGGAATCATCGCAAGATCGGCAGCACCGCTTTCAACCGCGTTGAACGCATCTTCAAAAGTCGGGCACGGCAAAGGCTCCATATCGGGAAACATGTTGCGGCAAGCCGTATCGGAATTGGCGCCCGCTTCACCCTGAAAGGAAATCCGGTTGGTCTTCATCGTGTCCGTACTTTCTCAAATGCTCCGCAACAATCGAAGCTTATTTATCACAAACCCTTTGCGATAATTTCCCGTGCCCGGTCAAGATCAGCCTGCGTATCAACGCCAAGCGGAACGGTGCGGACAATCTCTGCTTCTATGCGCATTCCGTCTTCAAGGGCGCGCAATTGCTCAAGCTTTTCTCGTTTTTCAAGCACAGATGGGCCAATCTTCACAAAACGCTCAAGCGCCGCACGGCGATAGGCATAAAGACCGATGTGGTGATACAGCGGACCATCGCCATAAGGGGCGGTCGCGCGCGTGAAATAAAGCGCACGCAAACGCTCGCCGCCATTCATTGGTGAGCCGACGATCTTCACCACGTTGGGATTGATCTTTTCCTCATCGAGAGTGATCTCTACGCCGAGCGTTGCAATATCGGCAGAGCCATCAACCAGTGGCAGCAAAGAGCGGCGGATTGTTTCTGGATCGATTGTCGGCAAGTCGCCCTGCACATTGACCACTGCTTCGATCTCGCCATTCGGATCGACTTTTTGCAGCGCTTCATAAATTCGGTCCGAACCCGACTCATGATCACTGCGCGTCATAATGACCTCATGCCCATGTGCCTGAACGGCGGCAAAAACCTCTTCACTGTCTGTCGCTACCACCGTGCGGCCAAGCTTTGCTGCCACAGCCCTGTCTGCCACATGCACGATCATCGGCTTGCCGCAAATATCCGCAAGAGGCTTGTTTGGCAGGCGAACTGAGGCCATGCGCGCCGGAATGAGTGTCAGTGTTTTCAAAGTCTGAAGCATGATCGTCTCGTCATGTGTGGTTTAGCCGGAAAGGTCTTCTTGCGCCTTCTTTTGACATTTATCTACCCACCCATTGCAGCAAAAGTGTCAAAAAGTCACGGGGGTAGCAGACCTTATAAGTGTTGCACCCCCCCGGTAAAAGACCTAGTTTCCGCCCAATGCCGGGGAGAGACTTGCCAGACTTACACATAGGTTTTGCATGCCGGCCTTTGGAGGCGTTGAGTAGAGGGAGCGCTGACCGGCGATGAATTCAACCCGGACGAACAAGTTTATCATGGCTTTTCTAGCCGCAGTTTTTGTTGTCATGACAACCGGCATTCTGTCCGATACGTTGTTTCATGCACCTGCACCTGAAAAACCAGGTTTCATAATTGAAGCAGCAGAGGCTTCAACAGGCGGCGAAGCAGCTCCAGCCAAGGAAGAAGTGTCGATTGCTGTTCTTATGCAATCTGCTGATCCTGCGCGCGGCGAGACAGTTTTCAAGCGTTGTGCTGCCTGTCACACATCTGAAAAAGGTGGAGCCAACAAGGTTGGCCCGCATCTTTGGGATGTAGTGGACCGCCCAGCCGCATCAGTTGATGGCTTTGGCTATTCCGCTGCCATGAAGGCTTTCGGTGCGGAAGGAAACAAATGGGATTATGAACATCTCAACAAGTTCCTCACCTCGCCAAAAGGCTACATCAAAGGCACGGCCATGGGTTTTGCTGGCGACAAAAAGGACAATGAACGCGCTGATCTGATTGCGTTCCTGCGCACCCTTGCCGACAATCCTGCACCGCTTCCAACTGCTGACGCAGCGCCTGCTACAGGTGGCGAAGCAAAGCCTGAAGGCGAAGCAGCACCAGCTGCTGGTGAAGCGGAAAAACCAGCTGATCCAGCACCAGCTCAACCCGCACCGGCTAACTAAAACTCAACAGTTACGAGATAAAAAATGCCGGGCTTTGCCCGGCATTTTTGTTTTGCGCATCAGTTCAGCTTCGGATGACGATCCACCAGAGATTGCCTGCGTATTCTCAGCGCTTCTATATCGCCTTCGAGAGATGCGATCTTTTCGTCAATATCTTCAACGCGTTCTTCAATATGATCATAGGCCTCTTGAAGCAGCAGCTTTGCTTCAGACTTATTCGACGCACTCGGCGTATCGCCACGAAGCGGCTTATTGGCTGTTTCGGGCAGAAAGAACGCCGTTATCAGACCAACGACCGAAGCTATCATCAGATAATAGGCTGGCACATAAAGGCTGTCGGTTGCTTCCACCAACCAGGCGGCCAGTGTCGGCGTCAAGCCCGCGATAATGATCGAGATATTGAACGCGCTCGCCAATGCGCTGTAGCGTATTCTTGCTGGGAACAAAGCAGGCAAGGTTGATGCCATAACACCAGTCAAACAGTTCAGGAAAACCGCTAAGACGAGCAAGCCCGCAAAAATCTGTGGCGTGTTACCGCTCGTAACGAGATGAAACGCGGGCAAGGACAGAAACAACAAACCCAAACTACCAATAAGCAGAAATGGCCTCCGACCAAAACGGTCGCTGAAGAAGCCAACAACCGGCTGCACAAACAGCATTCCTATCATCACAACAATAATGATCAGAACGCCGTGATCTTCAGAATATCCAAGACTTTGCGACAGGTAAGTCGGCATATAAGTCAACAGCATGTAGTAGGTGACGTTGGTTACAAGCACCATGCCGACGCATACGGACAATGACTTCCAATAGTTGCGAACGATCTCTTTGAAAGATATGCGCGGACGATCTTCAATCGCGTCTTTGTCTTCCTTCTCCATACGCTCAAGCTGCTGGGTGAAGGCTGGCGTTTCTTCCGCCGCGTGGCGAAGATAAAGCCCGATCAGCCCAAGTGGCGCAGCCAGATAGAACGGCAGACGCCATCCCCAATCCAAAAATGAAGCCTCGCCCATCATTGTGCTTAGAAACACAACAAGTCCGGCACCCATCACAAAACCAGCGATCGACCCAAAGTCGAGCCAGCTGCCAAGGAATCCGCGTCTGCGATCTGGTGCATATTCCGCCACGAAAATGGCAGCACCTGTATATTCGCCACCAACGGAGAAACCCTGAACGAGCTTGCACACAAGCAGCAAGACAGGTGCCCAGATGCCAATGGTTGCATAGGACGGGATAAGGCCGATACAAAATGTACTCGCGGCCATGATGATAATCGTTAGCGACAAGACTTTTTGACGTCCGAAGCGATCACCCATCACCCCGAAAAATAGTCCGCCGAGTGGGCGGACAAGAAATGGTACCGAAAATGTTGCCAATGCGGCAATGGTCTGAATGCCGGGTGCCGCATTGGGAAAAAACACCTGCCCCAAGGCATAGGCCACAAAACCATAAACACCGAAATCAAACCATTCCATCGCGTTGCCAAGCGCCGCAGCGGTAATAGCTTTTTTCAGTTTAACGTTATCAATGACTTTGATGTCTTGTATTTTTAATGGTTCAACCTGAGTTGCAGTGGCTGAAGTTTCGTTTTGCACCATTCGCCGAGCCTTTATACGCCTTGGTCATATTCGTTATTACTTGCAATAAAGCGGACTACTTCTGAAAAACAAGGCAACTGAACGGAACAATCAGCTTTAAAACGCAAAATGCATCAGCTAGGCAAAAGCAACAATGTTCACCGCGAACCAAGAAAGTGCTAAAAAAGCTGATAATTGAAAGAAAATTTAGTTAGACCAGCTATTTATTGCCCGAGCGCCTTTCTTCCTCCGCAAAAACCCATAAAACTTGGTCCCAATATATCCGAAGCAGAAACGGAGATGCTGGATGAAGGGTTTTTGGGCGGGCGCTTTCGCAGTCACCATGTTGGCGAACGCGGTATCCTTTGGTTACGCGGCGGACGGCGAACCACAATGGCATACCTCTTCCAGCCTTATCGGCGAACCCAAATATCCAGCTGGTTTCAAGCATTATGACCACGTAAATCCTGATGCGCCGAAAGGTGGCGCGCTCAATCAGGTCGCGGTTGGCACATTCAACAGCTTCAATCCTTACGTCATTCAAGGTGTGCCAGCAGCTGGCCTCGCCCCATTCGGCGGCGGGATGCTTTACGACACGCTAATGAGCGACTCGCTTGATCAGGGTTCAACACAATATCCACTGATCGCGGAAGCGTTGCAGTATCCTGATGATTATTCATGGGTGAAGTTCAAGCTCAATCCCAATGCGAAATGGCATGATGGCCAACCGATCACCGCAGATGATGTCATCTGGTCATTCGACGTGCTGAAAAAGCAGTCGCCTATGTATAACAAGTATTATGGCGACGTCGAAAAAGTCGAAAAGACCGGCGACCATGAAGTGAAATTTACCTTCTCAGAAAAGGGCAACCGCGAACTTCCGCAAATCTTAGGGCAGCTTGCCGTGCTTCCGAAGCACTGGTGGGAGGGCAAAGATGCACAGGGAAGGCAACGCGACATCAGCCGTCCGACACTGGAAATTCCGCTGGGGTCAGGTGCTTATAAGATCAAGAGCGCCGTGCCGGGTAGTTCAGTCGTATGGGAGCGCGTTGCCGACTATTGGGGCAAGGATTTGCCGGATAGTGTTGGCCGCAACAATTTTGATGAAGTGCGGTACGAGTATTACTTAAGCGAAGACGCAACGTGGGAAGCCTTCAAAAAAGGTGGCCAATACGATTATCGTAATGAAAATCGGGCGCAGCGTTGGGCCGAGCAGTATAATTTCCCCGCGGTACAGCGCGGCGATGTGGTGAAGAAGTCCTTCCCATATAATGCTGTGGGGCGGATGCAGGGCTATTTCCTCAACACACGCAAAGACAAGTTCCAGGATCCGAAAGTGCGTGAAGCGCTGACATATGCTTTCGATTTTGAAACCATGAACCGTTTGCTGTTCTTCAACCAATATACCCGCATCAACAGCTATTTCTCTGGCAATGAATTGCAGCTCGATGGGCCGCCAACGGCTGAGGAAAAAGCAATTCTTGAAACGGTAAAAGATGCGCTGCCCGCAGCAGCCCTCACAGACGAGTTTAAAGCGCCCGTTTATGACACGCCGCAGGCAACACGCGATAATCTTCGTAAGGCACTGCAACTCTTCGGTGAAGCAGGCTGGAAATTACAGAACAACAAGCTGGTTGACGCCAATGGCAAGCAGTTCACGATTGAGTTTTTAGATGACGGCCCAACGTTTGAGCGTGTCCACAATCTCTATATCCAAAACCTGAAAAAGATCGGTATTGATGCACGAATTCGCACCGTCGATGCCGCCCAGTATCAGGCCCGCCTCAATGATTTTGACTATGACGTCATATCGTCTGTTACCGCACAAACTGCCTCTCCGGGCAACGAGCAGCGCGATATGTGGGGCTCGAAAGCAGCAGACTTCAAAGGGAGCCGTAACTATGCGGGTATCAAGAATCCAGCCATCGACAAGCTGATTGACCGCATCATCTATGCGAAAGATCGTGACGAATTGGTAGCGGCAAGCCACGCGCTCGATCGTGCGCTGTTGTGGAACTACTATGTCATTCCGCAATGGTATTCTGACCACATCAATGTGGCCTATTGGAACAAGTTTGGTATGCCCGATAAGCAACCCGATTATATGGGAATTGACCCGTTTTCGTGGTGGGTAGATCCTGCAAAGGAATCAAAGATCAAGACTGGCACCCAGTAGAGTACCAATAGAATGACCGCTCTTCGCATGGATCGCCGCCATTTTCTCGGGCTTACAGGCAGTGCAGCCATCGCTGCCTGCTTGCCGGGAAAAGCTTTTGCAAAGCTTGCCGTTGATAAGCCCTTGCACGGACTGTCGGCCTTTGGCGAACTGAAATACCCGCCCGAGTTCACGCATTTCGATTATGTGAACCCGGAAGCGCTTAAGGGCGGTACGTTCACGCTCGCACCAAATACATGGTACTGGAACCAGAACACGGCGACATTCAACACACTGAATACGTTGACTTTCAAAGGTGATGCGCCGCCACGTATGGAGTTGACCTTTGACGGTCTTATGGCTTCAGCGCTGGACGAGCCGGATGCAGTCTATGGGTTGATTGCAGAAAGCGTCACGCTTTCCAAAGATCGGCAAACCTGCCTCTTTAAACTGCGCAAGGAAGCGCGTTTTCATGACGGTTCACCGATTGAAGCGAAAGACGTCGTATTCACTTACACGACGCTGAAAGAAAAGGGCCACCCGCATATAAGGCAAACGCTTGCAGCGCTTGAGACTGTAAAGGAAATTAGCAAGCGCGAAGTCGAGATGCACTTTGCTGCTGATCGTGGTGCCAGCGCTATTCTTGATGCCGTGACACTACCGATCTTGTCTAAAGACTGGTTTAAAGGTCGCGATTTAGATACGGCCAACATGGACGTCATCCTTGGATCGGGCGCTTATCGCGTCGGAAAAGTAGTCGCCGGTCAGTCAATCGAATATGAACGCGTTGAAGATTATTGGGCCAAAGATTTGCCGGTGCAGCGCGGCTCCAACAACTTCGATCTTCTGCGCATTGAGTTTTACCGTGATCGCCAACCGGAATTTGAAGCTTTCAAGAAAGGCAGTATCGACTTTCGGCAGGAAAGCATCGCTAAAAACTGGGCTACGGCCTACGACTTCCCGGCTATCGAGCAAAAGAAGATTATCAAACGCACCTTCC
The DNA here is from genome assembly GCF_049199085.1 of Ochrobactrum sp. EDr1-4. Lineage (NCBI taxonomy): Bacteria > Pseudomonadati > Pseudomonadota > Alphaproteobacteria > Hyphomicrobiales > Brucellaceae > Ochrobactrum > Ochrobactrum sp. EDr1-4. The sequence goes on from NZ_JBLZOF010000001.1 coordinate 990,810, forward strand.
CGCGAGAAAAGCGCCCTTTGATGCAGGCATGGGCGCTCAACCAGCGCCGCGAACGCTTTCGAGATCCGCGGGTACGCGAAGCAATCAATCTCTGTTTCGACTTTGAATGGACCAATGCGAACCTGTTCTATTCCACCTATGAACGCTCGCAATCCAACTTCAATGGTTCTGACTTTCAGGCCGTGGGCGTACCAACGCCGGACGAAATGAAGGTGCTGGAACGCTATCGTGGAAAAATTCCGGAAGCGGCGTTTGACGATGTATCGCTCATGCCTGTCTCGGACGGTTCCGGTCGTGACCGCAAGCAGTTTTCACGCGCTATTGAGCTGATGCATGCGGCAGGCTTTGAACGCAAGAACGGCCAGTTTCACAGCCAGAGCGGAGAAAAATTCTCGCTGGAGATACTCAGCAATTCGGAAAGCTTCTCCCGCATCTATAATCCGTTTGTGCAGAAAATGCGGGCAATCGGCATTGATGCCAGTTTGCGACTGGTCGACCCCAGCCAATATCAGGCGCGAATGCAGGATTTCGATTTTGATCTCGTGGGCATAGCGATGCAGTTTGGCGCAACCCCCACAAAAGAATCACTCGCGGGCATGTTCGGTTCGCAATCAGCCAAAACACCGGGCAGCTATAATCTCCCGGGAACTTCCGACCCGATAATCGACGCACTAATCGACGATGTCGGCAAGGTTTCCACACGCGACGAGCTCATTGCAACAATCCGGGTGCTAGATCGCTACTTGCGTATCCGGCTGGAGTGGATTCCAAATTGGACAGCAGCGAATCACCTGGTTGCCTATTGGGATCGGTTTGGCTTTAAGGAGCCGAAACCCGATTATGGCTTTCCGGTTGAGACGCTTTGGTGGACTAAACCGTAATTTTAAAAAGTAAAAAGGCGAAACTATTGGCAAGCCGAGAGAGCAATCTGAACATGCGGAGCATTGAGAGCTGATGGGCGCATATATTTTCCGCCGCCTGCTTCTGATGATTCCGACGATCCTCGGCATTATGGCTATATCTTTTGCTGTGGTTCAGTTTGCGCCCGGTGGACCTGTCGAACGTGTGATTGCGCAGCTATCCGGTCAGGGGGGCGACGCTCTTGATCGTATTTCCGGCGGCGGCGCGGATGCCGGACAAACCGCTATCGATAGCGGCTCGGTCAATTCCAAATATCGCGGCGCGCAGGGTCTTGATCCACAATTCATTGCCGACCTTGAAAAGCAATTCGGCTTCGATAAGCCGCCGCTTGAGCGTTTTGGCCATATGCTCTGGAGCTACATGAGCTTTGATTTTGGCCGCAGTTACTTCCGCGATATCAGCGTCATCGACCTTATCAAAGAAAAGATGCCGGTCTCGATCTCGCTCGGCCTCTGGCTCACGTTCCTGTCCTATCTGATTTCGATCCCGCTGGGCATTCGCAAGGCGATCAAAGAAGGCACCCGCTTTGATACATGGACCAGCGCCATCATTATCGTCGGCTATGCTATTCCGAGCTTCCTGTTTGCGATCCTGCTGATTGTGCTGTTTGCGGGTGGTTCGTTCTTCGACTGGTTCCCGCTGCGCGGCCTCACCTCGCCGGATTTTGCTCAGATGTCAGTTTGGGGAAAGATCGGTGATTATCTCTGGCACATGGTTCTGCCGGTAACAGCGCTCGTGCTGTCGGCCTTTGCCACCACAACGCTTTTGACCAAGAATTCATTTCTGGAAGAAATCCGCAAACAATATGTGACGACCGCACGCGCCAAAGGACTTACGGAACATCAGGTGCTTTACCGCCATGTGTTTCGCAATGCGATGCTGATCGTGATTGCCGGTTTTCCGGGCGCATTTATCTCGGCTTTTTTCACCGGCTCACTGCTGATCGAAACAATCTTCTCGCTCGATGGTCTGGGGCTTCTCGGCTATCAGTCGATTATCAATCGTGATTATCCAGTGGTATTTGCCAGCCTGTTTATTTTCTCACTGATCGGCCTTCTGGTCGGCCTGTTGTCTGATCTGATGTACACATGGATTGATCCGCGCATCGACTTTGACCGGAGGGACGTGTGATGACAGACGCCACTCTCAACCCGATCGCCAAGCCCGTAAAGCGCCCGTTTCTATCGCCGCTCAACAAACGACGCTGGCAGAATTTCAAAGCCAATAAGCGCGGTTACTGGTCGCTGTGGATTTTCCTGTTTCTGCTTGTCGCGGCGCTTTGCTCCGAGTTTATCGCAAATGACAAACCCATCCTCGTTTCCTACAAGGGCGAGCTGCTGACGCCGGTTTTTGTTGATTACCCGGAAGAGAAATTTGGCGGCTTTTATGCCGTCACGGATTATCGCGATCCGGTTATTCAGGACGAGATTAATAGCAATGGCTGGGCACTCTGGCCGCCGGTTCGCTATTCCTACAACACGGTCAATAACGATATTCCAGAAGCTGCGCCATCCAAGCCATTCTGGCTTTATACAGCCGAGCAGCGCTGCCAACGCTATCCACTCGGTGTGAATGATCCAAATTGTATTGTCGGTAACTTCAACTGGCTCGGCACAGACGATCAGGCGCGTGATGTGTTTGCGCGTGCGCTTTATGGCTTCCGCATTTCCGTGCTGTTCGGCCTGATCCTCACCTTCTTCTCAGCCGTGATCGGCGTAACGGCTGGTGCTGTGCAGGGTTATTTCGGCGGCTGGGTCGATCTGATCTTCCAGCGCGTCATCGAAATCTGGTCTTCGATCCCGGTGCTTTATCTGCTGCTGATAATTGCAGCGATATTACCACCCGGATTCTGGGTCTTGCTCGGAATTATGCTGCTATTCTCATGGGTGGCTTTCGTCGGCGTCGTCCGCGCTGAGTTCCTGCGCGCCCGAAACTTTGAATATGTGAATGCAGCCCGCGCGCTTGGCGTGAAAAACGGCACCATCATGTGGCGGCATTTGTTGCCGAATGCCATGGTGGCAACGCTGACCTTCCTGCCGTTCATTCTCAATGGCTCGATCACGACACTGACCGCGCTCGACTTTTTGGGCTTTGGTCTGCCGCCAGGTTCCGCTTCGCTGGGCGAATTGCTCGCCCAGGGCAAGAACAACCTTCAGGCACCATGGCTTGGCATAACCGGCTTTGTCGTCATTTCTCTGATGCTGTCGCTGCTGATTTTCATCGGTGAAGCAACGCGCGATGCATTCGATCCGCGAAAGGCCTTTCTATGAGCGGATCGATGAACAACAAACCATTGCTATCCGTCCGCGACCTTTCCGTTGCGTTCCGCCAGAATGGTGAGGAACGGATTTCCGTTGATCGTGTTTCTTTTGATATCGCCGAAGGAGAGACCGTAGCCCTGGTGGGCGAGTCAGGTTCAGGAAAGTCCGTATCAGCACTTTCGATCCTTAAGCTTCTGCCCTATCCGGCTGCGAGCCATCCTTCCGGTGAAGTTCTTTTCAACGGCAAGGATCTGATGAAAGCATCCGAGCCAGAGTTGCGGCACGTGCGCGGCAATGATGTGACGATGATCTTTCAGGAACCGATGACATCGCTCAATCCATTGCATACGGTGGAACAGCAAATCGCTGAAATCCTAAAAATGCATCAGGGCATGGGTGATCAGGCGGCGCGCAAACGCACGCTCGAGCTTCTGCATGAGGTTGGTATCCGCGAACCGGAAAAACGCCTCGCATCTTTCCCGCATCAGCTTTCAGGTGGGCAGCGTCAGCGTGTGATGATCGCCATGGCACTGGCCAACAAGCCAAAACTGCTAATCGCCGACGAGCCGACAACGGCGCTTGATGTGACTGTCCAGGCACAGATTCTGGAGCTTCTTGCGGAACTCAAAGCCTCGCAGGGCATGTCGATGCTCTTCATTACCCATGATCTCGGCATTGTGCGCAAGATCGCCGATCGCGTCTGCGTGATGAGCAAAGGCAAGATTGTCGAAGCTGGACCGACGAAAGAAATTTTCGAAAATCCGCAACACGAATATACCAAACATCTCCTTGCAGCAGAACCAAAAGGTGAGCCGCCCGTAGCCGACCTCACTGCCGAAACGGTGATGGAAGGCAAGGATATCCGCGTCTGGTTTCCAATCAAGAAAGGCTTTCTGCGCAAGACAGTCGATCATGTGAAAGCCGTGGACGGCATCGACGTACAACTGCGTGCAGGTCAGACGCTTGGCGTGGTGGGTGAATCGGGATCTGGCAAAACCACGCTTGGTCTCGCACTTTCGCGCATGATTTCATCGAAAGGTGAAATCCGCTTTGATGGCCGCGATATTGCGCAATTCAGCTTCAAGGATATGCGGCCGCTGCGTCGTGAAATGCAGATCGTGTTTCAGGACCCGTTCGGATCACTCAGCCCACGCATGACCATCGCTGATATCATTGCGGAAGGGCTTCTGGTGCATGAACCGAAGCTTTCTGCCGATGCGCGCGACGAGCGGGTTGTTTCTGCACTCAAGGAGGTGAACCTCGACCCTGAAACCCGTTTCCGCTATCCGCACGAGTTTTCCGGCGGTCAGCGCCAGCGCATCGCGATTGCACGCGCCATGGTGCTCAACCCAAAATTCGTGATGCTGGATGAGCCAACCTCGGCGCTTGATATGAGCGTTCAGGCGCAGGTTGTCGATCTGCTGCGCGCATTGCAGAAGAAGCATGATCTGGCTTATCTTTTCATAAGTCACGACTTGAAAGTGGTGCGTGCACTGGCCAATGATGTGCTGGTTATGCGCAATGGCAAAGCAGTCGAATATGGAACGTCAAAGGAAGTCTTTGCCAATCCAAAGACTGACTACACCAAAGCGTTGATGGCAGCGGCTTTCCACATGGAGGCCACACCGGGAGGAGTTAAGCAATGACAAGCAATAATGATGGCAACATTCTTCTCGCAATAACCAATTGGGACCCGGCAACCTGGACCGATAGCTTCAAGGCACATGCGCCTGAACGCAATGTCGTGACAGAGCGTGCGGAGAACGATCCAAACATCGAATATGCGCTTGTGTGGAAGCAGAAGCCCGGCTCGCTGACCAATTTGCCAAATCTTAAGGTGATCTTCTCGCTGGGCGCTGGCGTTGATCATGTGTTCCATGATCCGCATATCCCGGATGTACCACTGGTGCGTGTCATTTCCGATGATCTCACCATGCGCATGACCGAATATGTCGTCTGGCAGGTGCTTGATCATCATCGTCTCGGCGCAAGCTATCGCAAGCAACAGAAGAACCACATCTGGCACGAGGATCCGCGCCAGCCGGCAGCACATGAAGTCACAGTCGGCATCATGGGGCTTGGCGTGCTTGGTCGCGACGCAGCCGAAAAGCTCAAAACATTAGGCTTTAATGTGACTGGCTGGAGCCGCCGCCCGCAGGAAATCGATGGCGTTCAGACATTTAGCGGCAAAGAAGGTTTTGGGCGTTTTCTCAAGACCGCCGATATTTTCGTCTGCCTGTTGCCTTTGACGCCTGACACCAAGGGCATCCTCTCTATGACCATGTTCGCACAATTGAAAAGCGATGGGCCACTTGGTGCACCTGTGCTTATCAATGCGGGTCGTGGGGGCTTGCAAAATGAAGCGGATATTCTGGCGGCACTTGATCGTGGATTGCTATCTGCAGTGACGCTTGATGTGTTTAATCAGGAACCTTTGCCTTCTGAAAGCCCGCTCTGGACGCATCCAAAAGTGACGATCACCCCGCATGCGGCAGCAAGCTCGTCTGCAAACGCAATTGTTCCGCAGATCATTCGTCAGATTGAAGCCTTTGAACGCGACGGAACACTCGAAAACGTGGTTGACCGCGCTACGCAGTATTAAAAGATTACCCGGCTAAGCATCATGCGCGATTATTTTGCGCATGGTGATAGACGTTGTGCGGTCAAAACCCGGATGGGCCGTCTCGGCAATCTTGCGAAAACCAAGCTTTTCAAAAACAGCATGATTACGCGTGAGTTCTATCCGCGTTTGCAGCTCTAGTTCAGGCTTGCCATGCGCAACAGCCTGATTCTCTGCCTCTTCCAACAAGCTACGACCAATGCCTTGTCCCTCAAAGGCCGGAGCAACAGCAAGCTTGCCGAGATAGAAGTGATCCTCTTTTTCTTTGATAAACACACAGCCAGCGAGTCTGTCACCGAGAAAGGCTGCAAAGCCCAGCTCGTCCTGGGCTTTTGTCTGCAAGTTTTCAACCGTCAGCACATGTGCGGAGGATGGCGGGTCAATCACGCCATCCATATAAGCAAAACTATTTTGAATGAGCTCCAAAAGCTCGTTCCAGCGCTCAAAATCTGCACCAATCGGAGCGATACGAACAGAAGTCATTTGGGTTTGCGTGCCTTGTAGCGAATAGTTTCAAAACGCACATTCAATGCATTGTAGAGCAACAAGCGGCCCACAAGCGGTTCACCAATACCAGCTATCAGCTTGATCACTTCCATAGCCTGCAAACTTCCAATCACGCCCGGCAACACACCCAGAACACCAGCTTCAGCGCATGTTGGGATGGAACCCGCTGGCGGCATATCCGGAAACAGATCACGATAGGACGGATTTTGTGTGCCGTCAGCGCCTTTTGCGTAAGGCATAAGCACTGTCACCGTGCCATCAAAGCGCCCCATAGCGCCTGAAACCAGCGGACGCTCGGCAAGCGCACTTGCGTCGGCCAAAGCATAGCGGGTGGCGAAATTGTCAGAGCCATCAACAACGACATCATACTGACTGATTAAAGCCTGCGCATTTTCGCCATTAAGCCGCAAGGAGTGCGTTTCGACGCTTACATGCGGATTGATGCGGGCAATAGACGCTTTGGCGCTCTCAACCTTGCTATGCCCCACGCTGTCTGTGTCATGGATCACCTGTCTTTGCAGGTTAGAAAGCGAAACTGTGTCGTCATCGACGAGGCCAATCGTCCCAACACCCGCGGCTGCCAGATATTGCAGCACCGGCGCGCCAAGCCCACCTGCGCCAACAATCAGCACACGGGCAGCTTTGAGCTTCTGCTGGCCCGGTCCGCCGATTTCCGGCAACACGATATGGCGCGCATAGCGTTCCAATTCTTCAGATGAAAAAGGCTTTGATGATGCATTCATGATGCTTGAACATAAGCCTGCTCACATGCGCTGTCAGCGACTATTTTCAGATTTTCGTCAGTTCGCCCGCTGCAACATTGAAAAACTGCGCATCGCCTTCAAGCGCTTCAAACAGAGAACGATCAGTGCCGGTCATAAAGGCCTGTCCGCCAAGATCATCAAGAATGCCGAAAAGGGCCGCACGGCGTCCCGTATCAAGATGTGCCGCGATTTCATCGAGCAACAGAATCGGGGCCATGCCGGAAAGCTCGCCTGTTAGGCGAGCATGGGCCAGAATCAGACCAATCAAAAGAGCCTTTTGTTCGCCGGTCGAGCACAGCGCGGCGGGCATGGATTTTGGCCGATGCTGCACAATCAAATCGGTGCGATGCGGACCTTCCAGCGTGCGCCCCGAAGCGCGATCACGCGGACGACCATCGCGCAACTGACGGCGAAAATCCTCTTCCAGATCAAGTGCTGCTTCCAGACCTATGCGCTGTTCCAACGATCCTTCGAGAAAACAATCAGCTTTCGGGAATGGACTTTCGGCAGGCAAGCGCTCAATCATCGCAGCAATCAGCCGCATCGCTTCCGCGCGCGCTGCTGCTATAGCGATACCAAGCTCGGCCATCTGGCTCTCAATCGCATCAAGCCACTGATTGTCGTTGTTGCCATCACTCAGAAGACGATTGCGCGAGCGCATTGCCTTTTCATAATCGAGCACACGTTTGCCGTGGCCTGTATCAATGGCCAGAACCATGCGGTCGAGAAAGCGCCGCCTGTCCGATGCGCCGCCGGTGAACAGCCCGTCCATTGACGGAACTACCCACAACACACGCGCATAATCAAGAAGCTCGTCACCCGATGCAGCATTACCGTTGATACGGACCTTACGGCCACCTTCGCCGCCGCCTGCCGTACCTGTGCCGATTTCGGCATCACCATAAATCATGCAATCAAGTGTGGCGTGAATTGCAAAGCCATCATGTCCGGTCGTGCGCGCGACATCATCATAAGACGCGCGCCGCAGGCCCCTTCCCGGCGACAGGAAAGAAAGAGCTTCAATGAGATTGGTTTTGCCTGAGCCGTTTTCGCCTGTCAGCACAACATGGCCGGGGCCGAGTGGAAGCGTGAGTTCCGCATAGTTACGGAAATCAGAAAGTTTAAGCCGCCGGACCGAGACACGATCCGGGCGGCTTTCTATGTTGTTTCTTGTTTCCACTATCCGCTTCTTTAAGGACTGTTGCTATTCTGGTTATGGCGAGCCGAAAATGGTGATTTTCGAGACCCGGAGCGCAGCGTACTAAAGGTACGTGAGCCTAGGTAAGCGCAGAAAAGCGCCGTTTGCAGGCCGCCAGAGCCGGAATATGACGCCCTAAACGCGCATCGGCATCAAAACATAGAGCACATCTTCATCGCCGGTATCGCGCACCAGCGTTGGCGAACCAGCATCAGCCAGCATGAAGACAGCATCCGAGCCAGAAAGCTGGCTGGTGATGTCGAGCAGATATTTCGAGTTGAAGCCGATATCGATTGGATCATCATTATAATCGGCTGCGAGTTCGTCGGTTGCACTGCCCGAATCGGGATTGTTGACCGTGAGCGTCAGCTGACCATCGGCAATCGAAAGCTTGACCGCACGACCGCGCTCGCTCGAAATTGTCGAAACACGATCAACGGAAGCAGCAAAATCCTGACGGCCAATCGTAAGCTTCTTATCGTTGCCTGAAGGAATCACCCGCTGATAATCAGGGAATGTACCGTCGATCAGCTTGGACGTCAGAACAACCGAACCAACGGTGAAACGAATCTTTGCATCGGACAGTTCAACCGAAACAACAGTATCCGGCACATCGACGAGCTTTTGAAGTTCGGCAACGGTTTTACGAGGAATAATGATTCCCGGCATGCCTTCGGTGCCCGAAGGCGCTTCAAGTTCAGCGCGTGCCAGACGATGGCCATCTGTTGCCACCGCACGCAGCTTCAGTGCGCCATCGCTTTCAATCGCATGGAAATAAATGCCGTTGAGGTAATAACGGGTTTCTTCCGTCGAGATCGCAAATTGTGTGCGATCAATCAGACGCTTCAAAGCCAGCGCCTCAATGCGGAATGTATGGGTGAATGAGCCGGAAGTCAGTTCCGGGAAATCGGACTGTGGCAGGCACTGCAAGCGGAACGACGACTTACCCGACACAACCGACATCGAGCCGCCATCAGGATTGGTCGACAACATCACTTCCGCACCATCGGGAAGCTTGCGCACGATGTCATAAAGCAGATGTGCAGGAACTGTCGTGGCACCCGCCTGCTCTACCATTGCAGCCGTCGCTTCATTGACTTCAAGGTCAAGGTCGGTGGCTTTCAGTGCAAGGCTTGCACCCTCTGCCTGCAAAAGCACGTTCGACAGAATCGGAATCGTATTGCGACGCTCGACGACGCGATGCACGTGATTGAGGGATTTAAGAAGGTTCGACCGTTCCAGGGTTACACGCATATTGAAACGCACTCGCTCTCTAGGACTGGGCAACCGCGCAACGGGCAGACACCCTTATCAATACGGCGCTTATCGCGCCCGAAGGTTTGTTAAAGTGCCAGATTTATAAGCTCAAAAGCAAGCCCATGCCGCGTCGCAAATCGACACGGCATGGGCTTTTTGTTGATAACCACTGTGAACAGCGGGGATGTCTGCGAAATTAGGCAGCCTGATCGTTAATCAGACGCTTCAACAGTTCCAATTCCTGCGCAAGCTTGGTGTCAGCACCAACAAGATCTTCGATCTTACGAACTGCGTGAAGAACCGTCGTGTGATCGCGACCGCCAAAGCGTCGGCCAATTTCCGGAAGTGAACGCGGCGTCAACATCTTGGCCAGATACATGGCGACCTGACGCGGCTTAACGATGGTACGTGTGCGACGGCTCGAGAGCAGATCCTGCTTCGATACGTTGTAATGTCGCGCAACAATGCGCTGAATTTCTTCAATGCGAATACGCTTTGGCTCGCCTACGCGGGTGAGGTGGCCAAGCAATTCATCAACGCGATCAATCGAAAGATTAGGCTCGAACGACTGACGGAACAGAAGCTGGTTGAAAGCGCCTTCCAGCTCACGGCCCGATCCGGTGACCGTGCGAGCAACATGCGAAAGAATTTCATCGCTGATGCTGAGGCTTGGGTCTTCGACTTGTGCAGCCGTTAGACGGCGGCGCATCATTTCAACGCGCATTTCATAATCTGGTGCTGCAACTTCGAGAGCCACACCACCCTGAAGACGCGAGCGAACGCGGACATCAAGCGATTCCAGTTCCGATGGTGCACGGTCAGCAGCCACAACAACCTGCTTGGCGCTATCAAGCAGCGTGTTCAGAAGATGGCAGAACTCGTGCTGGATCGACTTGCCTTGCAGGAACTGCATGTCGTCAATGACCAGAAGGTCGATGTCGCGGAGCTGTTCCTTGAACGAAAGTGCATTGTTGTCGCGTATAGCGGTCGCAAAGCGCCACATGAAGTATTCAGCAGTCAGATAAACGACGCGTGCCTTTTCCTGACGCTGCAAAGCGGCTGCCGCAATCGCCTGTAGCAGGTGAGTTTTACCAAGACCAACAGATGCATGAATAAACAGCGGGTTGAAGCGAACTGCACTTGTGCCTGCTTCAGCAATAGTGCGGGCAGCAGCAAGGGCCACACGATTGGACGCGCCATCAATGAAAGAATCAAACGTGTAACGCGGATCAAGCGGCGAGCCGAGAACAGCACCAGATGCAGCAACAGAGTCTGCAACAACTGCTGAGCCACGCTTTTCAGCGCTTGGCTGACCGACAGGGAAAGCCACCTTCTCACGCAAACCTGAAAGTGGCTTAGTTTCAGAAGCTTCATTCGTTTCAGCAGGTGCTGCAGCACGAACCACACGGCTCATTCCGCGCACGACAACTTCAACTTTCAGAATCTGCGGATTTTCTTCCTGCCAAAGCTCGGTCAGCAGGTCGGAGTAGTGATTGTTGATCCACGAGCGCAAGAAGGCTGTTGGAACCGACAAGCGAACAACACTTTTGGAAAGATCGTCAAGCTTAAGGCGACCAAACCAGCTCGAATAGATCTCGCTGCCAACGCGGGCTTTGAGCTTTGCTGTCAGACGTTCAAAAACGTCATCACCAATTGGCGACTCAGCGCTCACCACGAGGCTGTTTTCTTTTCCAGTTGCAGAAGATCCATGGATACGGTTCGCATGCGCATCATCACCCATCGTTGCCGTCGACTTACCAGTCATCATTGCCATCGTCTCGCCTGCCTTCACATTCTTACGCGCCATTTTTACGGCGCTTATCTTTTTTTCCTGCTTAAGGTCGCCAGATCTTATGATCAGGTCGCCTCGCTGGTACTCACTCTAAACTGGCGCCTCATGTCGAGGGCCAAACACAAACTCAAAACGGTCTACGCATCAAACAGCTATCACGGACCGGTGCCCGGATGCTCCTTTCCGGCTACGCGTTACGACTCATACAATTCTTGCTCAAGGCTGATTGCCCGGAACGACTCTTGCGACAACCATTCAATTGACGAGCATGTGCCTAAAGCAGCAATCCGGTTAATGAATGGTAAGCAATCGTCGAAAGAGACAAACTTAATAGGATCAGGAACTTAAGACCAGAATTAAGCAATCGCAGACATACATGCCCACGCCAAAGAAACTTCAATTTAATGCTAACTCCGGGCCAAGGCCCACCCCTCTTGTGCTCTGACTTTAGCGAAGGCTGGCGGCAAAGAGCAAGCCTCGAATCTATAGTTTTTTCTTCAATTAAGACTTGCATTGCTTCGAGGTGAAGACTGAGAATCGGGCACTGAGGAAATAACACCTTTGGATTCAATGCGTTTCGATTGGCTATTTTTTAGATGAACACGATATGTTCTCCGGGAAAATAATTTTTAAAAATCTTCTTGACTCATCACCCCTTCCGAGTCCTTTCCGGGGCCTGTGGATAAGTGTGGACAATAATTTGCAAGCTTTTGAAAAAATAAGGGAAATTCGATTCTCTACTGAATGAAACATGGAGGGTTTCATTCATCAAATGCAAAATTACTAAAGAATTATGTTCTGACAATCCGTCGTTAAGTTTCTTTGTAAAAGCTCTAAAAAAGAAAACCCGGCTAACAATGAGCCGGGTTTCCAAAATCTAATCTCAATTTAGATTATATTAGGCGTTCAGAGCCTTAACGCGTGCAGCAAGGCGCGAAACCTTACGAGCAGCAGTATTCTTGTGAACGACGCCCTTTGAAGCAGCGCGCATCAGTTCTGGCTCAGCAGCCTTGAAAGCAACAGTTGCTGCTTCCTTGTTGCCGCTCAGGAGCGCATCTTCAACCTTGCGGAGGAATGTGCGAACGCGCGAACGACGCGATTTATTAATTTCGGTGCGGGCAGCGATCTTGCGCACTGCCTTCTTCGCCGAAGGAGTATTGGCCATAAATGCCTCTCTTTTTCTGTCAGCAGCCCACGGTGAATAACCGTCAGGCACAAAAACCTCTAGGGCAGCCATAATGCCTAGGGCCGCCGATCCGTGGCGGGCTTATAGATCAGCTTTGGCTTCGCGTCAACGAAGATTCTGATCTCAAGCCCTGTCAAAAGGCCGGATATGCGGCCTTCTGGCTCAAATTATGGCGTCCAAGCCAGCGAGAGTGCCTCATTTATAGCCTCTCGCACTGATCATATCAGCGATTCTTGAACGATGGCGTCCGTTTATCAATAAACGCGGACATGCCTTCCTTCTGGTCTTCAGTCGCAAAAAGCGAATGAAACAGGCGGCGTTCAAAACGCAGACCTTCATCAAGTGTTGTCTCATAAGAACGATTGACCGATTCCTTGACCATCTGCACCGAAGGCTGCGAGAAAGACGCAATACGCTCGGCAGCTTTCAGTGCTTCCTCAATCAATTCTTCCGGCGCGACCAGACGTGAGACCAGACCGCAGCGTTCAGCTTCCTGCGCATCCATCATGCGGCCTGTCAGGCACATATCCATGGCCTTAGATTTACCGACATAGCGGGTGAGGCGCTGCGAGCCACCCATGCCGGGCATAACGCCCAGTGTAATTTCCGGCTGGCCGAATTTGGCATTGGTTGCCGCGATAATGAAATCGCACATCATGGCAAGTTCACAACCACCGCCCAGCGCATAGCCGGAAACAGCTGCAATGACCGGCTTGCGGGTGCGATCAACCTTGCGCCAGTCGGCAAACATATCCTGTAAATAGGCATCGACGAAGTTGATGGGCTGCATTTCCTTAATGTCGGCACCAGCGGCAAAAGCTTTCTCTGAACCCGTGAGAACAATTGCACCAATTTTGCCATCGCTGTCGAAAGCGGCAAGCGCCTCAGTCAGTTCTTTAAGAACCGTGCTGTTTAACGCATTAAGCGCCTGTGGCCGATTAAGCCGAACAAGTCCAACGCCACCGCGTGTTTCTACAACGATCGTTTCATAAGCCATGAGAAAATCTCTCCTCCAAAACCAGTACGTATTCTGCCGTCAAGCTGGACCAGACGTTTCCATTTAACAAGGCCAGCTGATAGTTAACTTTGGCACGAAGCGCAGAAAAACGTCGAGCGACCCGACTGCACCGCACGCTCAATAGTATTTTTGCAGCCGGGTGCACGACATGGCTGCGCCTCCCGCCCATAGACAGAGAATGAGTGCTGGAAATAGCCAAGCGCACCATCGGCCTGAATATAATCTTTGAGGCTTGAGCCGCCCGCGGCAATCGCCTCGGCAATCACGGTGCGAATATCCTCCGCCAGTCGATCGAGAAGTTTTTTATCCTTAGCAATAGAGCCTGCGGCACGCATCGGTGACAGTCGCGAGCGCCACAGCGCCTCGCAGACATAGATATTGCCAAGCCCTGCAATCAGCCGCTGATCAAGCAGCGCTGCTTTGAGAGGCGTCTTGCGGCCTTCAAAGAGTGCGCCAAGCAATTCACCTGAAAGGCTATTGCCGGTTGGCTCAACGCCCAGACCTTTAAGGAAAGGATGTTCATTCAGAGCGCCATCTTCTGCAAAGAGCATGAAGCCGAACCGTCGCGGATCATTATAAATGATGCGGGCGGTTGAACCATTTGCACGCTTCAAATGAAAAACCACATGATCATGCTTGGTGAGTTTGGAGCGTTCATGATGAAAGTCGCCGGGCATTTCTTCCCCATCATCCGCCTCAATCCGAAACGAGCCGGACATGCCCAGATGACTGATCACGGACAGCCCGTCATCAAGATGCATTGTCAGATATTTCGCGCGGCGCCCCAATGCATCAATATTGCGTCCCGTGAGACGCTCGACAAATTGATTAGGAAAAGGAAAGCGTAAATCAGGCCTGTTCTGCTCGACATGTTCTATTTTTGAACCTTCCATAAAAGGCTGCAAACCACGGCGAACTGTTTCAACCTCAGGCAATTCGGGCATTTTTCATCTTTCGGGCATGACAAGAAACAAGCTGTTGCAATGATATAATGCCGGTTAGCGGCATTTGCCATCCGTTAACCCAAACCACATCGAAGTCGTGCCTGACCTATATTAACGTTTTATTTTCCTTGTTTCTTAAACTCATCACAATTGGCAGGCACTAAAAGGAAACCCAACGAGACTTCAGTTCAGGGTAAATAACATGCCGGCTTTGATGACGCGCTTCTTTAAAAACAGATCAGGTGCAGCGATGATCGAATGCACACTCATCGGTGCGCTTGCCGTTATTGCCGTTATCAGTGGCATGGCGCTGTTTGCCGGAAAGCCCGCTTCCGCTTTTGATTACAAAGCCGCGCAAATCCAGTTGACTGAACGAAACTAAGTTGTTTCACTTTATAGAGATTTGAATAGCCACCCGGTTCACGCCGGGTGGCTATTTGTTTATTGATTAAACCAGAAATTCTAATCGCCGAGGAATGTCATGAGCGTTGAAATCATTACCGCGAAATCAACCGATAGCCGCCCTGTCTGGTTCATCGGAAAGAATGCCGTCGATCAAGTGGGGCTTTCGCCGGATGCGACAGCCTGGGCCAAGGCAAATGATTTTAACGGCGAAGCCGGTCGTGTTCTTGTTCTGCCCGGTAAAGACGGCGCGATTGCCGGTGCGCTGTTTGGCACAGGCGATGCAGAACAGAGCGGGCAATCACAGCTCCTTGCCGGAAAGCTTGCACGCAGCCTTCCCGAAGGCAACTGGCATATTGAAGGCACGCCAGATCATGCAGAACTCGTAACGCTCGCCTTTCTGATGGGCGGTTATAATTTTACGCGTTACCGCAAGGGCAGCGACAAGCTCATCCGTCTGGCAGTGCCGGAAGGTGTCGATGCAGCCGAAACACAGCGCATTGCAGATGCGGTTACACTGGCGCGCGATCTGATCAATACGCCAACCAACGACATGGGACCGGATGCGCTCGAACAGGCGGCACGCGATCTTGCGGCGAAAAATGGAGCAAAAATCAGCACCGTTGAGGGCGACGCACTTCTTGAACGGAATTTCCCGATGATCCATGCGGTAGGTCGCGCAGGCAGCATTGCGCCGCGTCTTATCGATCTCACATGGGGCAAAGAGAGCGACCCAAAGATTACGCTGGTTGGTAAAGGTGTGTGCTTTGATACCGGCGGTCTCGACATCAAGCCTGCAAGCGGCATGCTAACCATGAAAAAAGATATGGGCGGAGCCGCCAATGTGTTGGGCCTTGCCTCCATCATCATGGATGTCAAACTCCCCATTCGTCTGCGCGTACTAATCCCGGCGGTTGAAAACTCGATTGCAGGCAATGCTTTCCGCCCGAGCGATGTACTGCAAAGCCGCAAGGGATTAACCGTTGAAATCGGCAATACCGATGCCGAAGGTCGTCTGGTTCTGGCTGACGCACTGGCGTTGGCAGATGAAGAAGAGCCAGAACTCATCATCGATATGGCAACGCTGACGGGTGCGGCGCGTGTAGCGCTCGGCCCTGATCTGCCGCCTTTCTATACGCATGATGATGCACTGGCAGCGAACATTGCGGAGAAAGCTATTGAGACCGCCGATCCACTGTGGCGCATGCCACTGTGGCAGCCATATGCGCAAAAACTTTCCTCACGTGTAGCGGACATTAACAATGTCACCACCGATGGCTTTGCCGGATCTGTTACTGCCGCTCTGTTTCTGAGCCGCTTTGTCGAGAAGGCAAAAAGCTGGGCGCATTTCGATATTTTCGGCTGGGTGCCGGCTGAAAAGCCAGCCTCACCGGTTGGTGGCGAAGCACAGGCTATTCGTGCGGTCTATGCGCTTCTCAAGCAAAAATATCCCGCGAAATAAAATCTCTTGCCTGCAAAGCAAAAACGACGTTGAATGATACGGGACCGAAACGATATTAAGCGTTGCGTAAAATATGCCCGTTGAATTGAAGCCTTTGCAGGCACTGACATTGTTGAGAACGCTGTCACTGGCGCAGGTTCGGGATGAAATGCCTGACCTCACAACGCGGCAGACCGCGATTCTTCTGACCATCTATCTGGAGCCGCCTCCGCATACCGTGCGGGGGCTTGCAGCCAAGCTTGATGTCACCAAGCCGGTGATTACGCGTGCGCTCGATACGATGGGAACGCTCGATCTCGTATCCCGGCATCGTGATGAAAAAGATCGCAGAAATGTGCTAGTAAAGAGAACAGTCACGGGTGCGCTCTATGTCGAAAGACTGGGTGATCTCGTGATCGCCAATGCCCGGGAGTTACCATTGTGAGCATGCTTGACCGTCGCCTCAACGCCTACCGCCCTGACCTCGCCGATGAGCGGCTGAATGGTCAGGTGGAAGCTAGTCGCTTCACCGCAGGCACAAAGATGCAAGTCTCCGATTCAGTAGTCGATCTTCGCGCCGAACCACGCCCCGACAGCGGACCGCAAACGCAGATCATCTTTGGTGACACGGTGCGCGTTTTTGAAGAGCAGGATGGCTGGTGCTGGGTGCAGGCTGAACGCGACGGCTATACTGGCTACGTCTCAGCGGCTTCACTGGCAAAGCCGGTTGGCGAGCCTACGCATATGGTCATCGTGCCACGCACATTCGTTTATCCCGGCAATGATTTGCGTTTTCCGCATACTCAGGCGCTGTCGCTCGGTTCACGAGTGCGAATCGTTGGATCGTCGGAAAAGCGCGGCACTGAATATGCTTTGCTCGAAACCGGCGAAGCGCTGATCGCAAAGCATCTCGCGCCTTTGAGCGAACATGCCAATGACTTTGTAGCGGTTGCGGAAACGCTTTTGCATACGCCTTATCTCTGGGGTGGCACATCAGGCTTTGGCATCGATTGCTCTGGCCTCGTGCAGCTTTCGATGTGGGTTTCGGGCAGATCAGTTCTGCGCGATTCGGATATGCAGGAAAACTCGCTCGGTGACATTATCGAGCCGGACGCCGATTATTCCAATCTCAAGCGCGGCGATCTCGTGTTCTGGAAAGGCCATGTCGCTATCTGCCAATCGCCCGATATGCTTCTTCATGCCAGTGGTCATACAATGACCGTAACGCTTGAACCGCTGAAGGACGCAATCAAACGCATCGCTTATCTTTACGATCTGCCGACGCTCATCAGAAGGCCATAAGCGTGAGACGATGAAGAGCAAAGGGACATTATGGATTGCAGGGCTGGTACTCAGCCTCACAGCCTTTTTCCCTTCTGCTGTCTCCTTTGAAAGAATCGCCCGCATGACCATAACTGCTGCACCAGCGAGCTTCGCCAGCGTTAACGGCATCGACATGTATTATCGCGTTATCGGTAAGGGATCGCCGATTCTGCTTATTCATGGCGGCCTATCCGACCAGCATGTCTGGGATGCGCAACTGCCGATTCTCGCGCAACATCACACAGTCATCGTTGCTGACAGTCGTGGACAGGGGCGATCGACCCGCACCACCGAACCACTCACCTATGAACTTATGGCCGACGACTATGTTGCACTGCTCGATTATCTCAAGATCGACAAGGTTGACCTTGTTGGCTGGAGCGATGGCGGCATTATCGGCCTCATCATGGCGATGCGCTATCCTGACAGGTTGAAAAGCGTATTTGCGCAGGCGGCCAATGTGTCACCGGAAGGCTCTACCGGCTATGCGCTAGCGCGAGCCGAGGGTAAGCCTGTGCCTGAGCTGCGCCATTATGAAAGCATCGATAAAGAAATCCATGCGCTTTGGGCCAATGAGCCGAATTACAGCGCGGATGATCTGTCAAAGATAAATGTGCGCACAGCAATTGTGATCGGTGATCGCGATACGGCGATTACGCGCGAGCATACCGAATTTATGGCGCATCATATTCCGGGTGCCAGCCTGATTATTTTACCCGATTCGGGCCATGGCGTTCCGGCTGAGAATCCAAGGCTTTACGCGCATGCGGTCCTGAAATTTATTGCTGGCAACGAACAGAACGATCCTGTAACCGCCAGCAAATAATTAAATACGGTTCGGCAGCACACGATCCGGCGGGCGATGGCCGTCAAAAAACGCTCTGATATTGATGATGACCTTGTCGCCCATATCGACACGACCTTCAATCGTGGCCGACCCCATATGCGGCAGCAGCACGACCTTGCCCTTTTCGGCCAGCGACAACAGGCGTGTATTGGCGGCTGGCTCATGCTCGAACACATCAAGCCCGGCACCGGCGATCTTACCCTGTTCGATCAGATCGACCAGCGCATTTTCATCAATGATCTGACCGCGCGATGTGTTGACCAGATAGGCGGTTGGCTGCATCAGCGCGATGCGCCGCGCTGAGAGCAGATGGAATGTCGCTGGTGTTGACGGACAATTGACCGAAATAATGTCCATACGGGCCAGCATCTGATCGAGACTGTCCCAATAGGTCGCTTCCAGCTCTTCCTCAACCTGTGCGTTAACCCGCTTACGGTTGTGATAATGGATCGACAGGCCAAAAGCCTTGGCGCGGCGGGCGACTGCCGTTCCGATTCGGCCCATGCCGACAATGCCGAGGCGCTTGCCCCAGATACGGCGTCCGAGCATCCATGTCGGCGACCAGCCCGGCCACTCACCATCGCGCTCGTTCAGTACATTCGCGCCTTCCACCAGACGGCGCGGCACCATCAGCAGAAGTGCCAGCGTCATATCGGCGGTGTCTTCGGTCAGCACATTGGCCGTGTTGGTGACGGTGATGCCGCGCTTTGCAGCGGCTGCAACATCGATATTATCAACACCATTACCAAAATTTGCGATTAGCTTGAGATTGGGACCAGCCTGCTCAATGGCTGCCGCATCAATCACATCGGTGATGCAGGGCACCAGAACATCGGCTTCTTTCATCGCAGCGATAATTTCGGGCTGCGACATGCGATGGTCATCTATATTCAGGCGTGTGTCGAACAGTTCCCGCATTCGGGTTTCCACCGGGTCGGGCAGTTTCCGGGTCAGTACCACCAGTGGTTTTTTCTTGTTCGACATCTCCACCCCATTTTTTGAGCAAAGCCAGCGGTAAAAGGCTTACGGATTTCTCAGGAAACCTGCCCTGCCGTTTCACACGTTGAGACCTCCTTAACCAAGAAGGTGCAATATGCGATTTTGCTTCAGTTGCTCATCTCTAGCAAGGTGGCGCTGCAAAGACAAAGAAAAACAGAACCGCGAGAGCGGCATCAAATGCGGGCAACCGCGCAATTTATTCATTCCGCAGTTTCAGACGCCCCTCCCCTAGTCCTGAAATTGCCCCACATGACAGGACAGCGAGAGGTCAGAATTGTACCGGGTACTTTCGCAACGCTTTTTTATCGCAACGCTTTGCAGCATTGCTCTGCTGCTGGTTGGTGCGCCATTGCTGGCATCGCACAAGCACGGCGCCAATGCGCAGGAGCAATCCGCCACACCTCTGGGTGCAAGCGGCCTGCCTGTCCCTCGCTTTGTCAGTCTCAAGCCAGCGCGCGTTAATCTGCGCATAGGTCCGGGACGCGACTATGCGGTGTCATGGCTGTTTATGAAAGCCGGACTGCCAGTCGAAATCATTCAGGAATATGATAACTGGCGCCGTATCCGCGATGCTGACGGCACAGAAGGCTGGGTCTACCAGTCGTTGCTATCGGGCAAGCGGACCGCAATCACCGCGCCATGGCTTAAAAACGATCAGGGCGCGATGATTACCATGCGCCGCGATCCGAGCGAAACTTCGGGCCTGTCAGCCGAAGTTGAACCAAATGTCGTCGGCACCGCACGCGAATGCAATGGCCAGTGGTGCCGGATGGATATTCAGGGCACACGCGGCTGGATTAGACAGTCTGACCTCTGGGGCGTTTATCCGGACGAGGTCTTTGATTAAAGAATACAAAAAAGCGGCTCGAAAGCCGCTTTTTCTATCGAACCTTACCAGGCCGGAATGACCGAGCCCTTGAATGTATCAGCGATAAACTGCTTCACTTCCGGGCTGTGATAGCTGCTGACCAGCGTCTTCACCCAATCAGCATCCTTGTCTTCGGTACGCACAACGAGCACATTAACATAAGGTGCCTTTTCGCCTTCGCGGATTAATGCGCCTGCTGCCGGATCAAGACCTGCTTCCAGCGCATAATTAGTATTGATGACCGCAGCGTCGACATCTTCAAGCGAGCGCGGCAATTGCGCAGCATCCAGTTCCACAAATTTCAGCTTCTTTGGGTTTTCCGTTACGTCAATCGACGTGACCTTCAGGCCCTTTGACGCATCGAGCTTAATCAAACCGTTGTCTGCCAGCACCAGAAGTGCACGACCACCATTGGTCGGATCATTCGGGATCGCGATGGTTGCACCATCTGCCAGTTCCGAGATGTTTTTCAGCTTGCTTGAATAGAGGCCCATCGGGAAGTTGACCGTTGGCGCTACCGTTTCAATCGGAAATCCGCGATCTGCAACCTGATTATCGAGATATGGCTGATGCTGGAAGGAATTGGCTTCAAGCGCTTTGTCAGCCAGCGCCATGTTGGGAATCACATAATCAGAAAATTCCTGAATATCGATTTCCATTCCTTTAGTCGCAGCGACTTCCTTAACCTTTTCCATGATCTGCGCATGCGGTCCGGGCGTTACACCAATGCGAATTTTCTCAGCAAAAGCACTTGCGGTTGAGAACAGGGCAAAAGCGGTAGCAGCAATGATCAGCTTGCGCATGGGCGTCTCCAGTCAAATTGTTATCGGCGCATTCATGCGGATTGGGAGGTCCAAGATGAGATGCGCCAGTTAAAAGGAATGCTTTGGGTGAATCACTTTAGGCTAAGATGCGCAACAAAAAAGCGGCCCCAAAAGGCCGCCTTCTTAGAAACTTTTACCAAATAACTTATCGCGTTTTACGACGAAGGCGGACGATAATGTCCACATTGACGATTTCCATGCCTTCTGGTGCGATGGGCATATTGGAAACCGTTGGCTGGCCGCGCTCACCATGCGGAATATCGAACACAACATTTTCACCTTCGAGGAAGAAGTGCTGGTGATCGGAGATATTGGTGTCGAAATAGGTTTTCGAACCTTCAACCGCGATGATGCGCAGCATACCGGCTTCGGTAAACTGGTGCAGTGTGTTGTAAACAGTTGCAAGCGATACTGGCACATTCGCGAGGACTGCTTCTTCATGAAGGTCTTCAGCGGAAAGATGGCGATCACCCTGAGCATAGATCAGGCTGGCAAGCGAAACACGCTGGCGCGTCGGGCGCAAACCCGCGCCGCGAAGGCGCTCTTCCATTGAAACCATCGAGTGGCTGGCATGATAATTCTGCATATTCACCCTTGGATCCGTCACAAGCTTGTAGCAATTTCGTCAAAGATTAAACGGGCTGTTGCCCATTGCCTACTGACATTGATATATGCCGTTGCGAATTAAGTATCAATAGGCTTGGTAATTCCGCCTTTTTTTGGAAAACCTCGCTCACTATTTTACTGATGGAAACACTCTATGATAGAGGTGTTCCCGAATTGATGAAACGCGATCGTTCCTGAAACACAGGAGCCATCACAAGAATAACCCTCAAGGGAGGCGTAATGGCAGAACAGAAATCGAGCTACGGGTATGAAGAGCTCCTCAGCTGCGCACGTGGCGAGTTGTTCGGTCCCGGTAATGCACAGCTCCCCCTGCCGCCAATGCTGATGGTGCACCGCATCACCGAAATTTCCGAAACCGGCGGAGAGTTCGACAAGGGCTATATCCGTGCTGAATACGATGTCAGCCCCGATGACTGGTATTTCCCATGCCATTTTCAGGGCAATCCAATCATGCCGGGCTGCCTTGGCCTCGACGGCATGTGGCAGCTGACGGGCTTCTTTCTCGGCTGGCTCGGCGAGCCGGGTCGCGGTATGGCGCTTTCGACCGGCGAAGTGAAGTTCAAGGGCATGGTTCGCCCGCACACAAAGCTTCTGCAATACGGAATCGACTTCAAGCGCGTCATGCGTGGTCGCCTTGTTCTTGGCACAGCCGATGGCTGGCTCAAGGCTGATGGCGAGACCATCTATAAGGCGAGCGACCTGCGCGTCGGCCTGTCCAAAGACAGCGACGGCGCTTAATTCATACAACATTCACGGGCGCGGACGCAGAAAATGACGAGTTTTCATGCGGCCGCGCTCAAAATATGCGAAGATCGCACCTATGTAACCGGGAACAAGGGTCAACTCATACGGGTTGATCACACGGAACAGGTGTAAAGGAGAACGCGATGCGGCGTGTGGTCGTAACGGGTATGGGGATTGTATCCTCGATTGGAAACAACACTGAAGAGGTTACGACCTCTTTGCGTGAAGCCAGATCCGGCATTTCCCGTGCTGAAGAATATGGCGAGCTTGGTTTCCGTTGCCAGGTTCACGGCATTCCAAAGATCGATGTCGAGGCGCTCGTAGATCGCCGCGCCATGCGTTTTCATGGTCGTGGTACTGCATGGAATCATGTCGCCATGGATCAGGCAATTGCCGATGCAGGTCTTTCGGAGGAGGAAGTCTCCAACGATCGTACCGGCATCATCATGGGTTCGGGCGGTCCTTCGACACGCACCATTGTCGATTCTGCCGACATCACCCGTGAAAAAGGCCCAAAGCGCGTCGGACCTTTTGCCGTGCCAAAAGCCATGAGCTCAACAGCTTCGGCAACGCTTGCAACGTTCTTCAAGATCAAGGGCGTCAATTATTCGATCTCGTCCGCTTGTGCGACATCGAACCATTGTATCGGCAATGCCTATGAAATGATCCAGTATGGCAAGCAGGACCGCGTTTTCGCTGGTGGCTGTGAAGACCTCGACTGGACGCTTTCAGTGCTGTTCGACGCCATGGGTGCTATGTCGTCGAAATATAACGACACACCTTCGACGGCTTCGCGCGCTTACGACAAAAACCGCGACGGTTTTGTTATTGCCGGTGGTGCAGGCGTTCTCGTGCTGGAAGACCTCGAAACCGCGCTTGCTCGTGGTGCCAAGATTTACGGCGAAATCGTCGGCTATGGTGCAACATCGGATGGTTACGACATGGTCGCTCCATCGGGTGAAGGCGCGATCCGTTGCATGAAAATGGCGCTCTCGACCGTCAAGGGCAAGATTGATTACATCAACCCGCATGCAACCTCGACCCCTGCTGGCGACGCTCCTGAAATCGAAGCGATCCGTCAGGTATTTGGTTCAGGCGATGCCTGCCCGCCGATTGCGGCAACCAAGTCGCTGACTGGCCACTCTTTGGGTGCCACAGGCGTTCAGGAAGCTATCTACTCGCTTTTGATGATGCAGAATAACTTCATCTGCGAAAGCGCTCATATCGAAGAACTGGATCCTGCCTTCGCGGACATGCCTATCGTTCGCAAGCGCATCGACAATGCTCAGCTCAATACAGTGCTTTCCAATTCCTTTGGATTTGGCGGCACCAATGCAACGCTGGTGTTCCAGCGCTATCAGAGCTGATGGAGAGGGACAATATGCAAGGTTTGATGCAAGGCAAACGCGGCCTCATTATGGGGGTCGCGAATAACCACTCACTCGCCTGGGGAATTTCTAAGCAACTCGCAGCACAGGGTGCCGAACTCGCTTTCACCTATCAGGGCGATGCACTTGGCAAACGTGTTAAACCGCTGGCCGAACAGGTTGGCTCGGATATGGTGCTGCCTTGCGATGTTGAAGACATTGCTTCGGTTGATGCCGTTTTCGCTGAAATCGAGAAGAAATGGGGAAAGCTCGATTTCATCGTTCACGCCATCGGTTTCTCGGACAAGACTGAGCTGAAGGGACGTTACGCAGACGTCACCACACGCGACAATTTCAGCCGCACCATGGTGATCTCTGCCTATTCCTTCACGGAAATGGCGCAGCGCGCAGAAAAGCTCATGAAGGACGGCGGCTCGATCCTGACGCTAACCTATGGCGGCTCGACACGCACAATCCCGAACTACAATGTCATGGGCGTGGCGAAAGCTGCTCTTGAAGCCATGGTTCGCTATCTCGCTGCCGATTACGGCCCGCAGGGTATCCGCGTCAATGCGATCTCGGCTGGCCCTGTACGCACGCTGGCTGGTGCCGGCATTGGCGATGCACGCGCAATCTTCAGCTATCAGCGCCGTAATTCGCCTCTGCGCCGCACTGTCGACATTGATGATGTTGGCAAATCGGCTCTTTACCTGCTGTCAGATCTTTCGAGCGGTGTAACCGGCGAAATCCATTATGTGGATTCGGGCTACAACATCCTTTCGATGCCAACGCTGGAAGAACTGAAAAGTTCGGCTGACACGCGCGGCGAATAAGTCTCATAAGCTTGATAAAAAAAGCCGCCTTTCGAGGCGGCTTTTTTGCTTCACTTCTTAGCATCAAATATTTTGAAGCCTTTTGCGTCCTCAAGCACATTCACATTCTTGAACAAGCTTTTGAGTGTTGCCTCATAAGGCAATTGGCGGTTGGCAACCATCAGCAAACGACCGCCGATTTTCAGACGTGAAGCAGCGGCTGCTATGAACGTCTGACCGAGCGACACTTCGGTCGCACGTCCCTCGTGAAACGGCGGATTCATGATAACCGTATCGTAAATGCCGGTCATTTTTTCGCTTGTAACATCGAACCAGTTAAACGTCATCGGCAAGGGGGAACCAAGACGCTCCAGATTGCCACGCGCCGCTTCCAGCGCTTCATAATCCGCCTCGAAAAGATCAATCTGCTTGATGCGATCGGCATGTTTGAGACTTTGCGCCGCCAAATAGCCCCAGCCAGCACCCAGATCGGCAACATTGCCAAACACGATCTTTTCCATATGCGGCACCAGCAGCGCCGAACCCTTGTCGATAGCGCCATGCGAGAACATGCCGGGCTCTGTGCGGAACACATCGTCAATATCAGTCGCAACCGGCTTCAATGCATTGATAAAATCGTCACCTAGATCGGCAGGACGTTGCAGCCAGAAAGCGACCGCATGATTCTTGGATAGCCGGTCGCTGACTTCAGCAATATTGCCGACCCATTTGCGAAAGCTATCGACACCGAGCTTCTTGTCACCGGAGACGACAATCCAGCCGCCCGGCTTAACACGCGCCAGAAGCTCCGCAAACCACGCCTCGTTGCGACCACGGTGTTTTCCGAGCAGAAGTAGCCCGCCGGAAAAATTGCTCTCCTGAGCCAACCTGGGGATTGCCTTGAAGCCTTCTTTGTTGAGAGCCAGCCAATCAGGACGCCATGGCTGCAAGAAAGTCAGCGCCTGCTTCCATTCATCCTCAAGCTGCCGGTCGGCAGACAAGCCGCAAGCAAGGAAGGTCTGGCCTTCTTCAGGCATATCCAGAATGTCCTGATAGAAAGGGAGAAAGAGTGTTTGTTGTGCTGGTGTCATCATGGCTCATCCATGGTCTTGAATTGATTCACGTGCAACAAAAAAGCGCGCCCCAAATTAGCTCTGGGGCGCGCTTTCGATAACTTACAACAGCTTCAACGCTTATTCAGCGTCTGCTTCTGCCTTCTTTTCAGCAACGATTTCCTTGCCGGTTTCCTGATCGACAACCTTCATCGACAGGCGAACCTTGCCACGTTCGTCAAAGCCCATAAGCTTGACCCAGACTTTCTGGCCTTCCTTAACCACGTCAGTGGTCTTGGCAACGCGGTCGGAAGCCAACTGCGAAATGTGAACCAGACCATCGCGTGGACCGAAGAAGTTTACGAATGCGCCGAAGTCAGCAGCCTTAACAACTGTACCTTCGTAGATTTCGCCAACTTCTGGCTCAGCAACAATCGAGTGAATCCACTTCTTAGCGGCTTCGATTTCTTTGCCGTTCGACGAAGCGATCTTGACCGTACCATCGTCTTCGATGTTGATCTTCGCGCCGGTCTTTTCGACGATTTCACGAATAACCTTACCGCCCGAACCGATAACATCACGGATCTTGTCGGTAGGAATGTTCATGACTTCGATGCGTGGAGCAAATTCGCCGAGTTCTTCACGCGAGGTCGAAAGAGCTTTCGCCATTTCGCCCAGAATGTGAACGCGACCGCCCTTAGCCTGTTCCAGAGCAACCTTCATGATCTCTTCGGTGATACCGTCGATCTTGATGTCCATCTGAAGCGCTGTGATACCGTTTTCAGTACCGGCAACCTTGAAATCCATATCGCCGAGATGATCTTCATCACCGAGAATGTCGGACAGAACTGCGAAACGATCGCCTTCCTTGATCAGACCCATAGCAATACCAGCTACTGGACGGATGATCGGAACGCCCGCATCCATCAGAGCCAGCGATGTGCCGCAAACGGTTGCCATCGACGACGAACCATTGGATTCGGTGATCTCAGAAACAGTACGGATCGTGTAAGGGAACTGTTCAGCAGCTGGCAACATTGGGTGGATTGCGCGCCAAGCGAGCTTACCATGACCAACTTCACGACGACCTGGCGAACCCATACGGCCGGTTTCACCAACCGAATATGGAGGGAAGTTGTAGTGCAGCATGAAAGGTTCTTTGTACGTACCAGTCAAAGAATCGATCATCTGTTCGTCTTCGCCGGTGCCAAGTGTCGCAACAACGATTGCCTGTGTTTCGCCACGGGTAAACAGCGCCGAACCGTGGGTACGTGGCAGAAGGCCAACTTCGGAAACGATTGCACGAACAGTCGACAGATCGCGACCGTCAATGCGGCTGCCGGTGTCGAGAATGTTCCAGCGAACGATTTTCGCCTGCAGTTCCTTGAAAACAGTCGCGAACTTTTCAGCCGAGAATTCTGTTTCTTCAACGCCTTCAGGGAAGAAATGCGCCTTCGCTGCAGCCTTAACGGCGTCAACAGCGTTGTAGCGAGCCTGCTTTTCAGTGTTCTTATAGGCATCGCGCAGGTCTTTTTCGACAACTGCAAGAACCTTGGCTTCGATTTCCGACAGATCTTCTGGCTGGTAATCGCGTGGTTCCTTGGCAGCAACTTCAGCGAGCTTGATGATCGCGTCGATAACTGGCTGGAAGCCCTTCTGGCCGAAAACAACGGCGCCGAGCATGATTTCTTCCGACAGTTCCTGTGCTTCTGATTCAACCATCAAAACGGCTTCAGAAGTACCAGCAACAACCAGATCGAGCTTCGATTCTGGCATTTCGTCGATATTCGGGTTCAGGACGTATTCGCCGTTGATGTAACCAACGCGTGCGCCACCGATTGGGCCCATGAATGGAACGCCGGAAATGGTCAGCGCAGCCGATGCTGCTACCATCGACAGAACGTCTGGATTGTTTTCCAGATCGTGCTGGATAACGGTCAGAACAACCTGCGTTTCGTTCTTGTAGCCTTCAACGAAAAGCGGGCGGATCGGACGATCGATCAGACGCGAAACAAGTGTTTCGTTTTCGCTTGGACGACCTTCACGCTTGAAGAAGCCACCTGGGATCTTACCAGCAGCGTAGGTCTTTTCCTGATAGTTGACGGTCAGCGGGAAGAAATCCTGGCCCGGCTTTGCGCTCTTGGCAGAAACGACAGTCGCGAGAACGACGGTTTCGCCGTAAGTTGCGAGAACTGCACCGTCAGCCTGACGTGCGATCTTGCCGGTTTCGAGTGTCAGCGGACGGCCGCCCCATTCGATTTCAACTTTATGAGTATTGAACATATCTTGTCCTTGTTTGGAGATGCCGCGCAAAAGCGTCTGAAGACATCATCCGGTTGGCAGACCGGGCCATGGGCAAGACAACGGGAAGTTCGTTACGTGTCAGAATATTCGCATGCGAACATCCTCTGGCACGAACTGCCTGCAATCCTGCCCCATGACTGGTCCAGGTCTTGAGCCTTTTGGCTCTGCATTGACATGACGGAATGCACCATGTGCGCCGTCTCATGTCAGTGGGCATTCGCCCGAAATATCGCATTCTCTTTTGGAAAGCGGATATCCGCTTCTCAGAATGCCTTAAGGTATTCCTTTAGTGCGCATCTGAAAAACGCGCTCTAAATCAAACGGGCGACGCTTTGAGACGTCGCCCGATTTTACCGTTAGCGGCGCAGGCCCAGACGGGTGATCAGCGCCTGGTAACGTGCCTGGTCGATGCCCTTGACATAGTCAAGAAGACGACGACGCTGCGAAACCAGCTTCAGAAGGCCGCGACGCGAATGATTGTCATTCTTGTGGCCCTTGAAATGATCTGTAAGGTTCGAAATACGCTCGGAAAGAACGGCAACCTGAACTTCAGGGGAACCGGTATCGCCTTCTTTGGTAGCGAATTCCTTGATAAGCGCTTGCTTGCGATCAGCAGTAATCGACATCGTACACCCTTTCTTGATGAGAGGAAAAAGAGACGCCCAAGCCGGGATGTCGTCCAGCGCGGGCCATTTAAACGATCTCACAATTAATTCATAAGACCGCTGATGGGGCATATAGTGCAAAAACGGCAATAATACCAGTGTCAAATAAACGCTGGCATTATCGCGGTTAATTTGAGACGCGCCAAGCTGCTTGCATTAGGTCTGCGCATCTCAAATCTTTATCCTAACGCGCATTTTATCCGAAAACCGTTTCACACTTTTCGGAATGCGCTTTAAGCCGCCGTGAAAACACGCTTTGGCTTAAACTGACCCTGCTCGATATAGCCAATTGCAAGCAACTTGCCTTTCGATGTTACGCAGGCTTCGTCCGCTTCCAATGGCGCATCGCGTCCACGGATAATTACAGGATTACCAAGACGCACACGCTGGGCCTGATCATCGCTCAATGGCACCTGCGGCAGACAATCAAGCGCTGCACCGGTATCGATCACGAGCGCATCGATTGCTGAAAAATCGCGGCGCGGCGCTGGCTGTTCGACAATGTCGGTCTCTGCATCTTCTGCGGCCTCTTCCTTCTTCGGCGGCAGCGGCGGCCATGCTTCTTCAAGCTCTGCCAGCGTTACCATATCCTCATCAGTGAAGGGTGCTACTTCAATGCGACGAAGGTCCGAAATATGGCCGAAGCAGCCAAGATCGCGGCCCATATCGCGCGCAAGCGAGCGAACATAGGTGCCCTTGGAGCATTCGACTTCAAATTCGGTGCGATCTGCATCAGGAAATTCAACGATTTCCAAACGGTCGATTTCGACTTCGCGCGCTGGAATGACGACTGTTTCGCCTTCGCGTGCCAGATCATAGGCGCGTTCGCCGCCAATCTTGATGGCGGAAAACTGCGGCGGAATCTGAGAGATAACGCCTGTGTAGTTTGGCAACAGAGCTTCAACATCCGCGCGCGATGGGCGGTTGTCGGAGTTCTTTGTGGCAACGCCTTCCAGATCGTCCGTCGAGCGTTCTTCACCCCAGGTCACTGTGAAGCGGTAAACCTTGGTGCCATCCATAACATAAGGCACGGTTTTGGTGGCTTCACCAAGTGCAATTGGCAACATGCCGGATGCAAGCGGATCGAGTGTACCGGCGTGTCCGGCTTTTTCTGCATTGAACAGCCACTTGATTTTTGAAACGGCTTCCGTTGAACCCATGCCTTTTGGCTTGTCGAAAATAACCCAGCCAGAAACCGGACGGCCTTTTTTCTTGCCCCGTCTTGCCATGCTTTATGCGTCTCCATTGCGGGAAGCGTCGTCACTTTCACCGTCTTCATCATTTTCATTACGTCCAAGATCGCGCGCTACTTCTGGCGAACGCAGAAGCGCATCTATCTTGGAAAAATTGTCGAAGCTTGTGTCAGGCCGGAAGCGGAATTCCGGCATGTATTTCATTTGGCTCAGGCTTGGCGCAATGCGACCGCGAATAAACTTCGCATTTGAAGCCAATGCCTTAATGACCGCCTGCACATCTGTGCTGCCGAGCGGCGTGATGAAACAGGTCGCGATTTTCAGATCCGGCGACATGCGCACTTCTGAAACAGAAATAACCGTACGCTCAAGCAGATCATCGCGGATTTCACCGCGCTGAAGAACCTGTGCCAAAGCGTGACGTACCTGCTCGCCCACGCGAAGCTGGCGCTGAGAAAGACCACCTGAGCCTTTCGGATCGGGAGAACGTGCCATTATTTATCCTCGATAAACAACCATGAACGCGCAAGCCGACGGGCCTGCCGATAAATGGCTACAAATTGATAAGTTCAATCTACCACAATTGCGATGGGAGTCAGACCCTCGGAACCGGGCAATGAAAAGCCGGACCATCCAATCGAGGACGGTCCGGCATTAAGATATTAGAGCGTACGCGTAATATGTTCGACGCGGAACGCTTCGATTGTATCGCCTGCGCGCATATCGTCGTAGTTTTCGAACGCCATACCGCATTCCTGACCCATCGGCACTTCCGACACTTCGTCCTTGAAGCGCTTGAGTGTCTTGAGCTTGCCTTCGTGGATAACCACGTTGTCACGGATGAGGCGGACGCCTGCACCACGTTCGACCTTACCGTCGATGACGCGGCAACCAGCAACCTTGCCAACCTTGGTGATGTTGAAGACTTCGAGAATCTCAGCATTACCAATGAAGGTTTCACGACGTTCTGGCGACAGAAGACCCGACATCGCAGCTTTCACATCTTCGATCAGATCGTAGATGATGTTGTAGTAGCGAATTTCGGTGCCCTGCTGATCAGCCAAGCTGCGTGCCTGCTTATTGGCACGAACGTTAAAGCCGATGATTGCAGCATTCGAGGCTTCGGCCAGCGACACGTCGCTTTCCGTGATACCGCCTGCACCCGAATGAACGATACGTGCACGAACTTCGTCAGTACCAAGCTTTTCGAGAGCAGAGATAATCGCTTCGACCGAACCCTGCACGTCACCCTTGATGACAAGCGGGAATTCCTTGGTGCCATTAACCTGCAACTGGCTCATCATCTGTTCAAGCGAACCGCGCTGACCAGTCTGACGTGCAACAGCCTTATCGCGAGCAAGACGCTGGCGATAATCAGCAATTTCACGAGCCTTGGCTTCGTTGGCAACAACCGCGAAACGGTCACCAGCCTGTGGCGTACCCTGAAGTCCGAGAACTTCAACAGGCATTGCAGGGCCAGCTTCCTTAACGTGTTCGCCATGGTCGTTGACCAGAGCACGCACGCGGCCCCACTCATTACCAGCAGCGATAATATCGCCCGGGCGCAGCGTACCCTTCTGAACCAGAACGGTCGCAACCGAACCACGACCGCGGTCGAGCTGAGCTTCGATAACGACGCCTTCTGCAGTACGGGCCGCATCAGCCTTGAGATCAAGGATTTCAGCCTGCAACAGAACTGCTTCAAGCAGCTTATCGAGGTTGAGTTTCTTCTTAGCCGAAACTTCTACGTCGAGAATTTCACCGCCGAGCGATTCAACGAACACATCGTGCTGAAGCAGCTGTGTACGAACCTTCTGCGCATCAGCTTCCGGCTTATCGATCTTGTTGATTGCAACAATGATCGGCACGCCAGCGGCCTTAGCATGGCTGATCGATTCAATCGTCTGCGGCATCACGCTGTCGTCAGCCGCAACCACCAGAATGGCGATGTCAGTTGCCTGTGCACCACGAGCACGCATTGCGGTAAACGCAGCGTGGCCCGGCGTATCGATAAAGGTGATCTTATGGCCGTTCTGTTCGACCTGATAAGCACCGATATGCTGTGTGATACCACCAGCTTCGCCAGAAACCACATTGGCCTGACGAATAGCATCGAGCAGCGATGTCTTACCGTGATCGACGTGACCCATGATGGTGACAACCGGAGGACGCGAAACCTGAGCAGCCGCGTCATCAGCCACGTCGAAGATACCTTCTTCAACGTCCGATTCAGCAACACGCTTAACGGTATGGCCGAACTCTTCAGCGATCAGCTGCGCCATATCCGCATCGATCACATCGCCTGGCTTCATCATCTGGCCCTGTTTCATCAGGTACTTGATGATATCAACTGAACGTTCGGTCATGCGCTGTGCAAGTTCCTGAAGCGTAATGGTTTCAGGCACGATAACTTCACGAGAAATCTTCTCGCGGGTTTCCTGCATCTGCGAACGCTTGAACTTTTCCTGACGACGACGCATCGCTGAAAGCGAACGCGAACGGCCTTCATCTTCCAGATTGCTGGAAATTGTCAGCTTGCCACGACGACGATCATCATCGGTCTTGGTGACCTTTGGTGTACGCACTTCAGGCTTCGCAGGTGTGCCGCGACGCGCGGTCGATGGACCACGACGATCATCATCGTCCTGACCTGCACCTGGCTTACGCTGCTGGCTCTGTGGCAATGGCTTGTTGGCCGTTGGAATAACGTCTGCGATCGCTGGCGACGCTGGACGTGCGCCCTGCTGTGGACGACCACCCTGTGGCGGACGACCCGACTGCTGCGGACGTGCACCCTGTGGAGGGCGGGAATCGCCGCGCTGTTCCGGACGACCAGCTGCCTGTGGAGCGCGCTTTGCAGCTTCTGCTGCGGCACGAGCCTTGGCTTCTGCTTCGCTCTTCAGGCGTGCTTCTTCCTCTGCCTGACGGCGAGCTGATTCTTCACGTTCCTTAGCACGACGCGCATCTTCTTCTGCACGACGCTTGGCTTCTTCAGCTGCGCGAACGCGATCTTCGGCATCACGAACCAAAGCACCTTCAAGCGCGCGGCGGCGTGCATCCATTTCAGAGCTCGACAGCGTGTTCAGCACCATACCCGAGCGATCGGACTGGCGTGGACGCTGTGACTGCTGGCCGGGGCGCTGCTGACCTGGACGCTGCTGCTGACCCGGGCGGGACTGCTGCTGGCCGGGACGCTGCTGCTGCGTGCCCTGCGGACGCTGTGCGGAAGCCGGTGCCGCTGGTGCAGGTTTTGGCTGCTGTGGTGCAGGAGCGACAGGTGCGGCTGCAACTGGAGCTGCCGCCACTGGTGCAGCAGGCGCAGGCGTTGGAGTCGGAGCTGGCGTCGATGCCACAGCTGGAGCTGCCTGAGCTGTTTGTGCAGCAGGTGCTGGAGTTGGAGCTGGTGCAGACACTGGAGCCGCAGCGACAGGTGCTGGTGTTGGCTCAACAGGCGCGCTCGCAACTGGAGCAGGAGCGGCAGGCTTTGGTGCCGCTGCTACTTCCGCTTCAGGCTTCTCATCAGGCCGTGAGAATTTGCGCTTCTTCGTTTCAACGACGACAGCCTTTGTGCGACCGTGGCTGAAATTCTGGCGCACGGTGCTCTGCTCAACCCCTGGCCGCTTGATGGTCAGCGTCTTCTTGGAATTGACGCTCAGCGTCTTATCGTCGTTTGTTTTATCGCTCATTACGTTTCCGTTTCCTTCGCGGCTTCAACCGCTTTACCCGAGCATCATCCAACACAATCAAATCATTTTGGATAATGCTCCGGTCATCCACTTTAGTGCATAATCCGGTTGAGCCAAACAGCCCAATCATCCGGTTTATGCTCCAGAGCGGACCCCGTATCGTCGGGATTTAAGAGAACCGCTCTACTAATTTACCACACACAGCAGTGTCGGACTGCTGCTCGAATTCGCCGTTTCAACTCACCGTCTCAATTGGTGGGCTTTCGCCACGATAGCTATGCAATAAAAGCAGCCTTTGCACGACGCCGGCTGCTGCCCTTCCGCCGAGCACGGCTGCATGTATCACATTTCCGCCCCCAAATGCCAAATCCATTTCTTCGACTCCGAAAAGAGTGAAGGCCGGGATTTGAGGGCCATCCATATGCACAACAACGCGCCTTGCCTGATCCAATTTACGAACCCCATCAGAGGCCGCTTCTTTCGCATGCAATACCAAAACCGCTTGTCCGGAGCGAATTGCCTGATCGACCTTGGTCGAACCAGATGCCACAGCACCGGATTTGCGTGCTAGTGCCAAACTTCCTAGGGCAGATTTCGTCAGCAGCTGGTCAACCAGCGCGCCAAGATCCGCCTGCGGCGTAACACCTTCTTTCAACGCCCGCGCAAACAGCTTGCGCTTGACGGCTTCGTCCACCAGACGCCGCTCTGCCTTAACCCAACAGCCCCTGCCCGGCAGGTTTCGCTTAAGATCAGGCACAACCGAACCATCAGGCCCAGCCACAAAGCGGATCAGCTCATCCGCAGAACCACTTTCACGTGTGACGATACAGGTTCTGTCGTTCATATCCTGCTCCGCACGCAATGATGGCTTTGCCATAGACCGCCTTTTATTCAATTCCAAAACTGGCAGCGACCTAGCAGAGGTAACGCCACATCACAATAACTAACTCTTAGAAGAACGCTCTAACTCTAAACAAGAACGCGGTGCCGCATCATTTACGTCCGATTTGCATCGCAACGATAACGATGCGGCTCCATTTCTTTACGAAGCGGTTTCTTCTTCGCCTGCTTCGACTTCTTCCTCAACCTCGGTTGAGACCAGTTCGTCTTCTGTGATCCAGCCAGCCTTCAAACGTGCTGTCAGGATCATCTGTTCCGCATCAACGCGGGAAAGATCAAACGAAGACAGGATACCGCTGTGATTAACGGTTTCGCCGTCCTTGCGTTCACGCCAGCCAACGAGATCGTCAACGGCATAACCAGCAAAGTCTTCGATGTTCTTCACGCCGTCTTCGCCAACAGCAACAAGCATTGCGGTCGTCAGGCCCGGAAGGTCGCGAAGCTCATCTTCTACGCCCAGTTCCTTACGACGATCATCCTGTTCGTTTTCGATACGCTCCAGGAATTCACGCGCACGTTCCTGAATTTCACCAGCGGTATCATCATCGAAACCTTCGATAGAAGCGATTTCAGCCGGTTCGACGTAAGCAATTTCCTCAACC
The DNA here is from genome assembly GCF_049199085.1 of Ochrobactrum sp. EDr1-4. Lineage (NCBI taxonomy): Bacteria > Pseudomonadati > Pseudomonadota > Alphaproteobacteria > Hyphomicrobiales > Brucellaceae > Ochrobactrum > Ochrobactrum sp. EDr1-4. The sequence continues at coordinate 1,025,934 of NZ_JBLZOF010000001.1, forward strand.
GAGGCAAAGCCTTCCGAAGCCAGAACCTGACCGACCATTTCATCAACGTTAAGGGCATCCATGAAGAGGTTCGAACGCTCAGCAAATTCTTTCTGGCGACGATCCGACTCTTCGTCTTCGGTCAGGATGTCGATGTCCCAGCCAGTCAGCTGTGACGCAAGGCGCACGTTCTGACCGCGACGACCAATTGCCAGTGATAATTGGTCATTCGGAACGACAACTTCAATACGTTCTGCATCTTCATCGAGAACAACCTTAGCAACTTCAGCTGGCTGAAGCGCGTTGACGATGAAAGAAGCCGCATCTGGCGACCATGGAATGATATCGATCTTTTCGCCCTGAAGTTCAGCCACAACAGCCTGAACACGCGAGCCACGCATACCAACGCAGGCACCAACCGGATCAATCGATGCATCACGCGATACAACGGCGATCTTGGCGCGCGAACCCGGATCACGGGCGACCGACTTGATTTCGATAATACCGTCGTAAATTTCCGGCACTTCCATGTTGAAAAGCTTCGCCATGAAAGATGGGTGGGTACGCGACAGGAAAACCTGTGGACCGCGCTGTTCGCGACGAACGTCGTAAACATAGGCGCGGATGCGGTCGCCATAGCGGAATGCTTCGCGTGGGATCAGTTCATCACGACGTACTATTGCTTCGCCACGACCAAGATCAACGATCACATTGCCATATTCAACGCGCTTAACGGTACCGTTAGCGATTTCGCCGACACGGTCCTTGAATTCGTCATACTGACGGTCACGCTCGGCTTCGCGCACTTTCTGCACGATAACCTGCTTGGCCGACTGGGCAGCAATACGGCCGAAATCCATTGGTGGCAGCTGATCAGCGATGAAATCACCAATCTGCGCATCAGGGTTACGGTCGCGTGCAGTGAACAGCGAAATCTGCGTGGAGTAGTCCTCAACGGTCTCAACAACTTCTAGCAAACGCTGAAGCTTGATCTCGCCGGACTTCGCGTTGATGTCGGCGCGGATATTGCTTTCCTGACCGTAACGCGAACGTGCGGCCTTCTGGATAGCATCGGCCATGGCCGAGAGAACAATCTCGCGGTCAATCGACTTCTCGCGTGCGACCGCGTCGGCGATCTGCAGAAGTTCCAGCCTGTTTGCACTGACTGCCATAGGTCTCTCCTTGGTGACGCATCCGTTCTTCTTTGAGAGCCGGACGCCTGAAACTCACTTTGAAACTTATTACTTTTCAGTTTCGGATTCAGCCGATCCGGCTTCTTCCGTATTTTCATTGGCGCCTTCGCTCAGATCGCCATCCAGAATATCTCCGGGAATGCGGCCTTCGCGTGCAGCCTTGTCCTTGCGCAACGCATCGCGGATCAGATCATCGGTCAGAACCAAACGCGCATCAGAAATCAGATCGAACGGGATGCGAACAACTGGTTCGTTTCCGTAAGAAATCTGATCGCTTTCAATCACAACCGAATCGTCCGGCGCGGCTTCATCAATCACAATGCGACCACGAAACTTCTTGCGTCCTTCGTGAACAATCGATGTTTCAAGCTTGGCAACATGACCGGCCCAATTGGTAAAATCGGACTTGCGAACCATCGGGCGATCAATACCCGGCGACGAAATTTCAAGATGATACTTGCCGCTGAGTGGATCTTCCACATCGAGAACTGGAGCCACAGTGCGGCTCAACAATTCACAATCTTCAACGGTCATCGTGCCATCAGGACGCTCTGCCATGATCTGCAAAGTCTGCCCATTGAGGCCAGAAAGGCGCACACGCACGAGGCGGAAACCCAGCGTATTGATCACTGGTTCCACAATGGATGCCACTTTTGCATCAAGACCCGTTTCGCGAATGATGCGCTCGTCTGCAATTACGGCATCTGCGGTTACGGTTTCAATTGCCTGTTCGTGTTCGCTCACTCGATAAACCTTCTTCACTGGGTCGCAGGTAACAAAAAAGAGCGGGTCCGGGAGGGCCCACTCTTGTTCAAACGACCAAGAATTTGAAACTTATATACCAGCCAGCGCGGATTTTTTCAAGAGCCGCATCCGAGATAGATTATTGGCGAATGAAAGTAAGATACGCAGCAACGCGTCCTTCACGGAAAGCCTTGGCTTCATAACGCGTGCCCGGCCAGCCATCATAGGCTTTGTTCCAATCATCCGGGCCCTCTGCCTGCCACTCGAAAGCCGGATGTCTGCGGCAGTGTTGCAGCGTCCAGTTGACGTAATGCTCAATGTCGGAAGCAAAGCGGAACTTTGCACCCGGTTTCAACAACCGTGCGAAACGGTCGAGATTGGCATCGCTGACAAAACGGCGCTTCCAGTGGCGGCGCTTGTGCCACGGATCGGGATAGAAAAGATCGATCCCGTCAAGCGATGCATCCGGCAACCAATCAAGCACATCGGTCGCATCTTCATCATAGAGACGGAGATTCGTTCGCGGCGCTTCATGAAGGGCAGCCAACATCTTGGCCATGCCGTTGACGAAAGGCTCGACGCCAATGAAGCCAGACTTCGGATAGCGTCCGCTCTCGTGATGGAGATGTTCCCCGCCACCAAAGCCAATTTCCATGCGCACATTTTCAACTGGCGCATCGAACAAGGTTCGCAAATCCAGTGGTGCACGCGTATCGAGATCAAGTTTAAGGCGCGGCAGCAAATCCTCAAACAGATTGTTCTGATGTGGACGCAGTGGCTTGCCGTGACGGCGACCGAAGAAGTTTCCGGCCGCGCGTACTGGATGAGATTCATCGGTCATTTATCGCGGTTCCAGTTAAAGCGGTATCGTTGGAACCGCTCTAACTCTTTTTTACGCATTGTCCTATGCAAAACCGCTGCGCAGTATTGCTGGAAATGTAAACAATCAGGCTGAAAGTGCTGCCTTCAACGCCTTGCTGAGATCGGTCTTTTCCCAAGAGAAAGAACCGTCTCGACCCGCCTTGCGACCAAAATGGCCATAAGATGAGGTCTTGGCATAGATAGGCTTATTGAGATCAAGGTGCTTACGGATGCCGGTTGGCGACAGGTCCATAACCTTACGTAATGCTACCTCGACGGCTGCTTCGTCCACTTTGCCCGTGCCGTGCAGATCGACGTAGACCGAAAGCGGCTGTGCAACGCCGATAGCATAAGAAAGCTGGATCGTGCAGCGATCTGCAAGATTGGCAGCAACCACATTCTTGGCAAGATAACGCGCTGCATAAGCTGCCGAGCGATCCACCTTGGTTGTGTCCTTACCGGAGAATGCACCACCACCATGCGGAGCCGCACCGCCGTAAGTATCAACAATAATCTTGCGACCCGTAAGGCCCGCATCACCATCTGGCCCGCCAATAACGAACTTGCCGGTCGGGTTGATGTACCAGTTGCAGTTTGCTGCAATTGGAAGATCGCCCAGCGCTTCGCGAATGTAAGGCTCAACAACCGAGCGAACTTTCTTTGAATCCCAGCTTGCATCGAGATGCTGCGTGGAAAGCACGATCTGAGTTACTTCAGCAGCTTTGCCGTTTTCGTAACGCACAGTGACCTGGCTCTTGGCATCAGGGCCGAGTTTGCCCGGATCGCCTTCACCTTTGTGACGCGCTTCAGCGAGCTTTTCGAGAATCTTATGCGAATAATAGATCGGCGCTGGCATCAGATCAGGCGTTTCGCGGCAAGCATAGCCGAACATAATGCCCTGATCACCTGCACCCTCTTCGCCCTGACGGTCGGCAGCATTATCCACGCCCTGCGCAATATCGGCAGATTGTGGATGCAGCAACACGTCGATTTTCACAGTGCGCCAATTAAAGCCATCCTGCTCGTAGCCGATTTCGCGGATAGCTTTACGCGCAGCGGAACGGAAGCGTGATGGATTAATCAGTGGATGGCCCGCCGCGTCATGAGCGATTGTGCCGTCCTTATTCTTCTTCAGGAAAGTTTCAGGCACGCGGACTTCGCCAGCAATAACCACACGATTGGTGGTAGCAAGCGTTTCACATGCAACGCGGACAGACCAAGGATCAACGCCGGTACGGCGCGCTTCCTTATAGATCATGTCTACGATTTCATCGGAAATACGATCGCAAACCTTGTCTGGATGACCTTCAGACACCGATTCGCTGGTGAAGAGATAAGAACTGCGCGACACGGGTAACCCCTCTTGAAAATCCAACGGATGAAATATCCGCCATGGAAACACAGTAGCGCCCGGAACCGTTTCATATGGTCCGGGCACAGCATTGTGTTAGCGAAGTTAGGATTAAACCGTCAATGCATATTCTTGTTGCGACACCTCGATGCCAGAAAAAATCCTTCCGGCATGCGGTTTTGCGGACAAAATTATGCGTTATTCGCCTTCTGCGGCAAGAGACTTCACAAGATCGATAATCTTGCGGCGCACTTTCGGGTCGGAAATTTTGGTAAACGCACGGGTCAGTTGGACGCCCTCATTCGAGTTAAGGAAATCGACAACATAAGTCGCTTCATTGTCCTCAGCAAAACCTGCCTGAGTAGGCGAAGAACCCGGCGCATCTTCAAAAAAGAAGGAAACTGGCACCGTCAGAATAGATGAGATCGCCTGAAGACGGCTGGCGCCAACGCGGTTGGTGCCTTTTTCATATTTTTGAATCTGCTGGAAAGTAATGCCTAAGCTTTCGCCTAATTTTTCCTGACTGAGGCCCAACATATTGCGGCGAAGACGAATGCGGCTGCCCACATGGATATCAATGGGGTTGGGCTTCTTCTTATTCTCAATCATACAGTTTCACTCCTCGCGACCGCGAGCTTTCATTCATGGTCTGTTCAAAAGAACAGAGATAAAAATCATTGTGGGAGGTAGTCAGACTGGTTTTCCAATGAAACCGTCACCGCCCGAGTATAACATCGTAACAAAATTGCCATGTCAATGAAAACGCTTGCGGAAAGACAACCTCAACCACACGCATACGGTGAATAACACAAACAGAATTGCAAGAGCCTGTTTGCCGGAGGGCGCACTGCCCCAAAATGGGACACGCTCTTCAGGCAAATAAGCATCAATTACCCCTACCGCGTCAAGAGGTAGCTCCTGAATGATTCGTCCATAAGCATCTACGACAGCAGATATACCATTGTTGGCAGCACGAACGAGGGGGAGGCCTTGCTCCACAGAGCGCACCTGTGCTTGTCGGAAATGCTGGTAAGGTCCCGGTGTGTCCCCATACCATGCATCATTGGTGACATTCACAATCGCCGTCACCTTTCGTCCAGTATAGGAGAGTTCATCAGGGAAGATTGCTTCATAGCAAATCAACGGCAGGAAGGTTTGGCCTTCCATGACATTGATCGCGTGACGCGCTTTGGCAGCTGTGAAGCCACCGGGCATTTCGACCACTTCCTGCAATCCCCAGCTGCGCAGATACCGCTCGAAAGGCAGATATTCACCAAACGGCACCAAGTGGACCTTATCGGTATAATCGACAATTTTACCGTCGCCATTAATCGTCAGGATAGAATTATAATAACGCGGATCGCGGCGCGGTACGATTTCTTCACGCACCGCACCCGTCAACAGCACCTGATCGTCGCCAACCACATCGGCAATGCGCTTCAGGGCATCCGGTGTTGATGAAAGAATATAAGGAACTGCCGTTTCAGGCCAAATCACCACATCGGGCCTCGGCGCACCATCTGCCGGTGCCTGCTCAGTCATGGCGATAAATTTATCGAAGATCGCACGCCGCTCGTTGTTGTCCCATTTCAGGCTCTGCGCAATAGAAGGCTGTACGATGCGGATTGAAAGCGTTGTCCGATCAGTATCGACCGCTGGCGCATTCGACAGCACCCATGCACCAAAGCCGATATGCGCGGCGACAAGAACAGCGGCAAGCCCAAGGCCAGCCTTTGCAAAACGACCGCCACTGAGCAACGCAGGTGCCGAAAACACGAGCGCTGCAAATGCACTCATACCAACGAGACCCACAATCTCGACGGATTGCATCATCATCGGCGTGGGCATGGCGGCATAGCCAACTGCGTTCCACGGAAAGCCGGTGAAAACAAATGTCCGCAGCCATTCAGTCAGACCAAAGCCGAGCGCCATCGCAAAGATGCGCCCAATGCCCTGCGACCAGAAAAGCCGCGCAACCATCGCGGCCAATCCATAGAAAATCGCCAGAAACGCGGGAAGGCCTAGAACTGCAAACGGTATAGCCCAAGCAAATTGCTCAGCATCGACCAGAAGAGCCGTACCGATCCACCAAAGACCAGATACGAAATAGCCAAAACCAAACCACCAGCCGATCAGAGCGGCCGGGAAAAAGCGCCGGATAGGGCCTTTTTCCTTATCAGGCACTGCACCGTCAATCAGCCAGACCAGCAGTGGGAATGTAAGGAAACCGACGATAAAAATATCGAAAGGCGGTTGGGTGAGCGTCGCGACTGCACCAGTGAGAAAAGCGACCAGCGCCCGGCGCCAGCCGCTCAAAGAAGAGATCTTCCCCGCAAATCTCTCTATCATCAGGCCTCTTTGGACGTGTCCGTGGTGTTTTCGGATGCATCATCATCCGTGCTGACAACTGGACGTGGCCGATGACTTTCTGATTCCGAAAGTGGCACAATGCGAACCCGCTTCACGCGGCGTGGATCAACTTCCAGCACATGAAATTCATATCCCGGTATAGCCTGCACGACTTCACCGCGTACAGGGATGCGTCCAAGAACCGAGAATATCAGGCCACCGACAGTGTCGACATCCTCACCATGTTCGCCCACTTCGAACGAAGGGCCGATCTTCTCAGCCAGTTCTTCAAGATCAGCGCGGGCATCGACAACGAAAACGCCGTTGGCTTCCTCAGAGATCATGATGTCTTCGTCATCATGCTCATCTTCAATATCGCCGACAACCATTTCGACAATGTCTTCGAGCGAGGCCAGACCATCGGTGCCGCCATATTCATCAATGACCAGTGCCATCTGGATATGGGCCGCCTGCATGCGTGCCATCAGTCCGCTCGCCAGCATCGATGGCGGCACGAACAACACCTTGCGAATAAGATTAAGTTCGCCAATGGTCTTCGTGAGGTCGATACGCCCCATGTCAAACTTGGCAGCACTCGTCGCGTCGGTCTTCTGACGCGATTGCTGTGTAATGTAATTCAGCACATCGCGGATATGGATCATGCCGCGCGGATCATCCAGCGTTTCAGCATAGACCGGCATGCGTGAATGGCCTGAGCTTTCAAACAGCTCTAGCGCTTCCCAAAGCGGTGTAGAAATTTCAATCGCTACTACATCCGCGCGTGGGATCATCACATCTTCGACGCGGATTTCGCGCAGACGCAGGATGTTGTTGAGCATCGCCTTTTCTTCAGGCGAGAAAGCCGAATCCTGTTCGCTTTCAGTGCTTGAAAGCGCATCAGCTAAATCTTCGCGCAAAGACGATGATTGGCGCGAACGCATAAACGGAAAAATATTTGCCAGAAGGGAACGCTTTTCGCTCGATTGCGAGCGCTGCGTACTTTGCCCTTCGGCGTCTTGTGTGTCGCTTCGGCTATCGCCAGCGGTAGAGGAATTGTTTTGGTCAGCCATGATCAATCTGTTTCAACGTTTAAATCGGATACAGCATAAGGGTCGGGGATGGCAAGAGCATGAAGGATTTCGCGTTCGCGACGTTCCATCTCTTCGGCCTCCTCCTCAGTCTCGTGATCGTAACCCAAAAGATGCAAAAAGCCATGCACTACGAGATGCGTGAGATGGTTATCGAACGGCTTGCCCTCTTCGAGAGCCTCACGCTCGACCGTTTCGCGCGCAATAATGATATCACCCAGCATCGGGCCCGGCTGCTCGCCAGCCTTTACAGGATAGGCCGGAAAAGACAAAACATTGGTCGCCTTGTCTTTGTTTCGCCACTCGGCATTGATCTTGCGGATAGAAGCATCGTCGGTAAAAACCAGACTCAATTCGCTCTCAGCGGGCTTAAGCTGGAGATTATTCCAAGCTGCCTCTACGGAGCGCTGCACAAGTCCTTCAAGGACTGTTTCTTCCGGCCAGTTGCCGGCTTCGATCATAATATCGATTTGGATCGCGTTATCTGACACTTCTCTCGCGGCTTGCGATGAAACAGCCGCTCTATCCTTCCAGTTGTTAAAAGAAGCGTCCGCCTTTCGGCGGACGTAATATTTATAAATCGTCATTATTCTACGCGAATACAAGAATAATTTTGAATTATTCTGAGCGAGCGTTCTTTTTCGCGTCACTGTCATAAGCGGTGACGATGGCTGCGACCAGCGGATGACGCACCACGTCTTTCTCAGTAAAGCGCACTTTGACAACCGATTCGACGTTTTCAAGAACGCGAAGCGCTTCAACGAGACCCGATTTCTGGCCGGGTGGAAGATCAATCTGGCTCGGATCACCATTGACCATCATCCGCGAGCCTTCACCAAGACGCGTCAGGAACATTTTCATCTGCATCGATGTTGTATTCTGCGCTTCGTCAAGAATGACCGCAGAATGCGCGAGCGTTCGTCCGCGCATGAACGCAAGCGGTGCGATTTCGATCACACCCGCCGTAATCGCACGTTCGACCTTTTCCGCAGGCATCATGTCGTAAAGCGCGTCATAAAGCGGACGAAGATAAGGATCGACCTTTTCCTTCATGTCACCCGGCAAAAAGCCAAGACGCTCACCGGCTTCAACAGCCGGGCGCGACAGAATGATACGCTCGACCAGACCGCGTTCCAAAAGCATCGCAGCATGGGCGACGGCAAGATAAGTCTTACCTGTACCAGCTGGCCCGACACCCATAACAAGTTCCGAACGATCAAGGGCGCGCATATAGGCGTCCTGCGTCGGTGTGCGGGCAAAAATTGTCTTCTTGCGCGTCGATATTTGCGCAGCCGACATTTTCCCCTTGGTTTCAAGCGTTGGCAAGATCAGCTGATCGTCCGCAGCAACGGCAATGCGAATCGCGCCATCGACATCCGAAGCGGTCAGTTCATTGCCTTTTTGCAAATATTCATAAAGCTGATCCAGCGTGCGGCGGGCCTGTTCGGTGGCCGTTGGCTCTCCACGGATGGATAGCTCATTGCCCCGTGATCGCACATCGACGCCGAGCTTCTGCTCAATACGCGCCAGATTCTCATCGAACTGGCCGTAAAGCGCACTGGCAAGGCGATTATTGTCGAAGGTGAGGACGATATGGGCCATATCGGAGGCTCCGGATGGCGCAGTAATAGCAGAACTCGCAGCCGGGCTTGAAATTGTGTTTGTTTGCGTATGGATGGTTGGCTTGGCAGGCTTTAGTTTTTCCGTAGCGCTCAAACGCATCTCCCAAAGGTTCACGCATTGCAATCGCAGTACCGGCAGGACGTTCGGTCAAAGACTACTCACCGCGACTACTGCCTGAATGCTATAATGCTCTCACACAAGCTTTTGCGCAATAAGACTATTGGTGCCAGTCCCCGTAATTTTTACACGGATGATCTCACCGACCTGATCGTCATTATCATCAATGATGGCTGGCAAGAGCCATGGCGAACGACCAACCATCTGGCGCTCGAAACGGCCCTTCTTTTCCAGAAGCACATCCATTTCACGACCGACCAGCGAATTCAGAAATGCTGTTTGCTGTTCGGCCAAAAGCGCTTGCAAGCGTTGCAACCGCTCATCCTTGACCGCTTCTTCCACATGATCAGGAAGATCAGAACCCGGCGTTCCTGGACGCGGCGAATATTTGAACGAATAGGCCTGCGCATAATTTACATCGCGCACCAGCTGCATTGTATCTTCAAAGTCCTGATCGGTTTCACCGGGAAAACCGACAATGAAGTCACCCGACAGCGCCATATCAGGGCGCACTTCACGAATACGCTCGACAAGACGGACATATTCGTCAGCCTTATGACGGCGGTTCATCGCTTTGAGTATGCGGTCCGAACCCGACTGAACCGGCAGATGCAGATAAGGCATCAACTGGCGCAGATCGCGATGCGCTGCAATCAGCGTATCGTCCATATCGCGCGGATGGCTGGTCGTGTAACGTAAATGCGCTACACCGGGAATGCGTGCAAGGCGGAACAGAAGTTCGCCAAGGCCCCATTCGCGACCATCATCGCCCGCGCCATGCCATGCATTAACGTTTTGACCCAAAAGCGTGAGTTCACGCACGCCGCTCTCGGCAAGGCGTTCGGCTTCGGCAACAATCTGTGCAACGCTGCGCGAGACTTCCGAGCCGCGTGTGTAAGGGACTACGCAGAAGGTGCAGAACTTGTCGCAACCTTCCTGAACCGTGAGAAACGCCGAAACGCCGCGCTTACGGGTTTCTTCGCGCTTTGGCGCAGGCAGATGAGCAAATTTATCTTCGATAGCATATTCGGTTTCGACAACCTTTTCGCCACCACGGACACGCGCCAGCGCGTTGGGCAGACGATGATAGGTCTGTGGCCCGATCACCAGATCGACGTTGGGCGCACGGCGCAGAATTTCCTGACCTTCGGCCTGTGCAACGCAACCGGCAACGCCAATGGTCAGTTCTTTGCCATTCGGTCCGCGCTTATCCGTCATTTTTCGCAGACGACCCAGCGCTGAATAAAGCTTCTCGGATGCTTTTTCACGAATATGGCAGGTGTTGAGCAAAACCAGATCAGCATCGTCCGGCGTGTCCGTCGTGACATAACCTTCTTGCGCAAGGCTATCGGCCATGCGCTGGCTGTCATAGACATTCATCTGGCACCCATAAGTCTTCACGAAGACCTTACGCGTGTTGCTGCCATCTGATGTTTTTTGAATATCGGTCATGTTTTCGCTCATGGCCGCTATCTAGCGTTTTTATCACCGCTTTAAAAGGCGACAAACTTACGCTCTTATGCCAAGGCGCTAAGATGCTTACGCATCACGCCTTGAAGAAGTTCAATCGCCACTCGGGCTTAACCCAATTCCATTCAGTTTCACTCGATGGAATTGGGTATCAATCCTCAGCAATTTCGCGACCATGCAATGATGACTGCAAAAGCGCCCTCACCCGGCTTTCCATGCTGCGCGCCAAAGCCTTACGGTCCGTCTCGGCAGTCACAACAATCGGCTCGCCAAAGCGTATTTCAACGTCGATAGCGCCTTCTTTCAAGATACCCTTGAGATGGGGCATCAGCTGAACATCACCGGGCCATGATGCAATCGGGCGGTGATAACGACCCATCGCCATTCCATGCATGCCAGTATAGGCAATAGCCACCGGCTGAACGATCACTTCCGGAATGCCTGCTTCGCGGATTGCAGCATGTGCCGCCCCAAAAAGTGCGGTCTTAAACGGCAAAACACGATTACCGTCCGAAGTCGTCCCCTCTGGAAACAGAACCATCGCGTCACCATCAGCCAGACGTCTTGCAATGTCAGAGGTTTGTTCGCCCGTTTTGCCGCGCCGTTCGCGTTCAACAAAGACCGTGCGCTGCAACACAGCAAAAAAGCCAAAGACCGGCCAGCTTTTTACTTCCGATTTTGCAATGAACGAAACCTGCCCCGCCGCCGACAAAACGACAATATCGCTCCATGACGTGTGATTGGCGACCAGCAAAAGCGGCCTACCTTCCGGGATCTCACCAACAATCGTAATGCGGAAACCGAACAGGCGGGCGATGATACGATGAAAGAAATTCGGCAGGCGGCGCTTCCAAGTGTTTTTGAGTTTCAAAAACACATATTGAAACGGAATCAGCGACAGGCTGAGAGCCACCATCGCCGCAACGACCAAAATGATGCGGATGGCACCGATCATTGTGGCCTCACCAAATCGCGCCTTAGGATGAACGCTGATGAGCGCCCATTTTCTGTTTCGTAATAAGCCGGTCGATCACCGACCTTGTTGAAACCAATCCGGCGATAGAGAGCCATTGCCGCAACATTGTTTTCATCGACTTCGAGAAACAGCGTTTCCGCCCGTTCCTGATACAGATAGCGCAGCACCGCATCCATCAGCGAGCGACCAACGCCTTGCTTGCGCACCTCATCGGAAACTGCAATCGTCAAAATTTCCGCCTCACCTGCAACCAGCCGGGCCAGCACGAAGCCGTATGCCTTGCCCGGTTTACCTTCAGGCCGCGCAACGAAGCCAAAAACATTGTCTTGCGCAATCAGCGAGCGGAAATCATCGGAGCTCCAGCTGTGATGAAAAGCCAGCGCATGAACACGGTGAATTTCTCCGCAGTCCTTAGCGCTAAGCGGCTCGACCGAAACAGACTTGCGGCCAAAGCGGGGGAGCGAAAAGCCCAGCATCTTATTCTCCGTCCGCCTTACGCGGCAGCGCAAAACCAGTCTGCGGCTTCACATCAGGTCCGCGCATATAGAGCGGCTTCGGCGCTTCGCCCGGCTCGCGCAATGCTGCAAGCTTTGCATAAGTGCCGATCCGTGCGGTCGGCTCAACGCGTGCAGTGCTGAATGTTCCTGCCAAAACTTCATTCAGCGCATTTGCGGCAGAGCCAGCCAGCACCGTCTCTGAGGATTGCTGCTGGATAAGCGCCAGCGCTTCATCACGCGGCAGCACCATTGGGCCAGTTGTCGCCTTGGAATCCGCATCAAAGCTCTGCGCATAGATTTCACCGCGATGCGCTTCAAGCAACACCAGAACCGGCTTTCCCGGATGGCTGATCGCTACTTCCGATGCAAGCGCATCAAAAGCACTGATGCCGATTGCAGGGCGCTCAAGCGCCAGCGCAAAACCACGCGCTGCCGACACGCCAATCCGTACGCCGGTAAAAGAACCCGGGCCAACATTGACGGCCACGCAATCAAGATCAGTCATGGCAATTCCGGATTGCGTCATTACCCGCCCGATATAGTCCATCAGGACTTCGGCATGACCTTTTCCGATGTCCTCGCTGACTTCAGCAAGAACCGTATCGGTGCCAGAATCATAGATTGCGGCAGCACACCAGGAAGAAGCGGTATCAAGGGCAAGTATCTTCATAAGCCATCGGGTAAATCAGAATTCGTTATGCCACAAGCAAAACACATGAATTGGACCAAATTTAACAGCACTTTTGGGAACAAAATGCCGTGTGGAGCGTTTAAATATCGGATGCGGGACGGAATATAATAACGCTATCCAAACCGGCCTTACATTGAGATCCGGCGGGGACGGTTTCAGAAAGCAAATCTGCTTTCGCTCAGTGATGTCCCAATCACTGTGACATGAGTCGGATCGTGCAAAGGATATGAGGATCAAATGTCCAAGAAGTCGATGCATACAACCCGCAACGATCTTCCCTCCAATACCAAGACAACGATGATCGCGCTGCTCAACGAAAACCTGGCTGCGACCATTGATCTTGCTCTTATCACCAAGCAGGCGCACTGGAACCTTAAGGGTCCGCAGTTTATCGCCGTGCATGAATTGCTTGATACATTCCGTGCCGACCTCGACGATCATGTGGACACGATTGCAGAACGCGCTGTGCAGCTTGGCGGCACTGCCTATGGCACCACGCAGGTTGTCGCCAAAGACTCCAAGCTTAAAGCCTATCCGACTGATATTTATGCCGTGCACGACCATCTGGCAGCATTGATCGAGCGCTATGGCGATGTGGCCAACTTAGTGCGTCAGTCGATCAGGGATGCAGACGAAGCTGGTGACGACACGACCGCAGATATTTTCACAGCCGCCTCGCGCAGCCTCGACAAGTCGCTGTGGTTTCTGGAAGCACACGTTCAGGAAAAGAACTGATTTTGGTACGCTGATAATACGAATAAGGCCGGGAAATTCCCGGCCTTTTGTTTATCAGTTCGTCCACTCACCGCCGCGCATGACAGGCTCGCGGCTGCCATCGGCATTCACACCATCCACATCGATCTTGTCTGAACCGATCATCCAGTCGATGTGGATCAGGCTCGAATTGCCGCCCTGCGCTTTGATCTGTTCCGGCGTAAGCTTCGCGCCATCGATAAAGCATTTCGAATAGCACTGACCGAGCGCGATGTGGCTTGCTGCATTTTCATCGAACAGCGTGTTATAAAAAAGAAGCCCGCTCTGCGAAATAGGGGAGGAATGCGGAACGAGTGCCACTTCGCCCAGACGGCGTGCGCCTTCATCCGTATCCAACACTTTGTTGAGCACTTCTTCGCCACGACTTGCCTTGGCTTCAACAATGCGACCGCCTTCAAAACGCACAGAGATATTGTCGATCAATGTGCCCTGATGCGACAGCGGCTTGGTGCTCGACACATGACCATCGACGCGTAGCGCATGCGGCGTGGTAAACACTTCTTCGGTCGGGATATTCGGGTTGCAGGTGATGCCGTTTTTCGCCGTGGATGCACCGCCATGCCATTCGTGACCATCGGCAAGACCAACCGTCAGATCGGTGCCCGGTCCCTTAAAATTCAGCGCGCTGTAAGCCTTGCCGTTGAGCAAACGCGTGCGGGTGCGCAATGCCGCATTGTGCGCGGCCCACGCACCGACAGGATCATCAACATCAACGCGGGAGGCTGCGAAAATCGCATCAGCAAGCTTGCGGGTTGCAACGTCTTGCGCATCATCCGGGAACATCAGCTTCGCCCATTCCGGGTTCGGATAGGAAATGATGTTCCAGTTGATGTCGAAGCCTGCGATCTTTTCAAGCGCTGGCTGATAGGCCTTGGAATTGGCACGGTTGGCGCGCGAAACCTTAGATGCATCCTGCGAAGACAAGAGCAGCGGATTATCAGCTGCTATCGCGAGACGCGCTGCACCGTTGGCATAGGCCTTTGCCATGCCTTCATAAAGCCAGTCGGCTGCACGATCAAAACTCTCGTCCGATGCATTTTCATAACGTGCCAGCGCAATCGCATCATCGGAGAAGAAGGGCGTTACAATGCCTGCACCCGCCTTATAGGCGTGTTTTGCAATCAAGCGCACCAGCGGCAGCGCAACAACCGGGGCTGTGATGACAAGATCTTGCCCTTCGCGCAATTGCAGCCCGACTCGTACGGCGACTTCGGCCAGACGTTCGAGTTTTACCGGGTCGATGACGGGAGCGTTAATGTCATGTGCCATAGGGCTGCGAACCTTGTGTTTGATAGAATCAGCGGCAGTGTATCAGAAGGCATAATTTCACCACTCTTTTTACTGCTATTGCACTATATTGATCATGCGGTCGAATTTTTTTATTCAATGAGAGCAACGGCTATGAAGAAAAGCGTGCTTATAATCCTCGGTGTTGCAGGGCTGCTTGCAGGCTGTCAAACTATGACACCTGAACAGCGCCGCGCGGCAGATGAACAGACCTGCCGCGGCTATGGTTTCAAACAGAAATCGGATGCTTTTGCGAATTGTCTGATGCGGCTTGATCTCGACCGCCGCGCGGATCGACGCGAATGGCAAAATAGAGCTGATTTCTACGACAGGCCGATGGTGATTTATCAGCCCGTTCCGGTGGCGGTGCCAGTAAAATAAAAAAAAGCGCCCTTTGGGGCGCTTTTTTAATTCTGTGATCAGCTCAACTTCAGAGCGGTGATTGCGGACGATCCTGCGCGAGAAGCATCGCACCAATTGCATCAACATGCTTCTTATCGGCGGTATATGCCAGAGATGCGTTCTGCTCCGTTGGTGCGGTTTCATCGAAAGTCGGCTGATAGCTTGCAACCTGCGTCAGAACCGGCTTTTCAGCAGGCGTAACAGGCAAGGTCGCCAAACGATCACCACGCGCTTGTGGACCAACACCACCGTTCTGCTGCGTCTCTGCCGTCTTTGAAGCGTCAGCAAGCGCAACCTGAACAGTCGGCTGAACTTCAGGAACAGTTCCATCCTGCTGCGTGGTCACGTTATAAAACGGCCCTTCAGGCATGGAAGGCGATTGTGGCGATGACGCATAAGCAAGGTTGTAAGGCGTTTGCGGAACCGGGTTCTGCAATTCGCCGTCACGACCACGCTTTTCGTAGAAGGAGTTTCCACCTGCAACCAGCACATAATGCATATTGTTGTAAGGGAATTTGAGCCCTGCAGTATGGAAGAACATCGAGTTCTTCAAAGATGGATGACGCTTGCCTTTAAGAACTGCATCAGCAGCTGCTTGAACATCTGGCAAAGCGTTGGAATTCATCTTGCGGGTCAAAACGCCCGGTGCAAACTGGTTTTTCTGCCCAACCACACCACAAATTGTATCGGGGTAGCTGCCCGATGCGAGGCGGTTCATCACCACAGTACCGACAGCCATCAAACCATCAGGGCTTGAACGGTTTGATTCAAAAAACATCGCGCGCTGGAGGCATTCGCGATCTCTCGCGGTGTAAGTGAAAGTCTTCACGCCATTGACCGACTTAACGTGGCTTACAGCCGCTGTCTTTTCGGTCTTGGTCTTGCTCGTACCACCAGTTGTCGTGCAGCCCGTCACCAGAAAAGGTGCCACGAGCAAACCGAGAATAACCGGCAGTTTCCATTTACGAGCGCGCGTCAACGGCTCAATCTCTTAATTAGGCGCATCATTACGACCCTTAACTGATCCAGTCTGCTTCCGCTTTTAAAGCGCCACCAAGGCGCTGCAAAATCAGGCTGGCGTTCAAGCCAAATCGAACGAAAATTAAAATTCAAACGTTCTGCTAATCTTCTTAGAGTGCAAGAATTAAGAATTTTTCGGCAAAAACAAGGCAAAAAATCATATTTCAAATTCACAGCCATATTGAAACCGAGAGACTCAACACGTCGAATCTTTGGCCAATAACCTGAGCTAAGCCGTTCTAAATTATTAACAAATCGTTAACGCAACCACTTAAATCTTATAAGGTATTGATTACACGCGATTCAATTGCAATGCAGCGCGCACCATAGAGCTGCCTTAATTCATGACTGCTGTAAAATCCTGCTAAGACATAGAAATTGGCGCTGAAATAATCAGAACATGCGTCTCTCACGAGCATCATGTCCAGTTTCAGTCAAATCTTTGAAATGAACTGTAACATCGTGTGATACGAGCCGATATGGAACGGATTTTCATCAACAACACGAATCGGAATTTGGAAATTTGCAACAAAAATGGCCCGATGCCTTTTGAGCAACGGGCCATTCTTAACGCGTGAAATGAACTCTGATGACTAGCCGAAAGAATAGCCAGCACCGCGCACAGTGCGGATCGGATCGAGCATGCGCCCCAAATTGATCGCCTTGCGCAGGCGTCCGACATGCACGTCGACCGTGCGATCATCGACGTAGATATCCGGTCCCCATACGCCATCAAGCAACTGGCTACGCGAGAAAACGCGGCCCGGCGACATCATGAAATATTCAAGCAGGCGGAACTCTGTCGGTCCAAGACGAATTTCTTTTTCTTTGCGATAAACGCGGTGCTGCTGACGGTCGAGCACAAGTTCGCCGACTTTAAGCACATGCGACAGAACACTTGGATTGGCACGGCGCAGCATGGCTTTAACACGCGCAAGCAGTTCAGGGGTCGAGAACGGTTTGACCACATAATCGTCGGCACCAACGCTCAGGCCGCGAACACGTTCGCTTTCTTCGCCACGCGCAGTCAGCATAATTACCGGAAGACGTTCGGTTTCCGGCCACTGACGCAGACGGCGGCAAAGTTCAATGCCCGACACACCCGGTAGCATCCAGTCGAGAATGAGAAGATCCGGCACGTTTTCACGCAGTGCAATCTCGGCTTCATCGCCACGCAAGATCGTATCGACGTGATAGCCTTCGGCTTCAAGATTATAGCGCAACAACACACTCAGCGCTTCTTCGTCTTCAACCACAGCAATCTTAGGTGCCTGTGACATGCAGTGTTTCCTATTGAGTTAAGCGTGGCGGCACATGCAACTCCCCCGTTCAGCCGCGTGCCGCCGCGTTTTCTTACATATGCGAATAATTTGCGCCGCGATCATACGGCGCAAATCTCATCAGGATTTACGCGCCTCGTCCACGACAATACCGTGGCTCAGGTCTTCTTTCGGGCGTTCCGCAGGCATCTGCAGGCCGGTCACGATGTAATAGACGGTCTCAGCAATGTTGGTTGCGTGATCGCCAATGCGCTCGATATTCTTCGCGCAGAACAGAAGATGCGTGCAGGCTGAAATGTTGCGCGGATCTTCCATCATATAGGTGAGCAACTCGCGGAACAGCGAGGTGTACATCGAGTCAATTTCGTCATCACGGTCGCGAACGATATTGATCTGCTGCACCGAACGCGTTGCATAGGCGTCGAGCACGTCTTTCAACTGTGTCAGTGCCAGTTCAGCGAGGGTTTCGAGACCACGATAAAGCTTGCCCGGCTGGCGGGATTCTGAAACGGCTGCAACGCGCTTCGCGATGTTCTTGCCAAGATCGCCCACGCGTTCCAGATCAGCGGAAATGCGGATTGATCCGATGATTTCACGCAGATCAACAGCCATTGGCTGACGCTTTGCGATAATCATGACGGCCTTGTCGTCAATCTCGCGCTCGCTTGCATCGAGGATAAGATCGTCGGAGATGACGCGCTGTGCCAGTGCGTTATCGGCATTCACAATCGCTGCAACCGACTGCTCAACCATGCGCTCCGCATGACCGCCCATTTCGGCGATCTTGTGGGTCAGGAACTGAAGTTCTTCGTCGTATGCGCTAACAGTATGCTGGGACGCCATCATAGACCTCTCGATTAAAAACGCAGGAAGCGGAACCGCAATCGGCTCCTGCTTTTGCTGAAATATTGGTTAGCCAAAACGACCAGTGATATAGTCCTGCGTGCGCTTCTCGGTCGGTGCCGTGAACATCACATCGGTATCACCGACTTCCACCAGATTACCAAGGTGGAACATCGCTGTGCGCTGCGACACACGAGCAGCCTGCTGCATCGAGTGAGTCACGATGACGATGGTGTAGTTCTGACGCAACTCGTCGATCAGTTCCTCAACCTTTGCCGTTGCAATCGGATCGAGTGCCGAACAAGGCTCATCCATCAGGATCACTTCAGGACTGACGGCAATCGCGCGTGCAATGCACAGGCGCTGCTGCTGACCACCGGAAAGACCGGTGCCTGCATCGTGAAGACGATCTTTCACTTCTTCAAAAAGGCTGGCCTTCTTCAAGCTTGTGACAACGATTTCTTCAAGATCAGTCTTGTTACGTGCGAGGCCATGAATGCGCGGGCCATAAGCCACGTTTTCAAAGATCGTCTTCGGAAATGGGTTTGGCTTCTGGAACACCATGCCAACACGTGCACGCAGTTCAACAACGTCGATCTTTGGATCGTAGATGTCTTCATTATCGAGCGTGATGTTGCCAACGATGCGGCAGCCTTCAATCGTGTCGTTCATGCGGTTCAGCGAACGCAGGAAGGTCGACTTGCCACAGCCCGAAGGACCGATCAGCGCTGTCACCATCTTTTCCGGCACGTCGAGATCGACTTCAAACAAAGCCTGTTTTTCGCCATAGAACACGCAGACTTTGTCGCCACGCATTTTAATGGATGGAGCGTTGGCGTTCATTTTGTCTCCTACGGCTTTTTCGAGAGATCGTTCTGTCATAAGATTCATCATTTCTCTCCCGTTTACCAGCGGCGCTCAAAGCGGCGGCGCAGAATAATTGCTAAGATGTTCATGACGGCTAGGAACAGGAGCAGGACGATAATAGCGCCTGATGTCCGTTCCACAAAGGCACGTTCGGCTTCATTGGCCCACATAAAGATCTGCACTGGCAAAGCCGTTGCAGGGTCCATCGGGGTTGCAGGCATATTGGCAACGAAGGCCACCATACCAATCAGAAGCAGCGGTGCAGTTTCACCAAGCGCCTGCGCAAGGCCGATAATCGTTCCGGTCAGAATGCCCGGTGCTGCTAGCGGCAACACATGATGGAAAACCATCTGTGTTTTCGATGCACCAAGTCCCAGCGCTGCCGCACGGATCGACGGTGGAACTGCGCGAAGTGCCGAACGTGTCGCGATGATGATGGTCGGAAGCGTCATCAGCGTCAGAACCAAACCACCGACAAGCGAAGCTGAACGCGGCAGGTTGAAGAAGTTGATGAAGACAGCAAGACCAAGCAGACCAAACACAATCGACGGAACAGCAGCAAGATTGTTGATGTTGACTTCGATAATATCCGTGAGGCGGTTCTTCTTGGCATATTCTTCAAGATAGATCGAAGCGGCCACACCGATAGGCAGTGCGAGAACCAGCACGATCATCATCATGTAGAACGAACCGACCAGTGCAACACCGAGACCCGAAGTTTCAGGACGGCTGGAAGCGCCATTGGTGAACAAGCCCCAGTTGAAGGCCTCGCTCATGATGCCTTCATTGGTCAGTGTTTTGATCCACTCAAACTGGCGATCGGAAACCTTGCGGTTTGCTTCCGGGACTGCAAAATCGATCTGGCCCTTATAGGCAGAATCAATATCAGCAGCAGCGAGAACAGGAACCGTCTGCGTCGTACCAATCAGCGACGGATTATCCATCACCATCTGGCGAAGCTGAACACGCACACCATCCGAGAAGAAACGTCCAACTTCACGCATTTCTGCGCGATCCGTGGTTGCAACACCGAGCTTTTCAGCCAGAGCATTGCGCACCAGAAGCGGATAGTTGGCAGTGATCAGCACATTTGGATCGGTCGCAAGCTTGTTGCCCGGATCGATGACGCTCGCTTCAAGTTTGACTGGCAAATAGATCGTTGTCTGTCCGAAAGCCGTATAGCCTTTGGAGAAGACCGAGAACAAAAGTGCGCAAAGGAAGAACACACCGATCGCAATGGCAACGACGCCATAGAGACGGAAGCGACGTTCAGCAGCGTAGCGACGCTTGATCCCGATATCACGGCGCTCTGGCTTTGCCACAGCAGTGCCGGCATTCAATGTTGAATCGGTCATTATTCGTACTGCTCCCGGTACTTGCGAACGATGTAGAGCGCAAAGATGTTCATGATCAGCGTCAGGACGAAAAGCGTAAGACCCAGCGCAAAAGCAACAAGTGTCTGTGGCGAGTCAAATTCAAGATCGCCTGTCAGCTGACTGACGATTTTGACAGTAATCGTCGTCATCGCTTCAAACGGATTGGCAGAAAGACGAGCGGCAACACCGGCTGCAAGCACCACGATCATGGTTTCACCGATCGCACGGGAAGCTGTCATCAGAAGTGCGCCGACAATGCCCGGAAGTGCAGCTGGCAGAACAACACGCTTGATTGTTTCCGAACGCGTTGCGCCAAGGCCCAACGAGCCATCACGCAGCGATCCAGGAACCGCCGTGATAATGTCATCGGATAGCGACGACACAAACGGGATCAACATCACGCCCATGACGAGACCGGCAGTCAGCACGCTCTGCGCCATGATGAAGCCCTGACCACCAGCGATTGCCATCGAGAGATCACGCAGGAACGGTCCAACCGTTATCAGTGCGAAGAAGCCGTAAACAATGGTCGGGATACCGGCCAGAAGTTCAAGCACCGGCTTAACGACGGTGCGTACGCGCGGCGACGCATATTCGGCCATGTAGATTGCCGAGAACAGGCCGACAGGCACCGCAAACAACATGGCGACAAACGCGATGTAGAGTGTACCGGCCAGAAGCGGGATCAGACCGAACTGACCAACTTCACCACCCGAACCGGCTGCAGCAAAGCGTGGGTCCCAAACGGTACCGAAAAAGAAGTCCATCGGAGCAATCGATTGGAAGAAGCTCACTGTCTGGAACAGAACAGAGAACACGATGCCGATGGTTGTGAGAATTGCGATGCCGGACGCAGCGATCAACCCCCAGAGAACGATGCGCTCAACATTGTTGCGAGCGCGTGTGCGGCGGCGAATGCCGGATAGTCCGAAAATCAGACCTGCAATCGCGATAACCAGCGCAATCGCGCTGCCAACGGTATGCGAAATCTTGCTGGCTTTATCGAGGAAGATTGCAACCGGGACCATATAGTCCTGACCTTCAGTCGCAAGTGCTACGCCCTTTGAGCCAAGAACATCACGCGCTTGCGTGTAAGTCTGCGGTAGGCTGTCGATCTCTGCAGGTGTGAGCTTTTGCAAGCCATCTGACAGACTGCGGATCATACCAAGCTGCAAGCTGCGCTCGGAATAAGTGCCATCTTCAACGGCCGCAGGCATACGCGCTGTCGCCGTATGATCGAGATAAACAGATGTGCCGACCGCCCAGACCGCGAGAAACAGAATTGCGGGCAATGCGGAAACGAGGAAAACCCACCAGCCATGATAAAGCGGGCGGGAATGCATTTTCTCTGCGCTGACGCCGTTGGTTACAGGCTGCGCTTTGTCAATTGCAACGGCGCGCTGTCGGCCTATGAAGAATCCGATCAGTCCGATTGCAACGACACTGACGAGAACCAGAAAGAAGGACATTCAATTTCCCCGGTTGCCCCAAAAAAAGCGGAAGCAGCGTGTTGACGCAAAATATGCAGCCGAACCACTTCCACGCGAATGCGCCTGTCATACTGAAAAGGCGCTAAAGAGAAAGAACGTGAGGACCAATGATCCCCACGTTCCACAGTTCAAAGCTTACTTAACAGCCAGAACCTTGCCTTCGGTGAACGAAGTGCGCTGTGCTTCACGTTCTGCATCTGGTGCAGGAACCAGACCGTATTCAGCAAGCGGAGCGTCTGGGCCAACCATCTGTTCCGACAGGAAGAAGTCTACATATTCCTTGAGGCCTGGAATGACGCCAAGGTGAGCCTTCTTCACGTAGAAGAACAGTGGGCGCGAAACTGGATATTCGCCCGAAGCAACGGTTTCTGCCGATGGCGTTACGCCGTTAACAGTTGCAACCTTGAGCTTGTCAGCATTGTTTTCGAAGAAGTAGAGGCCGAAAACGCCAACGCCCTGCTTGTTCGAGTCGATGCGAGCCAGCGTTTCGCTGTAATCGCCGTCGATGTCGACAGCCTTGCCGTCTTTACGAACAGCGATACACGCAGCAGCCGAAGCCTTGTCGTCGAGGCCGGTCTTCTTGATTTCAGCAAGAGCGCCCGATTCCTTACAACCATCAGCCATAAGCTTTTCTTCGAAAACTTCACGGGTGCCGTGCTTTTCGCCAGGGATGTAAGCAGCAATGTCCCAATCTGGCAGGTCGGCATTGACCTGATTCCACTTAGTGTTTGGATTGTCTACGAGCTTGCCGTCAACAATAACCTTAGCGGCAAGTGCCTTGTAAAGGTCAACTGGAGCGAGCTTCCAATCCGGACCCTTTGCATCGGTTGCGAAGACGATGCCGTCATAACCGAAACGAACTTCCTGAACGTCCTTAACGCCAGCGTCGATGCAGGACTTGAGTTCTGTGTCCTTCATAGCGCGCGATGCGTTTGCGATGTCGATGGTGTTTTCGCCAACGCCCTTACAGAATTCTTTAATGCCTGCGCCCGAACCGCCCGATTCGATAACCGGTGTTTTGAAGTTCGGATAGGTTTCGCCAAAAGTTTCGGCAACGATCTTAGCGTAAGGCAGAACGGTCGAGGAACCGGAAACCTGAATCTGTTCGCGTGCGTTTGCAGCTGAAACCGACAATACTGCTGCTATTGCAAGCGCTGCGGTCGAGGAAATCATCTTGTTCATGAGTACCAGTCCCTGTTGTAAAAGACACATGACGTGAAAGCGTCAGCAGCCATCTACGCGCTCTATATAACAGTCATATGACAGTAGTGTTACAGCTCTGTGTCATTACATGATGCAGGCAGTTTTGTGCGCTCACATGCAAAATGCCTAATATTATGAATCACTCAGCATGCATCACTCACTGGGACGCGTGAGAACATATATGGCCGAGCCAGCCATAAAAATTGTAACACTGATAGCCAGCAAAGGTCCTGGCTGGGCTCCCCACCAGAACATACCATAGCCGAAAGTCATGCCGAGACAGGCATAGAGTTTGGCTCTTGGAGGAATGGCTCCGCGCTCACGCCATTTGATAATCATCGGACCAAAGCGTGGATCGGCAAGTAGACGCGCTTCAAACTTCGGCGAGGAGCGGGCGAAGAACCATGCAGCGAGAATAATAAAGATCGTCGTTGGCATGACCGGCAGAATGGCGCCGATGATACCCAGCGCTACCATAAGAAAGCCAAGGCACAGATAAAGAATGCGCTTTCCCGCCGAGATTGGCGGTAGCGGCGTTTCCGTATCGTCCTTTTGCGTATCGTCCTGCATGATAATCCATTCTGAAGATGGGCGCTTATAGCAGGATTCTGGCTTTAGCGTGCAGAGGGCGCGTGGACAAAACTACGTCATCACGCGGGATTTCAACAAAAGTTACAGAAAAGACTCCAAACTTTACCGACCAAGAAACACGAATAAGTTGTATTTTGACCAAAAAAGGCCGGATTTTGTCATCTTGTGAGTCCGGGGTAAACACTAGCGATACAAATAAAGATTGTATTGTCCCGGCTAAACAATCGCCCGCCCGTAAGCAGCTCTTCTTGAGAACCACGCTTAAAAACATGGATCGGCGCGGTCCTGCGTTGAATCCCAGTGAATCTTAAATAGATTCTTAGAAACAATGCGATTCAATTCAAAATATTCCTGATTTTTTCTTGGAAGTTTAAATAAACAACGCAGAGTATAGGATGATATTCCGCTTAAATAAGCGATTCAATCATCTCATTATACTCTCAATAACATCACGTCGTCGCCACATTTAGATTCCAATTGGCACCGGTCTTTACCAGTCATGACTGTGAAGGCTCTTCGAAACGACTATTGGAATCACGATGAACTTCAAAATCCGTATGGCTATGCTCGCCGTTGCGACAACCGGTCTGTTCTCGATCACCGCAATGGAAGCTCAGGCCGCGCGCTGTGGTGGTGCTTCATGGTATGCACTCACGTCCCGCACGGCATCGGGCGAACGCATGAACCCTGCGGGCTTAACAGCCGCCCATAAGACACTGCCTCTTGGCAGCAAGGTTAAAGTCACCAACCAGCGCAATGGCAAGTCGCTTGTCGTGCGCATCAATGATCGCGGACCGTTCATCAAGGGACGTGTGCTTGATCTTTCCAAGGGTGCTGCGCAGCGCCTCGGCTTTATCAGTGCCGGCCACACAAATGTGTGCTTCACGCCGCTCTGAACCAGTAACGAATAGCATGTTTTGAAACCGCTATGGGCTTCCATGGCGGTTTTTTGCGCGCCTATATACACGCATAAGGTGTGTTAATATAGAAATACCCGTGTTAACCATTAATTAAGAAGTAGGGCGCTCTAGCGGCAGATCGAATTGACTCAGGCCACATTTCATACTTTAACTTTTCGTTAATAAATGCCCTGTGCGGGCTGTGAAAAGGGCGTTGAGTATGTTGTGTGTAGTTCGCTCAGGCATGAAGATTATCGCTGCTGCAAGCATCGGCATTGCTGCTCTCGTTGTGAGCTTCAGTGCACAGGCTGGAACCGGCGCTTATATGCAGACCGGCAAACTCACCTCACAGCCAATTGGCCACTACGAATTCTGCAAGCGTGAAGCTGCTGAATGCAACATCGTAAGCCGTGATACACGCGCCCTCTCGCTCAACAACAACAACTGGCAGCTCATTCAGACCGTCAATCTTTCGGCCAATGAACGTATCAAGCCGATGACCGACATGGAAATCTACGGCGTTGAGGAATATTGGGCTTACCCAACCACTGTTGGCGATTGTGAAGATTATGTTCTTCTTAAGCAGCGCGAACTAGCCAAGGCTGGCATTCCAATGACCGACCTTCTGATCACCGTTGTTCGTAAGCCAGACGGTGAAGGCCATGCAGTTCTGACCGTTCGCACAGATCGCGGCGATTTCGTTCTCGACAATCTGACCGATGAAGTTCTGCGCTGGGACGAAACCGAATACACCTATCTTAAGCGTCAGGCTGCCAACAATACGGGCCGCTGGGTCACCATCGAAAGCCCGGACAACCTGCTGGTTGGCGCAGTTAAGTAAGTTCAGGCAGAGGCGATCAGCCTTTCCGCACCCATCCGATACGAAATCGCACCAGCCAGATGGATACGGCTGAGCTGATCAACACCATCGAGATCAGCGAGCGTGCGTGCAACTTTCAGAATACGATGATAAGCGCGCGCAGAAAAACGCATCTGCTCGCTGGCATCGCGCAGTAATTTGACGCCTGCCGCATCCGGCTTTGCCACATCTTCAATCAGATTTGCCGAGCAATGTGCATTGGTCATCGATGCATCAAGCCCAAGCGCCGTATAGCGTGCGCTTTGTATTGCGCGCGCCCGCGCCACGCGCTTGGCAACACTTTCGCTGTGTTCAGACTGTGAAGGCTGAATGAGGTCCATCGCGGAAACCGCGGGCATATCAACGCGCAGATCAATACGATCCAGCAAAGGGCCGGAAATCCGCGCCTGATAATCACTCTGGCAGCGCGGGCCGCGCGCGCATGTGTGCCCCGGTTCTCCTGCCATGCCACAGCGGCATGGATTCATTGCAGCAATCAGCTGAAAGCGTGCCGGGTAGCTGGTGCGATGATTGACGCGAGCAATCATGCATTCGCCCGTTTCCAAAGGTTGCCGAAGCGAATCGAGCACCTGTGGCGAGAATTCGGGAAACTCATCGAGAAACAATACGCCATTATGTGCGAGCGACACCTCGCCCGGCCGTGCCCGCAGGCCACCACCGACCATTGCCGCCATAGAGGCAGAATGATGCGGCGCTCGAAACGGTCTGCGATCCGACAATTTTCCGCCAGACAGTTCGCCCGCGATTGATGCGATCATCGAAACATCGAGAAGTTCGCGTGGGCTGAGTTTTGGCAGGATTGACGGCAAACGCTGCGCCAGCATGGATTTGCCTGATCCGGGCGGTCCGACCAGCAACAGATTGTGATTGCCGGCTGCTGCAATCTCCAGCGCGCGTTTTGCTGTTTCCTGTCCTTTAATGTCAGCCAAGTCAGGCTGCACTTCACTTGAAACCCGCATAGACGGCTCTGGCGGCGTCAGAACCTGCGTGCCTTTGAAATGATTGGCCAGCGCGATTAGGCTGCGCGGCGCGAGAATATCAATGTCCGCGCCCGCCCATGCAGCCTCCGAGCCGCAGGCATAAGGGCATATCAGCCCCTTATCTTCACGGTTCGCACTGATTGCAGCAGGCAGGACACCCGCGACGGCAGTGATCGTGCCGTCGAGCGATAATTCACCAAGCACCATATAGGATTGAATTGCATCCGCCGGGATAGCGCCAATCGCAGCCATAAGCCCCACAGCAATCGGCAAATCGTAATGTGAGCCTTCTTTTGGCAAATCGGCTGGTGCCAGATTGATTGTCACACGCTTGGTCGGCATGGAAAGCCCGGAAGCATGTAGCGCTGCCTGCACCCGCTCCCGACTTTCGGCAACAGCCTTATCGGGCAGGCCGACAATCGACATGCCCATTTTACCCGGTGCCACCATCACCTGCACATCGACAGGCACCGCCTCTATGCCCTGAAAGGCAACCGTCCCCACCCGCGCTACCATATGCCCCCGCATAACACGCAGCACATCTCAAACGTGAGAAAATGCTTAAATACAACCATAGGATTTAAGCATTTTCATTGAGTTCAATCAAGTTGGGGTTCAATCAAGACAAAGGGCCGATCTGATTGTTTCAGACCGGCCCTATAAGTTTTCTCTGTAAGGAAGCACGTGTTACTTGCGCTTGGCTTCCACCACATCCCAGAACAGGGCAGCAATGTTAGTACCGTCAAAGCGTTCGATCTCGCGGATGCCGGTTGGCGAGGTTACATTGATTTCGGTCATGTAATCGCCGATCACGTCGATACCAACGAGGATAAAGCCACGTTCCTTCAGCGATGGTCCAATCCGTTCGCAGATTTCGCGTTCACGTGCGGTCAGCAGCGTCTTCTCGGCACGGCCACCAACATGCATGTTGGAACGCGCATCGCTTTCCGAAGGCACGCGGTTGATCGCACCCACCGGCTCACCATCGATCAGAATGATGCGCTTGTCGCCAGAACGCACATCTTTGAGATAACGCTGGGCAATAAATGGCTCTTTGAAAAGCTGGCCGAACATTTCCAGAAGCGAGGTCAGGTTACGGTCACCATCGGCCAGATGGAACACACCCGCACCGCCATTGCCGTAAAGCGGCTTCAGAATGATGTCGCCAAACTCGCGGCGGAATTCCATCACTTCCTGCGGGTCTTTGGTGATGAGCGTTTCCGGCATCAAATCAGGAAACTCGGTGACGAAAATCTTTTCCGGGCTGTTACGCACCCATGCCGGATCATTGACCACCAGCGTCTTTGGATGAATACGCTCCAGAAGATGCGTATTGGTGATGTAATTCATGTCGAAAGGCGGGTCCTGACGCAGCAGCACCACGTCCATATCCAGCATGTTGCGACGCTCAGGCGCGCCAAGGGTGAAATGATCGCCCTCAATATCGCGCACTTCCAGCGTTTCAAGCCGCGCTGAAACAACACCATCGCGCATCGACAGGCGATCCGTTGTATAATGATACAGCTCATGGCCACGCTTTTGTGCTTCAAGCGACAGAGCGAAGGTGGTGTCACCTTTGATATTGACGGTGCTGATATGGTCCATCTGGACCGCAACTTTTAGCGACATGATTTCCTCGCGATTCTTAGTTGCGCGAACTTAAAACGGAATTTGACCGCAACATAGTCCTTTCTGCTAACACAAATATTTGTAGCTGGATCGTATCGGCCTGCTTGATTATGTTGAACCAGCATGACCCGGGAGGAACAGGTGAGCGCAGTCAAGACAACTCTATTTGCCGACCATATTGCTGAACTGGGCGAAGGTCCGGGCTATGATCCGCTGACCGGTCAGTGCTGGTGGTTTGATATTCTCGGCCAGCGGCTGATTGAGCGAGACGACAGCGGTGAAATTCGTGCGCATGATCTTGGCATGAAAGCCAGCGCGCTCGCAGTTATTGATCGCGAACGGCAACTGATCGTGAGCGAGCACGGCCTGTTTGTACGCGAACGCACTAACGGACGCCTCACGCTGCATCATCCGTTAGAAGCCGACAATAATGTCACCCGTTCCAATGATGCGCGTGTGCATCCATCCGGTTCATTCTGGATCGGCACCATGGGTAAGAAGGCCGAGAAGGATGCGGGATCGATCTGGTGGTATCGCGAGGGACAAGTGAAAAAGCTTTTCTCTGGCATTACGATCACCAATTCGATCTGCTTTTCGCCGGATGGTAAAATCGCCTATTTTGCGGATACCGACCGCAACATCATCTGGCGGGTCGATACCGATCCCGAAACCGGGCTGCCTACATCGGAAAAAAGCGTGTTTCATCATCATGTGGAAGAGGGTGGCGTTGATGGCTCTGTCGTGGATGCTGAGGGAACCTTGTGGAATGCTTGTTGGGGCGGCAGCGCGCTAAATGCCTATTCACCGCAAGGGCGGTTGATCCGCTCGATCAAACTACCTGTGACACAGCCGACCTGCCCCGCCTTTATCGGTGCAGACGCCTCTGTGCTGATCGTCACCAGCGCGCATGAAGCTATGAATGAAAATGCCCGCAATGCTGATCCACATGCGGGCAAAGTCGTGTTGCTGGATCTGTCGGTCAGCGGTCGTCACGACCCGCCGGTTCGATTGTAAGTTTAAAATCCTTCGACAATCACGATTTCGCCGTCCGCCACCGTCTGGCGGATGGCTTTCGCCGCCTGATATTCCGGCGAATTGTAGCAATCCAGCGCATGCTGCATGGTTTCAAATTCGATGATGACATTGCGGGCGCGGCCCGGTCCCTCAACAGCTTCGGCTTTACCGCCGCGGGCGATGAACTTCGCCCCATAGCGCTCAAAAGCGGGCTTAGCGGTGGATACATAATCCTTGTAGCGCTCCGTATCACGGGCATCCACGCGGGCGATCCAATAGGCTTTGGTCATGTTGTCCTCCTCGAAAAATGATTATGCAACCGAGCGCATTTCTTCGAGAATGGCAAGAGCTGCAGCCCTGCGATTACTCGCGCCGACAATTGGTCGCGCAACGACGAGATGGCTCGCACCGGCTTTCAGCGCATCTGCTGGTGTCATCACGCGCTTCTGGTCGCCCTTTTCGGCTCCTGCCGGACGAATGCCGGGGGTGACAACCGCCATATCGGGACCAATGGCCTGACGAATGGCAAAAGCTTCGGCGGCGGAAGCGACAATCCCGCCCATACCGGCATCACGTGCCTGCTGCGCACGTTTGAGCACCAGCGCTTCCGGCGTATCGGAATAGCCTGCTTCTTTGAGATCAGCATCATCCATCGAGGTCAGCACCGTCACGCCAAGCAGGCAGAGATCAGAGCCTTGCGCGGCCTGAACAGCCGAGCGCATGGCCTTTGGATAAGCATGCAGCGTGAGCATCGAAACGCCCATCTTAGCAACATTTTCGACGCCCTTGGCGATGGTGTTGTCGATGTCGAGAAGCTTCATGTCGAGAAAGACTTTTTTCTTCGCCGCAATCAGGCTCTTTGCGAAATCGAGACCGCCAGCGAATACCAGCTGATAGCCAATCTTGTAGAAAGTGGCAGCATCGCCCAGTTCTTCGACCACCTTTTCCGCTTCAGCAACGCTTGGCACGTCGAGGCCCACGATCAGCTTATCGCGCACATCTGTCGTCGTCATAAATCTCTCCGTGATGAGTTTAGCTCTCTTCGCACAACAGGGCGCGGTACGAAAGATACCGCGCCCTGAAATTATTGAATATCAATCAAACAACGTGTCTATTTGGCCGAATGCGCAATCAGGCTTTTGCAAACGTTGCTTAGCATTTTTGCCTGACGTTCGTTTTTAAGCGTGCCATCCTCGTTGAAAGCATCGGCGGCGGCACTCACAGAGCATTGCTCCGTCACAATCTGCGTACCGCAATTCATCAGAACGGCGCGCAGGTGATAAAGCCCGCGCATACCGGCAAAAGCGCCGTTGGAAGTTGAACAAAGCCCGACCGTCAAACCCGCATAAGGCTTGAATGGCTTATCGCCATCTTTTGAAATCCGGCTGACCCAGTCAATCGTGTTTTTCAGAAGCGGCGGGATCGATGCGTTATATTCGGGCGAACAGATCATCAGCCCGTCATGCTCAGCCATCAGACGGCCAAGCTTCATAGCGTTTTCAGGAATACCCTCTTCGGCTTCCAAATCTTCATTCATGATGGGAAGCGGATAATCGGCAAGCGTTATGCGTGTGACTTTAGCATCCTGTTGCGTGAGTTCTTTTTCAGCTGCATCCGCCATATGGGCCGAAAATGCACCCGTGCGGACAGAACCCGCGAAAACGAGAATTCGTGCAGTCATTGTTACTCCAAATATCAGGTGATCGGGCGGCGATAGACCCAAAGCTGTGCAGGCGGAACATTGCGCACGACAAAATCATAATGCTGCACAGTATAATTGCCTTTACCAGCAGGCACCGGAGGGCGTGGGCCATAGGTTATCTGAATCAGCGGACGACCACGCGGAATTCGCGAGAGAAGATCATCCATCAGCTGAATACGACTTGGCATTGGGAAATTCAGCATAGGTACCGCTGAAACGATGCTATCGAACTGCTGATCTCTCATAGTGCCAAGTGCAGTATCAAGATCAAACACGTCGCCCTCGATGATATTCACATCGGGATAGGCATTTTCGAGATGTTTAACAAAAGCGGGAGAATATTCGATTGAATAAAGATCGGATGGCTTCACGCCATGCGCAAGAATGGCTTTGGTAATAACACCTGTGCCCGGTCCGAGCTCCAGAACGGGCAGGCCAGATTTTGTATCAATGACGCTCGCCATACGGCGCGCCGTAATCGAACTTGTCGGCAATATCGCGCCAACCGCTTTCGGTCCGTCGATCCAGCCTTTGAAAAAACGGATTTCCTCATCGAACTTAGCGGCCAGTTTCCTGCCGAGTTGTCCTGCCATTCTCACTGCTCCCATTGTCGTTATCAGACAAGTTTATGACGTATTGAACGAGCTGCGCAAGGCAACATTAAGGACAGAATAAAAAAAGGGAGCCAAACGGCCCCCTTTTTATCACTCACCAATACCCTCAAAAAACTCTTTCATCCGGGAAAAGAAACCAGCCGATTTCGGACTGTTCTCCTTCGACGAGAGTTGTTCAAATTCCTCAAGCAACTCGCGCTGGCGTTTGGAAAGGCTTTGTGGTGTCTCAATATCGATTTGGATATAAAGATCACCCATCGCTTGCTGGCGCAGAACCGGCATGCCCTTACCCTTCAAGCGGAACTGCTTGGCGTTCTGCGTGCCTTCCGGCACTTTTACGCGGGTCTGGGTACTATCAAGCGTGGAAACTTCAAACTCGCCACCCAGTGCCGCCGTCGTCATCGAGATCGGCACTTTGCAATAGAGATCAGCCCCATCACGCTGGAAGAACTCATGCGGTTTGACCGACAGGAAGATGTAGAGATCGCCCGAAGGTCCGCCACGCGTTCCGGCCTCGCCTTCACCAGACAGGCGAATACGGGTGCCGTCTTCGATACCAGCCGGAATATTGACCGAAAGCGAACGCTCCTGTGTCACACGGCCCTGACCGTGACACTTGCCGCAAGGATCCTTGATGATCTGGCCGCGGCCATTACAGGTCGGGCAAGCGCGCTCAACGGAGAAGAAACCCTGCGCTGCGCGTACACGACCAGCGCCGCCGCACGTCGTACAAGTCGTTGGCTGCGAACCGGCTTTTGCGCCAGAACCTGAACATTCATCACAGGTGATAGAGGTCGGCACACGAATTTGTGCTGCCTTGCCGGAAAAGGCTTCCTCAAGGCTGACTTCCATATTGTAGCGAAGATCGGCGCCGCGTTCGCGTCCGCCATTCGAACGACGGCGACCGCCGCCACCCATCATCTCGCCAAAAATATCTTCGAAAATATCGGAGAAACCGCCCGCGCCACCAAAGCCGCCGCCGCCGAAACCACCGCCACCCATGCCGCCATTTTCAAAGGCTGCATGACCAAAACGGTCATAGGCTGCGCGCTTCTGCGGGTCTTTCAGCGTCTCATAAGCTTCGCCGATTTCCTTGAATTTGACTTCAGCTTCCGGATTATTCGGATTGCGATCCGGATGATATTCCATAGCAAGCTTGCGAAAGGCGGTTTTAAGCACCTTATCGTCTGCAGTACGCTCCACACCGAGAGCTTCGTAATAATCGATCTTCATCGTTCGTTATCCCGACGGCAGGAGCGCATGCAATGTTTGCGGCTCCACGGTCCCATTTCGTGCAGACATTGTTGTGCCTGCTGGAATAGTCTTGGTTTACCCGTCCGGTGCAACCGTCCCGAAAGGCCGCAAAAGCCCGGGAGTGACCCGGGCTTGAGCGTTTACAGACTAGGCTTACGACTTTTTCTTGTCGTCGTCGATTTCTTCGTAATCGGCATCGACAACATCGTCGTTGGAAGAAGCCTGTTCGCCACCGGCAGCACCATTTTCTTCAGCAGCCTGCGCTGCTTCATACATGGCCTGACCAAGCTTCATCGAAGCTTCGGCAAGAACCTGCGTCTTCGCCTTGATGTCTTCAGCATCTTCGCCTTCAAGCGAGGTACGAAGAGCTGCAATCGCGCCTTCGATGGCCAGCTTGTCTTCAGCAGAAACCTTGTCACCATATTCCTTCAGCGACTTTTCAGACGAATGAAGGAGGCTTTCGCCCTGGTTCTTGGCTTCAACCGCGTCACGGCGCTGCTTGTCGGCTTCAGCATTTGCTTCCGCGTCCTTGACCATCTTTTCGATGTCGGCGTCCGAAAGACCACCCGATGCCTGAATGCGGATCTGGTGTTCCTTGCCTGTGCCCTTGTCTTTTGCAGACACGTTAACCAGGCCGTTGGCGTCGATGTCAAAAGTCACTTCAACCTGCGGTACGCCGCGTGGTGCTGGTGGAATACCAACGAGATCGAACTGGCCGAGAATCTTGTTGTCGGCAGCCATTTCACGCTCGCCCTGGAACACGCGGATCGTCACAGCCGACTGATTGTCTTCAGCGGTCGAGAAGGTCTGCGACTTCTTGGTCGGGATCGTGGTGTTGCGTTCGATCAGACGTGTGAACACGCCACCAAGCGTTTCAATACCGAGCGAAAGCGGGGTAACGTCGAGCAGCAGAACGTCCTTGACGTCGCCAGCCAACACGCCGCCCTGAATTGCTGCGCCCATAGCAACAACTTCGTCCGGGTTCACGCCCTTGTGTGGTTCCTTGCCGAAGAAAGCCTTAACGACTTCCTGAATCTTCGGCATACGGGTCATACCGCCAACCAGAACAACTTCATCGATATCGCCAGCCTTGAGGCCTGCATCCTTAAGCGCTGCCTTGCATGGCTCGACCGTGCGCTGCACGAGATCGTCAACCAGACTTTCGAACTTCGAGCGCGAAAGCTTGATAGCAAGGTGCTTAGGACCAGACTGGTCAGCTGTGATGAACGGCAGGTTGATTTCGGTCTGCTGAGCGGACGAAAGCTCGATCTTTGCCTTTTCAGCAGCTTCCTTGAGGCGCTGCAGAGCAAGCTTGTCTTTCTTCAGATCGATGCCCTGTTCCTTCTTGAACTCGGCAACCAGATATTCAACCAGACGCATGTCGAAGTCTTCACCGCCGAGGAACGTGTCACCATTGGTCGACTTAACTTCAAACACGCCGTCACCGATTTCGAGAACGGAAACGTCGAACGTACCGCCACCAAGATCGTAAACAGCAATCGTCTTGCCTTCGCTCTTGTCGAGACCATAAGCAAGGGCTGCAGCAGTTGGTTCGTTGATGATGCGCAGAACTTCAAGACCAGCGATCTTGCCGGCATCCTTGGTTGCCTGACGCTGAGCATCGTTGAAGTATGCCGGAACCGTAATAACGGCCTGCGTCACAGTTTCGCCGAGGTAAGATTCAGCAGTTTCCTTCATCTTCTGAAGGATCATCGCAGAAACCTGCGATGGCGAATATTTCTTGCCGTGCGTTTCTACCCATGCGTCGCCATTGTCGCCCTTGACGATGCTGTAAGGCACAAGGTCCTTGTCCTTGGTGACCATTGGGTCATCAAAGCGGCGGCCAATCAGGCGCTTTACGGCAAACAGAGTGCCTTCAGGGTTGGTGACAGCCTGACGCTTCGCAGGCTGGCCAGCGAGACGTTCGTCACCATCGCTGAAAGCGATGATCGAAGGTGTCGTACGCGCACCTTCAGCATTTTCAATGACCTTCGCGGTTTTTCCGTCCATGACGGCTACGCAGGAGTTGGTCGTTCCCAGATCGATACCAATAACTTTAGCCATATTTCTCTCCATTCAGCAAACCGCAAAAACCTCTACCGAGCGTTTCATGAGCGGTTCCTATCGGTTTCACAATGCCTGCTTCAAGGTGTGAAGTCGGGAAGCGTTTTTCAAGCCACCCGGCCTTTTATCAAAGCCCTGTGCGAGGCGTATATAAGAAAGGCAGTTTTTCACTGCAAGTCACAAGACGCATCACAGTGAAAGATTCCTGCCTGTTAAACTTTCCAGCTCTCAGAGCGTGCCGCATTTTAATCGCAACCGCAGTACTCGCTCTGTATTTTTGTATCTCGCATGTCGTTATCGGATCGAAGCGGGATCAGCAATCAGTCCAGTGAACTGATTGCCCCGCGGAGACGGTTCCCACTTTTCCGCGACATGCTTTAAACACTCACGAAGCCGTCGCTTTTACCAGCGCGATAAATCGCATCGATAAATTTCTGATTGGCTTTTGAGTTTTCCAGAGAAAACAGCATCACGCCTTCGCCCTTCGTGGCGCGCACGAAGTTTTCCGCCTGAAGCTTATAGTGGTCTGTATCGGAGAATGACCATTCTGTCGCCTCCGTATGTCCCGCATTATAGAGCGTAATACGGCCATGACCATATTTGCCGGTGTTAAAAGGTGCGTGAACTTCGATAAATCCCTTGTCGCCATGGAAAACCATCGTCTGACGACCGGCAAGCTGGGTGGCGACATAGAAGCTCATGTCGAAACCGTCGAATCGCGCCGAGACATTGGCATAGCGATCGGTGCCGAATTTCGGATCATATTCGACCGTAGCTTGAACTGATAATGGCTCCTTGCCAGTCACCATACGCGTAACAACAGTCGGGTAAACACCAATGTCCGGCAGCACGCCACCGCCAAGCTCCGGCTGGTTGCGCATATTGGTTGGATCATTGTTGAAATAGCTGAATGCACCCTGCACGTGGCGCAGCGTTCCAATCGCACCTTCTTCCAGAAGAAAACGCAACTTGATCCATTGCGGGTGGTAAAAGACCATAAAGGCTTCAGCTATTGTGACCTTATGCTTGTCGCGCGCGGCAATCAACTGATCAATATCATCGGCTTTAAGCGCTATCGGCTTTTCGCAAAGCACATGCTTACCGGCCTGAGCTGCTTTCAGCGTCCATTCAATATGTTGTGAAGTCGGCAGCGGGATATAAACGCCATCCACTTCGTCGCTTGCCAGCAATTCCTCATAGGAACCAAAGGCCAGTGGTGCACCAAATCGATCTGCAACAGCACGCGCACGCGCATGATCACGACTGGCAATGGCATGAACAATACCATTGTCCGAAGCACAAAGTGCCGGAATAACCTGTGTTACGCCAATCTTGGCGGTGGAAAGAATACCCCAACGAAACATGCGATTTCCTTCTTTCAAGCCCAGTTTCAGTATGCGCAAAGCGCCATGATCCCATAATTGCGGCTATCGATGCCATGATTGGTGCCAAATACGAAACAAAAAAATGTCTCGCCACCAAAGCGGTCAAATAAGTTTCTTAGTCGCGAGATACCTCAAGCCCCCAAAAAACGATGTTGCATGTCGTAAGACCCGCGAAAGAAATCGATAAATGCACGCAGAGCAGGTCTCATCTGGCGGCGGCTTGGATAATAAAGGAACAGCCCTGCAAATGGCTGGCACCAGTCTTCAAGCACTCTGACCAGCCGTCCATCCGCGAGCGCGTCGCGAACGTGATCTTCAAACAGATAGGCAAGGCCGGTACCATTTAGAACGGTATCAAGAATCAGTCTGTCATCATTGAGAATAAGCGGCCCTTTGATTGCCACCTCTATCTCTTTGCCGCCTTTTTCAAACTCCCAATTGTAAATCTGTCCGCTGGAAAAGCGTTGCCGTACACACCGATGCCGCATCAGGTCATGCGGATGTTCGGGGATGGCTTTCGTTTCAAAATAGGACGGCGCTCCCACAATCGCAGCGCGCAGGTCACCTGTCAGCCGGGCGCAGATCATATCAGCCTCAAGACTTTCACCAAGCCGCATGCCAGCGTCAAAACCTTCTGCAACAATATCTGTGAGCGCACTTTCTATTGTCAGATCAAGCGTAATGTCGGGATAGGCTTCGGCGAAAGCATGAAGCCGCGGCGCAATGACAAACTGCGCTGCAATATGCGGCATCGTAATGCGCAGTATGCCCGCTGGGCGTTCGCGCGCCTCGATTGCAGCACCCAGCGCCTGATGAATTTCCTCAAGCGCCGGAGCGAGCCGCTCCAGCAATTGTCGTCCAGCATCCGTGGGCGCAACGCTGCGCGTAGTGCGTGATAGCAGCCTGATACCAAGGCTTTCTTCAAGAGTTGAGACTGCATGGCTGACTGCGGATGGCGCAATCGACAATTCACGCGCTGCGCCGCGAAAACTGCCTTGGGCTGCGACGGCTGCCAAAACGGCCAATTGGGAAAGCTGATTTCGATTCATTGTTCTAAAATATAGAATAGCCCGTGAAAATAAATCAGTATTATCGAACGCCGGATCGAGGAGTAGTTTCAGTCTCGCCGGACGCTCTGTGCTTTCAGAGAACCGCGCTCCCAGATTTCAAAACTCGTCCCGAAAGGAATATCTATGAAAACGCGCAAGCTTGGCCAGGACCTGACTGTCTCCGCAATCGGCCTCGGCTGCATGGGCATGAGCTATGCCTATGGCGGACAGGACGAACAGGATGCCATTGCCACATTGCACCGTGCTTTTGATCTTGGCATCACATTTTTCGATACAGCCGAAGTCTACGGCCCCTATGAAAACGAAAAGCTGCTCGGCAAGGCGCTGAAGCCGATCCGCGATAAAGTCACGATTGCTACAAAATTTGGCTTTAAAATCGCAGACGGCACGCCCGTGGGCGTGGATAGCCGCCCAGAAAACATCCGCGCCGTGGCAGAGGCTTCTTTGCAGCGCCTTGGCATTGAAACGATCGATCTGTTCTATCAGCATCGTGTTGATCCGAATGTACCAATCGAAGATGTCATCGGCACAATGAAAGACCTGATTGACGAGGGAAAAATCCGCACCATTGGTCTTTCAGAAGCGGGCGCAAACACGCTACGCCGTGCTCATACTATTCATCCGATTGCTGCTCTGCAGAGTGAATATTCACTCTGGGCACGTGATCCTGAAAATGAGGTGCTGAAAATCTGTGCCGAACTTGGCATTGGCTTTGTGCCTTACAGCCCGCTGGGTCGTGGCATGTTGACGGGCAAGGTTCGCTCGCAATCCGATCTCGCAGCAGATGACTTCCGCAAGACGCTGCCGCGCTTCCAGCCGGGTAACCTTGAAGCCAATAACAAGCAGGTGGATCTCATTGTCGATATAGCCGCTCAAAAACAGGTTACACCAGCACAGCTGGCGCTTGCCTGGGTTCTGCATCAGGGCGATTTCATCGTGCCGATCCCCGGCGCCCGCAAGGTCAATCACCTCGAAGACAATGCCGGCGCTGCAAATGTATCATTGAGCAGCAATGAACTGGCACAGCTCAACACTCTTTTTGATTTCGAAAAGATTGCGGGCAAAAGATACACCGATGCCTCGCTGGCCATGACCGGACTTTAAAACTGAGAGAATTAAACACGAGGGCGGGGATCATCCCCGCCTTTCGCATTCACAGACTGAAACAAGCATAAATATTTAAATGACCCATCTGATTAAGTAGAAGTTCCTAATAAGGCTTGTCATTCTTGCGGCTGCGTGCTTTTTGCCTGCTATGCAAACAGGGACCATCACGAGAGTGCTTGGCATAATTGCCATCGCCGCCGCTGCTATTGCTTGCTTTTCCTATGTGGGGCTTGGCTTCACACATGGGATCCATGGCGTCATCTTGATTGATGGCATCGCGAGAAAATTTCTTCTTGCTGGCTGGTTTCGTCGACCTGAATATCTGATCGTGCTTTCCATGGTCGCGACGATCATCCCCATCATAAAAGCCGGTCGGAGGGGGACATGCTTCCGGCCTGGAACTGAATGCATAGCAGTCAGTTCACCAATTTCAGAATGTACTCAATGAGGGAAAACATATGAAACGCTTCTCGCCTCGTGCGATCCTTTTCACGCTTCTGGCGGTCATCCTACCAGTTACAGCCTTTGCGCAATCTGCCGATGAGACTGACCCAAACGCTGCGATTGGCAAGATGAACGCCTATGTTTCGCTTCTCAACCGCACCATCCGCGCTTCGGAATCGCTCGACCGTTACGATAGCTGGGTCGACATGAAGAAGGGTCCCACTGGCAAGGAGCGCAATGTCTATGGCCTTTATTCGCTCTATGATGTGCGCAGCGAAATTGAAGCCGCTGAAGAAGCCACCAAGGCGGACCCAAAACTTCCAGCGCTCGACGAAGCAATGGTGAGCTATATTGCGATCTATCAGAAGCTTGCCCCGGTTGTTGAAAAGGCGAGCAAATATTACGACCGCAAGGACTATAAGTCTGACAAGTTTGCTGGCGCGAAAGAGTTTCACAAACAGATCGCCGAATATGCGCCGGAATTCACCAAAGAACGCAAGCGCGTCGATGCACTGTTAGGCGAGGAAAAAGCCAAGATCGATCTGGCAGAACTTGATGCGCTTGAAAAAGCCGAAGGCAAAAAAGCCAACTGGCAGGTTCGCAATGTTATGATGCGTGCCAATGCGGTTGTTGAACTGCTGCCAGAGAATGAAAAGCCGGTTGTCGATATGGAAGCCTTTGGCAAAGCTATGGATAGCTATGCTGCTGCCGTTCGTGAAATGGATGATTACGCGACCGAGCATCCAAACTCGTTCCATGTTTTTGAATCCCGCCCTGCAAGCCTTCTGGGCAAGCTGCGCGACTTCCAGGAAAAGCTGGAAAAGACCAAAGGCGATGCCCGCAAGGGCAATGTTGCCTCTGATCTCCAGTGGATCGTCAGTGACTACAACACTATGGTCACGACATCGCAGAACGCGACAATTTTTGCAAAAGACTAATTTCCTTTCGATCAAAAAGCCGGGGCATCGACCCCGGCTTTTTTGTGTGATGTGGATCATTACATTCGGCGCAAGGCGCGCGGTGCAAGGGTTAGCAAGCCAAGAAGCGTCATGATGAAACCCACCCAGAGCGGCGCATGAAGGCTATAGCCTGTTGAAAGCGCAAAGCCGCCAGCCCATGGTCCAAGGCCAAGGCCGATATTGATAACCGAAGCATGCATTGCATTGACCAGCGCGCCGGGATGCGCGATGCGCATCACACGGGCAATAAACGCCGGATTAAGCGCAATACCTGTGAGACCGATCAGCACAATTGCCAGCACCGTCGCAATTTTCAGTTCAGCAAACAGCGCAAAGATCAGCATTGCCGCCAGCATGATCAGAATGCCGATAAAGATCGTCGCAATCGTATGGCGGTCAGCGAAACGACCAATCACATAATTGCCGATGATATTGGCTGCACCATAGATGGCCAGCAAAAATGGCAATTGCGCTTCCGGGAAGCCCGCAAGTTGCGCCGTAATAGGCGACAAATAGCTATAGACTGAGAACGAGGCACCAATCACCAGAGCGCTGGTTGCGTAAGCGGCCCAAAGCCTTGGCTTGCGCATTTCATTGAGCTCGGAGCGCAGATTTACTTCGGCATTATTTGGCCTTGCTTCGATCTTGAGCGCAATCACCAGCGCACAAAACAGCACCAGCACCACAATCGCCCAGAAACCTGCACGCCAGCCAAAGCTGTTGGTGATGAGCGTTGCAAGCGGCACACCTAAAACCGTGCAAAGCATCAGCCCCGCAAAGACCAGCGAAGACGCGCGACCGCGCAGTTCAGGCACAACGAGCTGCGCAGTAATTGCCAGCATCAGGCCGAAACTGGTCGCAGCTGCCATGCCGGTGAAAACACGCGCCGCCAGCATCACATGAAAATTGCTGGTCGAAGCAGCCACACTTTGCCCCACCGCATAAAGAATCAGAAGCAACAGCAGCCCGCGCTTATTTTCGATTTTCAGTGCCAGAAACAACACCGTCACCAGCGGACCACCAATCGTCATACCCAAAGCATAGACCGAAATCAGATTGCCAATATCGGAAACCGAGCGCCCGAAAGCCTCCTGAAGCGCTGGCATCATGCCAGAAATCATCAGTTCAGAGGTGGTCAGCGCAAAAATACCCAATGTCAGGCAATAGACCACCAGTGGAATCTCGCGCGCTTGGCTTGAAGACGCAGAAACCCCTTCCGCCGCAATGGCAGAATCACACACTTCGTTCATGGGACGAATCCTATTTATATAGTCGATACTACATAATTCATATCGTCTTGCGCCAGAGCGTCAAGCAAATTATATAAGGATGACTACAGAAAGGGCGAAAAATGGTTCCGCGCGGGCGTCCGCGCAGTTTCGACCGCGATACTGCGTTGGAAAAAGTCATGAAAGTCTTCTGGGCGAAGGGCTATGAATGCGCCCAGATCAACGATTTTACATCGGCGATCAGCATTACGCCGCCAAGCTTTTATGCCGCCTTTGGCAATAAAGAGCAGGCGTTTCGCGAAGCCGTGGACTATTATACCCGCACAATCGGCGCTGGTCCTTTCGATGCACTTGAAAAAGCGCCAACCATTCAGGACGGCATGCGGCAATGGCTTGAATTGAGCGCTGACAGCGCTTTTGCGTGTCCTGCTGGCGGCTGCATGATCAGTGTTAGCTCTATTCAGTGCAAACCGGAAAACGCCAATGTGAAGGCATTTCTGCAGGATGTTCGTCACACCAATCACGAACAGCTTTCACGCCGTCTGAAGCGCGCTATTGCGGCAGGCGATCTGCCCGAACAAACCGACATCGCACAGATGACCGAGTTCTATCATATGATCCAGCAGAGCATTTCTTTTGAAGCCCGCGATGGCAATTCACGCGAAGCCGTGCAGAAAATCATCGACATGGCGATGCTTGCCATGCCTGCACGCGTAGCTGTTCCCGCATGAGCGGCGCAATATCGGCTGTTCTCGTTCATGTCAGTGATGTAGAGGCAGCAATCGAATGGTATCGAAAAGCCTTCCCGCACGCGGTCCTCAAACATCTCGAAACCTATGATTTCAGCTATCTGCAAATCGGCGATGTTGATCTGGAGATAGTTCCGGCAGATGAAAAGGTTTCATCGGGTGCTGCGGGGAGTGTTGTTTATTGGCACGTCGATGATTTCGATGAATCGCTCGCGCATTTGATCGCCATTGGCGGCACGCTTTATCGAGGGCCGCTCGATATTCAGGACAATATGCGCATGTGTCAGGTCAAAGACCCGTGGGGTAATTGCATCGGTTTGCGTGGTTAGAAAAAACCCCGCTCTCACGAGCGGGGTTTTCTTTTCATTTATTGTTATCCGCGAAGGACGCCGCCAGTCTGTTTGGTGACATTTGCAATCACCTGCTTTGACAAAGCTTCGAGATCTTCATCGGTCAAAGTGCGGTCCTGTGGCTGCAACAGCACTTCAACCGCAATAGACTTCTTGCCTTCACCAAGCGAAGCACCTGTGAAGATGTCGAACACCTGCACACCGGCAATCAGCTTCTTGTCGGCAGAAGAGACTGCCTTCACAAGGCTGCCAGCTTCCACATTTGCATCCACGACAAATGCGTAGTCACGCTTGAGGCTCTGGAACTGCGAGAGGCTGAGCGCTGGCTTGGTGCGGGTTGCCTTTGCCTTCGGCTCAGGGATCGCATCAATATAGACTTCAAAGCCGCAGAGCGCGCCCGACACATCAAGCGCTTCGAGCGTATCAGGGTGGAACTCACCAAAATAGCCAAGCACGACCTTTGGTCCGAGCTTCAGCGTGCCCGAACGGCCCGGATGGAACCACTCAGGTCCACCAGCTTCGATCTGGATACGATCAACCGGCGCACCAGCAGCCTCAAGTGCGGCCAGCGCATCAGCCTTGGCATCGAATACGCCGACAGTTGCCGCATTGCCCGACCAGAAGCGGCCCGAACCTTCAACGCCAGCCGTGCCACGACGGACACCACCCGCTACGCGACGCTGCTGTTCAGGCTTGTCACCTTCATAGATGCCCGAGACTTCAAACAGTGCTGTATCGCCAAATCCGCGATCTGCATTGCGCTGCGCAGCAGTCAACAGGCCCGGCAGAAGCGAAGGGCGCATATCCGACATATCGGCTGCAATCGGGTTTGCCAGCTTCAGTTCCGGCTTGCCGCCACCAAAAGCTTTGGCTTGGCTTTCGGAAATGAAGGAATAGGTCACAGCTTCCATCATGCCGCGCGAAGCAAGTGTGCGACGTGCCAGACGCGTGCGAATTTGCAGCGTTGTCAGAATACGGCCATTAACCGTGCCAAGACCCGGCAGCGGCTGTGGTGCAATCTGATTGATGCCGTGAATACGCATGACTTCTTCAACGAGATCAGCCTTGCCTTCCACGTCATTGCGCCATGTGGGCACCGTTGCCTTAATGACCTTGCCGTCGCCTTCAACGC
The DNA here is from genome assembly GCF_049199085.1 of Ochrobactrum sp. EDr1-4. Classification (NCBI taxonomy): domain Bacteria; kingdom Pseudomonadati; phylum Pseudomonadota; class Alphaproteobacteria; order Hyphomicrobiales; family Brucellaceae; genus Ochrobactrum; species Ochrobactrum sp. EDr1-4. The sequence goes on from NZ_JBLZOF010000001.1 coordinate 1,069,467, forward strand.
CGAAGCCGAGACGCTTCAGAATGTCGAACGATGCATCATAGGAAACCTCAATGCCGGTCAAACGCTTGACTTCAGAAACTGGGAAATCAATCACGCGCTGGCTGGGAGTGGTGTAACCAACCACGTCGAGAACCGTTGGCTGACCGCCACAAAGTTCAAGCACCAGCTTGGTTGCAATTTCCGCACCCGGAATCATCATTTCAGGATCCACGCCACGCTCAAAGCGATAGCGTGCATCCGTAACGATACCGAGTTCGCGGCCCGTGCGTGCGATCATACGTGGATCCCAAAGGGCCGACTCAATGAGCACATCCACAGTGTTTTCATCGCAGCCTGAATGCTCACCGCCCATGATACCGGCAATCGATTCGGGGCCGTTTTCATCAGCAATCACATACATGCCCGGCTTGAACTTATGCTCACGCCCATCAAGGCCAAGGATAGTCTCGCCATCCTTGGCGAGACGCACAGTCAAGTTGCCCTTAACCTTAGCTGCATCAAAAACATGCAGCGGACGGCCCTGATCGAAGGTCACATAATTGGTGATGTCGACCAGCGCATTGATAGGTCGCAGACCAATATCTTTCAGGCGCTGCTGCATCCATTTTGGGCTTGGGCCGTTCTTCACACCCTTAACCAGACGCAGTGCAAACCCTGTGCAGAACGGGTTTTCGGCATCCTGATCAAGAATGACCTTAACAGGTGTCTCGCCTTCGCCCTTCACCGCTTCCGGCAAAGTGTTCTTGAGCGTGCCAAGACCAGCGGCTGCCAGATCACGGGCAATGCCGCGAATGCCGGTGCAATCCGCGCGGTTTGGCGTCAGACCGATTTCGATAATCGGATCGTCAATACCGAGATAGGCCGCGAAGCTTGTGCCAACAGGCGCATCTTCTGGCAGATCGATAATGCCATTGTGTTCGTCAGAAAGTTCCAGCTCGCGCTCGGAACACATCATGCCGAAGCTTTCGACACCACGGATTTTGCCAACCGAAAGCGTCACATCGAGGCCCGGCACATAGTCGCCCGGACGACCGAGAACACCGACCAGGCCTGTACGAGCATTCGGCGCACCGCAAACGACCTGAACCGGCTGGCCCTCGCCCGTATCAACGGTCAGAACGCGCAGCTTGTCGGCATCCGGATGCTGAACAGCATTCAGAACCTTAGCGATTTTGAAAGCTTTGAAAGCGGCGCGGTCATCAACCCCATCCACTTCCAGACCAATATCGGTGAGCTTTTCGACGATCTGGTCGAGCGTCGCATCAGTTTCAAGGTGATCCTTGAGCCAGGAAAGCGTGAATTTCATTTTTCTGTTCCTTCCTGTCTTTACGCGCTCAGACCGCCGAACAGCGTCGGCAGGTCGAGTGGACGGAAACCATAATGGTTGAGCCAGCGCACATCGGCATCGAAGAAGGCGCGCAGATCAGGCATGCCGTATTTCAGCATCGCGATACGGTCGATACCCATACCCCATGCGAAGCCCTGATAGACGTCCGGGTCATAGCCTGAAGCGCGCAGCACATTCGGATGCACCATGCCGCAGCCCAGAATTTCGAGCCAGTCAGTGCCTTCGCCAAATTTCACATGCGGGCCAGAACGGTCGCACTGAATATCAACTTCAACCGATGGCTCGGTGAACGGGAAGAAGCTCGGACGCATCCGCATCGTGACGTTTGGCACTTCAAAGAATGCCTTACAGAATTCTTCCAGCACCCACTTCATATTCGCGACATTGGCCGACTTATCGACAACCAGACCTTCGACCTGATGGAACATCGGCGAATGGGTGGCGTCGGAATCCATGCGATAGGTCTTGCCCGGAATGACGATGCGAATCGGCTCGTCGCGGCCTTCCTTATCGCGAATGGCGGCAAACTTCTCCATCGTGTGCACCTGCACCGGCGAGGTGTGCGTGCGCAGCAGCTTGCGCTCGCCCTTCTCATCAGCATTGAAGAAGAACGTGTCGTGCATTTCGCGCGCCGGATGACCTTCGGGGAAGTTCAGCGCCGTGAAGTTGTAATAGTCGGTTTCAATGTCCGAACCTTCGGCAATCGAAAAACCCATATCCGCGAAGATCGCAGTAATTTCATCGATAACCTGAGAAATCGGATGAATGCGACCGCGTGATGCTGCACCTTCGCGAACAGGAAGCGTGACATCAAGCTTTTCGCGCTCAAGGCGCGCTGCAATGGCTTGCTTGCGCAGCTCTGTTTTGCGTTCGGTCAGTGCTTCGGTCACGCGGTTCTTTAGGCCATTGATAGCCGGACCCTGCGCCTGCCGCTCTTCCGGCGACATGCTGCCCAGCGTCTTCAGCTTTTCAGAGATAGTGCCCTTTTTGCCGAGTGCTGCAACGCGCACCGCTTCAATCGCCTGCTCATCATTGGCAGCGGCGATTTCGCCAAGAATAGTTTGTTCGAGTTGTTCAAGATCGCTCATTGTCTATATCCCTCTCGTGTCCAAGGGACACTCGACGCCTCTTGATTTAAGTCCCTGTCGCGCCTGCGGCACTTTACGCCTCTTGGGCAGTGATACTCTCAGGCCTGCAAGGCATAACAGAAAGAAAAACCCGCGCCAGCCAAGCCAGCGCGGGTTCCCAAAATTCAAAATATCACTTGGGAAGGGCTGGCTTAGCGAACAGCGCCTTCAAAAGCGTTTGGCGTCTCTGTACCCTTAAGGTATTCAAGTGCCTTCTTAGCAGAAGCAATCAGCGCACCGAATGCATCTGGTTCATGGATTGCGATGTCGGAAAGAACCTTACGGTCGATTTCGATACCTGCTTTGCCAAGACCATCGATGAAACGGCCGTAGGTAAGACCATGCTCACGAACAGCAGCGTTGATACGCTGAATCCAGAGAGCGCGGAATGTACGCTTGCGGTTCTTGCGATCGCGGTAAGCATACTGCTTCGAACGATCAACAGCAGCCTTAGCGGTGCGGATTGTATTTTTACGACGGCCACGGAAACCGGAAGCCTGATCGAGAACTTTTTTGTGCTTGGCGTGGGAAGTTACGCCGCGTTTTACACGTGCCATGTGATGATCTCCTTAGAGGATAGACGGCTTAGAGGCCGTTAGGCAGGAACTGTTTTACGATCTTCGCGTCTGCGTCCGAGAGCACCATGGTGCCGCGTGCATCGCGAATGAACTTGTTCGAGCGCTTGATCATGCCATGGCGCTTGCCTGCAGCCGCAGCTACAACTTTGCCAGTGCCAGTAATTTTGAACCGCTTTTTAGCAGCCGATTTGGTCTTCATCTTGGGCATTTTGCTACTCCTTTGTTTAGTCCCTGTCGTGCTTGCAGCACTCCACGCCTCTTGTTTAAAAAGCGTCCGTATCTGCAAAATACCGGAACCTTGATTTACTCCCGGACCGACCAAGTCCGAAAAGCATGCGAAACCGCCACGGCATGCCCTGCCGGGCGGTTCGAAGGCGGCTTATAGGCGTAAAGCCTGAAAAACGCAATGCCTGAATCGGCCTGAATCAAGCTGAATCGCGCCTCAAACTCAATAAAGTCGCAGCAAAACCGGCAATGAGCCGATGCCCTGAAGATATTCGATGAATTCAAAGAACGGATAGGCCACAAAGAACACCAGACCATCGGTGAATGTGCGATAAAGCCGATCCGGTTTTACGCGCAATTCGTCTTCATCGCGGAACAGCGAGAATTTTGGAAAAAAGCGCGGCACGCTCGCACAATAAGCTTCATAGGGCTTGCCGAAGTTGGTTTTCAAAAACTTTTCTTCGGTACGGATGACAGTTGCGAAAGCCAGATAACAAAGCAAACCAAAAGCAAGCGCAATAATGATGCTGCCGGTCTGTGCGCCGATACCAATCGCGCCGATGCTGCTGAACACATAAAGCGGGTTGCGCGTCATCGAATAGGGGCCAGTCTGCACGATTTCCGCACTTTTGCGACCGCCAATATAAAGCGTGCACCACATACGACCGAGAATCGCAGCAACGATCAAACTGATACCGAAGGCTTCGATATATTCGTGCATATGGTCGGTTGATTGCGAGCGCACAAACAACAGCGCGAACACAAGAAACCCGATTACAATGGCAATCGCAAGACGACGTTTTTGCTGATATTTGCCCAGTTCACTTAGTGTTTTCATGATGATCTCTAAGAGAGGATTATTCCGGGCAAAGAAAAACCGCCCGAAGGCGGCTTTTCAAAGGCAAAAAAACATTAGATCAGCGTGGAGCAAGAACCATCATCATCTGACGGCCTTCAAGCTTAGGCTCTGCCTCGACCTTTGCGATCTCCGCAGTGTCTTCCTTGACGCGGATGAGAAGCTTCATACCGAGCTCCTGATGCGCCATTTCACGACCGCGGAAACGCAGGGTGAACTTCACCTTATCGCCATCATCAAAGAAACGCTGAGCCGCTTTCATCTTCACGTCATAATCATGCGTGTCGATGTTTGGTCGCATCTTAATTTCTTTGATTTCGACCGTCTTCTGCTTTTTGCGTGTTTCGGAGGCTTTTTTCTGATTCTGATATTTCAGCTTGCCGAGATCCACGATCTTGCACACAGGTGGTTCAGCGTTTGGCACGATCTCAACGAGATCGAGGCCCGCTTCTTCCGCCATCGCAATGGCGTCCTGAGTGGCGATACTGCCGTGGTTGTGGCCTTCGGCATCAATAAGCTGGACCCGGGGAACCCGGATATCACGGTTGGAGCGCGGTCCGTCTTTCTGGACCGGCGTCGCTCTGAACGGTCGGCGAATGGTCGTTATCTCCTGATTATTAACGATATAGGCAATTCAATTTCGTGGCCCGCCACGACCGTTTCCCATCAAACCCCTGTTTAACGCGGAAATGTGGTCAAGCGAGCGGTAAAGTCAATAGCATCTTTGACAGGGAAAATCACCCCCGGATAAATAAAGGCAAAGAAAGAAGTGTTTCGGGAGTGGTAAGCGACATATCGGTCACAATTCCTATTATTTCAAGGGAGTGAGGTTTTCTCCGCCCGTCATAAATGGCAAATGAAAACCACTTGAAAAATTGCCTGCCAAATCAGGAGACGAGACATGAGTGCCGCTGAACCAGATTTTATTGACGTTGATGGCGCGAATATTGCCGTCCGCAATCGCACGGGACAGGTTGCGCCGGGCGTTGTCTGGCTCGGTGGCTATCGTTCGGACATGCTTGGCACCAAAGCTGTCGTTCTTGATGAGTGGGCTGAAAAAACCGGACGTTCCGTGTTGCGTCTTGATTATTCCGGCCATGGTGAGTCGGGTGGTGACTTCAATCAGGGCACAATTTCACGCTGGCTGAATGAAAGCCTCGCGGTTTTAGCCAAATATACGCAAGGCCCACAGATTCTCGTCGGATCATCCATGGGCGGCTGGATCGCGCTGCGTATGGCGCAGGAATTGAAGAAGATCGGTAAATCACCAGCAGGAATTGTTCTGATCGCACCCGCCCCCGACTTCACTGCGGAGCTTGTCGAACCCTCGCTGACCGATGCGCAGAAAAAAGACCTGATCGAACAGGGTTATTTTGAAGAACCTTCGGACTATTCGCCAAACCCATATATCTATACGCGCGCATTGATCGAAGATGGTCGTAACAATCTGGTTCTCAAAGGAATCATCGAAACGGGTTGCCCAGTGCATATTCTGCAGGGAATGCAGGATGAGGCGGTGCCTTATCAGCATGCGCTCAAGCTCGTTGAGCATCTGCCTGTCGATGATGTGACGCTGACACTGGTGCGCGATGGCGACCATCGTCTGTCGCGTCCGCAGGATCTGGAACTTCTGATCCGCACCGTTTCAGGTCTCGCTGAACGTATATCTCTCGGAGAATAAGCATGCGCGTTTCGGTTTTTGCGTCCGCAGCAGTCGCAGCAATCGTTGGCTTTGGTAGTACGCTGGCGCTGATTGTTGCAGCCGCCAATGTACTCGGCGCAACACAAGCCGAAACTGCAAGCTGGGTGACAGCGGTGTGCTTAGCCATTGCCGGTTCATCCGCATGGCTAAGTGTGCGCTACAAAATGCCGATCATCGCCGCATGGTCCACGCCGGGACTGGCACTGATTGGTGCAAGCGTTGGCTTCACCATGCCGGAAGCGGTGGGCGCATTCATCGTCACAGCGCTAGCGCTGATCCTGACCGGACTAATCCGTCCGCTTTCCACGCTGGTTTCGCGTATTCCGGCATCGGTCGCATCTGGCATGCTGGCAGGTGTGCTGCTGAGTTTTGTGATTGCGGCTGCGAAATCCGTTTCGCTTGATCCTGCTTTCGTGCTGCCTCTGGTGGCTTTGTTCTTCATTGTGCGGCTGTTTAATCCGTCGCTGGCGGTCATTGCCGTGCTCGTGCTGGGTATGGCCTATGCGCTTATGTCCGCCCGCGTGCCTCAACTGCCTGCGCCGGAAATCTCGACACTCACACTGATCTGGCCGGAGTTTCACATTGGCGCAATGATCGGCATCGCTTTGCCGCTTTATATCGTGACCATGGCCTCGCAAAATCTGCCGGGCTTCGCGGTGTTGCGCGCTTCAGGCTATGAGCCACCGACAAGTGCTGCTCTGCGTGTAACCGGTTTTTTCTCGCTGCTGACCGCGCCCTTTGGTGCAGCAACCAGCAATCTTGCGGCAATCTCAGCGGCGCTTTGCACCAATCCAGATGCGCATCCTGACCCTAAAAAGCGCTGGATGACCGGCCCGGTCTATGCGGTCTATTATATAATATTTGCACTGTTCGGCGCGTCGCTGGTCGCAATCTTTGCCGTGCTGCCCGTCACACTCATCGCGCTGGTTGCTGGTCTTGCATTAAGCGGCCCGTTCATCAACGCGATGGCGCTGGCGCTAAAAGTTGAAGAAGAGCGGCTTGCAGCTATCGTCACCTTCGCAGTGACTGCCTCCGGCATTGCCTTTTTTGGCGTCGGTTCCGCCTTCTGGGCACTGGTTGCTGGTCTTGGGGTGGCAGCACTCGAACATTTACGTAAAAAATTTCCGAGATAATCACATTGCTTAGCTCCCGTTTGGCGGGAGCAAGCAGACGGTATTCTTGAAAAGCCCTAATTGATTTACCACGTCAATTTCAAGCCGCGAGACTAAGCGAACGGCCTTTAAACTGACGGAGTAGACCATGACCAATTCTGCATTGATCCGCCCCGCATGGACACCAGCGACGATTGCGCTGATGGTGCTGGGCTTTATCTTCTTCTGGCCGCTTGGCCTCGCCATGCTTGCCTATATCATCTGGGGTGATCGCCTCGGTGATTTTAAACGCCAAGTCAACGAAAAGACCGACTCTGTGTTTGGCTCTTTCCGCAATTGTAACAAAAGCGAAAGCTTCAATTTTGGTGGCACCACCGGCAATGCTGCTTTCGACGAATGGCGTCGTGAAGAACTCGACCGCCTGGCCGCAGAACGCCGCAAGCTGGAAGAAGCCCGGGCTGAGTTTGAAGCCTATGCGACAGAACTTCGCCGCGCCCGCGACAAGGAAGAGTTTGACCGCTTCATGAATGAACGCCGTGCTTCTGCAAAGAAAAATGATGCGAGCGATATAACTACGATCTAGTGGCTATAATCCCGATCTAAACTGTAAACGGCGCAGGCTTTGTCTGCGCCGTTTTGCTTGGAACATTAAAAATTTCTGGATTTTTATGCGAATCACCTATCTTTAAGGCATGGGTTTTTCCTTATTTCGATCTGCACCGAAAAAGCCGTCTGTCGTCACACGCGAACGCATACATGCGGTTGCGGGGCGCGAACTGCCTTTGCGCGTGCTGGAAAACCCACGCGCCAAACGTCTGACATTGCGAATTGAAACCGGCGGCAAAGGGCTGCGCGTAACCATTCCGCCCGGCCTACCAGACCGCGAAGTTCAGAGTTTTCTGGTCCGCCATCAGGGCTGGATTGAGAGCCGCATTGCCAAAATGCCCGATCAGGCTGGCCTTCGTGCGGGTGTAAAAATACCCATTCGCGGCGTGCCGCATCTCATCACCCATCAGCCCGGACGCGGCACAGTGGATTTGCTGGAAGGCAATGTTCTGCTCGTTCATGGCGATCCCGCACATCTTTCGCGGCGTATTGCCGATTACCTTAAGCGCGAAGTCAAACGCGATATTGAACAGCTTGTTACCCGTCACACGACAACCGTGGGTCGCAAAGCCAAAGCGGTTCGGTTCAAGGATACCAAAAGCCGCTGGGGGTCGTGTACTTCCGATGGCGTGCTTTCTTTTTCGTGGCGTATCGGCATGGCGCCTGCGCCCGTCATTAATTATCTCGTCGCCCATGAAGTGGCCCATCTGATTGAGATGAACCACGGGCCGAAATTCTGGAAACTCTGCCATGAGCTTTGCCCTGATACAGAGCGCTGCAAAGCATGGCTGAAGCGCAATGGCAGCGCATTACAGGCTATCGATTTTACATGACATCAGACATTCAAACTGCTGCACGGGCGCTGTGGGATTACCATTGCCTCTCGGATGAACCTATCGCCGCCGATGTGATTATCGGGCTCGGCAGCTACGACACCCGCGTCGCAAAGCACGCTGCCGAACTTTATCTGCAAGGCCTTGCCAACTGGCTCATGTTCACAGGCCATAGCGGCAACTGGACCAAAGGGCTTTACAAGGCATCAGAGGCCGAAGCCTTCGCGGAAATCGCCATCGCTGAAGGTGTACCTGAGAGCGCGATCATTATTGAGCCGAAAGCCACCAATATCGGCGAGAACATACTTTTCGCACGCGAAATCATGGTTGCAGGAACAATCAGCCCGATCTTTGTGACCAAACCGCAAACCCAGCGCCGGGTGCGGGCAACCGTTGACAGGCAATGGCCGGAAGCACGCGCATTCGTCACCGCACCTGCGACATCTTTTAGAGATCAGCCAACAGCGGGGCATGATTTTGAGAAGCTGGTGCGCGAGATGGTTGGTGATCTGCGACGCATTCTCGAATATCCGGCACTTGGCTTTCAGGTTGCGCAAGCCGTTCCCCTTGAGGTTATGGAAGCCTATGACTACCTAATATCACGGGGCTATGATGACGCGGCCCCGCGCGTTGAAGCCGGAACAGCTTGAGTCGGCTCACAATATGTGCGACGGAAACCCCATGGTTTTTGATATAAAAATATGTGGCCTTAAAACGCCGGAAGCAGTCGCTGCTGCGCTTGATGGCGGTGCGACGCATATTGGCTTTATCTTTTTTCCCAAAAGCCCGCGGCACTTAACGCCTGCCGATGCCGGACGTCTGCGTGAAGCAGCGAAAGGCCGCGCCAAAGTGGTTGCCGTCACCGTTGATGCCGATGATGAAACGCTTGATGAAATCGTGCGTGAATTGCAGCCGGATATACTGCAACTCCATGGCCATGAAACGCCGGAACGCGTGGCTGATGTAAAAAAGCGCTATGGCCTGCCGGTGATAAAAGCCTTTGCCATTCGCGAGGCCGACGATCTTGCGGTAATCGCGCCGTATCAGGGCATCGCGGATCGCTTTCTTTTTGACGCCAAGCCGCCGAAAGGTTCTGACCTTCCGGGCGGCAATGGTGTATCCTTTGACTGGGCATTGCTCGACGCGCTTGACGACAGCGTCGATTACATGCTTTCCGGTGGACTAAATGCGGGCAACATTGCCGAGGCGCTGCACAAAACGCGTGCGCCGGGTATTGATGTATCGTCCGGTGTAGAGCGCGCGCCCGGTGAAAAGGACGTGCGTCTTATCAATGATTTTTTTCAGGCTGTGTCTGATGCCAGACAATAGCCTGCACATGACGGAGTGGCAGCATTGAACAAGCCGGTTGAACCCAATTCCTACAAGACAGGCCCGGATGAAGAAGGCATGTTCGGCATTTTTGGCGGACGCTTTGTCGCCGAAACACTGATGCCACTGATCCTCGAATTGCAGGAAGCCTATGAGACGGCAAAGACCGATCCTGAATTTCAGGCCGAGCTTTCCAATCTCTCGACCTATTATGCCGGTCGCCCTTCCAAGCTCTATTATGCTGAAGGACTGACCAAGCATTTGGGCGGCGCGAAGATTTACTTCAAGCGCGAAGATCTGAACCATACCGGCAGCCACAAGATCAACAATTGCCTTGGCCAGATTCTGCTTGCAAAGCGCATGGGCAAAACCCGCATCATCGCTGAAACCGGCGCTGGTCAGCACGGTGTTGCATCGGCGACCGTTGCAGCGCGTTTTGGCCTGCCTTGCGTTGTTTATATGGGTGCCACTGACGTTGAGCGTCAGAAGCCAAATGTGTTCCGCATGAAGCTTCTGGGTGCTGAAGTAATCCCTGTTACCGCTGGCAATGGCACGCTCAAAGACGCGATGAACGAAGCATTGCGCGATTGGGTCACCAATGTTGATGACACCTATTACCTGATCGGTACCGCTGCGGGTCCCGCTCCTTATCCGGAACTGGTGCGCGATTTCCAGTCGGTCATCGGCGTGGAAGCGCGCAAGCAGATTCTCGAACAGGAAGGCCGTTTGCCCGACGTGATCGTCGCTGCTGTCGGTGGTGGATCGAACGCAATCGGTCTCTTCCATCCGTTCTTAGATGATTCATCGGTTAAGATCGTTGGCGTTGAAGCGGGCGGGCGTGGCCTCGATGGCGTTGAGCATTGCGCATCGATGAGCGCAGGCAGCCCCGGCGTTCTGCATGGCAACCGCACCTATCTTTTGCAGAACGAAGACGGCCAGATTCTTGAAGGCCATTCGGTTTCCGCAGGCCTTGATTATCCGGGCGTTGGTCCTGAGCATTCATGGCTCAAGGATTCAGGTCGCGTTGAATATGTGCCAATCCTCGACGACGAAGCGCTGGAAGCTTTCCAGCTTTGCACCCGCGTTGAAGGCATTATTCCAGCACTTGAATCCGCTCACGCGATTGCGCAAGCTGTGAAAATGGCCCCAACCATGGGCAAGGATCAGGTGATGATCGTCAATCTCTCCGGTCGCGGCGATAAGGATGTTCACACGGTCGGGCAGCTGCTCGGCATGGATATGTGAGGACGACATGAGCAATACTGTTGTCGACGCCAATGCTTACAGACCGCGCGCCGCATGGTTCGACGGACTGACGGAGTGTGGGTCGGCAACAATCAAGCTCAGCATCATTGAAGCCGATCCCTCCAATCCACTGGCTGAATCAGCTCTCGGCATTACACGCAGGCAGATCGCATCTGCTGCAGACAAGCTAGAGCATACGCCGCATCTGGGTGCTGGCTTTGCCATTCTGCATCAGGGCGAAGAAAGCCTGTGGCTGCTTCTGCACTGGTGGCTGGAAGGCGGCATCGCAACGCAGATTCTCTGGCAGTCTGAGCTTGGCGACGAGATCGAATTTGAACCAGCGCAGCCTTTATTGATGGCCTGCGTCTGGGAGCTTGGAATCATTGACTTTGAACGGCGCGCCTGGATGGAAACGGCCATGTCTGGCCAATCCACCGCCGAATATCTTACGCGCATTTTGCCACGGGGCACGGTATGACCACACGCATCGACACCAAATTTGCATCGCTCAAGTCCGAAGGACGTCCGGCGCTGGTTACCTATTTCATGGGCGGCGACCCCGATTATGAAACATCGCTCAACGTCATGAAGGCGCTGCCAAAAGCAGGCTCCGATGTGATCGAGCTTGGTATGCCTTTTTCTGATCCGATGGCCGATGGCCCTGCTATTCAGGCCGCTGGTCTGCGCGCGCTCAATGCCGGACAGACTCTGAAAAAGACCTTGCAACTGGCTGCTGACTTCCGCAAGGAAGACGACACCACGCCAATCGTCCTGATGGGCTATTACAATCCGATTTATATTTATGGCGTCGAGCGCTTCCTTGCCGATGCAAAAACATCCGGCATTGATGGCTTTATCATTGTCGATCTGCCATCTGAGATGGACAAGGAACTCTGCATTCCGGCAACGGCTGCGGGTCTCAATTTCATCCGCCTGACGACACCAACCACCGATGATAAGCGCCTGCCCAAAGTGCTGCATAATTCGTCGGGCTTTGTCTATTATGTCTCGATGAACGGCATTACCGGCTCGGCGATTGCCGATACAAGCCGCGTTGCCGATGCTGTGCGCCACATCAAGAAGAGCACCGATCTGCCAATTTGTGTGGGCTTTGGTGTGAAGACCCCGGAACAGGCCGCAGCCATTGCGGAAGCTGCTGACGGTGTGGTTGTGGGTACTGCAATCGTCAATGCAGTGGCGCTCGAGCTCGATGAAAATGGCAAGGTAAAGGGCGATCCGGCAGCCGCTGTGACGAAACTTGTCAGTGCATTGGCAGCAAGTGTTCGCGCAACACGCCTTGAAGCTGCCCAATAAATCGTCCATTTAGGCAGCAAGAGAGCATGTCGCGGAAAAGTGGAAAGCCAATTTCCGATAACGACATGCGTAAAATAACGAGTTTTTTGAAGAACAAGAAACGGAAGCAAACGTCATGAACTGGATCACCAACTACGTTCGTCCAAAGATCAATTCGATGCTCGGACGTCGCGAGATGCCGGAAAATCTTTGGATCAAGGATCCATCGACCGGCGAAATGGTGTTCCATAAAGACCTTGAAAGCAATCAGTTCGTGATTCCGGGTTCCGGCCATCACATGCGCATCAAGGGCAAGGACCGTCTGCGTTTCTTCTTCGACAATGGCGAATACACAACGCTGGAAAGCCCGAAAGTTCCGGTCGATCCGCTGAAATTCCGCGACGAAAAGAAATATATCGACCGTCTGAAAGACTATCGTGCGCGCACCGGCATGGAAGACGCGATCACCAATGGTCTTGGCACAATTGAAGGTCTGCCGATTGTCGCAACCGTTCAGGATTTCGGTTTCATGGGCGGCTCGCTCGGCATGGGTGCTGGCGAAGCCATCATTCAGGGCTTCATGAAAGCCATTGAATTGAAGCGTCCGCTGGTTCTGTTTGCAGCATCAGGCGGTGCACGTATGCAGGAAGGCATTCTGTCGCTCATGCAGCTTCCGCGCACCACTGTTGCGGTCGAAATGCTCAAAGAAGCAGGTCTGCCTTACATCGTCGTTCTCACTAACCCGACCACCGGCGGCGTCACGGCTTCCTATGCAATGCTCGGCGATATTCACATTGCAGAACCGGGGGCACTGATCGGCTTTGCTGGTCCTCGCGTGATCGAACAGACCATTCGCGAAAAGCTGCCAGAAGGCTTCCAGAGCGCTGAATATCTGATGGAACATGGCATGGTGGATATGGTTTGCTCGCGCCTTGAGCTGAAATCAACCATCGCGAGCTTGCTCAAAATCATGACCCGGCAGCCAGCCAACAGTGATGTGCCGGTAAAGGCACCTGCGCCAAAGAAGCCAGAAGCTGACAGCAAGGCGGCTTAATCGTGACAGGAAAAGCGGATGCCGTCATCGAACGGCTGATGCAATTGCATCCCAAAGGGTTTGATCTTTCACTGGACCGCATTCGCGGTCTGCTGGAAAAGCTTGGCAATCCGCACCTGAACCTGCCGCCCGTCATCCACATTGCCGGAACCAACGGCAAGGGATCGGCAACTGCCTTCTGCCGCGCGCTTCTGGAGGCGAGCGGCTTTGGCGTTCACGTCCATACCTCGCCGCATCTCGTCAACTGGCATGAGCGCTATCGGCTCGCTTCCAAAAATGGCAGTAAATTCGTTTCCGACGATGTTCTGGCCGAAGCCATTGAGCGCGTTGAAGCCGCCAATGACGGTCAGTACATCACGGTTTTCGAGATACTCACCGCCGTTGCCTTTGTGCTATTTGCCGAGCATCCCGCCGATGTGGTGATCATGGAAGTTGGCCTTGGCGGACGCTTTGATGCGACCAATGTGATTACTGATCCAGCCGTATCGCTGATCATGCCGATTTCTATCGATCATCAGGCATTTCTGGGCGACCGCGTTGAACTGATTGCCGCGGAAAAAGCTGGCATTATCAAAAAAGACTGCCCTGTCGTCATTGGCTTTCAGCTGTTTGACGCAGCGCGTGAAGTGCTGATCTCGACTGCTGACCGGCTCGATTGCCCACTTTCGATCTATGGTCAGGATTTCCTCGCATTCGAGGAACATGGCCGTATGGTTTTCCAGAACGAGGACGCGCTGATTGATCTGCCGCTGCCCCGTCTGCCTGGCCGTCACCAACTTGCCAATGCTGCTGCTGCCATTGAAGCCGTGCAAATGGCTGGTTTCACCATTACCGACAAGGCCGCTGAAAAAGCCATGATGGTTGTGGACTGGCCTGCGCGTATGCAGCGCCTGACCCATGGCGCACTTGTTGATCTGGCACCCACGGCATCAGAAATCTGGCTTGATGGCGGACATAATCCCGGCGCAGGCATGGTAATCGCGGAAGCCTTTGGCGATCTTGAAGAGCGCTCCACACGGCCTTTGTTCCTGATAACCGGCATGATCAACACCAAAGACCCTGTCGGTTATTTTGAGGCCTTTGCGGGCATGGCACGCCATGTCTTTACCGTGCCGATCCCGTCAAGCGATGCAGGCATCCCGAATAATGAGCTGGCAATCAGCGCACAGAAGGCCGGGCTTTCGGCAGAACCGGTACATTCGGTTGAAAACGCGCTCAAGATTCTACGCGATACATGGGCGCCTGATGAAGCCCCGCCGCGCATTCTGATTGGTGGCTCACTTTATCTGGCAGGTGAAGTGCTGCGCGACAATGGAACACCACCAAATTAACAAAAAACCCGGCTTATAGGCCGGGTTTTTCATATTTAGCAAACTTCGCTGATTAAGCAGCAGAAGCCTTGATCCAGTCAGCAAGGCGGCTCTTTGGAGCTGCACCAACCATGTTGGCTGCAAGTTCTCCGTCCTTGAACATCAGCAATGTTGGGATCGAGCGAACGCCAAACTGTGCTGCGAGTTCTGGATTTTCGTCGATATTGACCTTGGCGATCTTCACCTGACCAGCCATTTCAGCGGCGATTTCGTCAAGAGCAGGAGCGATCATCTTGCAAGGACCGCACCATTCAGCCCAGAAATCCACGACGACTGGCTCGCTCGACTGAAGAACGTCCGACTGAAAATTGCTGTTATCGACCTTTACGGTTGCCATAGGGCTATCCTCATATCTGTTTGAGAGCGAAAGACTCATCAAGAAATCGCTCCTTTGACCATATCATGTGGCGTGTTGACTGCCATCCGTCAAGTTCTGGTTAGTAACCTTTCCTTGAGAGTCACTTAGAGCCTGCAATGCTTCATTGAGTACATTCTCCGGCAATGGTAGCAAATACGGGCCTTCGGTGAAAAGCAAAGCGGCCTCGACGACCCGTCCCGGATAAAGGGGCGCAAGCAATTCGCGGTAGAGCGCCAGTTGTGCGCGATAGGCAAAAGGCACGGCTTCAATGGTCTTTGGTGGAGGGCGATTGGTTTTATAATCAACGATCAGCACGCGGTTTTCATCGACGCTGATGCGGTCGATCTGGCCCGATACGGCATGATCTTTTCCGCCGAGATTGATCGTGCCCATGACCGCCACTTCACCACGCGATCCGCTGGCGAAGACCGGCGCAAACTTTGGATCGGCCAGAATTGTTGCAACACTCGCCCAGGCTTTCGCGCGTTCAGCTTCCGGCCAGTCGGCAGCAATGCGTGCCAGATAGTCCTGTGCAAGATTCTCGCGCTCATTCGCGGCCACTTCTGGCAGATATTGCAGCAGCATATGGATCGCAGTACCGCGCCTTAACGCGAAAGCCGACGTCTCGCCACCCAATCCCAGAACCGGTGACAGCGTATCGAGCGGTGGCTCCTCATCCGCTTCGATCAGTGCCGATGCACCAGACGGCGCAAGCGGACGTGGCAGACCCGGCTCTGGCTTTATGGGCTTCAGATAGTCGAGCGGCAACGGCGGCAGCTCTGCCACCTTTTCCACTTCCGGCTCTGCAATCTCTGTAAGACTGCGCGGCGTGTTGCGATAGCGTCGGGCGGCAACACCCGATACCGGATGCACGAAAGTTTCGGCTTTTGTGGTCAAAGCATCTTCAACCAGCCTGTGCCATGTCTCGCCGCTTTCACGCGAACCGCGATAGCCACAGACAATCAGCTTATCTTCCGCACGCGTCATGCCTACATAAAGCAGGCGGCGATATTCTTCTTCGGCACGGGCCTTCAAGCCTTCAATCTGCGATGCCAGAAAGCCGGTCTGATAACCCGCATTGGGCTGCCAGAGATAGCCTTTCACCTGTGGCCCGTCACTGCTGAGATCAAACGGGATCAGCTTGGGCGCGCGTGTTCCGCTCCAGACGGCATTGCCCGGATCAACCAGAAACACCACAGCGCCCTCAAGCCCCTTGGCGGCATGAACCGTCATGATACGCACTTCGTTTCGGCCCTGATCCAGTTCGCGCTTGATCTGCGGCGAGGCTGCATCAAGCGTTTCCAGAAAAGCCTGCATACCCGGCAGACCAGCGCGTTCAGCCGAAAGCGCGTAGTTCTGGAATTCATCGATAATATCGCCCGCTTCCGGTCCAAGCCGCGCCAGAAGCTTACGCCTTGCACCATCGGCACTCAAGATTCGCGCATAGAACTCGAAGATCGGCATGGTGTCGGCCATATTGCGCCAACGGCTCAGCGTCTTATGCACGCCGATCAGCGTCGGTTCTTCAAGGGATGCATGATAAAGGCGCTCAAACAACGTTTCGCCACTCTTGCGCGGATGGGCCAGCGCAAACAGCCTGTCATCATCCCAGCCAAACAGCGGGCTTTTGAGAAGCGAAGCCAATGACAAATCATCTGACGGCTGCAACACGAAACGTCCCAATGCCATCAGATCCTGAATAGCGATATGGCTTGTCAGCTTGAGACGATCAGCACCAGCCACCGGCACGGAGAGGTTTTTAAGTGCACGCGAAAGTGCTGGCATGAACTGATCACGCTTACGCACCAGCACCATAATGTCTTTTGGCGCGAGTTTGCGGTTCTGCCCCGGAATGGTCTCGCCGCGATCAAGCCAGTAGCGAATGGTTGCTGCAATCTGCTCGGCAAGCTTTATGGCGGGTGCCTGCAAATGATCGACCGGAACGCGCCAGTCGTCGGGCTCCTCCACCACGTCCGGCGTCAGCATATCCCAAATTTCCACCTCGCCCGGCTCGTTGTCGCGGATGGCGGAGTGAACGGTGGCCCCTGACAAGCCGCGATTGGCTTCGGGGCGTGCAAAAACCTCGTCCACGGCCTGCAAAACGTCGGGTGCCGAACGGAACGAAAAGTTGAGGCTGACGCGCTCGAATTTAAGCTCGGCATCTTGCGCTCTGATGCTGACCGCCCTGCCCTGTGCTGCAAAATCTTCCGGGATAGCGCCCTGAAACGAGTAGATCGACTGTTTTTCATCGCCGACGGCAAACAGCGTGCGCTGCACATTACGCTGACCGAGGCCGGAGAAAAACTCCTCCGACAGCATACGGATAACCTGCCACTGATCGGGACTGGTATCCTGTGCTTCATCGACGAGAATATGATCAATGCCGCGATCAAGCTTATACTGTACCCATTGCCCCGCCCCATCACGCGCCAGAAGTGCAACCGTGCGGGTAATCAGGTCTTCAAAGTCGAGCAGACCGCGCTTGCGCTTCAAGTCATGATAGCGCTGCAGAAGATTATCAATGAGTGTGAGTGCCGCGAGATTGAGCCGGATCAGCCGCAATTCCTTGATCTTGTCGAGACCAAGTTCCACCCGGGAAGCGGCAGCATTAAAATCTTCTTCGAAATCCGGCAGCAGCTTTTTGACCGCGCTCGATCTGACATAGGAACCAGATTTGGCTTCGCCGGTGGCTTTCAGGAAGGAAGCGCGCAGAACGGCTTCCTTGTCGAAGCTGCTTTTGACCTTGTCATATTGCTTGAGCTGCAACGCAAAATCATGCGCGCGTGCCGCACCCTTTTGGATCGACAAAATGAGATCGAGTGCATCGTCGGAAAATTCCGGCACCGGCCACATATCATCCAGCAAATCGGATTCGCGCGTGTCTGGCCGGAAACGGAAATGCCTGTGCAAAGTCTCGCTGCGCTCATCCGCATTACCAAGCGCCGAAATATATTGCTGCAAGCCATTGCGGCGACCAACAGCCTCATCAAGCAGTGCCTGCAAACCCATCTCGCCTGCTGCCTGCATGACATCGGCAAAGGCGTTTGCCAGTTCCGGATCACCGCCGCCATGTGCGGTCTCAAGCAGTGTGCGTCGCGCTTCGCCGACAAGAGCCACCTGCATGAGATCATCCATCATCTCAAAATGGCCTGCAATATTCGCCTCAAGAGGGAACTGATGCAGGATCGCTTCGCAAAATGCGTGGATGGTCTGGATTTTCAACCCGCCCGGTGTTTCAAGCGCGCGCGCAAAAAGCCTGCGTGCAACGGCAAGTCGTGTCGCTCCCGGGCGCCTGCCTTCAAGCTTGATAAGCCTGTCAGCCAGATCCTCATCTGGCAACATTGCCCATTCGGACAATCGCGCAAAGACGCGGTTCTGCATGACGGCTGCTGCCGCCTTGGTATAGGTGAGACAGAGGATTTTTGACGGGTCAGTGCCTTCGAGCAGCAGCCGGATAACGCGCTCGGTCAAAACGTGAGTCTTACCCGAACCGGCATTCGCCGACACCCAGACAGAGGCCAGTGGATTGGCGGCACTGGCCTGTGCCTCGATTGTTTCCTTTGGAATAATCCGTTGCTTTTTCATTCGCCGCCCTCCCCGCCAGCATCACCACCAGCGGACCATTCCAGCACGCGTGCAAGATGATCATAATCGCCAGTCAAATCTGTCTCACGAAAAGGAAGCGCGCGGGAAAGATAACCCTTAGCCGGATTCTGATATTCAGCAAGCAGCTGCGCCAATCTTTGCCAAGCCTCTTCGCCAAGGGCGGGTGCGGTCTTTTCTGATGGTGGCCGACCGATCTTCAAAATCGATTCCGGCTTCACCTCTCCGCCTGCCCGCAAGCGCACATAGGTCAGATCAGACGCGCGAACAGAACCCAGTTCGCGAAACGCACCGCGCACAAGAAGAGCGGCTTCCAGCGCCAGCTGGGGTGACAAGAGGACATGCGCCTGTCGTGGAGATGGCGTGGAGCCGGTCTTATAGTCGATCACTTCCGCAGTTCCGTCGCGCATCAGATCAATACGATCGGCACGGCCCGACAAAGTGATGCCAAGACTTTCAACCTCGCGCTTATCCGACGAAATTTCGGCAAAGCGGGTTTGAACATTGTAAGCGCGTTCCCGCTCCCATTCGAGGAATTGCGGAATAAGAGCGGTAAAACGCGGCCACCAGACTGCTTCGATCTCAATGGGCAGATCCATTTCGCCAAAGAAATGCCGGCCAAATTCTTCAAGTTGCGCGCTCGCATCCGGCGCCAGCGGATCGATGCCCTCTTCGGTAAAATGTCCAAGAATGTCGTGAAAAAGCGTCCCACGTTCTGCGGCTGCCGGATCGCGGATCAGCGGCTCCAGCGGGCGCAGCTTCAGAATTTTTTTGGCAAAGATCGCATAAGGATCGCGACGAAGGGTTTCGATTTCCGTGACTGAAAAATGCTTGGGTCGCGCGCTTACAGGCGGTGCCGGTTCCGGGCGTTTAACGAACGGCACATCGGGTGCCTGATCGATTTCACGCGCCCAATGGATGAAACGTTGCCCACGCAAGCGCATATCCTTGGTCACATCTGAACCCAGCACCGTTTCAAGCCGCTGCAACCAGCGCGACGGAATCGTCGGCGCATTATCAGAACGCTGCGAACGCGAAAGCACGACATGATCCATGCCAAGCGCCATCTGAAAATCATGTGCTGCAAGGCCAGTACGGCGCTCAGGTGGATCAAGCGCGATCATCGCCTTCATAGGGCGCGACATGAACGGGTCGTTGCGCGTCTTGGCGGGCCATGTTCCTTCGTTGAGACCACCAATCACCAACGTATCCATGGTCTGCAAACGCGCTTCCAGCGCACCCCAGATGAAAACGCGCGGATGGCCGCCCGGATGCGGCTTGACGGTTTCGCCCGACATCAGAGCTTCAAGAATTGCGGGCCATTCAATAGCCTCAAAATCCAGTCCCGCTTCACTCGCCACAAGCTGACGCAGAAATGAAGCCAGCTTCTCGCCATGCTCGCCGGAATAATAGCGCGTGACGCTTTCGCTCTCATCGCGTGCCAGATTTTCGAGCGCTTCCACAGTTGCCCGTGTAATCTCGCCAATATCCGTTCGCCGGTTAATGGTGGCAAAAGGTGCCAGCGGCGCAACCGCTTCCGACAGGCTCACGCAAAGCGAGCGCGCCGCTTCGATCATGTCAGGCGTAACAGTCGCGTGCCATGCCGGTTGCCATGACTGGCTGGCGCTTTCTTCCATGCGGCGATCGAAAAAGCCGGGAAGATCGATGATCGATGCCCTGCCCGTACCGCCACGGAACGCCACCAGTTCAAGCGTTTCCGCAGCCAGTCGCCGCTCGATACGCTTGCCGCCAAGCCGTAGCATCGGGTGCTTAACCAGCGCTAATAGAGCCACCGGATCGCCGGGGTTGAACACGGTTTCGACCATGAGGCGCATCAGCGTCGCGGTTTCGATATCGCGCAAATGGCGGCCGCCGGAATCATCGGCGTCGATGCCAAAGCGGGCGAGTTCGCCCACCACGCGGCGCGCAAGATTACGGTCTGCGGTCACAAGTGCTGCGGTCTTTTTCTCATCAGCGATTGCATCGCGAAGCGCCAGAGCCACTGCCAGCGCTTCCTCGCGCTCATTGGCGGTTTCAATCAGATCGATCTTGTTGGCGTGTTGAAGCAATATTTCAGGGCGCATATCAGGCTCATCATTGAGCAGGCTCCATGCGTCAGTCGTCTCTGCCGGGCGCAATGCTTGGCTAACGACGCGTTCAAGCACGCGCTTCTTAACCGGCATATTTTCGATATGCTCGACTTCATCGCGGGAAACGCCGATGGCCCTAAGCAACTTGTGGAGACCATATTGCGGATGGCCGAAGGTGGACGGATTATCATCCGAAGCCCCCAGCAGGTTCCACGCGCCTTCATCAAGATCACGATCCAGTCCGGGCAGAACCACAGCACCTTGCGGCAGTCGGGCGATGACTGAAACAAGCTCGGCAGTCGCGGGGATTGAGCCTGTGGAACCAGCCGCAATCACAGGACCTTGCGGCGGATGATCGCGCAGTCGCCGCACCTCACCCCAGATCAATTCGTTGCGGTGCGCTGCGGGATTGGAGAGCTTGCGTTCTTCCAGAATTTCCGGCCAGAGTTTCGTGACAATATCGAGAAAGCCGAGCGTGACCTGCCACCAGTCGGCAAGATCATCGGGCGCAATGCTGGCAAGCTCACTCCATTTGGCATTGTCGGTTTCGACCTGATCCATCAGGCCAGCCAGATCACGCGCAAGCCAAATCGCGTCAGAGGTCGTTGCGGGAACTGAAACATCATCGACGCCAAACAGCGCCCGCACATGCGCAGGCAGCGATTCACGCCATGGACGAATGAGCCGCGCCAGCAGCAACAGCCGTTCAGCCTTGCCAATTGGCGGATTAAGATCGAATACGCCGCTTGTGGCTGCGTTGAAAAAAGCTGCGTCCTCGTCCACATCGCCCAGCGGGCGAATGGTCGGAAGGATTGCAGATTTAGCCGGATTCATATCGACCAGAATGGAACGAAGCGCACGCGCTGCACGACGCGTCGGCACATAGATGGTCGCGTTCGCTAATGCCAGTGGATCAGATGCGTTACCCGGAAAGCCTTCAATCAGGCGGCCTTCCAGAAGCGCCTTGGCAAAGGCCGGTAGAAAAGCTGTGCCGGATGGAATGGAAAAAAGCTTCGGCCTCGTAATGGTCATTCCGCCATGCTCTCCTTACGCAATTGCGGAAAGCACAGCCTCCGCCTCGCCAATTGCTTCCGGTGTTCCGACCGTAAGCCAATGCCCGGTCATGGGCATACCATAAAGACGTCCGGCTGCAATGGCTTCATCAAAATAGCGATTGAGCGATGAAACACCCGGCTCGGCTTTGGCAAAAATACGCGGATGAATGACTGCTGCACCGGCATAGATGACCGGGTCGCCCGCGACATCACGCAGACGGCGCAAGCGGCCCTCTTCATCCGCGACGAAATCGCCCTTGCCTTCAAAACCCGTTGCCTGATCGAGCCGGGCCGTCATGAGAAGAATATCCATGCGGGCATCGTCCCAGACATGCGCCAGCGCCGAAATATTCGGCTGCGCTTCATCACCAACCCAGAATGTATCGGCATTGAGTACGTAGAACGGCTTGTTCTGAAGCTGGGGCAGCACGTTGACGATACCGCCAGCGGAATCAAGCAGAAGAGCGCGCTCGTCGGAGATCGTGATTTTCGGCGCTGTACGATTACCGAGATAATCGATCAGTTGGTCGGCTAAATAATGAACATTGACGATTGTATTCTCAACGCCTGCACCCGCCAGCGCATCCAAACCCCAATCGATCAGCGGCTTGCCGGAAACCTTAACCAGTGGCTTGGGCATGGTTTCGGTGATCGGGCGCATACGCTTGCCAAGACCTGCTGCAAGCATGATCGCTGTATCAGGACGTGTCATTGTTTCTCCAGCAATGCGAGATCATCAAACCAGCGGGCGACCGGCGCCATGACCGGATGCTTTAATACGCGGCTGAGATAGTCGTGAATACGCGGCAGATGCGCGAGATAATGCGGCTTTCCATCACGTTCATCAAGCCGCACGAAAAGACCCAGCAGCTTGGCGTTGCGCTGCGCACCCATGGCGGCATAGGCCATGCGGAAAGCCGCTTCATCAAACACATGGCCAAGCTTGCGGCGTTCATCGCAATAGGCATCCACCACTGCCTTTTCGAGCTCCGGCGTAATCGTCACGCGAGCATCGAGTGCCAGCGACGCGACATCATAGGCAGCAGGGCCGATCATCGCGTCCTGAAAGTCGATTGTGCCAATCTTATTTGCGCCTTGCGCATCCTCAAACCAGAACAGGTTTGGCGAATGGTAATCGCGCAGCAGCAGGCTTTTCTCGCAATCGGCAATAGCGTCGAGAACTTTGTCCCATGCCGCTTCATAAGCTTGCGCTTCTGCATCACTCAGCTTGCGGCCCATCATGCGTGGCGCATACCATTGCCCGACAAGGCTCACTTCCATGACCATCGCATCACGATCAAAAGATGCAACGATGTGATCTGGATAGCCTGCAACCGGCGCATGATCCGGCCACTGAACCCCATGAAGATGCGCAAGAAACCGTCCAGCCGCTTCATAGCGTTCAGCCACAGGCTCACCCGATGAAGCCCTGATGCCCTCGAGCCCAAGATTTTCGAGGATCAGCAGTCCTGCATCAATATCAACAGCGCGCATTTGCGGCACGCGCAGGCCATTTTTCGCAAGCAGATCATCAATGGCCACGAAAGCCTGAATATTCTCTGCAATATGCGCAAGCTGACGATAGGACTTGCCATTGCGCAAGGGCGGATCGTAGGGCATCGCGGGCGCATTCATCAGCACTTCTATGCCATGCGCGCTGTCGATAATCTCATATTTACGCGGTGAAGCATCGCCCTGCAAATAGCGGCGCGTGGCTCCTGCCCGGTCGTTGTTGTCTAAGAAACTGCGGATTTTCAGCGTGCGTTGAAGACGAGCAATCGCAGCGTCTGTCCCGCTAATTGCGATGCGCCGTCCCGCCCCTTCGTGGGTCAAGGTGACGGCAAAGCTTGGCTCTGGCAGAAAACCTTCCGCCTGCTCCGGCCATTCGGACAGCACAACACCATCTTCGAGAAACTCGACCAGCCCCAGTTCATCCAGCTCTTCGCCATGCGAAATCCGGTAAAGATCAGCGTGAGCGACGGGCAAGCGCAGCACCTCATAGCTTTGCACCAGCGTGAATGTCGGGCTTGGCACCTCAAGCCCCTCATCATCGGCAATCGCGCGAATGACAGCGCGTGCAAGTGAAGATTTACCTGCGCCGAGATCGCCCGATAAAGTGACGAGATCGCCTTTGACCAGTGCCAAAGCGAAATCCTCGCCAAAGCGTTTGGTCGCGGCCTCATCGGGCAGGAACAATTCAAGATGGGTTATCGGGCTACTGATTGGGGTGCTCATAAAGCCCCATTTACCTTATTCGGCGGCAACACGGAAGCTGCGCGCTTCAGATGGGAAGCGACAAATTACTGTCGTACCAATATCAGCTCCAGTTTCAATTTCCACACGCCCGCCATGCAATTCGACAAAGCTCTTCACGATGGAAAGGCCAAGCCCCACGCCGCGTCTGCGCCCGCCGTTCTGATAGGCCTGGAAACGCTTGAACACCGTATCAAGCACATCGCCCGGCATCCCCGGACCGTCATCATGCACAGCAAACAGGATATCCGTGCCATCGCGCACAACTTGCAGCGAAACAGTCGAGCCTTCCGGCGCGTAATTGGAAGCGTTGGATAGAAGATTGAACAGCACCTGACGCACGCGATTGGCATCGGCTCTGAACAACTCCACATCGTCAGCGATTTCGATATTGAGCGCAATATCATGCTCTTGCAGGCGCTCACTCACGCGCTTTGCCGCGGCCGAAATCTCGTCCATCACAGCAACATCGTCAATATCGAGCTGCATGATACCAGCATCGACTGTTGCAAGATCGAGAATATCGTTGACGATAGTCAGAAGCACGGCAGATGACGTGCCAATATGATCGAGATATTCGAGCTGACGTTCATTCAGCGAACCGAAGGCAGGCGTTTGCAGCAATTCGGTAAAGCCGATGATATTGGTCAACGGCGAGCGCAACTCGTAGGAAACGTGCTGCACAAAGTCGTTCTTGATCTGATCGGCAAGCGACAGCGCTTCATTCTTTTCCTTAAGCGCCCGTTCAACGCGCACCGTATCGCTGACATCGATGAAGGTCAGCATCGTTTGGCCCTTTGGCAGCGGCACCACGGCATAGGAAAGGATGATGCCATCATCCAGTTCCACCTGTCCCATACGGCCGTTGCGCTCATCAAGGAAGCCAGTGACAGAGGAAACAAAGTCATCCCAAAGACCGTTTCCGCCGCGCTGACCGCAAAGCTTGGAAATGGTTGAGATATGCGTGCCTTCAACGGTAATGGCTGCAGGCAGCGACCAGAGGTCAGCAAAAGACGGATTGGACAAACGCAAACGACCGTCAGAACCGAACACAGCGACCGCTTCACCGAGGTGGTCGAGCGTTTCTCCCTGTACCTTAATCAGCGTGTTGTAACGGCCTTCAAGCTCGAATTTCTCGGTCATGTTCTCGAAGAACCACGTCACGCCGCCCTGCGGATGCGGATTGGCAACGACGCGCAGGATACGGGTATCCGGCAGATGCCACATATGCTCTTCCGGCTCGACAGCGCGATAGGCGGCGAGAAGCGAATCCTTCCATTTGCGCCATTCCGGCTGCTCTGGAAGCTTGCCTTCCGAGCGCAGACGATCAAACAGCAGTGTGTTGCTTGGATGCGTTTCAAGCCAAGCTGTGTCGAGCGACCAGAGCGAAACAAAAGCCTGATTGAAGAATTGCAGCTTCATGTCGGGATCGAAAATCGCCACAGCGGTTGAAAGCTGATCGAGCGTCTCGGCATGGCTTTTCAGGGTGCGGCTCAGTTCTTCGCGTATCTGTTCAACTTCGCTCAGATCAAAGCCAAGCCCAGCAGAACCCGCCTCTGCACTCACATCTGTCACATCGAACACGCGGCGGTCGCCACGTATGACGGCGGGAAGTTTTTCATAGAGATCAGGCTCGGCAAACCGATCACGTTCCAAGCGCTGGCGCGCCTGCGCACCGAAGAGTTCACGACGCTCAGATGTGGCCTGTGTGCCGTCCACTGCATCCACAGCACGCGCATAGGCGGCATTGACCCATTCCATACGACCATCTGCGCCGCGTAGCCAGACCGGCTGCTCAAGACGATCAAGCAGGTGGCGAAGAAGTGCGAGCTTTTCAGACAATTCGCGGTTCTGTGCCTGAAGCGCTGCGCGCTCTGCCTGCACGCCCTGAAGCCCCAAGAAACGCACAATCGCAAAACTTCCCGATGTGCGGCCATAGACGTCAAGCAGGGTTCCATTGCTGGTTTCGACCGTCAGATCGAATGCATGGGCCTGTTCGCGCAAGGAGGAAACCGCACGCTCAAGCTCGGTCACGGATTGCGGGCGCAACCAGCGGCCAAAAGCGAGGAAGTGTGAACGATCCTGCGGCGCGCCACTATCAAATGGCAGTTGGCCGACAACATCAGCGCGCGCGCCATTTGCGTCCCAGACAATGGCGCGCTGGTCTTTGAGATTAAGCAGTGCTTCACTGCGCTGTGCTGCCAGATTCATATCTGATAGGCGCGACCGCAGCTCATTGTTTTCCTGTGCGGTTTTCGAGCGATCGCGGATAAGCCAGCCAGCCGAGAGAAGGGCTGCACCCAAAGCGCCCAGAAAAATCGAAAACTGGATGACTTCAAAAGCACCCACGCTGCCACCAAACGGCAGAGCAATACGCGTTGCGTTTTCAGCGCCTTGTGCAAAAGCTGGAACAGCCGCAACCAATGCGGCAAAAGAGACTGAAGCCTTGAGAACAACCCATTTCAAAGGACGAAAGCCAAGCGAAAGCGTTGCTTTCAGGTGCCTGCCTGCGCTGATTGCAGATTGTGTCTGCAAACTCCCCGTTGAGCCAACTTCTGGCATATGTTCCGTGTCTCCGCCGCCCGACTGCCGATCCTTAAAAAGGTGCAGCCGTATTTCAAAAAACGCCATTCTGCCTCTCTCACATCGCCAAATGCAAAGAGCCAGACATGTTTCGCGGTTGAATACGCCATCCGTCTTTCACCCCAATTGGCAAAAAACGCTGAACGCAAACACCCGTCAAAACACATTGATTCGTCTTCACAATACCCTTCCGGGGATTCCGCGTGAAGCATGTTACGCGCAAAAATAAAGGCCGGGCAGTGTTAAACTGTCCGGCCTACAAGATGTAGCAGTATGGTTAACAGATAATTAATACCTGTAGTGTTCTGACTTGAACGGACCCTGTGGTGTTACGCCAATATAAGCGGCCTGTTCGTCCGAAAGCACGGTCAATTTCGCGCCGAGCTTGTCGAGATGCAGACGGGCAACCTTTTCATCAAGGTGTTTTGGCAGAACATAGACTTCGTTCTTATACGCATCAGTACGCGTGAAGAGCTCGATCTGACCCAGAACCTGATTGGTAAACGAAGCCGACATCACGAAACTTGGATGACCCGTTGCATTGCCGAGATTGAGCAGGCGACCTTCCGACAGAAGGATGATGCGCTTGCCATCCGGGAATTCAACCAGATCAACCTGTGGCTTCACATTGGTCCATTTCAGGTTACGCAGTCCAGCAACCTGAATTTCATTGTCGAAGTGACCGATATTGCCAACAATCGCCATATCTTTCAGCTTGCGCATATGATCAAGCGTGATGACGTCTTTGTTGCCGGTTGTCGAAATCACGATATCAGCAGTCGAAGCCGCATCATCCAGGGTTACGACTTCAAAGCCATCCATTGCAGCCTGAAGCGCGCAGATCGGATCAACTTCCGTAACCTTCACGCGGGCACCAGCACCAGCGAGCGATGCAGCCGAGCCTTTACCGACGTCACCGTAGCCGCAAACGACAGCAACCTTGCCAGCCATCATCACGTCTGTGCCGCGACGGATGCCGTCGACCAGCGATTCCTTACAACCATACTTGTTGTCGAATTTCGACTTGGTGACGCTGTCATTGACGTTGATTGCCGGGAAGGGCAGGAGGCCCTTCTTCTGCAACTGGTACAGACGGTTGACGCCTGTGGTGGTTTCTTCGGTCACACCCTTGATCGCATCGCGCTGACGCGTGAAGAAGCCAGGTGTTTCGGCCATGCGCTTCTTGATCTGTGCAAACAGAACTTCTTCTTCTTCGCTTTCAGGCTTGGAAAGAACGTCTTCACCAGCCTCAGCGCGCGCACCGATCAGGATATACATGGTGGCATCGCCACCATCATCGAGGATCATGTTGGATGGCTCACCATCCGACCACTGGAAAATCTGATCGGTGTAAGTCCAGTATTCCTCAAGGGTTTCGCCCTTAATGGCGAAAACTGGCGTGCCAGTTGCAGCGATTGCAGCTGCTGCGTGATCCTGCGTCGAGAAAATATTGCAGGACGCCCAACGCACATCTGCACCAAGAACCTTCAAGGTTTCGATCAGCACGGCAGTCTGGATTGTCATATGCAAGGAACCGGAAATGCGTGCGCCCTTGAGCGGCTGCGATTTGCCGAACTCTTCGCGCGCGGCCATCAGGCCCGGCATTTCGGTTTCAGCAATATCGAGTTCTTTGCGGCCCCAATCGGCGAGGCTAAGATCCTTGACGACGAAATCCTGACTTGCGGTCATCATCTGCTCCAATCAAATTGATTTTGAAGCCCCGAAATAAAAAATATCGGAGGAGGGGCTTCGACTGGCCATTTGATTAGCAGATCACTCGCGTCAGCACAACATCACATAAAGAGTTCTTTATGTGTGCATATCAACTTAGCGATATTTTTTAATATCAGGCTTCTTCGCCAAACTTATCAGCAATAAGCGCCTGAAGCCCATCAAGCACCGCATCGGCTTGTTCACCCGATGCGCGCACTTCGATGCAGCAGCCCGGTGAGGCCGCCAACATCATCAAGCCCATGATCGACGTTCCGCCCACCGTCATGCCGTCCTTGCTGACGCGGACATGGGCATCAAAGCTGTCCACAAGTTGGACAAACTTGGCCGATGCACGCGCATGCAGACCACGCTTATTGACGATCTCGAAGGAGCGCAGGAGAGAGCTGTCGGCATCATATTCGCCAGTAACAACCACTGTGGGATGCATGAATTACTTTCCTGTCAGGACCTGGCTTGCAACATTGATATATTTGCGTCCTGCATCCTGCGCTTCGCGCAACGCTGTCTTGATGTCGCCGCCAATGCGAACGCTGGAGAGCTTGATCAACATCGGCAGGTTCACGCCTGCGATCACCTCGATCTTGCCTTCTTCCATCACCGAAATTGCGAGATTGGACGGAGTTCCACCAAACATATCGGTCAGAACGATAACACCTCTGCCACTATCGGCGCGGTCCACCGCATCCACGATATCGCGGCGGCGCTGTTCCATGTCATCTTCGGCACCGATACAAACGGTCTCGAAATTGTCTTGCGGGCCAACCACATGCACGACAGCATGGAGAAACTCTTCGGCCAGCCTTCCGTGCGTAACAAGCACGAGTCCGATCATACTTTAAAAGCTCCTGTCGCGTGCCCGCCGCTTCACCCCTTCAAAGGCGCAGATGACACAAAAATCGCCGGAACTCAGCCGACGAGTTGTGCATCTTGGCATTGCAAATCTTGATAGCAAGTGAAAAATTTCACATTTGCCTTGAAAAAAGCAAAATGCCGCAGCGTTGGGCATTTCTTTCAGCGAAGCGCTTATGGCCAGGGTTTGTAAAAGAGACTTGCCTCGATAGCACGCGAAAGCGCGTTAGAATCGCCGTTTGACGAGAGTGCAGGCAACAGCAGACGCGGAATTTCGATACCTTCAAACTGCCAGTTCTCGCTGCTTGGATAGCGTTCAGCCTCTTCGCGGCTGACCAGAATGACAACAAGATCAAGTGGCGCCTGTTTCACATAAGCAACAGTGAAAAGACCCGCGCCACGAATTTCAACGCCGCCGGCGAGAGAATCGGGAACGCTGGCTATCAGCTTGCCACCTTCCACATGCAGCAAAGTGCGATCGTCAGAGACAAGTGAAGCCGCTTCACCACGCGCGATAGCTCGCTCAATCAGTGTCAGTGCGGTCTCTGTTTTGCCCGCGCCCGATTTTCCCATCAGCATAACACCACGACCGCGTATTTGCACCGTCGTTGCGTGAAGACCACTTTTCTGTTCTTCCGGCGTCATGTCAGGTCACGCGATGGCTGGCAGATCAACGGTGAAGCGTGCGCCCAGCATATGATCCGGATCATTGGCATCGATGATGTTTTCAGCACTCAACGTGCCATTATGCGCTTCAATAATCTGGCGGCTGATTGAAAGACCAAGGCCAGAATTTTGTCCGAACGCTTCGGAGGCCGGACGATCCGTATAAAAACGCTCGAAAATACGTTCGATATTCTCAA
The DNA here is from genome assembly GCF_049199085.1 of Ochrobactrum sp. EDr1-4. Lineage (NCBI taxonomy): Bacteria > Pseudomonadati > Pseudomonadota > Alphaproteobacteria > Hyphomicrobiales > Brucellaceae > Ochrobactrum > Ochrobactrum sp. EDr1-4. Next base: position 1,099,533 of record NZ_JBLZOF010000001.1, read on the forward strand.
TTGGAATGCCGGGGCCGTTATCTTCAACGAGAACGCGCAAGCGACTGCCTTCACCGCTCAGCGTCACCACGATGCGGCCAGTATCCTCTGGAACAAAAGACCGCGCATTTTCGATCAGATTGCTAATAACCTGACCGAGACGAAGATCATGTCCCGCAACGAAGAAGCCCTTCTTGCCGGACGGCAACTTGCCCGTATTGAAAACAATCTCGGTGCCAACCTTGTTGCGACGGACTTCGCGTGCTGCAAGAACCAGATTATTGAGCAGCGTCTTCATATCCACACGGTCAGAATGTTCGCGTGCCAATTCTGCATCAAGGCGCGATGCATCCGAAATATCAGTGATCAGACGATCAAGACGCCGCACATCATGCTGAATGACATCAAGCAAGCGATTGCGAGAATTCTCATTTTTCGCAAGCGGCAGCGTTTCAACAGCACTGCGCAACGAGGTGAGCGGGTTTTTCAACTCATGGCTCACATCGGCAGCGAAGCTCTCAATCGCCTCAATACGCGTATAAAGCGCGTCAGTCATCGCGCGGATAGACGTTGACAAATGTCCTACTTCATCCTGACGCTCGGAAAAATCCGGAATTTCTTCGCGGCTTTTTACGCCAAGGCGCACACGGTCCGCTGCGGCAGCGAGTTTTCGCAACGGGCTTGCAATGGTCGAAGCCAAAAACAGCGATAAGATCACCATCACCGCCGCAACAACGCCGAACACGCGGAAAACCGCCATACGTTCGCCCTGAACGATCTTGTCGATGTCGTCGCCTTCAGTTGAAAGCAGAAGCACACCCAAAATCGCACGCGATTGCTGAATTGGCACGGCAACCGAAACCACCAGTTCGCCCTGCTGATTGCGGCGCTGCGCTGTTTGCGGCGAGCCACTCAATGCGCGAACGATTTCCTGATAGGCTAGACCATTACCACCCGGCTGTTCCTGATATAGTGGAAGACCACCACCATAAAACAGACGTGAGAACCACATGGTAAAGCGTTCCCATGTGCTCGGTGCGTCTTCTTCAATTGCGGGCAGATCATAACGGAACACCGGACCGCCAGAAGCAAATGCCGGTGCATAAAGCGAACGGGAATCCAGCAGCAGATTGGCGTAATGATCGTAAATACGAGCGCGCGTACTGGTTGGCGAAATCAACTGACGCAGCAGGGGTGAAACTTTTTCCGGATTAATCGGAAATTCCCAATTGTCCGGAGAATCGGGCGAGGGGGTAATGCTTTGCCCTGCCTGAAGCTCCAACAGCTTTTCAGGATCAATCATCAGAGAATTGGTATCGACCGTCGCTGATGCCGAAATTGCAGCGGCAATGATTTTGCCCTGCGTGAGCAAGCTTTCAATCTTGGCATCGATCAGCCCCTCACGGAACTGGTTCATATAAAGAATGCCGGAAACAAGAACGCCAAGCGCCGCGATATTCAGAAACAGAATGCGGCGCGTCAGGCTGGAAAACAGGAACTGACCCAGAAACCGGCTGAAAGGCGCAAAAAGACGACGCAGAAACAGCGAGCGTTGCCGCCGTGCCCTGCGTTCTCTCATCGTCATTGCGCTATCTTTGCGTGTCTCGGCGACCATGTCGCTGCAATCTTGCCTTCTTAAACAATCGCCAGACTGAAAATGTCTGGCGATTTAATCTCTATATCACGCTTCGCGGAAACGATAACCGACGCCGTAAAGCGTTTCGATCATTTCGAAATCATCATCCGTCGACTTGAACTTCTTGCGAAGACGCTTGATGTGGCTGTCGATGGTGCGGTCGTCAACATAGACCTGTTCATCATAAGCCGCATCCATCAGCGCATCACGGCTTTTCACAACACCGGGACGTTGGGCAAGCGAATGCAGGATGAGGAATTCAGTAACGGTCAGCGTTACTGGCTCACCCTTCCATGTGCAGGTGTGGCGTTCCTGATCCATGACAAGCTGACCGCGCTCAAGCGACTTTGCCTGCTGTCCGGTTGGCTTCGCGGTGCCGTCACGCGCTGCGACGCGGCGCAGAACAGCCTTTACACGCTCGACCAGAAGACGCTGCGAGAACGGCTTGGTGATGAAATCGTCCGCGCCCATCTTGAGGCCAAAGAGTTCGTCGATCTCATCGTCCTTGGACGTCAGGAAGATGACCGGAAGATCGGACTTCTGGCGCAGACGGCGCAGCAGTTCCATCCCATCCATACGCGGCATCTTAATATCGAAGATCGCGAGGTTCGGTGGGCGGGTCATCAGGCCGTCCAAAGCAGAAGCCCCATCGGTATAGGTCTCGACGCGATAGCCTTCCGACTCCAGAGCAATGGAAACGGAGGTCAGAATATTGCGGTCATCGTCGACCAGCGCAATTGTCTGCGTTGCCGAAGCTTCCTTCATGCGAACCTTCTCCTTTGTTAACCGCCCCGTTACAGCAGCGGTGCAAATCACCAAACGCCGGTAAGCGCGTTGATCTTATTACAGTCCTGCCGCTTGTGCAGTACAAATTAGGTACAAAATGTGGCAACGGCTTAACTTCCCGGCAAGACCGCTGATAGGCTTTTTTCGCGATGGTTAGCGGAGTGGTTAACACAGTCGAGAACAGTTCCAGACTGTGGATAGCCAACATAACATCTAAATTAAACGATTTAAAAAAAATTCAATATTTTTAAATCGATTAAATATTTGATTTAATTTAATTAATCTGTTTCTGACTGCCATCCCGTTTAAAAAAGACCGGGGCCAACCAAATTTTGAACCATATGGCGGAGAGACCATGAAAGAGATCGGCATCCATAATACTGCCGCTTCCATTTCCACTTCAGGATTGAAGGAACTGTCCGCAGTCTTTTATAATTTTGGACCGGCCCGGCTTTATGAAGAGACCATCCGTCGCGGTGAAGCAGAGCTTTCGGCACAAGGAGCCCTTGTTGCTAGAACGGGCCAACACACTGGTCGCTCACCAAAAGACAAGTTCGTGGTTCGCGATGCAAACACCGAAGATCAGGTCTGGTGGGACAACAACAAACCAATGACGCCGGAAGCTTTCGAGCTTCTCTATGCCGATTTCATTGACCATGCGAAGGGCAAAGAGCTTTTCGTACAGGATCTGATCGGCGGTGCTGACGAAGACAACAAGATCAATGCACGTGTTGTGACTGAATATGCATGGCATTCGCTGTTCATCCGCAACCTGCTGATCCGCCCGGAAGAAGCAGCGCTTGCTTCTTACCTGCCTGAAATGACCATTATCGATCTGCCTTCCTTCAAGGCCGATCCTGCACGCTATGGCGTGCGAACCGAAACGGTGATCGCGGTTGATCTCACCCGCAAGATCGTGTTGATCGGCGGCACGTCCTATGCTGGTGAAATGAAAAAATCGGTCTTCACCGCGCTCAATTACCTGCTGCCTGCCAAGAGCGTCATGCCGATGCATTGTTCGGCCAATGAAGGCCCGAATGGCGACACGGCTGTCTTCTTCGGTCTGTCCGGCACCGGCAAGACCACGCTTTCGGCTGACCCGACCCGCACGCTGATCGGCGATGATGAGCATGGCTGGGGCGAACATGGCGTCTTCAATTTCGAAGGCGGCTGCTATGCCAAGACCATCCGCCTTTCTGCGGAAGCAGAGCCGGAAATCTACGCGACCACGCAGCGCTTCGGCACTGTGCTGGAAAATGTCGTGCTGGATGCAAACCGCCAGCCGGATTTCGATGACGTCTCGCTCACCGAAAACACCCGCTGCGCTTATCCACTGGACTTCATCCCCAATGCATCTGCATCGGGCAAAGGCAACCAGCCAAAGAACATCATCATGCTCACCGCTGATGCCTTCGGCGTCATGCCTCCGATCGCCAAGCTTACGCCTGCGCAAGCCATGTATCACTTCCTGTCTGGCTACACCGCCAAGGTTGCTGGCACCGAAAAAGGCGTGACCGAGCCGGAAGCGACATTCTCTACCTGCTTTGGTGCGCCATTCATGCCGCGCCATCCATCGGAATACGGAAATTTGCTGCGTAAGCTGATCGCCGAACACAAGGTCGATTGCTGGCTGGTCAACACCGGTTGGACCGGCGGCGCCTATGGCACCGGCAAGCGTATGCCGATTAAGGCCACCCGCGCACTTCTCGCGGCAGCGCTTGATGGTTCGCTCAATGATGCGGAATTCCGTACTGATTCGAATTTCGGCTTTGCCGTTCCGGTTGCAGTGCCGGGTGTGGATACCGCCATTCTCGATCCGCGTTCGACATGGGCTGACAAGGCTGCTTACGACGCACAGGCGCAAAAGCTGGTTGATATGTTCGTGACCAATTTCGAGAAATTCGAAAGCCATGTCGACCATGATGTGCGCGATGCAGCGCCAGCAACGCAGATTGCAGCTGAGTAAGAGAAAATGAAATCCTGAGGAGGAGGGGAAGCCCGGTCGAAAGGCCGGGTTTTTCTTTTTTGCAATGGGTAGAGCGTGTCGCGCTTGATCGTATCCACCTCGCTCGCTCTATCCATTTGTTTTTGCGCATGTCTTTATCCCAAAACCGGTTCCCACTTTTGGGAGACATGCGTTCGAAAGCGGTGTATCACTCGTCCTCATGGAAGAAAGCCGCACCACCATCCGCATCACAAACCGCTTGACGATCCACGAGGATCATCTTGAGGAGAGCTTTATCCGCTCATCCGGTCCCGGTGGTCAGAACGTCAACAAGGTTTCGACCGCCGTGCAGCTGCGTTTTCATGCGAGCCAGTCCGGTCTGCCGGAGGATGTGCTTTCCCGTCTCTTCAAACTTGCCGGTCAGCGCGGCACCAAGGATGGCGATGTGCTGATCGAAGCCAATCGTTTTCGCACGCAGGAGCGCAACCGCGAAGATGCGCGCGAGCGGATGATTGCTTTGATACAAGAAGCGGCAGTTCCACCGCCGCCGCCACGCAGAAAGACCAAGCCGACAAAAGGCTCCGTTGAACGCCGCCTCAAGGCTAAATCCGGACGCGCTGACATTAAAAAAGGCCGCGGCAAGGTTTCTTACGATTAAGCGCATCCCGAAAAGTGGGAACCGGTTTTCGGACACAGATGCGCGTAAAAAAATAGACCATTCAGACTTTGGGAACAGACAACATGACGATCAATTATCACGAGCTTGAAACCAGCCATGGCCGCATTGCCGTGCGTGAAAGCGAGGGCCAAGGCGCGCCCCTCCTGATGATCCATGGCAATTCAAGTTCGGGCGCAATTTTCGCACCACAGCTCGAAGGTGCAATTGGCAAAAAATGGCGCGTGATAGCGCCTGATCTTCCGGGCCATGGTAAATCTTCCGATGCGATTGATCCCGATCGCAGCTATTCGATGGAAGGCTATGCGGATGCGATGACGGAAGTCATGCAGAAGCTCGGTATTGCCGATGCTGTCGTTTTCGGCTGGTCGCTCGGTGGACATATCGGTATCGAGATGATTGAGCGCTACCCAGAAATGCGTGGCCTGATGATTACCGGAACGCCGCCCGTGGCGCGTGAAGAAGTGGGGCAGGGGTTTAAGAGTGGACCCGACATGGCGCTTGCCGGACAGGAAGTATTCTCTGAACGCGATGTGGATTCTTACGCACGCAGTACCTGTGGCGAACCATTCGAGGCATCGCTTCTCGATATTGTTGCCCGTACCGACGGTCGCGCCCGCCGCATCATGTTTGAAAAATTTGGTTCTGGCACCGGCGGCAACCAGCGCGACATCGTCGCTCAAGCGAAGCTTCCCATTGCAGTCGTCAATGGACGCGACGAACCTTTCGTCGAACTCGACTTCGTCTCCAGGGTAAAATTCGGTAATCTTTGGGAAGGCAAAACCCACGTTATCGACAATGCGGGACATGCGCCATTCCGCGAAACGCCAGCGGAATTTGATGCCTATCTTGCGCGTTTCATCGAGAGTTGCACAAAATAACTTTTCCCATTCAAACGGCATCAATTGATGCCGTTTGACGGCTTCCCACATCAGCCCCGCGCCCTAACTTGATCTTCAAGATTGTGAAAGGGCAAAATCATGGGCATGACTGTTGCGGATCTTCTGGCTCAAACTTTAGCCGAAGCAGGTGTTAAGCGTATTTGGGGTGTTACGGGCGATAGCCTCAACGGACTGAATGACAGCCTCAGACGACTTGGCAAGATCGACTGGATGCATGTCCGCCATGAGGAAACCGCGGCATTCGCTGCGGGTGCCGAAGCCGCCATTACCGGCGAACTGGCCGTTTGTGCTGGCAGCTGTGGTCCCGGCAATCTGCACCTCATCAACGGTCTGTTTGATTGCCATCGCAACCGCGAACCTGTGCTGGCGATTGCAGCCCATATTCCTTCGTCCGAAATCGGTCTCGACTATTTTCAGGAAACCCATCCGCAGGAACTGTTCCGCGAATGCAGCCATTTTGTTGAATTAGTTTCCAACCCTGCGCAAATGCCCGAAGTGCTGAACCGCGCCATGCGTGCCGCCATCGGCAAGCGCGGCGTGGCTGTGATCGTCATTCCGGGTGACGTTGCGCTCAAGCAGGCACCTGAAGGGGCAAAGCAGACCTGGACGCCAATCTCGCTTCCACGCATGGTTCCGTCAGATCAGGATGTTGCAAAACTCGCAGATATTCTCAACGGTTCGGAGAAGATCACCATTCTGGCAGGCAGCGGCTGCGCTGGCGCCCATGATGCTGTCGTGTCTCTGGCCGAACAGCTGGAAGCGCCTGTCGTTCACGCGCTGCGCGGCAAGGAACATGTCGAATGGGACAATCCCTTTGATGTAGGCATGACCGGCCTGATCGGCTTTTCATCCGGCTATCACGCCATGCTCAACTGCGACACGCTGCTGATGCTTGGCACCAGTTTCCCTTATCGCAACTTCTATCCCGAAAAGGCCAAAATCATTCAGATCGACAATGATCCCTCGCAGCTTGGTCGCCGCGCGCCGCTTACATTGGGTGTGACGTGCGATGTGTCGGAAACAATCGCAGCCCTTCTGCCCAAACTCAAATCCGGTCGCAACACGAAGTTCCTCGATGCTGCAAAGACGCATTACACGAAAGCGCGCGAGGCACTGGATGATCTGGCAGCACCATCAAAACCTGGCCAGCCAATCCACCCGCAATATCTCACGCGTCTCATTGATGAGATTGCTGACGAGAATGCGATCTTTACCGCCGATGTTGGCACACCAACCGTCTGGGCTGCACGCTATCTCACCATGAATGGCAAGCGCCGTCTGCTCGGTTCTTTCAGCCACGGCTCCATGGCCAATGCCATGCTTCAGGCAATCGGCGCAAAAGCTGCGGCACCGGAACGACAGGTCGTTTCGCTTTCGGGCGATGGAGGCTTCACTATGATGATGGGCGATTTCCTGTCGCTCAAACAACTCAATCTGCCCGCCAAGATCATTGTTTATAACAATGGCTCACTTGGCTTCGTGGCCATGGAAATGAAAGCGGGCGGCTATCTGACCTCCGGGACCGATCTCGAAAACCCGAATTTTGCAGCCATGGCGGAAGCTATCGGCATAAAAGGTTTTCGCGTAGAGGAATCCGCTGATCTGCCGGAAGCCTTGAAACAAGCTTTTGCCCATGATGGTCCGGTTCTGGTCGATGTTGTGACAGCTAAGCAGGAACTGGTGATGCCGCCCAAGATCAAGGCCGAGCAGGCGAAGGGCTTTAGCCTTTATATGCTCAAAGCCATCATCAGCGGTCGTGGTGATGAAATCGTCGAACTGGCAAAGACCAATCTTGGTCGTTAGAGCTTATTAAGGTGCTAATTAAGTGCCCGTACTCATTGGATAATTCGGGATCAATTGGCACTTGACCAATTTGACGAGCGCTGTACCTTACTGGCTATTGACTGACCGGGAGCCCCGCTGGTTTCGATAACGGGTTTGATGCAACGACTGAGTAGCAACAACAGGGAGATTTGCCCATGGGAATTTTCGATTTCGTGAAGTCAGTTGGAACCAAGCTTGGTTTCGGCGAGAATGAACCCAAAGCCGATGATCTGAAGAAGGAACTCGACTCGCATAATCTCGGCACCGATGGCGTGCAGGTCAGCGTGCAGGGTGACAAGGCCGTTCTGACCGGCAATGTGAAAGATCAGTCGGCTTTTGAAAAAGCGATTATCGCCGTCGGCAACTCGCTTGGTGTATCGAAGGTTGAAGCTTCAGAGCTGAAAGTCGAGGGTGCCGGAACAACGGGCGCCGAACCTGTCTTCTACACGGTCAAGAAGGGCGACAATCTTTGGAAAATCGCCGAAGCCCAATATGGCAAAGGCAAAGGCGCAAAGAACGACATTATCTTTGAAGCCAACAAGCCAATGCTGACGCATCCGGACAAAATCTATCCGGGCCAGGTGCTGCGCATTCCGCCACTGGAAGGCTAAAGACACAAAGAAAAGGCCGGTTAAACCGGCCTTTTTCATATCTTTCTGAGTGCCACTTCTTCGATCAAATGATCGCTGCCTTTGCGCAGGATAATATCGGCGCGGGGGCGTGTGGGAAGAATATTCTCACGCAGGTTCTTCATGTTGATATTGTTCCAAAGGCCTTCGCCGATGGAACGCGCCGCATCTTCTGAAAGCTGCGAATAGCGATGGAAGAACGACTGCGGATTGACGAAGGCCGTCTCGCGCAGCCGCATGAAGCGATCAATATACCATTTGTGGATCAGCTCCGGCTCTGCATCGATATAGATCGAGAAGTCGAAGAAGTCGGAAACGAAAGGCACCATCTTACCGTCTTCCGGCAGATCGCGGACTTGCAAAACATTGATGCCTTCAAAGATCAGAATGTCAGGCTTGTCGACAATCTGATATTCGCCGGGCAGCACGTCATAGCTCAAATGCGAATAGAGCGGCGCTTGTACATGGCTCATGCCTGCCTTGATCGCTGACAGGAAACGCAAGACCGCGCCCACATCATAGCTTTCCGGAAAGCCCTTGCGTTCCATCATGTTCTGATCACGCAGAACCGCGTTGGGGTAGAGGAAGCCGTCCGTCGTCACCAGATCGACCTTCGGGCTGGAAGGCCATCGGGCGAGAAGTTCTTTCAGAATACGCGCAGTCGTGGATTTTCCGACGGCAACCGAGCCTGCAATGCCGATGATGAAAGGCGTCTTGAAACGCTCTTCCATATTGATGAACTGCTGACGCTGGCGGAACAAAAGCTGGCTCGCTTCCACATGCGCATAGAGCAGGCGGGACAGCGACAGATAAATGCGCCGCACCTCATCCAGATCAATCGGATCGCCCAGCGAGCGCAGCCGTTTGACTTCTTCATAGGTGAGGGTGAGGGGAGTGTCGGCGCGAAAGCCTGCCCATTCCTCGGCCGAAAAAAAACGGTAAGGCGAGTAACGCGACGGCGTTAGCTGGTCCACTTTTTCCCACATATTGTCGCTGCTCTCCCTCAACGCCAATTCTAAACTCACAGTTTTTGGATTAGTTTGCATTTATGCTTTCGGACGATTGGCCTTTTCCTCAAGGCCAGTCTGCGCCGTGCGGCGTTGTAACTCTGCAAGAACCTCATCAAGTGGCACGTCTGCAATTTTTAGAACCACCAGCAGGTGATAGAGCAGATCAGCGCTTTCCGTGACCACTTCAGCGCGGTCGCCACTGACTGCCGCAATCACCGCTTCGACGGCTTCTTCACCAAGCTTTTTGGCGGCCCGCGTCTGACCCTTGGCAAAGAGACTAGCCGTATAGGACGATCCATCCGTCGAAGTCGCACGTTCCGCAACGATGCGTTCAAGATCGGAAAGTGTGAACTCAGCCATCGAACTTCCTTCAACTCTTTTTGCGCATGTCGTTATCGGAAAACCGGTTCCCACTTTTCCGCGACAAGCTATATTCTCAACGGACCGGATCAAGCCGCATCGGAATGCCGGCCTCGGCCATATAGCGCTTGGCTTCGCCAATCGTATAGGTGCCGAAGTGGAAGATGGATGCTGCGAGAACTGCCGTTGCGTGACCTTCGCGAATGCCATCAACCATGTGATCGAGATTGCCAACGCCGCCCGATGCGATCACCGGAACGCGCACGCTGTCAGCAACAGCCCGCGTCAGGGCCACATCGTAACCAGCCTTGGTGCCGTCACGATCCATCGAGGTCAGCAGAATTTCACCGGCACCGAGGCTCACCACCTTCTGCGCAAATTCCACCGCATCAATGCCCGTCGTCTGGCGTCCGCCATGGGTAAAGATTTCCCAGCGGTCGCTCTCGCCTGCGCCCGAAACTTTCTTGGCGTCGATGGCCACAACGATGCACTGGTCGCCAAACTTGTCAGCGGCTTCTGCAACAAATTCCGGGTTCTTCACCGCAGCCGTGTTGATCGAAACCTTGTCGGCCCCAGCAAGCAACAGCTTGCGAATGTCAGAAACCTGACGCACACCACCGCCAACAGTCAGCGGCATGAAACATTGTTCTGCTGTACGGGCGATGACATCGAAAATTGTCTCGCGATTGTCCGAAGACGCCGTGATATCGAGGAAGCACAATTCGTCAGCGCCCGCGGCATCATAGGCGCGCGCTGCTTCCACCGGATCACCGGCATCAATCAGATCGACAAAGTTTACGCCTTTAACGACACGTCCGTCTTTAACGTCCAGGCAGGGAATGACGCGTGCTTTGAGTGTCATACCGAAGCCCTCAACAATGCCAGTGCTTCTGCCGGATCAATGCGGCCGTCATAAAGCGCGCGACCGGAAATCGCACCTTCAAGCTTGCGTGCATCAGGAGCGGCGAGGCGTTTGATATCATCCATCGAGGCGAGGCCGCCCGATGCGATCACCGGAATGGAAACGCTATCGGCAAGACCAAGTGTGGAATCCCAGTTGATACCAGCCAGAACACCGTCACGGTCAATGTCGGTATAGATGATGGCGGCAACACCCGCGCCTTCAAATTTTTTCGCGAGTTCCACCACGCCAAGCTCAGAAGCCTCGGCCCAGCCTTCAACGGCAACATAGCCGCCCTTGGCATCAATGCCGACCGCAACCTGTCCCGGAAATTCCTTACAGGCTTCAATCACCAGTGCTGGATCACGCACGGCAACGGTGCCGAGAATGACGCGGCGCAGACCTTTGGAAAGCCAGCTCTCGATATGGGCAAGCGTACGGATACCGCCGCCAAGCTGAACCGGATTTTTGGTCGCTTTCAAAATGGCTTCAACAGCTTTGCCGTTGACGCTTTCGCCAGCAAAAGCACCGTTGAGATCGACCACATGTAGCCATTCAAAGCCCTGATCCTCAAAAGCTTTGGCCTGCGCTGCGGGGTCTTCATTGTAAACGGTCGCCTGATCCATGTCGCCAAGCTTCAGGCGCACGCATTGACCGTCTTTCAAATCGATGGCGGGAAAAAGGATCATATCTTCAAGGCTTCCATTTCAGGAAATTGGCAATAAGCGAAAGGCCAAGCAGCTGGCTCTTTTCAGGATGGAACTGCGTGCCGATCATGTTGTCGCGACCAACAGTTGCGGTCACATCGCCACCATATTCAGTGACGGCCAGAACGTCCGCTTTGTTCTTCGCATCGAACATATAGGAATGCACGAAATAGGCATGCAAGCCGTTCTCGCCGGTAGCGATTCCATCGAAGACAGGATGCGAATGTTTCACGTGAATCCTGTTCCAGCCGATCTGCGGAATCTTGAGCGTCGGGTCGGACGGCGTCATTTCACGCACATCACCAGCAATCCAGCCAAGACCTTCGGTCACTTCTTTTTCAAGGCCGCGCTCTGACATCAACTGCATACCCACGCAGATGCCAAGGAAAGGATGGGCCTTTTTCAGAACCACATCTTCCAGTGCTTCCACCATGCCCGGCACAGCATGAAGACCGCGACGGCAATCGGCATAAGCGCCAACGCCCGGCAGAACGATGCGGTCAGCGCTTGCCACGCGATCGGCATCCGCAGTCAATTCGATTTCAGCTTTCACACCGCTCTCGTGGGCGGCACGCTCAAAGGCCTTGGTGGCCGAGCGAAGATTGCCGGAACCATAGTCGATAATAGCAACACGCATTTTCAGTTTTCTCCGCGATGACCGACAAATCCGATCGTCGAGCCAAATGAGGAATAAGTGGGACGAGGAGTTTTTTCAGCCCATTCGGGCGTTGGCAACTCTGCGGATGAGGCTGCTTCCTCAAAGCTGTAGAAATAGCGGATTTCCGCTTCTTCCAGATCGGAAGCATCGATGACCGCTTTTTCGACATAGCCCTGACGTTTGAGTTTCGCGATTTTCCAATTAGCGCCTTCCAGCGCCACAAACAGCGAAAACAACAAAGTGATCAGCGGCACTGCATTGGATATCCCCAATGCAGAACCTGCCACACCCAGCAGGATCGTTACGCCAAGAGCGGCAATCGCTTCAAACCACAGCCGCTGCGACAACAGCCAGACAACCGGCAGGATCAGCGCCAATGTGTAGAATCCGTCGCGCACGAAGACAGAGTTTTCAGCGCTGTTTGCGCCTTCTTTCTCCAGCACCACGAATTGCGCCATTAGCTTATCCCTTCAGCGACCCCTTGGTCGATGGAATTGCATCCTTCTGGCGCGGATCGGTTTCGAGCGCTGTGCGCAGAACCCGGGCCACGGCTTTGAAGATCGACTCTGCAATATGGTGATTGTTGGCACCATAATGATTATTGATATGCAGGGTGATGCCTGCATTCATTGCAAAAGCCTGGAAGAACTCACGCACCAGTTCGGTATCGAATGTGCCGATCTTGGCCGTCGTGAAATTTACGTTCCATACGAGAAAAGCCCGGCCAGAAACATCGACCGCAGCACCCGTCAGCGTGTCGTCCATAGCAAGATCCATCGATGCATAACGCACGATGCCGCGACGCTCGCCAAGCGCTTTTGCAACAGCCTGACCAAGCGCAATGCCGGTATCTTCCACTGTGTGATGATCGTCGATATGCAGATCGCCCTTGGCCATCACGCGCATGTCGATGAGCGAATGTCGGGAAAGCTGCTCCAGCATATGATCGAAGAAGCCGACACCGGTTGTAATGTCAAACTTGCCGTTGCCGTCCAGATCGACAGAAACAGCAATGCTTGTTTCTTTTGTTGAACGTTCGATACTTGCTTTGCGGGCGCTTTCAGCCGTCATTGCATTTCCTCAGTTGAAATCTTTTCGCGTTCTAGAACAGCTGGCTGCTTTTGCCAATGCTTTTAGAACACCTCCCAATAATCTGACTTTTATTCAGGCATTTTTTCTTCAAAAAACGGACCCCATTTTTTGGAATGCACTTATTTCCTCACGCGCAATTTACCCAAAAACCGGTTCCCACTTTTTGGAATGCGCGTGAACCTATTTGCATTTTGCCAGACGGTTCTTAAATATTCACAACGAAACCCGATTCAGTTAGCTCTTGAACGAGCAAAATGGGGCTTCGCCCATATCAGGGGCTTATGCGTTTGCCAGATGGAAACGTATCGGCCGCCAAAGGAGTGATCCATGATCGAACACAATCCCACGACAATTTACGGCACGACCATCGTTACCGTTCGCAAGGGTAACAAGGTCGTTATCGCCGGTGACGGGCAGGTCTCGCTCGGCAATACCGTCATGAAGGGCAATGCGCGCAAAGTGCGCCGCATCGGTAAGGGCAACAATGTCATTGCCGGATTTGCAGGTGCCACTGCCGACGCCTTCACGCTGCTTGAGCGCCTTGAAGCCAAGCTTGAACAATATCCCGACCAGCTGATGCGCGCCTCCGTCGAGCTCGCAAAAGACTGGCGCACCGACCGTTATCTGCGCAAGCTCGAAGCCATGATGTTAGTTGCCGACAGCAAAGTTACGCTGGCCCTAACCGGAACAGGCGACGTGCTTGAGCCAGAACATGGCGTTATGGCGATTGGTTCGGGCGGCAATTATGCTCTCGCCGCAGCGCGTGCTCTGGTCGATACAGATCTGGATGCCGAGGAAATCGCCCGCAAAGCGATGGGGATTGCCGCAGACATCTGTATCTACACCAATCACAGCATTCTGGTTGAAAGTCTCAACGCAGAATGACGCAAACCGTGCAAGCCTCTAAACCACAGCGTTGGGGCTTAGGTGCTCTGATCGTCCTTGCCATTCTCGTGATACAGGCCTTCTGGCTTTATCTCGATGGACGAATTCCTATGTGCGAATGCGGCACCATAAAATTATGGTCCGGTTCGCTGATGTCCGAAAACTCGCAGCATATATCCGACTGGTATACGCTTTCGCACATCATCCATGGCTTTCTGTTCTATTGGCTTCTGACAATCATCGCGCCAAAAGCGCCGCTGGGTCTGCGGCTTGCCATGGCAGTTGGCGTTGAAGCCGTCTGGGAACTGGTCGAAAACTCGAACTTCATTATCGAGCGCTATCGCGCAAATACGTCCTCCGTCGACTATTTTGGCGACAGCATCGTGAATTCAGTTTCCGATACCATCGCCGCCCTGATCGGCTTTCTGCTTGCTGCAAAACTACCGACAAAAATCACCGTCGCCATAGCGCTGTTCTTCGAAATTCTGGCGCTTATCATTATTCGCGACAATCTTACGCTCAACGTGATCATGCTGCTGCATCCGTTCGAGTTCATCAAGCAGTGGCAAACCGGGTTATAATCATGAGCAATTTTTCTCCCCGCGAAATCGTCTCCGAGCTTGACCGCTTCATCATCGGTCAGAACGACGCCAAGCGCGCCGTGGCTATCGCCTTGCGCAATCGCTGGCGCCGTCAGCAGCTGGATGGCCAGATGCGCGAAGAAGTTATGCCAAAAAACATTCTGATGATCGGACCGACCGGCGTTGGTAAGACGGAAATCTCCCGCCGTCTGGCGAAGCTTGCCGGTGCGCCGTTCATCAAGGTGGAAGCCACCAAGTTTACTGAAGTGGGCTATGTTGGCCGCGACGTCGAGCAGATCATCCGCGATCTGGTCGAAGCTGCAATCGGCCTCGTGCGCGAAAAGAAGCGCGAGGAAGTGAAGGCCAAAGCGCATATCAATGCCGAAGAGCGCGTGCTTGACGGTCTGGTTGGCAAGACCGCAAGTCCGGCCACTCGCGACAGTTTCCGCAAGAAGCTGCGTGAAGGCGAGCTCGACGATAAGGAAATCGAAATCGAAGTTGCCGACACCGGTGCTGGTCAGAATTTCGAAATTCCGGGCATGCCGGGTGCCAATATTGGCATGATCAATATCGGCGATATTTTCGGCAAGGCCATGGGCGGTCGCACCAAAACGCGCAAAACCACGGTCAAAGAATCCTACAAGATTCTGATCAATGACGAGTCCGACAAGCTGCTCGATCAGGATCAGCTCATTCAGGAAGCCCTGCGTTCGACTGAAAATGACGGTATCGTCTTCCTGGACGAAATCGACAAGATCGCTTCGCGCGAAGGCGGTATGGGAGCAGGCGTATCACGCGAAGGCGTACAGCGCGATCTGTTGCCACTCGTTGAAGGCACCACCGTTGCAACGAAATATGGCCCGGTGAAAACCGATCATATCCTGTTTATCGCATCGGGCGCTTTCCACGTTTCCAAGCCTTCTGACCTTCTGCCAGAACTTCAGGGCCGTCTGCCAATACGCGTAGAACTCAGCGCCCTGACGCGTGAAGATTTCCGCCGGATTCTCACTGAAACCGAAGTCAGTCTGATCAAGCAATATATTGCACTGATGGCGACGGAAGAGGTGAAGCTCGATATTACCGACGATGCGATTGAAGCTCTTGCGGATATTGCAGTTGATCTCAATTCGACAGTGGAAAATATCGGCGCACGTCGTTTGCAGACGGTAATGGAGCGGGTGCTGGACGATATTTCGTACAATGCACCCGACAAATCCGGTTCGGAATTCAAGGTTGACGGCGATTACGTCCGCAAGACTGTCGGCGATCTTGCCCGAAACACGGATCTTTCGCGTTTCATTCTGTAAATTAAAACGTGACCATAAAGTCACGCTTCAGTCCCATAATCCTGAAAAACAAAAATCCCCTCGACTTCATCGAGGGGGTTTTTTATTTTGCCGCAACTTTTACATGTCGTTTACCATATTTGGGGCCGTTTCCGCGCAATGACCAGTCGATTGAACCGTATTGCGGGCATCTGCCTCGCTGTCGCTTTTTCCTGCCAGAGCGCATTTGCAGCCGTTTCCGTGCCAGCCGGCAACCGCAATGCCGAACAGCCGCCCATTCCCGGTGCTTCTGCCAAGCGCACCAAGGAACTCAGCACCACTTATGAAAAGAAGTATCAGAAGATTTATAACCTTCTGAAAAAAGATGCATCGTTACGCTCAAAGATCAAATCGACGGCTTCCGCTTATGGCATTGATCCGATCCATATTGTCGGCGCTATCGTTGGCGAGCACACTTACAATGTCGACGTCTATGATCGTTTGCAGACCTACTATGTCAAGGCTATGTCCTATGTGAACCAGGGTGTGAGCTTCGGCTATAATGGCGAGAGCATTGGCCAGTTCGTAAAGCGTCCTGAATTCTCCGAATGCCTCAAGTTCAAGGACAGCTATTCGCTCTGGGCTTGCCGTGAGAATATCTGGAACAAGCAATTCCGTGGCAAATCCGTCGGCGGCAAAAACTATCCGAACAACCGGTTCAGCGCCGTTTTCTTCCAGCCGTTTTATGCTGGTCAGACCTTCGGTCTTGGTCAGATGAACCCGCTCACTGCATTGCAAATGTCGGATATAGTCAATCGCGTTTCCGGCCTACCAAAGCTTGATGCCGAAAATGGCAACACGGTCTATAAGACCATCATGGACCCCGATCTGACGCTGCCCTACATCGCGGCCACGCTAAAGCAGTCGATCACCGCCTATCGTCAGATTGCAGATTTCGACATTTCCAAGAACCCCGGTCTGACCGCAACGCTTTATAACACCGGTGGTGCAGATGCCCGCGCCCGTGCGCTGGCCAATGAAAATGCACAGCGCAAAGCATCTGGTCAGGCAGCTTTGATGCCGCAGGAAAACTATTATGGTTGGCTGGTCAATTCCAAGCTCGATGAGCTGAAGGCGCTGTTTTAGGGCACATCCCGAAAAGTGGGAACCGGTTTTCGGACCAAGATGTGCTTAAAAACAAGTGATTAGAGCGCCGATCTGATTAAATCAGATCGAAATGCGCTCTAGAATGCGGGTTTCAGACTAAAGGCTTCAAGCCACGGCGGCGTTTTCGCGCCGCTTCTATTTCATCGCTCAAATGCTTGATCGTCTCGCGATCAATGATGCGGATATTGCGCGCCAGCAAATTGGCAAGTTCCGTTGCCTGTGGAGACAGACCGGACGTATCGATCACCACACGCGGATGCGAGACCGAAGCGAGGTTTTGCAACTCTTCCGCTTCGTCCCAGATGATGTTGAAATACGTAATGATGCGTTGCAGCAGATCCCATGTCGGCTGGCCGCGCCGCCCGTGTTCCAGTGCCGAGAGATAGGCTGGCGATACGCGCAAAGCCGCTGCCATTTCTTTCTGGGTAACATTGCGTTCGTCACGCAACTCTCGCAAACGCTTGCCAAACGGTGTCATCGCAGAAGACCTCCGTTTTGCGTTTGCTTGCGCAGTCGCACATAAAGCGCACCATGCCCGCCATGATGATGCGCTGCATCTTCATAGGCACTGACCAGAAGCCGGAAGAGGGGCGTCGAGAACCAATGTGGAACTGCCTGTTTGAGCACGCCTTCGCTGCCAAATGAGCGGCCTTTACCGGTAATCACCATCACATGCTTCAAGCCGCGTGCATGGGCGCCCAGAAGAAAACCGTAGAGCAGTTCATAAGCGTCGTTCTGCGTCAGGCCATGCAAATCAATCCGCGCTTCAATATCCACACGCCCTTTGGAAATCTTGCGGTGCGTTGGCCGATCAAAGGCATGGATCGGCAGTTCTTTAAGAGCGGTGATTTTCTTTTTAGGTTCGACGGGGTCGGCCACAGGCGTAGACACCTGCTTCGCTGGCTTCTTCTCAGCCTTCTCCGCCATCAATTCGCTGAAAACCGAAAGCTCTTCAAACTGAAGCTTTTTGCCAGCCAAAGGCTTTGCGGTTTTAGCCACCGTTTCCCACAGAATGCGGTCTTCAGGGCGTAGATAATCTTTGTCGGAGTTTTCGTTCTTTGGCACCATGGTTCAGATCACCAGAGCGCGAGGAACAAGCGCATAAAAATCGGCTTTGCTTTTAATGCCGCCAGCAATTTCACCAGCTGCATCACCCGAACCCGCAAAAAGATCGCCGCGCGCGGGGCCGACAATCGCCGTTCCGGTATCCTGTGCGATCATAAGCCGGGAGAAGGGCGCATTGTCGAACTCGGTCACGCTTGGAGCATTCACATAAAAAGGTGTTCCGAATGTATGCAAAAGCCGGTCCACAGCAATGGAACGTCCTACTGTGAGCGGAACTTTGGCAGCTGCAATCTGTCCGACATTCGGGTCATCCACCGGTGCTTCGCGGAAAAAAACGTAAGAACGGTTTTGCCAGATGAGATCATCGGCTTTTTCCGGATGATCTTTCAGCCATTGCCGAATTGTCTGCATGGAAATTTTATCAGCCGGAATCTCGCCTTCTGCCACCAAAATACGCCCAATGCCCGTAAAAGGATGGCCAGCTTTAGCGGCGTAAGTGATCCGCATAAAACTGCCATCGGTGAGCTTGAGCTTAGCTGCACCCTGCACATGCGCGAAAAACGCATCCACACGGTCCGCAACATAAGCAAGCTCAAGCCCGCGTCCGTTCAGGCTCCCTTGCTCAATAGCCCGTCGATCATCATATTCTTCGACACCGTGCGCTGTTTGTCGTGCGAAAGCGTAAGACACATCCATGCCCGCAGGACGGTTTTCATCGGTGACTTTTAAAAGATCGTCCGGCTTTTTCAGAAAAGGCACGGTGAAATGCGCGTCAGGCGTCCGCGATGCGGCAATTTCCGGCTCGTAAAAGGCTGTCACAAAGCCTTCCGCATCAATATGGCAGGGAACAAAATGCTCTTCAAAAAACGCACGTGCCTGCGCGATATTGGGATGTGTCAGCAACCGTGCCGCAGCAAAAGTCACCTGTAGTGCCTCAAAGCTGATGCCCAGACTGCCGCTGTTATAGCGATTATGTTCTGCGTAATCGGCTGAACGACGAAAGGCCGAAAAGGCTGAAGCCTGATCGTCCTGATACCAGCCCGGACAGTCTGAATAGCTGACCGGTCGTATGATGTTCGCCAGATTATGCACAAGCCGCATCCGTCAATATTAAAAGGGCCGCTAATTTAGCGGCCCTGATTCATAAACTCTCTTTAGTCTTCCGCTTCCGTCGCGACAAGCTTCCAGTTTGGATCACGCGAACGCGTGTCGCGGGCAAAAGTCCACAGATCGCGGATTTCAACAACGTTTTCCTGATCGCCTTCGACCGCGTTGCCATCCTTATCGAAGGTTGCAGAAATCATCTGACTGACGATATTCAGCGTCACATGCGCTTCCGAACCCTTCATTTCAGCATTGGCGATTTCGGCTTTATCGATACCAACGAATGTTGAGCGCACGCTTTCGCCACGCGCTTCGCGCTCATCAATTGCGGATACAAAGCCCTCATAGACTTCCTTCGAAAGAAGATTTTTGAGAACCTTGCGGTCGCCATCGGCAAAAGACATCACGATCATTTCGTAAGCGATCTTCACACCATCGACAAAGACTGGCGGGTCAAACGATGGATCAGCCGCCTGAATGGCGCGCAATCCGTCATTAATTGGAGTGCCCGCAGGGGCAATCTTGTCTATCCGACTGAAATCTTTTTCGCCGGTGCGCTGCGGCAGCGACACTACATTATCGGCGTCCGCGCCACTCGTCTGCGTGTCAGAACTACGGTTAGAGGTATAAGGATCGACTGGCGGTTTTTCGTTTCCTGTGCGGCGGCCAAGAACATTCCTCAGCTGAAGAAATATTACCACCGCTGCTATGAAGAAAAATATCGTGCCAAAATCAAAAAATTCCATACCGCCTGCCACCAGTTAACGGATAACGACCGCAAATTTTGCTCCCGCCACCAATTTCGTTACATATACATATAGATCGGCTTGATAGATCATTCAAATCCCGATCACGAATACCTATGTGATAATCTATGATAGACTGCTTCAATTCCGTTTCTTTTTTGCAAACACCCATCAACATAAGGTCTTAATTGCCGTGTCACCTTCTTTCGCCCCTCTTCTCATGCTGGCCATGCCGTTCATCGAAATTGCTGGTTTTGTGATCGTCGGCAGTGAAATCGGTGTTCTGGCAACGCTGGGTCTTGTCGTTTTGAGTGCCGTTCTTGGCTTTTTCCTGCTGCGCGTGCAGGGTTTTGGACTATTGCAGCGCATTCGTGCTGAAAGTGCTGCGGGACGTGTACCGGATCGCGAAATGATGCATGGCGCGATGATCGTCGTCGCGGCCATTATGCTGATTGTTCCGGGCTTCGTCACAAGCGCCATTGGCCTGCTGCTTTTCGTGCCCTTCATCCGTGATCTCGTCTGGAACAGATTTGTCCGCAATCGTCTGGTGGTTGCAACTGCATCCACGCGCTATTCGGAGGCCTATAGCCCGTATCAGCGTCAGGATAACAACGTGATCGATCTCGACCCGGAAGATTACACCGCAAAACCGGATGAAAACTCACCATGGAACCCGGACCACAAAGATCGTTAATCGAGCAAATACTAACGTAAAAAGCGTTCCTTGCTTGATGTTCCGACACATGCTAGCCAAGCAGCACTGCTTTTTGGCAACAAGATAAATCATTAAAGAGAAGGCATACCGATAATGAGCGATAAGGCCGCTGCGGGCGAAGTAAAGAACGGCAATGGCGCAACCGCCCAGCCGTCCCTCAACATTTTGGCCCAGTACATCAAGGATCTTTCCTTTGAAAGCCCAGGCGCGCCTCAGTCGCTGCGCCCACGCGACAAGGCTCCTTCGATCAACATCAATGTGAATGTAAACGCCAATCCGCTTTCCGAAACGGATTTCGACGTTGTTCTGACGCTTGAAGCCAAGGCTGTCGACGGCAAGGACGTTCTGTTCAACACAGAACTGACTTATGGCGGCGTATTCCGCATTCAGGGCATCCCGCAGGAACACATGCTTCCGCTGCTGTTCATCGAATGCCCACGTCTGCTGTTCCCGTTTGCGCGTCAGATCGTTGCTGACGCAACCCGCAATGGCGGCTACCCACCATTGATGATCGATCCAATCGATTTCGCGCAGATGTTCCAGGCCCGTATGGCCGAAGAAGAAGCCAAGAACGCTGTAAAGAGCTGATCTTAGGTTCCTATCAAAAGAAAACCCCGCTTTATGCGGGGTTTTTTTATGCTTGAATTAGTTCACGTATTTTTTCCAGATTGCTTTGTCGCCCATTTTTGCAACAAGCGCATCATGTGCAGCACGTTCTTTTTCGGAAATGCGTGAGGCGAGTGGAACCGGGCGTTGGCGCAGAACAATACCGCTATTGTTATCTGAGCCATTATTGCCGCCTGAATTACCAGACATGCTAAGGCCAAGGGCCGTCTGCTTACCGCCAATCAGCTCAATATAAACTTCCGCCAGAATTTCGGAATCGAGCAATGCGCCGTGCAATGTGCGATGCGAATTGTCGATGCCATAGCGCTTGCAAAGCGCATCGAGCGAGTTCGGACCCATCGGGTTTCTGCGGCGCGCCAGTGCCAGCGTATCGACGATACGATCAACCGCAATG
Organism: Ochrobactrum sp. EDr1-4; assembly: GCF_049199085.1. Taxonomy (NCBI): domain Bacteria; kingdom Pseudomonadati; phylum Pseudomonadota; class Alphaproteobacteria; order Hyphomicrobiales; family Brucellaceae; genus Ochrobactrum; species Ochrobactrum sp. EDr1-4. The sequence goes on from NZ_JBLZOF010000001.1 coordinate 1,121,187, forward strand.
CCCGGCTTGCCCAGACGATCCAGTTCCGCATTGATAAAGCCAAGATCGAACATGGCATTATGCGCGACGAGCTGCGCACCATCAATAAAAGCCATAAATTCGTCAACGATTTCCGCAAAGCTCGGCTCTTTGAGCAATTGCTCATCGGTAATGCCGTGAACGGCCAATGCATCGGGATGCACTTTGCGTCCCTGCGGATTGATGAATTTGTGAAAAGTTTTGCCGGTGGGAAAGCGGTTGATCATTTCCACGCCGCCGATTTCAATCACGCGATCCTCCAGCCGTTCAAGGCCGGTGGTTTCCGTATCGAAAACGATCTCACGCATGGAAAAACCTTTCAAATGATTTGTGTCTTATAACACGCCCGCGCTGGCAATCAGGATTGATCAACAGGCTTTCCACGCAATTCGGCGATAATGGCATTAATCTGCGCCCGCGTTTCCTCAAAGTCGCCCGAAGAATCGATGATAAAATCCGCACGCGCACGTTTTTCAGCATCCGGCATTTGTCGGGCTAGAATCGCCGCAAACTTCTCATCCGTCATGCCGGGGCGCGCCAGAACGCGCTCCCGCTGAATGTCGGCTGGGGCGGAAACAACCGCAACCTTGTCTACGCGGCTTTCACCGCCAGTTTCAAAAAGCAGCGGAATATCAATCAGAGCAATATCAGCGCCATCGGCACGCGCTTGGTCAAGAAAGCTGGCTTCCTCTTCATGCACGAGGGGATGAATGATCGATTCAAGCCTTTTGAGCGCTTCCGGCTTTCCGAGAACTGCTGCGGATAATTTTGCCCGATCAACAGTGCCGTCCACAACCGTTCCGGGGAAGGCCGCTTCAATCAGCGGTGCAGCACGGCCCGCATATAAGCGATGCACAGCATCGTCGGCGCTATAGACCGGCACGCCAGCGTCTGCAAACATGTTGGATGCAGTGGTTTTTCCCATGCCGATGGAGCCGGTCAGTCCGAGGATGATCATAAAGCGCCAGCCTTTTTCATATCATCCAGAATATGATTTCTCAGAGCATCTGTCACTTCTGGTCTTTTCCTAAACCAGCGTTCAAAACCCGGAACGGCCTGATGCAGCAACATGCCAAGCCCATCGACGGTTTTGAGGCCTGAGGTTTCGGCGCTGGCCAGAAAAGGAGTTTTCAGCGGAATATAGACAATATCGGTGGCAACGGCTGATTTTTGCGCGTTACTCAGATCAAGTGGAAACTCTTCAACCTCACCATGTCCGCTCATGCCAAGAGATGTCGTGTTGACGATGAGACCGGCATCTTTGACCAAAGCCTGTGCCGCATCCCATCCATGGGCCGAAACGCCCGCGCCAAAATGACTTGCCAGTTCTAGCGCCCGGCTCACCGTGCGATTGACGATTGCAATGCGTGAGAAGCCGCGTGTCTGCAAAGCGTGCACAATCGCACGTCCTGCACCACCAGCACCCAGAACAAGCGCCGTATCCGCATCATCCCAGCCCGGAGCCAGCGCATCAAGATTAGCGGCAAAGCCATAAGCGTCGGTATTGCCGCCGCAGAGTTTTCCATTCTCAAGCCAGAGCGTATTGACCGCGCCGATAGCTTCCGCGGCCTTATCGCGGCTCGCCACCGTTGCAAAAGCTACTTCCTTATGCGGGATCGTAACATTGCCACCAGCAAAGCCATTTTTTTGAAGCGAAGTAGCAAATTCGGCGAAATTTTCCGGTGCTACTTCAATGGCTTCATAAGAGCCTTCAATGCCATGCTCTTTCAGCCAGAAGCCGTGAATAAGCGGTGAACGCGAATGCTTTATCGGAAAGCCGGTGACAAATGCCTTATTAGCCATCGATCAGATTTTCCTTCCTCAGTTCATCAAGCAGCGGCAACAGCGGCAGTCCAACGATGGTGAAATAATCGCCGTCGATTTTCGAGAACAACTGAATGCCCGGACCTTCGACCTGATAAGCGCCAACACTGGAAAGGGCAATATCGCCAACCTGCCCGAGATAGCGTCCGATAAAGCCCGGATCGAGATCACGCATTGTCATGCGCGCGACGCTCACATGACGCCACAGCGTCTCGCCATTTTTAACCAGAACCACGCCGCTGTTAAGCTGGTGGGTTTTACCGGAAAATTGCAAAAGCTGGCGGCGTGCCGCCTCCATATCAGCAGGCTTGTGGAAAATTTCGTCCCCCATGGAAAGAGTTTGATCGCAGCCAATCACCACCGCATCGGGATGGTTTTCGCTGACCGACAAGGCTTTTGCTTCAGCTAGAACCTGCGCCACATCTTCTGGTGTTGCACCCGTTTTATAAAGCGGTGCTTCCACCGAGCGCTCGTCGATATCCGCGCTTTCAGCCGAAAAAGTGATGCCCGCATTTTTTAGCAGAGCCGAACGAAACGGGCTTTTCGAGGCGAGAATAAGCTTTATGGTCATGTCAGGTCTTCCTTCTTGCCATCACGCAGCAGAGATTGAATTGCCGCTGCTGTTTCCTCAATCGACCGGCGCGACACATCAATGATCGGCCAGCCATGCCGGTTGCAGAGATTGCGGGCATAAGCCAGTTCTTCCGAAATTGAAACGCGGTCTGTGTAAAGTCCGATATCAAGCGAAGGAACACTGCCGAGCGGGCGGTTCTGCCTTATCTGAGAAATGCGCTCTGCCGTTGCCACGAGGCCAACAATCAATGGACGCTTTGCGGTAAAAAGCTGATCGGGGAGGGGGATGCCAAGAACAATCGGCACATTGGTCGCCTTGATGCCGCGATTGGCCAGATAAATGCTGGTTGGCGTTTTTGAGGTTCGCGAAATGCCCACCAGAATGAGGTCTGCCTCTTCAATATCAAGCGGCAATTGCCCGTCATCATGCTCCATTGTGAAATTAAGCGCATCGATGCGGCGAAAATAATCGGCATTCAATACATGTTGTGCGCTGGCGCGGCGATGCGCAGGCGCGCCCAGATAGGACTGAAATGTATTGAGCACTGGTTCCAGAACCGAAACGCTCGGTACGCCCATTTCAGCGCAGGCTTCATCAATGATCGCGGCCAGCTTCTGATCGACAATTGTATAGAGAACAATGCCGGGCTCGGCGTCGATGTTTTCCAGAACTTTGCGCAATTGTTTCTCGGTTCGGATGAGCGGATAGATATGCTCAATCGCACGCGCATTGGCATATTGAGCGGCTGCAGCACGCCCTGCGGCAAGGAGAGTCTCTCCTGTCGCATCAGAAATCAGATGAAGATGAAAGTAAGAAAGCGGTCTGGTCACAGTTTTCTCCCCTCCCTGTTGACGACTGTGCGTAAATTAGAGGCTTAATCCACAAGCCATGGCAGGCAGTGGGAAACTTGGCAAGTCATCCACAGCGAGTGCACATGTGGGAAGCTTTAGAAAGCGCTTGTGTACAAGACTCGTAACATTTGGAAAACGCCTGCGATATACCCAGCTTGTCCACAAAGAGCGTCAAAGTGCGGCAATTGGTAACTCCTTAGATTCAATGAATGATTTGAGTTTCCATTGCATTTAACGAGACTATCGGTGAATGATCCCACAGGCAAAGCTGTTGCTAAGCAGAGCTGTGGGAAAAAGGTGAGCAAAACGTAATCCCCGATTCCAACAGACTCTAAGAATAAGAAGACTCAAGATTCCTCCTTTCTTTATGAAGGAAGCACGGGAAAACTTTCACACGAGATAACGAAAATCAGACAAGGTGGAATGCAATGAAGCGCAAAGTCTTGAAAGTCATAGACGGTGAGGCAGTGTTTCCACCACCAATCTGGATGATGCGTCAGGCTGGACGTTATCTTCCTGAATATCGCGAAGTGCGTAAACAGGCAGGAAGCTTTCTCGACCTTTGCTACTCACCTGATCTGGCCGTTGAAGTGACACTTCAACCAATCCGCCGTTATGGCTTTGATGCAGCCATTTTGTTTTCAGATATTCTTGTCATCCCTCACGCCCTTGGACGAGACCTTCGCTTTGAAGAAGGAAGAGGGCCTTTGATGACACCGATTGATGCGGATGAGATTTTCTGGCTTGAAACAGAAGGTGTCGCTAAACGGCTGGAGCCCGTCTATGAGACGGTTCGGCTGCTGCGGGCACAATTGCCTGACGAAACGACGCTATTGGGCTTCTGTGGCGCTCCCTGGACCGTTGCGACCTATATGATCGCCGGACATGGCACTCCGGATCAGGCTCCCGCCCGTCTGTTTGCCTATCGCTTCCCGGAAGCTTTTGAGAAGCTTTTGAATAATCTGGCTGATGTTTCAGCCGAATACCTCATCGAACAGCTTGATGCAGGCGCTGATGCGGTACAGATTTTCGATTCATGGTCGGGCGTGCTTGATGAAGATTGTTTTGAGCGCTTCTGCATTCGCCCGGTTGCCCGTATCGTGCAAAAGGTGAGGGCTGTTTATCCTGAAGCTCGCATTATCGGTTTCCCGAAAGGCGCGGGAATGCTTTACGCGGGCTATCGCGAAAAGACCGGCGTTGATGTTCTGGGTCTCGATTGGTCAGTACCAGTTTCCTTTGCACAGGAACTGCAGAAAGAAGGCGCTATTCAGGGGAATCTCGATCCGCTGCGCGTTGTCGCTGGTGGTTCAGCTTTGGATGAAGGCGTTGACGCGATCCTCAAAAATCTGGGTCAAGGTCCGCTGATCTTCAATCTCGGTCATGGAATTACCCCACAGGCACCAATTGAAAACGTGCAGCGGATGATTGACCGGGTCCGCGGAGGCTATTGATGAGCACTTCCGATAAGACAAACAGCGGCAAGGCCGCGCTGATCCGTACCATTGTGGCTCTTGCCGTGGTGGTGCTTGGACTATGGGGATTGTTTCACGTGAATCCAGCTGATGCTTATCTTTGGGTCAAGTCGATCCACGTCATTGCGGTGATCGCCTGGATGGCCGGAATGCTCTATCTGCCGCGGCTCTTCGTTTATCATTGTGCGGCGACACCCGGTTCAGAAACCTCTGAGACGTTCAAAATTATGGAACGCAGGTTGCTGCGCTTTATCATAAATCCCGCAATGATTGTAACATGGATTGCCGGTCTTTGGCTTGCATGGGAAATCTTTGAGTTCAAAGGCGGATGGTTGCACGCAAAGATTTTGCTGGTGGTGCTGATGTCCGGTGTTCATGGTTACTTGTCGAAGGCTACACGTCTTTTCGCGCAGGATAAGAACACGAAATCAGCCAAACATTGGCGAATCGTTAACGAAGTTCCAACCGTTTTGATGATCCTGATTGTTATTTTGGTGATCGTGAAGCCATTCTAATTGCAAATGATTTTTTAAAGAAGCCCGGAAATTCTGTTGTTTTTCCGGGCTTCAACTTTTTTCCTATTGAAGAAACTATCGTTAATCCTTATCTGAGACTTGCTCTTCATACCGCAAAAAGGTATGAGTGAGTCCTCTTCCCACCATGACAGCAGGCCTTCGATGCCGGTCACGATCCAAGTGACCCACCTTTCCGAACAACTGCATTTTTCTCCTTATATTTCAAAAGAGTTCCTCACCCATGCAGGAAATGAAACTACAAGAACTTAAAAATAAAACTCCGGTCGAGCTGCTGGCATTTGCCGATACGCTTGAGGTCGAAAATGCAAGCGCCATGCGCAAGCAGGAACTGATGTTCGCGATCCTCAAAAGTCTTGCTGCTCAGGACGTCGAAATTATCGGCGAGGGCGTTGTTGAAGTGCTGCAGGACGGATTTGGCTTCCTGCGCTCAGCCGACGCCAATTATCTGCCCGGCCCGGATGATATTTATATTTCGCCTTCCCAGCTTCGTCGCTTCTCACTGAAGACCGGCGATACGGTTGAAGGCCCGATCCGTGGTCCAAAAGAAGGCGAACGTTATTTCGCACTTCTTAAGGTCAACACGATCAATTTTGACGACCCTGAAAAAATCAAACACAAGGTCCACTTTGACAATCTGACGCCGCTCTATCCAAATGAGCGCTTCAAGATGGAACTCGAAGTTCCGACCACTAAAGATCTGTCATCCCGCGTTATCGATCTCGTTGCTCCGCTCGGTAAGGGCCAGCGCGGTTTGATCGTTGCTCCGCCACGTACCGGTAAAACGGTTCTCTTGCAGAACATCGCGCATTCGATCACAGCAAATCATCCTGAATGCTATCTGATCGTTCTGCTGATCGATGAACGTCCGGAAGAAGTGACCGACATGCAGCGCTCGGTGAAGGGTGAAGTTGTTTCTTCTACCTTCGATGAGCCAGCAACACGCCACGTTCAGGTTGCGGAAATGGTCATCGAGAAGGCCAAGCGTCTTGTCGAACATGGCCGTGACGTCGTGATCCTTCTCGACTCGATCACTCGCCTTGGCCGCGCTTATAACACCGTTGTTCCGTCGTCAGGTAAGGTTCTTACCGGTGGTGTGGACGCGAACGCCTTGCAGCGTCCAAAGCGTTTCTTTGGTGCAGCCCGTAACATCGAAGAAGGTGGCTCGCTTACCATCATCGCAACGGCACTGATCGACACCGGTTCGCGGATGGATGAAGTGATCTTTGAAGAATTCAAGGGCACAGGTAACTCGGAAATCGTTCTCGACCGTAAGGTTGCTGACAAGCGTATCTTCCCGGCTATGGATATTCTCAAGTCCGGCACGCGTAAGGAAGACCTGCTTGTTCCACGCGCCGATCTTCAGAAGATCTTCGTTCTGCGCCGTATTCTCGCGCCAATGGGCACGACCGATGCGATCGAATTTTTGATCGACAAGCTCAAGCAGACCAAGAGCAATGGCGATTTCTTCGATTCAATGAACACGTAAGTTCTGATCGACTATCATTATAAAAACGCCGCGTTGAGAAATCAGCGCGGCGTTTTCGTTTCTTTGCTTCATAAAAGCTCAGGAATGGCCTCTAAGCAGGATTTCGAGCGCTGCAGCGGTCTCAACAGGTGCCAAGCAAACTTGCCCCTTACAGAACCATGCTGATGGTTTATCCGCATGTGCTGTGCCGCCTGTCGGAAGCTCAATCAATTTCCCCGCTTCAAAGGCAACAAACTTATCCAACCTTCGTGGATCAGGATTGCGCTGAGCTATGGCTAAGAGTTCGCCATCTGCTCCTGTGTCAGCTATTACAAGCGAACGTGGCTCAGCAGCAAAGCGGCTCGCATTTAGAATGCCGATCTGTCCATATTGCTGAACGAGCGCGCGACCCATTGCCTGTTCAACCAGACGCTCATTCTGATGATAAAGATGCATATCACCGGTGGCCAAAAATAGCCGCGTGAATGCTTCGATGATCTGGCTGGTAGCAGATGGAATGGCTTCGTCATAATCTCCATAGCTGTGAAGAATAACATCTTCCGCCTCTATCGCTGAAAGCCGGTAATTGCCCGACGCATCTCGATTGTTTTGATTGAGCGCATCTCTGAGTGCGAGCGCATCGCGGATAAATACTCTGTCGCCTGTCGCTTCAAAAAGCGAGAGTGCTGCATTGATCATCGCTGCATAATCGGATGATAGGGCAGGGTAAACCAATTCATCATCCATCCGGCAATGCGCCATGCGTCCGGCTTCAAACGATGAGCCAATCGAACGATAGGCAGCAATGGCATAATCAATCCATTCGAGGTTCTGAAAACACCGACCCGCTTCTGCCAGTGCCCGTATAGCTAACGCATTCCAGTCCGTCAGTGCTTTTTCATCGCGGCCCGGACGAATGCGCCTGCTGCGATAATCAAAAAGCTCTTGTCTTGATGCCTCAATTTCTCTGGGAAGCTCGGCCTTCTTATTCACCGCGTGAAGTCTGTTGAGAATATTTTGGCCTTCAAAATTGCCTTCAGCTTTTACGCCATGCCAGTTTTTGAATGCCGCTGCCTGATCACCCAATACTGCATCTATCTCAGCCTCGGTGAAGATATAGAATTTCCCTTCTTCACCCTCACTGTCGGCGTCGAGACTGGACGCAAAACTTCCGTCGGGAAGTCGCATTTCGCGGATCAACCAGCTTACTGTCTCTTCGATTCGGATACGGAACAATTTATCTTGCGTTTCAGCATAGGCATAAGTCGCGTGTCTGATCAGTTGTGCATTGTCGTAGAGCATCTTTTCAAAATGCGGCACCAACCAGTCGGCATCGACACTATAGCGACAAAGCCCGCCACCGAGATGATCATAAATGCCACCTTGCAGCATTGTTCTCAGCGTTAGCAGAAACGTATTGCGATGATCGCTTCGTCCTCCATAGAGCCACGACAGCCACAAAGCATCCATGAAGGGAACATTGGGGAATTTTGGCGCGTTATCAATACCGCCGCGTATAGGATCAAACATTGAATTGATCCGATCTGCTATAGTATCGAAATGCGCAATGTCATTCAGGCTCGCCTCGCTTTGCGCAGCGAGACGTGTTTCGAGATGACTGAACACAGCCTCCGCATTATGGTTAATTTTTTCTTTATTTCCTTGCCAAAGATTATTGACCGCTTTTAGCACGTCGATAAATCCGGGAAGATTGTGTCGCGCTTTAGGTGGAAAGTAAGTTCCGCCCCAAAATGGCTTTCCATCGGGACGCAGAAACATTGTAAGCGGCCAGCCACCTTGCTGTCCCATAGCGCCAAGAGCTGCCATATAAATCTGATCAATATCTGGCCTTTCTTCGCGATCAACCTTCACATTGACGAAAAGATCATTCATGACTTCAGCCACGGCTGGATCTTCGAAGGACTCGTGTGCCATGACATGACACCAGTGGCAGGCGGCATATCCTATCGAAAGTAGAATAGGGCGGTTGAGTTCCTGCGCTGCATCAAGCGCCTCTTTGCCCCAAACCTGCCAGTGAACCGGATTATCGGCGTGCTGACGCAGATAGGCGCTTGGAGCGGTCCTGAGCCTGTTGCTGCTGATATCGGTCATAGGGCTTTTCTTTCCTGACATGAATGAATATGCGTGTGACTATCAATATAGAACGGGAAATTAAATGAGCGAGCGGCAACATCTTACCGATACGATTTTCGCATTATCGAGCGGACGCCTTCCTTCCGGCGTAGCTGTAGTGCGTATATCCGGCCCGCAAGTTCGATTCGTAATCGAAACGATCGTTGGTGCGATGATGAAGCCAAGATATGCCGCGTATAAAACTATTCGCGCGCGTAATGGCGATGCTATTGATAAGGGGCTTGCACTATTCTTCCCTGGACCCAACAGCTTTACCGGTGAAGATTGTGCAGAATTCCATCTCCACGGTGGTATTGCCGTCGTTGAAAAGCTGCTCGAAGAACTGGGTACCTTTCCGAATTGTCGTATCGCGGAAGCGGGTGAATTTACTCGTCGTGCTTTTACCAACGGCAAAATGGACCTGACGATTGCCGAAGGCCTGGCTGATCTGATAGCAGCGGAAACTGAAGGGCAGCGCCGTCTTGCATTACAGGTCGCATCTGGAGCGCAGCGTCAGCTTTATACAGATTGGAGACAGAGGCTCGTCCGCGCGCGTGCGCTCATTGAAGCGGAACTCGATTTTGCTGATGAGAGTGATGTGCCGGGTTCCGTTTCGGTGCAGGTATGGGAGCATCTCAAAACTCTGCGTAGCGAAATCATCAACCATATTGAAGGCGGCAAACGTGCTGCCATGTTGCGCGATGGTTTGCATGTAGTCATTGCTGGCGCTCCAAATGCTGGCAAGTCGAGCCTACTCAATTTTCTGGCGGGCCGCGAGATTGCGATTATTTCGGAAGAGGCGGGCACGACGCGCGATCTGCTGGAAGTTAAATTGAACCTTGGCGGCATTCCGGTTTATGTGACAGACACTGCTGGGCTGCGCGAGACGACAAGTCAGGTTGAGCGGATTGGTATTGAGCGTGCGCGCGAACGCGCAGCTGAAGCCGATCTGGTTTTACTGCTTGAGGATATGCAAAATCCAATTCCGGTCTCGCTTGAGAATGGCGATGCTGACATCTGGACAGTCGGGACTAAGGCGGACCTGGTTACAAGCGATAGCGGAAACTGGCAGTATCGCATTTCAACTCGAACCACAGACGGACTTGATCGTCTATTGGAAGCATTACAGCAATTTGCCGAAGCGCGCATTGGCCTTATCAATGATGCTGTACCGACGCGGCAGAGACACATCAATCTTTTACAATCAACAATCTCCGAAATTGATATTGCAGCGGAGCGCGAAGATTTACCATTGGAACTCCGCGCTGAGAATATGCGCAGGGCATCGCAATATCTCGGACGCATTACCGGCGACGTTGATGTTGAAGAGATTCTCGACGTTATTTTCTCTCAGTTTTGCATTGGAAAATGAGTGATTCACGTGAAACAGTGATGGCTTTGGAAGTAGCCGAGCGAAATGTTTCACGTGAAACATCTGTGGAATCTGCCCAGACTTATTGACTCCCATATCGATCCGTGAGTCGATTTCTGTATCAAGTTTATCAAAGAGTTGATCGAAGCTCGGTCGGGTTACCCCTTCCGTTGAAGACCCAAACGTGTCAAAGAGACTTCTCTCTAAACTGGATTCGGATGCATCAGGATGAACATCAAAAGTTCGGCCGAAGCGACAGCTTTCGACGTGATTGTAATTGGTGGGGGACATGCCGGCTGTGAGGCTGCGGCTGCCTCAGCACGTGCTGGCGCGCGTACCGCCTTGGTCACGCACCGCTTCGATACAATTGGCGTCATGTCTTGTAATCCAGCGATTGGTGGTTTGGGCAAGGGTCACCTCGTGCGCGAGATTGATGCGCTGGACGGATTGATGGGCCGCGTTGCCGATAAGGCAGGTATCCAGTTCAGACTGCTCAATCGTCGCAAAGGACCCGCTGTGCGTGGTCCGCGCGCACAAGCCGACCGTAAACTCTATCGTCTTGCAATGCAGGAACTGATCTCAGAGCAGGAAAATCTGACGGTCGTTGAAGGCGGTGCATCGAACATCCGCGTGAGCGATGGTGCTATCACTGGGGTAGTTCTAACAGATGGTCGTGAGATTAGTTGTGCGGCTGTCGTTCTGACAACCGGCACATTCCTGAATGGCCTCATTCATATTGGTGAGAAAAAAATCCCGGCTGGACGCATGGGTGAAAATCCGGCGCTTGGTCTGTCGGATACGTTGCGCGGTTTAGGTTTTGCAGTAGGGCGCCTTAAGACCGGCACACCGCCACGTCTTGATGGGCGCACTATTGATTGGCAGAGCCTGGATATGCAGTCAGCAGACGAGAATCCGGTTCCCTTCTCGCTGATGACAGATAAGATTACCACGCCACAGATTGATTGCGGTATTACGCGAACGACGCCGGAAACCCATGCGATCATCCGGGCCAATCTTCATCGTTCGGCGATGTATTCCGGTTCCATTGAAGGGATCGGCCCGCGCTATTGCCCGTCGGTCGAAGACAAGATCGTTAAGTTTAGTGATCGCGACGGTCACCAAATATTTCTTGAACCAGAAGGGCTGGACGATCATACCGTCTATCCGAATGGTATCTCGACATCTTTGCCGGAAGAGGTGCAGCTCGAATACCTCAAGACCATTCCCGGTTTGGAAAAAGCGACCATGCTTCAGCCTGGCTATGCTATTGAATATGACTTTATTGATCCGCGGGAGTTGAAGCGCAGTCTTGAAACCCGTCGCGTGACTGGCCTCTTCCTTGCAGGGCAGATCAATGGCACGACCGGTTATGAAGAAGCCGGTGCGCAGGGATTGCTCGCGGGATTGAACGCTGCCAAGCGGGCAGGCGGCAGTGAGCCGGTTATTATTCAGCGTACGGAAGCCTATATTGGTGTTATGGTCGATGATCTGACATCACGAGGGGTTAGCGAGCCTTATCGTATGTTCACATCCCGCGCTGAGTTCCGCCTCTCGCTGAGAGCAGATAATGCCGATCAGCGTCTGACACCGCTTGCAGATGAGCTCGGTATTCTTGGTTCGGAGCGTCGCGAAAAGTTTGCCGCCCGGCAGGATGCATTGTCAGCTGCACGCGATATGACAAAAGAACTGACGATCACGCCCAATCAGGCTAGCCGTTATGACCTTCATCTCAATCAGGATGGAGTGCGTCGCTCGGCCTATGATCTTCTGTCTTACCCAGATATTGATCTGCCAAACCTTCAGGCTATCTGGCCCGAGTTGAATAGCATTGATTCCATCACGCGCGAGGCGCTTGAGATCGAAGCTCAATACGCGGTCTATATGGACCGCCAGCAAAGTGATATTGCGGTGATGGAGCGAGAAGAACGTCTCTTCATTCCTGCAACGCTGGATTTTGATGCGATCTCCGGCCTTTCCAATGAGCTTAAATTCAAGCTTAAGCAGCGCAAACCAGAGACTATTGCTGAAGCGCAGCGCGTAGAGGGTATTACGCCGGCAGCACTTGCTTTGTTGATTACGCATATCAAGAAGCATGGTGCGCGCGAACGTGCGGCGCTCGAACTGAACGCCGAGAAAGGCGTAGCATGACTGTGGATAGCCGATATTCGAGCTTGAAAAAGATTGTTCCCGTTGTTTCACGTGAAACAACTGAACGCCTAATTGCCTTTGAAGAACTATTTCGTAAGTGGTCAAACGCGATCAATCTGGCATCTCCATCCACACTTGCCGACCTTTGGAAACGGCATATTCTGGATAGTGCGCAGATATTTCCGTTGGCTCCAGACGCAAAGCGTTGGCTTGATCTGGGATCCGGCGGCGGATTTCCAGGCGTTGTGACGGCCTGCTTCCTCAAAGAAAAGCCGGGCGCTTCGATTGATCTGATCGAGAGCGCTGGCAAAAAGGCGGCCTTTTTGCGCACTGCTGCGGGGCATGTTGGGGTGCCAGCGCGTGTTCATTCCGAGCGTATTGAGGCGATGTGGGATAAAATTGAGACGCCAGACGTTGTTACGGCTCGTGCGCTCGCATCGCTCAACGTACTTTTCGAGCTTGCAGAACCTTGGCTGACGAATGGTTCCAAGGCCCTTTTTCAAAAAGGCCGGGATTACCAGAGGGAAATCGATGAAAGCCGTGTCGGCTGGAGTTTTGATCTGGTACAACATGAAAGTGCTATCGATACCAGTTCGGTGATACTCGAGATTAGCAATCTGCGACGCATCACCGGCTAAACCAGCATCGATATGACAGAAAGTGGCAGGGCGACGGTAATGAACAAAAGATCCCGGATCATAACCATTGCAAATCAGAAGGGCGGCGTTGGCAAAACCACGACCGCTATTAATCTTGCGACAGCGCTGGCCGCCATCGGGGAGACGGTGCTGATTGTTGACCTCGACCCGCAGGGTAATGCCAGCACGGGTCTCGGTATTGATCGTCTAAACCGCCCTTTGTCATCCTATGATGTCCTGACTCAGGCTGCTTCTGCGAATGATGCTGCGATGCAGAGTGATGTTCCGAACCTTTATATTGTGCCATCTACGCTCGATCTTCTCGGTATCGAGATGGAAATTGCGCAGGCACCGGACCGTACGCGTCGCTTGCGCGATGCATTGCGCTTTGATTCTACTGTTGCTGAAAAGTTTTCCTATATCCTCGTTGATTGCCCGCCGTCGCTGAACCTCTTGACGCTGAACGCAATGGCCGCAGCCGATTCTGTGATGGTGCCTTTGCAATGCGAATTCTTCGCGCTTGAAGGTCTAAGTCAGCTCTTGCAGACTGTCGATCAGGTTCGCGCTAGCCTTAATTCTGAGCTGACAATTCAGGGAATTGTCCTGACAATGTTCGATAGCCGTAACAATCTTGCGACGCAGGTTGTGGATGATGTGCGCGCATTCATGGGTGAAAAGGTCTATCGCACCGTTATTCCGCGCAATGTGCGCATATCGGAAGCGCCTTCGCACGGAAAGCCGGCCATTCTCTATGATCTGAAATGCGCAGGCAGTCAGGCTTATTTGCAACTGGCATCCGAAGTTATTCAGCGTGAGCGGCAGCTTAAAGCCGCATAATGAGCCAGCATCGCGCTGCGGTGCTTTTATCGATTCGACTACGTAACAATTTCAGGAACTGCCGACGATGAACGACGATCCTTCAAAAAAGCGCCTTGGCCGCGGCTTGGCCGCACTGATTGGTGAAATCGACCGCCCGGCGGAAGAGCGCAAAGTGCCCATTTCCAGTGAACGTAACGTTCCGATCGAGTTCGTAACGCGCAATCCACGCAACCCGCGCCGTATGTTCTCGGAAGTCGAGCTGGAAGATCTGGCGCAATCGATCAAGGAACATGGCGTTGTTCAGCCTATTGTGGTTCGTCCAGCACCGAATGAACCTGACCGTTTTGAGCTGATTGCTGGTGAACGCCGCTGGCGCGCATCGCAGCGCGCGGGCGTTGATACGATCCCGGTTATCATCCGCGATGTGGATGATCGCGTTGCGCTTGAGATTGCAATTGTCGAAAACGTGCAGCGTGCCGATCTTAACGCAGTCGAAGAAGCGATGGGATATCAACAGCTTATCGATAATCATGATTATACGCAGAATGATCTCGCACAGGTGATCGGTAAAAGCCGAAGCCATGTTGCCAATACGCTCCGCCTTCTGAAACTGCCGCAACGCGTGCAGGACTTTATCTCGGATGGCGCTCTTTCGGCCGGTCATGCGCGCAGCCTGATCACCATGGAAGATCCGACCGCATTGGCGGAGCGCGTGGTCAAGGAAGGCTTGTCCGTGCGTCAGGTTGAAGCTCTGTCGCAGGCACGCAATGGTGCAGAGCCGAAGCCAAACAAGAGTGCGCCAGTTGAGAAAGATGCTGACACCAAGGCGCTTGAAAAGCTGTTGTCTGATGTTACCGGTATGAAGGTTGAAATCAATCACCGTGAACGCGGTGGCGAAGTGAAGGTGCGCTATAGCTCGTTGGAACAGCTCGATGAGATTTGCCGTCGCTTGCAGAGCTGATCGTTTCTTTTAAGCGTTTGAAATCTGAAGCCGTGGAACAGTGATTTGTTTCACGGCTTTTTCTTTATCGTGTGCGTGCCTTGATGAGCGCGAAGACGACAATGATCATGGTGATAACACCAATGATAGCACCCACCGCACCTCCCCAGAAAGCTCCGTAGTCGCCGCCAATCAGCCAGCCGAGAGTTGCGCTGATCATGATCAGGAGAATAGGAGGGATGCAGCCAATCATGCATTTATTCCAATGGCTTGTATAAAATATTCCTCAGACCAGAGAAGCGGAATAGCGAACCAGAATAAGGGAATTGTCGATTATTACGTTGGCTCTAATATTGCTGAACAGAACTGCAATCTCAAGATCTCGATCACGGTCTCACAGCCTGTTGAACGGGTTCTTGACCTTTGTACTGTGCCTGCTTTTAACGGCTTTTCATCGAAGCGCTAAAAGTCCTATATGATTGAGAGTCAAAGTGCCCGGATCAGAGGGGCGGGGAGAGAGCGCAATTCATGGAACTGCTGACGCAAATCATTATTCACACGCCTGTCTATGTCTGGGGATTGCTTGTCTATCTGATCATAACAGGGATAAAGGGGCGTGAAACACAAACGGTTTCGCTCTGGAGAATGCTTTTTGTGCCGGTTATTTTCATCGGCGTTGGCTTTTTGCACTTTGATGATACGTCGGACCAATTCAGTTCGTTTCTAATCGGCTGGTTTGTAGGGTTGGCACTGTTTACACCGCTGGGTTTTTTGACTGGGCCGCGCATTCTGGCGGTTGATCGTGAAACCAAGCGCATAGAACGCGCAGGCACAACGCTGCCTCTTATTCGCAATGTGATTTTCTTCTGCGCGCAATATGTGCTGGCAGTTCTGAACGCGATTTATCCGCAGGAACACACGACGTTGATGTATGTAACCGCGGTGGTCTCAGGTGCTTCAGCGGGCTATTTCGGCGGCTGGCTCATTTCGCTGTGGCGGAAATATCAGGAAAGCCCGCAGCTTAAGCTGGGCTAGATGTGAAACTATAGCCTATTTGCGCGATAGTTTCACGGCTTCCACCGAGATTGCTAGCAGGCACTGACGGATGATGGGCACTGCCAGAGCTGCATTCTGACGGCTTTCCAGAACTGCGCGTTGCAGGCGTTCCATGACACGCGAAAGGCTTTCTGCAGTCCAGCGACTGACGGCATTTTCAATCAGTTTTTTGCGGTTGAAGAAGACCGGCGGACGCGCAGAGGCGACCACGACAGAGACACTTTTACGCTCGGTATCTGCGATATGACGAAGCGTCTGAATCTGCTGGAACTGACGTGCAGCAGTATTGAGCACTAGGAACGGAGCAGTTCCCGATTTCACAACGCGGTCAAATGTCGTCTCAAAACGGCGCAGATCGCCCGTCAGAACCGCATCCACCACTTCATCGGTCGAAAGCCCTGCTACATCACCCACGGCTTCGCGCACATCGTCTATATCGATGCGTTCTTTGCCACGCGCATAAAGGCAAAGCTTTTCCAGCTCACCACGCGTGGCCAGCCGGTCACCGCCCAGGCTGGCGCGCAGCAGCTGGCGGCCGTCCATGGTGATCTGCATTTTCCACTCGGCCAGCACATCGTCGATGACACCATCAATGCCACGTGCATCGTCTGAATAGCAGGGCAGTGCCATGCCAGCTGGTGCGTTTTCAACGGCACCGCGCAGACCGACACCCTTTTTCAGATCGCCCGCTTCGACCAGAATATATGTTTCACGCGGCGGCTCGGTCGCCAGAAGTTTCACAGCTTCGGCAAGCTTCTTTTGTCCGCCAGCATTCTTGATCCAGATCAGCCGCTCGCCGCCAAACATCGAAATTGTACGCGCTTCATCGGCAAGCTTTGCCGGATCAGCGTCGATCTCATCGGCTTCCATACGAATGACCGCGAAGGGATCATCAAGCGGCAGTTTTGTGGCCTTTGCATAGCGACGTGCGCGTTCGTTCACCAGCCCCTTATCAGGGCCATAGAGCAGCACAACCGGAAACGAGCTGCTCGGTTTGCTGATGAACTGATCTACTTCGTGTGCTTTCTTCTGCGCCATTAGGATATATCCATATTCAGGTTATGTCGGCCTGCAAATGGCGCTTTTCTGCGCTTCCAGTGCTCATGTACTCTTAGTACACTGCGCGCTGGGTCTCGAAAAGACACCATTTTCGGCTGTCCCTAACCTGAATCTGTATAATCCTGCCTATAAACAGAAACAGCCGCCGGTCAAACTGAGCGGCGGCTGTGAAACAAAGCTGTTTGCAACGCTATTCGATCAGCAAAGCATCGTCATCAAGCGTCTGTCCACGCACCTTGCGGAACATTTCGATAAGGTCTTCCACGCTGAGCGTCTTGCGCTTGTCGCCGGTCACGTCGAGCAGAATCTTCCCGCCATGTAGCATGATGGTGCGGTCGCCATAATCCAATGCCTGACGCATCGAGTGTGTGACCATGAGTGCTGTGAGCTTGTTTTCGGTAACAAGATTGCGGGTCAGTTCCATGACAAATTCTGCCATGCCCGGATCAAGCGCTGCGGTATGTTCATCAAGCAGCAGCACTTCTGAACCCGAAAGCGTTGCCATGATCAGCGAAAGCGCCTGGCGCTGACCGCCGGAGAGAAGCTCCATGCGATCCTGCATGCGGTTTTCGAGACCGAGATTAAGGCTTGCCACGCGTTCACGGAACCATTCACGGCGCTTGGAATTGAGCGCATGGGTCAGACCACGGCGTGTTCCACGCGATGCAGCCAGTGCCAGATTTTCCTCAATCGTCAGTGTTCCACAGCTGCCAGCAAGCGGATCCTGAAACACACGCGCCACAAGACCGGCACGGTCTGCGGTTGATTTTCGGGTCACGTCCTGCCCGCTGATCACCACCTTGCCAGCGGTCGGGATGACATCGCCTGCCAGAACGCCGAGCATGGTCGATTTGCCCGCACCATTGGAACCAATCACGGTGACGAACGAACCCTGATCCATTGTCAGGTTGATCTTGTTCAGAACCTGTTTTTCGAGCGGTGTTCCACGACCAAAGATAACTTCAAGATTGGAGACTTCAATCATGATGATGCTCCTCCACGGCGCAGGCGCGGCAAGATAAGCGCGAAGGTCACGAGAAGCGCCGTTGCGATGTTGAGATCGGAAGCCTGAAGCCCAACCATATTGCCGTTGGAAAGTGCGAGCTGGATGGCAATACGGTAGATGATCGAACCAAGCACACAGCCGATCAGGATCACGAGGATCAGACGCGAGCGCAGCAATGTTTCACCGATGATCACGGCGGCAAGGCCAACCACGATTGTACCCACGCCGGAAGTTACGTCAGCAAAGCCGTTTGTCTGGGCGAAAAGCGAGCCACCAAGCGCCACGAGCGCGTTGGAGAGTGCCATGCCTAGATAAATCTGGCGGTCGGTGCGCACGCCCTGCGCACGCGCCATTTTCGGATTGGCACCGGTTGCCCGCATGGCAAGGCCCATGTCGCTTTCGAGAAAGCGCCAGACGAGGAAGACCGTGATCGCAACCAGCACGAAAAGGAAAGCCGGGCGCACATAATATTCAGGAATGCCATGGCCGAAGAACGGCGACAGCATGGTATCCTGATTGATCAGCGCGATATTCGGACGGCCCATAATGCGCAGATTAACCGAGAACAGCGCAATCATCGTCAGAATGGATGCCAGCAGATTAAGGATCTTGAAGCGCACATTCAGCGTTGCGGTGACGAGACCGGCAAGCGAACCGGCAATCATCGCAACACCTGCGGACAGCCATGGGTTCCAGCCAGCAAGGATCAGAACGCCGGTTACAGCTGCACCCAGCGGAAACGAACCATCCACGGTCAGATCGGGGAAATCGAGCACGCGGAAAGCCAGATAGACGCCGATGGCGACAAAAGAGAAGACGAGGCCCAATTCGACCGCACCCCAGAAGGCGATCTGACTCACATTGAGATTCCTTGTTCTTTGCCGTGGCTGAACATGAACATGGCCTTGCGGCAAACACTATTCATTGGCCTTCAAACATGATGACTTCTGCCACTCATGCCCGGAGGACTGTTTCAATCACGACCGGTTTTGATTTGAGTTCGTTTCGTAAGCTTATGCCTTACGAAACCAGTTCCCGGTTTTTCATGCGCAATCGCATCGATTGCGATTGTTCTGGCTAGTTATCTTTTCCGATACAACTCAAAAGTTTCAACGCGCAAGCATTATCGATGAAAAAGCGCTGAAAAGCCGCGTTCTGTGGGCGTGTTACAACATTTGAGGCGCTTATTTCAGCTTACACTTCTCCGCGTGCGCGCCACAACTCCCATGCAAAACGCGCACGAACGCCAATATCAAGGAAAGGGCGTGGCGGAAGTTCGGTTGGGGATCCCAGTTTCAACATGTCATTAATCAGCGAATTGTCGATATCACAGGCCATGTCGGCTGCGAGAATACCGCCGATAGTGCCCTTGGTGATGCCGACACCGTTCTGGCAAAGCGATGTGTAAACATTCTTTGCAATCTGCCCGAACCCCGGAGCGCCATTGCGTGACAGGCAGATAAAACCTGTCCATGTATGTTCCATGTTCACATTAGCCAGCACCGGGAAACGCTCGTCAAACAGGCGTTTGTGTTCACGCTTGATTGTTTCACGGCGCGCATCCGACTGACGCAGCGACGGGCAGAAATGCACATTCTGCCGAACGAGAATACGTCGGTCCGATGTCAGGCGCATGGTGATGCCAGCAAAGGAATTTGCAGGTGTCAGCCCCCACGGAGCGACTTCGCCGATCGCTTTATATTCAGCATCGGTCAGCGTGCGGCTGAGGCTGGCATGTGCTGCGAAATTCAGCAGTTTTCGTCTGAAAAAACCGAACTGTTCGCCAAAGCCATTGACAGTCAGGATCATCGCTGGCGCCTGAATGCTGCCTTTTGCCGTGGTGATGAGAATACGCTCGCCATAATCAATTTTGGTAACAGCCGAATTCTCATAAAGCGTCACATTGTCCGGCAGGCTGTCGGCAAGGCCGCGCACCAGAGCAGCCGGATTTAACAGCGATGTGCCATAAGTGAAAATCGCCGCTTTGAAATGATTTGTTCCGAGTCGTTTGGCCAAAGCATCGCCTTCGAGCCAGTCGAAAGGCTCTTTGAGGCGTTCGAGTTCTTTAACCGTTGGTTCCAGAACTTCACGCATACCCTGATCGGAGACGGCAGCGTGAAACTTGCCATCCTGCCGCCAGTCGCAGTCGATACCATGCTGATCAACCTGCTGTTTCAGATGATCAATCGCTGCACGCGCTAGTGCGCGATAGCTATGAGACTTCGCCAGTTCTTCCATTGAGGAACTGACATTATGCGGCAGATCAATCGCAAAGCCGGCTGCCCGACCTGACGTGCCTTTGCCGACTTCCTGCGCGTCAATCAGTGCTATCTGGTCGTTCGGGCGGTTCTCTGCCAGCCGTCGCGCCGCAGCCACACCTGCATAACCCGCTCCAAGTACAATCCAGTTAGCCTTGATGTCACCTTTCAGCGATGCATTCGGGGCGCGAGGGCTAAGAATTTTGCTCCAGCCATTGGTGTTGTCATCGGCTGGAAGGATGCGTATTGCGGGCATTTCAGAAACTCGACAGGTTTAAAATAAAAAGGCGGGAATTGATCCCGCCCTTCTCATTTACAATATAGATCGCAATCAGTCGATCTTGCTGGTGGCGCGGTCGATGACAGCCTGCGGGAATTCAACGCCCATCTTCTTGGCTGCACCAAGATTGATGACCAGATCGGTACCCTTGGCGATTTCAACCGGAATATCGCCCGGCTTTTCACCCTTCAGAATGGCCACGACCTTTTCGCCGGTCTGCTTGCCAACATCGTAATAGTTGAAGCCGAGAGCTGCAACGGCACCGCGCTTCACGGAATCCGTGTCAGCAGTGAACAGTGGCAACTTGCTTTCTTCCGCCACACCGACAGCGCTTTCAAGCGCTGAAACGATGGTGTTGTCGGTTGGGACATACATTGCATCGGCACGGCCAACGAGCGCACGGGCTGCACCCTGAACTTCTGCTGACTTAGTGGCCGCCGATTCAACGATTTCGATGTTTTCAGCGCTCGCGGCTTCTTTCAGTGCTGCAAGAAGTGAAACCGAGTTTGTTTCGCCGGAATTGTAGAGATAGCCGAGCTTCTTGATGTTCGGCATTACTTCCTTGATGAGCTTGATGTGCTCGACAACCGGCGACATGTCGGAAAGGCCCGTGACGTTGCCGCCCGGCTTTGCCATGTCCTTGACAAGCTGCGCGCCAACCGGATCGGAAACTGCGGTAAAGACAATCGGAATATCACGCGTTGCAGAAACAACAGCCTGAGCCGAAGGTGTCGAAATTGGAACGATGACGTCCGGGCCATCACCAACAAACTGACGTGCGATCTGTGCGGCGGTTGCCGGATTGCCCTGTGCCGACTGATAGACGAAGGTGAGGTTTTCGCCTTCTTTGAAGCCAGCAGCAGCCAGCGCATCTTTAACACCGTCGCGCGCAGCATCGAGTGCCGGATGTTCGACGATAGCAGTGACAGCAACCGTCACATCCTTAGCCTGCGCCGACGTGGCAAGAGCTGTTGCGGCCAGCAAGGCCAGAAGCATAGAACGCATGAAAAATCTCCCCTGTTTTGGTGCGTTGCCTGTGAAGGCATTTTGTTGGCTTACACCCGAATGTTCAACAACGGCTATCTGCCGGAATTGAAGGTTTATCCACCTGATAACAAGGCTTAATCGGGTCCGTATAGACTGTCAACGTGTCCGCATTACCTGTTTTAATACGCCGCTATATTCTGTTTCATGAACACTGTGTTCAGCCCACTTTCAATGGCTATCGTGCAGAGCCATATTCTGCGAGAACACTTTAAAAGTGCCTCCCCACGCACAGGACGGGCGCTCACAGAACGGGCACTTGAGGAAAATGAATATGAAAAAGATAGGTTTCCTTTCATTCGGACATTGGTCGCCTTCGCCACAGTCGGGCACCCGCTCGGCAAGTGATGCGCTTTTGCAGTCGATTGATCTGGCAGTTGCAGCTGAAGAACTGGGCGCAGACGGTGCTTATTTCCGCGTGCATCATTTTGCCCGTCAGCTTGCATCGCCATTTCCGCTGCTGGCAGCTGTTGGTGCAAAAACCAGCAAGATCGAAATTGGCACGGCCGTTATCGACATGCGCTACGAGAATCCGCTTTACATGGCGGAAGATGCGGGTGCCGCCGATCTTATCTCGCAAGGCCGCTTACAGCTTGGTCTGAGCCGTGGCTCGCCAGAGCAGGTGATCGATGGCTGGCGCTATTTCGGCTATGCGCCTGAAGACGGCGCAAGCGATGCGGATATGGGCCGTAAACATGGTGAGGTTTTCTTTGACGCGCTAAAAGGCGAAGGCTTTGCCAAGCCAAACCTGCGTCCGATGTTTCCGAACCCTCCCGGCCTGTTGCGTCTTGAACCGTATTCGGAAGGCTTGCGCGATCGTATCTGGTGGGGTGCCGGTTCCAATGCAACAGCACGCTGGGCTGCAAAGCTTGGTATGAATTTGCAAAGCTCGACGCTGAAAGATGATGAAACGGGCGAGCCGTTCCATGTCCAGCAGGCCGCGCAAATTCGTGCTTATCGTGAAGCTTGGAAAGAGGCCGGGCATACCAGAACGCCACGTGTTTCAGTAAGCCGAAGCATCTTTGCGCTGGTTGATGATCGCGACCGCGACTATTTTGGTGGTGGCAGCAAAGATCAGGACTCTGTCGGCTATATCGATGAGAATACCCGCGCTATCTTTGGTCGCTCCTATGCGGCTGAACCGGATGCGCTGATCAAAGAGCTTGCACAGGACGAAGCGGTTGCTGAAGCCGATACGCTTTTGCTTACTGTGCCAAACCAGCTTGGCGTGGAATACAATGCGCACGTGATTGAGGCGATCCTCAAGCATGTGGCACCCGCTCTCGGCTGGCGCTGAGTTGCTTTATCAGAGCGCATCCCGAAAGCTGTTTCACAGTTTTCGAGACGCACAACCGCCTCGCAGGATAACATTCTGCGAGGCTTTTTATTGGGTGCAAACCTTTGTTCTGACATGTTTAAGAGGATCGTTTAAAACCTGCCAGAAACTCTGGCGGTTGCTCCAAGCGCATTTTCCCGGGTTGCAGTACGAATGAGATAGGGCGTGAATGACAGATCGACTGTGTCATTGATAGCATAGATCAGACTTGTGGATGCCGAACCTCGAGTGTGGGCAAAGTCAGAGCTGAATACCAGTCCGCCGATATAGTCTGCTCTTGCGTTAAACTCCGGATCGTCGTGCGAAAGATCTTGTTCGATTTCGATATTGGCGGACCAGCGAAGCCGGTTGTTGAGCGTTGCCGTATAATTGGCTCCTGCATAAGCAGTCGTGAGCCGATAGGTCATATCGCTATATGTGAACGGAAACTCCGCATTGGTTTCGGTGTAGCCGTCCATGGATACATCGCTATAACGAAGGCCACCATAATAGCCGAAATGCGCATCGTTAAAGTTTAGATTTTCAGTGCGTCCGGCTTCCAGCGTCGTGCTCCAGCCTTGCACGCGGCTTTCGCCGGTTCCGGCTTCGGTATAGTTCAGGCGGGGTCGCATAATATCGGCATCGTAGCGGTTGGCGGCGAGGCTAAAACGCATATACCATTCGCCGGATTTGGTCTTGTCTTGCCACTGCGCATAAGCGCCGCCGCCGAAATTGTCGCTGCCGGAATTATAACCGTCTGGTTGCTGACGCCAGAATGAATGCGCCAGCGTCAAACCAGCTGAGAAGTTTTCTGTAAAGCCATGGCCCAGAGTTAAGCCAGATAAGAGGTCTCGCTGATCGCCAAATCCGCTAAAATCCGTGAATTGCGTGAAACAGGTCTTACCTGCTGCATCTACATTGCAGACCCCTTGCAATTTATTGAGTGTGAGGCGCTGCGCTTCCATTGCGGAGAAACCAATATTGGCCAGCTTAAGAACTGTGGCAACCGTGTGATCGACGTCGATGATCACAGGCGCCTCAATTGATGGTTCAGTTGGCGATGGACTAGCTATGGGGCCAGTGCCGGGATTTTCTTCAGGTGTTGTTCCCTGATCGGTTCCGCCTCCGGTTTCAGGTTTCGGCTCAGCCCCGGGATCAGTTGGCGGGGTTCCAGGGTTGATCACTGGATCAATAGCAGGTTCACGTTTGGGGAATTTCCACAAGGTCGCATGAAGATCGCCATCTGCCGTTTCCGCCATTCCTGCGATGACGCTGCCGTCGTCAGAAATATCCCATGCAACTGCGCTGGTGCCGCCAATGGTTCCAAGGTCGACCATGCCGTCACGTGCGGTCCAGTGGAAGGCATGCATTGCCATAGTGTCTGTATAGCTGTAACCGACCACGGCACTGCCGTCAGCGGACATGCTCAGAGCCTGAGAAATCCCCCCGCCAAACGAGCCGAGGCTAATCATCCCCGTTTGTGCGGTCCAGCGAAATGCCTGATTAAAGCCGTTATCGAAAATGGCCGCTCCGGCGACAACATTTCCATCGCCAGAAACCAAATCTGCGATGCTTTGTTGAGAACCCAGAAGCGAATGTATATTGACCATTCCGGTCTGCGTCGTCCAACGGAATGCATGCTGTTGGCCGTCGCTGGTATCACTGGTTCCGACGATAACTGATCCGTCGGATGAAACACCCCGGGCTGTTGAGTTATTGCCGCCAAGACTTCCGAGGCTGAACATTCCTGAAGCTTGTGTCCAGCGGAATGCTCTTGTTTCAAAAGTTTCGATTGCTGAATATCCAACAATGGTGCTGCCATCAGCGGACACAGCATTTGCGAAAGATACCTCTCCACCCAGAGTACCAAGACTTAAAATTCCGTCTTGAGGTGTCCATCGAAAAGCAATTGTTGCGTTATTGTTGGTCTGGCTATCTCCCGCAACGACATTTCCGTCTGATGAAATACTGTTGGCATAAGAAGCAGCTCCTCCGAGCGTGCCTATGTCGATCATGCCTGTATCGAATGACCACCAGAAAGCGTGGCTTTCTGTTGCGTTGATATTGCTGATGCCTGTTGCAGCAACCCCGTTTGCCGAGACGGCCATGAGTGCGGTTCCACCAGCGTCGATGAGTGATCCGATATCCGTTATTCCGTCTGGAGTGACGATAAATGATTTGTCGTAAGCGCCACTGGAAGACATACGGCGCACGCCAAATACTTTTCCGTTTGCAGACACACTGACCGCATCAGCACGAGCCCCTCCAAATGAGCCATGAACCTCATAAACAGGAGCTTCTGCAAATGCATAAGAACTCAGTGATACAAGTATTGATGAGTTTAGAATTATCTTATTTACTAACATAAATTTAACTCATCTCTACACAAGACTGTTATAATTTAAATACAACAAACCGATAGTCGTTAGTTTTGATATTTTTGTTTGATTGAAATGTAAAAATCAAGTTAATTTTTACTATTTGAAATATATGTTATTATTATAAATAATTGATATTAAATATGTTATTTGAATAGAGTATATTTGATTTTCATTTTAATTATTGCTTATTAAGAGATGATAAATTTACTTAACATAAATATATATGAATATTATCTTTGCTGGTTTATTTCACACCGTAAATAGCCAGCAGAGTTTTCATCCTGATGATTGCAAGTTCTGGATTATCCAGCACGTGCGCCTGATCTGCGAGGCGAAAAATATCAGCATAATGCAAAATGCCGCGTGCCGATTGCATTCCTGCAGGCATGGTGAAATGGCTTTGGTGCCCGTTGAGCCAGGCGAGAAACACAACGCCTGCCTTGTAATATTGCGTTGGTGCTTCAAAGATTTTGCGTGACAGAGGCACTGTTGGCTCGATGATTGCGCGGAAGCGGGCATTGTCGCTATCGGCAAGAGCGGCGAGAGCGCTTGAAGCCTGTGGTGCTACGGCGTCGAAAATGCCAAGCAGCGCATGGCTGTGCTTGTTGCCATCGCCTTCGATCAGCGGTGCATAGTTGAAATCATCGCCCGTGAAACAGAGGACGTCATCAGGGAGCCGGTTGCGCAGTGCGATCTCGTAGCGCTCTTCGAGCAGTGAAATCTTGATGCCTTCAACCTTGTCGCGATTGGCCTCTATAATGCTGATGACCGTATCAAGCGCGTCTTCAAACTTGTCTGAACCCCAGTAACCTTTGAGTTGTGGGTCGAACATGTCGCCCAGCCAGTGCAGTACGACCTTGTCGCGGGCATTGGAGAGAATATGCCCGTAAACTTTTGCGTAATCATCAGGTGATTTTGCAATGCGGGCGAGCGCGCGGCTGGCCATCAGAATGAAACGACCACCGTGTTTTTCGATGAATTCAGCCTGAGTTTCGTAGGCCTTGATCACGTCATCAAGGCTTTTTGCCTCAGACGGATCAAGATGGTCGGTGCCAGCGCCAGAGGCCAGATCAGCGCCTGCTACGGTTTTGCTTTCTGCTAGTGAGCGGCGGATCAATTCCTGAGCGCCAGCCCAGTTGAGACCCATGCCGCGCTGCGAGGTGTCCATCGCTTCCGCAATCTGAAAGCCGAGGCTCCAGAGATGATGCCGGAAGGCCATGGTCGCATCCCAGTCAATCGCTGGGTCGTTCCATGGATTACGGTCTCTAAGGGGATCTGACACAACATGCGCGGCTGCATAGGCAATGCGGTTAAAACGCGGAGGAGATGCAGGGCGCGGCGTCGGGGTGCCAATCAAGCGATAGGGTTTTATACCACCATCTGCGAATGGCAGGCTCAGCATATTTTCCGACGATGCATACATGTCAGTCCTCCAACTCCACGACGACATGAATAATTTAGATCGTTCCAAATTTCAAGAAGATGCTTAAAAAATGCGATTCCAGAGCCTGATTTTTCATTTTAGCATTGCAAAATGCTTCAAAAATTAAGGCAAGCTGATGTTAACAATATGGCAATTCCGTGTTTACTAAAAAAGTTGACAAATTTGGATCGTTCCAATTAACTTAAGGGAACAGGAGACGGATATGAGCAAGAGCAGCATCACGGTCATCGATATCGCACGCGAAGCAGGCGTGTCGAAGTCGACTGTATCGCTTGTTCTGCGCGATAGTCCTCTGGTTCATGCCGAGACCCGGGCTAAGGTTCAGGAAGCGATTGAGAAGCTCGGCTATGTCTATAATCGCTCAGCCGCCAATCTCAGGCAGTCGAAATCGAAGATCATCGGGCTTGTGGTCAATGATCTGACAAACAGCTTCTTTGCCGAGCTTGCCGTAGGTGTTGATCGTGTCATGCAGTCGGCAGGTTATGTGCAGTTTCTCGCTAATACAGCGGAAAGCATTGATCGCCAGCGTGAGGTGATTGCTTCGATGCGTGAGCATGGCATTGCAGGGCTGATTGTTTCGCCGGCGCGTGGCACCGAGGCTAGTGATCTGAAACCATTAGCAAAAAGTGGCCTGCCAGTTGTTCAGATGGTGCGTGATGTGCCGGGATCGGGTGTGTCGTCCATTGTTTCAGACAATCGCGGCGGCGTGGCAAAGGCAGTTGAGCATTTGGTGTCGCTGGGGCATCGCGTAATCGCTTTCATGGGCGGCTATGCTGATACCGCTGTTTTTGCTGAACGCGTTGCGGGCTATCGTGCGGGGCTTGAGCAGGCGGACATCGCGTTTGATGATGCGCTGGTCTTCACGTCTGCGCCTTCACGCGCAGGCGGTGTTGAAGCAGTTGAGCGCATGTTGCGGCACGGCATGAAGCCGACGGCAGCAGTGTGCTTCAATGATGCTGTGGCTTTTGGAGTCTGCGATGGTTTGCGCGCTGCAAATCTGGAACCAGGCCGGGATTTCGCAGTGGTCGGTTTTGACGATGTGATCGAAGCAAAGACCGCTGTTCCGGCACTGACAACTGTGGCTGTTGATCCGCAAGGTTTGGGAGAACGTGCGGCGCAGCTTTTGCTTAAACAAATCAATTCGGAACGGGTGGAGGCGGAGGCGCAGCGCTTGGCGGTGCGTCTTGCGGTGCGTGCAAGTTGTGGTGCGCAATCTAAAAAGGAGGAGAAATTCGCATGGCAAAGTGGGGCCTTATAGGCGCAAGCACCATTGCAAAAGAATGGGTGATCGGTGCCATTCGCGCCACTGGCGGCGAAGTCGTTTCCGTCTACAGCACCAATGCTGAGCGTGGCGAAACCTATGCACGCGAGAACGGTATTGGCCGCTCGGTGACAAGCCTTGATGCGCTGTTGTCTGATCCGGAAATCGACGCTGTCTATATCTCCACCACCAATGAACTGCACCGCGATCAGGCGATTGCTGCCGCCAAAGCAGGCAAGCACATCCTCTGTGAAAAGCCGCTGGCGCTGACGATTGGCGATGCCCACGAAATGCTGAAAGCAGTGCGTGAAGCGGGCGTTGTGGCGGGCACCAACCATCACTTGCGCAATGCTGCAAGCCACCTCGCCATGCGTGATGCGATCTCTCAAGGCAGGATCGGCAAGGTGC
This sequence comes from Ochrobactrum sp. EDr1-4, assembly GCF_049199085.1. Lineage (NCBI taxonomy): Bacteria > Pseudomonadati > Pseudomonadota > Alphaproteobacteria > Hyphomicrobiales > Brucellaceae > Ochrobactrum > Ochrobactrum sp. EDr1-4. Next base: position 1,149,489 of record NZ_JBLZOF010000001.1, read on the forward strand.
TGGGCGCGCGGGTTTTTCATGCGGTTTATCTGCCGCCCCATTTGCAAGGCTGGCGCATTGAACGCCCTGATGCGGGCGGTGGTGTGATCCTCGATATTACAGTGCATGATGCTGACACATTGCGCTTTGTGCTGGGTGAAGACCCGGTCGAAGCTGTGGCTTTCAGCCAGCAGGGTGGCTTAAGCGGCGCAGGGCTGGAAGACGGTGTGATGGGTGTGCTGCGCTTCTCCTCCGGCGCGATTGCTCAGTTCCACGATGCGTTCACCACCAAATATGCGGAAACCGGTTTTGAAGTGCATGGGCGTGAAGGCTCGCTCATTGCACGCAATGTCATGACGCAGAAGCCCGTGGGAACCGTCATTCTGCGTGACAAGGATGGCGAGCACGAATTGCCGCTCGACCAGAAGAATCTCTACGAAACCGCCTTGCTGGCCTTCCATAATGCGATTGCGGGCAAAGGCCAGCCATCAGCCACACTGGAGGATGGCATCTGGTCGCTGGCGACCGGGCTTGCCGTGCTTGAGGCTGCAAAGACCGGCAAGGCCACGACCGTTCATTCAGGACTGTGAACATAATGAGCAAACATATTTCATTTGCTGAAGCAGCCGCACTCATCCCCGACAATGCTGTTGTTTCGGTTTCTTCATCGAGCGGTCTTGGCTGTCCAGATATGATGCTGAAAGCCATTGGCGAACGGTTTGATGAAACCGGTCATCCCCAGAATATCACCACGCTGCACCCAATTGCTGCGGGCGATATGAGCGGCATTAAGGGCGTTGATTACATCGCCAAAAAGGGGCTTCTTAAAAAGATCATCGGTGGTTCTTATCCGTCAGGGCCATCAAGTTCTGAGCCGCCGCTGATCTGGCAGATGATCACCAATAACGAGATTCCGGCCTATAATATACCGTCTGGTATTCTGTTCGACATGCATCGTGAGGCAGCTGCTAAGCGTCCCGGTGTACTGACCAAAGTGGGGCTTGATACTTTCGTTGATCCCAAGCGTCAGGGATCGGCAATGAACGACAAGGCGCGTGAGGAGCCGGTCGTCAAGCGGGTCAGTTTTGAAGGTGAGGACTGGCTCTATTTCCCCAATATCGTGCCGCATGTGACGATCATCCGCGCCACCACTGCCGATGAACGCGGCAATCTCACTTATGAACATGAGGGTGCTTATCTTGGTGGGCTGGATCAGGCGCTGGCTGCGCGCAACAATGGCGGCATCGTCATTGCGCAGGTGAAGCGCATTGCCAAGGAAGGCACGCTGAAACCGCATGATGTGCGCGTTCCGGGCGTTCTGGTTGACTATATTGTCGTTGATCCTGATCAGAAACAGACAACGCAGACACTTTACGATCCGGCAATTTCCGGCGAGATTTTCCGTCCGCTTGATACGTTCCGCTTGCCTGAATTTAATATTCAAAAGGCGATTGCGCGGCGTGTCGCACAGGAGTTGCAAGCGGGAAGTGCTGTCAATCTTGGCTTCGGTATTTCCGCCAATGTGCCGCGCATTTTGCTGGAAGAAGGTCTGCATGGGGCCGTAACATGGGTGATTGAGCAGGGTGCAGTTGGCGGCGTGCCACTTCTCGATTTTGCCTTTGGCTGTGCGTCGAATGCCGATGCTTATATGCCGTCACCCTATCAGTTCACTTATTTTCAGGGCGCAGGCTTCGACGCCTCGCTTCTGTCCTTCCTTGAGATCGGACGCGACGGCTCGGTCAATGTGTCGAAGCTGTCATTCCGTCCGCATGTGACGGCTGGTGCTGGCGGTTTTGTTGATATTACTGCAAGGGCCAAGAAGATCGTTTTCTCCGGCATGTTCAATGCAGGGGCGAAATTGTCGGTCGCTGACGGTAAGCTGGTGATCGAGAAGGAAGGCAAGCTTAAAAAGCTCGTAAATGAAGTTGAGCATGTCACCTTCTCCGGTCCGCGTGGCGTCGAGCAGGGACAGGATATCACCTATGTCACCGAACGCGCCGTCTTGAAGCTGACGCCAGAGGGCATTGTGCTCACAGAGATTGCGCCGGGTGTGGATTTGCAGACGCATATTCTGGACCAGGCCGAGTTTCCGCTGATTGTTTCGGACCAGCTTAAACTCATGGATGAGGCACTGTTCCGTGACGAGCCGATCGGGCTTGAATTGCAGCAAAAGCCTGCGCGAAAGCTGGAGGCATAAATGGCTCAACGGATAGATATCTCGATCGAGAACCACATCGCCGTCATGACCATCAAGCGGCCCGAAAAGCTCAATGCGTTTGATATCGAGCTTTTGCAGGAATTGTCTGCGGCCTGTGATCGGGTGGAAGCGGAGTGCACCGTGCGCGTTGCGATCCTGACTGGCGAAGGCAAGGCTTTTTCCGCAGGCGGCGACATCAAGGCCTGGGGCGGCATGGAACCGGCAGAATTCGGCCATGCCTGGGTGCGCTACGGTCATCGTGTGTTCGAGCGGCTTGCGACTTTGCGTGTGCCGCTAATCGCAGCGATGAATGGTCATGCTTTGGGTGGTGGTCTGGAACTGGCAGGTGCCGCCGATATCCGCATTGTAGAGCGACAAGCAAAAATCGGCCTGCCGGAAACATCGCTTGGTATGATCCCCGGCTGGTCGGGCACGCAGCGTCTTGTGCGCCGTTTCGGTGCGCAGATCGTGCGCCGCATGGTGCTGGGTGGCGAAATGTTTACCGCAGACGAAGCGCTGTCGCATGGGTTGGTCGATCATGTGGTGGAGACGGGTGCAGCTCTGCAAGCCGCGCAGGACTGTGCGTTGCGGGTGGCCAAGCGCGGACCGGCTGCGCTTGAGATTTCCAAACTGATGCTGTCGGTCGCCAATGGCGAGGATAATGGCAGCGCAGTCGAGGCGCTAGGTTCCATCCTCGTCGCCAAGACCGGCGATCTGAACGAAGGCGTGCGCTCGTTTACCGAAAAGCGCGAAGCGAATTTTGAAGGAAAATGGTAATGAGCATTGTCGTAAAGCCACAGCCGCTGAATGGGTTGGAAGTCCGTGAATTCTCCATGCTGATTGATGGCAAATGGGTTGGAAGCCAGAGCGGTGAGACAATCGAGCGTGTGGCTCCCGGCCATGGCGTTACCGTGAGCCGCTATCCTGCTGGCAATAAAGCCGATGTGGAGCGCGCGGTTGCGAGCGCGCGTAAGGCTTTCGATGACGGGCGCTGGTCGTCTAAAACGGCTTCGCAGCGTTCGCTGATTTTGCTCAAAGCTGCCGATCTGATCGAAGCGCGGGCCGAAGAGCTGGCCTATCTCGATGCAATTGAAGCGGGTAAGCCGATTTCTCAGGTGCGTGGTGAGATTGCAGGATCAGTTGATATTTGGCGCTATGCGGCAGCACTGGCGCGCGATCTGCATGGCGAGAGCTACAATAATCTGGGCGATGGGACGCTCGGCGTCGTGCTGCGCGAGGCAATTGGCGTTGTGTCGATCATTACGCCGTGGAATTTCCCGTTCCTGATCGTGGGCCAAAAGCTGCCATTCGCACTCGCTGCGGGTTGTACGGCAGTCGTTAAGCCTTCGGAGCTGACTTCCGGATCAACATTGTTACTCGGCGAAATTCTGGCTGAAGCAGGCGTCCCTGACGGTGTCGTCAACATCATCACCGGGACCGGTGCGGACGTTGGCCAGCATATGAGCACGCATCCGGATGTGGACATGGTATCGTTCACCGGCTCGACTGGTGTGGGCAAGCTCACCATGGCCAATGCGGCGCAGACGCTGAAGAAAGTGTCGCTGGAACTTGGCGGAAAGAATCCGCAAATCCTGTTTCCGGATGCGGATATGGATGCCTTTATCGATGCTGCCGTGTTCGGCGCATGGTTCAATGCGGGCGAGTGCTGCAATGCCGGTTCGCGGCTGATCGTGCATCGCTCGATTGTCGATGAGATTGTTGGGCGCGTCGCTGATCTGTCGAAGACAGTGATCGTCGGCGATCCGCTCGATGTCAGCACGCAAGTGGGCGCGATCATTACGCCACAGCATTTGAGCAAGGTCGGCGCTTATGTGGATCAGGCGAAAAAGGCAGGTGCAGCAATTGCCCATGGTGGTGATGTGCTGGATCTCGGTCTTGGCCAATATATGGGACCGACCATTATTGCAGGTGTGAAAGCCGACATGGCCGTTGCGCGTGAAGAAGTGTTCGGGCCGGTTCTGTCGGTGCTGTCTTTTGATACAGTGGATGAGGCGATCTCCATTGCCAATGCGGTTGATTATGGCCTGTCGGCCGGCGTGTGGAGCCGCGATTTCGACACTTGCATGAACATTGGCCGCAAGGTGCGGGCTGGCACTGTCTGGATGAACACCTTCATGGACGGCACGCCGGAACTGCCGTTTGGTGGTTATCGCCAGTCGGGTCTGGGCCGCGAATTGGGTCGTCATGCGGTGGAGGATTATACCGAGACCAAGACGCTCAACATGCATATCGGTGCGCGCACCGGCTGGTGGATGCCGCAAGCAAAATAAAGGAGTGACGGCTTTGGGAGGACAGCCGGATATCGTCATCATCGGATCGGGTATCGGTGGCGCAACAATGGCCGCTGGTCTGGCCACATCACGTGCGGAGATTCTTATTCTTGAGGCAGGTGAGCATCTGGCTGACAGGCCGGAAAACCGTGACCCTCGGGCCATTTTCCAGCGAGGTTTCTTTCGCCCCAAAGAGCTTTGGTATGAGACCAATGGCACGCCGTTCAATCCCGGCAATTATTATAATGTCGGGGGCAATTCCAAATTCTATGGCGCCGTGCTGGTGCGCTATCGGCGTGAGGATTTTGACGAGCTTGCGCATCTCGAAGGCGTGTCTCCGGCGTGGCCTTTTGGCTATGACGAGCTTGAGCCGTGGTATTGCAAGGCGGAAGAGCTTTTTCAGGTTCGCGGTGAATTGGGCGATGATCCGACCGAACCGCATCATTCAAAACCTTATTCTTATCCGGCCATCCGTGATGAAAGCCCGATTGCTGATGTGCGGGCACGGCTGAAGAAGGCGGGGCTGCATCCGGCTTCCCTGCCGCTTGGCGTTGATATTGAGCGCTGGCTGGCGAAGGCAAAAACGCCGTGGGACGCGCATCCCAACAGCAATGATGGCAAGATGGATGCGGAGACTTGTCCCTTAGCACTTGCGCTCAAACATCCGAATGTCAGTCTTGAAACTCAAGCGCGGGTGACGAAGTTGGAAACCGGGCCGGATGGCAAAACCATTACGGCAGTTCATTATGTGAAGAACGGCGAGGCGCTGGTCCTGCGTCCAAAGATGGTCATTCTGTCCGCGGGAGCGGTGCAGTCAGCAGCACTTTTGTTGCGTTCTGGACTGGCGAACCGTTCCGATCAGGTGGGCCGCAATTTCATGAACCACAATGCCAGTGCGGTGATCGGGTTTGATCCGCGTTATCGCAATGACAGCGTTTACCAGAAGACTTTTGGCTTTAACGATTACTATCTCAGCGACGGAGCAGGCGGGCCGCCACTCGGCAATGTGCAATTGCTGGGGCGGGTGTCGGGTGCAGTCTTGAAATCGAGCATGCTGCGTGTGCCGGAATGGTTTTTGAACCGCATTGCCGGGCATACGATTGATTTTTACGCGATGAGCGAAGATCTGCCATCGCCGGAAAGTCGCGTGAGCGTGGATGGTGAACGCATCACGCTTCATTGGGTGCGGACCAATTGGAAAGCGCATCTGATGCTGGTTGATAAGCTGAAATGCGCGTTGCGACAGGCAGGATTTCCAATCGTGCTGTCGCGCGCTTTTGATCGCCGAACACCATCGCATCAATGCGGCACCGTGCGTATTGGTCATGATGGAGCAACAGCGCCGCTTGACCCCTACTGCCGCGCTTATGATCACCCCAATCTCTTTGTTGTCGATGCGTCGTTTCTGCCGACTTCGGCAGCGGTCAATCCCGCACTGACCATTGCGGCGCAAGCTCTGCGCGTATCCGACCATATTCAAAGGGAGATACTGGCATGAACCGTCAAAGACCTGTGGCACTGGTGACTGGTGGGCGGCGTGGTATCGGGCTTGGCATAGCGCGCGCTTTGGCCGCCAAAGGGTTTGATCTGGCGATTACCGACCGTGAACGTGATGAGGCGGTTGTCCATGAATTGCGCGGGCTTGGGGGAAAGGTGGCTTTCTTTGAAAGCGATCTGGCGTCTATCGAAACGCATGAAGCGACGGTTGCAGCCGTTGTGAATGAACTTGGGGGCATCGATTGTCTGGTCAACAATGCAGGTATGGGTTCGGTTGAGCGCGGTGATTTTATTGGGCTGAAACCTGAGAATTTTGACACGATTATTGATGTGAACCTGCGCGGTACGGTGTTTTTTACGCAAGCGGTGGTGAAATCCATGCTGGCGGTGACGGATGTGCGGTTTCCGCGCAGTATCGTGACGATCAGTTCGGTTTCCTCTGTGATGACGTCGCCCGAAAGGCTTGATTACTGCATCAGCAAAGCGGGTCTGACAGCCTTTGTGCAGGGGCTTGCTCTGCGCCTCGCAGAAGCACGGATCGGTGTGTTCGAGGTGCGTCCCGGTATCATCCGCACGGATATGACAGCGCGTGTTGCCGAACGTTATGATGGACTGATCGAAGGTGGTCTGGTGCCGATGAAACGCTGGGGCGAGGCAGGCGATGTCGGCGCTATTGTGGCCGGGCTTGCAGGTGGTGACTTCATTTTTGCGACGGGCTCGGCGATCAATGCCGATGGTGGCCTGTCGATTGCGAAGCTTTAGTTTCTCGGGAGGAGAAACGCATGAAGTATGACTATATTATTGTTGGCGGCGGTCCTGCCGGTTGCGTTCTCGCCAATCGTCTGAGCGAAGACGCAGCGATAAAAGTGCTGCTGCTGGAAGCAGGTGGAAGCGACTGGAATCCGCTGTTTCACATGCCTGCCGGTTTTGCAAAGATGACCAAAGGCGTGGCCAGCTGGGGCTGGGAAACCGTTCCGCAGAAGCATCTCAAAAACCGTGTGTTGCGCTATACGCAGGCGAAAGTTATCGGCGGCGGCTCCAGCATCAATGCGCAGATTTACACACGCGGCAATGCAGCCGATTATGATCTATGGGCTGGTGAAGACGGCTGTACCGGCTGGGATTATCGCCATGTGCTGCCCTATTTCAAACGCGCCGAAGACAATCAGCGTTTTAACGATGATTTTCATTCCTATGGCGGACCGCTGGGTGTTTCGATGCCGTCTGCGCCATTGCCGATTTGCGACGCCTATATCCGCGCGGGTCAAGAACTCGGCATTCCGTATAATCCTGATTTCAATGGTCGTGAGCAGGCAGGTGTCGGCTTTTATCAGCTTACTCAACGCAACCGCCGCCGTTCATCGGCGTCACTTGCGTACCTCTCCACTATCAAGAACCGTAAAAATCTCACCGTGCGGATGAATGCGCCGGTGCGCAGTATCGATCTGGAAAAGACCCAAGTCACCGGCGTAACGCTGATGAGCGGCGAGGTCTTGCGCGCAAACCGCGAGGTGATTGTCTCGTCCGGCGCTATCGGCTCACCGAAGCTTCTGCTGCAATCGGGCATTGGTCCTGCCGATCATCTTAAAAAGGCTGGCGTTAATGTGAAGCATGATCTGCCGGGTGTGGGTGAGAACATGCAGGATCACCTCGATCTGTTTGTCATTGCCGAATGTACGGGCGATCACACCTATGATGGCGTGGCAAAGCTGCATCGGACTCTGGGCGCTGGCCTGCAATATATGTTTCTGCGCTCTGGTCCGGTGGCGTCCAGCCTCTTTGAAACGGGCGGCTTCTGGTATGCGGACCCGGATGCCCGCTCACCGGATATTCAGTTTCATCTGGGGCTTGGTTCGGGCATTGAAGCTGGCGTCGAGAAGCTTAAGAATGCAGGCGTGACGCTTAATTCTGCCTATCTACATCCGCGCTCGCGTGGAACCGTGCGGCTGGCTTCCAATGATCCGGCTGCAGCACCCCTGATTGATCCGAATTACTGGAGTGATCCGCATGATCGCAAAATGTCGCTTGAAGGTCTGAAGATCGCGCGCGAAATTATGCAGCAGGACGCGCTAAAGCCCTATGTCATGGCGGAGCGTCTGCCGGGGCCAAAGGTCGTCAGTGATGATGATCTGTTTGATTATGCCTGTGCCAATGCCAAGACCGATCACCATCCTGTCGGCACCTGCAGGATGGGGACGGATGCGATGGCCGTTGTCGATCTGGAACTCAAAGTGCGCGGTCTGGAAGGTCTGCGCGTTTGTGACAGCTCCATCATGCCACGCGTTCCGTCATGCAACACCAATGCACCGACCATCATGGTCGGCGAAAAGGGTGCGGATATTATTCGTGGTCTCGACCCGCTACTGCCCACTGTGTTTTCATGGGAGAAAAACGAACACAAGCGGCGCGCGCGCGGTTAGTCTTCGTTGACCTCAAAACGCAGATAGCCAGCAATGCCTGAACCCTTGTGGTTCGGATTGTCGGATGGGTGGTTCACGCCGTCATTGACCGGAATGACCTTGAAGTCGAAAGGTGAGACGCCTTCGAGACAGGCGACATTCACGCCAAACTGATGCGGGCTGGATCTGCGTTGGTGAAACGTATAAATTCCGCATTTCGAGCAGAAATAATGCTTCGCCGCGCCCGTATTGAATGTGTAGAGCGTCAGCGCATCTTCGCCTTCCAGAACTTCAACACCGTTGAGATCTGCGGAAACAGCGACAGCACCACGCATTCGGCAATAGGAACAGGTGCAGCGGCGCGCAGTGTGAAGTCCATCGGATAGTTTGACGCGAAAGCGCACGGTTCCGCAGTGGCAGGCACCATTGGCAGTTTGAATATCAAGATTCATTTGCAACTCCTCTTTCGCCAGAATCTTATTTCGGTCTTTCTGGCTTTACCATTGGAAAAACTCAACTAAAGTCTCACTCACAAGATTTTGGGAGGGGTTGAATGAGTGGATTTGCGGTCGTCACAGGCGGTAGCACCGGTATCGGCCGACATTTGGTTCTGGCTTTTGCGGAAGCCGGATATGCCGTTGCTTTCAGCTTCAAAGGCGATGAAGAGCCCTCAAACACACTTATGGAAGAGGTGGAGGCACAAGGCGGTCAGGCGCTCGGGATCGAGTGCGATGTTGGTTCCGCTGCCGAAGTGGATGAGTTTTTTGATGAGGTTTGCAGCTGGTATGGTGATGCGCCGGACGTGCTCATCAACAATGCCGGTATTCAGGCCTGGGCACCTTTGCTGGAACTTTCCGAAGATGATTGGGACGATGTTATTCGTACCAATATGAAAGGCTGCTTCCTGAACACGCAGGCGGCAGCCAGACGCATGGTTGATGTCGGTAAAGCTGGTTCGATCATCAATATTGGCTCGGGCTGCAATAAGCTGGCTTTTCCCAATCTGGTTTCTTATACGGCCTCAAAAGGTGGGATTGAACAATTCACCAAGGTTTCGGCGGTAGAACTTGGACCCAAGGGCATCCGGGTCAATTGTGTGGCACCGGGCGCTATTCTCAACGAGCGCACGATGCAAGAACAGCCAGATTATGCGGCAAGCTGGAGCCGGATCACCCCGTTGCGCCGCGTTGGTTCTGCCGAAGATATTTCAGGGCCGGTACTTTTTCTGGCATCGGATGCTGCATGTTTCGTGACAGGTCAGACACTCTGGGTTGATGGCGGGGTATTCTCGCAAGCCAGTTGGCCTGTCTGAGCCTCGTGCTATATAACATCACAAAATTGATAGTGCTTTGTTTCAGATAAAGCAGGCTCAACAAGGAATGAATTACATGAATCCTGTCTGGAAAAAATGGATTATCAGTCTTGTTTTCGGCGTGATAATTGCTCGCGCTGGATCCACTCTTTTCGTGCCAGCAATATTGTCTCAGTTTGGTGGAGCAGGATCGGATTCAGGTAATGTTGACGCGATTATTATCGCCAGCCTGTTGGTTCAATTGATTATTATCGCCGCAGTGACGTTTTTTCTGTTGCGACTTGCAGATACGAGACTGCGTTTGGGCTGGGGCTGTTTGATACTTGGGCTGGTTGTTCTTGGTGGATTGATCGCTACTGTGGTCAGCTCTGACATAAATATATTTGAGCTTATGAAAAGCAATGCATCCGGACGCAATGATGAGATGACTGCATTCATCTTCTGGCTGATGGTGCTGGTGTTGCCGTTTGCAATCGGAGGTCTTGTGCTGACTGTTATGGGATGGTTTTTGATCTCAAGAAACGGTCAAAAGAAGATCATCTGAGGTAGCTCTCTGTCTCAAACTCTGAGTGAAGTGCAGATCGGCAGCGTGATGGTGATCCCGACTGGATTCGAACCAGTGGCCTCAAGATTAGGAATCTTGCGCTCTATCCTACTGAGCTACGGGACCAGCACTATCAATACTCCAGCCTAAGCTGTGTATTTTCCGACACATACTGTTTTTCATGGCTTTCGCCAACCCCGCAAAAAGCGGGGTGGGCGCATTTATTTGTTTATTGGGTTTCAGGCGGCGAGGGCAGTTTCAATCACAGACACAAAATAGCTCACGCCATAAGGAATAGCTTCGTCGTTGAAGTCATAGGCTGGATGATGCAGGCCCGGTGTGTCGCCATTGCCAAGGAAGATATAAGCGCCGGGGCGCGCTTCGAGCATGTAGGAAAAATCCTCTGCCGCCATCATCGGCGCTACATCGGTTTTCACCTTGCCTTCGCCAGCGACATTTTTTGCAACGCGGGCGGCAAAATCGGTCTGGTCATCATGGTTATAGGTCACTGGATAATTGTTCTTATAACGAACGCTGATTTCCGCACCTGTTACAGCGGCAATACCAGCCGCTGCATCGCGAATGCGCTTTTCGGCATAGGCGCGCGTTTCTTTGCTCAATGTGCGCACCGTGCCCGAAAGCTTCGCCGTTTCCGGAATGACGTTATAGGCTTCTCCAGCATTGAACTTTGTGATCGAAATCACGAGCGAATCCAGCGGATCGATATTGCGTGAAACGATGCTTTGAATGGCGATATGCAGTTGTGAACCGGCAAGGATCGGGTCAATCGTGCGGTGCGGCTGTGCTGCATGACCGCCACGCCCTTTGATGGAAAGATCGAATTCGTCAGTTGCTGCCATGATCGGGCCTTTGCACATGGCAAATTGGCCAACAGGCAGGCTTGGAAGATTATGCACGCCATAGACTTCCGCAATGCCGAAACGGTCCATCACGCCATCCTGAACCATGGCAAGTGCGCCTGCGCCACCTTCTTCGGCTGGCTGGAAAAGCAGAACTGCTGAGCCGCGGAAGTTGCGGGTTTCTGCGAGATATTGCGCAGCTCCGAGCAGCATTGCCGTGTGACCATCATGGCCGCATGAATGCGCTTTGCCCGGATTTGTCGAGCTCCATTCGACGCCGCTGGTCTCGGTAATCGGCAGCGCATCCATATCGGCGCGCAGTCCGATCGCCGGTCCATCCCCGTGACGACCTTTGATGACGGCGACAACACCGCTGCGGCCAACGCCGGTTTCGACCAGATCGCAACCAAAAGATTTCAGCTTTTCTTCGACAAATCGCGCCGTGTCGTGAACGTCATAAAGCAGTTCAGGGTTCTGATGCAGATGACGACGCCATGCGGCGATCTCCGCTTGGGTTTCGACGACACGATTAAGCACTGGCATTTCGAAAATATCCTGAGATTCTTTATGTACAGAAGTTGTCAGGATATGACGTTTCGGTGAAAGCGGGCAATCCCAAAAGCGCTTTGCGCTTTAAGTTATTGGTTTTACGCATGCATTATCGGATCGAAGCAGGATCGGAAATCAGTCCAGTGAACTGATTTCCCTGCGAAGACGGTTCCCACTTTTCTGGGCATGCTCTATTTGCCTTTTGGTTGCCACATGGCATAGATAACAGAGAGTTAATTCTCCTTTTTGACTGATGTATTTGCAAGCGGTTATCGCTTTTGCTGATTGGAACTACGAATGATCTCGAAGTCGTTGAAAATCCTCTGTGCAGCCGCGGCTCTTTCAGCCCTGACTTTGTCGAGTGCTCTGGCGAACCCATCGATTGCTGTCGATGTGGCAACCGGTAAGGTTTATTCGGCCCAAGATCCGTTCCAGCGCTGGTATCCGGCTTCGCTCACCAAAATGATGACGGCTTATGTTACGTTCAGGGCGCTTCAGTCGGGACAGTTGACGCTAGGGTCACCGGTCAAGATGACCGTCAATGCCTCCAAAGAGCCGCCGAGCAAGATGGGCTATCGCCCGGGTTCGGTGTTGACGCTTGATAACGCGCTGAAAATTATGCTGGTGAAGTCAGCCAATGACGTTTCGGTTGCCGTTGCAGAGGCTGTTGGTGGTAGCGAGGCTGCTTTCGTCAAGCGCATGAATGCGGAAGCTCAGCGCATCGGCATGAGCGGATCGCGTTTCGCTAATCCAAACGGTCTGCATGATCCGAATAATTATTCGACCGCGCATGATCTGGCAGTGCTTGGCGTGCAGTTGCGTCGCGAATTCCCGCAATATGCGCATTATTTTAATACCGAAGCGATTGACGCAGGCGACGGCAAGAAGCCACAGGCCAATTACAACATTCTGCTGGGTCGTTTTGACGGCGCCGACGGCATGAAAACCGGCTTCGTTTGTGCGTCTGGCTTTAATCTCGCCAGTTCCGCAACCCGTCAGGGTCGGACAATTCTGGCCGTGGTTCTGGGTTCTGATCGTCAGGAAGCGCGTGCGGTGCAGGCGGCACAGCTGATGACCGATGCATTCCGCTCCAATGGTGCGGGCGTGCCAACGCTTGGGACCATGGTTCCGCCTGCAAGCAGCGCGGTTAATCAGGCCGTCGATATGCGCAAAGCGATTTGCAATCAGCAGGCTATGGCTGATCGCTGGGATGGTCGCGATGTTGAAGGGCGTTTGCAGCTGAACTCACCTTATATTCACGCGATGACCCGCGAGCCGGTGCCGGTTCAGGTCGGACTTGTTTCTGCGCCACCAGCGAAGATAACACGCGTTGGTCAGCTCGATATTTCGCAGGTTCCTGTTCCAATGCCACGTCCGCAGCGCACTTCCGCTTCAATCAATTAAGATAGTACCATGGCGCATCCAATTCCTGTTTCCGTGCTGACCGGCTTTCTTGGCTCGGGCAAGACCACGCTGCTAAATCGCTTGCTCAAAGACCCGGCGCTGACCGATACGGCTGTCATCATCAATGAGTTTGGTGAAGTCAGCATCGATCATCTGCTGGTTGAAGAAGCCAGTGAAGGCGTGATTGAGCTTGCCGATGGTTGCCTGTGCTGCACCGTGCGCGGCGAGTTGGTTGATACGCTGGCCGATTTGATTGACCGTCTTCAGACGGGCAAGATCAAGGCGTTGAAGCGGATAATCATTGAAACCACCGGTCTTGCAGATCCGGCACCCGTGCTGCATTCGATCATGGGGCATCCTGTTCTGATGCAGGCGCTGCGACTTGATGGTGTGCTGGCAACGGTTGATGCCGTCAATGGCATGACGACGCTCGATAATCATGAGGAAGCGGTCAAGCAGGCAGCAATGGCTGATCGTATTATCATCACCAAAGCGGATATGCCGGAAGCGCAGGCAGGGATTGGAGCGCTTAAAGCACGTTTGAAACTGCTTAATCCGGGCGCGGACATTCTGGAAGCGTCGGATACGCGCACGGGCTATGCGGCTCTGTTTGAATGCGGGCTTTATAATCCTGAGACCAAGACGGCAGATGTGCAGCACTGGCTGAACGCTGAAGCCTATGAAGATGATCATCATCACGATCATTCGCACCACGACCATGATCATGAGCATGTGTGTGGCCCTGATTGTGATCATGAACACCACCATCACCACCACCACCATCATCATCATCACGATGATGCGATCCGCTCTTTCTCGCTGCGCCACAAGGAACCGATTCCGTTCTCAACGTTCGAGATGTTTCTTGATCTGCTGCGCTCGACCCACGGCGAGAAGCTGTTGCGCGTGAAAGGCATTGTGCAGATTGCCGAAGACCCGGATCGTCCGCTGGTCATTCATGGTGTGCAGAAGATTTTCCATCCGCCCGCACGCCTGCCAAAATGGCCCAAAGACGAGCGTGAAACGCTTCTTGTGATGATCGTCAAGGATTTGCCGGAAGCCTATGTGCGCGAGCTTTTCGACGCATTTCTCGGCAAAGCGGGGATTGATCGTCCGGACCGTGCGGCGATGATGGACAATCCGCTGGCTATTCCCGGATTTTCTACGCGATAATTATTTTTTCTGAATGAGAAAACGGTGAAGGTTTTCATGGCGCTCTTGCGAAAGCAGAGCGTGTCCTTCCTGCGCGCAGAAATGTGGAAGATCAATGCCCGACAGCGGGTCGGTTGCTTCCACCCAAAGAAGCGCACCGGCTGGCATATCTTTCAGACGATTGCGCGTTTTCAAAACGGGAAGAGGGCATTTAAGCCCTCTTAGATCATAGACGGGAATGTCTTCACGCATTGCGTCTTAGTTTCCGCCGAGCTTCCACCATGCCTTTTTCTTTTCAGGCGCGGGTGCTGGCACAGTTTCTGCAACTGTGTTTGCCGTGGTCATGGGAGAGACCACAGCCGGGTTCTGTTGCGGAACAGGAACGGAAGCTGTCTGTGTCGCATCAACGACCGCTGGTGTTGCTGCAATTGCGGTGGCTGGCTGCACCGAGATCGGTGTTGCCGCAGGCGCAATATCTGGAGCATTTGGCGTTTCAGCCGATGTTGGCGAAAGCGACGGCGGTTCACGCGTTACTTTTTCGCCACGCGCACGTGCTGCACTCCATGCCGAGACGAGCTTGGCTTCCGAGATGCCCTGAATGGATGGCGAAGGCTTCTTCTGTGCTGCACTGAAAGCCGACTGGAAGGTCTTTTCATACGATGTTGTATAGGCCATCGATTCAGCATTGGCCGAAGGCGGGCAGGCATCGGTTGCCGAAAGCGGCTGGCCATCCGGCGTTGGTACGTTGAAGACATAACGCTTTTCGCAGACGTCAACTTTCGGCGGTACCTTGGTCGCTTCAAAAGTGTCGTAGCCCTGCTTAAGCATTTTCCAGAAGCCGTAATTCGGATCGCTCTTATAGCGTGACATATTGGCTGCTGTCATGCGGAACGGGAAAGCCTGAATCTGGAAATCACGCTGGCCACCCTTGAAGGCGTCACGCCCAAAGGCATAAATCTCGCTCACGCTTTCATCGGTCATAGAATAGCAGCCCGACGACGAACAAGCGCCATGGACCATCAGATTCTGTCCGGTGCGGTTGTGGGCGCGATCATAGGCATTCGGGAAGCCGATGTTGAAGGCGAGGTGATATTGCGAATTCGGGTTCATCTGGCCGGGGCGAACGTTATAGAAGCCCTCTGGCGCCTGACGATCACCCTCTACGAATTTCGGACCAAGTTTACCGGACCATTTGCAAATCTCATAAGATGCAATCTGATCGTACTTACCGTTATTCTTCTGCTTCCAGACTTCGAGGACGCCTTCTTCCTTGAAAATACGAACCATGACCGGCGATGTGCGCGTCATGCCCTTCGTCTTCATCTTGGCGACAATTTTCTCGGAAAGTGGCTTTTCAGCCCGCAGGCTGAGATCGGAAACGGACGAACCCTGACAACCCGCAAGCAAAGCGGAGGCCATGAGAGTTGCAAAAAGTGCGGTTCTGATCTTCATATCGCATCAAGCCTGTTTCGAAATCTGAATTTTCAGTATTCGTTTATTAACAACAAAACCTTTCGGTATCGTTGATAATTCCTTGCTCAAATACCTAAAAAACAGCGTGTCCGCAATATGGCGGAAATGGCGACATGATGCAAATCCGGCGCAGTTTGAGCTGCGCCGGGGCAAGTTTTTGAATTTTATAGTTAATTGAAGCTTAATCCGACCGGAGCGAAACTAGGATCGATAAGATTATGCTTGGAGTAAAAAAGTTTAGAGCGCCGATCTGACTAAATCAGATCGGAACAGGCTCTAAATATTTCTGCCGATCTCTAGGAATTTCTGGCGACGCTCTTGCTTGAGTGTTTCACCATCAACATCCTTCATCGAGCGCAGCGAGGCGGTGATGATGTCGCCAGCTGCCGCAATGGTCGATTCCTTGCCACGATGGGCGCCGCCGAGCGGTTCAGGAATAATGCCGTCGATGACCTTGAGGTCAAACAGATCCTGCGCAGTAATGCGCATATTGGATGCTGCATCCTTAGCGCGCGTAGAATCGTGCCAGAGGATCGATGCCGCACCTTCCGGCGAAATCACCGAATAGATCGAATGTTCAAGCATATAGACGCGGTTTGCCACGGCAATCGCAATCGCGCCGCCGGAGCCACCTTCACCGATGATGATCGAAATGACAGGCACACGCAGCTTGAGGCATTCGGCGGTGGAGCGTGCAATGGCTTCTGCCTGACCGCGTTCTTCCGCGCTCACGCCCGGATAAGCACCGGCGGTATCGACAAAAGTGATCAGCGGCAGCTGGAAACGGTCAGCCATTTCCATGATGCGCACGGCTTTGCGGTAACCTTCAGGACGGGCAGAGCCGAAATTGTGTTTAAGGCGCGTCTTGGTGTCCGAGCCTTTTTCCTGACCGAGAATTGCAACAGCCTGACCATTGAAGCGGGCAAAGCCGCCCTGAATGGCTTCGTCATTGGCAAACTGGCGGTCACCGGCCAAAGGCGTGAATTCGGTAAAAAGCGTGTTGATATATTCAAGGCAGTGCGGACGATCCGGGTGGCGGGCGATCTGCGCCTTCTGCCAAGGGGTCAGCTTGCGATAGATATCCTTGAGCGCATCGGCCGAGCGTTTCTCGAGACGGCTGATCTCGTCGCTCATCTCAACACTGCCCTGTTCCTGAGCGAGCTTTTTCAGCTCAAGGATCTGGCCTTCAAGGTCTGCGACGGGTTTTTCAAAATCGAGATAGTTATACATCGGGCCTGACTATTGTGCGTTTCCGGAGATGTTGGCCATAGAACAAGCCAGATAAAGGCTGTTTTACGGCGTCTTACATATTTACTTCGAGCGCATCTTGCAAATTTTTCTGAAATTCTCTTAAACGCCGCGCGCTTAATCGGCAAGCGGATGATGTTCACTTACCAGCTTATGCAGTCTTTCTTCCAGAACATGCGTATAAATTTGTGTCGTCGAAATGTCGGAGTGACCGAGCAATTGCTGCACAGTTCTCAGATCTGCGCCGTTCTGTAATAGATGGCTGGCAAAGGCGTGACGCAGCACATGCGGCGATATGGATGCGCTTGAAAGCCCAGCACGCGCTGCCAAAATTTTAAGCTCTCGGCCAAAAACCTGTCGTGCCAGATGCCCGCTTTCTGAATAAGCGGGAAACAGCCAAGGATTGTCATCGCTGCCGGACAAGGCATCGCGGACCACAATAAAGGCTTGCAGTGCTTCGCGCGCTTTGGGCGACAAAGGCACCATACGGTCTTTTGAGCCTTTGCCGCGTACAATCAGAAAACGATGGTCAGTGCGGGCGACACTGACAGGCAGCCCGACAAGCTCCGAGACACGCAAGCCAGTTGCATAAAGCGTTTCGAGAAGCGCATGAAGACGCAGAGCCTTGAAACGCTCTGCTGGTTCCGTTGCTTCTTGTGCTTCCAGCGCTGCGCGGTCCAGAAGACGGCCAACATTCTCGACGCTCATGATTTTTGGCAGTGGCTTTTGCTTTTTCGGTGCGTCAATGACGCTGGTCGGGTCATCCTGCCGAAAGCCTTCCGCATAGAGAAAGCGATAAAATTGTCTGAGTGCAGACAGGCGCCGTGCCTGTGATGTGGCGGCGAAGCCTTCATCGGCCATGCTATCGAGAACACGGCGAATATCATCGGTCTTTGCTTCAGCGAGATTGGTGCCGCGCGCTGTGAGTATATCGGCTGCCGCTTCCAGATCACGTTGATAGGATTCCAGCGTATTATGCGCTGCACCGCGTTCTGCACTCATCATTTCGAGGAAATTTTCAATCGCCAGTGATGCCCGCATGTCTATTCCTGACTATCCGTGTTGTCTTCCACCACTGGTGCTGGTTGTGGTGCTGGTTTTGACGGGGGGGCAATGACGGTCTGCTTCAACTTTGATGATGGAATCTCGACGGTGATTTCATGGGTGGTGGGTTTCACGAAACTGGCGAGTGAGAACATTGCGCCATAAATAATGGCAGCAATCACAGCGAGCAGAAGAAGAATGCGCGTCAGCGTGGGCATGAAGCGTTTATGCTGTGCTATTGAGACGAAAGCAAGGACTGCCCGCGCTTGGCACTAAAAAGCCGTAATTGGTTCAGTTTTGTGGATGAAAGCGATTGACGCCGCATGGTTTTTCCTATGGAACCGGAGGAAATGGATGAGGTCTATGAGCAGTACAGCAAAACAAACAGATTTTAACGACAAGGCGGACATGGTCCGCCAGCTTCTTGGCGCGAAAGTGGTTGTTCTTGTTGGGCTGATGGGTGCAGGCAAATCGACGGTTGGCCGCAAAGTGGCAACGATGCTCAATCTGCCGTTTAAAGACGCTGATAACGAAATCGAGTCGGCTGCCCGCATGAGTGTCCCGGAATTGTTCGACGCTTATGGCGAGGCAGAATTTCGTGATCTTGAACGACGTGTGATCCTACGTTTGCTTGAAGACGGTCCAATGGTACTCGCTACTGGTGGTGGCGCTTATATGAACGCTGAAACCCGTGAGGCGATTGCCGCAAACGGCGTTTCGATCTGGCTCAATGCTGAGCTGGATGTGTTGATGGACCGCGTTTCGCGTCGTCAAAACCGTCCGCTTCTGAAAAATGATGATCCGCGCGGCGTGATGCAGCGGCTGATGAATGAGCGCTATCCGATTTATGCGCTGGCTGATGTGCATGCCATGACTCGCGACGACAAAAAAGAAGTGATTGCCGGAGAGCTGATCGACGTTTTGATCGCGCATCTGGATAAAAGTCTGCCCGAGGGCGAAGCCTGATACTGATTTAGGAGACGATTTAAATGAATGCCCCTTTGAGTACCGACAGTGTAACAGTTCCGGTTTCGCTGGGGGACCGATCTTATGAAATCCTGATCGGCAAGGGGCTGGTTGCACGCGCTGGCGAAGAAGTTGCCAAGCGTCTGCCGGGCATTCGTGTAGCAATCGTCACCGATGAGAATGTCGCCAAAGCGCATCTTGAAGCACTCACAGAGAGTTTTGCCCGCGCTGGTATCGAATCAACGCCGGTTATCGTTGCTCCGGGCGAGAAGTCGAAGTCGTTTTCCGTGCTTGAAAGTGTCACCAATGCCGTGCTTGCAGCGCGTCTTGAGCGTGGTGACGCGGTGGTTGCTTTTGGCGGCGGCGTAGTCGGCGATTTGTCGGGCTTTGTTGCTGGGATCGTGCGTCGCGGCATGAATTTCGTGCAGATGCCAACCTCGCTGCTGGCGCAAGTGGATTCGTCCGTTGGCGGCAAGACCGGCATCAACACACAATATGGCAAGAACCTCGTTGGCGTTTTCTATCAGCCGCAGCTGGTGCTGGCGGATACCGATGTGCTCGACACGTTAAGCCCGCGCGAATTCCGTGCAGGCTATGCCGAAGTCGCAAAATACGGTCTGATTGATCGCCCGGATTTCTTTGCATGGCTTGAGAAAAACTGGGAAGCGGTTTTTGCAGGCGGTGCAGAACGTACACAAGCCATTGCTGAATCATGCCGCTCAAAGGCCGCAGTCGTCGCACGCGATGAGCATGAAAATGGTGATCGTGCGCTGCTAAATCTCGGTCATACATTTGGCCATGCGCTGGAAACAGCGACCGGATATGATTCAAGCCGTCTGGTGCATGGCGAAGGCGTTGCGATTGGTATGGCGCTTGCGCATCGTTTTTCGGTGAAGATGAATCTTTGCGGCATTGAAGACGCGGAACGCGTCGAGGCGCATCTGAAGACTGTTGGTCTGCCGACATCGCTAAATGATGTGCCGGGTGGTCTGCCGGACGCTGAAAAGCTGATGGACTACATTGCACAAGACAAAAAAGTCTCCCGCGGGGCGCTGACATTCATTCTGACACGCGGCATAGGCCAGTCATTCATTGCTAAGGATGTGCCGCCAGTGGCAGTGCTTGAGTTTCTTAAAGAACGGCTGATCGCCTGATGGCTGTTCCCGCAAACAAACAGGAATTGCTTGCGGCGATTGAAACCAATTATGCACGGCTGGCGCTTGATCTGCGTCGGGTGTCGCCTGAACAATACGCGCTCAAAACCATGGAAGGCCATGCCAAAGGCACGCTGATGAGCGTGCATGATCTGGTTGCCTATTTGGTTGGCTGGAACGAGCTGGTGCTGAAATGGTGCGAGCGCAAGGATCAGGGGCTTGCTGTTGATTTCCCGGAAACGGGTTTCAAATGGAATGAACTTGGTGCGCTCGCAGCCAAGTTTTATAGCGATTATGAAGATGTGCCGTTTGCCGAGCTTCTGTCACGCTTTGAAAGCGCGAAGAATGCGCTGGTCGCATTGATTACTGTGCGCACCGATGCAGAGCTTTATGGTGTTCAATGGTATGAGAAATATACGCTCGGGCGCATGATCCAGTTCAATACGTCCTCGCCCTATGCCAATGCGCGAGGCCGTCTGCGCAAATGGCTTAGAGCGCCGTGCGCCCTATCGGACGCACAAAGGACGCTCTAAATTATTAAAACTACGCATCGTGCTTTCCAAAAATCGATTCCGATTTTTGGGCCGATGCTGAAGGCTCAAGCGTAAGTAAAATCAGCGGCGGGTTGCTTCGCCGGGTGCGGAAGGCTCAAGTGCTAGGGCATGAACGCCGGTGTTGAGTTCATCTTTCAGCAGATCATTGATCGCGCGATGACGCGCAATGCGGCTTAAGCCTGTGAAAGCGTCAGACACGATGCGCACGCGAAAATGTGTTTCGCCGGTGCCGTCATAGACCTCATGTTCGCCACGATCTTCGTGATGATGGCCGGCATGGAGATGGCTTTCATTAATGATTTCAAGTTTTTCGGGGGCAAAAGCTGCTTGCAGTTTTGCTTCCATCGAAGATTGTTTGCTATTGTGAATGGACATTTGGGCCAGTTCTCCCCATATAGACGCTGTGCTTCATATAGACGTCGCCCCGGCGACAATCGGTGGGGCAAATCCGCACAGGAATTGTAATCTGCATTAAATTTTCGCCCTGACCTTGTGGCCAAAACCATTCAGGACGAAAAGTCAATTCTTGTTTCGTCACTCTTATTCCGCATAATCCGATTCGATGACAACGAACTCAAAATTTTTCGACAGCATCCGTATCCGTCCTAAGAAGGAAACGGAAAAGAAGTCCAGTGGTCCCTGCTGCCAATGGGATGGTTGCGACAAGCCTGGTACGCATCGTGCACCGGTTGGGCGTGAGCGTGAGGGCGAGTATCTGCATTTCTGCGTGGATCACGTCCGCGAATATAATAAGAATTTCAATTATTTCTCCGGTCTGAACGACGGCGATATTTCGAAATTCCAGAAGGATGCGATTACCGGCAATCGTCCGACATGGTCGACGACCTCCAATCCGACAGCATCGACACGCACGTCGCCCGATATGGCGAAACGGCGTTCGGGTTCTGCCGCCTATCAGAACCGCATGCGCGATCCGTTTGCCTTCGTGAATGATGCGAAAAGCAATCCCGGTACAGCCAAAGCTGTGCAGCGCAAACCGCGTACTTTGGAAATAAAGGCGCTTGCTACACTGGGTCTTGATGCGAATTCGACTAGCGATATGATTAAGTCGCGCTATAAAGAACTTGTGAAGCAACACCATCCCGATGCAAATGGTGGTGACCGCGGGTCTGAAGAAAGATTTCGCGACGTCATTCAGGCTTATCAATTGCTCAAGACGGCAGGTTTTTGCTAAAGCCTGTCTGGGCTTTGTGAAGTCGAGTATCAGGGCATTCTTTGCCCTGACGGACATTCATCTACTGCGCTTACGTGCAGATGCGATTACGGATGCCCGCAACTGAACTCAAGGGGCGCCATCCGGCTCGCCGGAAATCGGCCTCCTGATTGAATTTGAATGTCGCGGCAGGACAGTCCTGTCGCTCTGGAGGCATGATGAACAAGGTTGAGCGGGATATAGCCAATTTGCCGGATACCACGGTTTCGGTGCGCGAAGTGTTCGGAATTGATTCCGACATGCGTGTGCCAGCCTATGCGGCAGGCGATTCCTATGTGCCGGAAAAAGACCCGGATTATATTTTTGACCGCACCACGACGCTCGCGATCCTCGCAGGATTTGCCTATAATCGTCGCGTGATGGTTTCGGGTTATCACGGTACGGGTAAATCGACCCATATCGAACAGGTCGCAGCCCGCCTCAACTGGCCTTGTGTCCGTATCAATCTCGACAGCCATGTCAGCCGTATCGATCTCGTCGGTAAAGATGCAATCGTCGTCAAGGACGGGATGCAGGTTACCGAATTTAAAGACGGCATTCTGCCTTGGGCCTATCAGCACAATGTTGCGCTGGTTTTCGATGAATATGATGCCGGTCGCCCGGACGTTATGTTCGTGATCCAGCGCGTTCTGGAAACCTCGGGCCGTCTGACGCTTCTCGATCAGAGCCGCGTAATCCGTCCGCATCCGGCGTTCCGCCTGTTTGCGACCGCCAACACCGTTGGTCTTGGCGATACGACTGGCCTTTATCATGGCACGCAGCAGATCAATCAGGCACAGATGGACCGCTGGTCGATCGTGACGACGCTGAATTATCTGCCGCACGACAATGAAGTGAACATCATTCTCGCCAAGGCTAAGCATTATCAGAATGCTGAAGGTCGCGAGATCGTCAATAAGATGGTTCGCGTTGCCGACATGACTCGTCAGGCTTTCATCAATGGCGATCTTTCGACCGTGATGAGCCCGCGTACCGTCATTACCTGGTCTGAAAATGCCGCGATCTTCAACGATGTCGGCTTTGCATTCCGCCTGACCTTCCTCAACAAGTGCGATGAACTTGAGCGCCAGACTGTGGCTGAGTTCTATCAGCGTGCTTTCGGTGAGGAACTTCCAGAATCGGCTGCCAATATCGTTTTGGCATAAGACTGGATGATGCCTGCCGCTCATTAAGAGCGGCAGCGTTATATACAAAGGCAGGATAGGCAGATGTCGGGCCAGAAGTCAGGAATTGGCGATAATTCGCGCGAGCGCAAAAACGGACCCGTGGATTCGGAGCCGTTCAAGCGGGCGATGACCGTTACCATGCGCGCCATTTCCGGTGAGAACGAACTGGAAGTAGCTTTCAGCAATGATCGCCCAGCGCTGACGGGAAACCGTGCCCGCCTGCCTGATCTGCCAAAACGCCCGACTGCCCATGATGTTGCCGTCACACGCGGCCTTGGTGATTCCATGGCACTGCGTCAGGCTCGCCATAATGCCCGTATTCATGCAAGCCTTGCGCCGGAAGGCAAGCAGGCGCGTGCGATCTATGATGCGGTTGAGCAGGCGCGTGTCGAATCTATCGGTGCGCGCGCCATGGCAGGTGTTGCCGAAAATCTCTCAGTAATGCTGGCTGACAAATATGCCCGCGCCAATTTTTCCGCAGTGACTGACAAAGAAGATGCACCGCTTGAAGAAGCCGTGTCGCTACTGTTGCGTGAAAAACTGACCGGACGCAAAGCACCCGCTGAAGCTGGTCCTGTGCTTGATCTCTGGCGCGAATGGATCGAGCAGAAGGCTGGTCCTGAGCTCGCACGTCTTGGCGATAATCTCGAAGACCAGCAGGCTTTTGCGCGTACCGTGCGCGATATGCTGGCCTCGATGGATATGGCTGAGGAGCTTTCGCAGGAACAGCAGAGCGACGAGCAGGACGAGGATAACGAGCAGACGCCGGAGCAGGACGAAAACGAAGAAGGCGGCGAGGAAAATCAGGAAGGTTCTGATTCCGCTGAAAGCGACGAATCGGACAATTCCAGTGAAGAAGGCGAACAGGGCGAAATGGAAGCCACTGACGCCGCTTCCGATGATATGGATGACAGCGAGGATGTCGACGCGGAAACGCCGGGCGACACACGCCGTCAGAACCAGCCTTTCGCCAATTTCGCCGAGCATGTCGATTACAACGTCTTCACGCATGAATTTGATGAAGAGGTTGAGGCCGCGGATCTTTGTGATGAGGCGGAACTTGCTCGTCTGCGTGGCTTTCTCGACAAGCAACTGGCCAATCTTCAAGGCGTGGTTGGCAGGCTTGCTAACCGTTTGCAGCGTCGCCTGATGGCGCAGCAAAACCGCTCTTGGGACTTTGATCTGGAAGAGGGGTATCTCGATAGTGCGCGTCTGGTGCGTATCGTTATCGACCCAACGCAGCCGCTTTCCTATAAGATGGAGCGTGATACGGATTTCCGCGATACGGTTGTGACGCTGGTCATTGATAATTCTGGCTCCATGCGCGGTCGCCCAATTACAGTTGCGGCAACTTGCGCCGATATTCTGGCACGCACGCTCGAGCGTTGCGGCGTGAAGGTCGAAATTTTGGGCTTCACCACGAAGGCTTGGAAGGGCGGGCAATCACGCGAGGCATGGCTTGGCCGTGGTAAACCATCCAATCCGGGTCGCCTGAATGATTTGCGCCATATCGTTTATAAGCGCGCAGATGCGCCGTGGCGCCGTGCACGCAACAATCTCGGCCTGATGATGCGCGAAGGCCTGCTCAAGGAAAATATCGACGGCGAAGCGCTGATCTGGGCGCATCAGCGTCTGCTGGCACGTCCTGAACAGCGTAAGATCATGATGATGATTTCTGACGGTGCGCCGGTCGATGATTCCACGCTTTCGGTTAATCCGGGCAATTATCTTGAACGTCATTTGCGTGCGGTGATCGAAGAGATCGAAAATCGCTCACCGGTTGAGCTGATTGCCATTGGTATCGGCCATGATGTGACGCGCTATTATCAGCGCGCTGTGACCATTGTGGATGCTGAGGAGCTTGCCGGTGCGATGACTGAGCAGCTCGCATCGCTGTTTGAAGAACAGGGTGCAGGCGGGGCAGGGCGGGGACGCCGTGCCGGTAAACGCTAACGAAAAAAGGGGCTGTTTCAGCCCCCTTTTCTTATGCTTGCTGGCGTGTCGCTGCCAACACGATTTCGCGAATGCATACGCCCTGTGGCTGGTCGTAGGCATAGAGGATAGCGCGAGCAACATCGTCAGCTGCCAGCACAGGCGCGCCCATGCTCTTCTTCCAGTCCTCATAGCCAGCCTTGATGCTTGCATCATTGGTGTGGCTGAGAAGTTCGGTTTCAACGGCTCCCGGCGCAATCGTCACAACGCGCACGTCATGCGGTGAGAGTTCTTCGCGCAGATTTTCGGAAAGGCCGTGGACGGCGAATTTCGTGGCCGTATAAGCAACGTGATTGGCGAATGTCTTGCGGCCAGCCACCGAGCTGATGTTTATAATGGTGCCGCGCTTGCGTGCGACCATGCCAGCGGAGACAGCATGAATGCCGTTGAGCAAGCCCTTGACGTTGACCTCAAGCATTTTGTCCCATTCGTCCGGGTGCTGCTTGGTTGCATCGCCCAGCAGCATGACGCCGGCATTGTTGACGATCACATCGGCAGGGCCAAATTTCGCTTCAGCTTCGTGAACGGCAGCAAGCAGCGCTTTGCGATCCGTCACATCGACAGACTTGCACAATGTGTTTGGCAGATTGAGCTTTTCCATCGCGTCGAGACGACGTGCCAACAGCAGCTGTGGATGACCACGATCAGCAAACATCTTCGCTGTGGCGACGCCAATACCTGAACTCGCGCCGGTAATGATGACGAGCGGCAGCTTTCCCTTATTATCGGACATCTAATAAACCTCTATCTAAATATAAATATCTTCAGAAAAGCACAAAAGCCGAGGGCGAAATAAATCCACACAGCCTTTGCTAATTATAAACAATATAGAAACCGAGTCCGATAATTTATTCAGGATAGTTAATCATTAAAATTATCGGAGCGCGGTACATAAAGCTTACCGCGCTCTGAGGAAACTGAATTTTATTCAGATAAATGGATTGTGATTGCAGATCTATTTCGCACGATCCGGCGCATAAAGGCGTGGTGCAAAGACCGCCAGAATGGCGCCGTAAGGCACAAGCATCAGTGTTCCCATCACAACCTTCACAAAGAAGTCACCGATAGCCAGCGAAGCCCAGAGAGGCATTCCAAGGCCAAGGAAAGCGGCGGGATCGGTCAGGGATGAGTCGGGCAGGCCAGTTATGGCATCGAGCCATGCAAATTGCGCAGCGAAGGCGATGGAGAAGAACAATACCGTATCGACAATCGAGCCGAACATTGCTGCTGCAAAAGGTGCTTTCCACCATGTCTTCTTGCGTAGGCCATTGAAGACCGTAATGTCCATCAATTGCGCAATCAGAAATGCCGAGCCGGACGCAATAGCGATACGTGGTGTTGCCAGCCGGATCGACATTAATACGCCAAGCACAAAACCCGCATAGACAACTTTGCGCGCGGCAGCAGGGCCAAAGCGACGATTTGTCAGGTCATTGACGAGGAAGGCAAAAGGATAGGTGAAAGCGCCGTAAGTGAGCATTTCGCCGAGGCCAAAATGTTCAAACGGATATTGCACAAAGATATTGGAAGCGGCGACAGCCGCGCACATGCACAATATGGCCGGCAAAAGCCGGGACAAAGCAGGGCTTGTATTAAACATTTTTTTATCCTGGGTGATGTCACCAGTAAAAAAGGCTGACGCAAGTCAGCCTTTTTTGTCAAAACTTAAAAAGCTGATTGCTTATGCAGCAACTTCAGCCTGCTTCTTCGCGATCTGACGCTTCAGCAGGCGAGCGCGCTGCGAAAGTTCTTTGTCGTCTGACTTTGCGAGGAAAGCGTCGAGGCCACCGCGATGCTCAACTGAACGCAGAGCAGAAGCGGAAACGCGAAGACGGTAGCTCTGGCCGAGTACTTCGGACATAAGCGTTACATTGCAGAGGTTCGGCAGGAAGCGGCGACGCGTACGGTTGTTCGCGTGGCTGACATTGTTGCCGTACTGGACCGAGGTGCCGGTCAATTCACAAGCGCGGGACATTTTGGTCTCACCTTCAAATTTTTGTTTCTCAGGCCCCGACTCGAATGTCCGAATTCAACGCAATCATAGCAGTATTTCTGCTGCTGGCGCGCGATCTCGGACAGGCGGCCTATTGGGAAAGTCGCGTTTCTATAGTGAGACTAGCGATTACAGTCAAGATAGATTCCGTCAGCGTGACCTAAAGGCGCGCAATTCCGGCAGTTTTCAGCCCAGACCATGCCATCCGATCATAACTTTGCCAGCTTTTTCTGTTCGACACAGCATATCAATTAGAAATCTGGCGCAGATTTTGAGTTATTGATAGTCGAAAGCTTAAACGCAAGACACAGCATCTGTCGAGAAAGAGAATCGGTTACAGGTGAAGTTCATGGGTCGAGTGGCCGGGCATCATTCTTGCGAGGGGATTGATGCGACGCTGATAAGACGAAAGGAAAGTCTGGCATGATCATGCAATCGTATTTCCAGCAACCGGTTAACAAGCGGGTCATCAAGCGAAGACTTGCATTTCTTACCGGACTGACGATTGCGAGCATGTCGGTGATGAGTTCCGCTCAGGCAGATGATCTCTATCGGACCGAATACGATATTTCCATGTTTGCGCTTTCTATTGCGCGCTCTGCGATTGAGACGGTGGTTAAAGGTGCCAATTACGGCGTTAATGGCCGCTTTAAGACTTCCGGCATTGCTCGCATTTTTGATGATACCGATGGTACTGTTTATGTGGGCGGCAGTTCGACCCAGAGTAAGGTGACGCCGTCCGCCTTTGATCTCGCTTATAAGCATGGGCGAAAGAACAAGAGCACGACCATTCGCTTCTCTGGAGGAAATGTGACCTCTTCTGAGAATGTGCCGCCAGTCAAAAAACGCGATCCATGGGTGGAGATAACCCCGCAGGACCTTGTTAATGTCAGTGATCCGCTCAGCGCGCTGATGATTCCGACCAAAGACCCGAAGGCCGTCTGCAACCGCACACTTCGCGTTTTCGATGGTCAGACCCGCGCTGATATAATTTTGAGTTTTAACGGCACCGAATCCTTCACTACCAAAGGCTTTACCGGCGAATCGGTGATTTGCTCGGCAAAATTTGTGCCGCTTGCTGGTTATCAAAAGGGCAAGAAGGCCATTGATTATCTTGCCAATCGCAGCAAGATCACGATCTCGTTTGCTTCGCTTGGCAATTCAGGCATCTATGCTCCGGTGGTGGCGCGCATTGGTACCCAGCTCGGAACGCTGAAAATCGAAGCAACGCGGTTCGAGAAAATTCAGCAATAAGTTTGAATTTCAATGCTTCGGATGCAGGCATTCGTCGTGATTGCCGAGAATTTCGATAACCCGGCACTGGTCAATGCGGCCATGTGCCGTGCAGTCGAGCATCCGCAAAAGCTCCGTTTTCAATGATGTCAGTTTCGCGATGCGATGTTCAACATCGATCAGACGTGCGCGCGCAATAGAATCAGCCGCAGAGCAGGACTGGTCGGGGTTGTCCTGAAGGTCCAAAAGCGTGCGGATTGCATCGACCTCAAAACCCAAATCGCGCGCATGGCGGATGAAAAGCAGCCGCTGAATATCGGCATTGTCATAAAGGCGGCGATTGCCTTCCGTGCGTGGTGGCACTGGCAGCAGCCCGATTTGCTCGTAATAACGAATGGTTGGCACTTTCACACCGCTGGCTTTTGATGCCTCGCCAATCGGAACATTAGTGATCATTTTTTCTCTTGCTCCTCTAGTCACTAGAGGATGTAAACCTTGTTTCAGGGAATTCAAGAGAGAAGCCGTGCCAGACCATTTCTGGGCAATTTTCTGGGGCAGATGATGAGCCATACCGAACGTACAAAACATCACGACCACGATCATGAACATAGCCATGATCATGCTGGCTGTAGCGGCCATCATCACGACCATGATCATGAGCATGATGAAACCGAAGCAAAGCCGATTGCAGCCAGTGCTGATAGTCTTCGTTTTAGCATTGAAGGCATGGATTGTGCGTCCTGCGCGACGAAGATCGATACGGCTGTGCGCCGTGTTGGTGGCGTACAGGATGTTTCGGTTTCTGTGACCAATGGTACTATGACCGTCAATCATGACGGTTCAGTCAGCCTTGATGAGATCGCTGCGAAGGTTACATCTCTGGGCTATAAGGCCAGCGCGCAATCACCTGCTCATGCGACACCGAAGCCAACCGCTCGCGCAAAGCCGAAGCGGTGGTGGCAAACTGACAAGGGTCAGATGATGCTTGCCTGTGGTGGCGGTCTGGTGCTGGCTTATATTGTGGGCCATCTTTATCCGCCGATTGCGTTGTGGGCGTTCACAGCAGCTATGCTGATCGGCTTGATACCGATTGCAAAACGCGCTTATTCGGCTGCGATTAATGGCACGCCGTTTTCCATAGAAATGCTGATGACGATTGCTGCTATCGGCGCGGTTATCATTGGTGCGACAGAAGAAGCGGCAGCTGTCGTATTCCTGTTTCTGGTTGGCGAATTGCTGGAAGGTGTGGCTGCTGGCAAAGCGCGTGACAGTATTCAATCGCTGACTGCCCTTGTGCCGAAGACCGCTTTTCTCGAAAGCAATGGCACAACGAAAGAAGTGCCAGCGGAAGAACTCAAAGTTGGCGATGTGATTGCCGTGCGTCCGGGCGACCGTATGCCTGCCGATGGCGAGATTATTTCTGGCGAAAGTGCTATCGATGAAGCGCCGGTGACAGGCGAAAGCACGCCGGTTGGCAAAGCCGTCGGTGACAGCGTGTTTGCCGGAACGATCAATGGCGATGGTGTGCTGCGTGTGAAAGTGACGGCGGTAGCACAGGATAACACCATTGCGCGTGTTGTTCGGCTTGTTGAAGAAGCACAGGAAGCCAAAGCACCCACAGAGCGTTTCATCAATCGCTTCTCGACCTATTATACGCCGGGTGTGGTGGTGGTTGCAGCTCTCGTTGCCATTCTGCCGCCGCTTGTGGCAGGTGCTGAATGGGGCGAGTGGATTTACAAGGGGCTGGCTATTCTGCTGATTGGCTGCCCCTGTGCGCTGGTCATTTCGACCCCTGCGGCCATTGCAGCTTCGCTATCATCTGGTGCGCGTCGCGGGCTATTGCTGAAGGGTGGCGCGGTTCTGGAGACTATCGGAAAGATCACGACCGCTTGTTTCGACAAGACCGGCACGCTTACCGAAGGTAAGCCTCAAGTGACCGATGTTCTCTCTGGCGCACTTTCAGAAGATGAAGTGCTGCGTCTTTCTGCATCGCTCGATGCAGGTTCCAGTCATCCGCTGGCATTGGCGATTGTTTCGGCATCGGATGCGCGTGGTCTGAAAATCTCGGCAGTTTCGACCGGCAAGGCACATGGCGGCAAGGGCGTGTCGGGTACGGCAGACGGGATTGAGCTGTTTCTTGGTTCGCGCAAAGCTGCCAATGAAATCTCTGCCATTCCGGACGAACTTGCTGCCCGCATTGCAGCCTGCAACGATGAAGGCAAGACGGTTTCGGTTCTGGTGGCGGATGGCAAAATCGCGGGCGCTATCGCTATGCGCGATGAGCCTCGCGCCGATGCGATTGCAGGGCTAAAGACGCTGAAAGCTGCCGGTATTCGCACTGTTATGCTGACCGGCGATAATCGTCGCACAGCAGAAGCCATCGGCAAGGATCTTGATATTGAGGTGCGTGCCGAACTTCTGCCAGAAGACAAACAGCGTATTGTCGGTGAGTTCCGCAATGAAGGTCAGATTGTTGCAAAGGTCGGCGACGGTATCAATGATGCGCCAGCACTTGCAGCGGCTGATGTTGGCATCGCCATGGGTGGCGGTACTGATGTTGCGCTGGAAACGGCGGACGCGGCCGTGCTGCACGGACGTGTAGGCGATGTGGCCGCAATGGTCGATCTCTCCAAGCGGACAATGCGCAACATTCATCAGAACATTGCAATCGCGCTTGGGCTGAAAGCTGTGTTTCTCGTGACGACAGTGCTGGGTATTACTGGCCTCTGGCCAGCCATTCTGGCTGATACGGGCGCAACCGTTCTGGTCACGATCAATGCGCTGCGGCTTTTGCGGCAACCGTCTTAAAGGAAAAACCGGCGAAGTCTCCTTCGCCGGTTTTTTAAAACCTATTCGCCAATCAGTTCGCGGATACGATCACCATTTTGCTTGGCAAAGGTGACATGCTCCGGATTGATTTGTTTCACTTCATCAACAAGCTGGTCTTCTTCTTCGGCATCCGCTGCTGCAAGCCCACTCATCATCGCGAAATAGGCGAGCAGATAATCCCGGGGTGCGATGTTCTCCGCCTTCATCACTTCCACGACCTGTGGGCGCGACTCAATGCTTTTGACCATGGAATCCATCGACGGTCGCGCATCCAGACCTTCTTCAGCGGTCGGTGAAAGCTGCATATCTTCAAGCTTGTTATGGATTTTCAACATACGGTCCAGCAGGTCTTCGCTGAGCTTGAAATTGTTGATTTCTGCTGGTGTTTGCAAAGGTGTCGCAATCGCGAGAATGTCTTCCGCAAAAGCTGTTTTGACGGTTTGCGGCACGATCACAAGCGAGAGGCCGAGAAGAGCTGCTGTCTGGAAGCGTTTAATTGGGAAAATCTTTGTCATGATAGAATCCTAGAATAAATCCTTGCGCTTACGGATTTCCGCAAAAACAGCTTCATCAGTTGCATTCTGCATCCCAAGACGGGTGCGAATGCGGGCATCGTGCCAGCGCAGAAACGGATTGGTTGCCATTTCAAGCGCTATGCTGGTGGGTAGCGTCATCTTATCAGCCGCACGCAGCCGCGCAATCTCTGCTGAACGCTCTTTTAAAGCCGAATTGTCAGGATCGATGGTGAGGGCAAAACGCGCATTGCTTTGCGTATATTCATGGCCGCAATAGACTTGTGTGTCGCCGGGTAGCGCCACAAGCTTTTGCAACGACTGGAACATCGTACCGGGTGTGCCTTCCAGCAGCCGTCCACAGCCCAGCGCGAAAAGCGTATCACCAGTGAACACTATTTTTGCTTCCGGTAGGTAGAAGGAAATCTCGCCTGCCGTGTGGCCGGGTGTGGAGATTACTTTGACCTTGAAAAGTCCGAAGGTGAACTCGTCGCCATCTTGCACGGTGCGGTCGAGTGTCGGAATTTTATCGGCCTCAGCCTTTGGGCCGATGATGCTAACGCCGAACTTGGCCTTGAGTGCTGTATTGCCTTCTACATGGTCGAGGTGATGATGCGTTGTAAAGATGAAATCGAGCGTCCAGCCCCGGCGCTTGAGAGCGCTTTCAACGGCTGCCGCGTCGGGCGCATCAATTGCCGCCGTCAGATCGCTTTCTGGATCGTGGATGAGAACGCCATAATTATCGCTGCGGCAGATGAATTGTTCAATGTCCAGCCTTTTGTCGATTTGGGACATGGCGTCCTCCTTGATGACTTTTAGTCTTTACGGGCTTCGGGCAAAGTGTGCTTCTGGATAAGCGGCATTTGTAAAAGTGTGAAGACAACGGTGATCGGCATGATGCCCCAGACCTTGAAGGAAACCCAGGCATCGGTCGAAAAATTGCGCCAGACCACTTCATTCACCACCGCGAGGAAGATGAAGAACAGCCCCCAGCGGAAAGTGAGCTTCCGCCAGCCTTCGGCATCGAGCTTGAAAGCCGAATCAAACACATAGCCGAGCAGGGATTTGCCGAAGAACAGTCCGCCGAGCAGGATCGCACCAAACAGCGTATTGACGATGGTCGGCTTCATCTTGATGAAGGTGTCATTGTGCAGCCAGAGCGTCAGCGCGCCAAACACCAGAACCACAATGCCGGAAATAAGCGGCATCATCGGCAACGTGCGTGTCAGCGACCATGAAACCGCAAGCGCGATAACCGTCGCAACCATGAAGAGCGCTGTTGCCAGAAAGATCGGTTCACCGATCTTGGCGAGTATTGGAAAGCTCTCGATCAGATTTTCGCCGCGTGCATTGGCGAAAAAGAAAACCAGCAGCGGTCCGAGTTCCAGCGCAAGCTTGAGCAGCGGTGCGATTTCCTTGCGTTCGGCTTCGGTCTTTTGTGAAGGATCGCGCTCAAAAACCGGGTGTTGCATCAGGCTGTTCCTGCGATAGCGCGGGCAAAATCATTGGCCGCAAAGGGTTCCAGATCGTCGACACCTTCGCCGACGCCAATGAAATAGATCGGTAGTTTGTGTTTGGCCGAAATCGCCACCAGAATGCCGCCGCGTGCCGTGCCGTCCAGTTTGGTCATGACAAGGCCGTTGACGCCAGCGATATTCTTGAAAATCTCAACCTGATTGAGCGCATTCTGGCCGGTAGTGGCATCTAGCGTTTGCAGAACGGTATGCGGCGCTTCCGGATCATGCTTGCCAAGAACGCGAACGATCTTTGCAAGTTCATCCATAAGCTCGGCTTTGTTCTGCAAACGGCCAGCCGTATCGATGATGAGAACGTCGCTGCCCGCGTCTTTTGCCTGCTGCCATGCGTCATAGGCGAGACCTGCCGCGTCCGCTCCGAGCTTGCTCGAAACAACCGGCGAGCCGGTGCGCTCACCCCAAATATGAAGCTGTTCAATG
The DNA here is from genome assembly GCF_049199085.1 of Ochrobactrum sp. EDr1-4. Lineage (NCBI taxonomy): Bacteria > Pseudomonadati > Pseudomonadota > Alphaproteobacteria > Hyphomicrobiales > Brucellaceae > Ochrobactrum > Ochrobactrum sp. EDr1-4. The sequence continues at coordinate 1,183,026 of NZ_JBLZOF010000001.1, forward strand.
GCGGCGGCACGGAATGTATCGCCCGCTGCAAGCATGACCTTAAGGCCGCCAGCGGTCAGTTTTGCGGCAAGTTTGCCGATGGTTGTGGTTTTGCCCGTGCCGTTAACACCGACAACCAGAATGACATGCGGCTTATGCGAAAGATCAAGTTCCAGCGGCTTTGCGACCGGACCAAGCACTTTCTCGATTTCCGCGCTCATGATGTTGCGGACTTCTTCGCCGGTCACGTCCTTGCCGTAGCGGCCAGACGAGAGCGCATCAGTTACGCGCATAGCGGTTTCAAGTCCGAGATCGGCCTGAATGAGCACGTCTTCCAAATCCTGTAACGTGTCTTCATCCAGCTTGCGCTTGGTGAAAATGCCGCTGATGGAATCACTTAGTGAATTGGAAGAGCGCAGCAGACCACGACGCAGACGCTCGAACCACGAAAGCTTTGGCTCAGGTGCAGCCTCAACCGGCGTTTCGTCCTGATGTTCTTCAACGGCCTTTGCGACCTTGACCTTTTTAGGCTTAACCGGCTCTGGCTGCGGTGCGACTTCAACCACTTCCACGACTGGAGCGTCAGAAGCTTCCGCGATTTCCGGCTGTTCGGGTTCGACAACGACTTCCGGCTCCGGCTTCACAACAGGTTCCGGCGCTGGCGTTTCCACCACGATTGGTTCCATAACGGGAGGCTGCTCAATCGGAATTTCGATCTCGGCAACCGGATGTTCGATCACAGCGACGGGTTCTTCAACCGGCTCTGGCTCTGGAACGACTTGAGGTGCTTCAGGTTCGGCGACGACCACTTCGGCAGCAGGAATTTCAGCTTTTTCAGATACTTCGACGGCTTCCGGAAGCGCTGCTTCCACAGCATCGGGAGCCGATTGTTCGACCGGCTTTTCCTCGACCTCCTTCTTGCCGAAGGAGAACATTTTCTTAATGAAACCCATTGCCATGAATTTTGATGCCTTGTCTAAGCCGCTTTGTGCTCTGCCTGACGGGTGAGAAGTTTTTCACCGTCATGCCCCGTCACAATTCGTTCGATAATTTCGCCAGCATTACCCTGATCCACCGCGGCAAGCGTAAAGCCTTCCGTGCGGGCAATGCCTTCCTTCTCGATCAACAGGCGCTGCGCGGTGCCGTTGAGAGAGGTGAGGTGTTTTTCATAAGCCTGATCGCCGACAGAACGCAGCCTTTTGGCGCGTTCCTTCACGATTTCGCGCCTGACCTGTGGCATGCGCGCAGCCGGTGTGCCTTCGCGTGCGCTGTATGGAAAGACGTGCAAATGCGTTAGCCCGCATTCCTCAACGATCTTCATTGAGTTTGCGAACATCTCTTCGGTTTCGGTCGGGAAACCAGCAATGATGTCGGCACCGAATACGATGTCGGGGCGAAGCGCGCGTACATCTTCGCAGAAGCGGATTGAATCATCGCGCAAATGGCGACGCTTCATGCGCTTTAAAATCATGTCGTCACCTGCCTGAAGCGACAGATGCAGATGTGGCATCAGACGCTTTTCATTGGCGATGCTCTCCATCAGGTCTTCGTCGGCTTCGATGGAATCAATGGATGACAGGCGCAGGCGCTGCAAATCCGGCACCTGACTGAGAACGGTTTTCACCAGCTTGCCAAGGCGTAAGCTTCCCGGCAGATCAGGACCATAAGAGGTCATGTCCACGCCTGTCAGCACCACTTCGGCATAACCATTATCGACGAGGCGTTTGACCTGATCGACCACGCCACCCATCGGCACCGAGCGCGAATTGCCGCGACCATAAGGGATAATGCAAAAGGTGCAGCGATGATCGCAGCCATTTTGCACCTGAACGAATGCGCGGGCGCGGCCCTCAATGGCATCGACCATATGGCTTGCGGTTTCGCGCACTTCCATAATGTCGTTGACGCGGACCTTTTCAAACTGGTTCACGCCGAAATCTGGCAGCATGCGGTAGGAGTTGGATTTCAACTTTTCCTCATTACCGAGAATGAGGTCAACTTCATCCATGGCCTCGAATTTGGCCGATTCTGTTTGCGCGGCACAGCCCGTCACAATGATACGGGCTTGCGGATTATCGCGGCGGGCTTTGCGGATCGCCTGACGCGCCTGACGCACGGCTTCCGATGTAACGGCACAGGTGTTGAAGATGATCGCGCCATCTTTGAGTTCGCCAAGGCCAGCACTATCGGCTTCGCGTTTCATCACCTCGGATTCATAGGTGTTGAGGCGGCATCCGAAGGTTACAACTTCCACAGCCATCAGGCAGCTCCCCGGCTGGTCTTTGGGGCGTACTCCCATGCGCCGGTTGCAGGATCAAATGTGCCGTCAAATTCCCATTCGGCAGGGCCGGTCATCATGACGTGATCATCCTCGCGCCATTCGATTTTAAGCGGACCACCGGGGACATTCACGGTGACATTGCGTTCGGTGCGGCCCGTGCGTGCGCCTGAAACAGCCGCAGCGCAGGCAGCAGAGCCGCAAGCGCGGGTCAAGCCCGCACCACGTTCCCATGTGCGCAGGTTCATGCTGTCGCGCGATGTGACCTGAGCGATGGAGATATTGGCGCGTTCCGGGAAGATCGGATCATGTTCCAGCCCCGGCCCATATTGATCGAGCGCATAGGACCAGACGTCGTTTTCAACCCAGAAGATCGCATGCGGGTTGCCCATCGATGCAATCGACGGCGATCGCAGAACAGGTGCATCGGCAGGGCCAGCAGACAGATCGATGGCGCGTGTGTCGGCGACTTCATGGGCGAGGGGGATTTCCTTCCAGCCAAAATGCGGCTTACCCATATCGACCGTGATCAACCCGTCTTCATGTTCATTGGCGGTCAGAATACCTGCCAATGTCTGGAAGATGTAATCCTGTTTGCCACTTTCATTGGAAAGCCACTGCACAACGCAGCGCGTGCCGTTGCCACAAGCTTGCGCCTGTGTGCCATCACAATTGATGATCTCGATATAATGATCGGTGCCGGGGGTTTTTGGATCATGGATCGCCATGATTTGATCGAATGAGGTGGCTTCGTCACCGGCCAAACGGATTGCAGCGCTCGGTGCGATATGATCGCCGCGCCCGCGCATATCGGCAACAATGATCTTGTTGCCTAGTCCGTTCATTTTGGCGAAGATAGCCTTACTCATTGATGGTTCCGGATCCCGTATATTCTGGAAAGGTTCTGGAGCGTGTTTCGATCTGATTTGATCAGATCTGCGCTCCAACTTATTTATTTTAAGCCGCATCTTAGTCCGAAAACCGTTTCACACTTTTCGGGATGCGCCTTATATGGCGGAAAAGCCCACAAATTGCCAGTACCGGCGCGCTATTGGCCGCACCGTCCTCTGATGACATTCATTATTGATAGCAATTTCTTCAAAAACTGTGTCCTTCCTGCGCCATTTCAAAAATTTCTAAGCTATTTCAAGCCTCTTCGGCTCATTTTGCATAAATTCGCCATAGCCCACTGTTGATTTTTTAACCATATCGCCATTTTATCGGTGCAATATTGTTTTAGCTCGAGCTTTCAAACTCGACGGTGCGAGGGGCGCTCCCCCGAATAGTCAGCCCCACGAACACGCCTGAACTTAAGGCGGAATTGGAGAACCAGATGGGAATTTCAAAAGCAAGTTTGCTCAGCATTGCTGCAGCGGGCGCAATTCTGGCTGGTTGTCAGAGCTCCCGGGTTGGTGGCTTTGACAATACGGTATCGCCGCCGCCACCTGCACCGCTGCGCTCTGCTCCTGTAAGTTCCGTACAGTCTGGAAATCTGAATGCGCCAACCTCGTTCCCGACCGCGCCAGCAACGGACATGTCGCAGCCAGAAGCTGGCACACAGGTTGCAAGCCTTCCGCCCGAATCAGCGCCTGATCTGACACCGGGCAAGGTTGCTGGTGTGTGGAATGCTTCACTTGCCGGTCAGCAGTGTAAGATTGCAACGCCGCAGACCAAATATGGTCAGGGTTTCCGCGCTGGTCCGCTGCGCTGCCCGGGTGAACTGGGAAGCCTCGCTTCATGGGCTGTCAGCGGCAAGCAGCTTTCGCTCTATGATGCCAATGGTGGCACGGTCGCGACACTTTATTCTTCCGGTCAGGGCCGCTTCGATGGCCAGACCACAAGCGGCCAGACTGTTTCGCTGTCGCGCTGATCAGGCAATTGAGTTAAAGACAGGCGGAGCAGTCGCGAGACGCTCCGCCTTTTCTACAATTAGGCGGTTGGACAAGCAATCATGTCTTTCGACGGTAATCTGAAAGCGTTCCCATCGGTTCGTGAGCATTATGATGCGCTGGTAAGGGCAGGCGAGGTTGATTCCGATCCCGCACAGCTTGAGCTGACTGAGCGTTATGACCGCCTCATTGAGGAGATTTGCACCAAGCGTCTGTCGCGCAAATCGAGCGCTTTGGGCTGGCTGTTTGGTAAGCGCAAGGAAATTGCCACAGTCAAAGGACTTTATGTTCACGGTGAAGTTGGCCGCGGTAAGACCATGCTGATGGATATGTTCCTTCAGCTTTTGCCGATTGAACGCAAGCGCCGTGCGCATTTCAATGATTTTATGGCGGATGCGCATGAGCGCATTAATGCACATCGTCAGGCTTTGAAGCGCGGCGAAACCAAGCAAGAAGACCCGATACCGCCGGTGGCTGAGGCTCTTGCTCAACAGGCATGGGTGCTGTGCTTCGACGAATTCACCGTCACTGATATTGCCGATGCGATGATCCTGTCGCGCCTGTTCAGCGCCTTGTTTGAACGCGGCGTGGTGCTGATTGCCACCTCGAATGTTGCGCCAGACAATCTCTATCGCGATGGGCTGAACCGTCAGCTGTTTCTGCCATTCGTTGATATTCTCAAAAAGCATGTCGATGTGATCAATCTCGATTCACGCACCGATTATCGTCTTGAAAAGCTTGATCGTCAGCCGGTTTATCTGACGCCGCTTAATTCTGAGACGACCAAGCGCATGGATGCAGCATGGACCGCCCATAAGGATGGGCAGCAAGAAAAGCCTGATGTCGTCCATATCAAGGGCCGCGATATCGTCGTGCGTCAAGCTGTGCCGGGTGCCGCGCGCTTCACTTTCGACGAGCTTTGCGCACAGCCGCTTGCAGCCAATGATTATATTGCCATTGTTTCACGCTACCAGACGCTGTTCATCGATGATGTGCCGGTGCTTGACCATTCCCGCCGCAATGAAGCCAAGCGCTTTATTCTGCTAATCGACGTTCTTTATGATCATCACGCGCGGCTTTTTGTTTCCGCCGAAGCGCAGCCTGAAAAGCTCTATCAGGCAAAGCAGGGTGTTGAAGCTTTCGAGTTTGATCGCACTGCATCGCGCCTGTTTGAAATGCAGAGCGCTGAATATCTGGATGCATTTTCTGAAAAAGCAGCACAGTAAAATGCGGGCGTATTGCCCCTTCACCATCATCTAACTGCCACAGACTCGACTTATATCATCCGCGAGCTATGTTGGTGGGACACGGCTTGGGTGGGATGCAGTTGTCTTCATGTTGATTGAACTCACCAGCAAAAAATCATTTGCGGACGCGCTGTCTTGTTTCAAGAGATGCAAAACAGCCGGACGAAGAGACTCAATTGCCTTCATTTTGCTAAAATATCTTACGTTTACGTAAGAACATATAATTCTAACCGATTGAAAACATTGGTCGCAAAATAATGAGTTGAGTTTTTTTTGAAAGAGTCCTATCGAACCCTCGCAGCGCAGACGCGTTTTCCGGGAGGAAACCGGATAGCTTCATGCGTTTCTGGATCAAACTTGAGGAAAGAAACAACATGGCACGCAACAAGATTGCCCTCATCGGCTCCGGTATGATTGGCGGCACGCTCGCTCATCTTGCTGGTCTGAAGGAACTCGGCGACGTCGTCCTTTTCGACATTGCGGAAGGTACTCCGCAGGGTAAGGGACTGGATATCGCAGAATCTTCACCGGTTGACGGTTTTGATGCGAAGTTCACCGGTGCAAACGACTATGCCGCAATCGAAGGCTCGGACGTTGTCATCGTTACCGCAGGCGTGCCGCGTAAGCCGGGCATGAGCCGCGATGATCTTCTGGGTATTAACCTGAAGGTCATGGAACAGGTCGGCGCAGGCATCAAGAAATACGCTCCTGAAGCTTTCGTTATCTGCATCACCAACCCGCTTGATGCGATGGTCTGGGCTTTGCAGAAGTTCTCCGGTCTGCCAGCACACAAGGTTGTCGGCATGGCTGGCGTTCTCGATAGCGCCCGTTTCCGCTACTTCCTGTCGGAAGAATTCAACGTGTCGGTTGAAGACGTCACTGCATTCGTGCTTGGCGGCCACGGCGACAGCATGGTTCCGCTGGCTCGTTATTCGACTGTTGCCGGTATCCCGCTTCCAGACCTCGTCAAGATGGGCTGGACCACACAGGAAAAGCTCGACAAGATCATTCAGCGCACCCGTGACGGCGGCGCAGAAATCGTCGGCCTGCTCAAGACCGGTTCTGCTTTCTACGCACCGGCAGCTTCGGCCATTCAGATGGCTGAATCCTACCTCAAGGACAAGAAGCGCGTTCTGCCAGTGGCAGCACAGCTGACTGGCCAGTATGGCGTCAAAGACATGTATGTCGGCGTTCCAACCGTAATTGGTGCCAATGGCGTTGAACGTATTATCGAGATCGATCTCGATAAGGACGAAAAGGCCGAGTTCGAAAAGTCGGTCGATTCTGTAGCCGGTCTTTGTGAAGCTTGCGTCGGTATCGCACCGTCACTGAAATAAGTTCCAGACAAGGCCGGATCGCTCTTGAAAGCGTTCCGGCCTTTTCCGGCTGTTAATCCGCAGAGGACAACCAGATGAATATTCACGAATATCAGGCCAAGCGCCTGCTCCACACTTATGGCGCACCAATCGCCAATGGTGTGGCTGTTTATTCCGTCGAACAGGCGGAAGAATGGGCAAAGACGCTTCCAGGCCCGCTTTATGTCGTCAAGAGCCAGATCCATGCTGGTGGACGCGGCAAGGGCAAATTCAAGGAACTCGGTCCTGATGCAAAGGGCGGCGTTCGCCTTGCAAAGTCGATCGAAGAAGTTGTTTCCCACGCCAAGGAAATGCTCGGCAACACGCTCGTGACCAAGCAGACCGGCGACGCTGGCAAGCAGGTCAACCGTCTTTACATCGAAGATGGCGCAGATATTGAGCGTGAGCTTTATCTCTCGATCCTCATCGACCGCACCGTTGGCCGTCCTGCTTTCGTCGTTTCGACCGAAGGCGGCATGGACATTGAAGCTGTTGCTGAAGAAACACCTGAGAAGATTATCACCGTTGCTATCGATCCTGCCAAGGGCGTGACCGATGAAGACGCCAACAAGCTCGCTGACGCGTTGAAGCTTGAAGGTGCAGCACGTGAAGATGCTCTCAAGCTGTTCCCGATCCTCTACAAGGCTTACACCGATAAGGATATGAGCCTTCTGGAAATCAACCCGCTGATCGTCATGACCGATGGCCGCGTGCGCGTTCTCGATGCCAAGGTATCGTTCGACGGCAATGCACTGTTCCGTCATCCTGACATTCAGGAACTGCGCGATCTGTCGGAAGAAGACGAAAAGGAAATCGAAGCTTCCAAGCACGATCTCGCTTACGTCGCTCTTGATGGCAATATCGGCTGCATGGTCAACGGCGCTGGCCTTGCCATGGCAACCATGGACATCATCAAGCTTTACGGTGCTGAGCCAGCTAACTTCCTCGACGTTGGTGGCGGCGCTACCAAGGAGAAAGTAACGTCTGCGTTTAAGATTATCACCGCTGATCCAGCTGTTCAGGGCATTCTGGTCAACATCTTCGGTGGTATCATGAAGTGCGACGTGATCGCTGAAGGCGTTATCGCTGCGGTCAAGGAAGTCGGCCTCAAGGTTCCATTGGTTGTCCGTCTTGAAGGCACCAATGTTGAACTTGGCAAGAAGATCATCAACGAGAGCGGCCTGAATGTTATTTCGGCTGACGATCTCGACGATGCGGCGCAGAAAATCGTCGCTGCAGTGAAGGGAAACTAAGGCATGTCCATTCTCGTTAACAAGGACACCAAGGTTCTCGTACAGGGCCTGACCGGCAAGACCGGAACTTTCCACACCGAACAGGCGCTTGCTTATTACGGCACGCAGATGGTCGGCGGTATCAACCCTAAGAAGGGTGGCGAAACCTGGGAAGGTTCCAAGGGCGAACAGCTTCCAATTTTTGCAACTGTTGCAGAAGCTAAGGAACGCACAGGTGCAGACGCATCGGTGATCTACGTTCCGCCAGCAGGTGCTGCGGCTGCAATCATTGAAGCAATCGAAGCCGAAGTCAGCTTCATTGTTTGCATCACCGAAGGCATTCCTGTCATGGACATGGTTCGCGTCAAGGAGCGTCTCGAACGCTCGAAGTCGCGCCTGCTCGGACCAAACTGCCCAGGCATCCTGACCCCTGAAGAATGCAAGATCGGCATTATGCCGGGCAATATCTTCAAGAAGGGTTCTGTGGGTGTTGTTTCGCGCTCCGGCACACTTACCTATGAAGCAGTGTTCCAGACTTCGAACGAAGGCCTCGGCCAGACCACTGCTGTTGGTATCGGCGGTGATCCGGTTAAGGGCACTGAGTTCATCGACGTGCTGGAAATGTTCCTGGCAGACGATGAAACCAAGTCGATTGTCATGATCGGTGAAATTGGTGGCTCTGCTGAAGAAGATGCAGCGCAGTTCATCAAGGACGAAGCAAAGCGCGGTCGCTCGAAGCCAATGGTTGGCTTTATCGCTGGCCGTACTGCTCCTGCCGGACGCACCATGGGCCATGCAGGCGCTGTGATCTCGGGTGGCAAGGGCGGCGCAGAAGACAAGATTGCAGCCATGGAATCGGCTGGCATTCGCGTGTCTCCTTCGCCAGCACAGCTCGGCAAGACGCTGGTTGAAGTCCTCAAGGGCTGAGACTGCGTCGTTGATTGAAATGATCCGGCAGCGGCGAAAGTTGCTGCCGGGACAAGCGCATCCCAAAAAGTGTGAAGCGGTTTTTGGATAAGATGCGCGCAAAAATACTGAATGCGGTTGGTTTAAGAGAATGTCAGGCTTTGGCCATCATTCTCCCGCAGAGACTGATTTGTAAACGAGTTATGCCGGGGTCTGTTGTGGTTCCTCCCCGGCGGCGTGAGGGATGAAGGTCAAAAGCTTCCGGCCCGCGCATGATGAGCTACTATAAGGAGACGGAGCGGAGGCTCCGGATTAGGTTATGGCAAGGCAAGAACAAGCCAATGACGTTTTCGCCCTTACCTCGTTTCTCTATGGCGGCAATGCCGACTATATTGAGGAGCTCTATGCCAAATACGAGGATGATCCCACATCGGTTGATCAGGAATGGCGCGATTTCTTTGCAGAGCTGAAAGACGATGCCGACGATGTGCGTAAGAACGCACAGGGCGCATCCTGGACGCGCAAGAATTGGCCAATTCCTGCCAATGGCGAGCTGATTTCCGCACTTGACGGCAACTGGGCCGAAGTCGAAAAGCATGTCACGGACAAGCTTAAGGGCAAGGCTGCAAAGGGCGATGCCAAGGCTTCTGCTGCAACATTGACATCAGAAGAGATTGCACAGGCTGCACGCGATAGCGTTCGCGCCATCATGATGATCCGCGCCTATCGTATGCGTGGTCATCTGCATGCTAATCTCGATCCGCTTGGTCTTGCTGAAAAGCCAAATGATTTTAGCGAACTCGATGCATCGACCTATGGCTTCACGCCTGCCGATTATGATCGCAAGATCTTCATCGACAATGTTCTGGGTCTTGAATACGCGACTGTTCCGCAGATGCTTGAAATTCTCAAGCGCACTTATTGCGGCAATGTTGGCGTTGAATTCATGCATATTTCCGATCCGATCGAAAAGGCATGGATTCAGGAACGCATCGAAGGCCCAGATAAAGCCTATGCTTTCACTGCTGAAGGCAAGAAAGCTATTCTATCGAAGCTGATCGAAGCCGAAGGCTTTGAGCAGTTCATCGATGTGAAGTACAAGGGCACCAAGCGTTTCGGTCTTGATGGCGGTGAATCGCTGATCCCGGCGCTGGAGCAGATCGTCAAGCGTGGCGGTCAGATGGGCCTCAAGGAAGTCGTGCTCGGCATGGCGCACCGTGGTCGTCTGAACGTGCTTTCACAGGTTATGGGCAAGCCGCATCGCGCGATCTTCCACGAGTTCAAGGGCGGCTCTTATGCGCCTGACGATGTGGAAGGTTCGGGCGACGTGAAGTACCATCTTGGTGCATCGTCGGACCGCGAGTTCGATGGCAACAAGGTTCACCTTTCGCTGACCGCAAACCCGTCGCATCTTGAAATCGTCAATCCGGTTGTCATGGGCAAGGCACGCGCCAAGCAGGATCTGCTTGTGGGCCGTACCCGCGACGACATGGTGCCACTGACTGAACGCGCGAAAGTTCTGCCGCTGTTGTTGCACGGCGATGCAGCTTTCGCAGGTCAGGGTGTTGTTGCCGAGTGTCTTGGTCTCTCGGGTCTGAAAGGCCACCGGGTCGGCGGTACCCTGCACTTCATCATCAACAACCAGATCGGTTTCACCACCAATCCGGCCTTCTCACGTTCATCGCCTTATCCATCGGATGTGGCGAAGATGATCGAAGCGCCGATCTTCCACGTCAATGGTGACGATCCGGAAGCGGTTGTTTTTGCGGCTAAGGTTGCGATGGAATTCCGTATGATCTTCCACAAGCCTGTGGTGATCGACATGTTCTGCTATCGCCGCTTCGGCCATAATGAAGGTGACGAACCTTCATTTACACAGCCATTGATGTACAAGGAAATCCGCGCGCACAAGACCACTGTTCAGCTCTACAGCGACAAGCTGATGGCTGAAGGTCTGCTTGCACAGGCTGACATCGACAAGATGAAGGCTGACTGGCGCGAAAAGCTTGAGCAGGAATTTGAAGCTGGTCAGAGCTACAAGCCGAACAAGGCTGACTGGTTTGACGGTGCGTGGAGCGGTTTGCGTACGGCGGACAATGCCGACGAACAGCGTCGCGGCAAGACCGGCGTTCCGATCAAGACGCTCAAGGAAATCGGCAAGAAGCTTGTTGAAGTGCCGAAGGATTTCAACGTCCATCGCACGATCCAGCGCTTCCTCGATAACCGCGCCAAGATGATGGAGACTGGCGAAGGCATCGATTGGGCAACTGCTGAATCGCTGGCATTCGGATCGCTGGTTTCCGAAGGCAGCCCGATCCGTCTGTCCGGTCAAGACGTGGAACGCGGCACCTTCTCGCAGCGCCACACGGTTCTCTATGATCAGGAAACCCAGAACCGCTATATCCCGCTGAACAATATTCAGAAGGGGCAGGCAATCTACGAAGCTATCAACTCGATGCTTTCGGAAGAAGCTGTGCTCGGCTACGAATATGGGTATTCGCTGTCCGATCCACGCGCTCTGGTTCTCTGGGAAGCCCAGTTCGGCGATTTCGCCAACGGTGCGCAGGTCGTATTCGATCAGTTCATCTCTTCGGGTGAACGCAAGTGGCTGCGTATGTCGGGTCTCGTCTGCCTTCTGCCGCATGGCTATGAAGGCCAGGGTCCTGAGCATTCGTCTGCTCGTCTGGAACGCTGGTTGCAGATGTGTGCTGAAGATAACATGCAGGTCGCAAACGTTACCACGCCGGCTAACTACTTCCACATTCTACGCCGTCAGATGAAGCGTGACTTCCGTAAGCCGCTGATCATGATGACGCCAAAGTCGCTGCTGCGCCACAAGCGTGCTGTGTCGAGCCTCAACGAACTGTCGGGCGATTCATCGTTCCACCGTCTGCTTTGGGATGACGCACAGTACAACAAGGGCGAAGCTGGCATTAAGCTTCAGAAGGATGGCAAGATCCGTCGCGTGGTTCTTTGCTCGGGTAAGGTCTATTACGATCTTTACGAAGAGCGCGAAAAGCGTGGCATCGACGATGTCTACCTTCTGCGTGTCGAACAGCTTTATCCGTTCCCGGCAAAGGCGCTCATCAATGAGCTGTCGCGCTTCCGTCAGGCAGAAATTGTCTGGTGTCAGGAAGAGCCGAAGAACATGGGTGCGTGGTCGTTCATCGATCCGTATCTCGAATGGGTACTTGCACATATCGACGCCAAGCATCAGCGCGTTCGCTACACCGGTCGTCCGGCAGCGGCGTCGCCTGCAACAGGTCTGATGTCGAAGCACCTTGCGCAGCTTGAGGCTTTCCTCGAGGATGCACTCGGAAACTAATTGAATTGTCAGTAAGAAGCGGTTTGGAAAAGCCGCTTCTTACTGAATTGAACATAAATCTAAAGATCGAAGATCACGGAAGAAGAAACCATGGCCACCGAAATTCGCGTTCCCACGCTTGGGGAGTCCGTTACTGAGGCAACCATCGGAAAGTGGTTCAAGAAGGTTGGCGACACAATCGCTGCTGACGAACCGCTGGTGGAACTGGAAACCGACAAGGTGACAATTGAAGTTCCGGCTGCGGCTGCGGGCGTTCTCGCTGAAATCGTGGCGCAGGAAGGCGACACTGTTGAAGTGAACGCACTGCTCGGCCAGATTTCCGGCGCGGGTTCTGCACCTGCTCCGAAAAAGGAAGAAGCCAAGCCAGCAGCAGCTGCTGCTCCGGCGGCGGCGCCTGCTGCTTCGACATCCGGTCCGGCAATGCAGCCAGCACCGGCTGCTTCCAAGCTTCTCGCTGAAAAAGGCCTGTCAGCTGATCAGGTTGATGGTTCGGGCAAGCGCGGTCAGGTTCTCAAGGGCGACGTTCTCGACGCAATCGCTAAGGGTGTGTCGGCTGCTCCGGTCGCTCAGGCTCCTGCGGCCGCGGCACGTCCTGCTTCATCGGCTGATGATGCACCACGCGAAGAACGCGTGAAGATGACCCGTCTGCGTCAGACCATTGCACGTCGTCTGAAAGACGCGCAGAACACCGCTGCAATGCTCACGACTTACAACGAAGTCGATATGTCTGCTGTGATGGAGCTTCGCGCTCGTTACAAGGACATTTTTGAAAAGAAGCACGGCGTTAAGCTCGGCTTCATGGGCTTCTTCACGAAGGCTGTGACACATGCGCTGAAGGAAATCCCGGCTGTTAACGCCGAGATTGACGGCAACGACATCATCTACAAGAACTTTGCCCATGTCGGCATGGCTGTTGGCACCGATAAGGGTCTTGTTGTTCCAGTTATCCGCGATGCCGATCAGCGTTCAATCGCTGGCGTTGAAAAGGAACTTGGTCGTCTTGCGAAAGCTGCGCGCGATGGTTCGCTTTCGATGGCTGACATGCAGGGCGGCACCTTCACCATCACCAATGGTGGCGTGTACGGCTCGCTGATGTCTTCGCCGATCCTCAACTCGCCGCAGTCGGGTATTCTCGGCATGCACAAGATTCAGGATCGTCCGGTTGTTGTTGGCGGCCAGATCGTCATCCGTCCGATGATGTATCTCGCGCTCTCCTACGATCACCGTATCGTTGACGGCAAGGAAGCAGTGACCTTCCTCGTTCGCGTTAAGGAAAGCCTGGAAGATCCAGAACGTCTGGTTCTCGATCTTTAATCGCAACGCATTATCCTACGCAAAACCGCTTCGCGCTTTTGCTGGAAATGCTCTGAGGTAAAAAATAATGGAGCCGGGTATCCTTTCCGCGTCGTCTTTTCTTCCGCTGATTGGCTGGAGTGTCGTTCTGCTGGTGGTTCATATCCTCCTGCAGGGCTGGACGGTGACGAGGGAGCTCGGCTCCAAATGGAATGCGGGTCCGCGCGATAATGGCTTGAAAGCCTCTGGTCATCTGGCCGGTCGTGCGGAACGCGCTTCCAATAATTTCCGCGAGACTTATCCTGCATTTGTTGCGCTCGCTTTGGGCCTTGTGTTTAAAGGCGATGCGGCAACTCTCGGGCTTTATGGTGCATGGATATGGTTTATCTGCCGCATCGTCTATGTGCCGCTTTATCTGGCGGGTATCCCGTATATCCGCTCGCTGGTCTGGGTTGGTTCGCTGGCCGGGCTTGCACTCATGTTTTTCAATCTGGTTTTTTGATGCTTGCCTGCATCGTGACGATGCGGGGCGAAGGATAAGTGATGCATCCCTATCTGTTTGAACTTGCATCCCTGATGGCGATCTTTGTTTTCGCTATCGTTTCGCCGGGCGCTGATCTGGCGATGGTTATTCGTCAGTCGCTGATGCATGGCCGTCGCGAGGCAATCATTACCAGCTTTGGTATTGGTGCAGCACTCATGATGCATGTCACTTATACGGTGCTTGGTCTGGGGCTGATCATTTCGCAGTCGATCTATTTGTTCAACATCGTCAAATGGTGTGGTGTGGCCTATCTGGTCTATATCGGCATTAAAGCGTTGCGCGCAGGCACAACCAAGATCGATGTGGATATGAGCAAACAGGAACCACGCGCCGCGCAGAGCGCAGTTCGGGCGTTCAGCCTTGGTTTCGCTGCCAATGCGCTGAACCCAAAAGCCGTGTTCTTCTTCCTTTCGATTTTCTCGACCGTTGTCAGCCTTCACACCCCCAATGAAGTGAAGCTAGGCTATGGTGTTGTGATGGCCTCGGCATTGATTTCGTGGTTCATCGGTGTCAGCCTTTTCATGACGACGCCAAAAATGCGTGCCGTGTTCTCGCGTGCTTCAAAATGGATCGACAGAACAAGCGGCGTGGTTTTCATTGCGCTTGGTCTCAAACTTGCCATCGCTAAAGCGCAGTAATCGCTGCCGGACGATTGAGGAGAACCGACAGATGCATGACGTTAAGAAGCTTTTCAAAGTGGTGGCTGCATCAGCGCTTGCTGTGACGGTTTTCTCGAGCGCCGTTCAGGCCGCCTGTACACAGAACCGCGCGACTTATCGCGATCAGGGCGATGCTTACACCCTCACCTTCCATGAGGCGCAGTCGAATGCGCTCAAGATGAGCCCAGCACCCACCAATGAATTCACAATCACTGCTGATGACAAGCCGGAGTTTAAGCTGACGGGTCTTGTGATCTGGCCGGAAGAGGGGATTGCGCGCCCGTATGCGCTGATCACCTATAATTGCAAGAATGGCGGCACGGAGCCGGAAGATCTCGATGATTGCAGTCTCTGGCAGAGCGTTGTTTATGCGCTGAAAGAAGGTGCGGAAGCCGATGTGTTGCCCAAGGCCGACGAGCCAGCAGCGCAGGCAATTCTGTTTCCTGATCTTGTGACAGCGCTTGATGGATATGATTTTGGTGCAGCGAAGCCGGAAAAGCCGCTTCAGTTTGAAAGCTTCCGCTTTAAATCCTGCACACCTGAGGAATGACCGGATTTCCGGTTGAAAATAATTGACGAGCCGGGAGTGGCTCAGACGTAAGAAGGATAGTTCAATGTCTTATGATGTGGTTGTCATTGGTACCGGCCCCGGCGGCTATGTTGCTGCAATCAAGGCCGCACAGCTCGGCCTATCGGTCGCTGTGGTGGAAAAGCGCAAGACCTTTGGCGGCACCTGTCTCAATGTTGGCTGCATTCCTTCCAAGGCGCTGTTGCATGCGTCTGAAGTCTTTGCCGAAGCCGGTCATTCATTCGACACGCTCGGCGTTGAAATCAGCAAGCCGAAGCTCAATCTTGAAAAGATGATGGCGCATAAGGATGCGACCGTTAAGTCGAATACCTCGGGCGTCGAATTCTTGTTCAAGAAGAACAAGATCACCGCTTTCATAGGCACCGGCAAGGTCATTGCCAAGGGCAAGGTTTCTGTGACTGCCGAAGACGGCAGTGTTCAGGAAATTGAAGCCAAGAACATCATCATTGCAACCGGTTCGGACGTCGCTGGCATTCCGGGCGTTAAGGTCGATATTGACGAGAAGGTCATTCTGTCTTCGACGGGCGCAATTGCGCTCGACAAGGTTCCAGAGCATCTCGTTGTTGTTGGCGGTGGCGTGATTGGTCTTGAGCTTGGTTCGGTCTGGGCGCGTCTCGGCGCGAAAGTGACTGTCGTTGAATATCTCGACAAGGTGCTTGGTGCGATGGATGGCGAAGTGTCGAAGCAGTTCCAGCGTCTGCTGGAGAAGCAGGGCATTGCTTTCAAGCTTAGCGCGAAAGTAACTGGCGTTGAAAAGTCGGCTAAGGGTGCAAAAGTGACCTTTGAGCCGGTTAAGGGTGGCGATGCAGAAACCATCGAAGCCGATGCAGTTCTGATTTCGACTGGCCGTCGTCCTTACACGGATGGTCTGGGTCTTCAGGAAGCTGGCGTGAATGTCGATGATCGCGGTCGCGTTGCGATTGACGGTCACTGGCGCACCAATGTCGAAGGCATTTATGCCATCGGTGACGTGGTTCAGGGCCCGATGCTGGCGCACAAGGCTGAGGATGAAGGCATTGCAGTTGCCGAAATCATCGCTGGTCAGGCTGGACATGTAAACTTCGACGTTATTCCAAGCGTTGTTTACACGCAGCCGGAAGTCGCTTCTGTCGGCAAAACCGAAGAAGAACTGAAAGCCGCTGGCGTTGAATACAAAATTGGCAAGTTCCCGTTCACTGCCAACGGTCGCGCACGCGCTATGCAGCACACGGATGGCTTTGTGAAGATCCTTGCTGACAAGTCAACAGATCGCGTTCTTGGCGCGCATATCCTCGGCTATAATGCCGGTGAAATGATCCACGAACTGGCGGTTCTGATGGAATTTGGTGGTTCGTCCGAAGATCTGGCACGCACTTGCCACGCTCACCCAACCATGTCGGAAGCCGTTCGTGAATCGGCGCTGGCGACTTTCGCCAAGCCAATTCATATGTAATTGCTGGTTTCAGTTCCATAATAAAAGGCCCGCGCAAGCGGGCCTTTTTCGTATGATTAGTTCTGTGCCGGTGGTGCAGGCGGCGGCGGTGTTGTTGGTTCAACTGGTGCCGGTGCTGCTGCAGGTGGCGTTGCTGGCGGTGCCGCAGGTGGCATCGTGGTTTCGCCCTGCGCCGCTGGCGGCGGTGGCGCTGCCGTATCTGTTGTCCCGCTTCTGTAGAAGAAAAAGCCCAGAATGAGGATTGCGGCGAGCAGAATAACTGCAAGCATCATACCGCTGCCACCTTTCGGCTGCGGTGGCCGTCCGACCGGGTTTGCAAGCGGGTCCGTCTGACGCGGATTGTTTAAAGGATCATTACGGGGATCGAGTGGGTCAACCATTTGCTCTCCTCCGGTTGGTTGCAACCATTGGAAGACTTAACGCGAGCGCGCCGCAATTGTTCCAGTTTACTGTGCGGTGATGGTGTAGCCCTGCGCACGCAGGAGTTCTATCAGTCCTTCTTGTCCGGGAAGGTGCAATGCGCCAACGGCAACAAAAGCCCCGCCGTTCCTCAAAATAGGTGCTGCACGCTTTGCCATGATATGATTGCGGTCTGTCAGCAACACTTTTTGGAAAAGCTCGTAATCGTCTTCTGAAAGCCCATCGGGCACAATCTTGCGCAATGCTGGCATGACCATTCCGGTTTCGCCTTGAAGATAAAGCGCAATCGTGGTTTCCATGGCGTCTTCAATCGTATCGCCAAATTGGGCGCTAGAAATCAGATTGCGGATGTGAAAATCAAGCGGAAGCCTGTTCATCGCCTCAAGCTGCTCGACCGCGTTTTCAAGGCCGAGGACCGTCCGGCCCTGATCCTGAGCTTCTGTGATCAGGTATCCGTCGAGGAAGTCCGCGCCTTCGAGTTTTCTCTGTCTTTCGCATTTGGGAAGTGCAAGCAGGCTTGTGATGATCCATGGTTTCATCTTGCCAACGGCACCAAGAATGATGCCGCGCGCTTCCAGTTTCTTATCGATTTCTTCGAGCTGGTCCTGTGGCAGATGCGATTGTAGCGTTGAGCCATCTGTGAACTGGATCAGTTCCGGCTGCTCAAGTTTAACCCGCAGAAAGGCTTTTGGGTCGGTAATATCGGTTGCTTCGACGACAATCGCATCTGCATCATCATAGGCCTTTGCTACCGCATCGGGCAGGGCCATCACGCGCGGATCGCTTAGGTGAATGGTTCCGAACAAATAGGATGGCTTGAGTCCATCCTTCTCGATTTTCCAGAAGATGCCCTTGTGATTGGGCATTTCGCTCGCTTCTTTCTGAAGCTCGGCCCAGAGTTTTGGGTCTTTTTTGTCCAGACCGTCAATAAGATTGACGCCGTGTGGAGTACAGGTGGCTTGCCTGCTTTCAGCGCTGGCATGTGCGGAACTGACGACAAGAGCACAGGCAAAAACAAAGAACAGCTTTTTCATAAGGTGAATATAGGATGGTGAGCGCAAGATGGCACCCTAGATTAAGCGCGGGGATGCGCTTTGTCATAAACATCAAGAAGCCTTGCGCTATCGACGCCGGTATAGACCTGCGTGGTTGAGAGACTCGCATGTCCGAGCAGTTCCTGAATGGTGCGAAGATCGCCGCCACGGCCCAGCAGATGCGTGGCAAAGGAATGACGCAGCGCATGGGGCGTTGCGGTGTCAGGAAGGCCGAGACCTGCGCGCAGCTTTTGCATTTCGCGCTGGATGATGGCTGCATGAAGCTCGCCGCCTTTGGCTCCCCGAAACAAAGGCTTGTCAGCAGACAGATCAAACGGACAGAGTTCGCGATATTGCGCTATAGCGCGATGGACTGCGGGAAGCAGTGGCACCATGCGGGATTTGCCGCCTTTACCCGTGATCGTGATGGATAGCGCAGACGCGTCGCTCAATGCATCACCTGCAAGGCCCAGTGCTTCGGAAATGCGAAGGCCGCAGCCGTAAAGCAATGTCAGAACGGCAGCATTGCGGGCGGCAATCCAAGGCTCTTCTGCCATCTGACCATCGGCGGCGACAACCTTGCGGGCATCCTCTGCGGTCAGCGGTTTTGGCAGTGATTTTGGCTGGCGCGGTGCGCGTATGGCGGTGGCACCAGCGGCATTCACCAGACCGCGCTTTTCCAGGTGCTTAAGCAGGGAGCGGACACCAGCAAGGCCACGCCCCAATGTGCGCGCACCAGCCCCATCGCTGCGGCGGTTTGCGAGATAGGAGCGCAGATCAGCGACGCGCAGACTGCCGATGTCCTTAATCGAAGGCGGTTCACCGAGGTGTCCGGTCATGAATTGCAGAAACTGGCGCGTGTCGCGCTCATAGGCTTCCAGCGTATTTTCCGAAAGACGACGCATATCTTTGAGCGTTTTCAGCCATTCCTCGCGTGCAGCTGCAAGATCTGCGCGGGCAGGGATAAGGAATTCGCTTTTGCGCGTCATGGTCGGGATTCGCTACTTGAGTTGGGCTGCGTACACTTTGCCAGCGATAGGTTGCCGGGCGGTAAACTTACCGCTTTTCGTTTTTCTTGGCGTTTTCATGGGAAATTGAGTAAGCGATAGAAAATAGTCCTTCAATTACGGAAATATTCATGTCGCGCCTAGAAAACCCGATCCAGCTTGCCGTCATCGGAGCCGCTCATGGCATACGTGGCGAAGTTCGGGTCAAGACATTTACCGATGACCCGCTTTCCATTGCTGATTATGGCCATCTTTATGATGCGCAGGGCAAGGCCTATGAAGTGCTTGAAGCACGTTCGGCCAAGACTGTGGTTGTGGTTCGCTTCAAAGGCGTTAATGACCGCAACGCTGCCGAAGCATTGAACGGCACCGAGCTTTTCATCGACCGTTCGCAGCTCCATGATGAAGAACTTGATGAAGACGAGTTTTTCCAGACTGATCTGATTGGTCTTGAAGCCTTTGATGCTGAAGGCAAGTCTTATGGCATTGTCAGTGCCCTTTTTGATTTTGGTGCTGGCGATCTGATCGAGCTGAGTCTCAAGGGAAAGCGCCCGATGCTAATTCCTTTTACGGAAGCCGCAGTGCCGGAAATCGATTTCGATAAGGGTACTATTCGTGTCGATCCGTATGCTGCGGGGCTTATTGCCGACGACGATGACAATCCGGATAATGAGCGCGATAGACCTGAAAAAGAACAGAAGCGGCCAAAGAAGTCATGAACGATCTGCCTGACACAGATAAGCAGGGATTTCATGCCTCGGTGCTAACCCTTTATCCCGAAATGTTTCCGGGACCGCTGGGTGTATCGCTGGCAGGCAAGGCGCTTACTGATAATACATGGTCGCTTGATACGGTGCAGATCCGCGATTTTGCCGAAGGCAAGCATCGCATGGTCGATGACACGCCATCGGGTGGCGGCGCTGGCATGGTTATGAAGGCGGACGTGGTGGCGCGTGCACTCGATTCGGTTGCTGATGACCGCCCTATGCTGCTGATGAGCCCGCGCGGGGCGCCATTGACGCAAAAGCGCGTGCGTGAACTGGCTGACGGTCCGGGAGCCATCATTCTCTGTGGTCGTTTTGAAGGCGTCGATGAGCGAGTGATCGAAGGCCGCCAACTCGAAGAGATTTCGATTGGTGATTATATTCTCTCAGGTGGAGAGACAGCGGCTATTGTATTGCTTGATGCCATTGTGCGGCTTTTGCCTGGTGTGATGGGCAATCAGGAATCGGGTGAGACGGAAAGTTTTGAGACCGGGCTTCTTGAGCATCCGCATTATACACGCCCGCAAGTCTGGGAAGACCGTGCAATCCCGGATGTGCTGACATCCGGCAATCATGGTGCCATTGCGAAATGGCGTCATGCGCAGGCAGAACGCATTACAAAGGAACGGCGTCCGGACCTTTGGGACACTTATCGCGAGGGCAAACGCAAATGAATCTGATCCAGCGGCTCGAAAGTCTTTCACTCGCGCTGCTGGCGCTGGGTGCTTATTGGGTAAGTGGCGTGAGCTGGTGGCTATTTGCGATTCTCATCCTCGCACCGGATCTGTCGTTCTTTGCCTATCTCAAAGGTCCGCGCACGGGTGCGATCATTTATAACATCGCGCATAGCTGGATCGGTGTTGTGCTCGTGGCAGTGCTTGGCTGGGTGATGAGCTGGCCGCTTTGCTTCGCTGTTGCGCTTATCTGGGCGGTTCATATTGGTATTGATCGTGCCCTCGGTTTCGGTCTCAAGTATGGAACCAGTTTTCAGGATACGCATCTCGGACGCATTGGCGGGAAATAGCGAAATCTGAGCCGTGATATTGATTCAATGCGCGCAATGGTGTATTGCCGCGCCAGTTCGGGAAAACCCGACGTCTTTTAACTAATAAATGGTGCACCGCTCCTGCCTGATTTTTCAGGCATAACCACAAGGCCAAAGATGCTTGGTGGTAAGTGCAGAGCGCTCTGGCTGTTTGAGAATAATTCGTAGAGGAATCAGACGATGGTCGATATTATTCGTCAGCTTGAAGCCGAACAGGCAGCAAAGATTGAAGAAAAGCGCAAGCTTCCAGATTTTAAGCCAGGCGACAACGTTCGCGTTCAGGTTCGCGTTACCGAAGGTACGCGTACTCGTGTCCAGGCCTATGAAGGCGTTTGCATTGCGCGTTCCGGCGCTGGCATCAATGAAAGCTTCACGGTTCGTAAGATTTCTTACGGCGAAGGCGTAGAGCGCGTATTCCCAGTTTACTCGCCAATCGTAGAAGGTGTTGAACTCGTTCGCCGCGGTAAGGTCCGTCGCGCGAAGCTTTACTACCTTCGTGGCCTCACCGGTAAGGCTGCACGTATTGCTGAGAAAAAAGACAACCGCACCAAGGCAGAACGCGAAGCCGATAAGGCCGCTGCTGCTAAGGCAGAAGCTGCAAAGACTGCTGCTGAATAAGCCAGTTTTCGCATGAATCTGAAAAAGGCGGTCTTTGGACCGCCTTTTTTATTTGCAAAATTCAAAAGCCTGCGTAACATATTGCATAATTCCGCCAATATTGCGCAAGATTGTTACTGCGACACCCTGTTGCGGTTGCGCTTTCTTGACGAAATGCTGCGGCGGGTGCATATGACAGCCAATTAAGAACTATTCAAAGGAACTCTCGCAATGAGCGCGCCGCGTACACTTTATGACAAGATCTGGGACGACCATGTAGTGGATCAGCAGGACGATGGTACCTGCCTCCTTTATATTGATCGCCATCTTGTGCACGAAGTGACAAGCCCGCAGGCTTTTGAAGGTCTGCGCATGGCTGGACGTCAGGTGCGTCATCCTGAGAGAACACTGGCCGTTGTCGATCATAACGTTCCAACGTCGCCTGACCGCGTAAACGGCATCAAGAACGAAGAAAGCCGTATTCAGGTTGAAGCGCTTGCTAAAAATGCAGCCGACTTCGGCGTTGAATATTATTCTGAACGCGATAAGCGTCAGGGTGTTGTGCACATCGTTGGTCCGGAACAGGGCTTTACGCTGCCCGGCATGACGATTGTTTGCGGTGATAGCCACACATCGACCCACGGCGCTTTCGGATCGCTTGCGCACGGTATCGGCACATCGGAAGTCGAGCACGTTTTGGCAACCCAGACGCTGATTCAGAAAAAAGCCAAGAACATGCTGGTGCGTGTTGAGGGTGAACTGGCCGCAGGCGTTACCGCCAAGGACATCACACTTGCGATCATCGGTGAAATCGGTACCGCAGGCGGAACCGGTTACGTGATTGAATATGCAGGCAGCGCCATTCGTTCGCTGTCGATGGAAGGTCGCATGACCGTCTGCAACATGTCGATTGAAGGCGGCGCGCGCGCTGGTCTTATCGCGCCGGACGAAACAACTTTTGCTTATGTCGCTGACAAGCCACGCGCGCCAAAGGGCGAAGCGCTGGAACAGGCCATTGGTTATTGGAAGACGTTGCATTCGGATGAAGGCGCGCATTTCGACAACATCGTTGAACTGGATGCCGCCAAGATTTCGCCGGTTGTATCCTGGGGTTCTTCGCCGGAAGACGTGGTCTTTGTAACTGACATCGTTCCGAACCCGGACGAGATCAAGGACGAAACCAAGCGTGCATCGAAGTGGCGTGCGCTTGATTACATGGGTTTGAAGCCGGGCACCAAGATGACCGACATCAAGATCGACCGTGTTTTCATCGGTTCTTGCACCAATGGTCGTATTGAAGATCTGCGCGATGCGGCACGTATGGCTGCTGGCAAGACAGTTGCCGCGGGCGTCAGTGCCATGATCGTTCCAGGTTCCGGTCTTGTGAAGGAGCAGGCGGAAGCTGAAGGTCTCGACAAGATTTTCATCGAAGCAGGCTTTGATTGGCGTGAGCCGGGCTGCTCGATGTGTCTTGCTATGAATGACGATCGTTTGAAGCCGGGCGAACGTTGCGCTTCGACCTCAAACCGTAACTTCGAAGGCCGTCAGGGCTTCAAAGGTCGCACGCATCTCGTGTCGCCAGCTATGGCAGCTGCTGCGGCAATTGCCGGTCATTTTGTCGATATTCGCGACTGGAACTAATTTTTCTATTCCATGAATACCAAAGCCGTCGGAGTAATCCGGCGGCTTTTTTGTTTATGGTATTGCTGGTGAGACTCTAAATTAGCTCCTTTTTCATGCTTTCAGTGTATTATGTTTTATTGCAATGGGCTTATATTGTGATGTGCTGGCAGGCATATATGCGGGAAAATATGAATGGACGGCGCTGAGTTCATACTGCTGATAAACATGACGGTTTCCGGCCTGTTTGCGCTTACCTTTTTCGGTATTGCGGCCTATGCGCGTGACAACAGTGCGGCGCCGGTTTTTGGCATCGGCTTCATTTTCGCGATGCTTTATTTTCTCACCGAACTGCTGATGCCTTCAATTCCAAGTCAGAAACTTGGCTATATGCTGGCATTTATTGTGTACTTCGTGACGATGTCATTTCTCGTTGTCGGCGTTGCACGCATGTATTCTGTGCCTGTTCCCTGGTGGCCGCTGGGGATTCTTACAATAGGTTCAGTGGTACTAATCTACGGTATTTACGATATTGCCCGCAGTGAAATGCTGGGTCGTATTCTCTATCAATTGCCGTATTTTTTGATTCTTATGCTTGCAGCCTGGATTGTGATCCATAGCCGAACAAGCAGTCGAACCCGTACAAGACCTTTTGGCCGCGCCTGGGGGGCTCTTGATGGCCTGATGGCGGGCTTGTTTACGGTGAGCGCAATTCATTTTCTGATTAAGCCTGTGCTGGCTAATCTGGTTGGTGGTGTTGGTGCATCGCCGGATGATTACATTCGCACGGACTATGCGCTTTTGGTCCAGTCGATTGGTGCCGGACTTTCGGTCGCTGGTGGTTTACTTTTGCTTTTGAGCCTCATGGGTGAGCTGATTTCCGACGTGACGCTGCGTTCGGAGACCGATCAGCTTTCCGGACTTCTTAACCGGCGCGGCTTTGAGTTCAGAGCGGAAGCTGCGATTGAAAAGTCCAAGCGTATGCGGCAGGCACTGTCTCTGATCGTCTGCGACATTGATTACTTTAAACTCATTAACGACACCCATGGACATGCTTTGGGTGATCGTGTGATTGCTGTATTTGCCGATGAATTGCGTCGCTCGGCAGCGGCGAAGGGTGGCATTGCAGCCCGTATGGGGGGAGAAGAATTTGCAGTTCTGTTGCCCGGTCATACGATCCAGTCAGCATGGCGTTTTGCGGAGCGCGCGCGGCTGGCTTGTGCCGATATTTCTCTGCCAGCTTCTGTTGGTGAAGTTAACTTCACGGTTAGTTTCGGTGTGACGGAGATGGAGTTTGATGACTTTTTCTCTGATGTCTACAAGCGCGCTGACGCAGCACTTTATGAAGCCAAGAAAAATGGTCGCAATTGCGTTCGCACGGCCTTGCCGATGATGCTTGATGACAATGTCGTCGAAATGCGTGGTGCAAACAGAGCCCGATAAAACACGTTGAATTATGCTGACATGCTTTACCTTTGGACGAGCTGTTGTCTACAATCGCCCCACTCCCTTCTTGGGGATGTACTTGGAGGAAAAGACCGAAATGACCACAGATCATGCCGTCGATATTGCGCTGCTGCATTTGCGAGATGCGCATGAGTTCTCGCCTTTGCTTGCAAGCTATGCGCAGGCATTGAAGCGTGGTGCTCCACGCCGCCCAGATGATTTTTATGCCGAGCATCTGTTGCAGGATCGTGCGACCGAAATTCTTGGTGCGCGTGTTGACGGCGATCTCGTTGGCTTTGTCATTTTCTTCGATCTGCCAGAACCGGTCTCTGGTTCGCGTGCAGGACAGGTGGATCACATTTACGTCCATCATGATCATCGCGGCAAAGGCATAGCAAAGGCGTTGATTGACGTGCTGGCTGACAAAGCCGAAGAGCGCAGTTGGTCGAAGCTTGTGCTCAATGCGCCGCGCGTGCCGGAAGATGGCCGCAAGCTCTACGAACAAGTCGCCACGGCTGCTGACTGGTCCAGCTATGTGATTCGCTTCGGGAACTGAGTTTCATCTGTAAAAGTGGATGAAATTACACATGTTTTGCCAAACACGGGACTTCAATCGTTTGAATTCCTAAATCACGCGAAAGTGTCGTCCGGGTGCGACCAATTGTTAGTCTTTTCGTGAAAAAGCTTCTTTGACGTGGTGGTGAAAGCGCAGTAGAAAGCGCCACATAGGGTCGTGCGACACGATCTAGACACATTTTCTGGGTCGTGCTGGCGCAGGATCGAACAGTTCCGTTTCCTTGCGCTGTGAACGACATCGAACCGGGCTCCGAATGAGCCCGCATCTGCTTCATCATGCCAGACAAAACCGGCACATGGAGAAGCGGGTGGAAACGTCAGGGAAGCCCACGAAAGCCATGACACAACCGACCGTTACGCGTCAGCGTCCTTTGTCGCCACATCTGTCGATTTATCGACCGAAGATCACGATGACGATGTCGATCATCCATCGTATCACGGGTGTTGCGCTTTATTTCGGAACCATTCTTCTCGCTGCTTGGCTGATTGCCGCTGCAATCGGTGAAGACGCTTTCAATACTGTGAGCTGGGTCTACAATTCGTGGATCGGCTATATTGTACTGTTTGGCTATACGTGGGCGCTGTTGCACCATCTGGCTGGCGGCGTGCGCCATTTCATCTGGGACATGGGTGCCGGACTGGAAAAGCACACAGCCAGTAAGATCGCTTGGCTGACACTGGCCTTCTCACTGCCTGCAACGATCCTTGTCTGGGTTGTTGCTTTCGTAGTGCGCTGAAAGGAGTTCTGACATGAGCGATATGCGTACACCTCTCGGCAAAGTTCGCGGTTTGGGGTCTGCCAAGGAAGGCACCGGCCATTTCTGGTTTCAGCGTATGAGTGCCGTAGCGCTCGTTCCGCTGGTTTTGTTTTTCGTCGGTCTGGTCATTTCGCTGCATGGCGCAAGCTATGCGGAAGTGAAAGCCGTTCTGGCGCATCCCTTCACCGCTCTGGTGATGGCGCTGTTCGTGCTGACCGGTGTTTACCACATGCGTCTTGGCATGCAGGTTGTTATTGAAGATTACATTCACGGCGAAGGCCTGAAGGTCCTGCTGGTTATGCTCAACACCTTCTTCACGGTGGTTGTGGGCGTGGCTTGCGTTTACGCGATCCTCAAGCTGAGCTTCGGAGGTTGATAGCCCGATGGCTAGTGCACAAAATAATGCAGCTGGTGCTGCGGGCGAAAAGAACTACACATTCGTTGATCACAAGTTTGATGTTGTCGTGGTGGGGGCCGGTGGCGCCGGCCTGCGCGCAACGCTTGGCATGGCCGAACAGGGCCTGAAAACTGCCTGCATCACCAAGGTTTTCCCAACGCGCTCCCATACGGTTGCAGCGCAGGGCGGTATTGCAGCATCGCTGAAAAACATGGGCCCGGACAGCTGGCAGTGGCATATGTACGATACCGTTAAGGGATCGGACTGGCTGGGTGACACGGACGCGATGGAATATCTGGCGCGTGAGGCTCCTGCTGCGGTTTACGAGCTTGAACATTACGGTGTGCCGTTCTCGCGTACCGAAGAAGGTAAGATTTATCAGCGTCCATTCGGCGGCCACATGCAGAACTTTGGTGATGGTCCGCCAGTTCAGCGTACTTGTGCCGCTGCTGACCGTACCGGCCATGCGATCCTGCACACGCTTTATGGTCAGTCACTGAAAAACAATGCGCAGTTCTTCATCGAATATTTCGCGCTTGATCTGATCATGACCGATGGCGTCTGCACGGGCGTTGTTGCATGGAACCTTGATGACGGCACAATTCATCGCTTCTCCGCCAAAATGGTGGTTATGGCGACGGGTGGTTATGGTCGTTCGTATTTCTCGGCAACATCCGCGCATACCTGCACTGGCGACGGTGGCGGCATGGCTGCTCGCGCAGGCCTTCCGCTTCAGGATATGGAATTCGTTCAGTTCCATCCCACCGGCATTTACGGCGCAGGCTGCTTGATTACTGAAGGCGCACGCGGTGAAGGCGGGTATCTCGTCAATTCCGAAGGCGAGCGTTTTATGGAGCGTTATGCACCGTCCGCCAAGGATCTGGCTTCGCGTGACGTTGTTTCGCGTTGCATGACCATGGAAATCCGCGCTGGTCGCGGCGTTGGCAAAAACAAAGATCATATTTATCTGCATCTCGACCATCTTGATCCGGCTGTTCTGCATGAACGTCTGCCGGGGATTTCCGAGTCGGCCAAGATTTTCGCAGGCGTGGATTTGACCAAGGAACCGATCCCGGTTCTGCCAACGGTTCACTACAATATGGGCGGCATTCCAACCAATTATTGGGGCGAAGTGCTTAACCCAACCAAGGAAGACCCAGATCGCGTTCAGCCGGGCCTGATGGCCGTGGGTGAAGCTGGTTGCGCATCGGTGCATGGTGCAAACCGTCTTGGCTCCAACTCGCTGATCGATCTGGTGGTATTTGGCCGTGCGGCTGCAATCCGCGCTGGCGAAGTCATCGATCGCGCTGCAAAAATTCCGGATATTGACGAGGCTGCGTGCGACAAGATTATGGATCGTTTCCATCGTCTTCGCTATGCGAACGGCAATACGCCAACCGCAGAACTGCGCGAAAAGATGCAGCGCACGATGCAGGAAGATGCTGCCGTGTTCCGTACGGATGAATCGCTCAAGCAGGGCGTGGCACGTATGGCCGAAATCTGGAAAGAACTGCCGGACATTAAGGTTTCTGACCGCTCAATGATCTGGAATTCTGATCTGGTTGAAACGTTGGAACTGGAAAACCTGATGGCAAACGCCATGGTAACCGTTGTTTCGGCTGAAGCACGCAAGGAAAGCCGTGGCGCACATGCGCATGAGGATTTCCCGGACCGTAATGATGCCGAATGGCGTAAACACACCCTTTCCTGGCTGTCGCCAAATGGCGACGTGAAGCTTGATTACCGCCCTGTTCATCTCGATCCGCTGACGACCGAGGAAGAAGGCGGCATCAATCTGGCCAAAATCGCGCCGAAAAAGCGCGTTTACTGATCGAGGGAATGAGCAATGGTTGAACTCGCACTTCCCAAAAACTCCCGTATGCAGGAAGGCAAGACCTGGCCGCGTCCAGATGGTGCCAAGAATGTAACGGAGTTCCGCATTTATCGCTGGTCGCCGGATGACGACGCAAATCCAAGCATCGATACTTATTATATCGATCGCGATGATTGCGGCCCGATGGTGCTCGACGGTCTTCTCTACATCAAGAACAAGATCGATCCGACGCTGACGCTGCGCCGTTCGTGCCGTGAAGGCATTTGCGGTTCTTGCGCGATGAACATCGATGGCGCTAACACGCTTGCCTGTACCAAGGGCATGGACGAGATCAAGGGTTCCATCAAGGTCTACCCGCTGCCGCATATGCCGGTTGTGAAGGATCTGGTGCCTGATCTCAGCAACTTCTACGCTCAGCACCGTTCGATTGAGCCATGGCTCAAGACGGTTTCGCCAGAGCCGCAGAAGGAATGGTTGCAGAGCCACGAAGATCGTCAGAAGCTCGATGGTCTTTACGAGTGCATTCTCTGCGCTTGCTGCTCGACCTCGTGCCCAAGCTATTGGTGGAATGGCGATCGTTATCTCGGACCAGCTGTTCTGCTTCAGGCCTATCGCTGGCTGATCGACAGCCGCGACGAAGCCAAGGGCGAACGTCTCGATAATCTCGAAGATCCGTTCCGTCTCTATCGCTGCCATACGATTATGAACTGCGCGCAAACCTGCCCGAAGGGTCTTAACCCTGCCAAGGCGATTGCCGAAATCAAGAAAATGATGGTCGAGCGCCGCGTGTAATCGCGGCAATCGCCTTTTTGTTTCCCTTTCGGCCTGTGGCCTCAACGCCTCCTGTGCCGAAATCAAGAAAATGATGGTTGAGCGCCGCGTATAATCGCGGCGATCGCCTTTTTGTTTCCCTTTCGGCCTGTGGCCTCAACGCCTCTTGTGCCGAAATCAAGAAGATGATGGTTGAACGCCCCGTGTAATCGCGGCAGTCAAATACTGTATTAAAGGGAGGTTTTGCCTCCCTTTTCTTTTGCGGAAGATCTGGCTGATACTTGATTTTTTCGTGTTGCCCATATCTGATCAGAAAGCAGAAGTTTACTCCTCGTTTGAAGGTTTCATCATGCTTGATCATATCGGCTTCAATATTTCCAGCATGCCAAAGTCCAGTGCATTCTATGATGCCGCGCTCAAACCGCTCGGTATTTCGCGTGCTATGGAATTCGGTGACTGGGTCGGCTATGGCCGCAATGGCAAGCCAGAGTTCTGGATCGGCAAACAGAAGGGTGCAAAACTCGAGGGTGTTCTGCATGTGGCCTTTTCAGCGGGAACACGGTCTGAAGTGGACCGCTTCTATGAAGCGGCGCTTGCCGCAGGCGGAAAAGATAATGGCAAGCCGGGAATACGCGAACATTACCACCCCGATTATTACGCGGCTTTCGTGACCGATCCTGACGGCCATAACATCGAAGCAGTCTGTCATCTGCCGGAATGAAAAAAGCGGGCAATGCCCGCTTTTATTTTATCACACCAGTTTGGCGTCCAGCGTTACTTCGATAGCACCAAGCGCCTTAGAAAGTGGGCAGGTCTTTTCTGCTGTTTCAGCGAGCTTCTGAAAATCGTCGTTTGATATGCCGGGAATGGTTGCATTAAGCGTCAAAGCACTGCGCGTAATCTCAAAACCGCCACCGGATGCCGGAACCACTGTGACCGCCGCTGTTGCTTCCAGCTTTTCTGCCGGAGTGCCATTTTGCGTCAGATGTGCTGAGAGATTCATCGCAAAGCAACCTGCATGGGCTGCACCCAGCAGTTCTTCTGGATTGGTACCAGCGCGACCGCTTTCATCCTCGAAGCGCGCTTTGAAGTCATAAGGCAGATCTTTCAAAGCACCGCTCTGTGTATTGAGCGTGCCTTTGCCTTCTTTGAGCGTGCCTTTCCAGACGGCTGTTGCTTTTCTATCCATGATGAAACTCCTCTGTTGGGTTTAAAAACCACATAGGGCGTATTCAGATGCGTTCCAGTGTCAGCTATGGACAATCTTACGGTTTGTATCGTCTGCCCATGCCAGTGAAAGCATGAGAACCATGATAATAATCATGTTGAAGAAGAAGCGATCGTAGGGCATCGGGAAATAAGCAAATTTTCCGAGAATACCGATGACCATGGCGAAGATAACGCCATTCAATCGCGGTATATTGGTCTTGATCCCAGCTCTCGCCATCGCGATCCATGCGACCAGTGCTATCAGAAGTATGGAGGGCCAGCTTTCGAGATAAAGTGCGAGTATGATGCCTCGAATATAGGCTTTGATCAGAAGGACGAGCGAAAAGTCCGGGTTAAAACCCGTCATGGAGTTTGGCATATTAATGCAGGTGAAATAGAGGTGTGCCCACCAGCCGGGATGCCCCGCAGTTTTCTCCATCATTAAGCCAGCCACGATGCACACGGCGAAGGCGATCAGCAATGGAAGTTTTCGCCAGCCGAA
The DNA here is from genome assembly GCF_049199085.1 of Ochrobactrum sp. EDr1-4. Lineage (NCBI taxonomy): Bacteria > Pseudomonadati > Pseudomonadota > Alphaproteobacteria > Hyphomicrobiales > Brucellaceae > Ochrobactrum > Ochrobactrum sp. EDr1-4. Next base: position 1,213,734 of record NZ_JBLZOF010000001.1, read on the forward strand.
CAGGAATGCTGTGATCAGCAGAGCGAATATCATGATAATATTGTCTGGACGGATTGTGAAGGAAAGCACGAGTAGCATCGCACCCAGCCAGTCACGCTTACGCAGAATGGCAAAAATGGCAGCGAAGGAAAGCGCTGCCATGGTGATATCGGGAAATACAGCTGACGATATTGGTCCATACCCGGCCAGCAAAAGAACGGGGCCAACGATGAGGCCAGCCTGAAGCGATTGATAGCTGGCGAGCAACCAAAGCATGAGCAGCCCAATCGCAAGTGAGGCCGCAATGCTGATGAGGTGGCCACCACGAGCCAGGCCGGTGTAAGGCTCAAGCCAGCGCAGCAGTTGAATATAGCCGGCCTTGACGCGATACATGACCAATAGTGACTTGAAGCTATCCGGGCTCTCCCACTGAGCGCTTCGAAAGTCTCCATCTTGTTTCAAAGCGAGCAGTTCGCCCTCTGATGCAACTTCGGCGACTTGCCGCCATGTTTCCGTATGTAGCGCGTTTGCATCGGGATAGCGGTTTTCCAGTGCTGTCGCGATATAGGGGATCATATCCCAATTATTGTCAGGCTTAACGGCTGAATAAATGACGGCTGCTGCCATAGCGGTAATAATGGCAAGCGCGCCCGCAATTTTAGACAGTTTGTGAACACGTGCCGTTGTCCATAAGCCTGCCTGTGCCTGCAGGATCACATCGATCAACCGCTTATTGGTATGCATGCCCCAAGGCCCCCACGCCTATATTCTATTTTGCTTTTTTAGCAGACGTGGAAGCTTTTTCCAGTGGTCGTGAGAAGCTTAAATCGCTTCTCCTTGCAGCAGACGCGGGGTATCCCCCGAAAGACCTGCGGCTTGTTTTATGAAGAACGATTTGAGGCTTGGCACGCGATCCACGAGACCTAGCCCAATGTCGCGAATGGTGCGCACAGCCGGATTGTCGTTGGAGAAGAGCTTGGTCAGCACATCAGTGGTGACACCCATCTGAACCGTGTCGAACCGACGCCATGCTTGATAGCGCTCGAGTGCCGCAAAGGAGCCGATGTCGAGGCCAAGGCGGTCTGTCTCGACAATTACTTCTGCAATGGCTGCGGCATCGCGGAAACCGAGGTTGAGACCTTGACCGGCGATTGGATGAATACGATGGGCTGCATCGCCCACAAGCGCGAAACGTGGTTTTACAAATTCGCGCGCCAGCGTGAGGCCGAGTGGGAAGGCGCGGCGCGGGCCTTCAACCGTCAGTGCGCCAAGGCGATGGCCGAAACGCTGCTCGAGTTCTGTTTCAAAGATGAAGTCATCCTCCCGGATGAGACGCTCGGCGTCCGCTGTGCGTTCTGTCCAGACGAGCGAACTGCGATTGCCTTTCAGCGGCAGGATAGCGAATGGGCCAGCAGGCAGAAAATGTTCGTCGGCACGGCCTCCATGGGGGCGTTCATGGGCGACGTTGCAGACGATGCCCGATTGATCGTAGTCCCAGTTAACGGTCTTGATGCCTGCAATATCACGCAGGCGCGACTTCGCGCCATCAGCGGCAATCAGCAGGCGCGTGGAGATTGTTTCGCCATTGGCCAAAGTGACGGTGACGGATTCGGGTAGCGTTTCAAAATTCTCTACACTCATGCCTTCAATGAACGTGATGCCGAGTTTATCCGCTTGTCTGTGAAGGGCGGTGTTAAGAACGCGGTTTTCGACCATATGCGCAAAGGGCTCGCCGGGATTAACATCGCCAGCGAATGTCAGAAATACCGGACGCACGGGATCAGAGGTGCGGGAATCTGTTACGACCATCTCAGTGATTGGCTGAGCATCTGTGACAATCTCCTGCCAGCAGCCAAGCTTATCAAGCATGCGTGAGGCGGCAGCGGCAATGGAAGACGCACGCGGGTCATTTTTCCATGCGCCTGCGGGTGCGCCATCAATGACGGTTACGGAAAGATGCGGGGCTGCGGATTTGACAGCAACAGCAGTCACAAGGCCGACGTAGCCGCCACCTGCAATAACAAGATCGCGTTTGTTGGCTGCATTTTGCGTGGCTTCGGCGGACATTGCTCTTCCTTTCAGATCGCTCTTCGATGAAGCAGATAAGGCTGCGACAGTTTTGGGGAACTTGACAGTTTCCCTTGTGCAAGCCCAAACAGTTCATCAAGAATATGTTCTCTATATAAGGTTTCAGGAGACAGGCTGTCCATGTCGAATAATGAAAAGACCGATCTATCGCAGGCCGAGCAAACGGCTGCCATGCAACAGCTTCTAGAGACGCTTGATCTTGAAACGCTGGAAGTGGATCTTTTCCGTGGTAACAGCCCGCAGGTGGGTTGGCAGCGCGTTTTTGGCGGACAGGTGATCGGCCAGGCGCTGATTGCAGCGCAGCGCACTGTGGAGCCGGAAAGGCAGGTTCATTCTCTGCATGGCTATTTTGTGCGTCCGGGTGATCCGGCAATTCCGATTATTTATGAAGTCGACCGCATTCGCGACGGTTCGAGTTTCAATACGCGCCGTGTTCTGGCAAAGCAGCACGGTAAGGCGATCTTCACGCTGTCGGCCTCATTTCAGATTGATGAGCCGGGTCTCGATCATCAGATCGAAATGCCGGAAGGTCTGCCGATGCCGGAACAGCTGGTCGGCGATCATGATCTAAAAGACGAGTATCTGCATCTTGCCCCGTCGGGCGTGCGTAAATATTGGGAGCAGGAGCGCCCGATCGAGATCAAGCCGGTGTCGCTCAAGCATTATTTCTCGCGCGAAAAACTGGCTCCGAGCCAACATGTCTGGGTGCGCGCGCGCGGCATCGTGCCGGATGATCGCGCACTTCAAGCAGCCATTCTTGCCTATCTCTCCGATATGACATTGCTTGATACATCGCTGCACCCGCATGGACGCACGATTTTTGATCGTGATCTGCAAGTGGCGAGCCTTGATCATGCGATGTGGTTTCACCGCCCGTGCAGGCTCGATGATTGGCTTTTATACACGCAGGATACCCCGAGCGCTTCCGGCGCACGTGGATTTAACCGTGGCGCACTTTATACCCGCGATGGGTTGTTAATCGCGTCGGTTGCGCAGGAAGGTCTTATTCGTGTGCATGAAAAAGCCAAATGATGATATTTTAATCACCGATAATACGTGTGTTTAATTTTTATGCAGTGGCTATCTACGCTAACTGAGCGCCAGGTTTAAAAACTGAATCCGATGAATCACTTAAAGCGGTTTTGCCCATCGGGGTAAGACCGCTTTTTTCTGTCATAGAAAGATTTTTTCGGCATTTGCATCGCTTGTCTGGTTTGCCGAAAAGCCCGCATTTTGGGCGAAAATACAGCGTCTATCTGACAGTTCTGAGAAATCAGCGAGCATCAAACATCAGAAAAATTGCATTTTTATGGTGTGGTGGTCCGTAACTGGCACGATTTTTGTTTCTCTTAGTTCGAACCGGTCTTTTCAGCGCAGACGCGTTTGAAGCCGCCATTCGACGGAGATACTCGATGCTCATAACTGAAAGATTTAAGCAGACGGCATTTGCCACCCTTCCTGCGCTGCTCGTATTAGCGGGAACAGCCTTTGCACAGGATGCAGCCGAAGCTACCCCGACCCTTGATACGGGCGATACCGCCTGGATGCTGACTTCAACCGCGCTTGTGCTGATGATGACCATTCCTGGTCTCGCACTTTTCTACGGCGGTATGGTTCGCAAGAAGAATGTGCTTTCCACTGTAATGCAGAGCTTCGCAATCACCTGCCTTATGTCGGTCTTGTGGATGTTCTTCGGCTATTCGCTCGCATTCACCGATGGTGGTTCGATGAACGCCTATATCGGCGGCTTTGATAAGGCGTTTCTGTCGGGTGTGACGATGGACTCGCTCACTGGAACAATTCCCGAATATCTCTTCATCGTGTTCCAGATGACTTTTGCGGTTATCACGCCTGCGCTGATTGCGGGTTCGTTCGCTGAACGCATGAAATTCTCCTCCATGCTTGTTTTCATGGTTCTGTGGCTGTTCATCGTTTATGTGCCGGTAGCACATTGGGTATGGGGCGGCGGCTTCCTCGGTTCTGACGGCGTTCTCGACTTTGCTGGTGGTACTGTCGTTCACATCAATGCTGGTGTTGCTGGTCTTGTTGCAGCCCTTATCATTGGCAAGCGTGATGGTTACGGCCACGTCAATATGGCTCCACACAACCTCGTTCTCTCGGTCATTGGTGCAGCTCTTCTGTGGGTGGGCTGGTTCGGCTTCAACGCTGGTTCGGCTGCTGGTGCCAATTCGCTCGCTGCTGTCGCTATGCTCAACACGCAGGTTGCGACCGCTGGTGCAGCTCTCGCCTGGATGTTTGCTGAATGGGCAATTGCCGGTAAGCCAAGTGTTCTTGGAATCATCTCAGGTGCGGTTGCAGGTCTCGTTGCCGTTACGCCTGCCGCTGGTTTCGTCAATCCAACGGGCGCGCTGATTATCGGTATCATCGCAGGCCTTATCTGCTACGTGGCAGCGGTTAAGCTCAAGCACGCACTTGGCTATGACGACTCGCTCGATGCCTTCGGTGTTCACGGTGTTGGCGGTTTTGTTGGCGCGATCCTCACTGGCTTTTTTGCTGATGTTGCAATCAATGCTGCTGGCGAAGGCGCAACCATGGGCAAGCAGTTCTTCGGTGCGGCAGTTACGATTGTCTACACCGCAGTTGCGACAGCCATCATCCTTTATGTGATCAAGGCCATCATGGGTCTGCGCCCGACAAAGCAGGAAGAAATGGAAGGTCTCGACATCGCGTTGCACGGCGAGTCTGTTCAGTAGAACAGGGTTGTCTCAAGAAGGAAAAGGCGCGGGAAACCGCGCCTTTTTCACATTCAGCATTATTTGCCTGTGTATGATACTGCATGGTTAATGAGGAATTAACCATCGCAAGGCTAGGATCATCCCGATTCATTGCGCCCAGGGCTATCCAAGCCCGAGGGCAACAAACCATAGTTCGGGACAGGCTTTATGCGGCAAGGATATTCGCCCTCATACCCGCTGCGTGACGAGCGGATTTCGGATGATAGACTGCGACTGGTCAATATCTTCCGCAGGCAATTCTATATCCTATTTGGGTTGGCGTTGCTTTCGCTGGCAGCGATGGCTGTTGGCGCGCTCGCCACATGGAACGTGGCTGATCCCAGCCTCAGTCATGCGACGGACAATCCTGTCACCAACGCGCTTGGCTATCCGGGTGCCGTCTTTTCCGACATTGCTATGCAGTTTTTCGGCCTTGCCAGTGTTCCAGCACTTCTGCCGCTTGCAGTCTGGTCGCTGCTGATGATGACGCGCGGTGGTATTGGCCGGATCGCAAAGCGTAGCATCGCATGGTTTGGCGCGGCTTTGTTGTTTGCAGCCATTGCGAGCTGCTTTGCGGTTCCCGAAAGCTGGCCGATGCCGATTGGTCTTGGCGGTGTTTTCGGTGATCTGGTTCTGCGCATTCCCGGCATCTTTTTAGGTTCCTTCCCGCAAGGTGCAATTGCTTCAGGCATTGCACTGGTTCTGGCTTTCCCGGCACTTTGGCTGTGCCTGTTTGCAAGCGGAATCATTGGTCGCGGCAACGCGGCGACTGATGGCGCGAGCGAACGCGGTGCATCGGCTGAAGATGATTATTCGGATTATGAAGATGCAGACGATGAAGCATCTTCTGGTGGCCTCTCTGCGTTCGTTGGTTCTCTTACCCACACGATTTATAGCGCGACCGCAACATTCAAACGTCTGACCGGAATGAACCGTCGCAAGCCGCGCGACGACGAATATGGCGATATGCGCCAAGTGCGCCGCAGTGCAGAAGCGCGGGGCAGTACTCGTCATGAGCCGGGCTTTGGTGGTGCAGCATCGGAAGAACCGCCATTCGATATGGATGGTGATGGTGAAGATATGCCTTTGGCGGGTGAAGAGTGGCACGACGCACCGCCGCAGCGCTCGAAAGCGCGGGTTGGCGAACGTGCGCCGGCACCAAAGAGCGGTGGACGTATTCAGCGTGAGGCGCAGTCGTCGTTCCTGAAAGATGGCGGCGCTTTTGAAATGCCATCGCTGCATTTCCTTGCTGAACCAAAGCTTGTGCAGCGCGATTCATCGCTTTCCAAAGATGCGCTCGAACAGAATGCACGTCTGCTGGAAGGTGTGCTGGAAGATTTCGGCGTGCGTGGCGAGATCATCAATGTGAAGCCGGGTCCGGTCGTCACGCTTTACGAGCTTGAACCTGCTCCAGGCATTAAGTCGTCTCGCGTCATTGGACTGGCTGACGATATTGCACGCTCGATGAGCGCGATTGCCGCCCGTGTTGCTGTTGTTCCAGGCCGCAATGTGATCGGCATCGAACTGCCGAACCAGAAGCGCGAAATGGTTTATCTGCGCGAAATGCTGGCAAGCCGTGATTTTGAGCAAACAAAGGCAAAGCTTGCGCTGGCACTCGGCAAGACGATTAATGGTGAGCCGGTCATCGCCGATATTGCAAAAATGCCCCATGTTCTGGTGGCAGGCACGACGGGTTCCGGTAAATCGGTTGCTATCAACACGATGATCCTGTCGCTGGTCTATCGCATGACGCCAAAAGAATGCCGCCTGATCATGATTGATCCAAAGATGCTGGAGCTTTCGATCTATGACGGTATTCCGCATCTTCTGACGCCCGTTGTGACCGATCCGAAGAAGGCGGTGGTTGCGCTCAAATGGACCGTGCGGGAAATGGAAGACCGCTATCGCAAGATGTCCAAGGTCGGCGTGCGCAACATTGACGGTTTCAATCAGCGCGTTGGCGAAGCCCAGAAAAAAGGTGAGAATATCGCGCGCACTGTGCAGACCGGCTTTGACCGGAACACAGGTGAAGCGATCTACGAAACCGAACAGCTTGATCTCGAACCAATGCCATATATCGTCGTGATCATCGACGAAATGGCCGATTTGATGATGGTCGCAGGCAAGGATATTGAAGGCACCGTACAGCGTCTGGCACAGATGGCGCGTGCGGCAGGTATTCATGTGATTATGGCAACGCAGCGTCCATCGGTCGATGTGATTACCGGTACGATCAAGGCGAACTTCCCGACGCGTATTTCGTTCCAGGTTACTTCCAAGATTGATAGCCGCACTATTCTGGGTGAGCAGGGCGCCGAGCAGTTGCTTGGTCAGGGTGATATGCTGTTCATGGCCGGTGGCGGTCGCATTCAGCGCGTGCACGGTCCATTCGTGGGCGATGACGAGGTTGAGCGTATTGTTCAGCATCTCAAGCTTCAGGGTGTGCCGGAATATCTCGACGCGATCACCGAGGATGAGGAAGAAGACGAAGGTGGCGGTCCGGCTGGAACGTCCAACCTTGAAAACTCCGACGATCCTTATGATCAGGCTGTTGCCGTGGTGCTGCGTGATAAAAAGGCTTCGACTTCCTATATCCAGCGTCGCCTAGGCATTGGCTATAATCGTGCCGCTTCAATCATTGAGCGCATGGAAGAAGAAGGTATTGTCGGTCCTGCTAATCACGCGGGTAAGCGCGAGATATTGGTGCCGACTGAAGACGACTATTAATTCTCAGGATCTCATCGGCTTTTGTGCTGCCATACTGGCGCCTAACTGCCGATTTATTCTGAGACAACGATGAAAAAAGAGAGTTTGCCCATGATGATCTCCCGTATTTCGAGCTTTATGAAAGCCAGCCGCTTTGTGGCCGTCCTCGGATTGGGAGCATTGAGCCTTGGTGTTGTGGCTCCGGCTTTTGTGCCGGTTGCAGCGCAGGCACAGGGCGCAAGTGGTGCTGCGGCTGCACAGCAGATCGCCGATCACTTCTCATCGTTGCGGACGCTCACTGGCGAATTTGTACAGTTCGGCCCTAAGGGTGAACAGACCGGCGGCACATTCTATCTGGAACGTCCGGGCAAGATTCGCTTCAACTATGATAAGTCACCGATCCGCGTGATCTCCGATGGTAATCAGGTTGTCATCAACAATCGCAAGCTCGACACATGGGATATGTATGCGCTCGGCACCACGCCGTTGAAGATGCTGCTCGCTGACCGGATTGATCTCGGCGGCGGACGCCTTCAGAGTGTTAAGCAAGACCCGGATATGACCACGCTGGTCGTGGGTGATAAAACGGCTTTTGGTAATTCGAAGATCACCATGATGTTTGAACCAAAGACCATGGATCTCAAGCAGTGGACCATCACCGATGCGCAGGGCCTCGACACCACAATCATGGTGTTCAATCTTCGCAGTGGCGTTCGCTTTACCGATGACATGTTCAAGATCGACTATCAGCGCATCGCGATGAAGCGTAAGGGCCAGTAAAACTTCACGCTCGATATTTGCATTTGCCGGATAAATCGTTACGTTCGCGGCCATCTTTTGATGGCTGTGAGTCTTATTCCCATGACATTTTCTGTTGCTACCTGGAACATCAATTCCGTTCGCTTGCGTATGCCGCTGGTCGAGCAGTTTTTAAGCGATTATCAGCCGGATGTTCTCTGCCTTCAGGAAACCAAATGTCCCGACGATCAGTTCCCTTCCAAGGGCTTTCGCGCACTCGGCTATGAGCATATCGCGATCAGTGGTCAGAAGGGTTACCACGGCGTTGCAACCATCTCGAAACGTCCGCTGAGCGACGTTGAAAAGGTCGGTTTTTGCGAGATGGGCGATTGCCGTCATTTAAGCGCAGTGGTTGAAGCGGGTGGCAAAAAGCTCCGTATCCATAATTTTTATGTGCCTGCGGGTGGCGATGAGCCAGACCCGGAAATCAATCCAAAATTTGCGCACAAGCTTGGTTTCCTTGAGGAAATGCGGGCGATTGTTGCTGACAGGCAGGATGGAAACTCGTCGATCCTTGTTGGTGATCTCAACATTGCGCCGCTGGAAAACGATGTCTGGTCGCATAAGCAGTTGCTGAAAATCGTCAGCCACACGCCGATTGAAACCACCACGCTTGAAGATCTTCGCGTCAAAGGCGGCTGGAGCGATCTCATGCGTCATGTCATCCCGGCAGACCAGAAAATTTATACATGGTGGAGTTATCGCGCCAAGGATTGGGATGCAGCTGACCGTGGCCGCAGGCTCGATCACATCTGGGGTTCGGCTGATCTGGAAGCGCATATGCAAGGTTTGCAAATCCTGCGCGAAGCGCGTGGCTGGGATCGTCCATCCGATCACGTACCAGTAATTGCGACATTCGATCTGGATTAAACGCACACGCAAGCGTATATAGAGCGAAGTTCAGAAGAGGAGAAAAGAGCAATGGATCGTTCAGCACTGTTTTCAATGACCAGTGTTTTCAACGTTTCCGGGGTTCTTCATGTCTTCTCTTCTCACTCTTCAGGGTATTTCCGCGCTCACGGCTGATGGCCGTACACTCTTTTCCGGCATCAATTTCAGCGTAACCGAAGGCCGTATTGGGCTTGTCGGGCGCAATGGTATTGGCAAATCCACCCTTCTGAAAATCATGAGCGGGGCGTCGCTGCCTGCTAGTGGCACTGTTACGCGCACTGGCCGAATTGGTGTACTTGCCCAGAATATCGGTAGTGATGGTCAGCAGACTGTAGCCGATCTGTTTGAGGCGGGTGCTGTCTTTGACATGCTTGCGCGTATCCAAGCAGGTGAGGGCACTGACGTTGATTTTGAGCAGGCCGACTGGCTGTTGCCGCAGCATTTTGATGAAGCCTTGCAGATGTTCGGGCTTTCGCTTGCTCCACAAACCCTGGTTTCAGCATTAAGTGGAGGGCAACAGACACGGGCAGCACTCGCAGCTCTACTGTTTCAGAAGCCTGATCTTATTCTGCTCGATGAACCCACCAACAATCTTGATCGCGATGGTCGTCAGGCTGTCGCTGACATGCTTGCGAAATGGCAGGGGGCAGCTGTTGTCGTCAGCCATGATCGTGAATTGTTGCGGGGAATGGATGCGATAGCCGAGCTTTCGCAAGGCGCGTTGACGCTTTATGGCGGCAACTGGGATTTCTATTACGAGCGTAAGGAAGCAGAGCGGGAAGGGGCGCAGCGTGATCTTGAGCTTGCGCAGCGCGATGTGAAACAGGTCAGGCTCAAAGCGCAGGAAGCCGCTGAACGGCAGGCAAAAAGCGATGCGCGTGGGAAAAAATCGCGAGCCGATGCGGGCATGAGCAAGCTTCTGCTGGATGCGCGTGCCGATAAAGCGCAAAAGACTGGCGGTCGTGGTGAATTGCTTGCTGAGCGCAATGCAGAGCGCGCACAAAACCAGTTGCGTGATGCGGAAGCAAAGGTCGAACGCAATAAGCCAATGCGTTTTAATATTGAGGCGGCGCTTTCGCCTTCGGGGCGTGTGATGCTCGAAATGCTCAATGTTTCTGGCGGGCCAGTACCGGAACGCCCGGTTATCCGGGACTTCTCGCTGAAAATTGTCGGGCCAGAACGCATTGTTATTCGCGGTGCAAATGGTGCTGGCAAAACCTCGCTTTTACGGTTGATTTCCGGCGATTTGCAGCCTGTTTCGGGTGAGATCAAGTGCTTTGTGTCTATTGCCATGTTTGATCAGCAGATGAGCCTGATGGACCGAAATGCGACGCTCTACGAGAATTTCCGCAGGTTGAACAAAGGTTCCAGCGATAATGATGCTCATTCGGCTCTGGCGCGTTTCTCATTTCGTGGTGAGAGTGCGTCACGTCTGGCAGGTAGCTTAAGCGGTGGTGAATTGCTGCGCGCAGCATTGGCTTGTGTGCTCGCAGGAACGCTCAGACCTGAACTGCTTATTCTGGACGAGCCGACAAATCATCTCGATCTTGATTCAATTCAGGCACTGGAAACAGCACTGAATGATTATGAGGGTGGCCTGCTGCTTGTGAGCCATGATCAAGCATTTCTGGATGCTATAGGGATCGAGCGGATCATTGAATTATGATTTAGTCGCTGCCGCCAAATTGAGGTGCTACTTTTTCAATATCAGCAATCAGTTGCAGCAGGTTTCTGCTGATATGCGCGTGCAGCGAGGCTGCGGCTTCCGGATATTCTTCCAGAATGCGCCGGAACACCGAACGGCTGATGCGGATAACTTCGGTTTCTTCCTCAGCCAACGCACCGGTCATGCGGGAGGTTTGGGCAATCAGCGCCATTTCGCCAAGCATTGCACCGGGGCCGACGGGGCGGATTGTGACCCGCCCTTCGTCGGCATCATGAAACAGGCTGATATTGCCCGATACGACGATATAGCCGCAATCAGCGCTCTGGCCTTCGCGGAATAGTTCACGACCAGCGCGCAGCACAAGACGTTCTGCGCCGAAGGCGAGCAGACGCAACTGTTCAGGTGAGAAAGACTCGAACAGGCCTACTGAGCTGAGAATGCGGATATCGTCATCGAGCGCCATAGCTTGTCATGACACCCGTATCATGCGCTGTCCATCATGGGACAAGTTTGTATCCCCCGCTTTCTGTAACCAGAAGCGATGCATTGGATGGATCCTTTTCAATTTTCTGGCGCAGACGGTAAACGTGGGTTTCCAGCGTGTGTGTCGTGACGCCCGAATTATACCCCCACACTTCCTCAAGCAGCACATCTCTGCCAATGACCTTGTCGCCGGCGCGATAAAGATACTTAATGATCGCGGCTTCCTTTTCGGTCAGGCGAATCTTTCCGCCCTTCTCATCGAGAAGCAGCTTCTGGCCCGGTTTGAACGTATAAGGACCAACGATGAATGTCGCGTCTTCACTCTGCTCATGCTGGCGCAACTGCGCGCGAATGCGCGCAAGCAGAACGGCAAACTTGAATGGCTTGGTGACGTAATCATTCGCACCTGATTCGAGACCGAGAATCGTGTCCGATTCGGTGTCGTGACCGGTCAGCATAATGATAGGAGCCTTAAACCCGCCTTTGCGCAGCAGCTTGACTGCTTCGCGACCGTCCATATCCGGCAGGCCAACGTCCATGATCAACAGATCAACAATGCCGTTGCGCGCCGTCTGAATGCCCTTGGTGGCATTGTCTTCCTGAAGAATCTGGAACTCTTCGCATAGTTCCAGCTGTTCGACGAGGATGGAGCGGAGATCTTCGTCATCGTCCACGAGCAGTATTGTACGACCTGTCATGCCTGTCCTCGTTACTCTTTGATTCAAATAGTGGTTCGTGTTTTATGACATTTAATGGCGATAAGTTGAAGCCGTGAAAAAACAGAGCAGATTTTCAGGCGATCACCCAAACTTTACCAGCAGGCAGAAAACGGAGGCAGGCTTGTCCAGAAATCACAATAACCGCGGAATTGGCATCATAGATGTACGGGCAAAGCCCGGCCATAAAACGCGCGGCCTGCTTGCTGCTGGCAATTTGGTGCTCGAATGTGCGCTTGGCAAGGGGGGAATCAGCGCTTTCAAGCGCGAAGGCGACGGTGCGACGCCACTTTCTTCAATGCGGTTGCTTTATGGCTATCGTCGCGGCGATGCGCGGCAATGGCCTCTCACGCCTTTTCCGTTGAAGCGTGTTCGCAAGCTTGATGGCTGGTGCGATGCACCCAACGACGCCAATTACAATCACCCGGTTAGTCTTCCATTCAAATCAAGCCACGAGAAGATGTGGCGCAACGACGATGTTTACGATGCCTGTATTGTGATGGACTGGAATATCAGCCCGCGCAAACGTGGCTGTGGCAGCGCGATTTTCTTTCATCTTGCGCGTCCAGGTTATACGCCGACAGAGGGCTGCATAGCGTTGAAGCGCGCCGACATGGCGCGCCTCTTACCGCATTTGACGAATAGGACGATTATCCGTGTGCTTCGGTAATCAGAGCGCTATGCGCTCTGATTTTTTTTTACGCACTGTCCTACGCAAAACCGCTTCGCACTTTTGCTGGAAGTGCTTTTAATGTGCCCCTGCCGGAACGATTTTCACTTCATTTCCTTCCACATCGTAGAGTTTACCGTTCTGGATATAATCGCCATCGTGCAGTTCTGCGATCTGGTGGTGGCGAATGATGCGCTCAGTGCCTTCGGCAAAGACTGACATCTGGTTTGAGTTGCCAGCTTTGAACTCGTTGAACATGAGGTTAAGCACGATGGCCATCAATGCAGCCGAGCTGATGCCCGAATGAAAGATCGTCTCAAACCACGTTGGAAAGTGGTGATAGAATTCCGGTGCTGCGATCGGGATCATCCCGAAGCCAATCGAGGTTGCTACGATGATCAGATTGATATTGTTCTGATAATCGACTTTTGACAGCGTGCGGATGCCGCTTGCGGCCACGGTTCCAAACAGAACAATGCCCGCACCGCCGAGCACGGCTGGCGGTACACAGGCAATTACGCGGCCCATCACTGGCAGAAGCCCGAGCGTGATGAGAATAAGTCCGCCCGTGGCAACCACATAGCGGCTCTTCACACCCGTTACGGCCACCAGACCCACATTCTGCGCGAAGGCACTTTGCGTGAAAGAGCCGACGACAGGTGCGAGAATGCTTGATGCCATATCGGCGCGCAGACCATCGCCGAGCCGTCGGGAGTTGACTTTCGTTCCTAGAATTTCACCGACTGCCAGAATATCGGCAGAGGTTTCGACCAATGTCACGATAATCACGATGAACATCGATAGTGTTGCTGCAATGCTGAATATCGGCCAGCCAAAATGGAATATTTCGGGCAAGGCCATCACTGGACCTTCTGCTACACGCGAAAAATCCGTCATGCCGAGCGCCCATGCAACGCCTGTTCCGATCACCATTGCAAGCAGGATCGAGAGGCGTGAAATCGTGGCGTTGCCGATTTTGCTGAGTAAGAGCACAATCAGAAGTGTGAGGCCTGCGAGACCAATATTGCCCATACTGCCAAAATCAGGTGCCTTGCTGTTGCCGCCCATGGCCCAGCGCGCAGCAACGGGCATCAGGGTAAGACCGATGGTGGTAATCACAATGCCGGTGACAAGTGGCGGAAAAAAGCGCGTAACGCGCGAAAAGATTGGCGTGATGAGAAAGCCGATTAATGATGCAGCCATAACCGCACCCAGCACGACCTGAATGCCTGCCTCGCCGGTTTCGGCAGAAGTTACAATGGCAACCATTGTGGCAACACCAGCGAATGATACGCCCTGCACCAGCGGAAGCTGGCAGCCAAAAAATGGAATGCCGATGGTTTGCAAAACGGTTGCAACGCCGCCTGCAAAAAGCGAAGCGGTGATCAGCAGGCCAATTTCGCTGGCGCTCAAGCCTGCCGCCTGACCGATAATCAACGGCACGGCGACAATGCCGCCATACATTGTTAGAACATGCTGAAATCCATAGGCAAGATTGGCGGCGACGGATAGTTTTTCGTCTTCAGGACGCGGACTGGCCATCATCCCTGTTGGGTGTGCATTCACGATTATTCCTCCCGATGTCTCTCCTCAAAGACAGGGGGCGAGTATATCCCTCATGCGCAGACTGACTGCATTGCTTTTGCTTGAAGTTGTTTTCGGCTTTAGCGGCCTAATGCTTTTGCCCTACGCGCACCTTTGTCCGAAAACCGTTTCACACTTTTCGGGATGCGCTCACACCGACGCTTCGCGCATGGCATCACTGAGAACGGTATAGATATATGGCTCTATCGATTGCGCAACGTTGAAACGAAGATAGCGCGTGGCACTGCGCGATGGGCTGAATACGTCGCCGGGCGCGAGAAGAACATTTTTCTCAAGCGCATAGGCTGCGATGCGGCCTGAATCCATGCCTTCGGGTAATCGCGCCCAGAGAAATATCCCGCCTTGTGGCTCGGTCCATATTTCAAGTCCGGTAGCCTTCAGTCGCTTAGCGACCAGCGTCATAGCATCGGCGAGCTTGGCGCGCAGGCTGTCGATGTGGCGGCGATAGGTGCCGTCAGTTAGCAGTGAATGCACGATTTGTGCCGAGACAGTATTGCCCGCAAATGTGCTTGCAAGCTTGAGATCGGTCAATCCATCGATCCAGTCGCGACGACCGGCAATATAGCCAACGCGAGCCGCAGCCGAGAGCGTCTTTGAAAAACTGCCCATATGCAGCACGCGATCAAAGCCGTCGAGTTCGGCAAGAAGTGGTGTTGGCGATGGATGAAAGTCGCCAAAAATATTATCTTCAACCAGTGTTATGTTATGGATTTCCGCAAGCTTCAGCAAACGGTGTGCAATGGCAGGTGTCATCGTGCCACCTGTGGGATTATGCAGTCCTGCATTGGAAATATAGAGCTTCGGCGCGTGTTCCTCAGCAGCCTTTGCAAAGGCCTCCAGATCGGGGCCAGTATGCGCATAAGGGATGCCAATAAGCTTTACGCGATGTGAGAGAAGCGCTGCCTGAAAATTAAAATAGCAGGGATCGTCGACCAGCACGGTATCGCCAGGCTGCAACAGAAAGCGGAAGATGAGATCAATTGCGTGGGTGCCTGAATCGGTCAGCAAGATATCGCCGCCGGACATATCGATGCCCTGTTCAGACAGTTTGCGCGCCAGATGGTTGCGCAAAGGGCGGAAGCCAAGAGGTTCGCCATAAGTCGTAAGATTGCTGTTCTCATCGCGGGCGATTGCGCGCATGGCACGACGAATGCCTTCAAGCGGCAGCCATTCATCGGGTAGCCAGCCACAACCGGGCTTATAAGTCTCGATATCAGCTTCAAGAGATTGGCGCATGACCCAGAAAGGGTCAATCTGCCGGTCTTTGTGGGGCGTGGTTGCGGCAACGGTAAATGGTTGGCGTCCGCGCTCAGACACATAAAAACCTGCACCCCGGCGTGACTGAATAACACCTTCAGCCACCAACCGGTCATAGGCTTCAACCACAGTGGATTTAGAGACATTCATGGTTTCGGCCAAGCGGCGGATCGATGGCAGACGCGCTCCGGGCGCGAGGCTCATGGCAGCAATGCGGTCACGAATGATGGTCATGACTTTGTCAACGAGCGAGATTTTTTCAGCGTTCGTTTTCTCTTCGCTGTTTCCGCCAAGATAGGCTGCTTCCACTGCTTCAAGACTGCGCAACAGGCCCGTTGAAATCATCTGTACCATCCTTCGTATCAGTACAGTTTAGCAAAATTGTACGGAAACTGTCTCTGCTTATTTTGCCGAATTCACGACACTTTGCCAGAATCATCTACATGAAACTGCAACAGATCGAAAAGACATATGAACAAGACTGCGGGTTGGATTAACGGATTTATTGGCGTTCTTATTTTCAGCGGGTCACTGACAGCCACGCGTTTGGCCGTCATTGATATAGACCCGACTTTTTTAACTATGGCACGAGCTTCGATTGCGGGCCTGTTGGGGCTCGCGCTACTGCTCGTTTTCCGCGCGCCATTTCCGAGCCGAAATGACGTTGTTTCGCTGATTGTAGTGGCGCTTGGTGTGGTGGTGGGCTTTCCATTGCTAACAGGCATTGCGCTGCAACACATGACCTCGGCCCATGCGATTGTCTTTATCGGCCTGCTGCCTTTGGCGACAGCTGTGTTTGCCGTACTGCGCGGCGGCGAAAACCCACGGCCGCTGTTCTGGCTGTTCTCGGTTGTGGGTAGCGCTATTGTTGCGTCTTATGCTTACGGGCAGGGGAGCCAGTCAACATTGCTGGGCGATGTGCTGATGCTCGGCGCGATCATTGTCTGCGGGCTGGGTTATGCAGAAGGCGCGAGCCTTTCTCGCAGACTGGGTGGCTGGCAGGTGATTTGCTGGGCGCTGGTGTTTTCGTTGCCAGTGATGCTGCCGCTCAGCATTCTAACCCGTCCAGAAACATGGGCTGGAATCGGCGTTATGGCATGGGGCGGGCTTGCCTATGTAACGCTGTTTTCCATGCTGATTGGCTTTTTCTTTTGGTATCGCGGCCTTGCGCAAGGCGGTGCGGCAGCCGTCGGACAGCTGCAATTGTTACAGCCATTCTTCGGCCTGATGCTGGCTGCATCGATTGCCGGTGAACCGGTCAGCATGGGCATGGTTTTGACAGCTGGTGTGGTGGTGCTTTGTGTGGCTGGTGCGAAGAAATTCGCCTAGGTAACGTTAAAAAAACGTCCAGACAGTCGTACGTTTGACTTCTGCATCCTCAAGCGCACGGGTGACGGGCACTGTGTAAACGGCAAGCTGCTCAAGCCGGTCTTTGGGCAGATAGGAACGGCCCGGATCACCAACAATGATGCGGGCACCGCGTTCTGCCAATTTTGAAAACCAAGGGATCAGACGATCCGCGAGCGGCTTCTCGTAAAACACATCACCCGCAAGCACGACTTCCCAGCCATGATCCTGATCGATCAGGTCGGTGAGTGTCGGGGTGATAGTAACGTTGTTTGCAGCCGCGTTGATTTCGATAGCTGGCAGCGCAAATGGATCAATATCGGAAGCCTTAACGCTTTTTGCGCCCGCTTTCATGGCTGCAATGGCAACCAGACCTGAGCCGGAAGCGAAATCCAGTACAGTTTTGCCGAAGACCGTTTCCGGGTGATCAAGAATATGGCGCGCAACGCCCTGACCACCCGCCCAGGCAAAGGCCCAGAAAGGCGGCGGCAGGCCGATGGTTGCCAGTTCTTCCTCGGTCTTATGCCAAAGGTCATGCGCTTCATCGGCCAGATGGAGATTGATTTCCGGCACGTGCGGCGGCGCTTGCAGGCCAGTATTGGCCAATATGAAATCACGCGTCGCCTTATGTGCCGGATCAAGCATTAAATATCTTTAGCGTCCAGTCCGCCCATGCGGCAGACTTCAATCCATTCATCTTCCGTCACTGGTTGCACCGAAAGACGCATGGATGTAACGAGCGCCATCTTTTCGAGCTTTGGATTGGCTTTCACGTCTTTCAATGTGACAGGCTTTGGCACATCGCGCACAGCTTTGATGTCCACGCAATCCCAACGCGGATCGTCGGTGGTGCTGTCGGGGTGCGAAAGGGCGCAAATCTCGACAATGCCGACTACTTCCAGACCTTCGTTAGAATGGTAGAAAAAGCCTTTATCGCCGATCTTCATGGCGCGCATGTTGTTGCGTGCCAGATAGTTGCGCACGCCGTCCCACTGTTCGCCTTGTTCGCCACGGGCTTTTTGCATTTCCCATGACCATTTGAATGGTTCAGACTTGAACAGCCAGTAAGCCATGATCTGCCCTTATGCGTTTGCTGGATTGTTAATCGCCCAGTTCCATGGGCGCACGGTTACATCAGCAAAAAGTCCAGCCAGTGCGTAAGGATCATTCGCGCCGATCTTTTCAGCTTCGGCTTTGTCGGCTGCTTCTACGACAACGAGGCTGCCATTTGGCTTGCCGTCTTCACCAAGGAATGGGCCTGCAAATTTTAGCACGTCACCAAGGCCTTTAAGATAGTCGAGATGGGCCGGGCGCGTATCAAGGCGCACTTGCAGATGATCGGGCTTGTCGTTGCACAGAAGAGCAAAAAGCATGTTATTCTAACCTTCTTGTTTGGGCATGATCTGGTCCGAAATGGGCTTCCCACTTTTCGGGATCATGCCTTAATCCTCAGTCTTGAGTGGTCGGTTAAGAAGCGCTGTTACGGCTTCATCAATCGTGATTTTTCCTGCAAGAAGTGCCGCAACTGCCGAAATGATCGGCGCAGGCACATCATGTTGTCTGCAAAGCTCAGCAGCAATCGGAGCGGTTGCCACGCCTTCTGCCAGCGGGCGGTTGGTGAGGTCTTCACCACGGCCGATTGCCAACCCGTAGGAATAATTGCGCGATTGCGATGACGAGCAGGTCAGCATCAAATCGCCAAGGCCTGAAAGACCCATGATGGTTTCTGGCTTTGCGCCCATGGCCTGCGCAACACGGCGGAGTTCGGCAAATCCGCGCGTAACAAGGGCTGCTTGTGCGCTGGCACCATAACCGCGCCCGATGGCAGCACCTGCTGCAAGCGCCAGCACGTTTTTAAGCGCTCCGCCGATTTCAACACCTTTGAGATCAGTGGTTGAATAGCAGCGGAAGGCGGGACCAGAGAGCATCGCCGCCAGTTGATCGGCAATGGCTGCATCTTCGCAAGCAATCGTCACCGCTGTTGGCAGGCCACGCGCCACGTCCGTTGCGAAACTAGGACCGGAGAGTGCGCCTATTGTGTGGTGTGGCAGAACTTCCGCCACCACTTCCGACATCAGTCGTCCGGTGTCGCGCTCAATGCCCTTGGCGCAGAGAATAACAGGAGCTGATTGTGGAATAAGTGCGCTTAATTCCAATAGCCCTTTGCGCATCGCCTGTGCGGGCAGGACAACAAGAACTGCGTTGGCATTTTCAAGTACTGCTTTGGCGTCCGTGCTGGCGTGAATGCCTTCGGGCAATTCGATCTCGCCAAGATAAGCAGGATTGCGGCGCTGGTCGTTCACATGGGCGACGGTTTGCGCATCGCGAGCATAAAGCCATGCGTCGTGACCGCTGATGGCTGCCATGGCTGCAAGAGCGGTTCCCCATGCGCCGCCGCCTAGCACCGCAATTTTAGCTCGCTCGCTCATGCTTTTGCTCCGCGTCGCCCGGTGCCGAACATGGGTGTCGATTTTTCATCAAGCGGCCAGCGTGAGCGCGGTGCGATGTTAAGCGAATCAGGAGCTTTGGTTGCAGCGCGCTCGGCGCCTGCCCATGCGATCATTGCTGCATTATCGGTGCAGAGATTGAGCGGCGGTGCGATGAAGCTGAAACCGTGCTTTTCGCAAAGCTTTTCCAGAGATGCGCGTAAGGTCTTGTTGGCCGCAACGCCCCCCGCAACGATTAGCGAGGGGGTAGCACAATCCGGGAACTCTTGCTTGAACCGCTCTAGCGAGCGCTTCACACGATCTGACAAAGTGTCGGCAACAGCATCCTGAAACGATGCGCAGATGTCGGCTACATCCTGATCAGAAAGCGGGCTAAGTTCCGTTGCAGTCTGCCGCACGGCTGTCTTGAGGCCTGAAAATGAGAAGTCGAGCCGTGCTTCACCCTTGAGTGGCCTTGGCAGCGGGAAACGTTTCGGGTCGCCCTGCATTGCCATGCGCTCAACCGCTGGACCACCGGGATAAGGCAGCCCCATCAGCTTGGCGGTTTTGTCGAAAGCTTCGCCCAGAGCATCATCGATTGTTGTGCCAAGGCGTTCATAATCGCCAAGACCACGCACAAGAACCATCTGCGTGTGACCGCCGGAAACCAGCAGCAACAGATAAGGAAACGGGAGGTTGTCAGTCAGTCGAGCAGTGAGCGCGTGGCCTTCTAGATGATTGACCGCATAAAACGGCTTGTTCGCTGCCATGGCCATGGCCTTGGCAGTCATCAGGCCAACAATCAGCCCGCCGATAAGACCTGGACCGGCAGTCGCGGCAATTGCATCCACGTCTTCGAGCTTCACATTGGCGTCTTTGAGCGCACGTTTCACGAGCTGGTCGAGCGCTTCAACATGGGCGCGGGCGGCAATTTCCGGCACCACACCACCATAAGGTTCGTGTTCGGCGATCTGGCTGAGCACCACATTGGACAAAATATGCCCTTTGCCGCTATCGTCACGTTCAACGATGGCGGCGGCTGTTTCGTCGCAACTTGTTTCTATTCCAAGAACGCGCATTTGCGGTTAGACCCTGCTTGTCTCGTAATCTTACGTAAATATTTTAGAAACCCGGTATCATGGACGGCGCGATATGCAAACAGCATCCTTGAAGATTGGCACTAGAGGCAGCAAGCTTGCGCTCGCGCAGGCCTATGAAACCCGTTCCCGTCTGATTGCCGCGCACGGCCTGAGCGAAGATGCGATTGAAATCGTGCCGATGTCCACTGCCGGAGACCGCATTCAGGATCGCCCGCTGTCGCAGGTTGGCGGCAAGGGGCTGTTCACCGAAGAGATCGAAGCAGCGCTGAAAGATGGCCGTATTGATCT
The DNA here is from genome assembly GCF_049199085.1 of Ochrobactrum sp. EDr1-4. Lineage (NCBI taxonomy): Bacteria > Pseudomonadati > Pseudomonadota > Alphaproteobacteria > Hyphomicrobiales > Brucellaceae > Ochrobactrum > Ochrobactrum sp. EDr1-4. The sequence goes on from NZ_JBLZOF010000001.1 coordinate 1,234,489, forward strand.
GGCTGTGCATTCCACCAAGGATATGCCGACAGTTTTGCCGGAAGGTCTTCATCTTTCCGCATTCCTTGAGCGCGAAGATCCTCGCGATGCTTTTGTTGGCCGCACGTCTAAGCGTTTTCTTGATCTGCCGAAGGGTGCAGTGGTCGGTTCGTCTTCGTTGCGCCGTCAGGCGATGATCAAGCGGCTTCGTCCCGACCTTCAGGTGGTGATGTTTCGCGGCAATGTCCAGACGCGTCTGCGCAAGCTTGAAGAAGGCGAAGTGGATGGGACATTCCTCGCCTGTGCTGGTTTGCGGCGGCTTGATTTGGCAGATGTGATTACCGACTTGCTTGAGCCATCGGTGTTTCTGCCTGCGCCCGGACAGGGTGCAATCGGGATTGAAACCCGTATTGGTGATGAAAAAATCGACGCATTGTTAAAGCCGCTGGCGCATCATGATACGCATGTGGCGCTGGCCTGTGAGCGCGCATTTTTGGCGACGCTTGACGGCTCCTGCCGCACGCCAATTGCCGGTCTTGCGATTGTGAATGGTGACACGATTTCATTCCGTGGCATGATTCTCACACCGGATGGTCGTGAGGCGCATGAAGTCACAGCAGAGGGTTTGGCATCGGATGCAGCTGAGCTTGGGTCAGATGCCGCCAAGCGCGTGCGGGCGCAAGCGGGTGCCGATTTCTTTGAGGGCTGGGAGTAACATTGACAGCAGAGCACAAGACCGGAACGCGCGGTTCAGTTCTGATAACAAGGCCTGAACCATCGGCATCCGTGACGGCAGCAAAGCTTGCCGCACTCGGCTTTTCGCCGGTTTTGATGCCTTTAAGCCGTACTGTTACTCTGGAATTTTCTGTCGAGAATCAATCCTTCGACGCGCTTACTGTAACCAGCGCCAATGCCTTCCGGCACGTGAAGGATGAGTTTCTGAAGCCTTATAAATCGCTGCCGCTGTTTGCTGTCGGTGAAGGCACGGCGCGCGCTGCGCGTTATGCGGGCTTTGAGAGGGTTATCGAGGGCGGCGGCGATGCCGTTCGTCTGGCGTCGTGTATGGCAGAGCATTTGCCGGAAGGCGCAAAGGTTTTGTATCTCGCGGGGCGGATACGTCAGCCGATCTTTGAAGAGCGAGTATTGCAGGCTGGCCTCAAAATGCAGGTCTGCGATGTTTATGACGTTGAGCAGATTGGCTATTCCGAAGAAGAAGTCAGAGCGCTTTTGCCCAAAAGTCTATTTGTCGCGGTTCTGCTTTATTCGGGCGTTGCGGCCCAATATTTTGCCCGGATAATGCCGCAGATTGAGGCTGCATTTGGCTCGGATACGCGGTTTTTGTGTATTTCTGGCCGCGTTGCTGAGCAATTACCAGAGACATGCAAGGCGCAGGCGCTCATAGCAGACCATCCTGACGAGCAAGGAATTTTTCGTTTGTTTTCCAAACTTTGACTCTTTTGAGCGCAACCTTCCTTCATCTCGCGATTTTATCTGATAAGCTTTAGAAACATTATTTCTACACCGAGAGGACCCATGGCGAAATCTGGCACTCCGCGGCATTCCAAACCGGCCAATAAGCCCGTGACGATCAATCTTGATCCGTCGGATGTTCAACGCGTTGACGAAGCAGCAACGCCGAAAGCGATACCTGCCGCTGAGCCAGTTGGGGATGCGGCGATGAAAACCGAACCCAAGCCAGAAGAAAAGCCAGCGTTTAAGCCAGAAACGAAGACAGAAAAGCCGCCCTTTACGGCGGGAGTGAAGCCGGAGGCACCACGTGCTAGTGCAGCTACTTCCGTACCAGCACAGAAATCGGGTTCAGGTGGCTCTCATCTGCTGGCGGGTGTTGCAGGCGGTGTGATTGCACTGGCGGGCCTTTTTGCGCTGCAATGGGGCAATGTTGTGCCATCGCCGGGCGCTAGGGTGACAGCTGAACAGCTGGCCCATATGGAACAGCAGATTGCGGACTTGCGCTCCAATCCCGCGCCCGCGTCGCTCGACGATGCCAGCAAGGCGCAGCTTGCTGATTTGCAGAAAAACGTCCAGGCGGCTGAAATCAAGGCGGAGGCCGTGGCTGGGACTTTGACGGAAGTTCAGCAGCAATTTGCGTCGCTTCCAAAGGCGGATGCCGCGCCTGTTGATGTTTCGGCGTTAACCGAGCGCCTCAGTGCGCTTGAAACGCAGTTAAGTGATGCGAAGAATCAGGCTGATCAGGCCGCAGCTGGTGTTTCCGGCAATAGTGGCACGATTTCTAACCTTGAACAGAAGCTGGTTTCGCTTGAGGGTAAGGTCAGTGAGAGTGCGCGCCAGCCTGATGCGTCTGTATTGATTGCAGCCAATGCGCTAAAGACTGCGATTGATCGCGGTGGTTCTTATAAGGCTGAGCTTGATACATATGCCTCCGTTGCTCCGCAGGATAAGACAATTGAAGGTCTAAATGCCTTTGCGCATTCAGGTGTGCCGACAGTTGCTGATCTGAATGCATGGTTTGGGCCTGTCGCTAACAAAATCATTGCTACTGAAAATAAGCTGCCCGCTGATGCTGGCGTTTGGGATCAGCTCCTTGCGAGCGCAAAGGGGCTTGTGAGTGTGCGTCCGGTTGCGGGCAATGTCAGCGGAACCGGTGCGGGTCCAACGACTGCCCGAATGGAAGCAGCGCTTCATGCCGGTGATCTGGAGCGTGCCATTTCCGAATGGGAGCAGCTCACGCCTGATGCAAAAGCTGTTTCGGCAGAGTTTGCGAGCCAGCTAAAAGCGCGTCACGACGCTGATGCGCTTATCCAGCGCGTCGTAACCGAAAGCATTAAGCCAAAAACCGCAACAGACGCCACGGCGCCAAACTAAGGAGGCGTCTATGCTGCGTGTGATTTTTTACTTCGCTATTGTCGTTGTTCTGGGATTTGGCTTCTCATGGCTTGCGGATCGTCCGGGCGAGCTTGATGTCACCTTTGCTGGCAATCATTACAACGTCCCACTGATTACCGCTGCCGCAGGTGTAGTGGCAATTGTGGCTGCAATTCTGATCATCTGGTGGGTAATCAAAAGCACCATTCAGTCGCCTTACACGTTGCGTCGTCATTTTCGTTCGCGCAAACGCGACCGGGGATATCAGTCGCTTTCAACAGGCTTGATTGCTGCAGGTGCAGGGGATGCGGAAGCCGCGCGCCGTATGGCAAAGCAGGCAGGCACGTTGCTTGATCCTGATCTTGAACCGATGATCAAGTTGTTGGAAGTTCAAACGGCCATGCTTGAAGGCCGGTCGGATGATGCGCGCAAGGCATTTGAGGCCATGGTTGAGGACCCCGAAACCCGACTTCTTGGCTTGCGCGGACTTTATATCGAGGCGCAGCGCATGGGTGCACGAGAAGCCGCACGTCACTATGCGACAGAAGCCGCAAAACATGCACCACAGCTCGAATGGGCATCCTCAGCCGTGATGGGGCAGTTCTGCTCGGAAGGCGATTGGGATGGTGCGCTCAAACTGGTTGATGCACGTAAACAGGCGCTCTCGCATAGCAAGGATGTTGTGAAGAAGGAGCGTGCTGCACTTCTGACGGCGAAAGCAATCGCAACGGTTGATGTCGATCACGCAAATGCCAAGGCGATTGCTCTTGAAGCCAACAAACTTGCGCCTGATCTGGTGCCAGCAGCTGTCGTTGCAGCGCGAGCATTGTTTGCCGATGGCGAAGTGCGCAAGGGGTCGAAGATTCTTGAGGCTGCGTGGAAGCGCGCGCCGCATCCAGATATTGCATCGACCTATATTTATGGCCGTTCTGGCGACACCGTGCAGGATCGTCTCAAGCGGGCAAAGCACTTGGTGACGCTGAGATCAAACAATGCCGAAGGCAGTTTGGCACTTGCTCGGGCTGCTTATGATGCGGGTGATTATCGTCTGGCGCGAGAAAATGCCGATAAGGTGTTGCGCGGCTCGCCACGCGAAAGTGCCTATCTGCTGCTTGCCGATATTGAAGAGGCAGAGACCGGCGATCAGGGCAAGGTGCGTCAGTTGCTTGCGCAGGCGGTTAAAGCACCGCGCGATCCGGCATGGACGGCTGATGGCTATGTGTCTGAACAGTGGTCGCCTGTATCGCCAGTGACCGGACGCCTGAACAGCTTTGAATGGAAAGTACCTGTCGAGCAGCTTTCACCGGTGATTGAAGTGGAAAAGCCTGAGATTGCTGCGGCTGTTTCCGAACCTGTTGTAAAAAACAATGCAATTATTCCAGCTGAAAAAATTAAGCCCAAGCCGCAGATTGACGACGTTATCGAAGCGGAAGTGGTCCTGCCTAAGCCGAAGCCTGTTGAGGTAAAGCCACAGCCAGAAAAGCCTGAAATTCAGCAGGTAGAGAAGCCAGCAATTATTGATGCAGCTGGGCCGGATATTGACGAGACAGACAAAAAACGGACGGCCCATATCATTGTGGATGATCCCGGCGTTGATGAACGTAAGACGTCGCAAAAGTCGCAAAACGGGCTTCGCCTGTTCTGATCTGGCCTTTGTAGCGGGTAAATTGTTGCTTAAAGACCACGACGATGCCGTCTTTCGCTGTTGAAAGGCGGCATCGTCGCTTTACAGTCTTGTCTCATATTTTCATCTCGCTAGTTTTAAAGCTTCTAAAGAAGAGCAGACCGAGTTGGTCTTTTGCGGTTTGAGACTTGGCGAGGGTGAATGTTCGAGCGGTTGCTGGATTTTCTGAAAGAGTTGCCCGGAAATGGTTTGCGTGAGCGGGGCGAAAAGTTTTCCGACGATGATCCGAGACTGGCTGCGGCAGCATTGATGTTTCACATCATGGATGCTGACGGTGATGCGCGTGAGGTAGAGCGTGCTAAGCTTTCGGCCATGCTTGCGCAGAAATATGGACTGAAGGGCGATGCCCTTAAGCAGCTTATTCGCGCCGCCGAAGAGGCTGATCAGGAATCAATCAGCCTTTCGGATTTTACCTCTGTTCTCAAACGGCATCTTGATTATCAAGCCCGGCTCGATTTTATCGCGTTGATGTGGAACATCGTCTATGCCGATGGTGTTGCAAGCGAAGTCGAGGTTGATGTGATGTGGCGTGTGGCCGATCTTATTGGCATCAAAGCTGAAGATCGGGATCAGATCGAAACGCGTGTTCAGGCCGGAAATATCACCGCGCCAGAAGCCTGACGCAGTGATCGGGAGCTAGGTGCGCCCTTGCAGATTGCGCGCTTTGCGCAGTTGCGGGAACATCGCAGCCCATGCAGCTGCAACAGCAATAGAGCCTATTCCGCCAATAACAACCGCAGGCACTGCACCAATGGCCGCAGCCATAAGCCCTGCACGGAATTCGCCCAGCTCATTCGATGCGCCGACAAACACCATATTGACCGCATTTACGCGTCCGCGCACGTGGTCTGGTGTCCAGAGCTGCATCAGCGTTTCGCGGATGTAGACGCTGATCATATCGGCAGCACCCGCTAAGGCCAGTGCTACAATCGACAGCCAGACGATTGTCGAGACGCCAAAGATGATATTGAACAGGCCGAACATGCCGACGAAGAAGAACATTACGCGGCCTGCATGATCGCGGATTGGATGACCAGCAAGCCAGATCGCGGTGAGAACCGCACCAATCCCCGGCGCTGAACGCAGCAGGCCTAGACCCCAAGGTCCGAGATCGAGAATATCGCGCGCATATATCGGTAAAAGCGCAACTGTTCCACCAAGCAGAACGGCGAAAAGATCAAGCGAGATAGCACCCAGAACGATCTTTTCTTTCCAGATATAGCGGAAACCAGCAAGCATGGAGGTGAGCGAGCGCTCCTCCATCGTCGTGTGCTGTTTCGGTTTCGGGATAGAAAAAATCAGCACTGAGCCTGCAACGAGAAAGACCGTTGCAATGCCATAAGCAGCGACATGCGAAATTCCGTAGAGCAGCCCACCGGCAACCGGACCAACAATCGTTGCGACCTGCCATGCCGAAGAATTCCACGAAACTGCATTCGCAAAATCTTCTGTCGGGACGAGGTTCACAACAAGAGAAGCCGAGGACGGTCCGAGGAACGCACGGGCAATGCCGAACACCAGCAGCGCCGCAAAGACGATCATCGGTTCGAAATCACTGAAAAGCGTGAGCAGCAGCAGAAATGCTGTGACACCGGCTTCCAATATGAGCGACAAGCCCATGACAAGGCGACGGCCAAAGCGGTCGGCTGCAGCGCCTGTAAAGAGCACCAGCAGCAGGGCAGGCAGAAACTGCACAAGCCCGACCATACCAAGATTGAATGCATCGCGGGTCTGATCATAAATTTGCCAGCCGACAGCGACGCTGACGATCTGAACGGCAAAGGCACTTAGAAAGCGCGCGGCCCAGTATTTTTTGAACGACGTATGGCGGAATGCGGCGTAGCGATCCGCGTGGGTGGCATCAGTGCTGGGGGACATTGCTCAGAACATCTGTGAAAGGGAGTTCTTTCTTACAGTAATTTATTGCGAGCAATGATCACTTTTTCTTGGAGAATCGAAATTTTATGAAAGAGTTGGTGTAGTTTGCTTCCAAGTCTCAGTTTTCGAGCAAAGAGACCGGCCTAAGCCGGTCTTTTCGATGATTCCGCATTTGTATTGTTGGTCAGTCCTTACCGAGAAGGCCTTTCCAGATGATTGCGCCGATGGCCGCGCCAACCAGCGGAGCTGCCCAGAATAACCACAACTGGCCGAGCGCGTTGGTTTCGGCAAAGAGAGCCGCAGCTGCTGAACGTGCTGGATTAACTGAGGTGTTACTGATCGGGATGGCCACCAGGTGGATCAGCGTAAGGGAAAGACCAATAGCGATTGGTGCAAAGCCCTTTGGCGCAGAAGACGATGTTGAGCCGAGGATCACGATGAGGAAGAAGGCTGTCAGCACGATTTCTGCAATCAGTGCAGAGGTGAGGCTATAGCCGCCGGGTGAAAGTTCGCCATAACCATTGGATGCGAAACCGCCCACCGTAAAGCCAGCTTTGCCTGTGGCGATGAGATAGAGAATCGCCGCTGCAGCAATGCCGCCCAAAACTTGCGCAACCCAGTAAGGGATGAGATTTTTGGCCTCAAAACGGCCGGCGACCAGAAGGCCAAGCGAGACGGCTGGGTTAAAATGACCACCCGAAATTCCACCTACGGCATAAGCCATTGTAAGGACGGTCAGGCCGAAAGCGAGAGCGACACCGGCAAAGCCGATACCGAGTTCAGGATAAGCAGCAGCAAAGATTGCGCTGCCGCAGCCGCCAAAAACAAGCCAGAATGTTCCGAAAAATTCCGCAGACAATTTATTCAACATGGAAGTCCCCAGTGTTGGTGTCGTGATAATGCCAATGCGAATCAATTTCTCAAATATATATCTAGCTATTTTTAGCTTCAATTACATTTTATCGTTGGTTTGTTTTATGAATATTTCTAATATTTAATACTACGATCAAGTTTTGATTTATCTCGTCATTAGTTATTTAAAGTTTTGCTAATTTATCAAATATACTTGATAAATCCGTAATTTAGCCGCTTTTGCGCCTTAATTTAAATCATGCTTGTTTTCGTCGAGTATATTGCGGTGATGGGTGAGCGCGGGCTATAAGAAGCTTGTTCATGCAGATAATTGCGATGAAATCGATCTTGGTAAGCGGGTGTTTCGTGGGGCGTTTTAGGGAGTTGCCAGTCTTGAATATTCAATTTCAGGCACGAACATGCAGACTGGTTCTACAATCCGCCATGGTAATTGGCATCAGCGCGGCTGTTTCCGGCTGCACCGCGACGACATGGTCAGAAACTGTCAGGATCGATAGCAGGCCGCCAATGCCAACGGAATGTGCAGGTTGGCAGAGGATTGATCTTAAACAGCGCACGACGATGATTTTGTTGCGGGAAGACGCGCGCCTCGTCACTGACATTGATTCCCATAATCTCAAAGGCCGTAACCTGGGCTGCTGGGAATAACCCGTATCCGTTTTGGTTATTAATTTGCATCGTTTATGCCGCAATTATTTTTTGCGGAGTGTTTTGGTGTGTCCGCCCCAAGATTTGCCCAATTTTTCTGCGTTATAGAAAATCAAGTCTCTCGTAATTTTTACGAGCGATTTCGACATAATTAACCTCACATTAACCATGGAGGTTAAAGGTCATTTTAAATTAGATTTCATCCGCAGCACCGATTGGTGTGCGGACAATTCAGAGAAGCGCAGCGGTGATACGTTTTGAGAATGTTGGCCTGAGATATGGCATGGGGCCTGAGATCCTGAAGGATGTCAGCTTCCATATTCCGCCGCGTTCATTTCAGTTTCTGACTGGTCCGTCAGGCGCGGGGAAGACCTCGCTGCTTCGGCTGCTGTTCATGGCACTGAAGCCAACGCGTGGACTTATCAACATTTTTGGTAAAGATGTCGCGCGTCTCGACCATAAGGACGTGCCGTTACTTCGGCGCCGCATTGGAATTGTGTTTCAGGATTTTCGTCTGCTCGATCATATGACGACCTATGAAAATGTTGCACTTCCTTTGCGTGTACGCGGCAAGGAAGAAGCCACTTATCGTCACGAAGTTGAAGAGCTGCTGCATTGGGTTGGACTTGGTGATCGCATGAACGTGCTACCGCCAGTACTTTCTGGTGGTGAAAAGCAGCGTGCAGCGATTGCGCGTGCGCTGATCGATCAGCCGGAACTGCTTTTGGCTGATGAACCGACAGGCAATGTCGATCCGCCACTTGCAAAACGTTTGTTACGGCTTTTTGCTGAGCTTAATCGTTCGGGCACTGCAGTTATTATTGCGACACATGATTTGTCTTTGATGGATCAGGTCAATGCACGCCGTATGATCATAGAACATGGGCGGCTCGATATTTATGAATAATGCGAGCAGAAACAGGCAGAACGCTTTCGCCAAGATCATGGACGATCTGCGCATACGCTTTGAAGACCTCAAAGATATGCTGCTGGTGCGCATTGGTAAACGCAGAAAGCGTCAGGGGCCAAATCCCATTGTTCCTGATGGAAGTGTGACCGGGACGGCTTTGGTCACTGTGATTGCGATCATGACCTTTCTTGCCTGCCTCACGCTTGGTGGCGTTACACTTGTGCGAACATCGGCTGCGCAATGGCAAAGCCAGATTGCTCGTGAGGCGACCATCCAGATCAGGCCTGTTGACGGGTTGGACATGGAAAAGGCTCTGTCGGATGCCAGCGGTATTGCACGCGGCTTTTCCGGGGTCAAAGACACCAATATTATCGACAAGGACGCAACTGCACGGCTGCTTGAGCCATGGCTCGGCAGTGGTCTGAATATCGACGAACTGCCTGTGCCGCGTCTCGTCGTTGTCACCATCGATGAAAACGCACCGCCTGACTTTGAAACCATGCGTGCGGAGATTTCGCGGGCTATTCCAAGTGCGAGTTTTGATGATCATCGCACATGGGTCGACAGGCTCGTTTCAATGGCCAATACGACGGTGCTTATAGGTACTGGAGTTCTGTCACTCGTGATCGCTGCAACAGTTTTGACGGTGATTTTCGCTACGCGCGGGGCGATGTCAGGCAACGGCCATATTATCGAGGTTCTGCATTTTATTGGCGCAGAATCAAAGTTTGTTGCGCGTGAATTTGAATGGCACTTCTTCCGGACAGCGCTCAAAGGGGCCTTGTTTGGCGGCGGGGCAGCTATGTTCGTTTTCCTATGCTTCTCCTGGTGGGCGTCCCGACGTATGGGAACGCCTGCTGGCGATCAGGCCGCAGCGATGTTTGGCAATTTCGCGATTGGCCGTGAGGGTTATTTCGGTGCTGCTGCAATCATCATTCTTGTGAGCTTTCTGACGATGCTGACAAGTCGGCTGACGGTTGTCCGTCAACTCGCGACGATGGATGGGCCGGGAGTGCGTGCTGAATGACGTCTTTTTTTGCTAATACCGATCGCAAATCGCGAGTTTCTGGCAGCTTTCCGACATATCGCCGCAATGGTAGCTATGATGGTAGGTCGAACGAACACGCAGTTGAGTATCGGGAAAGCAATGATGCAGCGGCAGACAAGGAAGCCGGGGGGCGTATGGGCGCTGTGGTATGGCGCCGCAGTAGCACTATCGACGCGCCTTCTGGCCTTGCACTGGCGGGCGCTAAATTTCTATGGTCGCTTTTAATGCGTGTATTCCGTCGACTTCAGCCTGTTTCCATTTTTCTGTTTTTGGTGATTGTCGCCTTTCTGATCGGCTTTGTTGCGTTCAGTGAGAAAGTGACAAGCATGCAATCGCCTGCATTGGACACGCCTGCTGATGCAATTGTGGTTTTGACAGGCGGTCAGTCGCGTATTCAGGCGGCGCTTGATCTTTTGAAAGATAAGCAGGGCAAGCGGCTATTGATCAGTGGTGTGCATCCTTCGACCAATGAAAAAGATTTGCAGCGCGCCACACACACGGATGCGAGCCTGTTTAACTGTTGCGTCGATCTTGATCGTTCTGCGCTTAATACGGTGGGGAATGCAACTGAAAGCGAACGCTGGATACGCGCCAACAAGTATCATCGGGTGATTGTCGTTACGAACAATTACCACATCCCACGCAGTATTCTTGAGATGTCATCGCGGATGCAGGATGTGGAATTTGTGCCTTATCCGGTGGTTAATGGTGAGAAGCGTGCTCATAGCTGGGTGGCTGAAAGCGATACGCTCCGCGTGCTGTTTATCGAATACATCAAATATATCGGCGCAGCCATTCGCGTGGGCGGAGCGAAGATTTTCGGCGAAGCCGCCTAATCCTTTCGAGACCGTGCGCAATTGATCGTCTTGCAAAACGATTTCCTTATGGAAAATTCTCTGCTTCCTGATATATCGAGTGCCGCTGCTTTCTCGGAAAAGCTCTCCGTTTCTTTGCTTGATCGGTTCACACGCTGAAATGTGGAGCGATGGGCATAACCAAGGTTATCGCCGATACGATGCTTCTCTATCTGCGCTCCATTTTGTTTAATCTCGCCTTCTACATCGGCACATTTGTGCAGATGGTCCTTTACACACCGTTTTACTTTTTGCTTCCGCGCAAAAAGGCATGGATCGTGCCGAAAACATGGGCGCGCGTTAATTTGTGGCTGCAAAAATATATTGCAGGCACCGACTACGTGATTGAAGGCCTCGAAAATATTCCTGAAGGCGCTTATATCGTCGCGCCAAAGCATCAGTCGGCATGGGACACTTATGCATTCCTACCGCAGCTGGATGATCCGGTTCTGATCCTCAAACGTGAGTTGATGCGGATACCTCTGTTTGGCTGGTATGTCGCGAAAATGGAAATGATCCCGGTTGACCGTGGATCGCGCGTGAAGGCACTGCATTCGATCACAGTTGGTGCGCAGAAGGCGATTTCTGAAGGACGCCAGATTCTGATTTATCCTGAAGGAACACGTCGTTCACCGGGAGCGCCGCCGGAGTACAAATATGGTATCGTGCATCTTTATGATGCGCTCAAACTTCCAGTTTTACCGATTGCACACAATGCCGGGCTTTACTGGCCGCGACGCAAGTTCTTTCGTTTTCCCGGCACAATTCGTTGCAGGGTTTTGCCGCTTATTCCAGCAGGACTTGAGAAAGAAGAGTTTTTGCGTCGTTTGATCGAAACGACAGAGACGGCTTGTGATGAACTGCTCGTTGCAGCAAGTCGTGATGTGAATGCACCCCCAATGCCACCGACAGCCGTGCAACGGTTGAAGGAACTCAGTGAAATAACCGAAACCTCCCAATAACTCGAATGCGCTTTGTTACGTCAGAGGGAACGACAATTCGTCACGTTTTGTTGAAACTTCGTTTTTCTTGCACGCAAACATGAAACCCGTTATCAGAGCGCGATACGAAAGGACCCATCATGAATATTGATGCTATCTCGATTGGTAACAATCCTCCAGAAGACATCAACGTAATTATCGAAGTGCCAGTTGGCGGACAGCCGATCAAGTACGAGATGGACAAAGAAGCTGGTGCCCTGATTGTGGACCGCTTTCTTTATACGCCGATGACCTATCCGGGCAATTACGGCTTTGTTCCGCATACGCTTTCAGAAGATGGCGATCCAATTGACGTTCTGGTGTGCAATACCCGTCCGCTGATCCCGGGTTGCGTGATTAACTGCCGTCCAATCGGCGTTCTGGTCATGGAAGACAATTCCGGTAAGGACGAGAAGATCATTGCAGTTCCTTCGCCTAAGCTGACTCAGCGCTATGAAAAAGTGCATGATTATTCCGATCTTCCGGAAATCACACTCAAGCAGATTGCGCATTTCTTTGAGCACTACAAAGATCTGGAACCAGGTAAGTGGGTTAAGATCGGCGACTGGGGTGATGAAGATTACGCGCGCAAGTTCATCGTTGAAGCGATTGAACGCGCTAAGAACAATAATCGATCTTATATGGTTTAAAAAAATGCCCGGATGAAAATCCGGGCGTTTTTGTTTGTCGTGTTGCTTTTTCTTCTTACAAAAGTGCTGGAAGCAGCGTCGTCCACATGAACTGACGGATGAAGAAGATAATCAGCAGCAGGACGATCGGCGAAAGATCGATGCCGCCAAGATTGGGCAAAATATTGCGGATTGGGCGCAGAACCGGCTCTGTAACCTTGTAAAGAAATTCACCGATTGAAGCCACGAAGCGGTTGGAAGAATTGACGACGTTGAACGCATAGAGCCATGAGAAAATGGCACTTGCGATGATGATCCACGTATAGATATCGAGCGCCAGATCAATGGTGCGGAACAATGCGATCATAAAAACTTCTCCTTGAGAACTTGCCGAGATGTAGCGGTTGCATCGGGCAAGAACAAGGGTTGGGGCATCGCGTAATTAGAATTTTTAACGCGCTGGCGATGTTTGGGCCGCGAGGAAAATTGCATTAGCGAAGAAATTTATAATGAGTGTCGATTGAGTTCGATGTTTTTACGCACGAGGTCCGTCACATGCTCAAGCGTATGATCACGAACCCGCATATTGTGCAGATGTTCGAGTGTGTTGGCAACGTAATCGACATTTGCGCCAGATTCGCCATGTGCAGAAGCTACAATTGCAGCAGCATCTTCAGGCTTAAGCGACCCCGCATATTGCTCATGGCGGCGGTCTGCCACGTAAGTCACGGCTTCAACGTCGCGACCATCTGCCAAACGCAGACGCAGTCGCTTTTCATGATAAACCTGATGCGACATTTCTCGCTCACGCAAATAGACCATCACTTCATCGGTCATATCGCCCGGAACGCGGAAGGCAATTCCAAGGCATGATCCACCGGCATCCAGTCCCAATACAAGGCCGGGATGGTCGGGGGTGCCACGATGAACATGCGAATAGATGCAAAGGCTGCGGCGATAGCCATGCAGACGTGCGCGCACGGTCTCCACATGAGCGAAGCCCGGTTTCCACATCAGCGAACCGTATCCGAATACCCAGAAGTCATTCAATGGACTGTTATTTGCGCGCATTTCCATAATCTAATATCTATAATTGCGAATATGGCAGCTTTTTATCTGCGGTCCCAAGATATCCCGTATTTTTTAATTGGCGCAACTTCACAAGACTCAATCTTGCCATAATATAGCCACGTGTTGAAGACAGCAGATTATCTCGTGTTTTTAAATGGGCAGAGTCACTTATGCGTTGCCCGGCTGATAAAGCAGCTTAATAAACAAAGGCTTTTTCTATGGCGCATGCTGGTATTGGAACCAAAAAATCCAGAAAGCGTCCGATCACAATTGCGATTATCGTTCTTGTGCTGATAGCCGCCTATACGGCTGGCTGGTTTTATGCTGCCGATAAGATCGAAGTACGCGCTAAGGCTGACATAGCCAAGCTGGCATCGCAGGGCGTTGGTGTTCAGTGTGAAAACCTCCATATGGGCGGTTATCCGCTTCGCGTGAATGTGGTTTGTGCCAGTATCTCATGGCAGAAGCCTTCTGAGGGAATGGCGCTGCGTGCCGGGCGCTTCACGTCTGGTTCTCCCGTCTATGCGCCACGATCATTGAGCAATGAGTTGACAGGCCCAGCTTTTGTCGAGTTTCCGGGTGTGCAGCCGCTCGAAATCAACTGGGAAAAATTTACCTCCAACACGCGTCTAGCACGACCTTTTCCAACCGAGATTGAGCTAACCGCACGTGACGTCATGGTCGGGTTGCGAACCGAAACCACGACCACGGAGCAGATCAGCAAGCTAGAGCAGATGAATTTCCGTATGAGCAATGAGGAAGGTCAGCTCAAGATCAACGGTCGTTTCGCCGGTCTAAAGCTTGAACCATACGTCATTGGTAATGCCAAAAGCCCAGAAATTGATGGACTGGTCGATATAGCTGTTGCTGATGCCGCGACTTTCCTTGCTCCAAGTTCTGCACCATTTAACGAACGGATGCGCGGTCATAGTGGCGTTATCAATCAAGCATTTCTGTCAATGCCGAATGGCGCAATGTTGACGGTTGCAGGGCCTTTTTCAGTTGGCCAGCAAGGTGAAATCGATGCTGACCTGAAAGTCACCATGGTCAACTCGCAATCATTCGCGCAGGCCGGACAGACGGTATTTCCAGAGCAGGGCGGCAATATAGCCACCGCTCTTTTTGCTCTCTCCGCCATGCCGAAAGACGAAAATGGCAACCCTGTTATTGATATTACCATTCGTAAGGGGAAAGCCAGCGCTGGCTTTATCCCACTAGGGCGTTTGCCCAACCTATAAAGAAAAGGGCAGTATCACATACTGCCCTTTTTTTATTTCTTGTCGCTTGTTTGGGAAGCCGCCTGTCGCCCGAAGTTCGGTGCGTCAACTTCCTGCCCGGCATCGATGATGCTGCGCCGTACCGCTCGCGTGCGGGTGAATAGATCAAACAGTGCATCGCCATCGCCCCAACGGATCGAGCGCTGCAAGGACGCCAAATCCTCCGAGAAGCGCGCCAGCATCTCGAGGATCGCATCTTTGTTATGCAGGCAGACGTCGCGCCACATGGTTGGGTCGGACGCAGCCAGACGTGTGAAATCGCGGAAACCTGAAGCCGAATATTTGATGACTTCTGATTTTGTCACCTGTTCAAGATCGCTGGCAGTACCGACGATGTTGTAGGCGATGATATGCGGAAGATGCGAGACGATCGCCAGCACCAGATCATGATGCTGCGGGTCCATCTGATCAAGGCGTGAACCGCAAGCTGTCCAGAAGGCTGAAAGCTTGTCTATCGCTGCCTGATCCGTGTCTGGCAGTGGCGTGAGAATGCACCAGCGATTGTTGAACAGCTCGGCAAAACCCGCATCCGGACCGGAATATTCCGTACCTGCAAGCGGGTGGCCGGGAATGAAATGCACATTCTCAGGCAATTCCGGCTGCATTTGTGCAATCACCGAAGCTTTCGTCGAGCCGACATCGGTAACGATTGCTCCGGGTTTCAGATGTGCAGCAATCTGCCTGGCAACTGTGCCCGACGAGCCGACAGGAACCGAAACGATAACGAGATCGGCATCTTTGACGGCTAGAGCACTATCGGTTGAGTAGCTGTCGCCGAGGTTGAGTTCCTCGGCGCGCTTTAATGTTTCGGCACTGCGTGTTGCAATGGCGATATGATTGGCAAGGCCTTCACGGCGAACGACACGCGCCAGCGATGAGCCGATGAGACCAATGCCAATGAGCGCGATTTTCTCGAAATGGATCGTGGACATCGTCTTACTTCAAAAACTCGGTCAGAGCTGCCACAACGCCGCGATTAGCCTCTTCCGTGCCGACCGTCATACGCAATGCATTGGGGAAGCCATAGCCGCCCACACGACGCAGGATATAGCCATGCTTGCAGAGCCACTCATCCGCCTTATCTGCCGAATGTGCGGAATTTTCCGGGAAATGGAACAACAGGAAGTTTGTGACCGATGGAGTGACGCGAAGGCCAAGCTTCGTGAATTCGTCTGTGAGCCACGACAGCCATTTTTCATTATATTCGACTGACTTTACAACGTGAGCGCGGTCGCGGATCGCGGCAGCACCGGCAGCAATTGCTGCCGAATTCATGTTGAAAGGCCCACGGATACGATTGACCGCATCGATGATGTGCAATGGCGCATACATCCAGCCAATGCGAAGACCTGGCAGGCCATGAATCTTCGAGAAGGTGCGTGTCATAACGACATTTTCGTTCGACGATACCAGTTCAAGACCGGACTCATAATCATTGCGACGAACATATTCTGCATAGGCAGCATCCAGCACTAGCAGAACGTTCTTCGGCAAGCCTGCATGAAGACGACGCACTTCCTCAAACGGCAGATAGGTGCCGGTCGGATTGGCTGGATTGGCAATGAAAACGATCTTTGTGCGTGGTGTTACGCCGGCCAGAATTGCATCGACGTCGATGCGCTCGTTCTTTTCCTTTACCGTCACAGGCGTTGCGCCAGCGCCAAGCGTCTGGATTTTGTAAACCGCAAAACCATGTTCGGTGATGATGGCTTCATCGCCCGGAGCCAGATAGGTCTGACAGATCAGGCCGAGCAATTCATCCGAGCCATTGCCGCAGATGATGTTACCGATGTTAAGCCCCTGAGATTCAGCGATTGCCTCGCGCAATGCCTGCGCCTGACCGTCCGGATAAATCGCAAGCGTATCAGCCAAATGTCGATAGGCCTCGATTGCATGAGGGCTGGGGCCGATTGGCGTCTCATTGGAGGAGAGCTTATAGACCTTTGCAACGCCTTCGACGTGTTCCTTGCCTGGTACATAGGCTGCGATATCTAGCAGGCCGGTTTTAGGCTGGGGACGGGAAAGGTCTTGCGTATTGGTCATGATTTTGGCTCCGCCAAAAGGACTGATGTTAAGGTTGCGTAGCGGGCATAAACCTCTGCCGCGTTCAAGTCGAGAAAAACCTTACTGTGAAAGGTTGCAGCGCTATTTTTTGGGTTCTTTTGACGCGGTTTTTCTCAACCCGCTAACTGGTGTTCCCTGTGGGGCCAGAACCGGCACAAAGACACGACGCGATGAGCGTTGTGCGACAGGCAGGCCTTGATAAAGGCGTTTCTGCGCTTCGACGACCAGAACACCGGAAAACAGTGGCCAGAGCTTGCGACCAATACCTTCAATTGCCATGCAAGGACGCATCATCCAGCGACGTTTCACGGGCGGAAAATGCAATGCATTGCTGACTGTGTTGACGCTGAAATTGGCTTCGCGCAGCAGGGCAGTCAACTGTGTGCGGCTATAGGGCCGGCCACTGCCGAATGGCGTGCGGTCGAGACGAGCCCAGACACCACGTCGGTTCGGAACCACAATGACGAGCCGTCCATTGGGAGCCAGCACACGCCACATTTCTTTCAGCGTTTCTGAGGCGTTTTCGGCATATTCGAGCGCATGAACCATCAGCACACGATCAATCGAAGAATCAGGCAGCGGCAGTTCTTCGTCGAAGACAAGAGCGGTGCTTGATTTGCCCGATGACGGCCATGCAACGGCACCCTGTCCTGCAGGCATGAATGCGAAGCTTCGTTCGGTATCTGCGCTGAAACGGTCGAGATAGGGGAGGCTATATCCAAGCCCCACAAGTCGCTCACCTGGAACATGCCCCCACAGTGCCGCAAGCGCCATGCGAATGGACCGCTCGGCGAGATGGCCAAGGGTGGTTTCATAAAAGGAGCGGAGTTCGATAATGTCCGGATGCATGGCAGGCACGCTACATCAAACCAATGAAATGGCAAATGATTATGCTTACTTTAGATGTTCTCAAACTCGTGCTCTTCAAGAGGGTGCATTTTTCTGAAAGCGTGCTATAGAGCGTGCCTTTCAGAGCGAAGTTATGCTTATAAATCAGGAGACGCAGCAGATGCCTCAGGTTGGCGGAAAAACCATCGACGTGCTTTTCAGCCCGGAGGAAATCGCTGCGCGTAATCTCGCGCTGGCAAAAGAAATAGCAGGACGCGATTTTCACAATCTGCTGACTATTTCGATCCTCAAAGGCTCATTTATCTTCGCAGCCGATCTTATTCGCGCCATGCACGATGCGGGTGTTGAACCGGACGTCGAGTTCATCACGGTTTCAAGCTATGGCAAGGGTACGACCAGCACCGAAGTGCGTCTGTTGCGCGACATCGACAGCGATGTGAAAGACCGTGACGTTCTTCTGATCGATGACATTCTCGAATCAGGCAAGACGCTTAAATTTGTGCGTGAACTGATGATCGAACGTGGTGCGCGCAGCGTCAGCATTGCCGTTCTTCTCGACAAGAGCGTGCGGCGCAAGGTTGATCTGGATGCAGATTTTGTTGCTTTCGAATGCCCGGACTATTTCGTCGTCGGCTATGGCATGGACGTCGCACACTCGTTCCGGCAGCTACCTTACGTCGGTCACGTCCGGGACTAACCCAGAGATTTCGGCTCTAACGGCCTGCAAATGGCGCTTTTCTGCGCTTCCGGTGCTCACGTACTTTAAGTACGCTGCGCGCCGGTTCTCAAAAACCACCATTTTCGGCACGTTATAACCAAAATCTCCCGCGGCTAGTGGCGTGCGTTTCGGAAAGACTGATCGCGCTTTGATCAGTCGAATTGCAGCAGTCGCTGGAGATATTCCTTTTCGATTTGTGGCGTCAGCGCGTCGCCGAGCTTTCGACGAATTTCATCGAGAATCTCGCGGGCGCGCTGAATATCAATTTCGCCCGGAATCTTGACGCCATTCTCATTTGACATGCCATTGCTGCCCTGCTGACGCCCGAGCGGGTCACGGCCATTCTGTCCTTGTTGCCCGTTCTGGCCTTCACCCTGCTGTCCCATGGCCTGCTGCATTTGCTGCATCATATCGCGGCCACCG
This sequence comes from Ochrobactrum sp. EDr1-4, assembly GCF_049199085.1. Lineage (NCBI taxonomy): Bacteria > Pseudomonadati > Pseudomonadota > Alphaproteobacteria > Hyphomicrobiales > Brucellaceae > Ochrobactrum > Ochrobactrum sp. EDr1-4. Next base: position 1,253,218 of record NZ_JBLZOF010000001.1, read on the forward strand.
CGGCGCAGAGCCTCCAGCGCATTGCCTTGCTGGTCTCCGGCTTCTGAACCTTCACTGCGACCCAAAGCATCTCCGGCATTACCCATGGATTTGTCGGCGTCGGAGAAATCCTTATTTGGATTTATACCCATGCCTTTCAGGTCTTCGCCGAACTTCTTCAGTTCTTGTTGAAGTGCTTGCTGCTGTTGTTGCAGCTTGCGCATAGCTTCAGCCATTTCCGAAGATGTTTCACCGGACTGGCCGCCTTGCTGCGATTCGCCTTGCCCCATGGTTCCATCATCACCCGGCAACACATCTTCATCGCCGAACTCGCCGCTGCCATATTGTTGCTGCTGCATTTGCTGATCGAGCTTGAAAGTCTCGTTCATCATCTGCTGTTGGCGGCGCATCAAATCTCCCAGCTTGTTCATCTGCTGTTGCATCTGATTGGCTTGGCCCTGACCTTGCCCTTGTTGACCGGGCTGCGACGGTTGCCCCATCTGCAGATTGTTCATCAGGTCTTGTAGCTGCGAAAGAAGTTGCTCAGCCTGATCACGTGACCCCTGACGCGCCAGATTTTCAATCTGGTCCATCATGCGCTGCAAATCCTTGTCGGTGAGCATGCGCGCATTCGGGTCCATCGGTTGGTTTTTTGCATTCGGGTTTTGCTGCTGACGCTGTGCAAATTCACGCAGGAATTGCTGCATGGCTTCACGCAGTTCCGCAGTCAGCTTTTCAATTTCTTCCTGTGAGGCACCATTTTGCAAGGCATTGCGCAGCGCTTCCTGCGCCTGACGCAGACGCTTCTCTGCTGCCGAAAGATTGCCGTCTTCAATGCCCAGAGCCACTTGCCACATATAATCTGCTGTATCGCGCAGTGCATCATCGCCTGTTGCCAGGCGCAGACGCGTACGGATAGTCACGAGGCCCAGATAATGCGCTTTGTCCTTGATCGTCTCTTCCGGGCGGATCATCAGTGCTGAAAGCATATCGCGCACATGATCACGCTGCGTTGCATCAAGCGCGAGAATCCGGCGCTGTTCGGCGACGGCTTTCGCGAGCGGATTGGAAAAAGGACGTTCTGGAAGCGTGATGATTTTCGTCTCACTGCGTCCGAATTTTCCGGCTGCATCAGTTGCAACAAGCGTCAGCGCCACTTTCTGACCAGCCCATGGATGTTGGGTCAGGTCTTTGGAAGTTGTCGCTTCTTTGGTTCCGCGACGCGGTAGCGCAAGCGGCAGGTCCGGCGCGTCATAGAGTGGCGCCGTTTCTTCGTCTTCATGGTCAATGTCGAGCGGAACGATCTCGCCATAGGCTTTGACTGCGCCGTAATCGTCGGAAATTTCATAGCTGTGCTGCAAAGTGCCGTTTAGCGCATGGCCCGGCTCTTTGCTGAAACGAATAGTCGGCGGATTGTCGGGCGTGACAGCAAATGACCAGCGGGCATCTATGCCTGAAAGATTGAGCGTCTGGTCCTGTTGCAAATCGTAACGGAAGTTGCGGCTATCATCGACGCTTGTTTGCTGCTCTTCTTCGCCCTGTTTGGGTGCAACGGGTTTTATCTCTGCGCGATGGCCCGTGGCATCCGTTGTGGTTAGCCTTTCGGAACTCCCGCCAATGACACGGATATTGACGATGCTGCCTTGTGGCACTGTTATTGGCTTTTCGGCACTTGCATCATCCAGCGCCGTGCTGAGGAATATCGGCGCACGACCGGTATAAGATGGAGGCGTTACCCAGGCATCAATGCGCGCAACGGCACTTGCCGAGCCTGCGCGGATGTTAAACGCATCAGCAATCTGACCGCTATTCGGGCTGAGGCTATAGGCGGCGGCGGTCACAAACAGCAAGGCCACGACAGCGCGCAGTGCATAGGGGTCGCGTTCAGGAATATGCGGACGTGGAACGCCGGATTGCAGGTTTTTCAACCGCTCAGCCATGCGGCGCTGATGTTCCTGCCAGAGTGCAATGGCAAATGGATCGTTGGCGCCTGTCGCCATCTGGCCAGTCTGGACGGCCAATGGCTCGTGAATCAGTCCGTTTACGTCTTCAATGCGAGCGGTAATGGCTTCGTCATCCGGCAGGCGGAAACGGAAAGGCAGATAAAGCGCTACAATTCCAGCAAGACCAAAAAGCCCGAGCACGCCAAGATGCAGCCAGCGCGGCATTAGCGCGAAAAGTCCGAGCCAGCTTAGGCTTGCAAAAAGGGCAATCAAAAGAATCAGCGGCAAAACGAGCGGCCATACCCGTTCAAAGCTGATTGTCAGAAAACTTTGCAGACGCAGGCGCCGAAGGGCCGCACCCTCGCCGGAAAACAGGCGGAAAAACGCATCGCGCTTGCGGATTGGCAAGTCTTTGCTGTCTTTTGTCTGTTGTGTCATCGGGTCTTTCTGATGCGTGTAACGCCTATGGTTGTTTCATAGAATAACACGCATCATGGCAAAGGCGAGGCTTTCGTCCCAATTAGAGCGCGTTTCGATCTGATTAAATCAGATCGGCGCTCTAATCATTGTTTCAATGCGCATCTTATCCGAAAACCGCTTCACACTTTTCGGGATGCGCTTATAGCCATTCCGGTACAGAATCGAGTGCCAGAAGCTCTTCATAGGTCCGGCGCGGACGAATGACATGATAACGATCACCGTCTACCAGCACTTCCGGGATCAGAAGACGACTGTTGTAGGTGCTGGACAGAACCGCGCCATAAGCGCCGGTGGTGCAAACTGCGATCAGATCACCGGGAGCGGGCTTTGCCACTTCACGGTCAACACCCAGATAATCACCCGTTTCACAGACCGGGCCGACAAAATCGGCCCGAATGCGTGGCGCATTATCTTTGGTTTCCAGAACAGGCTTGATGTCGTGGAACGCCTCATAAAGCGTCGGCCGAATGAGATCGTTCATCGCCGCATCGACGATGACAAAATTCTTCGCATCGCCTTCTTTGACAAAAATCACTTCCGTTACCAACAATCCGGCATTGCCGACGATCAGACGACCCGGCTCAAAGACGGTCTTGAGGCCCAGCGGTTTGATGTGCTTGGCAACGATTTCAGCATAGGCGACAGGCAGCGGTGGCGGATTATTATCAGTGCGATAAGGAATGCCCAAACCTCCGCCGACATCAACGTGACGGATATTGTGGCCATCGGCTTGCAATTCTTTCACAAGCTGAGCCATCAACGCAAAAGCATTGTCAAAAGGCTCAAGATCGATGATCTGGCTGCCGATATGCATGTCGATGCCGACAACGTCGAGACCGGGCAGACTTGCCGCGCGCGCATAGGCCTGACGGGCTTTTACGCGTGGAATGCCGAATTTGTTCTCGGACTTGCCGGTCGAGATTTTGGCATGAGTTTTCGCATCGACATCAGGATTGATGCGCAGAGAGACGGACGCAACCTTGCCGGCTTTAACCGCACGAGCTGACAGGATTTCAAGCTCTGGTTCGGATTCGACGTTAAAGCAGTAAATGCCTGCTTCTAGCGCAAAATCCATTTCATGCGGTGTTTTGCCAACGCCGGAAAATACGATTTTGTTTGCCGGAATACCAGCGGCCAGCGCACGGCGAATTTCGCCTTCTGAAACCGTGTCAGCACCTGCGCCAAGTTTGGCAAGCGTCTTGAGTACAGCCAGATTGGAATTGGCCTTGAGCGCATAGGTCACTAGCGTATTCATGTCGGCGAAAGCTTCGCTGAAAACGCGGAAATGACGCTCAATCGTTGCGCGGGAATAGACGTAAAACGGCGTGCCAACCTGTTTTGCAATCTCGGGCAGGCTTACATTTTCGGCATGAAGAACGCCGTCGCGATATTCAAAATGATTCACGGGAAACAATCCGAATGGGGGAGGAATTACAAGATTTTGTCGAGGATGAAGGGCTTGTCTTCCTTCGGTTTTTCGACTGTACGACCCTGTTCATTGGTGATGAGCTGCGCTGGCGGTGGCTCAAGTGGGCCTTTACGTCCGCAAGCGGCAAGAGTGGCAGCAAGGGCTGCGATCAGAAGCACGGAAGAAATGGCGGAGCGGCCTGTCATCAGCTTTGGTTCCCGGAATTTGTCGATGGGTCAGGTCTAACCCAAAATATCAGAAAGTGAAATCACTCCTTTAAGAGTGAGTTCACCAGGATGGTCAGCTTACGCTTTTGCGATACGATTTTTCCAGTAAGCAATCTGCTTACGCACCTGCTGCGGTGCGGTGCCGCCGAATGACTGACGGCTTTCAACCGACTGCTCAACGGTCAGATAGCCAAAGATTGCATCCGTAATGCCCGGGTTAATCGACTGAAGATCTTCAAGTGTGAGAGCTGCGAGATCGACCTGCTTGCTTTCAGCAAGAGCCACAGCGCGACCAGTCACATGATGGGCATCACGGAAAGGAAGACCCAATTCACGCACCAGCCAGTCAGCAAGATCGGTTGCGGTTGAATAGCCGGAACCGGCAGCTTTTTTCATGCTGGCGACATTGATGGTCATGTCACGCACCATGCCGGACATGGCAGCGATTGCGAGTTCGAGATTTTCGGCAGAGTCGAAAACCTGTTCCTTGTCTTCCTGCATATCCTTGGAATAGGCGAGTGGCAGACCCTTCATGATGGTCAGCAGTGCCACGAGTGAACCATTGATGCGGCCGGTCTTGGCGCGAACAAGTTCGGCAGCGTCTGGGTTCTTCTTCTGCGGCATAATCGAGGAGCCGGTCGAGAAGGCATCAGACAAGCGCACGAAATTGAACTGCGGTGTTGACCAGATGACGATTTCTTCAGCCAGACGTGACAGATGACCGGCACAGATTGCGGCTAGTGACAGGAATTCCAGCGCGTAGTCGCGGTCGGAAACACTATCCAGAGAATTGCGGGTTGGCTCACGGAAACCAAGCGCTGCCGCTGTCATATGACGATCAATCGGGAAGCCGGTTCCAGCAAGTGCTGCGGCACCGAGAGGTGATTCGTCCATGCGTTCAATCGCATCGCGGACGCGGGAAAGATCGCGGCCAAACATTTCCACATAGGCCATGCAATGATGACCAAAAGTGACCGGCTGGGCTGTTTGCAGATGCGTGAAGCCCGGCATGACGGTTGCCGCATGCTCTTCGGCGCGTTCAAGAAACGCGTTGATGAGGCCTTCTAGCGCGACCGCAGTTTTCTGCATTTCGCGCTTAACCCAGAGGCGGAAATCAACCGCCACCTGATCATTACGCGAACGGGCCGTGTGCAGACGTCCAGCAGATGCGCCGATAAGGTCGGCCAGACGCGCTTCGATATTCATGTGAATGTCTTCGAGCTTGCGCGAGAAGGTGAATTTGCCGTCTTCGATTTCTTTCAGGATGGTTTTCAGACCGTCTTCGATCTTTTTATGATCATCTGCCGCAATGATGCCAGTCTTTGCAAGCATGGCTGCATGGGCGAGCGATCCCTGAATATCCTGCGCATAGAGTTTGCGGTCGAAGCCAATCGATGCATTGATCTCTTCCATGATCGCATCGGGTCCTGAGGCAAAACGGCCGCCCCACATCTGATTGCTTGATTTTTGTTCGCTCATGCTCGTATGCCTCGAATGCAAGACTAGGAAAGAAGTGACGCGAGATGGCAAAAGACAACGATAAGGCTAAGTCAGGAAATCGCAGGATCGTCTATCTTGCCGCTCTGGCCGGTGTCATTGCCGGTATAGGCGCGGTATACGTGATGGAACGGCCTTCTGGCAATGCTACAGCCAGCAATGTTTCTGCGAAATCGGATGAAGCTTCTGCACAATGTGCACTGAAAGCGGATAGTCTGAAGAGCCTAGATCAAGCTGCAACCGGAAGCGTTGCTGCCATGCGTGCAGCTGAAAAGCCGATTTCGGTGGCGCATATCGCTTTCGCCGGACCTGACGGCAAGCAGATGACGCTAGGCGATTACAAGGGCAAGACGCTGCTTGTGAACCTCTGGGCGACATGGTGCGCGCCTTGCCGTGAAGAAATGCCGGAGCTTGATAATTTGCAGGCGGCAAAGGGTGGCAGTGATTTTGATGTGGTTGCCATCAATATTGATACCGGCTCCGACGAGAAGCCGAAGAAATTTCTCGAAGAGATTGGTATCAAAAGCCTGAGCCTCAATCGTGATGCTACTATGTCAAGCTTCAATGAATTAAAGCGCAAAAATCTCGCATTCGGCCTGCCTGTGACATTGCTGGTCGATAAGGATGGTTGCCAGATTGCATCGATGAATGGTCCCGCACCGTGGGATGGCCCAGACGCTATCAAGTTGATTGAAGCTGCGCAGAAACTTTAGATAGACAAACATTCGGTTCAGTGGCTTCCTCTTGTTAAGAGAGGAAGTTTCCCATGAGCATTGAAGTCTGGCTGGCATTTTCTGCGGCATCCATTGTGCTTTTGATTATTCCGGGGCCAACGGTTTTGCTTGTCGTTTCCTATGCGCTCGGGCAGGGCTGGAAAGCGGCGCTCCCTATGGCAATTGGCGTGGCACTCGGTGACTTTACCGCTATGACGCTTTCGATGCTGGGTGTCGGTGCGCTTCTCGCCGCGTCAGCGACGGTCTTTACTGCGGTTAAGTGGCTTGGTGCCGCCTATCTCATCTGGTTGGGTATAAAGTTGTTTCGTGCCGGTGGCACAATGGACGCCAAGGCGCGGCACGATGAGGTTAAGCCGGTCAAAATGTTGTTGCACGCTTGGCTGGTGACAGCGCTCAACCCCAAAAGTATCACATTTTTCGTGGCTTTCCTGCCGCAGTTCTTAAGCCCGCATCGCGATTTTCTCACTCAGATGCTGGTTTTTGAGAGTACATTTCTTGTTCTGGCATTTCTCAATGCCTTCGCTTATGCGCTGATTGCCACGCGCGCCCGTCGTTTCTTTGCCAATGAACGTGCCTTGCGTATTTTCAATCGTGCTGGCGGGACAATGTTGATCGGCGCGGGCATTGCCACCGCTTCAATACGATCAAGCTGATTTGAAACCAGCACGCTTGAGCTGAACAATTGCCAGTTCGAGTGCGGATAAAAAAGCCGAGCGGTCTTTTGCCGAAAACGGCGCTGGTCCGCGCGTCGTTTCGCCTGCCGAACGCAACGAATCCATCAGATTGCGCGTAGCAAGTGTGTTGCCGATGGTGCTTGCCGTATGCACTTTGCCATTGGGGCCGATAACTGATGCGCCCATCTCTATCGACCGGCTTACGAGCGGAATATCCGCTGTAATCACAATGGTGCCGGGGCGGGAGTTTTCAGCGATCCAGTCATCTGCTGCATCCAGCTTGTCAGAAACGATGACGCGCTCAACCCGCTCTGCATCGCGCGGAATGGCAATATAGCTATTGGCGACCAGCACAACAGGCAGATTGTGCCGTTCGGCGACGCGATAGACTTCGGCCTTTACCGGGCAGGCGTCGGCATCAACAAAAATGCGAATTGTGTCATTCTGATTATCCATGCCGTTTCATAGGCAGAAGCGAGGCATTTGGCAAATTGATCGCAACAATCAGATTTATGCGATAGCGCAAAGCATGGAACGGGATTAGAGGGAAGCAAACAGGAACGTCTGCATCATGTCTACCCGCTTTTTCCCGATTATGTTCGTGTTGCTCTGGGCCACTGGCTTTATCGGGGCAGGGCTTTCCATGCCTTATGCGGAGCCGTTCAGCTTTATGGCGGTACGGTTTTCGATTGCAGCAGCCATTATGATCCTGTGGGCTTTGGCAAGTCATAGTGTGTGGCCAAGAGGCAAAACGCTGCTCAATGCAGCCATTGTTGGCTGTCTCATCCATGGTGGTTATCTTTCAGCACTTTTCTGGGCGGTGCATCACGGTCTGCCAGCTGGTATGTCGGGGCTGGTTGCTGGTCTTCAACCCATGTTGACCACCTTGATTGCAGCACTTCTTCTTGGAGAGCGCGCCAGTGGGCGGCAATGGCTGGGGCTGCTGATTGGTTTTCTTGGTGTTGCGATGGTGGTTTGGCCGAAGTTTTCGGGGCATAGCGGTGTAGATCCGCAAAGCCTGTTTGCGGCTTTTGTGGCTGTTCTGGCGATCAGCACTGGCACCGTGTGGCAAAAACGTTTCGGCACGGCGGCGGATTTGAAGACCGGGACTGCGGTGCAATATATCGCGGCAGCAGGAATGACCGCGATATGCGCTTTTGCGTTTGAAACCCGCGTCATGATCTGGTCGCCACAGCTTATTTTTGCGCTGGTCTGGCTGACGCTTGCAATTTCCATCGGCGCTATTCTGGCGCTTCTGGTGATGATCCGCGAAGGCGCTATGTCGAAGGTTGCGTCACTTTTCTATCTGGTTCCGGGGACTGCCGCGATCATGGCCTATCTGATTTTTGGTGAAACGCTGGGGCCGATTCAGATCGCAGGCATGGTTGTGACAACGCTCGGTGTGGCGCTGACTACTTTGCGTCGATAAGTTCGGGCTGTTGTTCGCGTTTGCGGAAAATCATGATCGCCGCGTTGATTTCTGCGCCAATGATGAAGATCGCGGATAACATATAAAGAAACACGATGGCCACCATGATCGAGGCAAGGCCCGCATAGGTGGTGACGTAGTTTGCAAATGTTTCGAGATATTTTGCAAAAGCGGTTGCGGCAGCAAGCCATGCAACGAGCGTGATGCCGATGCCGGGAAGAATGTCGCTCATGCGGCGTTTTCCGGCAGGCAGCCAGATATGCACGATGAAAAGTGCCAGCACCAGAACGCTCACAGCAATCGTATAGCGCCATATGGCGATTGTGCCGGTGAAGGGAGCGATATCGGGAAACCATTGTTCGGCAAGACGCACTGCAAGCGGTGCCAGAACCAGCAGAAAGCTGATGGCCATCAGACTGATTGTGCCAATCAGCACGAAGCCAAGGCTTTGCAGGCGACAGAAGATGATCGAGCGCTGGTCACTGACGCGATAGGCGCGGTTGAGCGACATGCGCAAGGCTTCCACCCCATTGGAGGCAAAATAGGCGGCCGCGATCACACTCAATGTCAGAAGCCCGCTGCGTTGAACGGTCAGAACATTCATCACTTCATTAGCGATCGGACCTGCGATATTAGAAGGCCACATATCAAAAATGACATGCACGGCATTATTAGCGAATTCCTTGGTGCCAAGAAAACCAGCGAGTGTTGTTGCGAAAATCAGGAATGGAAATAGTGCCATCAGCCCGGAAAGGGCGATGTGCGAAGCAAAAGCCCAACCGTCGTCAGTGCTGAAATGCCAGTAAACGTCGTAAGTGACCTGACGGAGAAAACGTTTAACTTTTCGCATCCGTAGATTTTTTCCTTCGGTCGACCGACATTCATTCCAAGCGTTTAAATCTAGTATTAGATTCAATATTGCAAGGGGATAGCGGTTTTAAACTTAGTGTGGTGGGTTTGAAGTTCCTATCATTTGTGTTGCATTCACGTTTAGGAACTTCAAATCCGTAAACCACACTAGATTCAAAAGTTTACTCGTATGGCTTCGAACCCGAAATCTGCTTCGAGAGCTGCTTCAAGGTGAAACGAATTTCGGGTTCGCCATACTAGGACGAATCAAGCACTGTGAGCCAAAACAGGAGCGGAACCGATCCATGGTCTCACAAAATGCAAAGCGCAGCATCCTCATAACCGGCTGTTCTTCTGGTATCGGTGCTTATTGCGCGACAGCTTTGCATGAGGCTGGATGGCGCGTGTTTGCGACTGCACGAAAAGGCGAGGATATTGCAGCCCTCAAAGCCCAAGGCATTGAGGCGTTTTATCTCGATTATACCGAGCCGCAATCAATCGAAGCGCTGATTGATGCAGTTTTGCGCGCAACGGATGGCAAGCTGGACGCGCTTTTTAACAATGGTGCCTATGCGCAACCGGGGGCGATTGAAGATCTTCCGGTTGAAGCTTTGCGTGCGCAATTTGAGGCAAATTTCTTTGGTTGGCATGATCTGACACGACGTATCATTCCCACGATGCGCGCACAGGGGCAGGGCCGGATTGTGCATTGTTCGTCTATTCTCGGGCTTGTGCCTATGAAATGGCGCGGCGCTTATGTAGCTTCGAAATTCGCGCTTGAAGGCTTGATGATGGCGCAACGTATGGAACTGGAAGGTTCGGGTATTGAGGTGTCGATGATCGAGCCGGGGCCAATTGCATCGCGCTTTACCTATACTGCAGCAGCGCATGCGCGGGCTAATATTGACCTTGAAAACTCGGTGCATCGCGAACTCTATCAGCGCCAGATGGCAAAGCTCGAAGGTGGTGGCACGAAATCCAAAAACAAGCTTGGCCCGGAAGCGGTTTACGCGGTACTTGTGCATGCATTGGACGCACCAAAGCCGCGTCCGCATTACGCAGTTACGCGACCGGCGAAACTGGGTATTCTGGCACGACGCCTGCTGCCGTCACGCTGGCTCTACAAAATGCTGTCCGATCAGTCTTGAAACCAACAAAGACGGCGGATTATGGGAGGAATGTAAATGGATTTCGTCTTCAAGGCGGCTGCCATGGTGGCCGTGATTGCTGTGGCAATCGTTTTGATTATCGGCCTGCGCAATATGATGCGGGGTGGTGACGGTAATTTCTCCAACAAGATGATGCAGCTGCGTGTTCTTCTGCAATTTGTTGCAATTCTTCTGGTCGTGGGGGCAATCTATTTTGCACGTCAGGCAAGTGGACAATAGCAAATGGTCAAGCTCAACAAGATTTACACCCGCACAGGTGATGATGGCACCACCGGCCTCACATCTGGTGCGCGCCGGCTGAAATCCGATCTGCGCGTGGAAGCCTATGGCACGGTCGATGAAACCAATGCCTGTATCGGCTTGGTGCGACTGCATACAAGTAGCGCAGATCACGGTCCTATTGATGTGATGCTCATGCGCATCCAGAATGATCTGTTCGATCTCGGTGCTGATCTTTCAACGCCGGATGATGGGGAGCCGCTTGCCTATGAACCGCTGCGCATTGTTGCATCGCAGGTGACGCGACTTGAATCCGACATTGATTATTTGAATGTTTCGATTCCGCCTTTGCGCTCGTTCATTCTGCCGGGTGGTTCGGCTGCATCAGCAGCGCTTCATCTGGCGCGCACGGTTTCGCGCCGTGCCGAACGACTGATGGTGGCGCTCGCAAAGGTGGAAGGCGAAGTTGTCTCAAAAGAGGCGTTGCAATATATCAACCGCCTCTCCGATTTTCTGTTTGTCGCCGCTCGCGCCGTCAATGATAATGGCGCGAGGGATGTTCTTTGGGTGCCGGGCCAAAACCGGTAGGCATCGCCGTGAGGCCGGTCTGCAAATGGCGTTCTGTTTGCGCTTCGGTGCTCACTTACCTCAAGTAAGCTCCGCTCCGATGCTCAACAGACCACCATTTTCGCCACGGCCTGACGACAATGCGCGTTGCGGCTAGCTTTATCTCTTTGTTTTTAAGCATGTCGTTATCGGAAAACCGGTCCCCACTTTTCCGCGACATACTTTAGACGCCGCGCTTATTGCCCCAGATCAGCACATGAAGCTGGGGCAGGACGCGCGCTTCAAACCAGCGGTCGGCCATCACCTTGTCGATCAGCCATTCCATGCGGCTCATGATGCCGTCCATGTCGATGCGGGCATCGTCATCTTCAGGCGGAGGCGGTGTGTGATTTCCCGGCTGAAGATAGACGGCCAAATGCGGATGACGCGCCGATGCAGCCTTTGCAAAGGCATAATCTGCATCATCAAAGACTACGAATTTCAATACGGTCTTCGGTTGTGATCCCGCAGCATTGATGCAGGTGGTGAGCGCCTTCCAGTCTGTTTCCATGCCGCTCGATGGCGGTTTTGGGCTTAACACCAGCGTATCAAGTCGTGAGAACCAGTCTTTCGCTACCGATCCCTGTGTCTCCAGTGCAAAGCGATAACCTTGACCGTGACCATGATCGATTAACGGTCCTAATGGTTGAATAGCCGGGTTTCCGCCAGAAAGTGACACTGTTATTGGCCTTCGACCTGATAATGCCGTCACTTCGCGCCATATGGCATCAATGCTCATCGGTTTCCAGTCATGGCGAAAGCGGCTTTCAACAGCATGCAGACTGTCACACCATGCGCAGCGGTAGTCGCAGCCGCCCGTGCGCACAAAAACAGTCGGCTCGCCGCTTAATACGCCTTCGCCTTGAATGGTTGGACCGAAAATCTCGCTGATGCGGATTTCAGGATGCTTGTTCATTGTTGCAGGAAACAAGGTTGCAGACGTTCTGGCCGATACTCCGCCCATGTTTTCGGCGTTTCACTAACCCGTACCGCCGTAACTTCGTGCCAGCGGGTGTGACACCACTCATAAAGATGACGCGCTAGAAATTCTGCGGTTATGCGATTATGTCCAAGCACGTCGTTCAGATGACGATGATCCAGTTCATCATCGATATAGCGCTTCAGTGGCGCGAGTTCGTGATAGTCGCGGACAAAGCCATGCTGATCAAGATCATTGGCGGACAGTTCTACTTCCACGATGTAGTTGTGTCCATGCAACCGCGCGCACTGGTGATCGGCGGGAAGCTCTGTCAGCTGATGCGAAGCAGAGAAATGAAATTCCTTGGTGATGCGAAACATCAGGCGCTCCTTTTCTCAACAGCGACGCGCCAGAAATCAGCATCTGCGTAATGTGTCGGGTCATTTATACCAGCGAGGTGGAAGGCTTCGCGTCGTTCGACACAGGTGCCGCAACGCCCGCAATGATGCTCGCCGCCTTTGTAGCAGGACCATGTCGCTTCAAATGGCGTTTGGTATTTTGCACCGTCTGAAACGATGTCGCTTTTTGACTTGTGTACATAGGGTGCAAGTAACTGGACATCAGCATAGCCTTCCAGTGCATGGTTTTGCATGGTCTGGAAAGCGCCGATAAAGCCAGGACGACAATCGGGGTATATAAAGTGATCGCCACCGTGGACGGCGAGCGCCACTGCATCGGCTTGCTGTGCTGCGGCGACACCGAAAGCAATCGTCATCATGATAGCATTGCGGTTGGGAACGACGGTAATTTTCATCGTTTCCTCGGCATAATGACCATCGGGAACATCGACGTCGTCTGTGAGCGCTGAGCCGGTCAGGCTGGCACCAATAGATCGAATATCGATGATTTGATGAGGAACGTTAAGTCGCTTTGCGCAGGCTTCCGCAAAGCTCAGTTCCTTTTTGTGTCTCTGGCCGTAATCGAAAGAAATAAGGCCAGTGAGTTGATGTTCCGCTGCGATTTTATGCGCAAGCGAAACGGAGTCCAATCCGCCGGAGCAGATGACAAGCGTCTTCATAGTTTGAGTCCTTGTTTTGACCGGGTAGGCTGCGACCGGATGTTTACGCTGCACTCCTAGCGCATGAGGTATGGCTTGTAAACGCCACGAAAATGGGAGGGCGCGGCATGAAGAAACTAAGCGTATCGAATAGTGCCAAGTCGTTAGGTAACTCTACGATAGACGTTAGTGCGAAAACGGAATGACTATCTGTCAGAATATATTCATTTAAATCGATATTGCCGCCCAACCACGATTGACGCGCACGTCAACCGTCTTTAGGTTTCGTGCCGGTTCCTGATGTTGCGGGGAAAGGCTGGCTTTTACGGCGTTTCTGTCAGCAGCGTTGTCATGTCGGATTCTGACATGCGGGCAAAGATTCATGGCGGCATAGTCAGGCCGCAAAAAGTCATTGAAGAGGTAATCGCGGATGAAAGTCCTTGTCGCAGTAAAGCGGGTTGTAGATTACAACGTAAAGATCCGTGTTAAGGGTGATGGTTCGGGCGTTGAGCTTGCAAACGTCAAGATGTCGATGAACCCTTTTGACGAGATCGCGGTTGAAGAAGCGATCCGTTTGAAGGAAGCTGGCAAGGTTACGGAAATCGTCGTGGTTTCGGTCGGTCCTGCACAGGCGCAGGAAACACTGCGTACCGCGCTCGCCATGGGTGCGGACCGTGCAATCCTCGTGAAAACTGACGAAACCGTTGAGCCGCTTGGCGTTGCCAAGGTTCTGAAGGGCGTCGTCGAAGCTGAACAGCCAGACCTCGTGTTCCTCGGAAAACAGGCGATTGATGACGATGCCAACCAGACGGGCCAGATGCTTTCGGCACTACTCAACTGGAGCCAGGCAACGTTTGCATCGAAAGTTGAGCTGGGTGAAGGTTCTGCCAAGGTAACCCGTGAAGTCGATGGTGGCCTTCAGACCATTGATGTGAAGTTGCCTGCGATTGTCACCGTTGATCTGCGTTTGAACCAGCCGCGCTATGCTTCGCTGCCAAACATCATGAAAGCTAAGAAGAAGCCGCTTGATGAAAAGTCGCCAGCCGATTTTGGTGCCGACATTGCTCCGCGTCTCAAGGTTTTGAAGACCGAAGAACCGGGCGGTCGCAAGGCTGGCGTGAAGGTTGGCTCCGTAAGTGAGCTGGTTGAGAAGCTTAAAGCTGACGGCGTACTGTAAGAGATCGGAAGGGACAAATTTATGGCTATTCTTCTTATTGCCGAACACGACAATGCAAGCCTTTCTGATCAGACTGCAAAGGCACTAACTGCCGCTGCCCAGATCGGCGGCGACGTTGACATTCTGGTTGCAGGCAAGGGCGCGAAAGCTGCCGCTGATGCCGCAGCAAAGCTTTCGGGCGTGCGCAAGGTTCTGCTTGCTGAAAGCGATGCACTGGAAAACCGTCTGGCTGAGCCACTCGCAGCAGCTATAGTTGACTTAGCGAGCAATTACGACACGATCATTGCACCAGCCACCACTTCGGCCAAGAACGTGCTGCCGCGCGTAGCAGCTCTGCTCGATGTGATGCAGCTTTCGGAAATCATGGAAGTCGTGTCCGCTGACACTTTCAAGCGTCCGATCTATGCCGGCAACGCGATCCAGACCGTTCAGTCGACAGATGCCAAGAAGGTCATCACGGTTCGTACGGCTTCTTTCTCGGCAACGGCTGAGGGCGGTTCAGCTTCGGTTGAAAGCATCAATGCTGCCGCTGATCCTGCTCTTTCTAGCTTTGTTGAAAACGCTCTGTCGGATTCCGATCGTCCGGAACTGACCTCGGCCAAGATCATCATCTCAGGTGGCCGTGCGCTTGGTTCGTCTGAGAAGTTTGAGGAAGTGATCCTACCAGTTGCCGACAAGCTCGGTGCAGCAGTTGGTGCCAGCCGTGCAGCAGTTGATGCGGGCTATGCACCAAATGACTGGCAGGTTGGCCAGACGGGTAAGGTGGTTGCGCCTGATCTTTATATCGCAGTTGGTATCTCCGGTGCGATCCAGCATCTGGCGGGTATGAAAGATAGCCGCGTGATCGTGGCAATCAACAAGGACGAAGAAGCGCCGATCTTCCAGGTGGCCGATTACGGCCTAGTCGGTGATCTCTTTACCATTCTGCCAGAGCTGCAAAAAGCTCTCTAATTCTCTGAAAAGGCGGCAGGTCATCCTCGCCGCCTTTTTTATTGAGCCAAATCGCGTGGTTTGCACGATGACCTTGCATTTCTTGCCTTTAACTGGCTTGTTAGGCGAGCTTTTTGATAAGCATGAATGCGTAGCATGAAGGAGTCGATACTGTGGCAATCAAAACGGTAGGTATTGTTGGTGCGGGTCAGATGGGCAGTGGCATTGCCCATGTGTGCGCTTTGGCAGGTTACGACGTGCTGTTGCATGATGCGGCTGCAGATCGGCTGGAAAAAGGCATCGCCACGATCAACGGCAATATGGCGCGGCAAGTTTCTTCGGGTAAGCTGGAAGAACAGCAACGCGCCGATGCGATGAAGCTTATCCGTGCAGCGAACACGATGCAGGATCTTGCTGGCGTTGATCTGGCTATTGAAGCGGCGACCGAAGACGAAACCGTCAAGCGCAAGATTTTTGCTCAGCTTTGCCCTGTGCTCAATCCTGAAGCCATTGTAGCGACCAACACGTCGTCAATTTCGATCACGCGTCTTGCATCCACGACTGATCGTCCAGAGCGCTTTATCGGCATTCACTTTATGAATCCGGTTCCGATCATGAAGCTGGTGGAATTGGTACGCGGTATTGCGACTGACGAGGAAACATTCCGCAAGTCCAAGGATTTTGTGACCGCACTCGGCAAGACAGTCACTGTTGCCGAAGATTTTCCGGCCTTTATCGTCAATCGAATTCTGCTGCCGATGATCAATGAAGCGATCTATACGCTCTATGAAGGCGTGGGCAGCGTGGAAGCCATTGATACGGCCATGAAGCTCGGCGCCAACCATCCAATGGGGCCGTTGCAGCTCGCTGATTTCATCGGGCTTGATACGTGTCTGTCGATCATGCAGGTTCTGCATGATGGTCTGGCAGATTCAAAATATCGTCCATGCCCGTTGCTGGTGAAATATGTTGAAGCTGGATGGCTAGGTCGTAAGACGGGTCGTGGCTTTTATGATTATCGCGGCGAACATCCGGTTCCAACGCGCTAGAGCACATCCCGAAAAGTGGGAACCGGTTTTCGGACCAAGATGTGCGTAAAACAAATGATTAGCATTGGAAAAGCCGGTGTATTCACACCGGCTTTTTTATTTGTGGCTAGAGCGCGTTTCGATCTAATCAAATCAGATCGGCGCTCTCATTCTTTATTTTAACGCGCATCCCGAAAACCGTTTTACACTTTTCGGGATGCGCTCTAATTCCCACACTTGTGGAAAACCTAAATATCCTTACCGTTAACTTAACCTTAACCATGCCGGTTCAGGGGTTGTTCATCTTTAATTGTTAAAGTTTTCATTAAGATGTTCGGAAGCGAAAAGCATTGCCTTAACCCTATTCGGGCCGGTGCCGGATATCATTTTAGAAAAGCAATTTGGTGAAGAGGTGAAGACGATGAACATTATAGTTCAGCTGCGTGACAGCGTTAATGTTATTCGTGAATTCGTCGCACCAAGCTACAGGCCCGAGCGCCATTACATGCGCGGTCCTGGTCCGGCTTGCGCGGCACGCACGGTAAACTGAAAATTGAGACTGCCGTAGCAGGGCCAATGAGGTTCAGGCGCGGAGTACATGATTTCAGGCAACAGAAAAGCCAGAGCGGGTGACCGCTCTGGCTTTTTGTTTATTGGCGTTCTTATTCCAGACCTTCAAAGAGCGCCGTCGAAAGATAGCGTTCTGCAAAGGATGGAATGATGATGACGATATTCTTGCCCTTGTTTTCAGGACGTTTGCCGATCTCGATTGCAGCGGTGAGTGCTGCACCGGAGGAGATGCCGACCGGAATGCCTTCCAGACGTGCAATAAGACGCGAGTTCGCGAAGGAATCTTCGTTTGAAACAGTCACGATCTCATCATAAACGCCGGTATCCAGCGTCTTTGGTGCAAAGCCAGCGCCGATGCCCTGAATTTTGTGCGGGCCGGGTGTTCCACCCGAAAGAATTGGTGAATCCTTAGGCTCAACCGCTACCACCTTAAAGGATGGCTTGCGGGCCTTGATCACCTGACCAACGCCGGTGATCGTGCCGCCGGTGCCAATGCCGGAAATTAGAATATCGGCTTCGCCATTGGTGTCGTTCCAGATTTCCTCAGCGGTGGTGAGGCGATGAATTTCTGGATTGGCCGGATTTTCGAACTGCTGCGGAATGATCGCATTCGGATTGCCTTCAGCGATTTCTTCGGCCTTGGCGATTGCGCCCTTCATGCCTTTTGCGCCTTCGGTGAGAACAAGTTCTGCTCCCAACAGCTTGAGCAACTTGCGGCGTTCAACCGACATGGTTTCTGGCATGGTGAGCACGAGGCGATAGCCTTTGGCAGCTGCTGCAAAAGCAAGCGCAATGCCGGTATTGCCGGAGGTCGGCTCCACAAATACGGTTTTACCCGGAACAGCCTTGCCTTGTGCTTCCAGTGCTTCAATCAAAGCAACGCCGATACGGTCCTTGACGCTTGCCAGTGGATTGAAGAACTCAAGCTTTACAAGAAGATTGGCTTCGACGCCGTTTTCCTTGGCGAATTTATCGATACGCACCAGCGGCGTATTGCCGATGGTGTCGAGGATGGAATCATAAATGCGCCCGCGTCCCGCAGCTGCGCCGCCTTTTTCGCCAAGTGGCTTGCTCATGGAAAAATCTCCTTGTGTTTGGAACGGAGTTTAAGAGGAAATAACGCAAAAGCATAGCTGGCTCTGTGCTTCGGATTGCTAAAATTTGGAATTTTATTCTTTAAAGTCGATGCGTGTAGAATTTATTTTTAATCCATTGTGCGCGGATAGTGCGCACGATGATTTGTTTGAAAAAGACAATTCATGGTTCTCAAACCACTCGCTCCCTCTTTCGGTAAGCTCTTCATGCCTATAAGCTTTTTCCTGTCTGATTGATCCGCATCAATGCCCTTATTCATAGCGGCGCGCATGGTTGGATCTTGATCACAAACTGGAGGCTTGGGCTGTGTATAAGAAAATTCTGATTGCTACTGATGGTTCTGAACTTGCAGATAAAGGCGTCGAACAGGGCGTGGCGCTGGCAAAGCAGTTTGGTTCGAAAGTGTCGCTGGTTTCCGTGACGGAGCTTTTGCCATCCTATGGCATCGTGGTTGCCGCAGAATGGGCTTCCAGTCCTGCTGCTTTTCAGGAATATCGCGAGGCGATTACCAAAGCGGCGTCTGAGCTTCTCGCAAAAGCGAAAGCCAAGGCTGAAGCTGCAGGCGTTGAGGCTGAAACTCTGCACATTGAAAACCAATCTCCGGCACAAGGCATTATCGAGGCGGCACAAAAGACTGGTAGCGATTTGATCGTTATCGCATCGCATGGTCGCCGTGGCGTCAATAAATTGCTGCTCGGCAGTCAGGCGGCTGAGGTGCTTTCGTTCAGCTCGGTGCCTGTTTTGGTGATCAAGTAAGCAGGTATTCTGCAATGGCGAGCATGTGACCTGTTCACTCCTAGTCGCTTAAGCATCTAACAACGCAAGAAGATTGCGGTCCATCTCTGTTAAACTCCTCCCAGCCTGAGGGCCGGAGGAGTTTTGAGGAGATTAGCATGACCGCACCGCGTCAGTCGAAAACCCATATTGGCAATCATCTGGTGCATCCAGAAACGCAGATGATGAATTATGGCTACGATCCTGAATTATCCGAAGGTGCGGTTAAACCGCCCGTTTTTCTCACATCGACCTTCGTTTTTAAAACTGCCGAAGATGGCAGAGATTTTTTCGATTTCGTTTCCGGACGTAAGGAGCCGCCAGTCGGTGTCGGCGCTGGCCTCGTCTATTCGCGGTTTAACCATCCCAACAGTGAGATCGTTGAAGATCGGCTGGCTGTCTATGAAGGCGCGGAAAGCTGTGCGCTGTTTTCCTCAGGCATGTCGGCAATTGCAACAACGCTTTTCGCATTTGCGCGGCCAGGCGATGTCATTCTTCATTCGCAGCCGCTTTATGGCGGAACAGAAACATTGCTCGCCAAGACATTTCAAAACTTCAATGTGGAAGCTGTCGCATTCGCGGACGGTGTTCATGAAGCTGCAATTGAAAAAGCTGCGGCGGTTGCGCTCGAAAAAGGCCGCGTCTCAGTTATTCTGATTGAAACGCCTGCCAATCCCACCAATAGTATTGTTGATATTGCTGCGATCCGACGTGTTGCCGAAACGATTGCAGACAAGCAAAATGGACTACGTCCAGTGATCGTTTGCGATAATACGCTGCTTGGTCCGGTTTTTCAGAAACCGCTCGATCATGGTGCTGATATTTCTCTTTACTCACTGACGAAATATGTCGGTGGTCATTCTGATCTGATTGCCGGCGCCGTTCTGGGTGCCAAATCAGTCGTTAAGCAGGTCAAAGCGCTGCGTGGTGCTATCGGTACACAGCTTGACCCGCATTCTTGCTGGATGCTTGGACGTTCGCTTGAAACGCTCGGCATTCGTATGGAGCGCGCCGACAAAAATGCACGCGCGATAGCCACGTTTTTGCGAGAGCATCCCAAGGTTGGAAAACTGCATTATCTGCCGTTTGAAGATGAAAAATCCGATATTTGCCAATTGTTCAAGCGCCAATGCACGGGGGCTGGATCGACCTTCTCATTTGATATCAAAGGCGGTCAGGCGGCTGCTTTCCGCTTCCTGAATGCACTACAGATTTTGAAATTGGCTGTCAGCCTTGGCGGGACAGAATCGCTTGCGAGCCATCCGGCAGCAATGACCCATTCCGGGGTTCCTGTGGATGTGCGCGAACGGATAGGCGTGCTGGAATCAACAATTCGCCTGTCCATTGGTATCGAGCATCCGGATGATCTGATTGCCGATCTCGCTCAAGCACTGGAGGCTGCCTGATCAAAGAGAGCTTTGTGCATCAAGTGGATGCACAAAGCATAAAGTTGTGCGTTGGCTACTTACTGACGGGCAACCCGTTCGCGGTCCACGCTTCGAGCCCGCCGCGATACCAGAATGTTGTCCAGCCGAGTGTAGCGGCACGCAGGGCAGCATTATATGACGAGCGATCACGCATGCCTTTGCCGAAGAACACCAAACCGACGCTGCGATCGCCACCAGCTTTTTCGTTAAGCCATTCGTCGAGCGCCTGTTGCAGACCATCCGTCACGCTGCCATCACGCCCCGCATCAGTGAGCGAGTAAGCATTCTGCAAGGATTCTTGCAAACCGCTGGTATCGACGAAAAGCGTTTTACGGCCGTTCGCGATAATTTTTACAACTTCAACCGTTGTGATGATTGTTGCTCTTGCATGTTTGTTAGGCGTTGGTCCCGTGTAGGGAGCCTGAAACAGAACCATGCTGGCGGCAATGCCTTCATCACGCAATTCATCAATGGCTGTGCCGCCGCCGCTTGCATTTCCAGCGGCTGGCGCTGACGTTGTGGTGGTTTCTGTGGCTGGTTCACCCCTTACAGTTCCACTTTCAACATCAGAAATCATCACTGCGAGGTGCTCAAACAGGTCATAGCACATGGTGATTGAACCCTCTTTGGGATCGTACCATGCATTTAACTGATCGCAGTCGCGGAAAGTAACAGTGATTGGGCGCGGTAGCACGTAAGTCTGAGACAGGTTGTTGAAATAGCCGGTCAAAGCTTTTGACAGCATGGCATAATAATAATCACCGACGCGACTTTTTGATGGCTCGAAAACGGTTTTAATGACGGCACCCGGCGCATCGGCTGGTTGCTCACCCTCGGGGTGCCATTCTCCTGATCGTGTATGTGGCGCGAGAATTTTCCGCCATGCACGGTTCTGTTTGTTGAACTCGTCTGAGCAGCGGGCGCGTGTGCGCTCATCAAGGTTCACGCTATCAGCCAGATTGCTGAAAACCTTAGGGTTACCGCCATACATGATACACATCATGTTTCGAAACCGCTTCAGATCAGCGGTATGCTCGTCCTGCCATGGCGATGGCGCGCTGCCTTTCATCTCGTTGATTTTGCCGCTGTAATACCACTGCAGCGCGGCATAGGTTGCAGAGCCGACTGCCATATCGTCCACCTGCTTATCCCCCGACGGGTACATTGTCGGTTCAACGATCTGCAATGCGGAATAAATATCAACCGCGTCTTCTTCCGGGCCGGTTGAAGGCAGTTGCAATTCGCCAATTAGCGCATGTCCGAATTCATGTGCAAAGATGCTGCGCATAAGGCCAAAATAGACAGATGCGATTTTGTTGGTGTCTCCCTCAAAATCGGGAAGCGGTCCTGAGAGGTTTCCCGATCCTGCCTGTGTTGGCGCACCAGTTTGCGGTTGTTGCTGTGTACCTGTGTCAGCCGTTTGTGGTGTTTCACTGCGCGGCGTGGTAGACACGAATGGCTGTGTTGGCACATTCTGGCCGTCAGATGTTATACTGAAATTCGCTATCGCAAACATACCAACATCATAGGCCATAACGCCAATTTGTGCGCCGAGCGCGCGAGAGGCCTGCACATCTCCAATGGTTTTACCATTGAGCAGAAAGCGCGATACGCCCGGCACATCGACCATTTCGATGACATCGCTGCCGTCTAGTTTCGCTGCATTTGGTACATTGGCAATATCAAGCCGCTTGCCATTGTCCATGCAGAATAGTTTGGCAGATTTGTCTGCCATGATCTCCATCAGACAAATCGCGTTTTCAGCAGGATTGGTCGCAAATAATCCAATGGAAGCGCTTGGCTTTGATGAGGTAACTGCAACAGCGACACGCGTTGCCCGACCTTGATCTGGCGCAGGACCAGCAGTTAGCATCAAGGTTTGCTCGGAGCCACTTGCTTGCTGGTTGTTGAGAACAAACCAGCCGTCTCGTGTGGTTGCGGTCCAACCCGGTAAAATTTGTGATGTTGCTGCGGAAGCAAGGGGGCCAAGTTCTTTTTCATATTGTGCAAAAGCTGGCGCACTGGACACAAGAAGGCCCACAAGAAAAGCCGCACTGACTATACGCATCTCAGAGTCCTCGCTCCGCTTTAATCATCAAAGTGGAGCGAACACACTCCGACAAGCAATTATTTTGCCCGCCCTAAAACTGATCTGTTCCTATCTGTTTAATGGATAAAACAGATAGACGAAACGTATAATGTCCGACATCCCGGAAATGAAATTTCAAACGAGACGTCCATCAAAACAAACAGTTAGGTGCTGATTAATCAGTGCGAAAATGATCTGAATGTCAACGAATAATTTAAATCTAGCTTTTTCATATACCTCTTAATAGTGAGGTAAACGCTTTGCATAATGCTGCGATGGCATGTTTTCTGGAAGTATGAGCCGTTTAACTGCTCTCAGACCTTCTTCGTCGTCATCATGGCAAACAGATTTTGACGGTTTGTCGGAGACATAATAAGAAGTGTGTCGAGATAAAGCATTCGTGCATAAAACTGGCATAAGGAGGCGTCATGCGCTCATCGATCTTGTCTGCAATACTGCTGTTCATGACGCTCGGAATAGCATCTGCGGCTGAAAAGCCGATCGATTCCTATTATGCCCGATTGAGTGAGCAAGACCATTTCAGTTCATCGGGACAACGCCTGACCAAGGTTGCCGGGATTATCCGTCAGGATCGTGCAAACGTACATCAGTTTGGCAAGGTCGATGCGGAAGACGTTAAAGACCGCTTTTTTAGCGATAAGAATAATCGCGCCAAGCTTGAGAACATGCTGGCAAATGTGCAGATATCGCCCATTGATCAGGCAACTATCATAAATGCAACGCCACTGATTTTTGTTGAAGTCTATCCAAGTTACGTCGTCATAACAATGAAATGACGTTTTGAAGATAAATGGTGCGGGTGGTCGGAATCGAACCGACACTCCTTGCGGAACCGGATTTTGAGTCCGGCGCGTCTACCAGTTCCACCACACCCGCACGTAACTGCCGAAGCAGTTTGATATGGTCCAAAAACGGACAGCGGGGAGGGATATAACGACTAAACGAAACCACGTCAATCGCTCACAAGCGGCTTGACTGATTATACTTCCACACAGCGACGAAAGCGCCTTGGATGGGCGATAAAGCCTGTCGCCTGTGCTCACGTCGCTTTATGAAGCCGCCTTTTTTACAGCGCGACCTCAGCGGCGCAAATTATACTCGACAATGTTCCAACAGACGAGAAAAGCGATCAAGCCCAATACGATAAGATCGAGTGTCTTTAGATAAGTGAGATATTCCAACATAGCGCATCTCCTTCCCAAAGGAGGCGCGTTGGTTTTCGTGAAGCAGCGAAAAAAGGTCCTACTTATATATTTACTTGCTGCAACGTAATTAAATATCAGGGCAACAAGTTCAGACCCTTATTTTTCGCCTGCATTGCTTTAATTCAGGCGCTCTCCCGATAGAAAATATAGCACGTCTTTCCGATTTATCAAATTTTTGTTTCGTTCTGTTTATTGAACTATTCGGCTTTATTTTCGTTCTGTAAAATTGCGGATACGGTTGCGAATGATCCGGGTCAGGTTGCGAGTACGCTGATAAAGATGAATTTGCGAGGCCGCCTGACGCACTTGTTTGTCGACACCCGGATGAAGCCCGATCACCAGTGTTTCGATGGTTTCCCGTTCCTTAAAGAGACGTGACATTACGGGATGGTCGGGCACTGCACAGGAATCTGTGCGGGTAATGTTGGGATCCTCCAGATGGTTTTTGACCACCTCTATCATCAGTAACATGCCCGGTGAGTAAGCCGCTAACGTCTCATCATAAGCCGTTTTCCATGTCCATGCTTCGCCTGACACGGTGAAAACGATCAAGATAGCGATCACACGTCCATCCAATTCAAGCGTATGAATGCGGACACAATCGCGTTCAGCCAAATTGTTGACCGCTTCCCGAGCAAACGCCGCACGAAAGCGATCAACAGCCATAGCGGTGCCACGGCGACCTTTCCAGCCACTCGCTTCCAAGGTCAGAAAGTGCTCGAATGCAAAGCGGACTTCATCGGGTGTGCGGGCGATGCGATGTGCGAGTTCGCCCTTCTCAGCGAGGCGACGCCAAAGGCGGCTGTAATTGCGACGGTGGTGTGCTCCGAGAGCTTCCCTGAAATAGCTTTCACCATCCAAATTGCTTTCGAGGAATGGCCGGGCTTTTTGTTCAATCGAAACGACGGGCAGCTGTCTGCCGACCACAACAGAACGGATTAATTTCGCAACAGCGCCATCGGCGCGCATTTCCGGAAGTACGAGAACTTCCGGCATTTTGATATGATCGCGTGCCAGAATATCGAACAAGTCCTCAACGACGCCCACTGGATCATCGTGATCGATAAGCGGGGTGCCTTGCGGGCCAAATGGTGTCGCCCATGCACGAATGACGGGTGACGACAGGGGCAGGCCGGGGCGCTCTACAGTGTAAGGCATAACGAAGCGCAGGCGGCTGCGGATTTCATTTTCATCACGCATCACCATGAAGCGCACTTCTCGATCTTCAAGGCGTGGCATGGCTGGTGCCAGAAAGCGTGCATTGAAGAAGATATTGGGCTCGATTGTGCGGCTGCTTAAGTGGTCAAGTTCATCGCGCAGTTCAAAGCCTGCGGAGGCACCATAAATTGCAAGCTTACGTGGGATGTCTCGATGAAGCAGGCTTTCTTCCAGTCGCTTGGCTGTATCCTTCCCCGCGACATTATCGGACAGCTGAGAGATGATGCGGGCCGTATGTCCACCTGCGGATTCCTCAAGTAAAGGTTTTGCGGCCATTACAAAGCCTCCTCAAGGTTTTTAGTGAATCCGAGGAGAATTTGGCTTGTCAAATCAACACCGGAACGGACGCTTGTCACATTGGGACCTGAAACCTGCTTGGTTGCCTGACATTTGGCGCTTTGCCCAGAACTATCGCGTGCTTTTTTTGACACGCAAAGTTCATCAGAAAATGATTGTCGCAGCACGTCAGCGGCGGAAATATGCATTCGTTGCCAATCCTGTTTATTGCGACTTTTGATCAAAGTTCTGCTTGTCCCGCTGCGATATCTCGAGGTCGATCTATCCAGCGTATTTTAATCGTTGCTGAACAAGATTGGCCAAACATTAGATGGGAGTTCTTTAAAAAGGTAAAAACAAATCGCCCACTTCTGACCAAGCGAAGCCAAATTCGCATTAATGGTAATTACTTTCTGAACATATCAGTTTCTGTGAAATTACTAAAATATGGAGTTGCCAAGCACTTTGGCAAATAAAAACCCGGCGATTGCGCGCCGGGTTTTCATGTAAGCTAGATTGCTGTCAGCGCTTATTCGAACGCGCCGTGGCAATGCTTGTATTTCTTGCCAGAACCGCAAGGGCAGGATTCGTTGCGGCTCACCTTGCCCCATGTTTTAGGGTCAGCGGCGTCACGTTCAGAAGCGGGGATGATGCGCTCATCCTGCTGATGATCGGCCCAAGCATTTTCATCAAAGTCATTTTCGCCGGTGGTGCCGTCGATATGAACACCCGTCATCTGCGGAAGCTCTGGCTCAACGGGTGCTTCGCGAACGATTTCAACACGCATCAGCTGTGTAATAACCACTTCGCGCAAGTTGGCGAGCAGCGCCTGAAACAGTTCAAAGCCTTCGGTCTTATATTCGTTCAGCGGATCGCGTTGTGCATAGCCACGGAAACCAACGACCGAACGCAGGTGGTCAAGATTGACCAGATGCTCGCGCCAGAGATTGTCGAGCGACTGCATGATCACCGACTTTTCGATATAAGTCATGATCTGTGGGCCGAAGCGTTCTGCCTTCTCAGCAGCGGCCTTGTCGGCGGCTTCCTTGATGCGGGCTTCAAATTCTTCTTCGGCGATGCCTTCTTCCTTAGCCCATTCATCAACTGGCAAGGCGAGGTTGAGCTTGGTGAGAATGTCGTCCTTGAGGGCGGCAATTTCCCACTTTTCAGCGTAAGCGTCTTTTGGAATACGCAGTCGCACCATGTCTTCAATGACTTCGTGACGCATCTCGGTCACGGTGTCAGTGAGGTCTTCGTCGTCCATAATTTCAAGACGCTGCTCGAAGATCACCTTACGCTGATCGTTCATGACGTCGTCATATTTGAGCAGGTTTTTACGGATTTCGAAGTTACGTGCTTCAACCTTGGTCTGGGCCTTTTCAAGCGCCTTGTTGATCCATGGATGAACGATAGCTTCGTCTTCCTTGAGGCCCAGCTTCTGCAACATGCCGTCCATACGGTCGGAGCCGAAGATGCGCATCAGATCATCCTGAAGCGACAGGAAGAATTTCGAACGACCCGGATCGCCCTGACGACCCGAACGACCGCGCAGCTGGTTATCGATGCGGCGGCTTTCATGACGTTCGGTTGCGAGAACGTAAAGGCCACCCGCAGCAAGTGCCTTTTCTTTCAGCTTCGCAATATCGGCTTTGATCTCAGCAATCTTTGCAGTCCGCTCTGGACCTTCCGGCACTTCCGAAAGCTCGTTATGAACGCGCATATCAAGATTGCCGCCCAGCTGAATGTCCGTACCGCGACCCGCCATATTGGTGGCGATGGTCACTGCACCTGGAACACCGGCCTGCGCAATAATGAAAGCTTCCTGCTCATGATAACGGGCGTTAAGGACCTGAAAGCCCTTGATGCCTTCTTTGCGCAGACGCTCTGCAAGCTGTTCCGATTTTTCGATCGATGTCGTGCCGACGAGGACTGGCTGGCCCTTTTCGTGCGAAGCCTGAATATCGCGGACGATGGCTTTGTATTTTTCTTCGACGGTACGATAAACTTCATCGTCTTCGTCGAGACGCTTGACCGGCAGGTTGGTCGGAATTTCAAGAACATTCAGACCATAAATATTGCCGAATTCTTCCGCTTCCGTTGAAGCTGTACCGGTCATGCCGGAAAGCTTGGTGTACATGCGGAAGTAGTTCTGGAAAGTGATCGATGCCAGCGTCTGGTTTTCAGGCTGGATGGTCACTTGCTCTTTAGCTTCAAGCGCCTGATGCAGGCCTTCCGAGAAGCGGCGACCCGGCATCATACGTCCGGTGAATTCGTCGATGATGACGATTTCATCGTTGCGGACGATGTAATCCTTATCACGCTGGAACAGCTTATGCGCACGAAGAGCGTTGTTCAGGTGATGGACGACAGCAACATTTTCGATGTCGTAGAGGCTTTCGCCTTTAAGATGTCCAGCAGCTTCAAGAAGCTGCTCAACTTTTTCGGTGCCGACTTCGGTGAAGATTGCAGTCTTCTGCTTTTCATCGATTTCAAAATCTTCCGGCTCAAGCGCTGGAATGAATGTGTCGATGAGGTTGTAGAAGTCAGAGCGATCTTCCAACGGGCCGGAGATAATCAGCGGTGTACGCGCTTCGTCGATGAGGATCGAATCAACTTCGTCGACGATTGCGTAGTTGTGACCGCGCTGAACCATCTGGCTGCGCTCATACTTCATATTATCACGCAGATAATCGAAGCCGAGTTCGTTGTTGGTCGCATAGGTAATGTCACAGGCATAATTTGCCTGACGCTCACCATCATCAAGGCCATGCTTGATCACGCCCACGGTCAGACCGAGGAAGTTGTAAAGCTTGCCCATTGTTTCGGCGTCGCGGGTAGCGAGGTAATCATTGACCGTCACCACATGCACGCCCTTGCCTTCAAGTGCGTTGAGGTAAACAGGCAATGTCGCCATCAGCGTCTTGCCTTCACCGGTACGCATTTCAGCAATGCCCCGTTCATGCAGGACCATGCCGCCGATCAGCTGCACATCGAAGGGGCGCATGCCAAGCACGCGCTTTGCCGCTTCACGCGCGGTTGCAAAAGCATCCGGAAGCAATGCGTCGAGCTTCTTGCCCTGAGCGAGTTCTGCGCGAAATTCCGCAGTCTTTGCCTGAAGCTGTTCGTCGGTAAGGGATTCGTAATTCTTCTCAAGCGCAGTAATCTGTTCCGCACGAACGCGCAGTGTTTTCACATGGCGGTCGTTGGACGAACCGAATATCTTGCGGGCGAGGCCGCCAAAGCTGACCATTCCTGGTCCTTTCCTGTGCGTTCAGCCGGAAGCGCTTCCGGCGCCATTGCCTTTTTTCGGTTTCATCGAAACTCTAAAAAGGCTCTAACTCTTTAAATCTTTCGCATTTTCGAACTCAAAACCGCATTGCAATTTTGCCGATAATGCTTTGTCGAATGCTTTATTCACGCGTATTGAAACAAATGCAAGAAAACTGCGCGTCGAAAGCTGCCAGATACGGCGCATTTTCAACGCAATTCCCCAGCCGCTTACTGGACGCCAAGCTGAAGGACAGATAAGAGGGGCTTCAAGCGATGTCAATGTTGCTCGAAAGGCCGGAAAGCTCGTATTTTCTAAAGGATAATCGGGGTTTCGGGCCAAATTCCGCCGCATTCATGGGGCCGGTAGGCGGTCTCGAAGGAGAGAATCTCATATGAAAGCCTTTTTCAAAGCCCCATCCCGCAAAGCTCTTGCCGTTCTCGCAACATCCGTTGCGCTTGCTGGTTTTAGCAGCTCGGCTGTTTTTGCACAGGATGCAGCTAAACCCGCTGAAGCCGCAACGTCTGCTGCCGCTTCCGAAGATCCGGCAAAGGTTCTTGCTACCGTCAACGGCAACGACATCACTGTTGGTGAAGTCGATCAGGCCGCTGGCGATCTTGATCCGCAGTTTGCTCGCCTTCCAGCTGAACAGCGCCGTCTGGCCGCTCTTGCAGCCCTCATCGACATTAAGGCGATGGCTGGCGAAGCAACCAAGGAAAAGCTCGATCAGAGCGACGATTTCAAGAAGCGTATGGAGTTCCTGCGTGAACGCGCGCTTCACAACGAATATTTCAAGGATGCCGTTGTCGACAAGATTTCGGACGCTGATGTTCGTACCCGTTACGACAAGGAAATCGCGGCTATCCCTCCACAGAATGAAGTGCGCGCGCGTCACATTCTCGTGAAGACCAAGGAAGAAGCTGAAGCGATCATCAAGAAGCTTGAAGGTGGCGCGAAGTTTGAAGATCTCGCCAAGGAAAGCTCGACCGATGGCACTGCTGCCAATGGTGGCGATCTCGGTTACTTCTCCGAAGGTCAGATGGTTCCTGAATTTGAAAAGGCCGCTTTTGCACTGAAGCCGGGTGAATACACGAAGGAGCCTGTGCAGTCGCAGTTTGGCTTCCACGTGATTCAGCTGGAAGATCGCCGCACCAAGCAGCCACCGGCATTCGATCAGGTATCTGAGCAGATTCGTTCGATCATCATGCGTGAGCGTTATGTCGAAATGGTCAAGAAGCTGCGTGATGGCATGAAGATCGAGTATAAGGATCCAGCAGTCGATAAAGCGATGAAGGAAGCCGCAGCGGCGCAGGAACAGGGTGATGCACCCGATGCCGCTCCGCAGCAGTAAGATTTGAGTTCATGAAAACGCCCCGCAATGCGGGGCGTTTTTTTATCTCCATTTTACTTATAACTTGATTTTGTGCTGCAAACCTTTCCAATGCGGCAGAATCAAATCGCATCTTTTCAGAGGCAATCATGTCTGCGACCGTATCCCCGCTTGCTCCAAAACATTACCCATCCATGCCGGTCATTCACGGCGTCCGCATTGCAACTGCTGCTGCCGGTATCAAATATAAGGGCCGCACCGATGTCATGCTGATGGTGTTTGACAAGCCAGCGGAAGCAGCTGGCGTTTTCACCCGCTCGCTCTGCCCTTCAGCGCCGGTGGATTTCTGCCGCCAGAACCTCGTTCATGGCAAAGCGCGTGCAGTTGTGGTTAATTCGGGCAATGCCAATGCTTTTACGGGCCTTAAAGGTCGGGAAGCCACAGAGGCAACAGCTAAAGCGGCTGCCAAAGCTGTTGGCTGCAATACGACAGATGTGTTTCTTGCTTCTACCGGCGTGATCGGTGAGCCGCTTGATGCATCAAAGTTCTCCGGTCTTCTGGATGATATGGCAAATACTGCCAGCGATGATTTCTGGACAGAAGCCGCTAAAGCCATCATGACCACCGATACCTACCCGAAAGTGGCGACTGAAACGGTGCTGCTCGGACAGGTTCCGGTGACGATCAATGGCATCTCGAAGGGTGCTGGCATGATTGCGCCTGATATGGCGACGATGCTTTCCTTTGTTGTTACAGATGCGCCGATCAAGGCTGATGTGCTACAAAGCCTGCTTTCCAAGGGCGTTGGTTCGACATTCAATGCTGTGACTGTTGATAGCGACACGTCGACATCTGACACGCTGATGCTGTTTGCAACCGGATCGGCAACAGAGCGCGGCGCACTTGAAGTCACCGATGCTTCCGATAAACGCCTTGGCGATTTTAAAAAGGCACTGGGCCGTGTTCTGAAATCACTTGCACTTCAGGTCGTTCGCGACGGCGAAGGTGCGCGTAAGATGGTCGAAGTTGAAGTGACCGGTGCTAAATCTGCCGCTTCCGCAAAGAAAATTGCGCTTTCGATTGCCAATTCACCGCTGGTTAAGACTGCTGTGGCCGGCGAAGACGCAAACTGGGGCCGTGTTGTGATGGCTGTCGGTAAGGCGGGTGAACCGGCGGATCGCGATCTTCTCGCCATCTGGTTTGGTGATATTCGCGTGGCCAATCAGGGACAGCGCGATCCGGCTTATTCCGAAGAGGCAACCTCGGCCTATATGCAGGGCGAAGATATTCTGATCCGGGTTGATCTCGGCCTTGGCAAGGGTAAGGCAACCGTTTGGACCTGCGATCTGACAAAGGAATATGTTGCAATCAACGGCGACTACCGAAGCTAAACGTTTCTGGCTCCATTGGCCTGCAAATAGCAATCTTCTGCGCTTCCGGTGCTCATGTACATTAAGTACACTGCGCTCCGGTTCTCGAAGATCACTATTTTCGGCGCAATTGATCTCCGAAACCTGCATCAGCAGAGTTGTGAAAGAGTTTGAATATGTCCAATCTTGCTATCGTTCGCCAGCTTGAAGCCGTAGGCTTCCGTGCATGGCCAGCCACGTCCGTTCATTATGACGGGACATGGGCGATACGCATGACTGCGGCACATCCCTCCAAGCGTCTCAACTCGGTTAATCCACTTGATCCGGGCGACACGCGCGATATTCCGGCGCGTGTCGAGCAGGCATCACAGCGCTTTCGCACCTATGGCCGGGTTCCGTGTTTCAGGCTTTCGCCGCTAGCCCCTGTCGAGCTTGAGAACTATCTCGAAGGTCTTGGCTGGAAGCGTCACGACGAAACTATCGTCATGACAACCAATCTGAGTGCGCTTGATCTTTCGGCTGAACGTGACGAAGCGCCTTTGAAAGACATTGGCCGCTATGTGGATGCTTCAATTTCCATTCATGGTCGCCCGACAGAATTGCGTCCGGGTTTCTCTGAGTTGCTGGACGGTATTCGTCCGAATAAGGGCATGTTTGTTCTGGAAGAGGGCGGTCGTGCGGTATCCAATGTGCTCTGTGTGCAGGATGCAGCCATGGCCGGTCTGTTTGACGTCGGAACTTTGCCAGAAGCGCGTCAGAAGGGGCATGGTAAGGCTTTGATTGGTGCGACGCTCAAATGGGCAAAATCACTGGGTGCAAAAACTGCATGGCTGCAAATTGAAGCTGATAATGTCGCTGGTTTGGCACTTTATAAGCGTTTCGGCTTTCAGGAAGCCTATCGCTATGCATATCGGGAAAGCAATGAACAATGACTGAAGTGAAATCGCGTCGTATTGTTTTGGTCGCTGCCTGTGCGCTGGTTGATGCTGACGGACGTGTGCTGTTGGCGCAGCGCCCGGAAGGCAAATCGCTTGCTGGCCTTTGGGAGTTTCCCGGTGGCAAGGTTGAGGCAGGCGAAACGCCGGAAGAAACCCTGATCCGTGAGCTTCAGGAAGAGGTTGGTATTACGACGAAAGTGGCCTGTCTCGCGCCGCTGACTTTTGCCAGCCACACCTATGATGACTTCCATTTGTTAATGCCGCTTTATGTCTGCCGTCGCTTTGAAGGTGTGGCGCAAGGGCTGGAAGGTCAGGCACTGAAATGGGTGCGTCCGAAGGACATGCGGGATTATCCGATGCCGCCAGCAGACGAGCCGTTGATCCCGTTTTTGATCGATCTTCTCTGAGGCTGTGGAAAGCTACGAAATAGTACCCAAATCCTTACCCGTTAACCTTCCGCGTTAATCGATGATTCACTCCACTGCGGCATTCTCTGGGATAAGTGTTCCGGAGTTAGCCTCATGAGTTTTGATAATAATTATTTCAGTGCAGATCATAATGAATACACCCCGGGACCACTCTCGAAAGCGGGCCGCGGTATCTTGCGCGTCGTGCTGCTTTTTGGTTCTGCCGCAGTCGCTCTTGCACTGATTATTGTGCCGATTTTAAACGATCAGGCGAACAAGCTCGCGGCACAATCGGTTCTGCCAGCGGGCATTGATCGCACGATGACTGGATCGATTAAGCGGGACATTCATATGGAGCGCAAGGCACCCGTCAGGCCCATCTGTGTCATCGAAGTCGATGGCACCCAGACGGGCGACTGCTAAGCCTTTTTGAGTTGCGTATTTTTGTACGCAAAACTGTTTCACACGTTTGCTGGAAACACTTTATTCCACATTCTTAAGCGCATCAGCCAGTGAAGCTTTGGCAGAGCCGGGTTTCAATGGCTTTTGCTGCGATTCGTGCGGCGCCCAGCCAGACAACCAGATTGTCGAGAAACTTGCGCGGATACGCCCATCTGGATCGCTAAAACGCTCGGCATAGATTTCAGCTGCACGTAAAAATAGCTTTCTCGAAACAGGCTTACGGGATCGATCACGCAAAATGTTCTGCATACCCATGGCACGCAGATCAGCCATCAGGTTGAAAATGCTGTCATAACGAACGGTGACATTTTCCACGTCCGTCACTGGAAGCGCAAAACCGGCGCGCTGCAAGAGGCCGCCAACATCACGCACGTCCGCAAATGGGAAGATACGTGGACTTGCGCCCCCCGTTAGCTCGATTTCTGCTTGCAAAAGACTTTCGCGCAATTCGCCCAAAGTTCCATTGCCGCTGAGTGCTGCCAGAAACAAACCATCGGGCTTTAGTGCGCGGGCAATCTGGATCATCGCGCCGGGCGTATCATTGGTCGAATGCAATGCCAGAAGTGAAACGATGAGGTCGGCGCTTTGTGGCTTTAACGGCAGAGCTTCGTCATCTGCAACGACTGCCGGGAAGGGGCCATTGAGAAAGGCTGCATCGCGCTCGATGCGCAAAATCATATCCGCCTTGCCAGAGCGTGCAATGGCGCTCGCCGCAAGGCCATTATGCCCCGCGAGATCAACAGCAACCGGGAAACGACGTGTCACTGCATCCAGCCGGTCTTCAAGGTCTTCTGCTGCCCTTTGTAAAATAAAGTCTGCTCCCGGGATCGCGCGTTTAAAGGCACGGCGGCGAAATGCCAGTTGGAGGTCGCGATCAAAGATCGCGTTTTCAGACGATTGGGCAGGTGAAGGGGCGGCCATTGCGATTCCGTCTTCTCTTTCGGATATGCGTCGGTAATATAGATATAGGCGTAAATGCATTCGAACGGGGGCGAATGCAATGGTTGATGACGACAGGTCGCATCAAAGCTTGTTTTACAGGCTCAAAACGCACGCGCTTAGCGCGGCACGCAAGGGCTTGCGCTATTCATCTGATATTCTCTATCCGGCCAGTTGTATTGGATGTCGCATTCAGGTTTCCGAGCCGGGGACGCTATGTCCGCAATGCTGGTCGCAACTGCGCTTTATTGAAAAGCCCTATTGTCCGGTGCTTGGCATTCCGTTCAATCACGACTTTGGCGAGAATTTCATGAGTGCAGAAGCGATTGCTGATCCGCCACCGTTTCGACGTTTACGTTCAGCAGTGCTGCATAGAGGAGCAGCGCAACGCATGGCAGTGGCACTCAAGTTTCATGATCGAACTGATCTTGCACCATGGATGGCACGTTGGATGCAACGTGCTGGGCGTGAGTTGCTCGACGAATGCGACGTTATTCTGCCGGTGCCTTTGCATAAATGGCGGTTCTGGTCGCGTCGATTTAACCAGTCAGCTGAGCTGGCACGTGCGTTGGCGCAATTAAATGGTAAGCTTTTTGCTCCACAGGCGGTAAAGCGTATTCGCCGGACTGATCAGCAGATTGGGCTTGGCCTGAAAGAGCGTAAACGCAATGTCGATGGTGCATTTCGTGTGCCGAAAGAACATGAAATTCACGTGCGTGGGCGGCGGGTGCTGTTGATCGATGATGTTTATACCACGGGTTCAACGGTTAAGTCCGCGACACGCGCGCTGCTGCGTGGCGGCGCAAAAAGCGTTGATGTTCTGACATTCAGCCGCGTTCTGCCTGACACCTGAATACAGCTTTGTGAAGAGATAAGGGGCTTCCAGATCGTGGCTTTGCTACTTATATAGTGGGCAACGAATGGAGTTTTTCATGACCGATATTACCATCTACACCCGTCCCGGCTGCCCTTACTGCACACGTGCCGTTGGCCTTTTGAAGAACAAGGGCGTTGAGTTCAACGAAATCAATGCGGCAGCGACGCCTGAATTGCGTGCAGAAATGCAGGAACGTTCGGGCCGTAATACCTTCCCGCAGATCTTTGTCGGTGCTGTGCATGTCGGCGGTTGCGATGATCTCGTAGCACTCGACAATGCAGGTAAGCTTGACGGCCTTCTTGCAACTGGTGAGTTGAACTAAGATCAGGATGGGGGAGATTTTTATGAGCACTTTTCGCGCCGCTGCCGTTCAGATGCGTTCTGGCACTGACATTGCCCGTAACGTTGAGGATTTGGAAAAATTCGTAACTGACGCTGCAGCGAAGGGTGCTCATTATGTGCAAACCCCAGAAATGACGGGTGTGCTGATGCGCGACCGTGCAGCGCTTTTTGCAAGTCTGCGTGATGAAAATGATGACCTCGTTTTCAAAGCCGCATCAGCACTTGCAAAGAAGCACGGCATTTTCCTGCATATCGGTTCGACAGCCATTGCTGCCGGTGATGGCAAGATTGCCAATCGTGGCGGCATCTTTGCGCCATCGGGCAAGAAGATCGCGACTTATGACAAGGTGCACATGTTCGATGTCGATCTCGACAATGGCGAAAGCTGGCGCGAATCGGCAACCTATGAGCCGGGCAAGGAAACGGTTATTGCCGAGCTGCCTTTTGCAAATGTCGGCATGGCGGTCTGTTACGATATTCGCTTCCCGCAACTGTTTCGTGCGCAAGCACTGGCAGGAGCCAATGTGATTACCGGACCTGCCGCTTTCACGCGCCAGACGGGTGAAGCGCACTGGCATGTTTTGCAGCGGGCGCGCGCGATTGAAAATGGTGCATTCCTGATTTCAGCAGCCCAAGGCGGTGTGCATGAAGACGGTCGCGAGACCTATGGTCATTCGCTGATCGTTTCGCCATGGGGCAAGGTTCTGGCTGAAGCGGCGCATGATGAGCCGGGCGTGATTATCGCTGACATCGACGTTTCGGAAAGTGTGGCAGCACGCGCCAAAGTGCCAAACCTCAAGAATGCGCGGGAATTTTCCGTGAAAGTTTCGCATGAAAAAAAGGACGCATAATCCATGATCCGCTTTTCGCTTCATTGCGATCACGGCCATGAATTTGAAGGCTGGTTTCGCGACAATGCCGATTTTGACCGGCAGTCGGAGCGGAAGCTGGTCTCTTGTCCTGTTTGCAACTCCCCGGAAATCCAAAAGTCGTTGATGGCACCTGCCGTCTCCACCAGTCGCTCAAAAGAGCAGGTGGCGATTGCTATGGATCAGGCGCAGAAACAGGTACTTGAGCAGATGCGAGAACTAAGCCGCAAGGTCCGTGAAAATGCGGACTATGTCGGCGATCAGTTTGCCGAGGAAGCGCGTAAAATTCATTTTGGTGAAACTGAAGCGCGCGGTATTTACGGCGAAGCGTCCAAAGAGGATGTGCATTCTCTTATCGAGGATGGTGTCGAAGTGATGCCATTGCCTGTTTTTCCGGAAGATAAGAATTAGCTGGTAATTGCAATGCGTAGGAGATCAGGCGCATGAAACTCATGGATTCTGCGCCTTTTTTGTTGCTTACGACCGGCACGCTTCTCGGCCTTATTCTCCCCCTAGGTAAGATTGCTGCAGAAGCAGGCATTCCGCCCGCGATCTGGACATTTCTGTTTTCGGCAAGTGCAGGGATCATCCTGCTGCTGGTCATGCTTTTGAATAAAAAGCGTGTCGGCTTTTCAGGTGGCAGACTGCGCTATTATATCTGCACGGCGGCAATTTCCTATGCGCTGCCAAACCTTCTGATCCTGTCAGCCATTCCGCGTCTTGGTGCGGGCTTCACAGGAATCATGTACACGCTGTCGCCCGTGATTACGCTTTTGATTTCGATGGGCTTTGGTCTGCGCCGTCCGAATGCGCTTGGGATTGCCGGGATTGTTGTTGGTTTTATCGGCGCGATTATGGTGGCGATGACACGCGGCGAAGTGGGCAAACCAGCCGATCCGCTCTGGATCGGCTTAGCGCTTCTTATTCCGGTATTTCTGGCGATGGGAAATGTCTATCGCACGCTCGACTGGCCGAAAAATGCTGATCCGACTGAGCTTGCTGCTGGTAGCCATTTGGCTGCGGCCGTGATGCTGTTTATCGGGATTTTGCTGTTCAGCGGTAATTTCCCAATTGAAACACTGGCTCTTGCGCCAGCGACTGCTGTAGCACAAGGCATTGCGGCGGCGGGCATGTTTGCCCTGTTCTTCCGGTTGCAGGCGGTGGGTGGACCGGTTTATCTGAGCCAGATTGGCTATGTGGCGGCAGCGCTCGGGCTGATTTCAGGAACGCTGTTTCTGGGCGAAAACTATCCGCCGCTCACATGGATAGGTGCTGTCGTCATCGCTATTGGAGTGGCGCTGACGACAAAAGCCCAGAAAAGGTAGTTATTGAGGACGTTCTGCAAGAACCATGTAGTTTACATCGGTATCGCGTGAGCGGCTCCAGCTGTCGGCAAGCGGATTATAGGTCACGCCCAGCTTGTCGATAAGGGTGAGGCCAGCTTTTGAAAAGGCTGCTTCCAGCTCTTCCGGGCGCACCAGTTTTTCATATTGATGGGTGCCGCGTGGCAGCCAGCGCAGCACATATTCGGCACCAATAATAGCAAGGCCATAGGCTTTGAGTGTGCGATTGATGGTAGCGACGAACATCAGCCCACCCGGCTTTACCATTTCGCTGGTCGCGGACATGAACAGATCAACGTCGGAAACGTGTTCAACCACTTCCATGTTCAGCACGACGTCGAATTTCTCGCCCGCTTCAGCCAGTGCCTCCGCCGTGGTTGCACGATAATCAACGTCTACACCGCTTTGGGACGCGTGAATCTTTGCGACTTCGATATTGGTTTCGGATGCATCGGCACCGATCACCGTTGCACCGAGACGCGACATCGGTTCGCACAACAGACCACCGCCGCAACCAATATCGAGAAAGCGCAGGCCTTCAAAAGGCCGGGGGCTGTTCGGGTCGCGATTGAATTTTTCGCAGACCTTTTCTTTGATATAGGTCAGACGTGTCGGATTGAATTTATGCAGCGGACGAAACTTGCCCTGCGGGTCCCACCATTGCGCAGCAATGCGCGAAAAATGCTCGATTTCAGAAGCATCGATCGTGGTGCGGGCGGTCTCAGTCATATCATTCTCCTGCGGAAGCGCGTGCAATCCTGCTCTCAAGGTAGCGTGTTAAAGTCAAGGATCAAATCAAATTCCCGAATTGGAAGCGTTGATTATTGTTTCACGGGAATCACACTCTTGCGGAAGCGCGACATTTTAGCTATGTGACCCCGGGTTTGTCTGTCGCAAGAAAATAATGTTTCGGCAGGCGTTAGTGTAATTTTGCAAAAGACGGGACGTATCCTTAAATGGCGCGCATCGTGATGAAATTCGGCGGCACTTCTGTGGCCGATCTGGAACGCATCTCCATTGTGGCGCGCCACGTCAAACGTGAAGTCGATGCTGGCAATCAGGTTGCTGTTGTTGTCTCCGCCATGTCGGGCAAGACCAACGAGCTGGTCAACTGGGTACAGAACATGCCCAAGGTTGCCGGTGGTACTTCGCCTTTTTACGACGCGCGCGAATACGATGCGATTGTCGCCTCTGGCGAACAGGTAACAAGCGGCCTCTTGGCGATTGCGTTGCAGTCGATTGGTATTGATGCGCGTTCGTGGCATGGCTGGCAGATTCCGATCAAGACAGACAATGCGCATGGCGCTGCCCGTATTCAGGAAATTGACGGTTCAGAAATTATCCGTCGTATGGAAATGGGTCAGGTTGCCGTTGTTGCTGGTTTCCAGGGTATCGGCCCGGATAACCGCATTGCGACGCTGGGTCGTGGTGGCTCTGACACTTCGGCTGTGGCGATAGCTGCGGGCGTAAAAGCTGACCGATGCGACATCTATACCGATGTTGATGGCGTTTACACGACTGATCCACGTATTGAACCCAAGGCAAAGCGCCTTTCCCGCATTACATTTGAAGAAATGCTGGAAATGGCTTCGCTCGGCGCCAAGGTTTTGCAGGTGCGTTCGGTCGAACTCGCTATGGTACATAAAGTGCGTACCTTCGTGCGCTCAAGTTTTTCGGACCCCAATGCACCGGGCATGGATGATCCGATCAATCCGCCCGGAACGCTCATTTGCGACGAGGAAGAAATCGTGGAACAGCAGGTCGTCACTGGTATCGCTTATGCGAAGGATGAAGCTCAGATTTCGCTCCGGCGCGTGGCTGACCGGCCAGGCATTTCGGCTGCGATTTTCGGACCTCTGGCCGAAGAGCACATCAATGTCGATATGATCGTCCAGAACGTGTCGGAAGACGGTTCAAAAACCGACATGACATTCACGATCCCGACCGGCGATATCGACAAGGCACTGCGTGTTCTCGATAAAGTGAAAGCCGAAATTGGCTCCGATC
Source organism: Ochrobactrum sp. EDr1-4 (assembly GCF_049199085.1). Classification (NCBI taxonomy): domain Bacteria; kingdom Pseudomonadati; phylum Pseudomonadota; class Alphaproteobacteria; order Hyphomicrobiales; family Brucellaceae; genus Ochrobactrum; species Ochrobactrum sp. EDr1-4. Next base: position 1,292,370 of record NZ_JBLZOF010000001.1, read on the forward strand.
ATATCCAGTCGGAAACTGGTCTTGCCAAGGTTTCGGTCATCGGCATCGGTATGCGCAGCCATGCGGGTGTAGCGGCGACAGCTTTCAAGGCATTGGCTGAAAAAGGCATCAATATCCGTGCTATAACCACGTCTGAGATCAAAATTTCGATCCTGATTGACGGTCCTTATGCCGAACTCGCAGTTCGCACACTGCACGGCGTTTACGGCCTCGATAAGTAATTGGAGCGCATCCCGAAAAGTGTGAAACGGTTTTCGGAACAAGATGCGCGCAAAAACAAAAAGATAGAGCATTTCCAAAGATTCAAAAGAAACTGGAAATGCTCTAGCCAGCTGTGTCTGGTTCGTTTTGAAACAATGCCACTCCCTATAATAAGGGGGTGGCATTTTCTTATTATATGAGTTGTCAGATTTTCTGACGATTAGACTAGACGCGCGTGTCAAAAATGCTCACAAAGGATTCGGCGTAACGCTTCGCAGGCGGGTAAAGGGAACTGGCTTTGCGGAAGAGCTGAGCCTGTACCAAATGAGGAGCCCCCGACGATCATGCGTGATCTGACAACTGGTCCCCGCGTGCTGCTGAAGCGGTTGCGCGAATTGATGGCTGAATCACTAGAGCCACAGGAACGCCTTGACCGGATCGTCCGTGAAATCGCGCAAAATATGGTCGCGGAAGTTTGCTCTTTTTATATTCTTCGTGCCGATGGCGTGCTTGAGCTTTATGCGACTGAGGGTCTAAACCCACAGTCGGTTCATCTTGCGCAGCTGCGTCTGGGGCAGGGCCTTGTGGGTACAATTGCTGCCAGCGCACGCCCGCTGAACCTGACCGATGCGCAGAGCCATCCAGCCTTTGCTTATCTGCCGGAAACCGGCGAAGAAGCCTATAATTCATTCCTCGGTGTTCCTGTTCTTCGTGCTGGCCGCACTTTGGGCGTTCTTGTCGTCCAGAATCAGACAAAGCGGGCCTATCGCGAAGACGAGGTTGAAGCACTTGAGACGACAGCAATGGTTCTTGCTGAAATTATTGCCACGGGAGACGGGCTTCGTTTTGCACGTCCCGGCATTGAGCTGGATCTTGGCCGTTCAATGAGCGTGAATGGTAATGGGCTTAATGATGGAATCGGCCTTGGTCATGTCGTGCTGCACGAGCCGCGTATCGTTGTAACGAACCTGTTTAACGAGGACAGTCAGGCGGAGCTCGTCAGGCTGGAAACTGCGCTCGGTTCTCTGCGTATTTCGATTGATGACATGCTTTCGCGTCGTGATGTGGCCGCTGAAGGCGAACATCGTGAAGTGCTCGAAGCCTATCGTATGTTTGCTCATGATCGCGGCTGGGTACGCCGTCTTGAAGAAGCCATTCACAATGGTCTGACAGCAGAAGCCGCAGTTGAGAAGGTGCAGAGCGACACGCGTGCGCGCATGGTGCATCTGACCGATCCTTATATGCGTGAGCGTCTATCGGATTTTGACGATCTGGCCAACCGCCTGTTGCGTCAGCTGATGGGTCGCGACATTAAGACTATGGCCGAATCACTCGCCAAGGACGCGATCATTGTCGCGCGCACGATGGGCGCTGCCGAGCTTCTTGATTATCCGCGCGAGCGTTTACGTGGCGTTGTGCTCGAAGATGGTGCTGCCACCAGCCATGTGGTGATTGTTGCCCGCGCAATGGGTATTCCCGTGGTCGGACAGGCCAAGGGCGCTGTGTCCATGGCTGAAAACAACGATGCGGCCATTGTCGATGGCGATGAGGGCATCCTGCATCTGCGTCCACAAACCGACGTTGAAACTGCTTATGTAGAAAAAGTTCGTTTCCGCGCGCGTCGTCAGGCGCTCTATCGCGAATCACGCGACAAGCCTGCGGTGACGAAAGACGGCGTCGATATCTCGCTTTTGATGAATGCAGGTCTGCTGGTGGATTTGCCACAGCTTTCAGCGTCGGGCGCCGCGGGTATAGGTCTGTTTCGCACAGAACTTCAGTTCATGGTGGCGTCGACTTTCCCGCGTGCAGAACAACAAGAACGGCTGTACCGCTCGGTGATTGAAGCAGCGGGCAATAAGCCTGTTACCTTCCGCTCACTTGATATTGGTGGCGATAAGGTTCTTCCTTATTTCCGCGCAACCGCACAGGAAGAAAATCCGGCGCTTGGCTGGCGTGCGATCCGCCTGACGCTGGATCGTCCGGGTTTGATGCGCACACAGTTGCGTGCGCTGCTGAAAGCTGCTGGTGGGCGTGAACTCAAAATTATGTTGCCGATGGTGACAGAAGTAAGCGAAGTGAAAGCCGCACGCGAGATCATTGATCGCGAAGTTCGTCACCTTTCGCGCTTTGCCCACACGCTGCCGAATAATCTCAAGCTTGGTGCTATGATCGAAGTGCCTGCACTTCTATGGCAGCTCGACGAATTGATGGCGATTGTGGATTTCGTCTCCGTTGGTTCCAACGATCTGTTCCAGTTTTTAATGGCAGTGGATCGTGGCAACTCGCTGATTTCAAGCCGTTTTGATCAGTTGTCGCCAGCTTTCCTGCGTACACTTCGTCATATTGTTGACGCCGGTAATCGTCATGGAAAGCCGGTTACTTTATGTGGCGAAATGGCCGGACGTCCGCTAACTGCAATGGCATTGCTGGGGCTTGGTTTCCGCTCGATTTCGATGTCCGCTGCCAATATTGGCCCGGTCAAAGCAATGCTCGGTGCGCTTGATGTGAGCAAGCTGAATGCGCTGCTCAATGACAAGCTCGATAAGCCAAATGGTGCGCATTCGCTGCGTGAACTGCTGCTTCAGTTTGCAGAAGACAACGATATTCCGCTATAGCGTAGAAAATTGCATTTCATCATTGGGTATAGCACCGTTTGTGCTGTGCCCAATTTTGCTTATTCTCACTTTGAGAAACCTTAGGACATACCCATGATCGCATTGCCACAGGACCGGATGGACCAGCTTTTGAAGCGGTTCTCGATGATTGAAAGCCAGATGGCGAACAATCCTGATTCTGTCACCTATGTGAAGCTGGCCTCTGAATATTCAGAGCTTCAGGACGTTGTTGGTAAAATTCGCGAGCTGACCGATGCGCGTAGCGAGGCGCAAGATCTGACTGCGATGCGGGATGATGCATCCACTGATGCTGAAATGCGTGCGCTGGCGGTCGAAGAACTGCCAGAGGTCGAAAAGCGCATAGAGACGCTTGAGCAGGAAGTGCAGATTTTGCTGCTGCCAAAAGATGCAGCTGACGAGAAGAACGCGATTTTGGAAATCCGCGCTGGTACGGGTGGGCTGGAGGCAGCACTTTTTGCTGGCGATCTGTTCCGCATGTATGAGCGGTTTGCTGCCGAAAAAGGCTGGCGCGTCGAACTGGTTTCGGCAAGCGACGGTGACGCGGGCGGCTTTAAGGAAATCATTGCAACCGTTTCCGGCAAGGGCGTGTTCTCGAAACTAAAATTCGAATCAGGTGTGCACCGTGTGCAGCGCGTGCCTGAAACTGAAGCGGGTGGCCGTATTCATACCTCTGCTGCAACGGTCGCCGTGCTGCCCGAAGCTGAAGAAATCGACATCGAAGTGCGCAATGAAGATATTCGTATCGATACGATGCGCGCTTCTGGTGCCGGTGGTCAGCACGTCAACACGACTGACTCGGCTGTGCGTATTACGCATATTCCGACGGGCATCATGGTTGTGCAGGCGGAAAAATCGCAGCACCAGAACCGTGCCCGCGCCATGCAGATTCTACGTGCGCGTCTTTATGACATGGAGCGCCAGAAGGCTGACAATGAACGCTCTGAATCGCGCCGCAGTCAGGTGGGATCAGGTGATCGTTCTGAGCGTATCCGTACCTATAATTTCCCGCAAGGCCGGGTAACCGATCATCGTATTAACCTAACGCTCTATAAGCTGGATCGCGTGATGATGGGCGAACTGGACGAACTGGTTGATGCGCTGATTTCCGATCATCAGACGGCATTGTTGATGGAATTGGGCGAAAACGCGTGAGCGGCGAACGCTTGGATCTGCTGATGGCGTCGAGCCGAGCGCGGTTGCGCGAGGCCGGTATTGATACGCCTGATCTTGATGCGCAGTTGCTCGTCGAATGGACGACCGGGGCAACGCGGCTCGATCTGATTTCATGGCCGGAAAAGCTCATTGATGAAGATAAGGTCGCGCAGTTAAGCAAAGCGCTGGAGCGCCGGATCGCTGGTGAACCTGTACATCGCATCATCGGTATGCGCGAGTTTTACGGCCTGCAGTTCCGGCTTTCGCCTGAAACGCTTGAGCCGCGCCCTGATACAGAAGCTCTGGTGGAGCTTGTTTCACCTTACATCGAAAAGCTGATTGAACAGCATGGCCGGGCAATGATGCTCGACATGGGCACAGGCACAGGCGCCATTGTGATTTCGCTTCTGCATCAGTTTGAAAAACTCAATGGTATTGGGCTGGATGTTGCCGATGGTGCGCTTGCCATGGCGCGGATAAATGCTGCAGCAAATGGTGTGAGCGCGAGATTTGCGGCGCTTAAAAGCGACTGGCTTTCAAATGTCAGTGGCAGGTTTCATCTCATTGTCTCAAACCCGCCCTATATTCCGAGCAAAGACATTGATGATCTGTCGCGCGAAGTGCGTGAGCATGATCCAATGGCGGCTCTGGATGGCGGCGATGACGGACTTGATTTCTATCGCTCCCTTGCAAGTGAGGCTCGTGGATACCTATATAAAGGTGGAATTATTGCCGTTGAGATTGGCGCAGGCCAGTTCGACGATGTGAGCGCCATTTTTGAAAGCGCTGATTTTCATTTGACTAATGAAGCGATTGATCTCGGTGGTCATAGAAGGGCCATGGTTTTCATAGACCAAGACGGTGTGAGCGTTTGATAGACCGCGTGTTAAAAAACGCGCTATGACATCAAAAAAGCGCTTGGAATTTGCGGCGAAGCCGTTTAGTTTCCAGCCACCGTATATAGCCAGAATGGTTTTGCCCGCTTGAGGGCGGTGGCGGAAATACTCCATGACGAATAAGGTCATGCTCCCGTGAGGGTTTTTCTCAAGGGATGGTTTGTACGGAAGTGCACGGCTTTCAAAAATAGTTCCGGAGAGTTTTTCTTTTCGGAGGGTCTTGCAAATGCCAAGCCGGAAAGTTCGCGTTGTCTTTGGTGGGCGATGCGGAACTCTTAACAATTCGATGTGTGGGAAGTTTTAGGGTGTGCTTCCTCCATGGCTCGATAATGCGAAGCCGGTGGCTTTAAGCCACAGGAATTTGACGCCCTTTAATCTGAAAAGAGAAGACGATGAGGCCAGTACAGCAGAACAGGCGTATGCGCGGACGGGGGAATAATAACAATAATAATAACAACAATAACAACCGCAAGGGCCCCAATCCTCTGTCGCGTAATTATGAAAGCAATGGTCCGGATGTAAAAATCCGCGGCAATGCTCAGCATGTTGCAGAAAAATATACGACACTGGCCCGCGACGCGCAGGCGTCTGGTGACCGTGTTATGGCTGAAAATTATCTTCAGCACGCAGAACATTATAATCGCATCATTATGGCTGCTATGGCAGCGCAGAATATTCCATATCAGCGCGAAGAAAACTTCGACAATGATGGTGGCGATGAGGATGAAGGCGGCTTCGTGCCAGCCGCTCCTGTGCACCAGCCAGTCAATGGTTCTGGCCCGCAGCCTGTTATTGAAGGCACTCCAGCTGAAGTTGTTTACGGCGAAGATGGTAGTGAAAGTCGTTCGGAAGGCCGTTCGGATAATCGTTCCGACAATCGATCTGATGGCCGCCCTGACAACCGTTCGCAGCCACGCGAAGGTCGTGATGCCCGCGAAGGCCGTGACGGACGTGATCAGCGCCGTCTTGGTCGTGGTCGTCGCCCACAGCGCGAACGCTTCAATGCGGATGAGCAGTCCGATCAGCCAGTCATAGATGCACCAGTTGCTGCTGCGGTTTCGGATGAACAGCCAGTTCCAGCACCAGTTGTTGAGAAGCCAGTTGTTGAGAAGCCAGTTGTTGAAGCGCGGGTAGTTGAAACGCCGGTTGCAGAAAAGCCAGTGGTTGAAAAGCCTAAGCGCGCTGAAAGGCCTGCAAAAGTTGCGGAAGAAGCAGCACCGGTTGTTGAAAAGCCTGCACCTGCTGCCGAAGCATCTGTTGAAGCGTCGGCTAAGGAAGAAGCTCCAGCCCGTGTTACACGTCGTCCGGGTCGCCCGCGTCGCGTTCCTAAGGATGAAGTTCCTGAAACAGCGGATTCTGATGCATAAAGCCTGATTGGCAATATGTTTGATTTCAAAAAGATGGCGCGGTTTTCCGCGCCATTTTTATTTGCACGCTTTTGGCTTTTGTGGCCTTGCCGAACTTCAATGATCTTCCCATATTTCTCCTTGGATAGTGAGCCAGCCGAATTCGGTGGCTCCGTCACCAAAAGTCTTCCGATGCCAGAATGGGTCGGAAGGAAAAGGAGACATTATGAATATTGAGAAATACACCGAACGGGTTCGCGGTTTTATTCAGTCAGCCCAGACTTTCGCCCTTTCCTCGGGCAATCAGCAGTTTACCCCGGAACATCTTCTGAAAGTGCTCGTCGATGATGACGAGGGCCTTGTTGCGTCGCTCATTGAGCGTGCGGGTGGCCGTATCACTGATGTGCGTATGGGTTTGCAGATAGCGCTCGAAAAACTGCCAAAAGTAAGCGGCGGTAACGATCAGCTTTATTTGGCTCAGCCATTGGCAAAGGTTTTTACCCTTGCTGAAGAGCTGGCAAGCAAGGCTGGCGACAGTTTTGTCACGGTTGAGCGTTTGCTCACAGCACTTGCTATCGAAAAGTCTGCAAAAACGTCTGAAATTCTGGCTGCTGCCGGTGTGACACCGACCGCGCTCAACAAGGTTATCAATGACATGCGTAAAGGCCGCACAGCCGATTCCGCTTCTGCTGAAAGCAATTACGATGCGCTGAAAAAATATGCGCGCGATCTGACGGAAGATGCACGTGCGGGCAAGCTTGATCCGGTGATTGGCCGTGATGAAGAAATTCGTCGCACCATTCAGGTTTTGTCGCGTCGCACCAAAAACAATCCGGTGCTGATTGGTGAACCTGGCGTTGGTAAAACAGCAATTGCCGAAGGTCTTGCCCTGCGCATCGTCAATGGTGACGTGCCGGAATCACTGAAAGACAAGCAGTTGATGGCGCTCGATATGGGTGCGTTGATCGCTGGCGCGAAATATCGTGGTGAGTTTGAAGAGCGTCTGAAGGCCGTGCTTTCGGAAACGCAGACTGCTGCGGGCCAGATCATCCTGTTCATTGATGAAATGCACACGCTTGTGGGTGCAGGCAAGTCTGACGGTGCGATGGATGCATCGAACCTGCTTAAGCCTGCATTGGCTCGTGGTGAGTTGCACTGCGTAGGTGCTACCACACTCGAGGAATATCGCAAATATGTTGAGAAGGACGCGGCGCTTGCGCGTCGTTTCCAGCCAGTATTTGTTGATGAGCCGACTGTTGAAGATACGATCTCGATCCTTCGTGGTTTGAAGGAAAAGTATGAACAGCACCATAAGGTTCGTATTTCCGACTCGGCACTTGTTGCGGCAGCAACGCTTTCGAACCGCTATATTACGGATCGTTTCCTGCCAGATAAGGCTATTGATCTTGTCGATGAAGCTGCATCGCGTCTGCGTATGCAGGTTGATTCAAAGCCGGAAGAGTTGGACGAGATCGATCGTCGTGCGATGCAGCTCAAGATTGAGCGCGAAGCACTGAAGGTCGAAACCGATACGGCTTCTATTGATCGTTTGCAGCGTCTCGAAAAAGAACTGACTGATCTGGAAGAGGAATCAGCGGAACTGACAGCGAAATGGCAGGCGGAAAAGCAGAAGCTTGGGCTTGCGGCAGATTTGAAGCGTCAGCTTGAAGAAGCACGCAATGCTTTGGCGACTGCTCAGCGCAGCGGTGAATTCCAGAAGGCTGGTGAATTGGCCTATGGCACAATTCCGCAGCTTGAAAAACAACTTGTCGATGCTGAAAGCAGCGAGAACAAAGGCTCGCTGCTTGAGGAAACCGTGACGCCGGAACATGTCGGGCAGATCGTTGCGCGCTGGACAGGTATTCCTGTTGAACGGATGCTGGAAGGCGAACGCGAAAAGCTTTTGCGCATGGAAGACGAAATCGGCAAACGCGTTGTCGGACAGGGTGAAGCGGTTCAGGCTGTTTCAAAAGCTGTTCGCCGTGCACGCGCAGGTCTTCAGGATCCGAACCGGCCAATCGGCTCGTTCATTTTCCTTGGACCAACCGGTGTGGGCAAAACTGAGTTGACCAAGGCTTTGGCTTCGTTCCTGTTTCAGGACGACACGGCTATGGTGCGTATTGATATGTCGGAATTCATGGAAAAGCATTCTGTGAGCCGGCTGATTGGCGCACCTCCCGGCTATGTCGGCTATGAAGAAGGCGGTGTTCTGACGGAATCTGTGCGGCGCAGGCCATATCAGGTGATCCTGTTCGATGAGATCGAAAAGGCGCATCCTGATGTGTTCAACGTGTTGCTTCAGGTTCTTGATGATGGTCGTCTGACGGATGGTCAGGGTCGAACGGTTGATTTCCGCAATACGCTGATCATCATGACCTCGAACCTTGGCGCTGAATATCTCGTCAATCTTGGCGAGAATGAAGACGTTGAAAGTGTTCGTGATGAAGTGATGGGTGTCGTGCGGGCTTCGTTCCGTCCGGAATTCCTCAATCGTGTGGATGAAATCATCCTGTTCCATCGGTTGCGTCGTGAGGATATGGGTTCGATTGTCGACATTCAGATGAAGCGTTTGCAGGCTCTGTTGCATGATCGCAAGATCACGCTGGAACTTGAAGACGATTCCCGTGAATGGTTGGCTAACAAGGGTTATGATCCGGCTTATGGTGCGCGCCCGTTGAAGCGCGTTATCCAGAAGGAAGTTCAAGACCCTCTGGCCGAACGCATTCTGCTGGGGGATATTCTTGATGGTTCGATTGTCAAGATTTTGCCCGGCTCGGATCGGCTTAACTTCCGTCCCATCCGCGTGATGGGTGAAGGCGAGCCTGTGAAAGAGGACGAAAAGGCATAAGGCCTTATCAATATTATCCATTAAGCGCCGCAATCATTCGATTGCGGCGCTTTTTTTATAAAGCATCGCTTTAGAAGGCCATCTTCATGTCCAGTTCATCTGGCATTTGCTGTTATTGAGTAATTAATTGTTAACCATATAGTTGCATCCCTTATGTAAGGTAATTCAGGGTTTCTTGTATGTCGCATCTCTTAAACATGCTTCGCTTCGGTTTGTTCGGTTCTGCAATCATTCTTGCAGCAGGTGGTTCAGCCTTTGCGGATGAGCGCGATGCGACCCCCCACGTTTCGCAACCCGTGCAACTGGCACAGCTCTTCGATTGGGGACATGATCGAAATAATGATCGTGGTCGCGATCGCGGTGTGCGTGTTTATACGGACGAATATGGTCGGCAGGTCACGATTGATCGTCGCGGACGCGTTCTCAATATTGAAGACCCGCGCGATTCTGGCCGTTATGCTGGTGGTAATCAGCAAGATGATGGCTGGTCTGGCGGTCCGGTAGGCGGCGGTGCGCCTTCTGATGGGTTCGGCAATGTGCCAGAAGATCCGAATTATTACCCGGAAGCACCATCAGCGCCTGCTTATGACTATAATCGCGACGGACAGGTTCAGCGCTCCGAGCTGCCACCGGCGGGTACGGAATATCCAGATACGGAATCACCGACTGCAAGCATCAATCGCGATCCGGGCTATCAACAGCCATCGACACAGCCACATGCTGTGCCCAATGCCGATGATATGACGCCCGCCATTGAAATGCCGAAAGGGCAGGGTGCAAAACAGAAGATTGCTGCCTATCAGGTTTTGCTTGATCGGGCAGGTGCTTCGCCGGGCGTGATTGATGGTCGTTCAGGCTCTAATGTCGATAAGGCTGCTGCGGCCTATAGCGAAATGACGGGCAAGTTCCTCAACCCAACCGATGAAGCTTCAATTGAGGCCGAGTTGCAGGCAACAGGCGGTCCGGCTTTCACAGAATATACCATCACCAATGAAGATGTCGGCCGTCAATATGTGGCTTCGATCCCGGATGATTATGCTCATAAGGCGCAGCTACCGGCTATGGCCTATACGTCGGTAACCGAAATGCTTGGTGAAAAGTTTCATATCGATGAGGCCTATCTCAAAGAGATCAATCCCGGTGTAAATTTTAATCAGCCGGGCTCCATTGTGAGGGTGCCAAGCCTTGGCAAGCCTGTCCGTGCAAAGGTTGCACGCATCATCGCCGATAAAGGTCGCAAGCAGGTCCGGGGCTATGATGAAAATGGCAAGCTCGTGGTCGCTTACCCTTCAACAATTGGTTCTTCTGATACGCCATCGCCTTCGGGGATCGTGCAGGTGCAGCGCATCGCGATTAACCCGAATTACACATACAATCCGAAAATCAATTTCAAGCAGGGTGCTAATGATAAGGTGCTGACTATTCCACCGGGTCCAAACGGACCGGTTGGCACAGTCTGGATAGCACTGTCAAAGCCGACTTACGGGATTCACGGAACTCCCGAACCTTCACGCATTGGCAAGACATCAAGTCATGGTTGTGTGCGTTTGACGAATTGGGATGCGGAAGAATTAGCGAAGCTCGTCAAAGCGGGCGTAACTGTTGAGTTTACGGAATAAGCACGGTTGAAGATCATCTGCTAAAAAGAAAAACACCCGGAAATCAGTAGCGATTTCCGGGTGTTTTATATTGATCTTGTTAAACGGGCTGACTAATTAGCTCTTCGTGGTTCCTGTCGATGCAAGCTTAGTGCCGGCATCATCTGTGTTCAGCAGCGTATCAATGCGCTCGCGCTCCTGATTAAAGGCCTCAAGTTCTTTGCCTTTCAGCGCTTTATTATCCGGCAAACGAATGCGAAGCGGGTCAACCTTGGTGCCATTGACGATGAGCTCGTAGTGCAAGTGTGGTCCGGTTGAGAGACCAGTCGATCCAACGTAACCGATAACTTGCCCTTGGCGCACGCGTGAGCCAGCGGTTACGCCGCGCGCAATTGCATTCTGGTGACTATAGCTGCTGACATAACCATTCGCATGACGAAGCAAGGTTTGGTTGCCATAGCCGTTTGTCCAACCAGCTTTTTCAACGACACCGTTACCGGATGCGATGATTGGGGTCCCGCGAGGGGCAGCCCAGTCAACGCCGGTGTGCATACGGCTATAACCGAGAATTGGATGGCGGCGCATTCCAAATGGTGAGCGGAACACGCCATTTGGCACTGGATTGCGCAGCAGGAATTGCTTCGCGCTTTTTCCATCTTCGTTGAAATAATCAACGCTGCCATCCGGGGCCTGATAGCGATAGAACTTTCGCGTCGTCCCGCTGAAATTGGCGGCTACATAAAGAAGCTGTGAATCGCCGTCCGGTTTTTCGGGGTCATCAGGCAGCGAGAAGAAAGCATCGATCTTGTCGCTCTGCGAGAGGCGTGCTTGTAGATCAACATCGGACGCCAGCATCTTTACGAGCTGCTCGCGCATGGTTTCCGTCATGCCATAAGCAAGTGCTGCACGGCTGATCCCATCATAGACACTCGGAAGATTGCCGCGAATCGCAGTTGGCGGAGCATCGCCATCAAATGCAGAAGCAAGAAGCGGCGTTTCTTCGGGCTGATCGGATGGCACATACTGATTACGGTCGTTGAGTGAAACCGTTACCAGGTGTGTCGTGCGGTGATATACACTCGCTCGAACGACTTTATCTTCGCCATTATGCGTCTCGGTGCCGACACGCAGCACGCTTCCTTCTTTCAGACGAGGCGAATTGAGCAGCTTCGTAATAGCGTCAGCCATATTCGAAGCATCGTCGTCCGTGTAACCGGCACTCTGCAAAGCCTGATTGATATCCATCGTTTGGCGGAAGGGAATTAGCTCTTCAGAAAATCCGTCAGTGGCTTCTTCGTCGTCAGCGCGCTGGGCGACAGTCACATTTTCCTGCGTGATTTTCACGCCAAGGGCTGGACTCAGTGCGAAAGAGGAGTCAACGCCTCCAAAACGTGCCGGATCGACATAGTGTAGAGAAGCAACTTGAACATCGCCGTCGGTGAGCAAAACACCGGTATCACGAACGACCTTTTCCACTTCATCAACCGTCAGATCATTCGAAGGGTCAAAGCTCGCACTATTAAGTGGGAAATCTGCTACGCGCAGGCTAACCTCGCTCTCAACCTTTGCACCATAAATCTGGCCGGTATCCGTCGGCTGCGGTGCTGCGGGCCCTTCGGAGAAAACGGTCATCGCATTGAAAGCGGGATATTTCCGGTTTGTGGGATGATCGACGGCGAGTGACATGCTCACGAGTTCAAAAGGCCGCGTGCGGATGACTTCGCGTTCACCCACCTTTTGCATAGTTGAAAGTTCAAAGTGGCGGCGGTCATTCGCCTTCTGTTTGGAAATCGTACTTACAAGACGCGAACCCTTGGTGGCATTCGTATCATTGGTAACGCCAGGCATATCGGCGCGTGCTAGGATTTCTGGCGGCGTGGCCAATTGTTCACGACCGTCGAGCGCTGCAAACAATGCGACGCCGATAAGCATACAAGATGTGACACCTGTCAGAAATGTACCTACGAGCCAGCGCGCTGATACCTCACGCCGATCAGGCGGGCGACGTCGACCGCCCACTGTAAGCGGAGGTTCGTCACCCGGATTCACATTGTGTGGCCCCAAATCTTTCATGCTGCGGGTGCAGGTCCTTCTTCAAATCTGGATGCACGCATATATAAGTGCATGAACATCATTTCCAGAAAGCAGCATTGCTGCAATCCGACACATGGCGTCTTCCCTTATTATGGAAGTCCCTCAAGCAGGCTGTTGAGTTTTGTCAGCCGCAACACAGTAAGTCAACGATAAGTGGGCTCATATACGTTATTCACAGCAGTTCGAGCTGCGCTTTATAATGTGCGCCGACGCTAATGGGATAATGAGGCCGGTTTGTGGCTCTTGCCGGCGTTATTCAATTGGTTTTGCCCTTGCTTATATAAGCGGAGATAGTGGAAAACCTGTCAAACAAGGAAAATTGTCAAAAAAGATTCAAAAAACGAACGAATACGCGTTGACAGAATTGTTTGTTGGGGTCTATATGGCTTCCAACGAGGGCGGCGACGCTGCTAGCGGCATGTTGCCTCGTCCTTGTAGTTCAGCGAGAGCGATTGACAGAGATGTTGAGAGTGGTTAGTTGGGCGGCATTGGTAAGATGGAAGTCTTGTTGATGTGTTGAGGAAGGAACGGTTTGTAAGGCTGTGAATTTCTTGAAAAAAATGGGTTGACACGGTTTACGATGTAGACTAGATACCCGGCACCGCAGCGACGGAGCGAGACGAGATTGAGAGTTGGGCCGAATGGTTCTGATGATTGAGATTGTTGAGCGGAGTTAAGCGGGTTTAGTTTTCGACGGTTTTAAACTGTCTGTTCTTTGATAATTTTATACAGAAGAAAGAGAAACGTGGGCGGCATTGTCTGCTGAATGTTTCGGGTCTTGAAAGAGATTTGGAATATTCGAACAGAACTTTGGCGGACACGTTTCTTGATAGAATATGTTACCTGGCTTTGATCTTAGGCTTCGGCCTTTGAGATTAAAGTTGGTGTGTAAATATGTTCTCGTCAAATTTGAGCGTGACCACGGTTCTGAGTGTTTTTCGGCAACGAAGAATGCTTTGACCAAAATAGCCAATTATCAAATTTTCAACTTGAGAGTTTGATCCTG